>NZ_JONP01000151.1 GCF_000711725.1 Roseomonas aerilata DSM 19363 | reverse complement strand
CAAGCGATCGACGGCGCCCCCGACAGTGACCAGCCGCTCATCTACCGCACCCTGCTTGCCACGATTGCCCTGGCACAGAAATCGATCCACCTCACCACCGGCTACTTCGTGCCCACTCCGGACCTGGCTCGTGCGCTTACCGACGCGGCCCGACGGGGTGTGGACGTGCAGATTGTCGTCCCCGGTCAGAGCGACAGCAGCGTTGCCATCGCGGCTGGACGCGCGGCCTACGGGGACTTGCTGGAGGCCGGGGTACGTATCCATGAGCGGCAGGGAAAGATCCTTCACGCCAAAACGGCAGTGGTGGACGGCGCTTGGTCAGCCATCGGCTCCTCCAACCTCGACTGGCGCAGCGCTGTCTGGAACAACGAGATCAACGCGATCATCCTCGGACGGGAGTTTGGTGAGCGGATGGAGGCCTTGTTCCGGCAGGATGTAGCGGCTTCCCGAGCGGTCGACCTTGTCGCCTGGCGCCGCAGGGGTTTGGATCAGCGCCTCCAGGAGCTACAGGCGAAGCTCGTTGAGACCCTGCTCTGATGGGGGCGACACGGCGCGGGCGCCGTTATCATGTGACCTGTACGCGGAAGCCTTGATCCGGCGCGGTGTGGTCGATTCCGTTGCAACCATTCGTGCTTCGAGGGAGGAGCATCCCTCGTGGGGCTGGTCACACGTGGCACTGTCGCGGCGGAAGTGCGACGAACTTGTTATTGCGATATTGCATCATAAATTCAAGCCTTGTGCGTTAGCTCCAGGGCTGACCTGGTCAGCCGGATAGCTCTGGGAGCGCGCACGCAGGACCATGGAACCCCTCTTCGACTTCGCGGCCCTGGTGGCACGCGCGACCGCTCACAATCCTGACGCCGACCTGATCCGGCTCTGCGATGCCCATCCAACGCTGCTGGCGGAGCTGAAGGCCAAGGGCACCGGCCGGGACTACTGCCCGCGTTGGCAGGCCTACGAGCGGAACCGGGATGCGATCAGTGCTGCCGTCCCCATGACAATGGCCGGCATCATCGCCAAGGCCCTTGCGGCCAAGGCAGAAGCCAGAGATTCAGATGGGACGGTCCAC
>NZ_JONP01000150.1 GCF_000711725.1 Roseomonas aerilata DSM 19363 | reverse complement strand
CATCAACAGCGTCGAATCAGAACCCGCGAGTCCGTGCAAGCCTGAAGTGCTCTAAGAGCCCGTCACCAACAGGCGACGCAGGTAGCCGTCACCTCGCTTGCTGATCGGGCCGAGCCGCTCCTTGCCGCCTGTTGAGCGCTGACGAGGAACGAGGCCGATCCAGGCCGCGAAGTGTCGGCCAGAGGTGAACTGCGCGGGGTCAGGTGCGGTGGCCGCAATCGCTGAGGCCGTGATCGGACCGATGCCGGGGATGGTCGCCAACCGTTGGCTGATCTCGTTGGCGCGGTGCCAGGCAAGGATCTTTGCCTCAAGCGCCCTCTCGCGCGCCTCGGCCTCGCCCAGCTTAGATGCGAGTTCCTGGATGACCTCCCGCGCCAGCTCAGGCAGTTCGGCCGACGAAGGGTCGAGCACCTCCTCCAAGAGCCGCCGCAGCCCAGCGCGGCCCTGTGGGCCGACCATCCCAAACTCGGCGAGATGGGCACGGATGGCGTTGCCGAGCGAGCGTCGCTGAGCGATCACCAGGCTGCGGGCCCGATGCAGCATCAGCACCGCCTGCTGCTCGCGTGCCTTGACGGGCACAAACCGCATGGTGGGCCGCATGACCGCCTCACAGATCCCCTCGGCATCGGCGGCGTCGTTCTTGTTGCGCTTGACGTACGCCTTGACGTAGCTCGGCGGTACGAGCCGGACCTGGTGGCCCAAAGCCTGCAGCTTGCGTGCCCAGTGGTGCGCCGTTGCACAGGCCTCGATGCCGATGGTGCACGGGGGAGCGCCCGGAATACGTCCAGCACCTGGGCGCGCCGGACACGCTGCCGCAGCACCGGCTTTCCCGTCGCGTCCGCCCCATGCAACTGGAACACGTGCTTGGCAATGTCGAGCCCGATCGTCGTCACCTGCATGGCTGTCTCTCCTCAGCTTCGATGCACTGTTGGCCAGCTTGGCACAGCCGGTGCCAGGAAGTGGGGCCGTCCATCCCATCAGACCTGCTTCGGCCGCTCCGGCCGCAGTCGTACGCAGGAGCCGTCATTCAGCCACAGCCGCCCACGTTTGGGCTGCCGGGCGGGCACCTTCAGGCCCTCGCGCCGCCAGATGCG
>NZ_JONP01000149.1 GCF_000711725.1 Roseomonas aerilata DSM 19363 | reverse complement strand
ATCTGGCGGGCGCGGTCCGTCAGGTCGGCGCGGTCGAAGTCGAAGAACACGAGGTAGGTGCGGGCAGGCGCCGGCGCCGCGGCAGGCGCCGGGGCAACCATCGGAGCCGGCGCCACCGGGCGCGGCTGGTTGAAGGCGTAACGAAGGCCGATAAGGGCAGAGTGGTTGTAGTTCTCGGACTTCGTGCCGCCGCGGGAGGTGGAGAAGCCGCCGCCGCTGCTGGTGGTGTCGATCGAGTGCTCGAGCGTGCCAAGGAAGCGGTACTCGGCGGTGAGCGACAGGCCGGTCACGCCGAACTGGGTCAGCGGCACGGCAAGGCCGGCGATGCCCTGGTAGGCGAAGCGGCCGTCGGTGTCGCTGCTGCGGAGCTGGCCGCCGAGGACGTTCACGCGCACGTCGTCGAAGTCACGCCAGATGTAGCCGATACCGCCGCCGATGTAGGGCTGGATGTAGGTCGGCACGCCGAAGCGGGTGAAGTCCAGGTCATAGAAGACATTGGCCATCACGCCGTAGGAGCGGGACTTGCCGTCGGCCTGGCTGGTGGTGCCGCGGAAGCCGCGGATCTTGTCGACGTCGTTCTGGCGGTAGCTGCCCTCGACCTCGGCGCGGAGGCCGTTGCCGAAGCCCCAGCCAAGGCTGCCCAGGCCGACGAAGCCCGTGTTGAAGGCGACTTCGCCGCGCGGGTTGATGCCGGAACGGGCGAGGGAGTCAGCGAGGGGACCCGTGGCGCCGAGCTTCGCGTCCTGCAGCCAGTTCGCGCCGAAGCCACCGGCGATGTAGAGGCCCGAGACGGGCTGGGCCTGCGCGGCAAGGGGCAGCGCCAGCATCGTAGCGGCCAGAAGAGCCTTGCGAAGCGACATGGAGTGATCCTTAGGAAACGGATGAAAGGTAGCGGGGGTCAGATAGGCACCGCTGGCTCCCACAACATTCAAATGGGTTGCAGGTTCCTGGTGAAAAAGACGACCTGCTTCCGCTGTGGCATCCACGCCACAGTCTCTGTAACCTGTGTTGACATGATGTGAAAAAAGGGGGCTGGACCCTGCGGTCCCGCCCCCTCCTGTTCTCCCCGTGAGGGATCGCCTGCTCAGCGCAGGACGATCTCCACGCGGCGGTTCTGCGGCTCGCGCAC
>NZ_JONP01000148.1 GCF_000711725.1 Roseomonas aerilata DSM 19363 | reverse complement strand
ATCGGCCGCCTGCTCAAGACCTTCATCCCAGCCGAGTACAGGAACTACCTCGCCAACTCAGGCTATGCGTTCGAGTAGGGTGGAAAAGCTCTAGTATCGTCGGGATGTGCGGATTGCCATTGCGCGATCGGCTACCCGGCTTCGCGAGGCGGATGGAACCCTAATTCCTATTCGGGTGATTGAGCGGCTGATTATAAGAGAGGTCGGCGAGAAGGTCCCTACCGGACTGAGCCGACACGAGATAATCGGCATTCTCGACCGACCATCCCAGACACACGCCGCACTGCGCCGTCTGAGATTTCGTGCGTTCTACCCTCGGCACTGGCAGGTTCTCCACGAGTGGAGAACCTGCCATCGAGAGAGAAGATAAAACCCAGCTTTGAGTCCGGTCGCAGTACCTACCGATCTTCCTCCCACATTGCGGGATAGATGAAGTAATCCCGGTCGCCCAAAGCGGCGCCGTCGAGGGTGGCACCGATGATCCGATAGTGATTACTTTCAGGCCGTGCGGCGGTTGCCGTTACAACCTGCCCCTTTTTTGCCTCGACTTTTTCATCAGCCTGCAACGACGAGGCCGGCTCGGCCGTCAGCTTCAGAAAGGTTGTTTGCTTAGCCCTCCACCGCAGGCCGCCCTGCTTTGACGTGCCGGGCTCGCCACGCGGCACGGCTTTGATCCGTCCCTGTGCATCCTGAAGCCCGTAATGCCCGTCCGGGATCTCCACCCAGACGCCGTCCGCGCCTGCGATCAGCAGTTCCATCAAAAACCTCGCCCGTTGCGAGAGCATCCATAACCACAGCCGTGCTCCGGCCGTCCAGATGGGCAATTACATGCTGCCAGTGGAGCTGCGAGCCCGCCACTAGAGGGGGTGCCCTATGCACCGCACGCACGGGCGCGGCTGGAGGAGGGGGGATATGGCCCAGGCCTCCCCGATCCACGCCAACGCCCGCTCAGTCGACGCCTGCGCCCCCACCCGCAGGGCTTCCAGTATGCCCCAAGCGACGCGCTCCAGCCGGCGGGGAGGGTAGGGTGCCGGCCTCTCTCCATGTGGCATCGTCAACTTGCCGGCCCCAAGTCAACAAGGCTGACTGATCTGCAGCGAGACCAAAACTGATCAAGCCCGCACGGCAACCCCGCTGATGTCGGACCACACCTCAAACGC
>NZ_JONP01000147.1 GCF_000711725.1 Roseomonas aerilata DSM 19363 | reverse complement strand
CTCGCAACTCCACCCTAGCCGTCAGGTCCGATGGCCACCCAAGCCCTACACCCCGGACCAAGCCGGATTTTCCACCACCTCCGTGGACGCTACCCCGGCGTTCCGGATTGCCTGGTGCTGATCCTGAACGATGAAACCGAGCGTTTCGACGCCGAGGAGCGCTTCGAGGCTACCTTCAGCGCCAACCCGGCGCCGGCGGTGATCCTGCGCCTCTCCGACCACCGTTACGTCAAGGTGAACCGCGGCTTCCTTGAGATGACCGGCTATGTCGAGGATCAGGTACTCGGTCGCTCGGCTTACGAGATGGACGTGATCGAAGGTGCTGCCCGCCGGGAGTTTGCGGTTGAGCGGCTCCGGCAAGGACGCACCATCCCGCAAATGGAAGCTGTGCTGCAGATGCCCAGAGGTGGCGAGAAGCGTGTTGTGGTCGCCGGGCAACCAATCGAGGTCGGCAACACGCGGTTGCCAGGAGGTCAGGTCAGCTTCAACTTGCGGTCGAGTTCTTGATTTGTTCGGCTTCAGTCTGCACGCTGCGCCGATGCCGCTCCGCGCCCGATTCGCCGCTCCTTGCCTGATCCTCATGTTCGCTGAGGATCGCCATGGCTGATGCGAAGGGTTCTGCCTCCGGCCCAATGGTGCCAGCCACCGGTGAGGAAGTGGCCGAGGTGCTGGCCTATGCGCTCCGGCACGACGAGCGCGGCAAGCCCCGGCGTGGCGCAGCCTGGGAGGTGGCAGCCGCAGTGCTGGCAGAGCAGCTCGCGGCCCACCTGGAGCGGGCCAACATGGTGGTGGTCAAGAAGCCGCCGCGCCCGCCGCACTCGACCTGATGCGGCCGCCCGGCGGTGGGGCGGCCCGAGCAGGGCAGGGGGAGGCACGCCCGCCTGTCCAGCCCTTTGCTGAGCTCGCGGCCAGGTCAAATTTCTCCTTTCTCGACGGCGCATCCCATCCTTGGGAGCTTGCCGCTACCGCCAAGGCCCTGGGGTACTCAGGGTTGGGGATCTGCGACACCAACACCCTGGCCGGCGTGGTGCGCGGGCATGTGGCGGCCAAGGAGGCGGGGGTGGCCTAGGTAGCGTCCACGGAGGTGGTGGAAAATCCGGCTTGGTCCGGGGTGTAGGGCTTGGGTGGCCATCGGACCTGACGGCTAGGGTGGAGTTGCGAG
>NZ_JONP01000146.1 GCF_000711725.1 Roseomonas aerilata DSM 19363 | reverse complement strand
CAGCAATACGCTGTGCGAGGAGAAGGTA
The DNA here is from genome assembly GCF_000711725.1 of Roseomonas aerilata DSM 19363. Taxonomy (GTDB): domain Bacteria; phylum Pseudomonadota; class Alphaproteobacteria; order Acetobacterales; family Acetobacteraceae; genus Roseomonas; species Roseomonas aerilata. The sequence goes on along the minus strand of NZ_JONP01000146.1, from coordinate 1,166 downwards.
GGGAGCGTCAGACGAGCCTGAGGTAGGCGTGACCAGCCGGGCGGGGTGCAGGGCTCCGCGGCATGGCGAGACCACGGATGGCTTGGAGAACAGCCCCGGTTGATCTGAAGGCCTGTACCGTGACCTGCTCATCGCCGTGCATGGTGCTCATCTGCAGGTCGCTGCCGGAGCGCCACACCGCCAGGACAAGGTCTGACGAGGGAGCGGCAGAGGAGACGACGAGGGTCAGATGCCCATCATAGCTCTCTTGGCGATCAATCTCCCAGGCACCGGGCACGGACGCCATTCCGATTTCCATCTCGTAGGCCTCAGCATCGGAGAGGCTCTGGAAGGCGCGTGGAGAGGAGGCGGAGTTCGCGGCGTTGGGGTGATGCGGCGCGTAGCACATCTTGTGCTCCTTGGTTCGGCGCAGGCGGGAGGGCCAGCCGGCGTTAACGGTCTGGACACTCTGCGAAAAAGGTTAACGAGTGATTGCCGATGGCGGCCGAAGCTCCGGCCGGCTTCATCTTCTCCTCATGCATGGCCCCAAAGGGTGCAGGACTTAGCGAGATCAGCCACCGTCACGCCATTCATATAATGCAACTTGGGGTTGTGCCTTGAGACTACTCCTACCGAGAGGCGCATCTCTTCGTTGAGAGAGCGCATTGAGGCGGCCTTGGAAGTTACTGATATTACATCGGGATTGGCGGGCGCGCTGTTCATGGAAGCCAAGCTCTCTAATTTTTAATACAGCTTCGCAATCATAAAACATCATGCGATGTCGCAACATCTTGTCTACTTCCCGCTATGGTTGTATTCATCTCTCACCAACTCGCGAACGGAAAAGCCATGCGCGTCCTGCTGGTAGAAGATGATCTGACCACCTCGCGTGGGCTGACCCTCATGCTCAAGACGCAAGGCATGATCGTGGATGCCACCGACACCGGTGAGGAGGCTCTCGAGCTCGCGCGGCTCTACGACTACGACATCGTCGTGCTCGACCTTATGCTCCCCGACATGGAGGGCTACGAGGTCGTTCGCAAGCTTCGCGCCGGGCGCAGCACCACTCCCGTCCTCATCCTTTCCGGCCTGGCGCGCCCGGAAGCCAGGGTGAAGGGCTTCGGCCTCGGTGCCGACGACTTCCTGGCAAAGCCCTTCGACAGCCAGGAGCTTATCGCCCGCATCCA
>NZ_JONP01000145.1 GCF_000711725.1 Roseomonas aerilata DSM 19363 | reverse complement strand
TGCTGGCCTACGCCACCACCATCCACAAGGCGCAAGGCTCCGAGTACCCGGCCGTGGTCATCCCCCTCACCACCCAGCACTACGCCATGCTGGCCAGGAACCTCCTCTACACCGGCGTCACCCGCGGCAAGAGGCTGGTCGTGCTCGTCGGGCAACGACGCGCCCTCGGCATCGCCGTGAAGAACCGGAACACGCGACGCAGATGGTCCAAGCTGAGGGAGTGGTTGGCGTAGAGGGCTGCCGCCTGAGTTCCTTCACGCAGCAAAAGCAAAGACCGCTTTTGGCCTATTCTGTTGAAGAAGTCGGACGGTATCGACAAGGGCATGGCCTCCCTGGATTCCAATCTGGCTGTGGATGGGGCGCTCCCGGCCCTCTCAGGCGGGGGCTGGTACTGGCATCGGGATCAGCTTGGCCATCTTCCTGAGGTTCTGGGCGGTGGCGGCCAGGTGGAACTCGTCACGGGCACCGTTTGGCCCTCGTAGTCGGAGCCGGTCGAGCTTCAGGATGCGTTTGAGGTGCGCGAACAGCATCTCGACTTTCTTGCGCTGGCGCTTGGATGCACGACCGTCCCTGCTGTCCATAATCCCGCGGGCCATGTCGCGGGCGCCCTCGAACTTTGATCGAGGGATCTTGCGGGCGGGCGCGTTGGGGCAGCACTTCGCCTTCAGCTCACAGGCCTGGCAGTCGTAGGTGCTCGCCCGGTAGAGCAGCGTCGTCTCCTCGTTCACCAGCCTGCCGTTGGTGGCCAGCATCTTCCCGGCGGGGCAGAAGTAGGCGTCCCCTGCCTGGTCGAAGGTGAAGCCGCTGCGCTGGAAGGTTCCGTCCCGGCGGCGTGACTTGTCGAACACGCTGACATAAGGCTCGATCCCCTGCTCATAGACCAACCAGCCCAGCATGTCGGCCGATCCATAGCCGCTGTCGGCGACCAGGCGTGCCGGGTAGAGGTCAAAGCGCTCGCCCGTGCGCTCGATCATCCGCTTGGCGACAGCTACCTCGGCCTGCCGGATCGCGGTGGTCGGTTCGACATCGACGATGACCGCGTGGTCGAGGTCGATCAGGAGGTTGGTCTCGTAGGCGAAGTAGGCGAGGCCGCCCTCAGCACCGGTCCAGCGGGAGGCTGGGTCAGATGGCGAGATGAACCTAGAGCACTTCAGGCTTGCACGGCCTCGCAGGTTCTGATTCGACGCTGCTGATGAAGCAGCGAGGCTGGTGATGACGGCACCCCTGTCGCAGGA
>NZ_JONP01000144.1 GCF_000711725.1 Roseomonas aerilata DSM 19363 | reverse complement strand
ATCGGCCGCCTGCTCAAGACCTTCATCCCAGCCGAGTACAGGAACTACCTCGCCAACTCAGGCTATGCGTTCGAGTAGGGTGGAAAAGCTCTAGTGCCGCGCCCAGTCATGGCTGCCCGCGAGCAATTCGTTCTTGCGGTCGAGGGCGACCCGGCGGATGGCGAGCTTGACCACGTTTGAGTCCACCTGGACCCGGCCGTCGTCGAGGATCACGGTTAGGCTCGGCCGGTGCCGCAAGACGTAGCGGATTGCCTTAGCCAGGTCCGAGGCGGCGGAGACACGGCCCTGATGTGCCTGTAGCCAAGCATGCAGGGGCTCGACGAGGAGGCGGCTTCGCGCCTGCCGCGCATGTCGCCTGTGCGCGGCAGGATGGCCGCGGAGCTGGCCTTCGGTGGCATAAAGCTCTTGGACCTGCGCCAGCACCTCGGCCGCGAGCGGTGACCCGGTGGAGGCATGGAATTCGTAGAAGTACCTACGCATGTGGGTCCAACAAAAGGCGAGGGTGACTGGGTCGCCGGCGCGGTTGCCCGCCAGCCGCTTGAACCCGGCATAGCTATCCACCTGCAGCACGCGCCAGAACATTGACATGTGCCCAGCGGGGCGCTGACCCTTGCGGTCGTCGGTGTAGGCATAGGCCGCGACCGGGTGCCCTGGGCCGCACCATGGCCGGTCATCGACTACATAGCACCAGAGCCGCCCGGTCGTGGTCTGGCCGGGGTCGAGGCGGCAGCGTCGTGTCGTCGGCGAACAGCTTGGCCGCGGACAACGCCATGCCGAGGATCAGGTCGTAGAGCGGGGTCAGCCTCCAGCAGGCCCGGCCGACCTAGACCAGATGTCCGTCTGAGGCGGGGTGGCCCGCCTCGAACTGTGCAGGATGATCGAGGGTTGCGCCGGGTGGGCGGTCGCCCTGCCTCAGCACAGGAGACGGGCCGTGGGAGAGAGTATCACCTTTGTCGGGCTGGACGTGCACAAGGCGACGATCGCCATTTGTGTGGCGGAGGCCGTGCGGGATGGCGAGGTGCGGTTCGTGGGGGAAATCCCCAACGAGCCGGCGGCGCTGGATAAGCTAGTAGCCCAGCTCGGCCGGGGCGGTCGGATCCTGCGCTTCGCCTACGAGGCTGGACCATGTGGTTACGGGGTCTACCGGCACCTCCGCGACCGCGGCCACGATTGTGTGGTGGTCGCCCGGAGCCTCGCAAGGTCCCGCTCCCCTACGACAAGGCCCTCTATCGGCAGAGGCACCGCATCGAGAACATGTTCGGGCGTCTGAAGGACTGGTGCCGCATCGCTATGCGCTACGACCGATGCGCCCACACCTTCATGTCCACCATCCTCCTCGGCGCCACCGTGCTCTTCTGGATTAAGAGCACCTAACGAAACCTGCTGGTGAGCGTTTTGCGGGGCATGGCGAAGCCCCTGGTTCCGGATGATCTCTGGGCGGCGATCGAGCCG
>NZ_JONP01000143.1 GCF_000711725.1 Roseomonas aerilata DSM 19363 | reverse complement strand
ACAAGCCGCGCCGGTTGGTCACTGACGGGCTGAAGAGCCACGGCGTGGCCCAGCGCGAACTCCTACCCGAGGTCCGGCATCGAAGCAGCCGCTACTTGAACAACCGGGCCGAGAACTCGCACCGCCCTACCCGACGGCGGGAGCGGCAGATGCAACGGTTTAAGTCGGCTGAGCAGGCTCAGCGGTTCCTCTCGGCGCACAGCATGATCTACGGCCATTTCCGTCCTCGTCGACACCTGATGACGGCCGGCGAGTACCAGCGTGCGCGCACCAAGGCCTGTCGCAGCTGGCAGCAGGAGACCTGCGCCCAAGCGGCATCCTGATCCTACCGCCCCCTCAGTCACGCCGCCGAACTCGCCCTCCCGTCAAACAACTTGCCAATGCCCACTTGGTGGATCCGCCAGTCTGTCACCCGAGCCATCGCCGATCAGGCACGGACGATCCGCGTGCCGGTGCACATGACGGAGACGGTCAGCAAGCTGAACCGTACGTCGCGGCAGATGATGCACGAACTCGGGCGGGAGCCGACGCCTGCGGAGCTCGCCACCAAGATGGGCCTGCCGGAGGACAAGGTGGTCAAGGCTCAGAAGATTGCCCGGGAGCCGATCAGCCTGGAGACGCCGATTGGTGACGAGGAGGACAGTCACCTCGGCGACTTCATCCGGGACGAGAACGCCGTCCTGCCGCTGGACGTGGCGGTCCAGGCTGGCCTGCGGGACGCGGCAAGCAAGGCGCTGTCCGGTCTGACGCCGCGCGAGGAGCGGGTGCTGCGGATGCGTTTCGAGCTCGGCATGAACTCGGATCACACCCTCGAGGAGGTTGGCCAGCAGTTCATCGTGACGCGTGAGCGCATCCGTCAGATAGAGGCCAAGGCGCTGCGCAAGCTGCAGCACCCGGCGCTCGCCAAGCAACTCCGGACCTTCCTGGAGGGAAGTTAGGATGCACCGCAGGTGTAGAGGGCTGCCCCTGACACCCCGAATGGCCCGTCATCGACACGCGGCTGACCGGCGGTAAGCCACCTCGAAGGACGTCAGACGCCCTCCGAACGTGCAAAACCCCTGCCGCTCTGCCTAACCCATTCGTTATGAAGGAGGCACTTATCCGATTAGATGGATGTCACTGGCTTGCATAAGTAAGCCGCCAGTGAATTTAGCGATCATCACTGCCTCACCAGCGCCCGATCCGTCAACATCCCAGAATAGAGTGGCTGTATCAGTGCGGTAGACAAACTGACCGATCCCTGCGGGAGCACTCACCATGCCGGTAGAGTTAGACGTAAACTCGTCTGGACGAAGGCTGGTTCCAACTATCAACCCTCCCCCAAAGCCAGAGGCCGAAATCTCGAGAATGTCTTGGCCATGCTGAAAGTCCGTGATGAAGTCACCACCCTCTGGCGCTGATCCGAAATGAAACTTGTCGCTGCCAGCCCCCCCAGACAAGCTGTCGGCACCAACACCACCCCAGAGCGTGTCGTTTCCCGCGCCGCCCTGCAGAAGGTCGTTCCCTGCACCGCCGTA
>NZ_JONP01000142.1 GCF_000711725.1 Roseomonas aerilata DSM 19363 | reverse complement strand
GTCGCCCGGAGTATGTGCGCACCACCTGATCGCCAGGGCTCCTGGGAGAGATGCGTCCAACGCTCCGATCGATGCACCAACGTTACAACGTGCCACTGAATTCATCGACGCGGGCAGGCATCAGGATGCAATGGCCATCTACCTGTTCATGGCAGACGCCGATCCCTCACTCGACGCGGGCTACCTGGCCAAACGCATCGGCTGGTGCTGTGAACTGCTCGGCGACCTCCACGCGGCGAAATGGTGGTACGGCTGCGCCGTCGAGGAGAACCCGAAGATCCCGGCGTATGTGGAGGCGCGCCAGCGGCTGGACGGCATTAGCATCGCCGCCCTGATTGCGCCGTAGAAGCCCTCGCTGTCACGTGCAGGCGGCGCTGACGAGGCTGGCTGAGTAGTGGGGGCTGCGGGGCCCGCCCTACGCCGCCAGCGCCTCGCGTGCCCGCGCCAAGTCCCACCCCATCTGCAGGCCAAGCCAGAACTCGGCGCTGTTCCCGAACCGACGGGACAGCAGGATGGCGGTCTCGGCCGTTAGGGCGCGGGTGCCATGAAGGATGGCGGTGATCCGGTTGGTCGGAACGCCGATCTCGAGTGCTAGGCGCTTGGCGGACAGCGCCATGGGCGTGAGGAACTCCTCACGGAGCACCTCGCCGGGGGAGACGGGCGGGATGGTCTCGCCAGTGGTGACGTCCGACAGGTCTACCCGGCCGGCGTCGAGGTCGTCGCGAAGGATGGTCATGGGGCGAAAGCCTCCAGGTGAGCGGTGAGCGGGTGGGGGAGGTCAGTGGTAATCCACGATCTCCACCTCGTGGGCGTCTCCATCCCGCCAGATGAAGCAGAGGCGGAACTGGCGATTGACCCGGATGCTGTGCTGACCAACGCGGCCAGCGATCAGGGCCTCCAGGTGGTTGTTGGGCGGCACCTTCAGGTCGGTGAGGGTGACGGCCCGGTCGAGCATCGCGAGCTTCCGGCGAGCGATGGAGGCGATGTCGGTGGGGAAGCCCTTCGGCATCTGCCCCGCGAACACCGCCGCTGTCCGCTTGTCTTTGAAGCTCTTGATCATGGGGTTACGTATAGCGTCACCCATGGGGTTACGTCAAGCATAACCTTCTTCGACAAAACGGCGAGATAGGGCAGGATATGCTCATGCGTGGCACTAACCTGCACCTCCGTTCACGTCGCGGCCCTCGCAGCCATGACCCACTCTGGAGCCGCCTAGCGTTCCTACGGATCGCCTCCCGGCGCCATCCGCTGATGGCTGGCGGGCACGACGCCAAGACTGGCGACGGACGTGCCTTTGGGCAGGTCGGTGCCCAACCGCCCTGAATGTGGGAACGGGCGATCCTGCGCGGGCAGTGCGCAGGACCGTGGCGCCGCGTGCGGTGGAATTAGGTCTTCAGCGGGGAGACGATTGCTGTGCCATGAGTGATGATGAGCCCTTCGTCGCCAGTGCCAAATGGTACCTGGGGCATTGTCACGTTGTCCAGGTCTGGCTGAAACGAGATGGTCAGGTGAAGCTGGCGGAATGCCGTCCGAGCCCACCACCTACCCCGGCTACCGCT
>NZ_JONP01000141.1 GCF_000711725.1 Roseomonas aerilata DSM 19363 | reverse complement strand
CATTGATCCAGTCTCACCGAGGCCACTCTCCGCCGTCTCGCCATACTGCGGCTTGTACCCAGTCAGTGGGACGCCGCAAGGCCGCAACAGAACCGACCTTGATCATCCTGGCCCGCGTATTGAGTACGTAAACGCCGGCTTCACGCGCATTACCGGCTACGAGCCCGAGGAGGCGCTGGGTCAAACACCAAAGATCCTGCAAGGCCCGCGAACCGACCGCGCCACGCTCGATAGACTGCGTGTCGCTCTGTCGCGCGGCGAAAGTTTCTTCGGGACAGCCGTCAATTACCGAAAGGACGGGACAGAGTACGTCAATGAATGGTTGATCAACCCATCCCGCGATGCCGACGGGCGTATCTTGCGCTGGGTGTCGGCGCAGCGCGACGTGAGTGACAGGGTACGCGCCGAGACCAGTCAGCAGATCCTGTTCGGTGAACTCAACCATCGCGTCATGAACAACCTGGCTGCGGTGCAGGCGCTTGCCACACGTCTTGGTCGAAGCAGCGGTTCCGTGGACGAGTTCCAGGCCGCCCTGCAGGAGCGGTTGTTTGCCCTGGCGCAGGCACAAAAGGCCGTTGTTGCCGCTCATGGGCAAAGCATCCCTTTGCACTCTCTGGCGCAGGCGCAGCTGGCGCCTTTCGGGATTGGCAGCCCAGGGCGCGTGGAGGCCAGTGGGCCGCAGATCCACCTTCGAGCAGGTGCGGCCGTGGTGCTTGGCCTGGCGCTGCACGAACTCGGGCTCAACGCGCTCAGACACGGCGCTCTTTCCGCACCTCGCGGCCGCGTCGGGCTGAACTGGTCCGTGGTGCCCGGCTCTGTTGGTGATGAGCTCTGTGTTGACTGGCGTGAGGCCCGAGGAGCGGTCGTCAGACCGCCAACACATCGCGGCTTTGGTCTGCGCCTCATCGAGGAGGTCTTGGTGCGGCAGCTGCAAGGACGTGTGCGCATGGTTTTCGCTGTGTCAGGGGTGCGCTGTCTGATTGGCGCACCGCTCGCCGCCGTCCTGGAGCGGCGTGTCTAACTGCGGGGCTGTGCACGAAGAACACAGGGGCAGCTTCTGGTGCTGACCTCCTCAGCCGCCCGACGGCAGATAATCTTTCTTAGACCGTTCGGCCAGCGCTGAACCCGCCCAGCCATGCGTGGCGTAGCTCCGGCAGCGTGCAGGAGAAGGGGCAATCACCAGCACAGGCGGCATCACTACGCCCTGCCCACCAGCCATCAACGGCGGCCAGAGCCATAGCCTCAAGCAAGTTGACCTGAGCTTGGCTGTGGAGAGAGAACCCTGATCTTCCCCTGTTTGGGTGGACACGGGTTACGGCCTACGCGGCCGCGGCGAGTTGTTCCATTTCAGCTGGGGCTTTGTAGCCGATCGCTGAGTGGAGACGCTGTCGGTTGTAGAAGCCTTCGATGAAGGCGAAGAGGGCTGATCGTGCGGCCTGTCGGGTGTCGAAGGTCCCGTCCTCCATCAGTTCGGTCTTGAGGCTGCCGAAGAAGCTTTCCATGGGAGCGTTGTCCCAGCAATCGCCTTTCCGGCTCATCGAGCAGCGCATGCCGTGCTTGGCCAGCAGGCGGCGGT
>NZ_JONP01000140.1 GCF_000711725.1 Roseomonas aerilata DSM 19363 | reverse complement strand
TGAAGGGCAAGAGCGGTGTCCCCTACCGGTCAGTGGGGCGCTCCGGCCCTATCCTACCCTACATTGGACTCAAACTTGGTCCATGCACCAAGGTCCTGGTGAGGAGTTAGCGGCTTCGTCGCGAGTGGCGTTCTCCTTAGTGGCGAGCCAGCTTAACCCAGCCAGGGCTGCCATGCGCTTGAGAACAAGCGACACCTTCCTGGCCAGATCAGCGCTTACTACGCCGCTCAGACCGCGAAATCTTCCTTGCTCTTCCCACGCTCGATCGCTTCCGTGAGCCACTTCGGCATACGGCCACGACCGGTCCACGTGGCGTCATCGGGCCCACGGTACTTCACAGCAACCGGCTTCCCCACGTCGCCACGCACCTTACGAACATTGATCTGTGGTGCAGCTTGCTTGCCGAGCAGCGCCTCCAGACTGAGGCCCAGTTGAGCAGCCTTGGCTGTTACTTCTTCCACCAGCGCAGCTTTGGCGCTTTCCTGCTTTTCCGCGCGCTTGGCTTCGGCCTCTTCGATCAGCTGCGTAAGATCCTGAACAGACAGGCTGTCGAGGTTTGGGAGAACTTTTGCCATGTTAACAATCCAGAAGTTTTAGCTGTGATTTCAGCGTAAGTTGTGTGCGGTAGATTAGTTGCGTGCTGCATGAGATAACCGAGAAAAAGGGCCAGGATGATGCCGCTCGCTCGATATCAAATGGCGCGCTTTTGGTGACCACCTGATAGCCACACGAGTAATCCTCGAGGATTTGGCCCAGTCACGAGTTCAATCGAGCCCACCAAAGGGGCTACCGCTCCCTACCGCTCGCCTGCGGTGTTGCAGAACCGTCCGCACGAGGCGCTGTCTTTGTCTGGAGGGCGCGCGCTCGTTGCACGAAGGCTTGTGGATCCGCGAAGGTGGTAGAGTGCTGGATCAGATCCAGCGCACTGTTTATCGCAGCCATTAAGTCGTCTTTTTGGGCCAACATCGCGGTAATGCTCCCGTCGCCAGGGAATAGAAGCAGATCAACCTTTCACCACTATTACGGAACCGAACAAGCCTCCTAATACAGGGTGTAGGTTCTGTTTGGCCGTGGCGAGGTCAGCCTGACGCGTTCGTGTCCGTAGAAAGGTGAGCTGGTGATCAGCTCTTAAGACGGCCAGCGAATACTCCTCCTTGGACCCGGAGAGGGCGCAGCAGCCAGAAGGGCTTTCCTGACCAGGATACCTCAATGCCAACTTTGCCTGCTTCTTCCGGCACGTGCCCGGCCGAACTCAATTCATGGCAGGAACTGGCTGTCGATGTTCAGCTGGCGCTGGCACAAGGGGCCATGCAGAAGGCCGCCGCGCTCCTGGCCGAACACGCCGAGCTTCTGGCCGCTGAGATGGATGCGGGTGCGCTGCACGAGGAGGGCGGACCGGAAGCGTTGCGGCTTTTTGCCGCTGTTGTGCGGACGATTAACGGCGACGGCTGGGCGACAGTTGGAAATGCCTGATCCCGGAGAGCCTACCTGGCAACATCAGCAATACGCTGTGCGAGGAGAAGGTAGGGAGCGTCAGACGAGCCTGAGGTAGGCGTGACCAGCCGGGCGGGGTGCAGGGCTCCGCGGCATGGC
>NZ_JONP01000139.1 GCF_000711725.1 Roseomonas aerilata DSM 19363 | reverse complement strand
AGCCGCTCGTCTGAGCCGAGATCTGGACAAGCAACACCGCGTCACCGGCAAGTGACGCAACAAGGGCCGGGTGCCTAAGCACCCGGCCCCTTTGGGAACACTGAGGTAGGAGATCGATGATCGTACAAGGCACGCCCGACCAGTTCATCGAGATCCTACGGGAGACCATCGTTTCCCTCGTTCGCCGCGACGGACCCGACCTCACAGCACGCCAGCTCAGCATCTTCCTGATCGTCTATCTCGGTGAGGGGCCACATACGGTCCGAGGGTTAGCCGCGGCGCTTAACGTCCCCAAAGCCTCAGTCACCCGCGGGCTGGATCGGCTAGACACGTTTGATCTTACTCGCCGCAAGGCTGACCCAAAAGACCGCCGTTCGGTGCTTGTGCAGAGTACCGTCAAAGGCACCGCTCTGGCGCGCGAGATACAAGCCATCATGGGCGAGGCCGCGGCCGCGTTAGAGAAGAAGCCCAGCTTGAGTAAGGGATATGCTGGCAGCCACACACACTGACTAAACAGACGATGCCTGCTCGCGCCGATCAGGATGCGAGCCTGATTGTGTTAGCCGCCAAACTCTCCAGGAAAGGAAGAGCTGTGCTCAAGATGCTGCGCCAGTGCACTGCGCTTGTCATGGATGTGTTGACGTTTGACGAAACTGAACACCCTTCTCGATCGGATCTAGCGAGGGAGCGCAGCCTACAGCATGGGCCTTCGTACCGTCTGCAGTTGCTGCTGCGGCACCTAACGGCCAGACCGGAGACGGCTGCGGACTAAAGCTGTCCTGTTCCGATCGCCACTTACTCAGATTGCACCGGATCCAGTAGCGCGGCTGCAGGCAGCTGTGGCCACAGCACCCCTGACCCAACCTCTTGCGACGGACACAACCGATGCTCAAGGCTGCTGATAGGATAACCACCCTCTCCGACCACTTCCACGATGCCTTGGACAGGATACGCGAAGCGGATCCTGAACTCAGTAAGGACGAGTTTACAGCTCTCTTGGACAAGGCGCTCGACGTGGTGCGAGGCCTCTCAGCCACACGTGCTGAGACATGGCAGCAGCACGCGGAGAAGTTGATCGTGGCCGGTCGCGTGCGGGAGGATCTGCGATCTGCGGCCGCCGAGGGGCTGATCAAGTCCTGCATCTCGGACGCGATTTACCTGTCGATGATCGGCCGCGCCTGACACTTGCAATGCCCCCTGTCGAACACAGGCTGTCGGTGGCCCGCTGACCCTGTCAGCGCCAGCGCTGAGCTACGGCGTTCGCAGCAGGCTCGGCAAGGTGCCGACCAGATCCTCAGGCAATACCTGGTTTGGAAGGACTGGTGCGGCGGCATGCCTGCTTAGCCCAGGGACTTCGTGGCCGGTCGCAAAGACGAAGGAGGAATTTGACGCCTTCCACTGCGGCTGGCGAAGCTCAGGCACGCCACTAAAGAACGGTTATGCGCCCGCCGACCTGTTCAGGCTTCAGGCCCCGTCCTCCAGGCGCACCAGGTCATTCACCAGATCCCATGCCCAGAGTTCGGCCACGGTGCCGTGGACCGTCCCATCTGAATCTCTGGCTTCTGCCTTGGCCGCAAGGGCCTTGGCGATGATGCCGGCCATTGTCATGGGGACGGCAGCACTGATCG
>NZ_JONP01000138.1 GCF_000711725.1 Roseomonas aerilata DSM 19363 | reverse complement strand
GCCACTGCCACTGCCACTGCCACTGCCACTGCCACTGCCACAGCGCGGGTTTTACCCACCAGCGGCAAAGACACGAGCCGAATGGTTAACATGCTGCCAGGTAGCGCGATTGGAAAAGCGGGGGACAACGACAGCCCGATGCAGCTTTAGGGGTTGTTTCCAGATGCAAGACGCGGCCACAGATGGGCGCGCCATATGACAAGCACCAGCAGCGTCCCGGTGATGCCCAGAGTGCCGTAGACTGCCGCCGTGGCCGGAAAGCCCAGCTGATCGATGAGTGGCCCGGAGCAGAGCAGCCCAATTGGCAGCCCATAGACCGCCAGGCTGCGCATACCCATGATCCTGCCGCGCAGCGCTGGGGGTGAACCGCGCAGCAGAAGCACCGACATTGGCAGCACGCACAGCACCTGCACAACTCCGATTACCGGCAGCAGCAGCAAGCCACCTGTCAGGCTGCCAATCTGGCCGAATAGGATCACCAACCCGTGCCAGACTACGCTGAAAACCAGCATCATGCGCGCTGGCTTCACCGTAGTGCCCATCCGGCTGAGGATCAGCGAGGCTACAATGCTGCCCATCCCTACGGCTGCCGCCAGGTAGCCGAGCCCCGCCTGGGTGGTGCCGTACACGTCCCGCGCGACGTAGGGCAGCAGTCCCAACGTGAAGGGGAAGGCCGTCAGATTGACCAGGAAAGCCACCAGCATTGCCGCTAGCTGCGGCGGCGCTTGCCACACCGCCCGGGCTGCTTCCCACAGGCCGCGTAGCGGCGACGGCGCCACTCCCGCGGTCCCCCGCTCCGCCACCCGCCGCGCGCGGATGCCCAGCGTCAGAAGCAGGCCCAATGCGTAGAACAGCACCACCATCAGATAGGCCTCGCCCATGCCAAGGGCGGCGACGATGCTCGCCCCGGCCAAGGCGCCCCCCACGCGTGCAGAGTCTGTGGTAACGCGCGATAGGCTGATGGCGCTCATCAGCCGATCGCCGGGCATGATCTCGCCGATCAGTACATTGCGAGTGCTCATGTCGGAGGGGCGAATCAGCCCGGCAATTCCGGCTGCGAGCAGCACCAACATCGGCGTCAGCATGTCGCCCAGCGCTAGGACTGCCAGGGCTGCCGCTAGCACTGCATAGGACGCTCGCATCAAGCACATCACGTTGCGATGGCCGATCGCGTCGCCCACCAAGCCGAGGAAGGGTGAGATCAGAGTCCCGAGGAACTGCAGGGACCCGAACAGCGTAACCAGCAGGACTGATTGGGTCTGCACCACGATGTACCAGCCGAGGATCAGGGTCTCCATCTCGAAGGCCCAAGATGTCATCAGGTCTGCCGACCACTGGAAGCGGTAGCTGCGGATAGCGAAGGGGGACCGCGCCGGGATCCAACGCGAAATGGTCAATGCCGTACAGCCGCCCGAGCGCGGTCGTCCGCGGATTCTGCGGTCTTCGTCAAGGCGGTTCCCCCTTGACCGTCAGCATCTCCCCAATGCCTGCCCACAGCAACTAGCCGGATTGCAGCATAACGCCGGCCGCTGCCCGACCGATCGGGCCAGAACGGGTCTCAGTGCTGCCCTTACCCACAGCTGGGCCGGTCACCTTACTGGATGGCTCGGGTAGGGCCACATTGCGTATTGCTACCACCGCACAAGCAGCCGCCCCAGTATCAGGCGGCGTGAGGCTTGCGGTCCTTCGCCTCTGCCTCCGAGCGCTCCTT
>NZ_JONP01000137.1 GCF_000711725.1 Roseomonas aerilata DSM 19363 | reverse complement strand
TCACCGGTGTCGGTGGCATCCACGATCATGCCTTGCGTCTTGAGCATGAGGGTCAGCCCACGCGAGGTGGTCAGATCATCTTCTACCAGCAGGACACGCATGGAAGTTTCCATTCACGAAATCGTGAAGTGTGGATACAACCATAGCGCGAAACTTGCAACGCGCTTTGACACGAGTTCGTATCTTTTTTGTCTGCGTTGGGCGAAAGAAGCCGCCGAAGTTAACCCATGGCGATCTGCTGATGGAACATTCAATGCAAAATCAATGCTTAACACGGCGGCGCTGATCTAATGCACAAACAAATGCCAATCGGAGACGTGAAGCCAGACCCCATATCACAACCAGAGGTTGAAACCCTCTTGTTTCGTGATGGTTAGAAGAGCCCGGTGGAACCTACTTCATGTCCGGCTATGCGCGCAGGAGAGATGAGGGAGGCCATGGCCTCAGCAGCTAGGCGATCACCCGCTAACTGCTTGGGTCGAAGGTTCAGAATGGTGGGGCCGGTTACCCGCTAACCGGCGCCAGACGTAAGGAACGCAGGATGCGCTACGTGCTATCCCAGTCCAACGCCGCAGCGATAACCAGTGCCCGTCTTCGTGCCTTCCGAAGCCTCTCCGATGCCCAAGCTCGCGAGCTTGAGGCAGGTCTGGCCTCGCTGCCTGGCACGTGGGAGATCGACCGTCAGGAGGGTTACGACGGTCATCTTACCCTCGTCATCACCGCGAGAGATGCAGCGCCTGAACTGTTCTTCGCCGTCTGGCGCACCAGCACCGGCCTGCAGATGAGCACCATGCAGGCTGATGAGCAGATCTCGGTGCAGGCCTTCAGCTCCATCGATGCCGTTCTGCTCGCCATCCGCCGCTGTGTCGCACCGGGGAGCCTCCTAGTCTCCCTCCCTTCCACTGCTCACTTCAGGCTCGTCTAACGCTCGCTGTATTCTCTCTGCCGAAGCACGTTGCTGATCCTGCCAGGTACGCTCCCCTGGATTAGGCGCTCCCTACCGTAGCCCAGTCATCGTCGTTGGTCGCCCGCACCACGGCAGCGAAGGGCCGCAACGCTTCCGGTCCGCCCTCCTCGTGCAGCGTACCCGCGCCCATCTCAGCAGCCAGAAGCTCGGCCTGCTCAGCCAGAAGCGCGGCGGCCTTCTGCATGGCCCCTTGCGCCACCACCAGTTCGACATAGACAGCCAGTTCCTGCCATGAACTGAGTTTGGTCGGGAAAGTGCCAGAAGAAGCATGTCATCGGCGACGGCCTACGCTAGCAGGCCAACGGCCGTCAGGAAGCCGAGGTGACCGTCGCCGCCGACGTGCTGAACCGCATGCTCGAGCTCGGGCGCCCGGAGTATGTCCGCCTCGCATGAGCCCAGATCGCAATAGGACGCAGTCCGCCAACACCACTGAGTCATGCAACACGGTGGCACCATAGCCAGAACCGCCCAGGCAAGGGAAAACAAGAGCGATTCAAGAACACACAACGTCGAAGCTTTTCGTGCCGAACGTAACGATTTGGTAGTTATATATAATTAGTCTAAGAGCGATCGCTAAACAGGATATCCCATGTTCGGGCGCGCCCAGAAGCAGAACAGCGTCGTCGCGCGCGTCACGGCGCTCGATGCCCTGCGAACGAACATCATGGTCGCGGATTGCGACCTCACGATCACCTACATGAATCCATCGGCTGTCGCCCTGATGCGCGAGGCCGAGGCCGAGCTGAAGAAGGAGTTGCCCGGCTTCAGCGCGGACAAGCTGATCGGCAGCAACATCGACGTGTTCCATAAGAACCCGGTCCATCAGCGCAAGATGCTCGCCGG
>NZ_JONP01000136.1 GCF_000711725.1 Roseomonas aerilata DSM 19363 | reverse complement strand
TGCTCCATTAAAAATCCGCCTGGGGCACCTCATGGGGGCTGGTCACATGCGCTGCTGCCGACCGGCAGCCGTGGCCTCGATGAGGAGCATTTTCTCCTGCACGGCGGCTACGCTAACAGCACGGCCGATCTCAAGTGCGGCGACGAGCCGGGGCATGCTGGTGCCTGCCATTCGAGTGCTGAGCGCTGACACATCGGAGAGTCCGACCAGGGAGTAGGCGAGGAGCCCGATCGAAGTCGCCGCAACGGCAATCTTCGTCCCGATCTTCAGTTGTTCCAGCAGTCGTCGCATGGCGCGCGGCCCTCAAGAGCACGAGGTCCCCCTCTCTCATGGAGGGAAATAGGCTCATCATGCGGCGAGATGGCCTGGCTGAAGGATGCGGCTCTTTTGTAGTCATGATTCACAAAAGAAATGACAGTTGCCCCGGGTATAGCGGTGTTCCCAGACGGAGCCGGTCAGATGTCGCAAAGGGACAACGATCCTCAACGGAGCATCGCCGCGCAGGTCGCCCGTGCCGCGGACGACCTGTTTCCGCGCGACAAGGTGGCATTGCTGCGCACCGCGAGAGCTCTGCGCGCCGCAGCGGAGGCGGATTTGCCCTCCCCTCCTGCTCGCGGCGACAACACCTCGGCGAAGTTGTACGGTCGCTGAGTTCCAACGTCGCTCGGGTCCCCTCGCCTTTGGTGAGCCGCCCGGCCACCCTCGCTGGCGCTCACGCGGCCATGCTGTGCTTGCCCACGAGCGTTTTCATCGCATGGTCGAGGATGGCAAGTAGGGTCGTGTCCTGCCGGAAGGTGACGGCAAGCAAGCCGTCGTGGGAATCAACGATTGACCTTAAACCTGGAAACTGGTCCGCGCTTTCTGAGAGTTTTCCGGCAGGTTTGTTGAGCTGAGGGAGGGCGGTTCGGTGAGGAAGAGCCACTACATTTAGGAACAGATTTCCTTCGCCCTGAAGCAGGCGGAGCTGGGCACGCCGGTGGTGGAGGTCTGCCGCAAGATGGCGGTGTCGGAGGCGACGTTCTTTCGGTGGAAGCGGAAGTACGGTGGGCTGGGCCCCTCGGAGCTGCGGCACCTGAGGCAGGTGCAGGAAGGGAACACGGAGCTGAAGAAGCTCGTGGCCGACCTCAGCCTGGACAAGGCGATGCTGCAGGAGGTCTTGGCAAGAAAACTCTACCGCTTGGTCGCCGGCCTGAGCTCGACCGCCACGTGCAGGACGCGTTCGGGGTGAGCGAGCGGCAGGGTTGTGCCGCTCTGCGGTTCCACCGCTCCTCCCAGCGCTACCGCGCTACCGCGCTACCGCGCTCGCCGGGACAGCCAGGCGCACTTACGGGTGCGGATCTGTGAGATCGCGGCGGTGCGGGTGCTTTACGGCTCCACGCGCAATCATGTCCTACTCCAGCGCGAGGGTTCGCGAGTGAACCGCAAGCGGGTTTACCGGCTGTATCGCTTGGAAGGGCTGAGTCTACGGTGCAAACGGCCGAGGCGGCACGTCACGGCCGCGGGGCGGCTGGAGCGCGACGCGGCGGTGAGGCTGAACCAGCAATGGTCGATGGACTTCGTCTCGGACGCACTGTTCGACGGCCACCGGATCCGGGCTCTGACGCTGGTCGACAACTTCACCCGCAAGGCGCTGGCGATCGTCGTGGATGGCGGCATCCGTGGCGAGCATGTGGTGCAGGCGGTGGAGGCGATCGCCACTCAGCGCGGCACACCGGAACTGATCAGGGTTGACAACGTCCTAGAACGGGAAGGCGCGGGACGCTTTGGCCAACAGGTCTCCATCGCCAGTTTGCATTGACGTCGGAACGCGCAGCAACACAAAAC
>NZ_JONP01000135.1 GCF_000711725.1 Roseomonas aerilata DSM 19363 | reverse complement strand
CGATCAGTGCTGCCGTCCCCATGACAATGGCCGGCATCATCGCCAAGGCCCTTGCGGCCAAGGCAGAAGCCAGAGATTCAGATGGGACGGTCCACAGCACCGTGGCCGAACTCTGGGCATGGGATCTGGTGAACGACCTGGCGCGCCTGGAGGGTGGGGTCTGAGGCTGAAAAGTTCGGCAGCAGCGTGGCCGTTCTTTGATGGCTGGCGCGCCTGAGCTTCGCCAGCCGCGGTGGAAGGCGCTATATCCTTCCCTCGTCTTTGCTGCCGGCCACGAAGTTCTTGGGCTCGGCAGGCATGCCGTCGCACCAGTCCTTCTGCGGCAGGTATTGCCCGAGGATCTGACTTCCACCTTGGCGAGCCTGTGGCGAGCGCCGTGGTTCAGCGCTGGTGCTGACAGGGTTGGTGGGCCACCGACGGTCTGTGTGCAACAGGAGCTGCGCCGCAGGTGTCAGACGCGGCCGATCATCGACAGGTAAATCGCGTCCGAGATGCAGGACTTGATCAGCCCCTCGGCGGCCGTGGATCTCAGATCATCCCGCACGCGACCTGCCACGATCAGCTTCTCCGCATGCTGCTGCCATGTCTCAGCACGTGCGGCCGAAAGGGCTCGCACCGCGTCGAGCGCGTTGTCCAGGAGAGCTGCAAACTCCTCCTTACTCAGTTCCGGGTCCGCTTCGCGCATCCTGTCCAGCGCATCGTGGAAGCGGTCAGAAAAGGTGGTTACTCTATCAGCAGTCTTGAGCATCGGTTGTGTCCCTTGCAAGAGATCAGGCCCGCAGCGGTGTCGCCACGCTAAGGGAAACTGCCCTTGTTTGCGCCTCAATGATCTGAACAGCCCTTACCTGGCCACCAGCAATCTCGTCTTCGAGCCGGGATGCATCCCCATCTCTGCAAGCAGGCTTGTTATGCCGTGTGGCAGAGGGACATGGGCCGGTCGCTAAGCGACGGCACTGCAAGATGTCGCCTTCCGGCCGAGGCGGCAGTGCAGCTCGGCGCTCGTCAGACGCTCACCGCGTCGGACGGCGGCCAGGATCTCAAGGGCCAGCGCGGATCGATAGCCGATGAACTCGCCGGTCGGCGGCGGAACGTTGAACTTGGCGCGATACGCATTCACCGCTCTGTCCAACACATCCGCCCCGGCTTCGGGCATTCCATCCCAAGCCTCGCCTTCATCGTCACGCATGCGGCCTCCATCGCAGCCCGGCAGGGAAGATCATCCGCCTCGAATGACCTTTACCGTAACGATGCGAAGTGGGACCGAGTTTCGCCTGTAGAGTGCCCCTGACGCCCGGCGGGTTGGTTAATTTCTTGAACGGGGCATCTAAGCGCAACGGTTGTTCGTTACGTAATAAATCGGAGCGGCAGCGTCTTACTGGCCGGAGGAGAAAGCCGTGAGTTCCTTGATCCTGACGAGCCTCATCGTATCCGGCGCACTCTTCGCCGCCGTCTCGCTGGCGGAGTTCCTGGTGGGCTGAGCCAACCTCTCGGACGCCGCAGCCGGGTGCGCAGTCGCCCATCCAGTCAGGCATGTCTTACAGAGGAAGCGTCGTTCTCGGCCCTGTCGGCCAGGTGCTCGATCAGGCGGCTCGCGATCAGGCCCGGTCTCCGCCCCCAGTGATCGGCAGCGTCATCGGCCGGAGCCAGCCCAGCAGGGTCAGCACCAAGGTAGACCCGAACCCGTCAAGCAGCGGTCCGCACGGTGCGTGAGGGGCCGCGAGTGTCTCCTGGGCGTCCGGCCGACTAGGGTCAGGACCCGTTAATGAGGGCTGGCGCCTGATCTGAATGGCTGATTCCATGGTAGCCGGAGGTGCTGCCATGGCTGACCTGTTCTGGCTCACGAAGGCGCAGATCCGGCGG
>NZ_JONP01000134.1 GCF_000711725.1 Roseomonas aerilata DSM 19363 | reverse complement strand
GCCAGAACAGGTCAGCCATGGCAGCACCTCCGGCTACCATGGAATCAGCCATTCAGATCAGGCGCCAGCCCTGATTAACGGGTCCTGAGCCTAGGATCTCCCGCGCCAGCTGCCGGTCCTTCTCTGCGGCCGCTGCATCGGTGGAAACCTGCTCTAAGAATTCGAATTAGCCTGAAATTGCCATCGACTGCTGCTCTTCAGATAGGTCCTCCCGTCCAATCTTCGACACAAGCTGCGCCGCCATTAACAAGCGTTTATCCATTTTTTTCTCTACTTTTATTAATCTAATTTCTTGCAGATGTTTCTTACAATGAGCTTGCGTCGATTGTGTCTCAACGAACGGTTGCAGTCTCCTTTTGCAGCCATCGCGGTTGCGGTGTAAGGGGAGCGACACGGTCCTACCATGACGAGCGGATATGACGGCAGCTACTACCAGGGCGGCACCTCGGATCCTCCCTGGGCTCTGTGGCGCAGGCGGTCCGAGGTACGAGTACCGCGGTGCTTTCATCGCCTCGAACGAGAAAGGGACCGTCTTCTCGTTCTTCCTGGAGGGCTTTCCCCGCAGCGGTTGGTCCGGACTGGGCAACCTCGAGATGATCGTGCGCTTGGTCGATAGCTGGCTCGACCTGGGGCGGCTGCCTCCGTCATACGTCGATGAGGAGGCGTCGGAGGTTGGCTAAACCGTACTTGGCCGATCACTCGCTCATCCACATGAAGCGGCCCACTTTACTGCAAGGCAGCCTGTCCCTACGGACGATGCTCAGCGTGTTGGCCCGCGGGAGGTCGCAGCTGTGATCATGGCAGATGATGCAACCGACACCTTGTCACGCTGCGACCCTGCAGTAGTCGCGACGCCGTCGGAGCCTGGGGAGCTCGTTCTCCTGGCCGACCAGGGCTCCCTGGGTGGACCCTGTTACGAGTACCGGGGCGCCGCCATCCACGCGTCTAAGGGCTGCACAACTTACCGCTTCTATCATGGTAGCTTGCCTGGGTGTGAGGAGGGCCACTGGCTTGTGGCCACCTCGGCCGTTCAGGCCATGCACACGATCGATGCCTGGCTCGACACAGGCCGGCTGCCGGCGCCATACGTCGACCAGGGCTCGGGGGAGGCTGGCTAGGCCTCTCCCAAACGCGGTCGGCGGGTGGCGCCTCTCGCCATAACCTGTCGGCCGCGTCTGCTTTCTTTCGGTACGATCTGAACGACCGTCAGGGTCAGCTCGACCCAGTTCCTCACCCCCACGAAGTCCCCTGCATCTGCTGCCTCATGCATGCGGTGAAGGCAGTGGTCGACCGCGCCTGCTCCGAACTTGTCGGATAGGATCCGAGCTGCTTCGTGCATGAACGGCTTGTTTTGAGTGTGTCCCATGCGGCCTCGGCAAGCTCCCCGTACGATCTACCGGCCGGCTTCTTCGCTGGACGCACTTCAGATGCGTTTTTTCTGGGCCAGCAAAGTTGGCTGGCAGGCGGCTTGTTCCAGTTCGGCCAGGTAGGCGTGCGGGTTGCGACGGAACCGGGTTCGGAGTGTCCGCGCGTGGCGGCGTTGTGCAAGGCGGTGGCAGAGTTCGCGCCAGCGCTCGCGGCTGACCCGGCCGAGGTCGCGTGCGGCGGGTGGGTGTCGCCGCGTCGCAATGGCGGCGGTCAGACGTACTTCGCCGCGCAGCACGACCGCTGGTGAGGCCGTCTTGCGTCCGGTGGCGCGCCGCTCGTGGTAGCGCTGGGATCCGAACAGCTGCTCGAGGTCGTTGTTGGTCCTGGGCAGGCCGGGCACGGCGTAGCAGTGGAACAGCCCAGGGCGACCTTGGTGCATGGACCAAGTTTGAGTCCAATGTAGGGTAGGATAGGGCCGGAGCGCCCCACTGACCGGTAGGGGACACCGCTCTTGCCCTT
>NZ_JONP01000133.1 GCF_000711725.1 Roseomonas aerilata DSM 19363 | reverse complement strand
CCGGATGAGCAAGGGCGCCACCGGCGTTCGGGTGATGTTCAGCAAGGAGGCGGACATGACCTTCTGGAAGGAGCGCTCGGAGGCAGAGGCGAAGGACCGCAAGCCTCACGCTGCCTGAGACCTGGGGCAGCTGCTTAACGCCGACTGGCGAGGCAGGGGACGCGCTACGATGCTGCAACTTCACGTCAGCTGTCTCAAGGCGCTCCGCGGAGCGGGAGACAGATCATCCCTATCCAGAAATCCGTCTAGGGAAGCAGGTCAACTTCAATCCCACTCCTCACTCGGCCGGAGCAAGGCTCTTAATCAGGTCAAGGACGCGCTTCCGGACCCTTGGTTCGATGATGTGCCCTATCCGGCTCAACCGCAAGCCACAGAGCCTCCATGGCGGCAGTAAGATCAGTACGACAACATTTTTATTGAGTCTTTCGAACAAGATTTAGACAGATGCTTCGGAAGCGTTAATGCCTGGGCTGTCTGCCCTCGCAGGTACCGCAGGTCTCCAGGCTTTAGCAATCAGTGCAAAGCCAAGTCGGCGAAGCAGGGATCGAGCGCGTAGAAGGCTGTAGCGGCCTCACGCAGCTCCCGGCTGGCATGGGCCCAGTACAGCACCGTGGCCACGAACCCGTCCGCGACGAGCTGCTTCACGATCCGTTCGTAGTCGCCGTCGCCCGCCGCCAACGTGATGCGGTCACGCTGCATCATGCGGGGCCCGCCTCCCGCGGAGGTCGGTTGAGCAAGCGCGACGGGTAACAATCCACCCGGCAAGCGGGCGGCGAAGGGGATGGTAACGCCGAGCGCAGCACCCATCGCGCCGAGGGCGGCGCCCTTAAGCGCCCCTCGGCGGCCCCAGACCAGCGCGTCAGACCTCTCGGGGTCGTCCTGATAGAGCTCGCGCACAGAACGCTCTGGTTTGCCGAGGAAGGGCATGAGCTTCGTCTCCTCCTACTTGTTCGATGGTCAGAGTTGAACGTGGGGTGGCCCCGGCAGGCCGCACGTCGAACTAAGCCAGCGCCGACACAGCAGCGCCTTCCCTTTGAAGCCTATGCACACCACCGCACGGTGCCAACCGAAGTAGTTGTAGCGATACCGGCGAGCTACGGCACCACCCGGTTACCAATCCCTTGGCCGAGCTATGGTGCGCGGTCACTCGCTCAAACTGGCAGCTCTGTTTGCAGCCGTTTGGTTTGCGCGGGGGCGATCTGCACCAGCACCGGCGTTATTGTCAGCACCACCGTCGGGCAAGCTGCAGAACCCCCTAAGCCCACCCGGCAGCTCCGGGTGGAGCGCTTCGGCTGGACCTTCTGCCCCGGCGAAAAGGTCATGCAGGTGACCAACGACTACGACCGCGAGGTGTACAACGGCGACCTCGGCGTGATCTCTGGGCTCGACATGGAGGAGAGCGAGCTCACGGTGCGCTTTGAAGACCGGTTGGTATTTCGCCCAGGATTTGGTGGTACGGGTGATGGATGAACCTGGATGGCTCCTCCGTCCAGGCCTTTGCAGATGGCCTCGTAGGGCGTGAGGCCGCGGAGGGTCTTCAGGCGATGGGCAAAGTGTAGGCCGCGATGATGTTGGCGAGGTGCTGACGTGCCTGTCGTGGTTTTCGTAATGGAGGCGCCTAACAGTGGCGTCTCTGATGGTGCGGTTCATGCGCACGAACTGGCCATTCGTCCACGGGTGCCGCGGCTTGGTCAGTCTGTGCTCGACGTTGAGCTCGGCGCAGACGAACTCGAAGGCGTGGCAGAGGAACGGCTTGTTCTGGGCCAGCATTGCCGGATGTCCTCAAGCATCCAGCCATTGCCGCCAGGCTCGGTGAAGTGCGTGCCGTTGTCGGTGAGCACGGTGTGGATCCTGTAGGGAACGACCGCGGCGAGGGCGCGCAGGAAGT
>NZ_JONP01000132.1 GCF_000711725.1 Roseomonas aerilata DSM 19363 | reverse complement strand
AAGGGCAAGAGCGGTGTCCCCTACCGGTCAGTGGGGCGCTCCGGCCCTATCCTACCCTACATTGGACTCAAACTTGGTCCATGCACCAAGGTCGCGCTCGGTGTCATCATCGAGGCTATGGCGCAGACGCCGGCAGGCAGGGCTGCAAAAGCCGAGGTCGCGATGACGCTCGTTCAGTCCAACTTGGCCGGCGAGGCGCTTTCCAAAGAGGACGCCATGCTGTGGAGCCTGGCCGAGGATGCCGCCGGCAAGCCGCTGTTTCCACCGCCGTAAGGCCGCAGACATTTACCCTCGGAAGAGCGCCCGGAGCCCCGACATCGCTGCCGGTGTTGTTGGCTCCGAGCGCCGCCGAAGCCGAGGGGAGCGTCGACTGAGATTGGACTATCCTCAGAACGTGCTGACTCCGTTATAAGAATGTCGTTATCGCTCGAAAACGAGAAGGAGCCGGCGAGCGAGCCGTCCGCCAGCACTACGCTGAGCCGGCACGGGATCGGCCGTTGCCTCCTGATCCGGACTATCCAGCACTTCGATGGCTTCCAGCTGAGGTCGCCAGTGTGGTGCTGCCGCTCACATGGCAAGTCCCGGCCGTTCTCTCCCACGCAAATTCCTCTTGCTGATCGCTCGATCACGATATAGTTATCTTGCCTGTCGGCGGTCTCTTGTTTCGGGGAAATGGCATGGCTAAGCGCCAGAACGACGGGCTTAGTGAGTTGCGTATCGTTGTGGACCGCTGTGGCTTCGGCACTCACAAGTGGCGCTGGCGCTTGATGAACGAGTGCGACTTGGTCGTTGCAATCGCCACTCGCTTCCATGGCCCAGAAGCTGCCTATGGTGCGGCTCAGCGGAAGCTGTCTGAGATGCGAATGGCCGCCGAACTTGAGGTTTTGAACGGAACGGCAAAGCGGCCACGCGTCCGCGAAGTGACGCAGGAAGTCCCCCCGCGCTTCATCAGCGCTAGGGAACTCGCACGGGCTGCGGCGTAAAGTCCGTATTTGGCACTGCGCCGCTAACGAACTCCATCGCTGCGGACCGGGCGGCGCTCTCGCGGTTTTCGAGTGCGCCTATGACAGCTAAGACGCCGACATAGGGCAGCCCGCGCCAGACCTCCTGACCGTCAGCGGGTGACTCTACCACATTGGGTCACGTCGATGGGAGATCAGCGGCGAGGGCCAAGTCGAACTGGCGCAGATGGAGGCGTGGCGGGCTCAAGCGCTGTCCGAGTTGGCCCGACTAGCCGGAGAGACCTTCCCATGAGCGACAGTCCGAAAGCGAAGCCCGCGAGGGCCGCAGGTCAGCCTTTGCGTGACGGAGATCGTGTGTGCATCAGATCGAGTAGTATCCACTCCTCGAGGGGAGAGGTAGGCACAGCGCTACGCCATGAGCGGTACGGGCCCCGCGGCTCATTCTCGGGGTGGCTCGTGCGACTGGACAACGGGCAGGAGGTCTACGCCTTGCCTGATGAACTTGTGGCATCCTGATAGATCAGCAGACAAAACACCCTGCCCCAGCATGACGTCCCAGGTCGGCGACTCCAGCGGTCCGACCTACGAGTACCGCGGCGCACGGATCGGCGCGAATGGGAATGGTACCGTATCCAGCTTCAGCCTGTTGGGCTTTCCTGGCGGCGGCTGGTCGGGCCTGGGCAGCATCGACATGATCGTGCGCTTGGTGGACAGCTGGTGCGACACGGGGCGGCTGCCTCTGCCATACGTCACCAAGGAGGAGGGGAGGCTGGCTAGGCCTCTCCCTGGTGCGGCCGGCGGGTGGCGCCTCTCGCCATAACCTGCCGGCCACTACCCGGCCTGCCGATCGTCCAGACTGCAGGCCACGAGAAGGGCGACGAATTCGCTGAGCAGTTCATCTGCCTGGGTGAGGCGCTCTGCTCGGGCGTACTCGGCCAAGGCTTCTGCGGCCTCGAGGGCGAGCGCTAGTCGATCTCC
>NZ_JONP01000131.1 GCF_000711725.1 Roseomonas aerilata DSM 19363 | reverse complement strand
CGTCGCCACCCGCTACGAGAAGACCGCCGCATCGTTCCTTGGTGTTCTCCACCTCGCCGCTTCTTTCGACTGGCTCAGGCGTTAACAGGCCCTAGCCCTCCCGCCGCACCGCGCAGCCTCCCCTTTATTTATTGGCAACCCAGATGGCGCCAAATAGCGGTGAATGACGCAAGGTTCGCCCGCAGATTTTGGATGCGAGCCTGCTGCTGTTCCATTTGCTGCCTGATAGTGGGCGACGTCGCGCCTGGCGACCGCATGGGCTCTCGCATATTGCCTAGCTCGGAGAGAAATCGCTCGGCGTTTCGGTGCTCGACGATAAGACCGGCTATTCGCGGTTTCGCATCTTGGCAGAACCCTTCAACTGTCTGGCTGAAGTTGTTCTCCCCTGACTGTCCAAGTGCTACTGCGGACCATATACACCCGGCTGCCGCGAAGGTGCTGATTGCGTGTCTCATGGTTCACGTTCATCCCTATTGGCATCACTCTAGCGAAAGGCGCCGCCCGGATTGGGCCCAGCGATCACACCTCAGTAACTGGACCAGGGCCTAACAGACCCTAGCTATTTGAGTGAGCGGAAGGCCGGGCACAAATGAACAGCAAGATAGATCCTGGGGCGGAGCCGGCAGTCGTCACGGGAAGCCGGGAGCAACTTCTCTACCTGCTCGCCGAGGCATCGGAGATCGAGCACACCCTCATGTGCAGCTATCTCTACGCTGCGTTCAGCCTCAGACGCGGGGAGGGGGAAGGGCTTTCCACGACCGAGGCCTGCGCTGTGGATCGCTGGCGGAAGACCATCATGAACGTGGCAGTCGAAGAGATGGGCCATCTTCTCATAGTGGCGAACCTGACTGTTGCGGTTGGTGGCCGGCCCCACTTCGCAAGACCAAACTTCCCCGTCGCGCCCGGGTACTTCCCCTCGGGGGTCGTTGTCCGCCTCACCGGCTTCTCCCGCGAGACGCTCGAGCATTTCATCTTCCTTGAACGGCCTCAAGGAGCTCCGGGTGACGATAATCGTACCTTCAATCAGAAGAGCTACAGCCGAAGGCAAGCCGTACGCGGCCTGATGCCGAGTGCGCAGGATTACACCACGATTGGGCACCTCTACGAGGCAATCAGGGTGAACCTCATCTCGCTCGCAGACCATCTTGGAGAGGGCGAGCTTTTTCTGGGCGGTGCCAGACGGCAGGTTGGTCCCGACGTGGTCGATTTCCCAGGGGTGACCAAGATCGCTTCCTTAGAAGCGGCTTGCACGGCCATCGACTTGATCATCGAACAAGGTGAAGGGTCACCAGGGGA
This sequence comes from Roseomonas aerilata DSM 19363, assembly GCF_000711725.1. Classification (GTDB taxonomy): domain Bacteria; phylum Pseudomonadota; class Alphaproteobacteria; order Acetobacterales; family Acetobacteraceae; genus Roseomonas; species Roseomonas aerilata. The sequence goes on along the minus strand of NZ_JONP01000131.1, from coordinate 648 downwards.
GCAGGAGGAGTCGCACTACCGAAGCTTTCTAAGCATTCAGAACGAATTCGAGGAACTCGCCCGTGGGAACCCCGCCTTTGCACCCGCATGGCCTGTCGCAGACAATCCTGCGCTCCGCCTTCCGCCAAACCTCGAGGACAAGGTCTTTGTCGACCATCCAGAGGCTGCGGTACTGCTGGATTTTACCTGCTCGATCTATGGCTTGCTGCTCCGCCTCCTTGTGCAGAGCTTTGGCCGAGCCGGTGAGGAGGCGGCTACTCAACAGAAGACGCTGATCTCAGCCGCTATCGAACTCATGCATACTCTGGCGGGTGCGTCAGATCAGCTCGCACGTCTGCCCGCGAGCCTATCCACACCGGGTGTGAACGCTGGCATGAGCTTCACCATGTTGCGCGGGGTTGAGCCCCTGCTCGACGGACGTGTCGAGGAACAGCTCGTACGTGAGCGAATGCGAGATCTGGCTGATGCTGCGCGAACCATTCCCCAACTGCCGAGCGCTTTGAGCGCAAGCCTCGACCAGATTGCTGAAGCATTCTTTCTTCAGATTTCTTCCTGAAGGTGCTGGGGGCATTGGCAAGTTGATGGGGCGTGGCCGGTAGGAGCGAGCCGGGGCAGTCTGCCTGGATGACCTCAGACCCTTCTACCTAC
>NZ_JONP01000130.1 GCF_000711725.1 Roseomonas aerilata DSM 19363 | reverse complement strand
GTCCAAGAGCCGCAAGGTCCCGCTCCCCTACGACAAGGCCCTCTATCGGCAGAGGCACCGCATCGAGAACATGTTCGGGCGTCTGAAGGACTGGCGCCGCATCGCCATGCGCTACGACCGATGCGCCCACACCTTCATGTCCACCATCTTCCTCGGCGCCACCGTGCTCTTCTGGATTAAGGAGTCCTGAGCCTAGTGTAACTGACCAAGCCCGAGCGCGAAAATTCATTAGGAGATCAAATGATGAACGAGAAAACTACCGAAGAACTACAGGACAGTCTCGCGCAAGCTAAAATGATGATTGAAGATTTAATAAAAAACAAGGAGTATGACTCCGCGTTAGAAAAAATCAACGATATTCGGGAACACGGAAATTCTTCTGATTTCCTCGATATTCTTGAAGTCGAGATCTACGACAAGCTCAAGAATTTCGATCAATCCGTTGATTTACTCACCCGCATGGCGTCCTCTCATCCAAGCGACCCTTCGATCATTGCACGACTCATCGTTGCCCTTGCGCGCAGTGGGGAAATGGAGCGAGCCGACGACACGGCGCAAGCATTCCTTTCTCACTTCGGGAGCAATGAGGAACTCGATTTGGCCTATGCCTTTGCTCCATCTTATGTCGGCGAGCTTCAGGAAGCCTATGTGCGACTGTCCACCTTTCGGCGCCGCTATCCCTTGAGCCGCTCCGGACTCCGCCGCATCGGCGATGTCGCCCGGCGGCTCTACAGGTTCGACGAAGCCATTGCCGCCCTGGACGAATTGATGGAGAAGCACCCGAAGGTTCGAGGTGTTACAATTGCTCTCCGCGACCGGCTGCATGTTTTTAGAAGGGCCCAATCGATTCGCAGCACCGAGAGAGAGAAAAGTGGCCAGAAGTGCAGCATGGAAATCTATGTCATCAATATGGACCATGACGCGCGCCGGATGGCGATCGTAAGACAGTGGTACGCTCGCATCGGCCTGTCGGTTACCCGCATTGGCGCAGTGCGAGCCCGCTATCTACCGGCTTACGCCCTAAGCCGACTTAGTAAGGACTCTAGGATTGCGGTTGGCACTCTTGGCTGCTTTCTTTCTCACATAAGTGCATGGGAAGCCGTCAGGGTTTCAGGGAAGCCTGGTCTGATCCTGGAAGACGATGCCCGTCCAATGTTCATCTTTTCAGCGGACTCAGCTTGCATCGACGGACTCGATAAATGCGATGTATGCTTCGTAAACGAGCGAATGACGCCGAAGTCCATCGACAATGCGGTGCGAGGCGAGCGCATCGCCACGCTGCCGATACGTGACATAATCCGATCCCGCTCTCCGGCGCAACGCGGGGTTGGCTGCGATGGATACATCCTCACTCCAGCGGGCGCCGAGAAGCTTCTGAAGTTTGTTGAGGCAGACGGCATCAGTGGACATGTAGATTTTCAGTTGCTGAGTTACTGCGCCAGGATAGAATACTTGGAAGGCCTTAGCGCTAGCGGCTTCTTTTTCAGTCAATTAGAAAGATACGTTAAGAGGCGCGATCCGAGGCATCAACTGACGGCTATATCGACCGCCCTGCCTTTTGTAAGGGAGGAAGACTTGGGCTACAGCGCCCGAAATTCGGAGCATGTGATAATGGCTCAGAGCTAAAGACAGGCAACCCAGATATCAAACGCGGCCCGACGCTGTCAGTGTTCCAGATGGGATGTTGCGAGAGGTTGAGGCGGCCGCTGTCTGAACTAAGCCACGACGCGAAAGCCGCGCGCCAGGTCTCCCCAGCGGACGGCTTTTTTTACACGTCCCCAGCAGCAGGACGATCAACACCAACAGGATGAAGCCGAGCGCTCCGGAAGGGCCGTAACGACACAGTCAACTTGGGCGGCCACCAGCTTGCCCGATGGGCTCACCACCGGTTAGTCGGAGGGGATGACTGCCCCCGCCGCCTGCCCCGAGCCGGTGACAAGTAGCACCTGGATGAGGTCGTCATCAGGATAAGCGGCGTGACACACTGGCTTTGGCGTGCCGTCGATC
>NZ_JONP01000129.1 GCF_000711725.1 Roseomonas aerilata DSM 19363 | reverse complement strand
GTAGAGGTGAACTTCCTCAACGACGCCTGGGGCGGCAGCTCGGACCTCGACCGCAACCTGCACGTCGACGGCGTCACCTATGACGGCCAGGCGGTCGCCTCGAGCGCGGTCTCCCTCGAGCGCAACGGCTCGGTCGAATTTGCCATCCCGCCCACCGCATCCGACGACCTCCACCTGTTCGGGTAAACCGTGCATTGACCCTGCCTGCTTCTGTCCTCCGGACGTACGCTCCGGCCGGTGGGCACGAGGATCCTGACTGTCGAGTGTGATACCGGTGCGCCACCTTCAGCTCGACGCCGAGGCGGGCTTCAAACTTCCGGTTCGAACGCGGTGCCGCCGCGTCGTTCGGCTTGCAACATCACGGGATCGTGAGCTATTGGGGAGATGCCGTGCTTGGCGCACGAGGGAGCCCGTCGCCGAATGTCCGACATGCTGTTCGAGTTGATGTGCGCGGTGGCCGCCTCCGGCGCCACGCTCCTGACCCTTGTTGGTGGGGGTCTCTGGCTGGAGCTGTCCCGCCGCCGCGACCTCCGGCGGCGGCAGGCACCCCGGCCTGCGTAAGTACTGCCCCCGCCCTCAAGGCGGTTTGGCGCGGCGGGTGCCGCCGGCGCAGTGGGCAGTGCTAATCCAGGCCCATGCCCTCTGACGCACCAGCCTCCCACAAACTCCGCATCGTGAAGCCTGCCAGCGGCGAGAGCGGACCGGCCTATGACTACCGCGACGCCGTCATCTTCTCGAACGAGAAGGGGCACCGTTTTCAACTTTTAGCCTGGATGGCTTCCCCACGGACCTAATGGCTTCTAGGGCGGCATTGGGCATATTTGGGAGGTGGTTCGCTTGGTGGATGCTTGGCTCGACACAGAGAAGCTGCCGGCGCCATACGTGAACAAGCCGGGGGCGGGGGCGTAGTGCGCTCGCTTGCTGCCCTCAGCCTGCTACTGGTGGCAGGCTGCACGTCCCCCTATGGCGGATCGTCCGCGCTGCCAGCGGTTCCATCCGACCTCTCGACCATGCGGCAGATAACCGGGCGCACCGAGGGGCTGGAGACGCTGCAGCCGGAGCCGGGCGATATCTGGGCCTCCGAGCCAAGAGCGAAGGCTCTCCGGAACTCGCCGCCTACCCAGCAACGCCGCCTGCACACCCCTGCTCCTCGAGGTGAGGCGGCCCTCCCCCCGCCTCCGCTGAGCCATGCGGAGGGCGATTTCTGGCGGGTGCCGGAACTAGGGCCAGCCCCGCGGAGCTGAGAGCGCTGTCATCTGCCTTCATAGGCCTCCTTGGAAACTTCGTACCTTATCGTATCGTTTGATCAGCATCGGCACGCGGGAGAGCCCAGAGGCTGGCTCAGCAAGTTGGTCCCCATGGGGTCGCGCCCCTTACGACCATGCCCGCCGCCTCCTTCCTGATCTCCCCTCAGCGGCGAAGTTGCTGAAGGGCGTCAGTCTCCACTTCCCTCTCCCGAGCATTGGCCGTCAGCTGTGGAAGTGTAGGAATGTTGCAGGCAAGTTGCTGCCCATATTTTTTGGAATCGACTTAGAAACTTTCCGGACCAAGTGAAAAACTCCATTGCATGATTGCGGCCGCGCGGCATCTGAATTGTCGGCCGATATTACAATTTCAGATCATCGTGGGAGTGGTAGACCGCCATCTTGTTGATTATCCCGAACGTTATCAATTGGCACGGAGATTGCCCTGTTAGTGTCAAGGCGCAATGACGCGCTGACCTCAATGGACCTCCCCTTCATGCGCAAGCTTCTCCTCGCTGCCGCCGCCCTTCTCTCCCTCGGCATGGCCTCCCAGGCCCAGGCCGCGCCCGAGCTCTCGGCGCGCATCTTCCAGGACGGCGTCTTCGTCCCCGGCACCGCCGCCACCTCGTCGAGCGGCGCCCTCCTCGTCACCGGCAGCTCCGCCAACTTCTCCATCGTCACCGCGCTCTCCATCGGCTTCCCCCAGGTCGCCCAGCCGGCGCTCGACGTGCAGACCACCTCCGTCAGCAGCATGGGCAACTTCGCCACCGCCCACACCGTCACCTTCGAGGTCACCCAGA
>NZ_JONP01000128.1 GCF_000711725.1 Roseomonas aerilata DSM 19363 | reverse complement strand
GGAAGCGATAACCGGCGAAGCTGGGGCAGGCGGCGGGGGCAGTCATCCCATCCGACTAACCGGTGGTGAGCCCATCGGGCAAGCTGGTGGCCGCCCAAGTTGACTGTGTCCGGTCAAGCTGCCTCGCCCGCGGAGAGCACCGTCGTACTCACTCCAGTTCGTCGCCCGGAACCGCTGCTTCGGAATGCGCTGGCGGCGGTCGGTGTTCGCCTTGAAAGGCAAGTTGCGCTCTCTTGAAAGATAATGGGCCGTCGCGCCTCGGGACCCCAACCTACCAGACCGCCAAGCCGACCCGTGCACCACCGTCATCGCAAGCCTGAACAAAGGTTCCACAAGCTGCTTGGACGCCTCTAAGCGCCCATACAGGTCGCATGCTACCACACCACTCGATGGATGGCCAAAGTCAACTTAAGCTGGTGGGATAGCCAAGCCGAAGCGCGGAGCCGCGACAATGCTACCTACTGGACGAATCATCACTGCTCCAGGCGGCAGCTGCGCCTCCGCAAGCGGACCTTCCGACAGACTTAGACGCAGTCCGGCGGAAGCACTAACAGCAAGAGCATCATATGGCAGCCAGAGGCAGTCGATCTTGCTGTTTTCGTCCATGAACACTTGCATGCTCTGTAGACTTTCCTTCCCCAGTGGCGCTGCCATTTCAGGGGCGTGCAGCAGAATATAGCTAAGCTCGGACCGGCCAAGGGCAAGCTTATTCCGCAACTCCAGGGCGGCAGCGTTCAAGTCCTCCGCCGCGATCGCGGTCATACCCTTTGAGAGCGCGGGATGAGAAAATGCTACGACGAGAGGTGATTCCTCGCGGCAACGAGCAAAATCGACGACTTTTGCGTCTACCTCGGCCTGCAGATGGCGAGGGAAAGCTTCTACTAGAATCTGCTTGTTCTGCGTAAAATAGCGCCGTTCGGCCTTGGCTAGCAGCTCAGCGAGAGTGGCTGTAACTGCTATCGGGCGCAGCTGCGGATTGTCAGTAGTGCTGAACCAATCTTCGAATTTAAAATTCCACATTGGATTGTCGTTGCGCGATATCCAAACACTGGGGCGCTGCATGGCTTCAGCAAAGATGAGGCCGTGGAGGCTTTCCGAAATGACGCACTCTGATTGCGCGATCTGCTCCAACGGGTACAGGCTGTCGTCCAGCATATTAACCAGACAGCAATTTTCCTGTCGCGCTAGGGCAAGGTAATGCGGATTTTTGAGGGCAGAATAATGCGGAACAATAGCTGCGCGGTAGCGAGTTTTACGCAGATCGTCCCCTAGCAGACCGTCCACCAGGATACCGGGGTCCCCCAGCGGCACGTCGCCAATCTTAAGCCCGGCTTGACGGAGATGCGCCAGCGTTTTATGCCCCCGCACGGCGCATACTTTTCTGGGATTAACTTTTGCCACCGACTTGGTCGGGTTCAGAACGCCAGATCCCCAGATCCATGAATGGCTGTTGGCCATGAAGAAGATGCTGCCGGTAGCCAGGACGTGCTCGTCATCTGCACTACTGAAGGTCGGCTCTAATCTTATGGCATTTTTGATAACATACGCAGTTATCGCGTCGCCGCAATTTCGGATAACATTCCAAAATCTATAAGGCAGTACCGGGAGAGCTGCCGCAGTGTGTCCCATCTGATTTCCTTCGATCGCGCAGAAGCCGAAGATGCCACTCTATCATAGTCCAGAGGTTCCCTCCTTAAAAGGGGGCGACTCCCTGTAGGTTACACTTGGTAGAGTGTATGGTAGATCTGGATGATAGGCTCGAATTCCATGAGAGCTCTTCACTTGATCTAGGGCCAGGACCCGTTAATTCGGGCTAGCGCCCGATCTGAATGGCTGATTCCATGGTGGTAGGAGATGCTGTGATGGCTGATCTGTTCTGGCTGACGAGGGTGCAGATGCGGCGGATCGCGCCCCTCTTTCCACTCTCGCACGGCGTGCCGCGGGTCGATGACCAGCGGGTGGTCAGCGGTATCCTCCATGTCATCCGCAACGGGCTGCGCTGGCGCGACGCCCCGGCGGCCTACGGACCCCACAAGGCCCTGTACAACCGC
>NZ_JONP01000127.1 GCF_000711725.1 Roseomonas aerilata DSM 19363 | reverse complement strand
CGGCTCTTTGCGTTTTGGGGCAAGGCACGAACGATACTGTGCTTGGCCGACCCAGTAGTCACCTCCTGCGACTGGTCAGGCGGAGGCTGCCCCAGTCCACTTCAGCCTGCGGTCCGGTTTGAACTGGATCGTTGCTTCCAAGCCTGCCGGTCTGAAACGAAGCTCCACGTGGCTGCCTGCACCGAGATCACGAGAGAGGCCGCGCTCCAGCAGGCGCGTCCCAAACCCACGCCGATCGGGCGGCTTGGTAAACGGCAGGCACATGAATGGCAGCGTGGATGCCCAACGCGGCGTAGTTCCCCCACGAGGGAGCTGTGCGCGGGTCGTTCTGCGTATCGTTCGTCAGGACGACCTCGCCCCGTCGGAGTGCCTGGACGAAACCGGCCCAGTAATGGGAGAGTTGGAAGACGCCCTTCAGGCTCGATACGCCCTCCGCCGTCCAGTCGCGCTCCACACGGAGCGTCTCCTCGGCTGCGTCCACCACGCCGTAGCCCGCCCGGTCTGCCTCAAGGGTGCGCCCGATGATCTCGGCTGCGGCATAGGCGATCTCACCGGGATCGCGCAGGTCACGCAAACGGTCCCCGAGCTCGACAAGCGCAAGAAGGCGTATTTCGGCCCTCTTGCGGTCTTCGATGTCCTCCGTCGTGCCATACCAGCGCATGATCCGGCCTTCGGGATCGAGGCGCGGCAGGGCGCGTGAGCGCATCCAGCGGAATGAGCCATCGGCAAGGCGGATACGGTGCTCGATGTTGTAGGGCTCGCCGGTCTGGATCGACCGGGTCCAGGCATCGATCATGCGAGGCAGGTCCTCTGGATGCGGCACCTGGGTCCAGCCGTTTGCTTCCATGTCCCTGCCAGCGAGACCGGCAAGCTCGAGCCAGCGCGCGCTCCATCCCGTGATGTTTCCATCAGGGTCGGCTGTCCAGGGGATCTGCGGGCTGAGCTCAACCGTGTGCCAGAGCTCGTCCTCGCTCTCGCGCAGGGCGATGCCGCTCGCAGCCTGTTCAGCATTGACCCGGCGCAGCGCCTCGTTCAGCGAGGTTGCCGTGGCGAGTTCCGCATGGGCGGCCGCGAGTTCGGGTGACGGAGTGGGCTTTGCATCCGAGGTTGCCCCCTGCGTCGCACCCGAACCCGCGTCTGGGGCCTTATTCACCTTGTTCGGGCCTTGCGGGCTGTTTCCGTCGCGCTCCGGACTTGGTGGCCCAGGGCTCCGCCTGTCCCTCCAGCAGTCCCAGCCCGGCCCGGAAAATCCTGCTGGCAGCCTGATAGCGGCCCCGGGTGAGCTGGGCAGCATCGAAACGATCGTACTCAGGCGTGAGTGAGATGCAGATCGACTTGCGGGTGATCATCAGCCGACTGTGCACAGCAGGGCGGAGACGGGCAATGTCATACAACCGTTCGGTGTGACATCCGCGGGCAAATGCCAGATCTCTTGCCCGAGGAGCCAATCATAGTTGGCCAGCGCTAAGGCGTTGCTCAGTCGCCGCTGACGATTGCGGCAAGCCCCCCCTCCGCGCCCGCTAGGCACGCTCGTGCGGGATTATCGTGTGTGAGTGCATACCGAAGCCCGCTGCAGGGATGGATTTCGCCCGGGTTTGCTGGGTTTCTGGCAGCCTTCGCAAGCCAGACCCGGGCTAGCCCCCTGCCCTGCCGAGCCTGGCGCTCACCCGCTCAACACGTTTGGGATCTCTGGCTGCGACGGCCAGAACAACGGTGCTCCCATCAAGCGTTGCCGCCAGGGCGGCGACAAAGTCGGGGCCGCCCATCGCAGCGCGCGCAAGACGATCCAGGGGGGCCGTCACCCGTTCACCTTCCTTGGTCCGCTCAAGCGTGAACACCCGCAGCGTCCAGCCCTCCACCTTCGGAACCGCAGCCAGGGCAGCCCGCTTCAGCGCGGCCCGGACGTCGACACCGGGCGCCAAGCGGAAGGTTCGGCCAGCTTCGCGGATCGTGTCCCCATACGAGCGAAGGAATTGGCAAGTTGATGGGCTGTGGTCGGAACAACGGAGCCGGAGCAGTCTGACGGGATGACGTCAGACCGCCACACCTACCCTGGATACCGCT
>NZ_JONP01000126.1 GCF_000711725.1 Roseomonas aerilata DSM 19363 | reverse complement strand
CTCGCAACTCCACCCTAGCCGTCAGGTCCGATGGCCACCCAAGCCCTACACCCCGGACCAAGCCGGATTTTCCACCACCTCCGTGGACGCTACCCGAGCGCTTCATCAACCATGCCGACGCGCCGAACACGCGGGACGAGCCAGAGACCACGATCGCGCTCTTCGACCTTACCCCTAGGACGGAGATTACCTCGGACTACCGTAGCTTCTGCCGCGACCCGTTCAATGCTTGGCCAGTCAAGCTTGCCGGTCCGCTGTGACCGCCCCTGCTTAGGTGCCGTTCTCCCCCGTAGCGTGCTTCCAAGCCCTTGCGTGACCCTATTGCAACGGCCACGCTGGCTCCGGCAAGACACGGCGCATCTTCGGCGGCCTCGAGGTCTGGTTCCAGCCACTGCCCGCCCCGCCGGAGGAGGCCGTGGAACTAGTTCGGGTGGCGCGCTGCGGCCCGGCTAGGGCGAGGGTAGCGTAAGGATCTGGGTACTAGCCGAGTTGGCTGACCGCGCGGGTGTGGACCTGCTGCTCTATGCCAACCCCTGGAGACGGTGCGGGCGAATGGGGTGCGACGACTCCGCCGCTGGTACGAGCGCTTCGGTTTCGAGGCTACAAGCGAGCACCTAGTCAACTATTGGCGTCGTCGGTGGGGCCTGAAGATGCGGCACAGGCCCTGTCGGTCTGGCAACTACCGAGGAGGAGGAGAGAGGGCCGCGTGCGACGCATTGATGCGGCAATCCTCCCACGTGCAACTAGGGGACAGCGCTGCGTAGTGCGTCCTTCCACTCAGGGGAGAAGACTGCACCATCAAATCTTGGGACCAGACACATCCGGTTTAGAGAGGCGCCCGAGATTGTGCCGAGCCTGCGACGCCCTCATGTCATCCATAATCCTACAGTTGAGCCGCAGGACTACTGAGCTGGAGGTCTTTGCCGCGCTTGCCTCACTGGCGCGTATTCTCAGGCGGAGCTCCATACCGCTGCTCGGCCCATAGATGACGGGCCACGCAGACGCACTCGCGCGCTACTGCCCGGGTGACAGCGAACTGCACTGCCTTATTCTGGAAGACTTGGCAGACGAAAGGAGCAACCGCGTCCGTGGCAGCCTGCATCGCAAGCTCCTCCACAGCAACTAGGGGCAGCGTTTCGGAGCCTTCTGCTGTAAGCTGCCCGAAAGCGGCTCTCCCCCCAGTGATGATTGCGGCCCAAAGGTTTGCATCCTGTGGCGGCATATTTTCGAGCGAAGCGTTGTCGGGATCGGTCATGAAACTTCGCCTTGCTTTGCAGAAAGGAGACTGGGCGCGACATCCTCACCTATAGCAGACGACTGATCGCGGCTCGCAGCGCTCATGGCATTTGCAGGATCGGCTGCCGCTTTTTGCAGTCCAGCGGTGGTTGCCAGCAGACCAGTGCGCGAGTGCCGCTCCTCAGGGTGCAGCCTTCGGCCGACAGGTGCGTAGAACCACCGGCTGTCCTTGATGGATGCGGCAACGATCATGCGCATCACCGCGTCACCGAGTGTGCCAGGATGTCCACCGGCCGCAACACAGGCAGCCTTCGCAGCGGCGAAGCACGCTGCCTGCGTCTCACCTCGGCCCACGGCATGGCGATAGGCCGCGACCGTCGGGCGAGAAACTGCAAGATTGAACTCGCAATGATTAGGCTTCGGTGCGCTATCCATCGACATCCTGGGTAAGGCATCGTTGGGTAAAATCGCCATGACGCCGGGCCCATTCGCATCAATAGACCCATCAATTACCGTTCTGCACCCTTTACCATGCTGCGGCAGCCATGAGCCACGACAAGTCTCCGTCGCGATGCATGGGGCATCATACAGGCTGCCGCGCGAGTACAGCGATAGAGGAGCAGCGAAGTTCGTCGTAGCTCCGACAGAAGCGTTCCGCTGAGCTTAAACTCCTGAATCCGCACCTGTATCGTGTGCGGCCTTTCACCCTCCGATGACCTTGTCCCCGTCCATACGTTCCTGTTGGTGCTGGTCCGATGCACAGCCCGACCGACAAAGGGGCGAGCGGATCGCCTGCAGGTAGGATCCATGCCCGTCCGTAGTGACAGGCCCGCTGAAGGGCTCCGGCCGCGCGTGGTCGAGCGATGCGTGCCAGGCCTGGAACATGAGCAGGTTCCAGATGACGCGGTTGAAGGAGTGGTTC
>NZ_JONP01000125.1 GCF_000711725.1 Roseomonas aerilata DSM 19363 | reverse complement strand
CAGCGCCCCGCACACCGGCCAAGACCACCGGTAGCGCCGCATGGGCGACGGGAGCAGGCCAAACCCCTTCATGCCCGGGAACAGCCCGTGCCGGCGCATAGCCTGCGCCGCCACTGCGCTTTGCCCTTCATGGCGCGGCGATCCGACTGGCCGTCCGAGGCGGTGCCGCGATCAGGAAGGGACCGTGTTCCGAGCCACGCGACCTCACCTGAGGGCGCCGCGGGCGAGGTGCCGGGCCGAGCGTCAGGCGTAGCGCCCGGGCCCGCGGAGCGGGCCTGCGCCACCACCTCGTCCGTCGCTGCGTATAGCAGCGCGCCCATGCCTGTCTCCTGCACCGCTCCACCCCAGGGCTACCAGGGCTCTACGGGCCCTGAGCAAGCGGCGGGCCGCGACAGCAGAAAGAATTTAGATCAATAGGTTAAGCAGGAAGGGGGATGGCAACTCCCATCCCCCTGTAAGGTTTCGCAGACCCGGTGAAATCCTTCTCCTCACCCGATGAGGTGGATGTCGCTCGCGTGCAGCACCGTGCCGGCGGTGAAGGTCGCGATCGTCACCGGGGCGCTGCTGCCCGCGCCATCCACGTCCCAGAGCAGCTTGGCTACGTCGGTCTCGTAGATGAACTGACCGGTGCCGGACGGTGCGGTGGAGACCCCCGTCGTGTTGCTGACGAAGCGGCTCGCCACCGAGGAGGACAGGGCCAGGCCGCCCTTGAACCCGGCCACCGAGATCTCGATCACGTCCGCCCCGGGCAGGAAGTCGGTGATCGTGTCGCCGCCCTCTGCCGCGGAGCCGTAGCGGAAGGTATCGGCACCCGCGCCGCCCTCCAGCGTGTCCGCGCCGAGGCCGCCGATCAGCGTGTCGTTGCCACCGCCGCCATAGAGCTTGTCGTTGCCGGCCAGGCCGCTGAGGGTGTTGTTCAGCGCGTTCCCGTAGATCGTGTTGTCGAGAGCGTTGCCGCTGCCCGTCAGCGCGCCGCCACTGAGATCCAGCCGTTCGACATTGGTCGTGAGCATGTAGCCGGAGACGCTGGCGACCACACGGTCATAGCCGCCGCCCACCGCCTCGGACACCACGTCACGGAGGTTGTCGACGATGAAGGTGTCGTCGCCGACGCCGCCGATCATGATATCCGCGCCTTCGCCGCCGTCGAGCCAGTCGTCTCCGTCGCCACCGTAGAGCGTATCGGTGCCCGTGCCGCCCTCCAGCGTGTCCTTGCCGGCATTGCCGTAGATCTGGTCGTCGCCGCCCATGCCGCGGAGAAGGTTGTCCAGGCCATTGCCATTGAGAATGTTGGCAACATCGTTTCCGGTTCCCGTCAGCGCGTTGCCGCCGAGGTCCAGCCGCTCGATGTTGGCGCTGAGCACGTAGCCGGACACGCTGGCCACCACGCGATCGGAACCGCCGCCGGCCACCTCGATCACCACGTCGCCGAGATTGTCCACCTTGTAGAGATCGTCGCCGGTCCCGCCAGTCATCGTGTCAGTGCCGGTGCCGCCATCGAGCACGTCGTTGCCGTCACCGCCATTGAGCAGGTCGTTGCCGTCACCGCCGTTGATCGAGTCGTTCCCGCCCATGCCATTGAGGACGTTGTCCAGCGCGTTGCCGACGAGGATATTGTCGCCGCTGTTGCCGCTGCCCGCCAGCGCGCTGCCCTTCAGGTCCAGCCGCTCGACATTGGCGGCGAGCACGTAGCCGGAGATGCTCGCCATGACGCGGTCAGACCCGGCACCGGCCGCCTCGATCACCACGTCACCAGGATTGTCCACAGCATAGTTGTCGTCGCCATTGCCGCCGGCCATCGTGTCGGCGCCAGCACCCCCATCGAGAAGATCGCCGCCCTCACCGCCATAAAGCGCGTCATTGCCGTCGCCGCCATAGAGCGTGTCATTGCCGTCGCCGCCGTAGAGCGTGTCGTTGCCGGCCAGCCCCTTCATCACGTCCGCGTCGGCTGTCCCGACGAGATAGTTGCTGCCGGCGTTGCCGATCAGTCCGGTCGCGGGCGTGGTGAACGTCACGGGACCCGGGCGCTCAAGGGAGGCCGTACCGGAGGCGAGCGCCTGTCCGCCGTAGGTGATGCCATCGACATAGAGGTTGCGGTCGAGGTCCGAGCTGCCGCCCCAGGCGTCGTTGAGGAAGTTCACCTC
>NZ_JONP01000124.1 GCF_000711725.1 Roseomonas aerilata DSM 19363 | reverse complement strand
CCAGAACAGGTCAGCCATGGCAGCACCTCCGGCTACCATGGAATCAGCCATTCAGATCAGGCGCCAGCCCTGATTAACGGGTCCTGAGCCTAGGTCAGTTCAGATAATCGGCGTCGAAACATTTGATCGCATCAACGACTTGTTCTGTGTAATCAGGGAGGTGCGGACAAGCTCGGCTTCCTGTCCTCGCAGGTAGGATGCCTTCCGGAAGACCTCACCGAGCGTGCCGCTGCCGTCGTCGCTGCGGTCGAACACGTTTTCCGCCAGGCTGAGCAGGAGCCGCATCTGGGTCACGGCCGCGCGCGCATCCGTCGCGGCCAAGGGCCCGCCGATCGTCTCGCGCAAGCTGTCGAGCTCGCGGGCGAGGGGACGCACCTTGTCCCACTCGATGAAGCCCCGCGAGCGCCCGATGGTGCGCAGCCGCTTCTCCACTTGGGCGGCAAGCCGGCCGCTGCCGTCTGCCCCGGCGAGGGCGAGGCGCAGCGTGCGGGCGAGCGCCGCATCTCCCTTGGCCTGCGCCATCAGCAGCTCGGCCAGCCACGCCGCCCCCAGTTGCTCGAGCGCCTCGGCGCTCAGCGTGCGCGAGCGGGATGCAGCCTTTCTTCGGCTTGGCGCGAGCAGGGGAGGGGGCCGGCGGCTCCTCGTCTGCCGCTGCCTGACGGCTGACGCTTGACCGGGCGATCCTGGCTCGCTCCGACATGCTGGGTTCCTGGCATACCCGCCCCCTCTCCTGAGCCGTTACCGCACCCCCAGTGACCGCAAGTTGCTCGGCTTAATCAGCATGGTCTCCTACTTTGCCGTGGGCATCAGCCTCTACGCCGCTGTCGGGCTCGCGCAGGCCACCTTTACGCCTGCTCCTCACGCTCGTGGTGCCTACACTGTCGATCACCGAACGGCCGAAATGTAGACTGCTGAAGACCCGACGGCGCTGCGTATCTGGCAGACACGGGCAAGTCCGCCAGCTTCCACAGAGAAGGTTGACCCTCAAAGCTGGGCCGGCACGCCTTGTGGCAGGCTAGGCTCACGTCATCGCGCCGTTTTTGAGGCCAGAGGGCTCCTTCGGCCTGCTACGCTCGCCCTCTCGGTACGAAGCTGGACCGCTCAGAGGACACCTCCACATGCCCCGACTCCTGTCCACCGTTGTCCTGGCTGCTGGCGCCCTGGCGGGCCTTCTCGGTGCCTCATCTGGCACGCGCGCCGAGCCGCCCTCGGCCGAGACGATCGTGGACGCCTTTGAGGCAGTGCTCGGTCCGATCCGCACCCATCGCCCGAGCCACGCCAAAGGTACCTGCGCCGGCGGCCACTTCACCGCGACGCCCGAGGGCACGCGCCTCTCCGTCGCGCCCGTGTTCAACGGCCAGCGCGTGGCCACGGTCATCCGCTTTGGCGTGGGCGTCGGAAGCCCGGCCGGGTCCGACACCGGCCGCACCACACGCAGCCTCTCCGTCCGCTTCGAGACACCGTCCGGCGACACCTGGGACATGGCGAACATCTCCGCCCCGGTCTTCGGCTCGCCCACACCTGAAGCCCTGGTCCAGGGCCTCCTCGCGCGCCGGCCCGATCCTGTGACGGGCCAGCCCAACCCGCAGGCCGTCGCGGCTTTCGTCGCCGCTAATCCCGCCACCACCCTCCAGGCCCGCTGGCTCGCCGCCACCCTTCCCCCGGCGAGCTGGGCCGCTACGCCGTACTGGGGGGTGAACGCCTTCCGCTTTCAGGGCGCCGACAGCGAGGTCCGCCACGTCCGCTGGGTCTTCGAGCCCGTCGCCGGCACCCAGCGCCTGACCGAGGAGCAGACGCGGACCCTGCCCGCCAGCTTCCTCGCCGACGAGCTGCGCCAGCGTGTCGCCCGCGCGCCGGTCGAGTTCGACATGGTCCTGCAGTTCGCCGGTCCTGGCGACGATGTGACTAACCCCACCATCGCTTGGCCCGACGACCGGCCGCGTGCAGTGGTCGGGCGCTTAGCCGTTACCGAGGTCGCGCCCGGCCCCGGCGGCGCCTGCGACCCCATCAGCTTCCTGCAGCTCGATATGGCGCCGGGCGTCACCTATAGCGACGATCCGACCCTCCACGCCCGCACCGGCGCCTACGCCGTCTCCCTGTCCCGCCGGCTGCAATAGTCCGCACCCAGACCAATGTTGGCGGATGAGGTCTGACGCTTACGCCAGCCACTCCCTCAGCTTGGACCATCTGCGTCGCGTGTTCCTGTTCTTCACGGCGATGGCGAGGGGGCGTCGTTGCCCGACGAGCACGACCAGCCTCT
>NZ_JONP01000123.1 GCF_000711725.1 Roseomonas aerilata DSM 19363 | reverse complement strand
GACGACGAGGTCGTTGTCTACGCCGAGCTCACTGAACTCGTTGATGACGACCGCGTACTTCTTGCCGTGGTCCTCCGTCAGGATGCGGTTGAGCAAGGTCGTCTTCCCAGCGCCGAGATAGCCGGTCAGCACGGTCACGGACATCCCGACGTGATCGACCTGCTTACGTCCCGCGAGACCGGCTCGTGAGAGACAGCAGCGCGACCAAGGACAACGCGGTGAGGCCGCCGCACGGCAGGAGCGCCGCGTGCGGCCCCAGCGTGTCCAGCACCAGCGCGAAGAGGAGCGGCGCCCCGCCCTGGAGAAGGCGCGCTGGGGCCGCCAGCAGCCCGGTCCGTAGTCAGCCGGCCCGGACAGGGCGAGCGGCAGGGTGCCGCGCGCAATGGTCAGCAGCCCGTTCCCGGCGCCGTGCAGTAGCACGAAGGGGATGGCGACCACGGGGCCCAGGAAGGCCATCAGCGCCGCTCCGACGGGGTGCAGGCTCGCGGCGAACTGGGCCGTGACGAGGGGCTCTGCGCCAGGCGGCCTCTCAGATCCTGGAGCAGATTGCTGGGCGAGGCGGCTGCCGTCGCTCCCGACGCCCTTCTAACCGTCTTCCCCGCGCTGGCTGTTCTGATCTGGCTGTGCGGCATCCTGCTGGAGCCAGATGCGGCAGTACAAGGGCTGCAGGACGCCGCGTCAGGATCTCTGCCGGCCGCGGCGGCGGAGGTGGCCGGTGAGCTCCTCAACCGCCTTGCTGCCTTCCGGGAAAGGGGGTTTGCCTGGGGGACCCCAGCCGCGGTGATCCCCGCCGCCCTCTGGGGAGCGATCGTTGCCTCTGACAAGCTCTTTAGCGCGCTGAACGTCGCCTACGACGAGCGGGAGAGCCGAGGCTTGCTCCGCCTGTACGCCGTTGCGCTGGTCTTCTCGCTCAGCGCCGCGGTCTTCATCTTGTTGGCACTCGGCGCTATCCTTGTGCCCGCCGCATTGGCCGACCGGGCAGGTACCGGCGGCATTCTGGACGGGCTACTACTTGGCCGCTGGCCGCTCCTTTTTGCCGCGGTGTCGTTTGGGCCGGCTCTGACTTACCGGCACGGACTCAGCCGCAAGTGCGCGCGGTGGCAGTGGGTGAGTTGGGGTGGCGCCCTAGCGGCGCTGGCCTGGCTCCTCAGCTCGGCTGCCCTCTTCTTCTATGTCGCACGGTCCAGGGGCTACGACCGGCTCTATGGCTCACTCGGCGCCGTGGTGGTGCTGATGGTATGGGCCTGGCTGTCGAGTGCCACCGTGCTGATCGGTGCAGCCCTCAATGCCGAGCTCGAGCGGCATTCTGCAGGTTCAGCCTGACTGACCGCCTGACCAGGAGTTTCCCCGAGTGGCTGACCTTCCATCGCATGACAACGCCGATCAGCAGCAGCTCCGGCTTATTCTTGCCGCCCTGCAGGATGGCGTCATCCTCATCGGCCCCGACCAGGCGATTACCTGGGCCAATAACGCAGCCCTTAGAATGCACGGTGTGCATGAGGTGGCCGAACTTGGTGCTACCGTGTCCGAGTACCGTAGACGCTTTGAGCTGCGCTACCGTAACCGGCACCGCCTGCCGGAGGGCGCCTACCCGATGGAGCGGGTGATGGCCGGTGAGGCCTTCGACGAGGTGGTGGTCGAGGTGGCGCCGGCCGGGGAGAACGAGGCGCTCTGGACGCACCGTATCCGCAGCCTGGTGCTCAACGATGCCGCAGGTGTTCCGAACTGCCTTGTGCTGATCCTGAACGACGAGACCGAGCGCTTCGACGCCGAGGAACGCTTCGAGGCGGCCTTCAGCGCGAACCCGGCGCCCGCGGTCATCCTGCGGCTTTCGGATCACCGGCACATCAAGGTCAACCGCGGCTTCCTCGAAATGACCGGCTACGTCGAGGAGCAGGTGGTCGGCCGCTCGGCCTACGAGATCGACGTGCTGGAGGGTGCTGCCCGACGGGAGTTCGCCGTTGAGCGGCTGCAGCAGGGGCGCACTATCCCTCAGATGGAGGCCGTGCTGCAGCTGCCCGGCGGCGGCGAGAAGCGGGTGGTGGTCGCCGGGCAGCCAATCGAGGTCGGCAACGCCGACTGCATGCTCTTCACCTTCGTCGATATCGAGCCCCACAAGCGGACCGAGGAGGCTTTGCGGAGGAGCGAGGAAGGGTTCGGGGTGGCCTTTCGCCTAGCACCAGTGCCGACCATCCTTGTCCTACGTTCCGGCTGCCGCCTGCTGCGGGCCAACGATGCCTTCGTTCGGGAGAGCGGCTACGCGGAGGCGGAGCTCATCGGCAAAGAGGCCGGGGAGATTGG
>NZ_JONP01000122.1 GCF_000711725.1 Roseomonas aerilata DSM 19363 | reverse complement strand
TCGAAGCCGTGCGGACGATCGGGGTGACGGAGCAGAAATGGCGTAACTGAGGGCGGGCGCACTCCCGGACTTGGGGCCAGAATGGGCCGCCGGTTCGGCAAACAGGAGGAGTGCGAGATGACCTGCTACGTTGGCCTCGACGTCTCCATGGAGGAGACCGCCTTTTGTGTTCGTGGCCCGGAGGGCCGCATTCTTGGCCAGGGCAAGACGGCGACGGACCCGGAGGCAATCGCCGGCGCCCTAGCACGCTTCGGCAGGCCCGAACGGGTGGTGCTGGAGACCGGGCGGATTGCGAACTGGCTGCACCGGCAGCTGGTCGCCCGTGACCTGCCGGTGGTCTGTGTGGACGCCCACCAGGCGCATGCGGTGCTCAGCAAGATGCCGAACAAGACGGACGCCAATGATGCGGCGATGCTGGCCGAGCTGGCGCGGACCGGGTTCTATCGGGCGGTGCGGGTGAAAAGTGAGGCAGCCCAGGCCATGCGGGCGCTGCTCAAGGCTCGCAACCTCGTCCTGGGCCAGAGGATGGACCTCGACAACACCATCCGCGGCCTGCTGACCAGCATGGGGGTGCGACTGCCCAAGGGGCCGCGGCGCTGGTCCGATCGCGTGGAACTGGCGCTCGAGGCCAACGAGGCGCTTGCGCTCGCCCTGCGGCCGCTGCTGCGCTTGCGTCAGGACTTGGCTCGCTCCCTGCTCGAGCTGACCCGTTGGCTCCTGGGCGAGGCGAAGGGATCAGGCCTGTGCCGCCCTCTCATGACGGTGCCAGGGGTCGGCGCCATCACCGCTTACGCCTTTGTCGCCACCGTGGATGATCCGACCCGCTTTGCTCATTCGAGGTCGGTGGGCGCCTATGTCGGCCTGACACCCAGACGCTACCGGTCGGGTGAGATCGACTACTCGGGCCGCATCACCCGCCGAGGCGACGGGCTGCTCAGGACGCTGTTGTTCGAAGCGGCGTCCAGCCTGATCACCCGAGCAGGCGGGGGTGGCGCGCTGCGGGATTGGGCGCTGCGGCTGCGAGCAAAGGTCGGGCACAAGAAGGCCAGTGTCGCGCTCGCCAGGAAGCTCGGCGTCATCCTCCATCGCCTGTGGGTGGACGGCACCGAGTTCCGACCGGCGTGAGGTGGGACGGTACGACGCGGCCAGGGAGGGAGAGATGACAAGCAGGCGCTGAGTGGTTTTCGAGTTCTCGTCCTGGTCCGGACGGGAGGCGACGGTCAAGCCCGAGGTAAAACGTGCGGCGCCTTAGGCGACCGCGTAGCCCACAAGCTGGGAGGCCCGAGCCCTGGACGCCATCATAAAGCGCCTCTCGCCCCTATGGCACGGCGACTTCGAAGAGAACCTTGTCCCGGACCATAAGGAGACCCAGGATCAGCAAGCGCCCGCCCTCAGTTAGAAAACTTTTTTGAGCAGCCGCAGCTCAAGCGCTTGCTCCGCCACGACTTGCTCGAGGGTGCGCGCCTCCTGGCGAAGTTCCTTCACCTCATCCGTCGTGGCCGCCCGGGCCGTATCCTCGGCCAGGCGGCGCTTGCCCGCTTCCAAAAACTTCTTGGACCACGTGTAGTGCAGGCTTTCGGCAATGCCTTCCCGTCGGCACAGGGCGGCGATGCTCTCCTCCCCGCGTAAGCCCTCCAGCAAAATCTTGATCTTGTCCTCGGCCGAGTAGTGCTTGCGGGTCGCCCGGCGAATGTCGCGCACCACCCGATCGGCGGGCGTCTTTGGGGCGGCAGATTTATGGCTCATGTCCACTCCTCCGTGGTTACGATGAGCCGGAAATCCTCCTTTCCTCAACCATCCCCGACTCTCTCATGAGCCCTAACGGCGGACACTTGAGCCGTCAGCATGTTGTGGCTTCCAGTTTTTCCGCCTTAACCGCAAGCTGCAGAGCCTTCATGGCGGCAGCAAGGCCAGTTCGGCAACATACTATCGGAACTTTAGGTCAAGATTTGGACAGATGCTTCGGAAGCGTTAATGCCTGGGATGTCTGCCCTCGCAGGTACCGCAGGTCTTCAAGCTTCGGCGATCAGTGCAGGATCAAGTCGGCGAAGCAGGGATCGAGCGCGTAGAAGGCCGTGGCTGCCTCACGCAGCTCCCGACTGGCATGAGACCAGTACAGCACCGTCACCGCAAAGCCGTCCGCAACCAGCTGCTTCACGACAGGCTCGTAGTCGCCGTCGCCCGCCACTAGCGTGATGTGGTCGCGTCGCGGGTCACCGAAGCGATAGACGTCCCGGCACATGCGGGTGACCAGGCTGGTGTCAACGCGCTTCTCTTTCCCGCCAAAGCCCCGCTCCACCGTGACCACCTCGAAGCCTGCATTCGCGGCATGGCGCCACAGGCCCTCGTTGCTGTCGGTGACGCTGCCGAACACCAC
>NZ_JONP01000121.1 GCF_000711725.1 Roseomonas aerilata DSM 19363 | reverse complement strand
GGGCCGGTGCGAGTTCTCCGCCCGATTGTTCAAGTACCGACTGCTGCGATGCCGGACTTCGAGTGGGAGCTCGCGCCGAGCGCCCCCGTAGCTCTTCAGCCCGTCGGTGACCAGCCGACGGGGCTTGTACTTGAGGCCTGCAAGCAGGCGATTGAAGAACCGACCACAGGTCATCAACTTGCCAATGCCCGCGCACGGCATGAGCGCGACAGCGACCTCCCCCGCCATCCTTCGCACGGACAGCCCGGCGCGCCGCGCACTCCGGCGCTTCCTGCGGCACCGCCTGGCGGTGGTGGGATTGGTCGTCGTCCTCGCCTTCATCCTCGCGGCGCTTCTGGCGCCGTGGATCGCCCCTTATGACCCGATCGCCACCTCCTGGCCCCGCATCCGCAAGCCACCCTCGGAGCTATACCTCTTCGGCACGGACGAGAACGGGCGCGACGTGCTGTCCCGCGTGCTCTGGGGAGCGCGGGCCTCGCTGATGGCCGGCGGCCTTTCGGTCACGGCCGCGCTGCTGCTGGGTGTGCCCTTTGGCCTGCTCGCCGGGCTGAGCGGCGGCTGGGTGGATACGGTCATCTCCCGTGTCACGGACGCGATGCTTTCCGTGCCCTTCCTCATCCTGGCCATCGCGCTCGCCGCCTTCCTCGGTCCGGCGCTGGAGAACGCGATGCTCGCCATCGTCATCTCGGCCAGCCCCATCTTCGTCCGCCTCGCGCGCGGCATGGCTCTGGAGGCGAAGACAACGGAATGGGTGGAGGCCGCGCGCTCGCTCGGCAACCCGCCCTGGCGCATCGCCCTCGTCCATGTCCTGCCTAACATCGTACCGCCCCTGCTCGTGCAGGCCACGCTCGCGATCGCCGAGGCCATCATCGCGGAGGCCTCGCTCTCCTTCCTGAGCCTTGGTCAGCAGCCGCCCAATCCGTCCTGGGGTTCCATGCTGAATGCCGCGCAGCGCTTCCTGACCCAGGCTCCCTGGATGGCGGTCTATCCCGGCGCCGCGATCTTCCTTGTCGTGCTCGCGTTCAATTTGCTTGGAGACGGTCTGCGCGACGCGCTCGATCCTCGTGGTAGAGGCCGGTGAACGAGGCGGAATAGCTCTCGTCCTGCCCCGGCGGAATCTTTCTTTTCCATGGTGCGTCGCCGCGGGGTAGGTGGTGGCTGGTTATGAACGCGGATCGGTGTGCCGCATCGGACCATGTCGGGAAGGCAGGTCTGACGGCTGGCCTCCCGGTCGACCAATGGTCGGGCTTGGACGATGTGCGTTCCTGCCATCGTAGGACGGCGGGTGCCGCCTGCTTCAACAGGTGTGGCGACTGGTGGACCCGCTCCGCGAGAACAGGCTGCACGTTGTCAGCCCAACCGGGCGCGCAACCGCGGGATGATCTCCTGCCCGAATAGCCGGAGGAAGCGCGCCTGGTCTGGGCCCGGCGCGTGGAAGACGAGGTGGTTGAAGCCGAGGGCCGCGTAGGCCCCGATCCGCTCCACCATCTCCTCAGGGTCTGAGGAGGCGATCTAGCAGCTGGCAGCGCGCTCGAGGGGGAGGGAGGCAGCGAGCCGCTCCATTTCCAGTGGATCCTCTACGGACAGCTTCTCCTCCTGGCTCAGCGCGAGCGCGGCCCAGTGGCGCGTGTCCTCCAGCGCGCGTCCGGCATCCGCGTCGAAGGAGGCCTTCATCTCGATCATGCGCTCGTAGCCGGTGCCGTCCTTACCCGCGGCCTCCAGCCCGGCGGCGATATTTGGCAGCAGGGTCTCGGTATAGAGGCTTTCGGCCTTTCCCGCGGTGCAGATGAAGCCATCCCCAGCACGACCGGCGCATTTCGCGACCATCGCACCGGCGGCGGCGCCGAAGATGGAAGCAGGCGTTACCGGGCGGTCGTAAAGCGTCGTATTCTCGGTGCGATAGAACTCGCCACGGAAGGAGACGCGGTCCTCCGTCCACAGTTGGCGCATGAGCTGGATGGCCTCGCGAAAGCGGGCGAAGCGCTCGTTGAAGGCAGGCCACTCCATGCCAATGGAGGGCACCTCGTTCAGGGACTCACCGGTGCCGGCGCCGAGCGACCTTGGTGCATGGGTCGTGCGCCTGGGTATCATCCGGTCGGCTGGCGTGAGGGCTAACCCTCGATGGTTAAGGAGGCGCCCGCCATACCGTACAAGGCCAATGCCGACCGCCGGCACCGCATCCTGAAGCAGCGGCACCGGGTGACGAACTGGCCCTCCTACGAGGCAGGTCTGCGCGCCCGCGGCAGCCTCACCGTGTGGTTCACGGAGGAGGCGATCGAGGCGTAGGGCGCAGAGCCCCGCACCGGCCGTGGTGGTCAGCCCCGCTACTCCGCCTTGGCGATCACCACGGCGCTGACCCTGCGGGCGGTGTTCCGCCTGGCGCTGCGCCAGAC
>NZ_JONP01000120.1 GCF_000711725.1 Roseomonas aerilata DSM 19363 | reverse complement strand
TGGGCAGGAGCTGGAGCGGCGGCTCGAAGCTGATGGCAGTGTGCGCAACCTCAACATCCGGCTGCGCACCCGGGCAGGCGACCTGCTGGACCTCCTCCTTTCGGCCGAGGCGGTGACCATCGGGGGACAGTCCTGCGTACTGCTGGTGGCACAGAACGTCGTCGAGCACCGCCGCACCGAGGTTGAGATCGCGTCCGCTATCCAGGCGGCTATGCAGGACACCTCCTGGTTCAGCCGAATGGTCCTGGAGAAGCTCGCCAAGCTGCGGCGCCCAGACCCTCCCGACGGCACCAAGACGTCCGAACTGTCCGACCTTCCCCCACGCGGCCAGGACGTGCTGGCCCTGGTGTGCCGCGGCATGGCCGACGCGGCTATCGCCAACAAGCTGGGGCTCTCCCGCAACACGGTCCGCAACCACGTCACGGCGCTTTACCGAAAGACCGGCGTACGCACCCGGGCCGCCCTCGTCGTCTGGGCTCGCGAGCGCGGCTTCACGGGTGGCGCCCCGCCGAAATCGCCCAGTCCTGCCAAGGACTAGTGCAATCCCTCTGCCCTCTTAGTGCAGAGGTACCAGCTCGTCCCGATGACATCGTTTCCCCTGGAGGAACCCTGAGGGCGTCCTTGGGTTGTGGGGCAAGCGCCATGGCCAATCGAGATGCGGCCGTGACCCGAACACCCAAGAGGACGAGCCAGATGAACCCGGTCCCAGTCCCGGATGAGGCCGAGCGGGTGCGGGGCTCCGTAAGGGAGGCCGTCGGCAAGCTGACCGGCGACACCAAGGCACAGGCCGATGGCCGTGCCCAGAAGGCCGGAGGCAAGCCCGAGAAGGATGCCGCTGGTGCCGGAGGCAAGCTCCCGGACACTGCCGAGAACAAGACCTGAAGGAACCTTTCACGTGCAAACACGATCCACATCAGACACCTACGGCGATGCCACGAGGGCAACTGCCGTCCTCCCCGAGGGCGCGCCATCGTTGCCGTCACGCGTGTCCTGGGGTGCGGTGATCGCTGGCGCTGTCGTGGCCTTGACGATCGGGCTGATGCTGAACTCCCTCGGCGCGGGGCTGGGCGCCACCACGGTGGATGCGACCGCCCGGGGTACGCCCTCTGCGTCCTCCTTCGGCATTGGCGCCGGAATCTGGTTCTTGGTGTCTAACCTGATCGGCCTCGCCGTAGGCGGCTACGTCGCGGCCCGGCTCTCGGGAACGTCCGACAACACTGACGGCACGCTGCATGGCCTGGCGGTGTGGGGCACCACCTTCCTGATCTCGGCGGTGCTGCTGGGCAACCTCGTCTCCGGTATTGCCTCTACGGCCGCGTCAGGGGCCTCCAGCCTCGTCGGTAGCGTCGCGAGCGGGGCTGGTTCGGCGGTGTCCGCCGTCGGCCAACAGGCGGCAAACCGGACGGACACGGGCACGCTGCAGAACGCGGCCCAGGGTCTGGTGGATCGGGTTCAGGGTGCCCTCAGCGGCGGCGGGGCTCCGGCCAGCATGACCTCGGACCAGCGCAAGGCCGAGATGGGCACCCTGGTGACCCGGCGGGTGACCGACGGCCAGCTCTCGGCCGAGGACCGTGATCGTCTGAACCAACTTGTCGCGGCCGAGTACAACCTTAGCCCGCAGGACGCCCAGGCACGGGTGCAGCAGGCCGAGCAGCGGGCAACGCAGGCGGCCCAGCAGGCCGAGGAGAAGGCGCGCAGTGCGGCCGACGCCGCTGCCTCCGGCGCTGCCAAGGGCGCCTTTGCGGTGTTCGGGATCATGCTGCTGGGCGCAGTTGCCTCCGTGCTCGGCGCCCGCCGGGGTACCCGCGACCTGATGACGGTTCGCAGTGCCCGTGTCGCCTGAACAGGGCGCGGGGGTGCCCGATGTCGAGCTGGCGCCGACGCCGGGCAGCCTGCCCATCATTGGCAGAACCGAGGAGGTCATCCCGCTGGCCGAGGAGGTGCTCCACCTCGGCAAGCGGACCGCCGAGACCGGCCGGGTTCGTGTCTCCCTGAGCACCGAGACGGTCGAGGAGACGCTGCGCGAGACCCTGCGCAGCCAGCGCACGGAGATCAGGCGCGTGCCCGTCGGTTGTGAGGTGGGCGAGGTGCCGGCAACCCGCCAGGACGGGGACGTGACCATCGTCCCCGTGGTCGAGGAGGTGCTGGTGGTCGTGAGACGGCTGGTTCTCAAGGAGGAGATCCGGCTGCGGCTCATCGACAGCGAGGACAGCGTGGAAACACCCGCCCAGCGGCGGGTGCAGCGAGCCACGGTCGAGCGACTGGCCCCGGAGCAGGCGAGCTCGCCTGCAGGGGTGGTCGAGTGGACTGACAACAGGAAAGGAAGCCAACCATGATGCGTACCATCACCGCCATGTTCGACAACCGCGCCCATGCGGATGCGGCAGTCAGCCAGCTCTCCAGCCAGCTGGATCTCGCGAGCGGCCAGGTTCAGGTGCTCGCCGGTGAGACGAGTTCGAGCGGCACGGCCACCTCTGCATCGTCCTCGGGCGAGACCGGCTTCTGGGC
>NZ_JONP01000119.1 GCF_000711725.1 Roseomonas aerilata DSM 19363 | reverse complement strand
CTCGATCTCCGCCGCCGAGATGCGCCGGACCAGGGTGGGATCGGCACCGTCCGGCTGGTCTATGCCCTTCAGCGCAGTCTGACTGACGTAGTACCCGTACAATCGCCCCCGGCGCCGCGTGTGGGTCGGCGAGAGCGCCCGGCCGTCCGTGCCGTAGATGAGCCCCTTCAGCAGCGCCGGTGTCTGGTTGCGGGTGGCATTGCCCCGGGTGTGCGGGCTCTCCTTCAGCAGGGCGTGCACCTTGTCCCAGAGCGCCCGATCGACGATGACGGCGTGCTCACCAGGGTAGACCTTCCCCTTGTGCGCCGCCTCACCGACGTAGGTCCGGTTGTTCAGCAGCTTGTAGACGTCGCCCTTGTCCAGCAACCGTCCCGACCGGCTGGTCAGGCCCTCAGCCTGGAGCTGGCGGGCAGTCTCGGTGCCGGATCCGGTGTCCAGGAAGGTGGTGAACACCCGCCGGACCGTGGCGGCTTCCGCCTCGTTGACCAGGAGCTTCCTGTCCCTGACCTCGTAGCCGAGCGGCACGCGACCCCCCATCCACATTCCCCGAGCGCGAGAAGCGGCGAACTTGTCCCGGATGCGCTCGCCAATCACCTCGCGCTCGAACTGGGCGAAGGAGAGCAGGATGTTCAGCGTCAGCCGCCCCATGGAAGTGGTGGTGTTGAAGGATTGGGTGATGCTGACAAACGTCACCCCGTGCGCCTCGAAGGTCTCCACCAGACGGGAGAAGTCCATCAGCGAGCGGGAGAGGCGGTCGATTTTGTAGACCACCACCACGTCCACCCTGCCCTGCTCGATATTGCGGAGCAGCCGCTGCAGGGCCGGACGCTCCAGGGTGCCGCCCGAGAAGCCGCCGTCGTCGTAGCGGTCCCCTACCAGGGTCCAGCCCTCGGCACGCTGGGACAGGACGTAAGCCTCACAAGCGTCCCGCTGGGCATCGAGGGTGTTGAACTCGCGGTCGAGCCCCTCGTCCGTGCTCTTGCGGGCGTAGACGGCGCAGCGGAGGCTTCACCAATCCCATCCTCATCGACGGCGATCGCGGCGTCATCGCTGGCCACGGGCGCCTCCTCGCCGCGCGCCAGCTCGGCATGACCTGAGGTGCCAACGCTGGAGCTGAGCCACCTCACGCCAGCTCAGCGCCGTGCGTACGTGCTCGCCGACAACCGCCTAGCGCTCTCCGCCGGCTGGGACGAGGACCTGCTTCGTGTAGAGCTGGCCGACTTGGGCGCAGAGGGCTTCGACCTGGCGCTCACCGGCTTCGATGAGCTCGAGATCGCCTCCTTCCTGGCCGAACCCTCCTCGAGCCTGACGGACCCCGATGCCGTCCCCTCCCCGCCCGAGGTGCCGGTGTCGCGCCTGGATGACGTCTGGCTGATGGGCCGCCACCGTCTCGTCTGCGGCGACTGTACCGATCCTACCGCGGTCGAGGCCGTGCTTGCCGGCGTGCGCCCGCACCTGATGGTCACGGATCCACCCTACGGCGTGGCCTACGATCCCTCCTGGCGCAACGAAGCCCTGGAGGGCAGCAAAACTCAGCGCACGGGCAAGGTGCTGAATGCCGACCGCGCGGACTGGACGCAGGCCTGGGCGCTGTTCATGGGCGACGTCGCCTATGTCTGGCACGGCGCCCTGCACGCCAGCACGGTGGTCGAAAGCCTGATCGAGTGCGGCTTCGACATCCGGGCCCAGGTGATCTGGGCCAAGGAGCGCCTGGTGCTCGGGCGGGGCCACTACCATTGGCAGCACGAGCCCTGCTGGTACGCCGTTCGCAACGGCGCGAAGGGGCACTGGGCCGGGGACAGGAAGCAGACGACCCTCTAGTCCATCCCCAACCGAGACCAGGACGCCGACACCGTCCACGGCACCCAGAAGCCGGTGGAGTGCATGTGTCGGCCGATCGAGAACAACTCCTCGCCCGGGCAGGCTGTTTACGAGCCCTTCTCCGGCTCTGGCACCACCCTGATCGCCGCCGAGATGAGCGGTCGCGCCTGCCACGCCGTCGAGTTGTCCCCTGCCTACAGCGATGTCGCCGTGCTTCGCTGGCAGGCCTTCACCGGCCAGGAGGCGCGCCTGGAGGGCAGCCGAGCCACCTTTGCTGAGGTGGAGCCCAGCGCTGCCCCGCCACCGCTGGGGAGCGCGCCTGATATGCCTCAGGGATCTCCTTACCTCCCAACCGAGGAGCAGCGTCGGACCGTGCGAGTCATGGCCGGCTTCGGCATCCCCCAGCCTGACATCGCCACCCTGCTCGAGATCGATCCCAAGACGCTGCGCCTGCACTTCCGGCGCGAACTGGACTGCGGCTCTGTGGAGGCGACGGTGAAGGTCGCTCAGACCCTGTTCCAGATGGCGACCTCCGGTCAGAACACCGCCGCCAGCATTTTCTGGATGAAGGCGCGTGCGGGCTGGCGCGAGAAGCACGAGGTGGTGCTCTCAGCCAAGCCGGCGGGCGAGATGACCGACGCTGAGCTCGAGGAGGAGATCGCCCGCGCCCGGGCGGCAAGGCTCGTGCTCGACCGTGAGGGGCCTCCCAATGAAGACTGACCCCGCCTGGGAGTTGGGTCAGCGCCGCGCCATCCGCCGCGACTTCGGCCAGTGGTGCGAGCACGCCCTCGCGCCCCAGGGCTTCGCACCGGCTGCCCACCACCGCCTGCTCATCCGCGAGCTGCAGGCCGTCGCTGATGGCGTGCA
>NZ_JONP01000118.1 GCF_000711725.1 Roseomonas aerilata DSM 19363 | reverse complement strand
ACGAGCGGCGCCTCGACGTCTCCGAGGCCTTGATCCACGTCGCCATGGGCGCCCTCTTCCGCAGGGTCGCCCACCGCTGAATTATCAAACGGTCACTGAGGGCAGCATACTTCTGGCACTCTTTCGATCGACCTCTGACTTGTTCCCGCAGCTTTAAGGGTGGTGGCGATATTTACGCGGGCTGGGATGCCTGCCGCCGAAGGTCGCGCCGGTGGCTCAGCGCCAGCCAGAGACCCCCACCAATAAGGGTCAGGAGCGTGGCGCCGGAGGCGGTCACAGCACACATCAACTCGAACAGCAGGTCGGACATCCGTTGTCGGGCTCTCTCGTGCGCCAAGCACGTCGCCTTATCGATAACTCACGATCTCGTGATATTGCAAGGAAGATGACAGGCGTGAGAGGGGCTGAGGCTGCCTGAACGCCTAACCCCGCCCGACCCCGTCAGAGACGCACCAAGCCGTACCGAGTTGGGGGGCATCTGGGACGGCCTCGACCAGGAGGGCCGCCGCCTGCTGCTGGCCCAGGCGCGCTGTGGCCGAGGTGACGAGAGAGCTACAGCAGCAGGCCATGCCGGAGGGTGAAAGGCCGGCCGCGGGCGTCTGCTCGAGACCATCTAGGCTGGTGGCTGATGATCCGCTTCGGCTGCGGCTATCACGTGGACCACCCCATCCGCCTCCTGATTGAGCGCCACGGCCCAGACACGGATCTGCACCTCATCGGCACGCGGCGACCGTGTCAGCGGTGCAAGCAGCGCCCGGCCTCGGTGCAGATGGTGGACCGGCCGGATCGCACGGGCGAGGGCTATGGTGGGGGAGCGCCGACGATTATCCGGCCGCTACCCGGAGGAGGTAGGGCTGTTGTCGCTGCTGCGATGATCGGAGGGAGGCTGGCATGACTACTTTTGCAGACACGCCAGCCCAGGCCATACTCAGGAGCTAGACCGATGGAGATGAGCCTACCCCCTTAATGCCTGGACACGGTCTCGCACTTCCGTAAGGGGTAGGCGTATGACTGTGTCTTTGACTGACACTTCGCCCAAGGTGGAGGTCATCACCTTCATCCAGCGCTGCCGGAGCTGGTCGGCGGCCGAGAAGGCGCGCATGGTCGAGGAGACCTACGCGCCGGGCGCCTCGGTGAGTTCGGTGGCCCGCCAGCACGGGGTGAACCCGAACCAGCTCTTCTCCTGGCGCCGCCTGGCGGCCGAGGGGGCCTACACCGCAGCGGCCGCAGGCGAGGAGGTGGTGCCTGCCTCCGAGCACCGGGCGCTGCAGCAGCAGGTTCGCGAACTCCACCGGCTGCTGGGCAAGAAGACGCTGGAGGCGGAGATCCTCAAAGAGGCCCTCCAGCAGGTCGAACCCAAGAAAAGATTGCTGCTGCGCGCGCCCTTGCTGCCACCGGACAGTTCCCGGTGAAGGCGGTCGCAGAAGCCCTCGGCGTCGCCCGATCCGGCATCGCTCCATCGGCCCGGGCCGCAGCGCCCGGACGCCGAGGCAGGCCGCCGCTGCCGGAGGACGACCTCCTGGGGCGGAGCAAGGATCTGATCGCAGAGCTACCGACCTACGGCTACCGACGGATCCATGCCTTGCTGCGCCAGAGGGCCGAGTTGGAGGGCTGGCCACCTCCGAACCACAAGCGCGTCTGGCGCGTCATGAAGGCCCACGGCCTCCTCCTGGCCCGGCACGCCGGCGGGGTGGAGCGCCGCCACGATGGTCGCGTTGCCGTTGAGGCCTGCAACACTCGCTGGTGCTCGGACGGCTTCGAGATCGCCTGCGACAACGGCGAGCGGGTCCGGGTCGCGTTCACCCTCGACTGCTGCAACCGGGAGGCCATCACCTATGTCGGCACCACCGGCGGCATCACCTCCGAGCATGTCAGAGACATGGTGGTCGAGGCCGTCGAGCGACGGTTCGGCCTCATTAACCGGCTGCCGAGCCCCGTCGAGTGGCTCAGTGACAACGGCAGCTGCTACGTCGCCCGCGAAACCCAGCGGTTCGCCAGCAGCCTCGGCATGCTCCCCAGAACCACCCCGCTCCAGAGCCCGCAGAGCAACGGTATGGCCGAGGCCTTTGTCCGCACATTCAAGCGCGACTACGCCCGCGTCCGGCCCTGCCCCGATGCCCAAACCGTTCTCCAGTCACTCCCGGCTTGGTTCACCCACTACAACGAAGTCCACCCTCACAGCGCGCTCGGATACCGCTCCCCGCGCCAGTTCATCCGTGCCACGTTAACAGCCTGATCCTGCCCGAGCTTTCGGGGGCAACAACAGGAGAATTCTACTCTTGGCCCTCTCGTTAGGCTCAAGAAAACGACAGAAAGGTCAATGAAGCGTTAACAGGAGGCAGATGGATTAGGGGCTGAGTAGCGCTGCAGGCGAGAGGTCTAGCAGAGGAGCACTGGCTAGGGTGACTACAACTGCTCTCTCTTTTCCGCAGCCGCTTCCATGCGGGCGAACTCGGCCTCAAACAGCGCAGTCATATCAAACAGCGCAGTCATACGGGTGCGTAGCGCGACTGCCTTGACCGCATCCCCCTTGATCGGTGCTTCGGCCAGCACTCGCGCCATTTGCGAGCTCAGGGTGCGAACGAGGCTCAGCCGATCGCCCTCTCCGCTACGGCTGAGCATGCCTTCGAGTGCACCGGCGAGGGACGCCGCAACCATCTGCTCAAGTCCTTCCTCCGGCGGCAGGTTAGAACCGTCGTTCATCTAGAGCACTTCAGGCTTACACGGACTCGCGGGTTCTGATTCGACGCTGTTGATGAAGCAGCGAGGCAGGTGATGACGGCACCCCTGTCGCAGGAC
>NZ_JONP01000117.1 GCF_000711725.1 Roseomonas aerilata DSM 19363 | reverse complement strand
GGAGGAGCGCATCACCGCCTGCGCCCGCCTGCTCGCGCGCGGGCGCACCGACGCGCTCGCCATGGCGGACAGCTGGGCGGGCGACGACGCGTGGTCGATCGGCTGCCGCGCCTACTCCTTCAGCCGCAACCGGCTCCGCCGCGCGGCCGAGGCGGGCCGCTACCCCTGGCTCGGGGTGCTGGACGAGACGCACCACTTTGTCTTCCTGATCGAGGACGTGCCGGTGCGCTTCTTCCGGGGCGACGCCGAGGAGCCGAGCAAGCGCACGCTCCGCCAGCAGGAGAGCGAGGCGCAGCAGCTCGCGCTGGCGCTTGGCCAAGGGGACGAGGCGGAAGGGCTGATGTTCCGCCTTGCCGTGGAGACGGGAGAAGAGGGTGAGGTGACGCGCGTGGTCTTCCTGGCGCTGCGGGGTGAGGAGGGCCGGGTGGAGTGTTTCTGGCCGGTGCCCGGCATCACTGACGCGCCCGCCGCCGAGCCCCAACCGCGCGCAGCACGAGAGCGGCGGAACGACACGCCCGCCATGCAGCTCCCGTTCCCGGCCGCCTCAGCGGCGACCCGTCAACGCCAGTCCGCCGGACGGCGAGGGTGAAGGGCCGCGCCGGCAGTGGCTGAGGGTTCGCTTTAGCTCGGCGCCTTACCTTGATCTCGGTTCAGCTCCGCTCGCCGGCACCGTCTCCGCATCGTCATCGGGCGTGATGAGATCGACCGGGGTGCAGCCAAGAGCCTGCTGGACACCGTGCTCGACGCGCTGCTGGGTGACAGGCTGTGACGAGCGCGTACGCGGGGCCTGTGCTCTTTGACGATCCGGCCGAGGGACAGACCGCCACCGTCATCGCGCCCGTGCCCGTGCCCGAGGCCCTGCCAGCCGGGAGCGAGGGCCACGCTGCCGCTGGTGCGGAAGACGGCGCAGGTCAGCCCAGGGCGGCCGTGCTGGGGCCCGCTCTGCTCGACATGCCCGAGGGGCTGTCGGCGGGGCGGGAGGAGCAGGACTGGGCGCCGGGGCTGCTGCAGGCCCAAGAGGTACCCAGGGGCTCGCTCGGCTGGGTAGCGGGCAGCCTCGCGGTGATCCTGCTCGGCTGGCTGGTACTTTCGGCCGTGGGGTTCGTCGGCGACTAGTTCGCCCGCTCCGCCGCCATTGGCTGGAGCACGGTGGTGGTGTTCGGGGCCGGGCTGCTGGCGGTGCTCTGGGGCGTGTGGCGGGAGGTGGAGGCCTACCAGCGCTGCGGCAGGTGGATGCGCTCCGCACCCTGCTCTCGCGCGACGAGGGGCTGGTCGCGCCCGCGTTGGCGCTCGCCTGGCTGGAGGAGCTGGAGCGGGTGCCGGACCTTGCCCGGGCACGGGAGGCGGTGGCCAGCGCGCCTGACATGCCGCTGCTGCGGGCGGCGCTGCGCCAGCACCTGACCAGGCCGCTGGCCCAGGCCGCGCGGGCGGCGGGAACCGGGCGGCGCTGGAGGGCGGGGTGGTGGTGGTGATCAGCCCTTCGCCGGCACTCGACGGGGTTCTGGCCGGGCTGCGTGGGCTGTCGCTGCTACGTCAGGTGGCGGCAATCCACGGCATGTGTCCGGGCGCGGCGGTGATGCTGGCGCTGCTGCACTCCGCCTGCGCCGGCTCGCCGATGTCGCAGCCCAAGCCTGCTC
This sequence comes from Roseomonas aerilata DSM 19363, assembly GCF_000711725.1. Lineage (GTDB taxonomy): Bacteria > Pseudomonadota > Alphaproteobacteria > Acetobacterales > Acetobacteraceae > Roseomonas > Roseomonas aerilata. Next base: position 1,215 of record NZ_JONP01000117.1, on the reverse strand, counting down.
ACCGCTTGAGACACCACGGTGATGCGCTCCCGCGCAGTGCCTCGCTCCAGAACGCGCCAGAATTTCTACCACCTCCGCGGAGGCTACCTTTTGGCGTGTTCTCGTCAATGCTCCTTGCATTGCTCCAGGTGAGCAGCCTCGACACCGAGATGGGGTAGTTTGAAATGCAATACCGTCATGGTGGTCTCGGCGATGACGACCGCAATCTCATCGTGTCCGACATGGATTGAGGTCAGCCGACGGCCGGCCTCGCTTCCGACCGTCCCGGTACCGGAGAGGATCAGGTAGATACCAGGGCCTTCCGCGTGGAACTCCGCATTCCTCTCCAGCTTGAGCAGCCTTGCGGCGGTGTCATTCACTGCAAACTCGCCAAGGCGCTTCTGTGAAAGGCCTGACGCGCCGTCGACCGGCTCCCAATCTTGCCGATCGGGGTGCATCAAGCTTGGCGCGGAGTAGGAAGACGCAGGATAGACCAGGGGCCGCTTGTTGACATGTTCCCAGATCGCCTCGAAGGCATCCTGGTTCCGTCGGCCCGGTACGCCCTCGTGCCGCCTGAAGACCCCTTTCTGGAAATCGCCGACCCTCGCCAGCTCCCTCATGCCCGCCGTTACTTCCGCCGCGGACAGGTACCCGCTGCGGCTGCGGCCGCCGAACTGGAGGACAGCCGTCAAGGTATTGTTCTGGTTCGACTGGGGACCGTAGTACACGCCCTCGGGAAAATATCCTGCCGCGCCGGCCGCCATGATGCCGTCCCGGCCGAAATCGGATTCGCCCTCGAGTACGCAGCGGTACTGCTCAAAATTGTGCCTGTGCCGCGGTGACACAAATTCTTCGCCGGTCACGGCCAAAGACAACTGAAAGTTGCCGAGACTGCCCGGGCTTCCTTCAAGCAAAATGCGGGCGGTCAGTCCGCCGGCGCGGTGCTGCACGGCCGGCACTTCGGCGACTTCGTCGCCCTGAACGAGCCTCATTGGATTCCTCCTCGATCGACAATAGAAAGCGACCTGCCTGGCTGGCTCCGTTCTGTTGCGGAGGCCGCTGTTGCTGTCCTGTCTCGGACGATGTGGTGCGAACTCCGGGGAACACCGATGCCGCTTCGATCCTGCGTTTCCATCAGGGTTCAGTGCGCGCCGGGCGTTGCCGGGGGCGGCGATGCGGCGTCCTTCGCGGCCGCGGGCGGGAAGGGATATTGCCCTGGCCGCGTCTCGACGGTGA
>NZ_JONP01000116.1 GCF_000711725.1 Roseomonas aerilata DSM 19363 | reverse complement strand
GGCTGGATCCCCAGCTCCCTTGCCACCCGCATCAGCGGGCGGCCGCTGCTCTCGAGCAGCCCTACCGCCTCTCGCTTGAGCTCCTCCGTGAACTCACACCGCGTCGTCATGATCAGGGCACCTCGCTCCCTCAGGAGCTTATCCGAGGTGTCCACCACCACAGGGGAGGGTCATCCTTGCGCGAGCACGTGCTGGCGTACTCCCGCAGTGCTGTCCGCCCCGCATACGGTTGCAAGTTCTTGGCAACTCGCTCGACACAGGCGTGTAAGTGCCCTTAGATTTCGTTAAGTTCAGGGAAATGTGCCGTGACAGCTTCCATTCGTGAGCAGGAATGGTTGCGTCAAAGAGATGTCTTAGCCCGTTTTGGAGAACTAGCCCTTCAGTCCGACAACATTGGCGAGATCCTGCAGGAAGCTTGCTACCTCGTGGGCCAGGCTTTGGGGACCGACATCGCCAAGGTGATGGAGTTGCAAGAGGACGGCACCACCCTGCTCATCAAGGCAGGTGTTGGTTGGCCCACAGGAGTGGTGGGCAAGGTCACGGTCCAGGCCGACCAAGGCTCGTCTGAAGGTCATGCCCTGCGGACCGGCAAGGCCGTCATCTCCGAGGACATCGAGACCGAGAAGCGATTTGAGTACGCTGGTTTCATCAGGGATGCTGGTGTGCGAGCGCTGGTGAACGTCATCATCATTGGCGGGAAGGATCAGCCAGCCTACGGCATCCTGCAGGTGGATAGCCGCGTACCCCGTCGGTTCACGGAAGACGACACGAAGTTCCTGCGCGGTTACGCCAACCTGGTTGCTGCCGCGGTAAGCCGCCTACGCAAAGTCGCGGAGATGCGTGAGAGCGAGGCGCGGCTGCGGGTGAGCGAGGCACGCTACCGCGCTCTGGTGACCGCGACCTCCAACGTCGTGTACCGCATGAGTCCTGACTGGACCGAGATGCAACAGCTCGACGGCCAGGGCTTCCTATCCGACACAGTAAGCCCAAGCAAGGCCTGGATGCTCGGATACATTTATCCGGATGACCAGTCCCAGGTGACGGGGTCAATACAGGAAGCGATTTGGACGCGGGGTACGTTTGACTTGGAGCATCGCGTTTGCCGTGCGGATGGAACTGTTGGCTGGACGCACTCTCGTGCGGTCCCACTCTTCAACCAGCAAGGTGAGATCACGGAATGGTTCGGGGCAGCTAGCGACGTAACCGAGTTCAAGCGGGTCGAGGCGGCGCTGATCGAGGGCGAAGGGCGTCTGCGAACGCTGATGGAGGGCATCCCGCTGCTCGTCTGGCGCTCTGACGGTGAGGGAAAGTGGACCTGGGCTAGCCCGCAGTGGCTAGAATACACGGGCCAGAGCCAGGAGGAAAGTCGCGATTGGGGATGGCTGCAGGCGGTCCACCCTGACGATCATGAGCGGGCGCGGCAGGCATGGCATGAGGCAGGCACAAATGGGCTACTCAATGTCGAGTTCCGGGTGCGCCGCGCAGCTGACGGCAATTGGCGGTGGCATCAGACTCGCTCTGTCCCAGTTCGCGGCACACCGGAGCCAGGGCACCCTGAAGGTCGCACTCTCGAATGGCTCGGCACCACGACCGATATCCAGGATCTCAAGCACCTTCAGGGACAGCAGACCGTACTGCTGGCCGAACTGCAGCACCGCACGAGAAATCTTCTCGCCGTGGTGCGCAATGTCGCCCGCCGCAGCATCGGTCCTTCGCCTGGCCGCAGCCAGTATGATGCTCGCCTCGCTGCCATTGGCAGGGTGCAGGGCTTCCTGGCACGAAGCAGTTCCTGGAGTGTGGCGCTGCAGGAGCTTGTGAGGGCTGAACTCCTCGCGGCAGGGGACGGGACATCGGATCGGGTCACCGTCGAGGGACCATCGGTGAACCTGCCTGGCGAGGAGGTGCAGCCGATGGCCCTTGCCCTGCATGAACTCGCGACGAACGCGGTTAAGTACGGTGCCATTGCACAGCCCTCCGGCCACCTGTCGGTCACCTGGCGTTTGGAAGGACCCGACAGCGCTGCACAGCTGGTGCTGGAGTGGCGAGAGAGCGGGGTGGCGATGTCGAGCGGCCGCCCTGAGCGCCAGGGTTACGGAACCGAACTCATCACCCGTGCACTGCCGTACCAGCTCAAGGCGGAGACGCATCTTGAGTTCACGTCCGATGGGGTGCGCTGCACCATCGCCCTGCCTGCGGGCACGTTCAGAAACGAGGATGGACGAGAATGACCGAAGCTGCCCCCGTGAGCTTGCGGCAATGTCGTGTCCTTGTTGCCGAGGACGAGTACATGATCGCTGACGAGATCGCCGAAGCGCTTGTGGATGCAGGTGCCGTGGTGCTCGGGCCCATTTCGACGGTGAAGGAGGCCCTCGATCTTATCAAGGCGGAGCCCGAGATCGACGGGGCGTTGTTGGACGTGAACCTCAAAGGCGAGACGAGTTGGCTCGTCGTGGATGCACTCCTCGCGCGCCGAGTGCCGATGGTGCTCGCAACAGGCTACGAGGCGAGTGCGATCCCACCCCTCTACGTCGACCTTCCGCGATGCGAAAAGCCTGTGGGGATGACCGATCTCACTCGTGCGATTGCGCGCCAAATCGCTAACCTGAAGCATTAGCTGACAACCTGCTGCGGTCACCAGACAGGGCATCTCAGGCAGGGGTCTACTTGATTTAGTAGTTTAGCATTATACGACGCGGGAGCCGAGTTGCGCTAAGTGGGACTTGGCGGGTCCTGGGCGGTTCTGAATCGACAAAGTCAGGGCCACCGGTTCTGTTGCGGCCTTGCGGCGTCCCACTGACTGGGTACAAGCCGCAGTATGGCGAGACGGCGGAGAGTGGCCTCGGTGAGACTGGATCAATG
>NZ_JONP01000115.1 GCF_000711725.1 Roseomonas aerilata DSM 19363 | reverse complement strand
ATGAGCGCCGCGCCGACATCCACCTGGCGTTCACGACGCTCGCCTGCGCCCTGGTCTGCCTCGGCCAAATCAAGCGGTTCTGTTAGGTGTTCTAAAGGACGGCATCTTTGGTGGATGGCAGCAGAACCCGTGCAATCAACGACCGACCAAGGAAATTGAACAAAACCGTATGATGATGTCTATTGCCTGAGCCGCGAGCCCTCTGCGTACTGGTATCGTGCATAAGGGAAATAATAAGGGCGACTGCCACGAAGGTGGTGCGCTGAGGCAGGACACAGGCGCTGCCAAGCCCGCTGAAAGCCACAAGCTCGCTGTGGAAAGGGAGCTCTGGAGTAGAAAGGTCGTTGGCACAGCCGTGGAACCTCCTCCAGGTGTGCGGCGCTTCCTCTTCGACGGGCTGCAGCGTCCGCGTGGGCCTAGGCTCGGTCATAGCGACGACCATCGAAGGCAACGACCATGGACAAGGACAAGACGGACCAGAAGCGCGATGAGGAGACCGGGCACTGGGTCTCCGATCTGAGGCCCGGCGCGACGCCGGAGGCCAAGGTCGATAAGGCGGTCGAGGATACCTTTCCGGCGTCCGATCCCGCTCATAAGAGCGGCGTCACCGGCTTCATCTCCCCGGATGGGACGGACACAGCAGTTCACGGCAACCCCGCGGAGCAGAACTCGGCTGCCTTAGCCTCTGCTCAGGGATGGGCCGGCCAAGCAGGGGGAACTGCCGCTGCGGCTGTCAGCCAACACCCGCTGGCGGCTCTGCTGATTGCTGGCGCTGTTGGCTTCGTGTTCGGGCTCACGGCCCACACCAGGCGGTAAGTTGGGGCGGGAGCACGCTTGTGTACCGCCCCCAGCCTCTGAGACATTTGAGTGGAGCCCATGCAGCGAGAGCCGCGGGTGAAAGCTGATCCTGGCAGACGACATCCGGTGTTCTGAAGCCGTGTCGATTGACCAGTCATGTTGAGTTGTAGGTCCGGCAGAATTCAAGCGGCGTCCGGCAGAGGTGCTCAATGGTGTCGAAAGTCCGGACCTACAGAACCCCTTTGCGCCTCATCCCTTTGTCCCCGGCTCCACCTCAGGTCGAAACTGCTCGTGAAGTCGGACGCCACCCCGTTGAGTTCGTGCGGATCCGCTGACTTGGCCAGGTCCTCCCTAGCCTTTCGGACAGCCGCAAGGTGCTCTGCAAAGGCGTGCTCGACCTAGCCTCGTCCCGGCGCCACGGCAGCCGCCTTCCCCTCGGCCAGGGCACGCAGACCACCTTTTGCCTTCACCACCGGTACATCGCGGCCGAGGAGGTGAATGGCTTCCGGCTTCGCCGTTGGGGCCGGCTTCGGCTTGTCTGTACCCTCCTCTGCCTCTTCGATGCCGATGGCACGCGCCTTGATCCTGGCCCCGGAGCCCGCAACCGCCCGTCCTTGGGTGATGGCGGCGTCGGCATCATGGCCCAGACGCTCAGCTACGATGGCCGCCCTGAGGGTCAGGACGGGGGCGCGGTTCACCTTGAACTTGTCGGCTTCGCTTACTTTGGCAGCCTTTCGCACGTTACATGGAAAACGCCACCTGGGAGGCTCACGAATGAGTAGGTGGACCCGCGAACAACGCTTCGACCTCCGGGTGCTGATCGCTATAGCACTGCTAATCTTCGTCGTGTCCGTGCTCATGCTCACGGTCGGCAGAGACATGTTCTGGGGCGCCGTTGGGTAGAATGCGGCCGCAGGACAGCGGCGTCTGGGGGCTGATCTGCTGGTCCTTTCCCCTGGCCTGACCCGGGCGGAAGCAGCGGTGCGATTGCGATGCGGAGGTGGAAGATTGTCCGGCCATACCGACAGCGCCTCTCGCCGTAGCGCTGTAGCCTCTGCTCCAGGTGCTGGTCAGGTCACGCAGCACGTAGTCCGCCACAGCGTATTGCTGCCTTGCCCCATGTTTGCGCCTGTGTTCACCACTGGCGCCTCTCACAGCCTAGGAGCGTCAGTCGGCAAGTGGTCCCAACACCCGTTCTGATCGCTTATTCGCCGTATGCCGCCACGATAGCAGCGGCCATGGCCGCCTCGCGGGTCACGCCACCACCGACCGCAACCTCACGCTCGACATCTTCATCCAGCGTAAGTACCTCCCAGATCCAAGGCTCTTCCTTGCTGTCGGGATCGGGGAACACGCGGAGCAACAGATCCGGTCTACCGGGTTTGCCAGGCTCTGTCCTGGTCCAGGTGTTACCCCAGTCTTCAGTCCATCCTGCGGTCAGGTCCATCATTTGCCGTCCTCGCCCTGGTGCTTCCGCAAGCGCGCACCAAGCGTCTTGAAGCGACCAGGAGGGCATTTGACGCGATGCCCCCTACCAGCGGCGATTGCCATAAGGGCGTTGGCCACCATCGTAACCCCTCGGAGCACCGTAGCCGCCACGATAACCATCGCGATAGCCGTCGTGACGGTGCCCACAACTGCTGACCATCAGGCCGATGCCCAGCAGGAGCGCGTATAGAACTTCCACCCGCATGCTCATTCCTCCCGCCTCAGGTTCTTGGAGACCCGCTGCATGGATCTGGGGAGGAGGGTGCCTTAGCGGTAGGGAGGTAGTGGAGGACCCAGTGGCGCCGATTACGCGTGTCCTATGAGCCATCGCCAGGGCGGCCCACTGCGCCCGCCCTGGGCAGCACGCCCGCCGGTGCCAGTCAGACGCCGCCCTGCCGACCGCCTGCGCCAGCTATATGGAGAAGAAGGTTGCCTACCACGCCGCGTTCCACCAGCTGTGTGACGCCAAGGAAGCCGGCAACAAGGCGGAGGAGCGCCGACTGGACATTGTGCAGCATGCCCTCGCTGCAGAGCAGGAGGAGCCAGTTGCCGTCATCATCGAGACCATGGCTACTACACTAGCCGGCAGAGTTGCTAAGACGCGGTTTTCAGAATTCCTGAGCGAGTCGTCCTGCAACCAGGAATATGCATGCGGTCTGGAGCAGGGACTGAATGATGAAGCCGCAGCGATC
>NZ_JONP01000114.1 GCF_000711725.1 Roseomonas aerilata DSM 19363 | reverse complement strand
AGTAGATCTGGTGCCGCAGACGATAGACGGCGCGGAGTTTCTCCGGCGTGTCCGCGAGAGTGACCTCAAAGGCCTCCGCTGCTTCCAGAAGTCCAGTACGCGACGACATCGTGGACCACTCCCCTGCTCACGATTCCGTGATACCATCGCATTGTCGCGGAGACGCAACCGAAAGTTGAAGCGGCCTGCTGATTTTTGCTCTTTTGCTAAAAGAATAATTCCGAATGATCCCATTTAGGCAAATAAACCTTTTATTACTATTTCGTTCTGAATAGTGCTGGTCTGAGGTAAGGTGTGGAAGATGCTGGACGTTGGAAGGTGGCGGTTGTGAGGACTGCTCCAGGACTGTCTCGGCTAAGTCAGCACGACCGCGGGAGGCGGGTTCGGTCACATCGGGATCGCTCGGCGGAGAATCGTCGAATGGCCGGCATTGAGGCGCATGCGCGACTGATCGTCGGCTTGCCCGAGGGAACTCGTATATGAGGCTGAAGGAGATTCGGGCCGACCTAGCCAAGGCCGGCGTGTTGGCTGGCATTGGTACGCCATGATGCTTCTTCGATCGGTGTCGGATGATTTGGAGAGACGTCAGTCCATGCTGCGAAGCGGGACTGCCCGGACATCTCAAAATGGCCCTAAGCGTGCTTCGTTGGCCAGATCGACCTTAATCCCGCAACGCTGCCTCCACCGAGGAAACCTGGGCGTCCACTAACATGAACCGCACCTGCAGCCGGGCGCCCCAGGCGAGCGCCTGCAGACCCGCATCCTGCTCGGACACTGCAGGCCCCCCACCTCCGTCGCAGGATTGTGCCCGCCCGGAATGGTCGCACTCGCGGTGCTCACAGCCGGATCAACGGCCGCGCCTTGTTGGCCCATGTCGACCGCGACCACGTGCGAGAGGTCAGGCCAGGCGGTTTCTTCGTCATGGACAACCTCGGCAGCCATAAGGGCGCGCAAGGCTGCCGAGCGAACCGTAGAGGGCCTCCGGAACATCATCGGACGCCTTGTCGAAACCTTCATGTCAGCCGAATGGGCCAACCTTCTCGTTATCGGCGGTGATGGCCGGGATTCATCGCAAGTCGATACAATTCCATTGCAAAACCAAGAGTTTCGATGCGGAATGGAAGGCGGAGTTAATTACGCATGCGTGGTACGCTTAGTCTGAACCGCGCTACACGGAAGAAGCTGCTCGTTGCAGAATTATGTATAGCGTTATTGTGAGCCTACTATTATTGTAAAGGGCGTTGAGGCATCGTGGTTGTGAGACGCTTGACCATGGGTGACAAACCATTGAGCCCTGCACGTGCTCGTGTCAGACATCTTCACATCGTGGCGGATACGCCGGAGCCACCGCGCACTCACCAGCCGCCTCGGCTTGGCGAAAAGTCGTCGGGTCATAGTGTGATCGGGACCCTCGCGGCCATCGCTGAGCAGCAGCCGTTATCTGCAGAGAACGTCTGGCGCGTTGTGCTCGTCGGTGAGGCAGTCGGCCGTTTGGTCAGTCGAGCGCGTGACGGGGCGCTGCAGCTGCTCCAACTTACTGAACTGACAGACGCGCAGCTTGACACCTACGAGGCTGCCATGAGGCTCCCGCGAGCCAACTAAAAATCTGCACGCGAAATGACGTAGGGTGTTGTGGCCGGTTTCGCGACATAGATTGTACGGGCGACCTGGGCTGGGCATGTCGGGCCGATGTTTCGCACTAGGGCCTGTTAGCGTCTGAATCCTTGGCAAGGTGCCTGCGTTCTCTGGCTTTCTGGAGAACGGGATGGCCCTGACGGATGAGCAGTGGGCGGTGCTGGATCCTCTTGTCGAGGCGTGGCGCCCGCACGCCAAGGTGCCACCTCAGCACCTGCGGAGGACCATCGGGGCCATTCTCTGGAGGCACGACAACGGCGCAAAGTGGCGGGCCTTGCCTCTAGAGGAGGGGCCCTGGTGGATGGCCGCACAGACCTTCATACGCTGGTCGCGCCTGGGCGTCTGGGAGCGCCTGTTGAGCATGGCGCAGGACCGAGGCATCGGGCTTGGCATGACCTTTGTCGACGGCACCTCCGTGCGGGCGCACGCCAAAGCTGCCGGGGCGGCCAAAAAGGCGCGACAGCGGCGGGGCGGGATGAGCGTGAGGCGCTTGGTCGCTCTCGTGGCGGCTTCGGCACCAAGGTCTGCGTGATCGCGGACAGTGCAAGCCGCGCCGTCGCCTTCTCGCTTGCACCAGGGCAAGCGCACGAACTGCCCTACGCCGTGCCCCTCCTCGCTACGCTTCCCGGCGTGCCGCTCTGGGTGGTGGGCGACCGAGGCTACTCCAGCCATGCCTTCCGCCAGCAAGTCTGGGACCTCGGTGCACGACCCGCGATACCGCCCAAAAGGAACGAGGCCCCAGTCGCCTGTCCAGATTGGATTTACAACAATCGCAGTCGCGTCGAACGCCTCTGGGCCAGGCTCAAGGAGTGGCGCGCCGTGGCGACGCGCTACGAGAAAACTGCTTCGTCCTTCCTCGGCGTCCTACACCTCGCCGCCACACTCGACTGGAGCAGGCGCTAACAAACCCTAGCACCCAAAGCATCGCTGATCGGTCGACGCCTTCTGCCTAGCATGTTCCCCGGTTTCCCCGCGGCGACGGCTGGGATGTCCTGGCCGACATCAAGGTGTTCGTTTTCGCGGTCGAGGCCGAACTGGACGTTACAGATCTGGACGCTTGATTATGAAGGACCAGACCTGCTTGTGCGCAGTGACACCAATATTCTCGCCCACGTGGAGGATCAATAAGCGTTTCAGTTCCATCAAAAACAGCGTCGTGCAGGTGAAAGATAATCGGCCTTTCACAACGGCACGTGAAATACATTACTCCAACTCACCCTCCAACACACCCTCTGGATAGTCGCAGCATCAAGAACAAACGTCTTCCCCATATGCAAAGACAAGGAATATAATGACAGATTGGCTCTGGGCGCAGCTGGTTTTTAGAAGAAGTGTCTTCTTCGCCTACTGCCTCTGCAACTCTGGCTTGCTCTCGTCTCGATAGCGGCTCACCTCGCGGTCTCGCGAGGTAGAGGTAAGCAATGACGTTAGCACGCGGTGGACTTCTGGAAGCAGCGGAGGCCTTTGAGGTCACTCTCGCGGACACGCCGGAGAAACTCCGCGCCGTCTATCGTCTGCGGCACCAGATCTACT
>NZ_JONP01000113.1 GCF_000711725.1 Roseomonas aerilata DSM 19363 | reverse complement strand
CAGATTACATTTTAGAAAGGAACAGGAAGTCTTTGCCAATCTACAATGACGAGGATGGCGTGTTGTTGTACGAAACGTCTGGCAATGATCACTGTGGAACTCGCCGTGTCAGGCGCTTTCCCCGAGGGAAGGTGAAAGGATGCCTGAACCGACTGAAGAGGCGCGCCTGGATGCGCTGTACCAACTCGATCTGCTTGATACGGACCCGAGTGAGGCCTTCGATCGGATCACTCGCATGGCCGCACAGATCTTCGGGCTGCCCATCGCAGCCGTCTCGCTCACCGATCGAGACAGGCAATGGTTCAAGTCGCGCGTAGGAGTTAGCCACACCTCCATTCCCCGCAACAAGGCACCCTGTGCTCAGGTGGCGGAAACTTCTGCCCTGGTGGTCATCCCTGACCTGCTCGAGGATCCTTGCTACCGCGACAGCCATCTCGCCCAGACTGGCGTGCGCTTCTATGCGGGAGCACCGCTGGTCACGAACGATGGCTTCGGCTTGGGAGCCATGTGCGTCCTCGGCCTTGAGCCAAGGCAAGCCTCTTCTTCAGAATTGGCGGCACTGGCAGATCTTGGAGCCATGGTCATGGCCCAAATCGAGTTGCAGCACGCCTTCGGCCGGGTTGATCCGCTGAGCCGATTGTCAAACCGAACCCAGTTCGCGGAGGATCTTGAGGATCTCGCACGCGACCAGCCCGAGCATGACCAGCGCCTCGCTGTACTGATTGATCTCGCCAGCCCGGAGCAGCTCAGCAACTCAACACGGGTGATGGGGTCTTCCTATCTTGACGACATGGTCAGGGACATGTCCCGCGAGATCAGGACGGGGATCAGCACAAGCAGTAAACTGTACCACGTTGGAGCCACACAGTTCCTGTTCCTGACGCCGAAGCAAGTCGAGGTGAGAGGCTATGCGGCTCGTTTGGCGGAGCAGCTTAGCGAGATGCAGCAGTCATCTCTCTCCCGCTTCGTGATTACCACTGTCGCCGGCGTGGCGCCCTTCAGGCTGGGCGAGGTAAAGCCGCTCGACGTCCTTCGCAATGTCCACGGCGCGGCACAGGACGCGCGGCGCACGGAGGTCAGGGTGGGTGTCTACTCGCCGACCCAGGACACTGCTCACCAGCGCCGTTTTACCCTCCTCAATGACTTTGGGGCAGCTCTCGAAGCGGCGGACCAGCTGAGGTTGGTTTTCCAGCCGCGCATCGACGTGATCTCGCGCACCTGCGTTGGCGCGGAAGCCTTGCTGCGCTGGCGTCATCCAGGCCTCGGCGAGATATCACCTGCTGAGTTCATGCCAATCATCGAGCAGACATCGATGGTGAGGGCTGCTACGGCTTGGGTTCTTGAGACCGCTCTCGACCAACTACTGGAATGGCGTGGCGCCGGTTTGCAATTGCAAGTTTCGGTCAATATTTCTGCAGCAAACCTGCTGGAGCCTGACTTCGCGGATCGCGTCCTGAACAGCCTCGCCAAGCGCTCGCTTGCGCCTAGCTGGCTTGAACTCGAGATCACCGAAACAGGTGTCATGGAGGACACTGGACAAGCGCTCGCGGTCCTGGAGGTGCTGACGGACGTTGGCGTCCGCTTAGCCATTGACGATTTTGGAACGGGTTACAGCAGTCTTTCTTACCTGCAGCGCATCCCTGCCCACGTGGTGAAAATCGATCAAACCTTCGTACGCGACCTGGCTACCGACGAGCGTCAGCGCTCGCTCACAGCCGCTATGGTCTCGCTCTCCCACAACCTCGGTTACCGAGTTGTTGCAGAAGGAGTTGAGGCCATCGAGGCTCTGAACTGGATCGAAAGCGCTGGCTGCGATGAAGCGCAAGGGTACTTCTTTGCGCGCCCGTTGGCAGTCGCCGACTTTTCGACTTGGTGCCTGAGCAGCCCGTATGCCCCGGTGATCACTGGCACTGAAACCGCTCGGCCGTCTGTCCCACACTCCATTGCGACCGACCTATCAGCCGAGGGACTTGCTGCAGTTTAGTGGAGAGGCATGGGATCAGCTGGCGGCCATTCTCTCGAACTGGGCCGGGCTTATGGAGTTGAGCGCGGAGTGGCGCCGGACAGGGTTGTAGAAGCCGTCGATGTACCGGCCAATGGCTTGCTCGGCGTCCTGGCGGGTCTCGAACATGGTGCGCCAGACGAGTTCCGACTTCAGCGTCTTGAAGAACGTCTCTACTATGGCATTGTCATAGCAGTTCCCCTTGCCAGACATCGAGATCAGGAGGCCGCGCTTTCGGAGTTCGGCCTGGTAGTCGGCGGAGCAGTATTGACCACCGCGATCGGCATGATGGATCAGTCCTGAAGCTGGGCTGCGCATGGCGAGGGCCTTGCGCAGAGCCGCCAGAGCCGGTTCCCGGTGCAGCCGGTCGGCCACGGCCCAGCCGACGACGCGGCGCGCGAACAGGTCGATCAACACCTCCAGATACAGCCAGCCTTCGCGAGTCCAGATGGTGGAGATGTCGCTGCCCCACTTCTGGTTAGGACCCTCTGCGGAGAAATCCTGATCCAGCAGGTTGGGCGCGATCGGCCAAGCATGGTGGCTATCGGTGGTCCGCTTGAACCGCCGCTTCTGCCGGGCGCGGAGGCCGTTCTCCCGCATCAGGCAGGCCGTCCGGCGGCGTCCAACCGCCAGACCGCAATCCTGCATCTCCCGCGTCATACGCGGGCTGCCGTAAGTGCCGTTGGACAGCGCGAAGGCCGAGCGGACATGGGCCAGCAGCACCATGTTCTCGTGCTGGCGGCGGCAAGCCGGGCGACCTATCCAGGCGAAGTAGCCGCTCTGGCTGACGCCAATGACACGGCAGAGACGGTGCACGGGAAATCCTTCTTCGCCTCATCGGTGAGCGTGAACCTCACCGACTTCCTTCCTTGACGAAAAAAGCCGTGGCCCGTTCGGGAATGTTTCGCTCCTAGCGAAGGATCTCGTTCACAGGCCGCAGCCGCTTCAGCTCGGCCGCGACATTCTCCTGCCCGGGCGGCTCGGGCTCATCAATCTGCCGGTCCCGGCTCCGGCTGAGCCACCGGACCAGCGTTGAAAGACCAATCCCTAGATCCTCGGCGATCTTGCGCTAGGTTCACCTGCTGGTCCGGACCAGCCGGACCGCCTCCTCCTCAAATTCCATCGTGAACCGTTGACCAGCCCCCATGAGGTGCCCCAGGCGGATTTTTAATGGAGCA
>NZ_JONP01000112.1 GCF_000711725.1 Roseomonas aerilata DSM 19363 | reverse complement strand
CGCTGCGGCTTCATCATTCAGTCCCTGCTCCAGACCGCATGCATATTCCTGGTTGCAGGACGACTCGCTCAGGAATTCTGAAAACCGCGTCTAAGAACCGCGATCCAGCGCCGCTATTCAATCTGCAGAGTTTTGATTCGCGGCCGTGGATCGCGCCTTCAGCGCTTCGTACGTCTTGCCCAGTACCTTTGAGATCGTGGGGGCTTTTGGCACCGGATGAGACGCAATCTTCGACCTGATCCAGTCAGCCAAGACCTCGGCCTCGTCGACAAGCTTGGGCAGGAGCCTGCCCTGCGCGGCGCGATGCCCCATCTTGCGCTTGACGATCGGCATAAGGGAGATTTTGCCCGGTTCGATCAGCTTAGCGTCCGGTCCTTCGACCACGCGTTTTGCGTGCTCCTCAAGCAGCGTGAGGATCGCCTCGTCGGTCAGGCCTGGGACGTCCTCAGGCCGCAGTGTAGCGGGCGATGCTGGCGTTGCTTCATCGGGTCCTGCCTGCTCAGCCGGCTCGGTGACGATGTTTGGCGGATCCAGCCAACACTCGACCGCTGTCCAGCGATGGCCGTGTGCTGCGACGGACAGGACATTGAAGTTGAACTGCAGATCAAACGCCCAGGCTGTGGGGATAAGCTGCTGGGTTGTCATTGCTGCCGGCCTTGTTTGAACGCCGGTGAGGTAGACCTCACCGCCTGCGATCCGCGACTGCAAGTCCTTGCCCAGCTCCGCCCAGCAGGCTTCCAGAATGCGCTGTACTTCGGCCTGCTGATGTTCGGAGAGACGCTGCTCGGAACCCGTGTCTCGGCTGGCTCCGCCGAGCGCGGGATATCCGAGGGCCCGGATCTCGTCAGTACGGAGGTAGGCTTCGCTTCTGCGGATGTTCAGCAAAGTCCGAGGACTGCACCAGTGAGACAGGGCCTGGAGCAGCGGCAGCCGGCGTGGTTCGGCGCCGCCCTCGACCGGAACCGGGCCGAGAACAGCCTCGACATCGTCGTAGATTTCACCGTCGAGCTCGATCGTGCTGAACACCGGATTGATCGCTATTGTCTGAGCACGCTCAACCGAGAGGACAGTTGCTGGATCAGAGGGAGCGGCAGAGCGTTGCCGGCCACGGAGGTAAAACTCGCCTCGTCTACCGCGGGCAGCGAGGTCGGAGCGAAAGGCAATGCTGGCGACAGTTCGATTCCATTCCACGCGCGAGATCTCAGCGGTGATGCTCTTCGCACCGCTACTGACCGACACGTCGGAGCCACCTGCGTTGGCTTGCTGCGCCTGAAACTTCCGCAGGCGCTGGTCAGCGTCCAAGAGATTACGGGCCAGCTCCCGGTCGCACAGCCGCTCCAGTGCTTCGGTGAAAGGCAGAGTGACTGGCGGCTCAGGGGTCATGAGGGGCGAGGGCTCCAGCCATGAGGTCGACGGTCGAAACGAGTTGCCCGTTTGTTCTAGGTTGCGGTCGCCAAGCGGTCGAGCCCTCCAAACCGGTGCATCAGCCTCGAGCCGTGCAACAACCCCGTGAGCTCAACCTCCACCTGCCCCCGCACCTGCGCGAGGTCTGCGCCCTGCTCGCTGCCGGCTTGGTGCGGCTTCGTGCCCACAGCGCCGAGGATCTCGCCCGTGACGCCGAGCAGGCCGGGGGCTTGGGAGAGAGTTCGCTACACTTCCCGCCCGAACAGAGCGGTCGTGTCCCTGCACAAACTCGGAGACACGCATGACGCAGAGATCGATCGCACGGCAGGGGAGGAGGGCCGGTAGTGGCCCAGCGGTTCTGCCTGCGCCGCCCACACCGACCTTCCCCGCCATTCCCCCCGCCGACGTGCTGGGCCGCCTGGCAGCTCTCCAGAGCACGCCCACCACCCAGCTGAAGCAAGCAGTGGCGCGAGCTGTTCGGCAAGGAGCCGCCGCCCTTCAACCGCGCCTACCTCCAGAGCAGGCTTGCCTACCGCATCCAGGATCTCGCCTATGGCGGGCTGAGGCCCGAGACACGCGCCCGGCTGGAGGCACTCGGGGAGCAGCTGGACGGCGGCAACGTGGTCCTGCGGCGGGTCCGGGCCGACAGCTGCCCCTTGGCCGGCACCCGCCTGTTGCGCGAGTGGCAGGGGGTGGAGCACGCGGTCACCGTGCTGGCGGAGGGCTTCGAGTTCGAGGGCCGGCCCTACCGCTCCCTCTCGGCGGTGGCGCGGCACATCACCGGCACGCGGTGGAACGGCTGGACCTTCTTCGGCCTTAAGGGCCAGGGGACGGGCGCATGAGCCGCAGGCAGGGCAGGGCGGCCGAGGTCGTGCCGCCTCCTATCCCCGTGCGGCGCTTCCGCTGCGCCGTCTACACCCGCAAGAGCACGGACGAGGGGCTTGACCGTGAGTTCAACACTCTCGACGCTCAGCGGGACGCCTGTGAGGCCTACGTGCTCTCTCAGCGGGCGGAGGGCTGGACCCTTGTGGCCGACCGCTACGACGACGGCGGCTTCTCGGGCGGCACCCTGGAGCGCCCGGCCCTGCAGCGGCTGCTCCGCGACATCAAGCAGGGCAGGGTGGACGTGGTGGTGGTCTACAAGATCGACCGCCTCTCCCGCTCGCTGATGGACTTCTCCCGGCTGGTGGAGACCTTTGAGGCGCATGGGGTAATCTTCGTCTCCATTACCCAGTCCTTCAACACCACCACCAGCATGGGCCGGCTGACGCTGAACATCCTGCTGTCCTTCGCTCAGTTCGAGCGGGAGGTGATCGGCGAGCGCATCCGGGACAAGTTCGCGGCCTCCCGCGCCCGGGGCATGTGGATGGGCGGGCACGTGCCGCTCGGCTACGAGGTCAGGGACAGGAAGCTCCTGGTCAACGAGGAGGAGGCCCAAACGGTCCGGCGGGTGTTCACCACTTTCCTGGACACCCAATCGGGCACCGAGACCGCCCGTCTGCTCCAGGCGGAGGGCCTAGCCAGTCGGTCGGGGAGGCTCCTTGATAAGGGGGACATCTACAAGCTGCTGAACAACCGGACCTACGTCGGCGAGGCCGCGCACAAGGGGAAGGTCTACGCGGGCGAGCACGAGGCCGTCATCGAGCGGGCGCTCTGGGATAAGGTCCATGCGATGCTGAAGGAGAGCCCGCACACTCGCGGCAACGGTACCCGGAACCAGACGCCGGCGCTGCTGAAGGGGCTGATCTACGGCACTGATGGACGGGCGCTCTCGCCGACACACACGCGCAGGAGAGGGCGGCTGTACCGGTACTACGTCAGTCAGACTGCGCTGAAGGGCATAGACCAGCCGGACGGTGCCGATCCCACCCTGGTCCGGCGCATCTCGGCGGCGGAGATCGAG
>NZ_JONP01000111.1 GCF_000711725.1 Roseomonas aerilata DSM 19363 | reverse complement strand
CGCCTCGGCCACCTGCCGGCCGTTCATCCCGTTCGGCAGTCCAACGTCAGTGACCAGCAAGTCCGGCTGCGTGGAAGAGGCCAGCACCCTGAGCGCCTCCGGCCCGTCCCTCGCCTCGAGCACCGTGTAACCCAACTCACGTAGCCGATCGGCCACCGGGCGCCGCGCAGCATTCTCGTCATCAACCAGCAGGACCGTTGCTGCCTGACCGGTCCTCTCCGGTGCCGGGGCCGCGGCCGGCTCATCGGCCGCCTGCAGGTGCCTGTGCAGCGGCAGGAGCAGGCGGACTGTGGTGCCCTGCCCGAGAGTGCTCTCGATCCGCATCAGCCCGCCGGACTGCCGCACGAAGCCGTAGACCTGGCTCAGCCCCAGTCCGGTGCCCTGGCCCTGCGGCTTGGTCGTGAAGAACGGCTCCAGGACGCGCTCCAGCAGCTCGGGAGGGATGCCGGCGCCGCCATCCCTGACCGAGATCACCACGTATTCGCCGGGCACAGGGTCGTCGCTGCGCCGCAGGTCCTCCTTTGTGAGAGACACTTCATCCGTGCCGATCGCCAGCCGTCCGCCCTCAGGCATGGCGTCGCGCGCGTTGATGCAGAGGTTCAGCAGCGCGTTCTCCAACTCGTTGGCGTCGCATTGGACCATGCCGGCGCCGTCACGCAGGCGCAGCTCCACCGCGATCCCCGGCCCTACTGTCCTGTGGATCAGATCGGCCATTCCGGCGACCAGCCCGTCCGCGTCCACCGGCTTGGTCTCGAGGCGCTGGCGCCGCGCGAAGGCCAGCAGGCGCCGGGTCAACCCTGCCGCGCGCTCTACCGCGCCTTGAGCGGCGTCCAGGTAGCGTACTGCCCGGTCAGCATTGCCTTGACCGATCTGGCGGCGCGCCATGCCGACGCTGCCGCTGACACCCTGGAGCATGTTGTTGAAGTCGTGCGCAATGCCGCCCGTGAGCTGCCCGACCGCCTCCATCTTCTGCGCCTGGCGGAGACTCTCCTCGGCAACCATCAACTCCGCCGTTCGCGCGGCGACGAGCGCGCCCAACTCGTCACGGCCGCGCGCCAGCACCTCGCGGGCCTGGACCTGGTCCTCGATGTCCGTCGACGCGCCAACCCATTCGATGATCCGGCCACCCTCGTCACGCACGGGTACGGCACGGGTCTGGAAACAGACGTACCTGCCTGGGCCGGCATGGTGGATGCGGTAGTCAGCCTGGAACAGGCCGGTCAGGTCTGCCTTGGCCCAGGCATCGCTCGCCGCTTGGCGGTCCTCGGGGTGGAGCGCCTCAAGCCAGCCCCAGCCCAGGCTTACCTCGGCCGGCAGGCCGGTATAGGTGACCCACTGCGGCCCGGCCCAGGTCCACTCACCGCCCCCCGCCGAGCGCCAGATCAGCTGCGGCAGTGCCTCGATCAACGCGCGCTGGCGTCGCTCACTCTCGCGCAGCTGCTCCTCGGCCCTGCGGCGCTCCGTGACATCCTGGCCAATCTTGAGGAAGCCGAGCAAGGTGCCGTCCGGGTCACGCAGAGCCCGGGTGAACCCCTCGATAAAGACCCGCCTGCCGTCCTTGCGAATGTGCCAGCGAACATCCGGCGCAGCACCTTCCCGGCGGGCCGTCTCCGCCTCCCACTTGTCCTGACGGCTCTCCCGGTCCTCGGGCGTGAAGATAATGGCGCTGGGCTGTCCGACCGCCTCCGCGGCTGTCCAGCCGAAGACAGCCTCGGCTCCAGGCAGCCAGTCGGTGATCCGGTCCTGCGGGTCGATGAGGAGAATGGCGTAGTCGAGAGCGGCCTCCACGGTGAGGCGGAAGCGCTCCTCGGTGGAGCGCAGGGCGCGCGCGATGAGCAGACGGTCAATCACCGGACCCAGAATGCTGGTGTAGGTGCGAAGGAACTGCACGTCGTCGTCGCCAAAGTGACGCGGCTCGGTGTCATCAACCTCGAGCAGCCCATAGGCCCGTCCGCCAGGCAGGAAGATCGGCACGTTAACCAGGGCGACCACCCCAGCGGCCTTCATAAAGGGCGGGACGCCAAAGCGGCCCTCCTTGCTAATGTCTTGGGTGATCACCGGCGCGCCAGCCTTGATCGCGAAGGTCTCGGAGGAGTGCTCCGCCATGGGCAGGCGCATATGCCCGATGATACCGGCATCCCAACCCACGCCAGCCCTGACCAGGAGTTGCTGCCCGGCGTGCTGAATTTCCAGAACCTTGGCCCGTGCGGTTCCGAGTGCTTCACCCACGAGGCGGCAGGCTTCGGTCAGGATCTTGTCGAGGTCTTGGGAACGAAGGGCGAGTTCACCGAAGTCAGCGAGGGCTTGCTGCCGTTTCATCGTCCCGGCGTGGTCAGCCATCATAGTTCCCGTTCTGGGTGCGCCCCTCCTGGCGGCAGGGAGCCGCAACGTCCTATGAGGCGCCCCGTAGTAGAACCAACGCCGAACGGCTGAGCTGGCTGCCCCGACCGACCCCGAAGAACGCACCCGCGAGAGAGGGAACAGCGCCGCGGCGGACGTGTTTAGCCGCTCTGCAACGTCCGCGATCTCGCAGCTTCGGCCAGCGTCTGCCGGGTAACCTGGACGGGACACGACGTCTCTTGACTCAGGGGGCGGTGGCGATGCTGAGAACGCCGCTTGGCGCACATCCGGGCGACGCCGGGGACGATTCTAGGCGCCTCGCCCAAGGCCAAGGCAGGCGGCGGCGATCTCACAGCAGGCCGTGTCATGGCGTCGCTGTTCGAAAACACCCTTGCCGAGTTGAGGACCAATTTCCACATAGAACCTGTCAGGTTCGTTGTGTCGGTGTGCTTCCCAAGTCCATTCATCTGGGCTCGGGTTTGTTTCCGTCTCAAAGTGAAGATGACCCTGTGTGCAATGTTGCACACTGGTTTTCTGTTTTGATTGGAAGCAAATCATGGCCACAGGCACCGTTAAGTGGTTCAACGCGACCAAGGGCTACGGCTTCATTCAGCCCGACGACGGCTCCAAGGACGTCTTCCTGCATATCTCTGACGTTCAGCGTGCTGGTCTGGACGTCCGTGAGGGCGACAAGCTCGCGTACGATGTGCAGAGCGGTCAGCAGGGCAAGTCCTCGGCCGGCAATCTGCGCCAAGCCTGAGGGCCGAGCGGCCGTATACGCCGCTCCTAGATCATCTTTGTAGCGCAGGTGCTGCGATGGGCTTTGAGCCCCGGCCGGAGAAATCCAGCCGGGGCTCTTTTACGTTTGCTGACTGCCTCTTCGCCGGCTTTATGAAGACGGGATCAGCGGGTTGCCCGCCAAGTCCTCGGCCAAGCTCGAGATCAGTGCGTCTTCTCTCGACATCGGCTCACCGGTCCTCGTGAACTGCACCAGAGTCATCGCCACCGTGGCCTTAGAGGCTGTTTCCACTACTACCTTGAGTTGAGGAACCCCGTTCCGGCGGTCTGCTGACCATCACCCTACCTCTGCAGCT
>NZ_JONP01000110.1 GCF_000711725.1 Roseomonas aerilata DSM 19363 | reverse complement strand
GCCATGCGCTACGACCGATGCGCCCACACCTTCATGTCCTCCATTTGCCTCGCGGTCGCCGTGCTCTTCTGGATCAATGAGTCCTGACCCTAGAGAGACGAAAGGTCTCCCCTGATCTTTTTGAAGCGCGATCTTCCTATTCTTATGGACCACACACGATGATGGAGGATTGCCGGGCCCGTCCTCCGGATGCAGGTAAGGCCGAGTTGAGGACTTTGGCGGGAGGCGAGGGGAAGCGGTATTCAGGCGCCCCGATTCGGCCCCGCTGAGGTGACACCTGATGAGCCTGGTTGCCCACAGGCCGACTGAGGACTCTGACGGGATGGGTGAGGACTTTAGCGGGAGCCGCTTACTGTCTTTTCAAACATCTGCGCGATCCGTCCCGAGGACTCCGGCGGGACATACTAGTAGTTAGAATCACTACTACCATTGCTACTAACCCTTCCCGCCGAAGTCCTCAGCGACAAGCGATCAGGAGCGATCCATATTCCGGACTACTCGCTGATGAATGAAGGCTGCTGAGAGGAGGTCGTTGTGGCTGAAGTGCATGAGTTGCTGAGAGCTCACGGCCGCCAGAGTGTCCTCCAGTTCGACAGCATCGAGCGCCGCGTGGTGGATGCGGCCGCCGATTACCTCACCGATGAGGAAGGCGGTATTGGCTTCCTCTACTCTGGTTGGGCACAAGCTGCCCTGCCCCACAAGCGCCTGGCTAACGACGAACCATGGCAGGTTCGCACGGATCGGGTGAACCTCCTGGTCGAGCCTGGACGCAAAACTCTCGTTGATGGCGGGCTGCAATGGATTGGCGTGCCCTATGGCAGCCGTGCCCGACTTATTATGCTCTACCTCCAGACTGAGGCACTTCGGACTCAGAGCCGAGAGATAGAGCTCGGGAAAAGTCTACGTGCCTGGCTCAAAAAGATGGGGATCTCCCCGGGCGGCAAGTCGATCGCCGACGTGCGGGAACAGGCAGAGCGCATTACGCGGTGTCGCCTCACGTTCGAAGTGCAACAAGCGGGCAAGAGCGCCCTGGTGCAGCAGCTCATCGTCGACAAGGCGCTGTTCACTGACGACGATGAGGACTTTGGCGGGAGCGGGTTCCTTGAGCGGACCAAGCTTTCTGAAACCTTCTTCGAGCAGCTGCGACGCCATCCCGTCCCTATCGAAGAGTCGGCAATCCGGCACATTAACCGGCACTCCATGGCGCTCGATATCTACTGCTGGGCGGCCTATCGTCTCCACGCGCTCGCGGGCCCGATTTCCGTGTCATGGCGGGCACTTCATGCTCAGTTCGGTGGCGGGATTCGGCGCCTCGACCACTTTCGGGAGACCTTCCAGGAGCAGCTCCAGCTCGCAACGGCAGTGTATCCCGGTGCTCGGATTGAGGTTCGCCCCAGCGGCCTCCTCCTGTCGCCCTCAGATCCGCCAGTGGCGCCTCGCAAGACGGTCACCGCGCTCCGGCGCTGACCAGAGACTCCCGCCAGAGTCCTCAGCCGTCCCGCCAAAGTCCTCAGCGTTTCCACACCCGTCCATTGCTCGGCGGCGTGCGCCATCTCCTTTCTGCACGTGCTCAGGTGCTGCTGAAGGACGCGCTAAATCGGCGTGGTGCCTGCTGTCCTATTTGCTCTGACGAGTTCACCTCGGACATCTGTCAAAGTGAGGTCGACTTCTGTTCGACAAAGCCCAGGGTGAGCGCCCCATGAACCTAAATGCGCGACGAGCTGCGGTCGCCGCCAAGCGGTTCCAGCATTACTACCTCGGCTCTCGTGACAGAGTGCACTAGAGCTTTTCCACGCTACTCGGACGCAAGTCGCAAATCTTTACGGAACAGTCGAAACGCCGCCGAATCTTGGCGTAAGGCTTTGTTCCTAATGGTTCCGCCGTGTCTAGCGCGGCACATGCACAGCCCCCGTTTGCGAGACGCCAGCAAGGCGCCGCAGGAGATGTTTCGATGAGCTTGCAGAATGCTGCACTGGCCGCTGGGCTGGTGCTGATGGCGGCGGCCGGCCCGGCAAAGGCCGATGTGATCTATCGCTTCCAGCAGGTCGGGCCTGCTACTGGCAACAACTTCCCATCTGTTGCTCTCTTGAACGTCTTCGGAGAAATTGTCGTCACCGATACGGCCGCTCAGAACGGCTTTTCATTGTCGTTCTTCAACTCATTTCAAGACGATCTTGATCGTTCTTCGATCGCCGGGTTGGTCGGGTTGGATGTTAATAACCCCGGTGGGTTCAACACCGTGACGCTTCCTAGCTTCCAGCTTCAGCGTCCATCATCCGTGCAATACACCTGGAGTTTCGATCTTACCGGCGGTGCCGGAAACGGCCTCTTCAGGAAATTAGGGTTCTCAACCGGCGCCGAGGGTCTGTTTCTTACCTTCCGCGGGACAACCTTCACCGGCATCTTCGGTGACGAGACCTATGGTTGCGGCAACTTGGCGTGTAGTCTGAGTGGCACCGTCACCACGGCCGTGCCTGAGCCCGCCTCCATGGCGCTGTTCGGTGCTGGGCTGCTCGGGCTGGCGGCGGTGCGGCGAAAGCGCGCGACCTGAGGGCATAACCCAGCATCGCGAGGGCGCTTCAAGTGAGGAGGCACTTGTGCTGCCTCCTCACTTCTGTCGAGGCTAGAGCTCTTCCACGCTACTCGAATGCATAGCCTGAGTTGGCGAGGTAGTTCCGGCACTCGGCTGGGATGAAGGTCTTGAGCAGGCGCCCGATGGTGGTCCAGAGGGCCTCGCGGGTGCGGGCTGCAGCCTTGCGAAGCAGCGCCTTCAGCTTGGCGAAGAGCTGCTCAATCGGGTTCAGGTCGGGCGAGTAGGGCGGCAGGTAGAGCAGGCTGGCGCCGGTGGCTCGGATCGCCTCGTGCACCCCGGCGACTTTATGTGCCGGAAGGTTGTCCAGGACAACGACGTCGCCCCTGGCCAGGACGGGCGCGAGGAACTGCTCGGCGTAAGCGAGGAAGGTCTCGCCCGTCATAGGCTCATCCAGCACGAGAGGCGCAACAAGGCCGGTGCTGCGCAGCCCTGCGATGAAGGTGGTGGTGCGCCAGTGGCCGTGAGGCGTGGCATCGACCAGGCGCTCGCTCCGCGGGCCCCAGCCGTAGCGGCGAACCATGTTGGTGGCGGCGCCAGTCTCGTCGAGGAACACGAAGCGCTCAGGATCCATATAGCGCTGCCAAACGCGCCAGTGGCGGCGGTGCTCGGCGACGTCTGGCCGGTCCTGCTCGGAGGCCCTCAGGGTCTTTTTTTATGCGAGTGCTCGAGCCGCTTCAGCATGAACCAGATGGTCATCAGCGAGACCGGCGCCACGCCGCGCTCGATCAGCGCCACCCGGATCTCGACCAAGGTGATCCCCTTCCGGCTGGCCGTCAGCTCCCGCAGGAACGCCTCCTGCCCAGCCAGCAGCGGCTTGCGGTAGCCGCCGATCTTGGCAGGAGCCGTGCTGCCGGTCTGGCGCACCCGCCG
>NZ_JONP01000109.1 GCF_000711725.1 Roseomonas aerilata DSM 19363 | reverse complement strand
CACCAACGAAACCCTGCAACTTCCACCCAAGGCCGCCTGAGCCGTGGCCACCTCAAGCCCAGACGCAATTTCCACCACATTGACGGACGCTACCAGCGCTCGTCATCAAGGCAGACTACCCAACGCCGGGGTCCCTCAAGGGGGATGTAGCCGTAGATTTCCACAAAGCGGCGCAACACTGAATCTTGGGGCAAGACCTTGAGCACAACGTCAAGCCCAGGGTCGAGCCGCCAGATCAGCGCGCCTTCCTGCACCCTGTCTCTGCAGAAGAGCCCAAGGCCCGCGCCGGGGATCTGGCTCGGGGCTAGAAAGGTTGAAATCCGAAGGATGCTGGAGCGCCGCTGCTGTGATCTCCTGCTAACGTCCGCTCGTACGGCACGTGCTCACGGAAAGGGCTGCAATCGTGCTGTATTGGGTTGAGGCGGCCGGTGCTACCAGCCGGCTTTCCCAAGCCTATGCTGGCCTCCTACCCCAAGTGGAAGTAGCAAACGCGAAGGGGCAGGCGAGACATCCCTGTGAACCTTTTCCCGGACCAGCACGTCGGCGCATGCGAGGCGTTTAGCAATCATCCTGGCCTGCTCGGCATGACGTTGCCGCCCTGTTAGCAGGCGTGCACGTTCCGGAGAACGCCAATGCCGCGCCTTGCTGTAGTAGCCATTCTGGGCCTCACCCTTGCGGGCTGCGCTTCAGACATCGCCGTTCTTCACACCGCGCAACAAGCTGAGGTCTACCGCGCTGGCCATCGTGAACAGGTCGATTACCCGCTTCCGCGGTGAAAGCGATCAGGTTGCTGAATGGCAGCGATTGAGCTGGCAGCACCAGCAGCTGTAGCCGGGTGGCGTACCAGCCAAGCGGTTCAGCTATTGGTTCTGTCAGCTCTCGCGCGAGATGGGCTTGGATTGGCGAGGCAGGGTGGGGTTGATAAGCTGCTGATAGGATGAGAGGCGCTGGGAGCCTGGCATGGAGTGCGTGGACTGCGGGTCGGCCGAGGTGACTGAGCGGCGGGACCGCACGGCCCAGGGCTACAGGCGCTTCCGGTGCCGTGCCGCGGCCGTGGGTTCAATGAGCGCAGCTCGGGAGTGCTGAACCGGGCCCAGTATCCGAGCGACGTCATTGCACTGGTGGTAATCTGGCGCCTGCGCTACCGCCTTACCCTGCGGGACTTGGCAGAGATGTTCCTCCTCCGCAGCATCGTGTTCAGCTATGAAGCGGTGCGGGAGTGGTAGGTCAAGCTCGCGCCGATACTGACCAGTGGCCTTCGGCAGCGCCGGCAATGAAAGGGCGGCCCTGGCCGTCGCTCCTGGCACGTTGACGAAACATATTTGAAGGTCCGAGGGCGCTGGTGCTATCTGTATCGGGCGATTGACCGAAACGGCGATCTCGTCGACACCATGCTCGGCGAGCACCGGGACATGGCGGCGGCCAAGGCGTTCTTCCGATCCGCCAGGTCGGCCACCGGCATCGTCCCCGACAAAGTCACTACGGACGGGCATGGTTCCTACCCACGCGCGATCCGCTCGACGCTGGGCAAGCGGGTCACCCACCGCATCAGCGCTTACAGAAACAATGGGCTCGAGCGGGATCATCGGGGCATAAAAGGTCGCTTCCGATGTTTGCGCGGGTTCAAGAGCTTCACTTCAGCGGAACGCTTCTGTCGCGGTTACGACGAACTCCGCGCTCACCTCCGTCCCAACCAGCATGTCCCTGCTAACCAGCGCCGCGTTCTCCATCTCCGCCGTGCAACCGCTGTGCTCGCCATCCTGCAAGCCGCATAGCACTACCAGTGCGGTCAACTCGTGCAGCTACACTTGGCGCGAAAGCTGACAGAACCGCCGGTCGCGGGCGCCGAGTTCGAACCACTTCTCCCATCGCGGCCTGAACCGGCCGGAGCATGGATGGCTGATCTGCCAGGCGTGTCACCACGAGCTGACCCACGGCGGCTACGTCGCCCAGTTCGAGCGGATGCCTGAGTTCCGCCGCTTCCAGGCGGTGGTCCTCGCCTTGCGGCACCGGGCGCAGAAGCGCCCGGTGCCGCTACCCCGTCGCTAAGCTAGACCCCGGCCTCCTCCCGCAGGAGACCCGCAGAGCCCCATGACCTCACCTAAGGTCATGGGGCTTTTCGCGTTTCTGGCTTCGACACTCGCCTGCCCGCCGCGGCCCGCGCGATCCATTCGACGGTAGCGTTACCCCATCAGTCCACGGTGATCCGCGCGTCGCGCACGACCTCGGCCCACTTCCGGCGCTCGGCGGCGGCGAAGTCGCGGAACTCGTCCGGCGTGTTGCCGGAGGGCTCGGCGCCCTCCGCCTCGATGCGTGCACGCACC
Source organism: Roseomonas aerilata DSM 19363 (assembly GCF_000711725.1). GTDB lineage: Bacteria > Pseudomonadota > Alphaproteobacteria > Acetobacterales > Acetobacteraceae > Roseomonas > Roseomonas aerilata. The sequence continues at coordinate 1,807 of NZ_JONP01000109.1, read as the reverse complement.
TCCGGCAGGTGGATCGCGGCGGCGATCTCCTGGCGAAGGCGGTCCACGATGGGGCGAGGCGTACCGGCGGGAGCCATGATCCCGTACCAGGCGCTCATCTCGTAACCGGGCACCCCAGCCTCGGCCACGGTGGGCAGCTCTGGCAGCGCGGGCACGCGCGTGGCGGTGGTGACGGCCAGCGCCCGCACCAGCCCGTCCTTCACCATTCCGATGGAGGAGGGAAGGGTGGCCGGCATCATCTGTAGCGTCCCCGACACAAGGTCGTTCAGCGCCGGTCCCGCGCCTCGATAGGGAATGTGCTGAATGTTGATCGCCGCCCTGAGCGCGAAGTAGGCCCCGGCGAGGTGGTTGGCCGAGCCGTTACCGGCGGAGCCATAGTTCAGCTCGCCGGGCTTCTCCTTCGCCAGCGCGACCAGTTCGCGCAGGTCGGTCACGGGCAGGCGCCGGTTCACCAGGATCAGCATCGGCGCGGCAGCCAGCAGGGTGACGGGCGCGAGCGCCGTCGCGGGGTCGGGGCGCAGATTGCGGAAGAGACTTGGATTGACGGCGATGGGGCCGATGTTGCCGACGAGCAGCGTGTAGCCGTCCGGCGCGGCCTCCGCTGCCATCGCGGTGGCGAGATTGCCCGCGCCGCCGGGCCGGTTGTCCACCACGATGGTGGCGCCCAGGCGCTGCCCCGCCTTGTCGGCCACGGCACGGGCCAGCACGTCCGTTCCCCCGCCAGGGGCATAGGGGACAATAAGGCGGATGGGCCGGCTCGGCCAACCATCCGGCAGGTTCTGGGCCCCTGCCCGCCAAGCCGTGATCAGGGAAGGCAGGGCGAGCCCAGCGCGGAGGATATGACGACGCTGCATTCCTGGTTCCTCGATTGTTTTGCGTCGGGCGTTCAGTGGCTCCTGCTGCGATGGTCCCGCCTAGCCGCAGGAGGGCGGCATATCAGGCTGGTATGGCCACCTCGCGCACCCGATTCACGATCGCCTCAGTTCCCGAAGCATATTGGCCCGCGCGGACGCTTCCAGCGTTTCACGAGCGGCAGCGGTATGGAACAGCGGCGTTCCGGCGGCCAGAGTGCGGCGTAGAAAGGCGGCGCGGCCTTGCCGATACGCGGCTTCGCCCACCACCGGGATGAACTCCCGTGCCACGCCCGCCGCGTAGAGGTCGTACGCCGCCAGCGGGGCGCCGAGGACCGCCATGTCGAGGTCGAGGAAGGCGGCAAGGTCAGCAGCAAGCGGTGCTGGCAAGCCGGGGGGCATGGCGTGGTGCTCGGTGGCCAGGATCATCAGCTCGGCCTCTTCAAGCAATTGGGCGGGAGCCAATCCGTCCAGCGCCTGGCGGAGCAGGGCCGCGCTCCTGCGTTCGTTGTCCGCGGCACCGGGGTCATAGACGGCATCGTGGAACCAGATGGCGAGTTCCACGGCCTCCGGTGCGCGGAAGGCCGCGCGGTCGACGCGGAGCCGAGCCAGCATGGCATCGATGTGGGCTTGGCCATGATAAACCCGGTGCGGCTCCGCGAGGCGGGTTCGCAGGTCTTCCAAGACTAAAGTCAGGCGATCGAACATGGTGGGCGGTGCCTCCGGGCTGCCAGCCTGCTTCGCGCCCCGCCCGAGTGGCAAGACGGCCCCTTCTGGGGTGATCCATCGGCGGATCTCCGCGATGGGCCTTCCGTCCCTGCCGCTAGGCGAGCAACCCCAAGGCCAGGGGACAGCAGTGCCTGAGGACTGCCTATCCAGGTGACCAGCGGCTTTCTGGTTCCTCTTGCTGGAGGGGTGGCTCACGTCCGCTCCAAGAACCACCCTTTTCGTCGTGG
>NZ_JONP01000108.1 GCF_000711725.1 Roseomonas aerilata DSM 19363 | reverse complement strand
TACGGGACGTGGAACTGATCCTGGCGGAGCGGGGCGTCACCGTCACCCATGAGAGCATCCGGAACTGGTGCCGCAAGTTCGGTTCGGAGTTCGCCCATAAGCTACGGCGACGCCGGCCGAGGCGGGGTGACACTTGGCACCTCGATGAGGTGTCCGCTGCCATGACCTGCGGCACACATGGGCAATCCGGGTGCTTCAGAAGGGATCCGACATCTACGCCGTATCCCGGCACCTGGGGCACTCGAACGTGCGGACAACTGAAATTCATGTGGCTTGGCTAAGGGATGGATGGAGTTGATTTTGACAATCTGATCGAGTGCCACGGCAGAGAAGCAAGCGGTTCTGCATTCGGGGGTAGTGAACGGCCTCTGCGACGTCGGCCGGCTCGGCTTCGTGCCAGCCGTCAGCGCTCATCGCCGGTTCCCACCGGCAACCGCCCGGTGACCTCGGCCACGGCGCGCGCTTGGGCCAGCAGGATTCGGCGGCCCTCGGTGTCCAGGCCGTCCCAGATCAGCCCCAGCTCAGCGCGGCCCGGTGCCGCTCTGACAGGCTCTGGCGGGGTGGGGAGAAGGGTGAGGGGCATGGCAGCAGCCTCCGGACGAGTGGCAGAGGGTAGGCCCAAAAGGAACGCAAAGCGAACATCTGGGATGCATCGATCGCGCAGCGCGGCGCAGAAGGTTCACTTGAAGGTGGTATGGTGCAGTGCAACATGAGTGCAGGGGTAGGGAGGAACAGGCAAAAGGAGCCACCTCCATGTTCGTATCAATGATCGGCATCGCCGCACTCTGCGTCGTCAATATTTGGGTGCGGTATTCTGCCCACCGTCAGGGGCTCGATAGCCTTCCTACCGGGCCGCTGGGATCCTGACGTCTGGCCGGAGCGCGTGATCTAGGAGCCGACAGATCAACGCGCTTTGGCTTCCTTCTCCAGAGGCACCGTCAATTTGAGCGAGCTTGGCGGACTGGCTCCGGGCAGGTAGGCAGCCGGAATGAGCTCGCCAGCCGCCAAGTTCCTCTATGCCGGCCACCGCTTCCCGGCCGAGGTGATTAGTCAGGCAGTGTGGCTGTACTTTCGCTTTCCGCTCAGCCTTCGCATGGTCGGGGAAATGCTGGCGGCACGTGGCATCGTGGTCAGCCACGAGACCATTCGACAGTGGGCGCTCAAGTTTGGTCAGGAGTTCGCCAACGGGATCCGGCGCCGGCTGACGCGGGCGGGTGACAAGTGGCACCTGGCTGAGGTCGTCCTCAAGATCAACGGCCTGACGCACTGGCTCTGGCGCGCCGTCGACCAAGCCGGGATGGTGCTCGACGTGCTGGTGCAGCGCCGACGGGACAAGCAAGCGGCCAAGCGGCTACTCAGGAAGCTGCTGAAGCGGCAGATGCGGCCACCGCGTGTCATGATCACCGACAAGCTGGCGAGCTACGGCGCCGCGAAGGAGGAGGTGATGCCCTCCGTCGAGCACCGGCAGCACAAGGGGCTGAACAACCGGGCAGAGAACTCGCGTCAGCCGACGCGACGACGAGAGCGGCAGATGAAGCGGTTCAAAAGGGACACTAAGTCTCGGCTAATCCTGCTGCAGCGACAGTGCCAGAGTATTGTTGACGTACCGTGGTTGCAGGCGGACGTAGTCGTGCCATTGGTAGGTCCTCGCGACCGAACCCCCGCCCGCAAGGGGGCGGACGGAGCCTGGTCGGATCGGAAATAGCGCTATCGCCGATACTACTATTACCTAGCCTGACGACGTGCTGCTTACCGTCACGATAACGTGGTCATGTCGCGACCAGTCCTGACAGCTACCGAGTAGCGTCCGAGCGGCAAAAAGTACACAGGCGCTCCAACTCAAAGATGGCGCGGCACGTTTCATCCAGCGTGGAACGGTGGGCTTAATGACGTACGACGTGCTTGTCCTCGACGACGATGAGTTGGTGCTGGACGTCACGGTCCAGGCGCTTGAGGACGCCGGCTTTGCCGTGCAGATGGCCGATACTGCAACTGCTGCCTTACAGTACCTTGAAGGCCCAGGCGCCTACCAGGTTGTTCTCACCGACATCAACCTGGGTGAGGCGCTGAATGGGTTTGCGGTCATCGAGCGGACCCGAGTGGCCCGTCCGGACATCAAGGTCATCTACTACTCGGGCCTGCCCAGCAACTGGCATGATCGGCAACTGGGTGAACAGGAGCGACGGCTGAACAAGCCTTTCGGCTTCGTCGAACTGCTCCAGGTCATGGAGGATCTGAAGGTCTGGCCCAGCAACCCTCCCGCACTCGGTAGTGCCCGGGCAACCTTTTAGCGTGGCGGATGCCGGCTCGGTTGAGGAATGTGAGATCAGCGCGCCATCAGACATGTCTGCAAAGAGCTGGCGCGGAGTGCTGCGGCAAGCTGGTCTGCAGGTTGTCGAGAAGAGGCTGCTGGGTGAGGCGGCAGCGGTCGCTTTCTACGCTCTGCTAACGGTCTTCCCCGCGCTGGCAGTGCTGCTTTGGCTGTGCGGCGTCCTGCTGGAGCCAGACGCGGCAGCACAAACGTTGCGGGACGCCGCGTCAGGGTCCCTGCCAGCCGGTGCAGCGGAGGTGGCCGGTGAGCTCCTCGGCCGCCTCGCTGCATTCCGGGAGGGTGGGTTTGGTTGGGGGACCGCGACCGCGGTGATTGCCGCCGCCCTCTGGGGAGCAATCGTTACCGCTGCCCAGCTCTTTGGCGCGCTGAACGTCGCCTATGACGAGCGGGAGAGCCGAGGCTTGCTCCGCCTGTACGCCACTGCACTGATCTTCTCCCTCAGCGCCGCGGTCTTCATCCTGCTGGCACTCGGCGCCATCCTTGTGCCCGCCGTACTGGCCGATGCCGGGAGCACTTTGGAGGGGCTGCTTCACTTTGGCCGCTGGCCAGTCCTTCTTGCCGCGGTGTCGTTTGGCCTGGCTCTGACCTATCGGCACGGACCCAGCCGCAAGTGCCCGCGGTGGCAGTGGGTGAGTTGGGGCGGCACCCTCGCAGCGTTGGCCTGGCTCCTCAGCTCGGCTGCCTTCTCCTTCTATGTTGCCCAGTCCGGTGGTTACGACCGGCTCTATGGCTCCCTCGGCGCCGTAGTGGCGCTGATGGTATGGGCCTGGCTGTCGAGTGCCGCCGTGCTGATCGGTGCAGCCCTCAATGCCGAGCTCGAGCGGCATTCTGCAGGTTCAGCCTGATTGCCTGACCCGGAGTTCCCCCGAGTGGCTGACCTTCCATCGCATGACAACGCCGACCAGCAGCAGCTCCGGCTCATCCTCGCCGCCCTGCAGGATGGCGTCATCCTCATCGGCTCTGACCAGACGATCACCTGGGCCAATAGGGCAGCCCTCAAGATGCACGGCGTGCATCAGGTAGCCGAACTGGGCGCTACCGTGTCCGAGTACCGCAGACGCTTTGAGCTGCGCTACCGTAACCGGCACCGCCTGCCAGAGGGCGCCTACCCGATGGAGCGGGTGATGGCGGGTTAGGCCTTCGACGAGGTGGTGGTCGAGGTGGCGCGGGCCGGGGAGAACGAGGCGCTCTGGACCCACCGCATCCGCAGCCTGGTGCTCAACGATGCCGCAGGTGTTCCGAACTGCCTGGTTCTCATCCTGAACGACGAGACCGAGCGCTTCGACGCCGAGGAGCGCTTCGAGGCGGCCTTCAACGCGAACCCGGCGCCGGCAGTCATCATGCGGCTGTCGGACCACCGGCACATCAAGGTCAACCGCGGCTTCCTCGAAATGACCGGCTACGCCGAGGAGCAGGTGGTCAGCCGCTCGGCCTACGAGATCGATGTACTGGAGGGCGCCGCCAGGCGGGAGCTCGCCGTCGAGCGGCTGCAGCAGGGACGGACCATCCCGCAGATGGAGGCCGTGCTGCAGCTGGCCGGGGGCGGCGAGAAGCGGGTGGTGGTCGCCGGTCAGCCGATCGAGGTTGGTAACGCGGACTGCATGCTCTTCACCTTCGTCGACATCGAATCTCACAAGCGCACCGCGGAAGCCCTGCTGCGGAGCGAGAAGGGCTTCGCGGTGGCTTTCCGCCTCGCGCAGGTGCCGACCATCCTTGTCCTGCGCTCCGGCTGCCGCCTGCTGCGGGCCAACGATGCCTTCGTTCGGGAGAGCGGCTACGCGGAGGCGGAGCTCATCGGCAAAGAGGCCGGGGAGATTGG
>NZ_JONP01000107.1 GCF_000711725.1 Roseomonas aerilata DSM 19363 | reverse complement strand
GCTCGGGGCAGGCGGCGGCGGATCCCATTGGCAAACGCCTGGCCAAACTTGCGGCCCCATTGCCGCAGTGTTTCGTGGCTGACGGCGATGCCGCGGAAGGCCAGCATTTCCTCCACCATTCGCAAGCTGAGTGGGAGGCGAAAGTAGAGCCACACCGCTTGGCTGGTGATCTCGGCCGGGAAGCGATAACCGGCGAAGCTGGGGCAGGCGGCGGGGGCAGTCATCCCATCCGACTAACCGGTGGTGAGCCCATCGGGCAAGCTGGTGGCCGCCTGGAGTGGCCCCTATTTCGACAGGACACCGGGCGTAGCCCCGAGGGCCTAGGCATACGCCTGGGCATACGCCTATGCCGAACGACCCCACGCGCGTTGAAATCATCACCGGCCGCGAGCGCCGACGCCGCTACAGTGCCGAGCAGAAGCTCCGGCTGGTCGAGGAGACCATGCAGCCGGGCATGACGGTCTCGGCTGTCGCCCGGTTGCACGGCGTCTCGCCGAGCCTGGTGTTCGGGTGGAGGCGGCGCATGAGCGAGGGCGGCAAGGCCGCGATCCAGGCCGATGACGACGTGGTCGCCGCGGGGCGGCTGCGCGAGCTGGAAGGCCGCATCCGCGACCTCGAGCGCCTGCTTGGCCGCAAGACCATGGAGGTCGAGGTGCTTCGCGAGGCGCTAACCGCCGCCCGGGGAAAAAAGCCCGTCTGGCAGTTGCCGTCGCCGCCACAGGGCGGTTCCCGGTGACGGTCGTGGCCTGACACCTTGGGCGTGGCCCGCTCCAACTTGGTTCAGCAGATCCAGGGCAGCTCCCATCGGCGTGGCCGGTACAAGCGAGAGGGCGACGACGAGGTTCTAGCCGCCATTCGTCAGCTCTCCGATGCCCGCCCCACCTACGGTTACCGACGCATCACGGCCTTGCTGTCATGGCCCAAGGTCAGCTGCTCCTGGAGCGCCACACCACCCAACGACCAATCCGCGCCCATAAGGGCCGTGTTATCGCCTGGGCGTCGAACCTGCGCTGGTCCTCGGACGGGCTGGAGGTCCCCTGCTGGAACGGCGAGGTGGTGCGCCTCGCCTTCGCCATCGATACCCACGACCGCGAGATCATGGCCTGGGTCGCCACCACCGACGGCATCAGCGGCGAGATGATCCGCGACCTCATGTTGGCCTGCGTCGAGCGACGGTTCGCGGCCCTCAGGGCGCCCCATCCCGTGCAGTGGCTCGCCGACAATGGCTCGGCTTATGCCGCCCACGACACGCGCGACTTCGCCGTCGCGCTGAACCTCGTCGCCTGTTTCACGCTCGTCCGCAGCCCCGAGAGCAACGGCGTCAGCGAGGCCTTCGTGAAAACGCTGAAGCGAGACTACGCCCGCATCAACCCCAGACCCGATGCCGCCACTGTCCTCCAGCAGCTCCCGGCCTGGATCGAGGATTACAACGAGGCCCACCCCCACAAGGGCTTGCGAATGCGCTCCCCCGTGAGTTCATCCACGCCCAGCCTCAACCAGCCCCGTGTCCGGTTTGATGGGGGCAACTCCACCGCCCAAGTTGACTGTGTCGGTGGAAGAGCCACACGACGTGCCGGATGACCTCGGCCGGAAAGCGGCAGCCAGGGTATGTGGCGGGCTCTGCTGTCATCTGGCCAGCTTCGCCCAGCCACTTTGTTCCGGCCACCCTCCCACAACGTGGCAATGCCATTCGGCCCGTTGGTGCAGCCCACATGACCGCTGGCCCTGATGGAGTCCGCGGATTGGCGCCAAATTAACGGGGTGGGCTTTGCGCTCCGAAAGCTCTGCTGGCTCTGCCAATCCCCGGCCCTGCCGGTTCGCCATCACGTCGTCATCGCCCTCGCACGTCTGGAGCACGGTTCGGCAGCAGCCCTTCTCAGGCTGTGGCGTCGCACGCTGATCGGTAGACCTTTCCGGTTGTCATCATAGTCCAGGCAATGCCCCCATTTTGTTGGCCACCGCGACGGCCGCGACCGTTTTTGAACGTCACGTCACGAGCGCCTCGATTCGGGCGGCTCCCGCGGCCGCTCTGGCCTTGGGATAACGGATGACGCTGCGTGCGCTGATGAACAGCAGGTGCCGGAGGTAGGTGTCTCCGCGCTTGGTGATGCTGCCCAACCTGTCTTTTCCACCGCTCGAGTTCTGGCAGCGCAAGTCGAGTCAGACCGCAAAGTCGCGGCCGGAGCGAAAGGCGGCTGCATCCGGAACCGCTACTGCGATCGCCGTCGCGGTGATCGGACCAATGCCCGGTATGGTTGCGATCAGACGGCTCACCGGGTTGGCACGGTGTTGTTCGTCGATCCGAGCCTCGATCTGGGCAATGCGCTCCCCAAGGGTGGCGAGCTCGGCCGCGAGCATGGAGAGGATGTCGCGCACCTCGCCCGGTAGCCTCTCCGCCCCTTCCTCGGCCAAGCGCTCCAGGAGGGGCTCAACGCGGCCGATGCCCTGGCCCTTGATGAAGCCAAACTCAGCCAGATGGGAGCGGATGGCACACGCCGTCATGGTGCGTTGGCGAACCAGCAGCCGACGAGCGCGATGGAGCAGAAGGAGACCCTGCTGCTCCGGCGTCTTGACCGCCACGAAGCGCATGGTGGGTCGCATCACCGCCTCGCAGATGGCCTCTGCGTCGGCCGCGTCGTTCTTGCCCCGTTTGACATAAGGCTTGACGTAAGCGGGCGGCATGCGCCGGACGGTGTGTCCAAACCGCGCGATCTCACGCGCCCAGTAGTGAGAGGAAGCACAAGCCTCCATGCCGACCAGGCAGGGCTCAAGGCCTTGGAAGAAAGCGAGTACCTCAGTGCGCTTCGACCGCTTGCGGAGGATCGGAGCTCCTGCCGCATCGACACCGTGAACCTGAAACCAGTGCTTGGCGAGATCCAGCCCAGTCGTGGCAACTTGCATCTGGACATCTCCCTGCAGTGGAGGTGGACGACAGCAGCACCTTACAACATGCTCCCGTCAGGAGCGGGGGCCGTTCACCCCATCAACGGCAAGCGGCGCGATGAGCTGCTCAACGCCGAGGTGTTCAACACACTCGCCGAGGCCAAGGTGCTGATCGAAGGATGGCGGCGGCACTACAACACCGTCCGCCCACACTCCTCGCTGCACTATCGACCGCTCGCACCAGAGGTGTTCCTGCCGTCAGCTACGCCGTTCCCCCGCAGGCCATCCGCTCACCAGCTCAGGACAGGCCGCAGCCATGCTCAACTAAGAATTCGCCTGGTTCCCCTCGTAGGGGTTGGTCAAGCAGAAGACGGTCCAAGGGAGAATTGCACATTCACTGATTAGAAACGGGTCACGTGTAGATCTGGCTGCTGGCCCAGGACAGGTGCCACGCAGGCAAAATGCCTCTCGCAAATCAGGGCTCGAGAGCCATCTGCGGAAATCAAAATAATGCCCGAGGTTAGTGGAACTGCGTCGATTGCAGCCATCTATGTCGATGCTTACCGCCAGGCTGGCCTTAGCGATGGTGAAACGATCAAAGCCGCGTTTGCGGCAGCCTCAGCTGCTGGACCTTCAGAGGTAATATTCTCAGATCGGAACTACATTATTTCTGAAGAAATTAAGGTGCCCAGCGGCGTTTGCCTAGTTGGCAACGGCGCCACGTTGAAGTGGCCCCCAACGGGAGCACACCATACATTTTTCGACCTGACCGGCAGCAGCAACGTAACGATCAGTAAACTTGATTTCATTGGCGGTAGCAGAAACGAGCCTGCTCCCGTGCTTTGGCACAGTATAGTTATGAATAATTCTCACAACATCACGGTTGAGGATTGCAGCTTTACTGATGTAAAAGCCATTAGTATCATTGGCTCGAGTGACGTGACAATAAACCGGAATATAATCACCGGTGGCGTTGAAGGTATCATTGTTGGCAAACTTCAGCCAGACGATGTTGTCGCTCTTTCTCGGAACATAAACATCACTAATAACACAGTGGTTGGTCAAGCTCGCGAAGCAATCGACCTCAATAGCGACGTGTCAGAAGTTCTGATCAAAGGGAATTACTTTGGTGGGCGAACAAGCGCCTCTACTGCTACCAGCGACGAAATCATTGATGTCGGTGGTGGCTACATAGCACATGTGACGATTATAAACAACAAAATCGATGGCGCGAATTCCGTGGCTTACGGTATTCGGTTGAAGGAAAATGTTCAAGACGTCGTCATTGCGGAAAACGAAATTGTTGACATGTATGCTGGCGCTGGTGCGGCCATCATCACCGCCGCGGCCAAGAATGTTGAGGTCCGTGGTAACCTTATCAACGGCGCTTATAACGGCATTGAGGTGATCGGTTTGGCCACGGCCATTTTTACCGACAACCAATTTTCAAACGTAGCTTTGAAAGCTTACAAGTCCGACTATGGCGGAGGAACTCTTCAGGTTCTCAATACTGCCGAGACCCTGCTATCGCCTATGCCGCTCCGCCTCCAGGGATCAAGAGCGAGTGACGTCCTACAGGGCGCTGGTTCCGACGACTCCCTGGAGGGAGGTGACGGCAACGACACCCTGGACGGCGGCGCCCACAACGACA
>NZ_JONP01000106.1 GCF_000711725.1 Roseomonas aerilata DSM 19363 | reverse complement strand
CCAGAACAGGTCAGCCATGGCAGCACCTCCGGCTACCATGGAATCAGCCATTCAGATCAGGCGCCAGCCCTGATTAACGGGTCCTGAGCCTAGGTGCAGAACCGCTGGCTTCGCCCCAACACGCGGCCGGCGTACATTCTCGCGGTCTGAAGGGGCCGCCTCGAGATCGCCTTGGCTGCTCACCGGGCGCAGGCAGTGGATCCCGGTAACCGGCCTCAGGCATCCAGGGAGCCGTTCCATGACCGAGCTTTCCAGTTTTCTTTCGCCTTCCGCCGGCCTAAGGCGGACCGAACGTCCAATCACGGCTGGAGACATCAAGTGGTCCTGACTTCATTACCGCGCGTGGTTTGGCTGGGGAGTCTCCTGGTCCTTGCTGCCTGCCAGGTACCCGCTCCTCCACCTGAGCCGGCCGCGCAAGACTCCGTCCCACCCACATCGCCTGCCGCGCGGGTTGCGCAATTGCCCGAGCCCCGTCCGGTTGACGGTGTCTGGAACTTCGAAAGGCGCGACAACCTCTGCGCGGCGCGCGCGTCGCACGCGGTTATGGTTCTGAGCGCCTCCGTTCGAGACGGGCAGGTCAGCATATCGGTCCGCCCCAGCCGGGCCTCCCCCGTCAGGGCCGGCCTGTCCGCCCGACTGTCTCTCGCCGGTACCATGGGCTCCTGGAGACTCCAAGGCAGAACGTCTAAGGGCGGGGGCGTTGAGTTCAGCGAGCGCCTTGATGAAGCTAGCGCCAGCCGTCTGCAGGCGCTCATCTCGGGAGGGACGCTCGACGCCAAGGGCCCAGGCACCCAGTTGCCCTTGCTAAGACTGGCGCCGGCCGGGCAGCCTGGGGGAGACTGGTTCGAGTGCATCCGTCAACAACTGGTTCTCTGATCGGTGCCCAATCCTGAACATGACAGTCGGAAAGAAAGGATTCGTTAACTAATTTCCGCTTGGCTCGTGCCCGGCGCTTTCTGCGCGAGCCAAGAGGGCAAGGAGTTAAGCATGCTGTTCGCTGGACCAACGGCTAATAGCCTTGTTAGAGCGGTGGTCCTTGGCACCGCAATGCTTGTTCCGCCGGCGCTGGGAACAGCCGTCTGGGCTGGATGGGAGTTCGACCGACTAAGGGAGCACACCGAGGCTATGCTGGTCGCCGCCAACGCGGAGATCGGCGGGAGAGCGGACGAACTCCTCAGGCGGTTTGAGGCTACTACCTCTGGCCTGCGGCCTGTGGACGTCGCCTCGGACACCATTACACTGACAGCTAAGGTTCTCAGATCCGAGCCGATGCTCGCGCCCGCTTCGGGACTGGTCATCGCGAGCGGTCGCGGTCGCGTGGCTGCTTCCTCTTTCCCTCTTTCGCCAGGTGACGTTGGGACGACATGGTGGTTCACCTCCGCCTTAAACCAACCTGGGCAGGTTGCGGGATTCGCGGGAGTCGGTCCCGAGCCGCGCCAAGGCGTGCCTTCCTACAGTCTAGCCCGGCGTCTCCCCGACGGACAGGGCGGAACTGTAGGGGTGGTTACCACCTTCATCAGCACTGATGCGACTGGCGGCTATCTAATCCCTGCATGGCTGCCGTCATGGATGGAGGCGCGTGTCGGCTTGGAAGCGGTGCGAGCCCCGAAGACGCTTGGAGCAGCGAAGCCTGGCAGCACCGAGGCGCTTATAGCGAGATTGGTCCCCCTGCTACGAGAGGTGGCCGACGTCTCGATCGCGGACTCAAAAGGCACGCTTGGCTGGTCGGTGAGGCGTTCTGGCCACTCACTCGTCATAGAAGTCGTCACCTCCGTAATCGAGCGCTCCAGCGACCTCGGAAAGCTTGCTTCAGCTTGGGCTGCCGCCGTTCTCCTCTGTTGGGTGATGGCTAGGAGGAGGCCCAGTGCGCAAGCGGCCATGGACGTCGAAAAGGGCGACATCGCACGTAGGCTGGCAGAAACCGAAGAGCGCCTTGGGACCGTAATCGAGCAACGGGATAGGGTTCTCGCCGCGGTTGGCCACGACGTTCGCACCCCGATTAACAGCATTCTTGGAATCTCAGCGGTCCTCCTGGACAGCGACTTGGAGGAGGCGCAGCGGCGATGGGTTCACCGGGTACGCGCCAGCTGTGAGGTGCTCATGGCCATGCTTAACGGTATGCTTGAGGCAGCGAGTGCGGAGGTCGACGGGCGAGAGACACAGATGAGTTCTGTCGACGTCAGCGACCTCGTGTCTGAGGTCGCGGAGGTGTTCCGCCCAGGTGCAAACGACAAGGGGCTCGATTTTGAGGTCTCCATCTCGGACGCCGCAGCTGGCTCTTGGCGCACCGACCCAAGCCGCCTCCGTCAGATGCTGTTCAACCTCGTCGGCAACGCGGTTAAGTTTACCGACCACGGAGCGGTCAAAATCAGCCTCTCCACACGTGGTGTGGACGCTGCGGAGCAGCTCGTATTATCGGTTACTGATACCGGACCTGGCATCAGTGACAACGAGCGGCTCACAATCTTTGAGCGGTTTCAGCGCGGTCGGTCCGAAGTCGCTGCGGGCCGTGAGGGAGTTGGTCTCGGCCTCGCGCTCTGCCGCGAAATTTCTGATCTGCTCCAAGGCGAGCTTGCCCTGGAGAGCAGAGTGGGATCTGGTTGCACCTTTACCTTCTCATTCGGTGCGCAGCGTATCGAGGAAGTTCGCCGTGGGCAGACCATGATGATGGGCCGCTCAGCGCTAGTTGTTGGTCTTTCCGAGGGCATGCGGAGGCGTGTTGTAGGCTACCTAGAGCGGCTTGGTTTTACAGTCGATGCAGCTGGCGACGGCTTCTTGGGGCTTGGTCTCGCGGAGCGTGCTGCGCACGAACATGGGGCAATGGACTTGGTCGTCCTCGACGCGGCGCTGACGGGACTGCCCGCAGACGTATTTCTCACGCGCTTGCGCTCCGGACGGACACTCGGCCGCGCGAGAGTCGTGCTGGTCGCGCAGGGTGAGATGGCGGCAGGAGCGGAGGGGCAAGCGGACGCAACTGTGCCCCACCCCGTTGAGGAGCGCGACCTATCAAGGATTGTCAGCGGCTTTTTCGAAGGCGAAACACCCTTCCATGCACTCGATACGAAGGCTCCAGGCTCGCCGGAGGCTAGAATCCTGGTGGCTGAGGACAATAAAATCAACCAGGTTCTTCTTATCGATGTCCTCGGGCGCGCGGGGTTCTCTGCCTTTGGCGCGAATAATGGGGAGGAGGCTGTCCAGTCTGCCGAGCGCGGAGGCTTTGACGTCATTCTAATGGACCTCCAGATGCCTGTGCTTGGAGGTATCGAAGCGATACAGCGCATCCGGTCGAGTGAGGGGCCGAACGCACACGTTCCAATCATAGCCCTCACTGCGCACACTGGGGCAGCAGTCCGGCGGGAGTGCATCGAGGCTGGGGCTACGATCGTCCTACACAAGCCAGTAGATCTGGCGCGTCTTACCGGCCAGATTCGCGAGGTAATCGCTAACGATCGACTTGCGGAGATCAGTCCCGAGCCGACTAGTGAGGGCTTTGAGGATATCGAGGTTGAGTGGCTTGACGTGCTGGTCGCCGAGGCTGGTGCAGCTCGGGCGCGGGCGTGCGTTGACGTTTTCCTTATCGAAGGTGGAACCCGCATCAGGCGCCTCGGCGAACTAGTTGAGGCCTCCGAATGGGCGGCGGTTACGCGGGCCTCACACGACTTCAAAGGCTTGGCCGGTACGCTTGGAGCCGCCCGCCTGGCGGAGAGACTGGAAGAGCTTGAGAGCGCCGCAACTGCCGGCGCGCAGGACAGCGCCGCCGCCGCGTTGGCCGTAACTGATGCCGCTTGGCGCCGTGTCTCACCCTGCCTCCGGAGCTGCTTAGAACATGCGATATCGCGCAGATCGAACCTTAGCCGGCGCGCAGCGTAGCCTTGATACGTCCGATTGCTAGGGTCAGGACCCATCAATCAGAGCTAGCGGTTGATCTGAATGGCTGATGCCATGGTGGCCGGAGATGCTGCATGGCTGATCTGTTCTGGCTGACGAAGGCGCAGATCCGGCGGATCGCGCCCCTCTTCCCGCTCTCGCACGGCGTGCCGCGGGTCGACGATCAGAGGGTGGTCAGCGGTATCCTCCATGTCATCCGCAACGGGCTGCGCTGGCGCGACGCCCCGGCGGCCTACGGACCCCACAAGGCCCTGTACAACCGCTTCGTGCGATGGAGCCGCTTGGGCGTGTTCAACCACATCTTCGCCGGGCTCGCGGGCCGCGCAGGTGAGCCCGAGCGCCTGATGATCGATGCCACCCCCCTCAAGGCGCACCGCACGGCGGCTAGCCTGCTCAAGAAGGGGCCCTTCCCCGCCGTATCGGGCGCACCAAGGGCGGCCTGAACTCCAAGCTGCACGCGGTGTGCGACGGCAAGGGCCGCCCCGTGGTCCTGCACCTCTCGGAAGGTCAGATGAGCGACCACAGGGGCGCAGCCCTGATGCTGCCCAGCCTGCCACGTGCAAAGGAACCTCTCGGCGACGCGGGCTACGACAGCAACCGCTTCCGAGAGGCCCTCACCGCCCGCAGCATCGAGCCCTGCATACCCTCGTCCAAGAGCCGCAAGGTCCCGCTCCCCTACGACAAGGCCCTCTATCGGCAGAGGCACCGCATCGAGAACATGTTCGGGCGTCTGAAGGACTGGC
>NZ_JONP01000105.1 GCF_000711725.1 Roseomonas aerilata DSM 19363 | reverse complement strand
ATCGTCGAGGAGCAGGTCCGGATCGGCAAGCGCGATGTCGAGCGCGGTCGGGTGCGGGTGCGCTCCTACATCGTGGAGACGCCGGTCACCGAGCAGGTGACGCTGCGCGAGGAACACGTCGATGTGCAGCGCCGTTCCGTGAACCGGCCGCTGACGGATGCCGACGAAGCTTTCCGCGAGCGCGTCATCGACGCCACCGAGCACTCGGAGGAGGCCGTGGTCGGCAAGGAGGCGCGGGTGAAGGAGGAACTGGTGATCCGCAAGGATGCGTCCGACCGCACCGAGACGGTGCACGACACCGTTCGCCGGACCGAGGTCGAGGTGGACGACACCACGGGCACGAGCGGCACAGCAGGAAGTGTTGGCGTGACTGGCACGACGGGCAGCAACCCGCCGGGTACGGCCGCCAGCCGCGCCGTGGACAAGACGCTCGGCACCAATATCAGTGGCGCGAACCCCGACAAGCGCTGAGGGCTGCTGGTTCACCAACAGGCGGGGCGGGGGCAGTGCCCCCGCCTCAGCTTAGCGGCCCAGGCAAGATTTCACCGGCAATGAACGGGCGTTACGGCGTCCAGTAACAGGAGCGTACCATGGGTCTTCTTGATACGGTTCTCGGCAGTGTTCTCGGTGGTGGCGGTTCCTCGCCCATGGCCGGGGTGCTCGGTCAGATGTTGGGCGGCGGTGGCGGGCAGGGCGGACTGCTAGGAGGCCTGGCGGGCGGCGGCATGCCCGGTGGTGCGATGGGCAGCGGCGGAATGGGTGGCGGGCTCGGTGGCCTGCTGGGTCAGCTGCGGCAGGCGGGGCTCGGCTCGCATGTTGATAGCTGGACGGGTTCCGGGCAGAACCAGTCTGTCTCGCCGCAGGAGCTTCATAGCGCCTTTGGCGAGCAGCAGGTAAATTCCTGGGCCAATCAGGCCGGCATGCACCCGAACGATTTCCTGTCGCAACTGAGCCAGCACCTGCCGCATGCCGTGGACCAGATGACACCGACAGGTCAGCTGCCGGATGAGGGCACGGTCTCGGTCTGATGTCGCGCTCGAGCCAGCACCTCGCTGCCGCGCTCGTCGCGGTCGCTCTCCTCGCCGCGCCACCAGCGCGGGCGGAGAACAGGATGGGCTACCAGCTGTTCGGCACCGAGCAGGCAGCGCAGCTGCCGCGGGGCGGCGGGGTATTCGGCATGGATGTCAGCCGCGGCCAAGTCATCGTCGACAGCGGCATGCGGTTCGAGTTGCTGAAGGTGGAAGGTGTGCGACGGGGATCGCCCGCCGCACAGGCTGGGCTTGCCACAGGCGATCAGGTCATCGCCGTGGACGGCCGTGTGTTCCCGAGCGTCGCGGCCTTCGCCGGTTATGTTGGCTCGCTGCCGCCCGGTCGCACGATCAGTGTCGACTACCTGCCGCGAGGGGAGGGGCCGCAGAACGCACAGCGGGTCGGCGTAACCCTCGTGAGCCCAGCCGGTGGCGCCCTGCCGTCGCAGCGGGCGGCTGAACCAGCAGAGCATGGCCCCTCCACCGGGCAGAAGCTGGCGATCGGCGCTGGCGCCGTAGCGCTGTTCGGCTGCTACGAGCTGGGCTGCTTCAGCCAGCGCACACAGCCGAGGTAGTTAGACCAAGGTTGCTATGACTTGGAGCCGGCTCTCCACGAGGTTTTCCACCTTTGACGCTTCCCGGAACCTTGTGGAGCGCTGACGTCCATGTCTGACCCCGGCAGCAGAGTGCTCCGCATCGGCTCGTACGGAGTTCACTCATGAAAGCGGCCAGCACCTGCTTCGGCTGTGTGTATCCAGTCGCGTGTCAGCGGCAGGGCGTCCACACGACGCGTGAGCTGCATCTGCCAGTTCATGTGTCCCATATGGCGGAAGGCCAGTTCACAACCGGAGAGATAGAACTCGAACATGCGGCACAGCCGCTCGTCGTGCAGCGACCGGATCGTACCCCGGTTAGCGGCGAAGCGGTGCCGCCAGTGAGCGATGGTCATGGCGTAGTGCAGGCGGAGGATCTCAAGGTCGGTCACCCACAGCCCGGAGCTCTCCACCGCCGGCAGCACCTCGGAAAGCGCTGGGGAGTAGCCGCCCGGGAAGATGTACTTGGCCAGCCAGGGATTGGTGCTGCCCGGCCCTTCTGAGCGCCCGATGGAGTGCACCAGTGCGACACCATCCTCCGTGAGGGAGCGACGGATGACGTCGAAGAAACCACGGTAGTGAGCCAGGCCGACCGCCTCGAACATCGCTACCGAGAGGACGCGGTCCACGGGCCGGTTCCAGGCCCGATAGTCGAGCAGCTCAAAGCGCACCCGGTCGGAGAGCCCGGCCTCAGCAGCCCGGGCACGCGCGACTTCGAGCTGCTCGGTCGACAGGGTGATGCCGGTCACCCGTGCCCCCCAGTCGCGCGCCAGGGTCAGCGCCATTCCACCCCAGCCGCAGCCGATCTCGAGCACCTCCAGCCCCGGCCGGTCGAGCGCCAGCTTTGCGGCGATGTGGCGCTTCTTGAGAATCTGTGCCTCCTCCAGCGTCTCCTGGCCGGTCTGAAAGTAGGCGCAGGAGTACTGGAGATCGCGGTCCAAGAAGAGGCTGAACAAGCGGCCGTCCAGGTCGTAGTGATGCGCTGCGTTCCGTCGGGCCCGCGGTGCGGGATTAAACTGGTCCAGCCAGCGGCGTGCCTGCCGAACACGGGCCATCAGCATCTCCGATGCCGGCTCCCGCTCGGTCATGTTCTCGACCAGCAGGGTGAGGAGGTCATGAATGGAGCAGCCGATCGGTTCGATGCCGCCGTCCATGAAGGCTTCCCCGAAGGCCAGGCCTGGGTTGAGCAGCAGGCGCCGGATCGTGCGCTTGTCGCGGATGGCGAAGGCCGCCTCCCCACCGGCCTCGCTGCCTCTCACGACTTGGACCTGACCGTCGGGATAACGCACGGTCAGCTGGCCTCTCCCGATGAGGCTCGACAGCATTCTCTGCAGAAGAGTCACCCGGGCTTCTCCCTAAGAACGTGCCGATACCCAATCAGCCGTGCTGGTTCAGCAGCTCGACAGCGCGGTTGTAGACATCGTCGTTCACCCGGCATCCAATCCAGCTCTCGCCACGGGGAGGCTGGGGGCAGTGGCTTGGACCGATCTCCTGGGTTACGACGCCGTCTATCAGGGCTCGCAATCGGTCGGGGTGTTCGATCTCGCCATTCGGGCCGAACAGGTCGAGGCTATCGTTCGGCTGCAGCCCGACAGCGCGCGCCACTCGCACCGCGGTGACGGGTGGAGTTGACAGGTTCTCCACACAACCGCCGCCCTCCCGGCGCCTGCTGGCTGGGAGTGACGGTGCACCGGAACAATCACCAGCTGGCGAGTAGCGCTTAAGGATGTCCACGGCTGAGCGCGCGTTGTGGCGCTCCTGATAGGTTCGCATAAGCTCGATAAAACTCCGGATCGAGTACGCCGGATCGGCAAAGCGCGCAAAGCTAAGCGGCGTGGCGCCTGTTTGCCCCGGCCATCGGCCATGCAGGTTCGGGCCTTTGATAGCGACCCAGTTGTTGTTTCGCAGCCCGAAAGGAGCACTGGCTCGGTCAAAGGCTAGCGGCTCGAATGTGCCACTCGCTTGTCGAGCTGATAAGCCACTGGTGGTGTGCTGTTCGACCTGCGGCACAGCGTCAGCTGTCTGAGCCACAGTTGCGCTGGACGAGAACAACATCAGCGCCATGGTCGTCGCCCGACCGGCGCGACCCGCCTGAGACAACATACACATCACTTGTTTGACCTTTCACGCCTCTGGGGGGGAATGCCAGTCAGGGATCCAGCGTTCATCGCCTCTAACAGATCGCGCGAGCGGAAGGTTGTCTGTCAGCATGCGCGGGACGACGAAGTCGGCAAGAAGTGCAAAGGCCAACATAGCGCCCCTCACCGGGGGACTGGGTCAACTGGCAGCCTCGCCATCTGATCCCAAATCGGACTATAAGACCTGCCGTCCGGAGGAATGGTTTTGTCGAAGATGGTCTACACCGCAGTTCCGTCTGATAGCGGCTGGGCGATTCTTAAGGCCACAAACTAGTACGTTGGTTATAAATCCCAATCGGCTGCGATCAAGGCGGCTATCGCGGTAGCCACAAAGCTTGGCCTCAGTGGTCATGATACCTTCGTCATGCTCCAAGACTCGGACGGGTCCTTGAAGCAGGTGTTTGCCTCTGACGGTTCCGTTGCAAAGATTGTTGGTGGCCGCGAAGGGCCACGACCGGAGCCAGATCAGGCGGCGTCCTGGAACAACTCGGCGACGAAGGTGGTTTGGGCCCGGATGTCGCGCCCACCGATACCCCGAACCTGCCCCTTCCTGATCATCGCCATTACCTCGAAGCCCGTCAGTGTTCGTCGTGCCGTGTGGAAACCGCCAAAGCCGAGGCCCGGTCTGACTAGGCGCTTCACGCGCCGGTGGTCTTGTTCCACTATGTTATTGAGAATCTTGCGCTGTCGTAGGCGGGAGAAGCGCCACAGCTCGCCGTCCTCCTTCATCCGCTCGATGGCACACGGGTAGGCCGGGTTCTTGTCCACCGTGATGGTGCGTGGGTTCACCGTGTGCGGCTGCCCGAGCGCCTTGCGGAAGAAGCGCTTCGCGGCCTCCGCGTCCCGCTTGGCCGAGAGCAGGAAGTCGATCGTCTGGCCACGGCTGTCGACCGCGCGGTACAGGTACATCCAGCGGCCCTTCACCCGAACGTAGGTCTCGTCGACCCGCCAAGAGCCGTTACTCGGCCGCAGATGTGGCCGGATCCGCTTCTCGATTTACGGCACGTAGGTCTGGGTCCAACGGAAAATGGTGGTGTGCGCGATCTCTACCCCACGGTCGGCCAGCATCAGCTCGAGATCGCGATAGCTGACCGGGAAAATGAGGTACCAGCGGACTGCCCAGAGGATCACCTCGGCGGTGAACTGTCGCCCCTTGAAGCATTGATCCAGTCTCACCGAGGCCACTCTCCGCCGTCTCGCCATACTGCGGCTTGTACCCAGTCAGTGGGACGCCGCAAGGCCGCAACAGAACCGGTGGCCCTGAC
>NZ_JONP01000104.1 GCF_000711725.1 Roseomonas aerilata DSM 19363 | reverse complement strand
CCGCTGGTGCCGGTCGTGAAGCTCTCGTGCCAGTTCTGGTACTGGCCCTGGCTGATGGTCTCGTTCGCGACGACCTGGCCGTCGAGCTGGGCCTTGAGGGTGTAGTTCCCCCGCCCGCCGGTCGCCTGCATGGCGTCGTCGTTGTTGAACCCCGCATCCACCGACAGGCCGCCGCCCTTGTAGGCGGTGACGTCGAAGACCATCCGCTGCGAGCCCGGCAGGTCGATGGTGACCCGCGCCTCGGCAGCCAGGTCGCCCTTCTGCCAGAAGGAGGCGGTGCCGTTGGCAAGGGCCGTCTTGAGCGCGGCGAGGACGTCGATGGTGGTGGTCGCGCCGCCGTCGGGCGTCATGTCCACCTTGAAGGAATGCGCACTGATCGCCTGGGCAAGGTCGATGGCCGGCGCGGACGAGATGGTGCCGTGGGTGAGCACCACGTCGAGGGAGGTGCCGGCGGCGATGTCGGGCCGCTCGAGGGAGAGCACGACCATCTTCGCCGAGCCGTCCGGGTAGGTGCTCTTGACGTCCATCTGGACGGCGACGGTCTTGCCGCCGATCTCCGCGAGGAGGCCGGTTCCCTTGGGCACGTCCCCTTGCTCGAAAACCTGTCCGAAGGTGGTCACCCCACCCTGCAGGGTGGCGACGCCAGCGTTCTGCAGCTTGAGGGCGACGACGTCATCCGCGCCGAGCGTCGCGAAGGTGGGAAGAACAACCTGGGACATGCTTCTGCCTTCTCTCGACCGTTCCGGGGCCAGTTGCCCGCCTCGACGGCGCGTGATCACATACCCGTGTGAACACATGATTGTGAAGACATAAATTGCATTGTCGGAACGTTGCGAGTGACGTTTATTTCTTGACCGTTCGTTTATCGTAACCAATTGGCTGGTGTCTGTCGGAAAGACAGCGATCCCGAGCCGATAGACGTGGCTTAACAGCAGCTGCAGCTTACTGCCAATTAGGTCCGCTGGAGGGCAGGACCGTGAGGTAGAGGCGGGCCGCAGAAAGGTTGCATTCTCCCAATTTCTCGGATGAATCCACTGATCGGGACGCCTGCGGCTAAGCCCGAGTTCCTCGTGTCGAGGCCAAACATCAACCTCGGATACCCCGAAAAGAGGATCTTGATCCGTTCGGCGCGCCGCGAGCGGAACACCAGCACCGTGCCCGAGAACGGATCCGCCCCCCGCACCTCGGCGGCCAGCGCCGCCAGGCTGTGCGCGCACTTGCGGAAGTCCACGGGCTTGGTCGCCAGCAGGATACGAGCGCCGGCCGGCGGCGCGATCATGCCGCCGACGTCCGGAGCGCCTGCAGCACTGTCGTCAGCAACTCGCGGTCAGTGCCAGGCGCGACCCGCAGCACCACACCGGCAAGCCGCACCTCGATCGTGGCCGCCCTGGGGGCCAGCGCCGCCATCGCCTCAGGTGTTGGCACTGGCGCCTCCGCCACGATCGGCACGAAACCAAGCCGCGCCACGGCACCGGCACGCATCTCCCGCCGCCACGTGAACACCTGCTGGGAACAGACCTGCTAGCGCCGCGCGACCTCGGCCACGATAGCACTGGGCTCCAGCGTCTCCGCGACAACCCGCGCCTTGTCCTCGTCCGACCACCTCCGCCGGCGCCCAGGCCCGGTCAGGACCTCAACCCGACGATACCCACCACCATTAGCGTCGTCATTAACGTCGACCATAACGTCAGCCCGAAGCGCCCCGCCTCAGGCCGACCCAGCACATTCACCGCCCGCGCAGGAAGACGGGCCTCGTCGCCGCGCTTACCGCTTAACCGATCTTTCAAGAATAGAATCCAATCTCCGCCGAAAGAAGGGGCGGTACGATGAAGGGGCGGGTTTTCACTGAGCTGTTTGAGCATGTCGAAAAGCGATATGGCGCGGATATGGTGGATGACATCATTGATGCCGCGAAGCTTTCGCATGATGGCGTGTACACGAGCACTGGCAGCTATCCGTTCGAGGAAATGGTATCCTTGGTCAAGGCCCTGGTCGCTGCCACCGGACAAAGCCTGCCGGCCGTACTAGAGCCTTTCGGAACCCACTGCTTCGAGAGCTGGGTCAGCTACGCCCCCCAATACTTCTCGCGTGACCGGAGCTTGTTTGATATTCTTGAGGGTATCGACGAGTTCCACGAGGTCGAGGTTCGAAAGCTTTATCCTGATGCGGAGCTCCCGTCCTTCGTGCCAGAGACCCGTAGCTCGCAAGCGCTCACGCTTGGGTACTACAGCTGCAAACCGCTGGTGCCACTTGCCCTGGGCGTGATCAGGGGAGCCGCGGCCCACGTAGAGCAGGATGTGACGCTCACTTGCGAGCCAGCTATGGGGCCGCGAGGGCCTTATACCCGAATCTACGTAAACTTAACGCAGTAGCCTCATGGTCGACAGCCATTCTTCAGAAAGTACTGCATCACTGGACCAGGTGCAGCGCTTAGAACGTCGTCTGGCGCGGGAGATTGGCGCGCGTAAGGAGGCCGAGCGGCTCCTTGAGCAGAAAAGCCTGGAACTGTTCGCGCTGAACCGCAACCTGGCACAGTTGAACGCCAGCCTTGAGCAGCGTGTGCAAGAGCGCACCCTGGAACTCGACCGGGAGAGACACCGCGCTCAGGAGCAGGCATATCGTGACCCACTGACAGGTCTTGCCAATCGCCTGGTGCTTCAGAAGCATCTGCAGCAGGCGGCGTGCAGTGGTGAGGCCAGTTCTAACGTTGCGGTGCTGTACCTTGATCTCGATGGCTTCAAGGCCGTCAATGACTCACTTGGCCACCCGATCGGCGATGAACTCCTGTGTGCGGTTTCGGCACGCCTTCGGCAGTGCGTGCGGGAGAGCGACCTAGTCGCCCGCATCGGGGGTGACGAATTCGTTGTCCTGCAAATGGAGGCGCCGCAGCCAAGAGCGGGGACGGACCTTGCGGAGCGCCTTATCCGCGCCGTACAGGCTCCATTCTCCATACAGTCGCATCAGATCCTGATTGGGACCAGCATCGGGATCGCGACCGCGTCCACAGCTTCGGCCGAGGCTAACTCAATGCTGCGGGACGCGGACATCGCACTCTACGTTGCGAAGGCAGAGGGGCGTGGTATTTGGCGCGCCTTTGAGCCCGAAATGAATCAGCAGATGCAGGTGCGCCGACACCTTGAAATCGCGCTGCGTTGTGCCGTGGCCGAGAAGGAGTTTGAGGTCTTTTATCAACCTCTGGTACAGGCGGACACCGGCGACCTGATGGGCTTTGAAGCCTTGTTGCGTTGGAGCCATCCCGAACGAGGCAGCATCTCACCGGCCGAGTTCATTCCGCTAGCTGAGGAAACGTTGCTCATCAAGCCACTCGGCGCATGGGTACTTGAGAAGGCCTGCTGTGACGCGGCACGGTGGCCAGCACCCCTGAAGGTCGCGATCAACCTGTCCCCAGTGCAGTTCGTGAAGGGCAGGCTTGTGGACGAAGTCAGGCATGCTCTGAGCATATCAGGATTAGATGCGGCCCGGCTGGAGCTGGAGATAACCGAGTCAGTGCTGCTGCAGAACAGTGATGAAACACTGCGGTTGTTGAAGGATCTGCGTGACCTCGGCGTACAGATTGCGATGGATGATTTCGGAACGGGTTACTCCTCCCTCAGCTATCTCCGCAGCTTTCCTTTTGACAAAATCAAGATTGATCGAGCCTTCGTTCAGAACTTGGCGGACGGGAACGGTAGCTTGGAGATTATTCGCGCCGTTATCGGCCTCGGTCGAGCCCTCAACATGAAGGTACTTGCGGAAGGCGTCGAAACGACGGAGCAATTTGCGGCTCTGCAGGCGGAGGGCTGTGACGAGGTGCAAGGCTATCTGTTCAGCAAGCCAGTTGCGTTGAAAGACGCTTGGCGCACCATTGCCAATGATCAGGATCGGCGGTCTATGCTGCGGTCGCAACACGTGTTTCCCCAAAATTTGTGCCTCGAGGGCTCAGTTGGAGCAACTTGAGTGCGCTGATCAATGGGGCAGTGCAGGCACTTAGCTGAGCCGTCAAATCGAACCCGCAGGCGTACAGTTCAACGACCTAGTAGGGGTCCATGAGGACACCGGGCAGCTTGCAACAATCAGTTCAAGCCGTAAGCGGCTGCTTCGTTGATCGGCATCAACCCCGTGTCTGCGGTGCCGGCCGCAAGTTCCTGGGCAGCCCTGCGTAGAGCGGAAGTGATCAGCTCCCGGTTCTTAAGGTGCGCCTTGTTTGAGGCAGTGGCATCGACGGTTGCCAATTGGTGTTCAAGGCACTGGTAGGCTTGCTGGAGCGCAAGCCAGCGTGCATCGGGGTCTTGCACACCATCGAGGTACCATTCCAGGCTCATGCGGAGTGCGCCTGTCAGGGTTACCTCGGCAGGGGATTGGATTCGTGGCAAGAAGAGAGGCTCCGGCGATAGCTTCAGTGTCGTTGCCAAGGCATCGCAGCAGGCTGCGAGGTGTCGGAAGAGGCTGATCGAATAAAAATCACACTGCCGCGACATCTGTGTAGGGCGTTCTGTAGCAGCGATTTAGCGCACATTCTTGTTACAATCTCATCATTCTCTCTGAAGTGGAAGAACCGGCCCGTCAATACCCTTTGCATCCGAAACGGATTTTTAACGATCCTCCGGTTATCGTCAGTGCGCTGATGATCAGCCCACTGGCTGCTCCACACGAGAGACACCCCCATGGCGCCGAGCCACGCTTCCGACGACCGCTTCCAGCGCGAGCTGCGCGCCACCCTGGCGACGCTGCAATGCCTGTCCGAGTACGCGGCCGAGCAGGGTGACACCCAGTCCTCCTCCATCCTGCACAACGCCGCCGCCCTGCTCAGCGTCACCGTGATGATAGAGCCGGGTGTCGCCACCTCCCGCGAGATCCCGCGCCAGCGACTGTCGCCCGTGTCGGTGGGTGTGAGTGCCGCTTACGCCTGAGAGAACTCGCGGCCGGGCGGAAACACAGCCGTCGAGGCGGGCAGGGCTCTCAGCCACGAGACTGCGGAGCGCCCAGCGAGGACCGCGTGTGACCCATCTCGCCTATGTGGACTGCAGCAACCTGTTCATCGAGGGGCAAAAGGTCAGCGCCGTGGCAAAGGGCATGGCGCGCAGCCTGGAGGACAGCCGGCAGCGTGGGGTTCTCGACTTCGAATACCGGCTGGACCTCTACCGCTTCATGACCCTGCTCCGGCAGGCACCGGGTGAGACGAAGGCAGTGGTGTTCGGCAGCGTCACCGACAGCAACGAGGGCCTGTGGCGCCATGCCGCGAATGCAGGCTTCGAGGTGGTCACGGTGGAGC
>NZ_JONP01000103.1 GCF_000711725.1 Roseomonas aerilata DSM 19363 | reverse complement strand
CGCCAGCAGGCCCGTGCGTGACCACGCTGCCAAACAGCGGCGCAGGGTCGAGCCGCTGGCCTTCTCCGCTGTCGCTCGCAGGCTCCGCCAAGGCGTGCCCTCGCGCACGAACTGCCGGAGGGTGGCGAGCACACGAACCAAGGATGCAGGCGGGTGGCCGCGTCCGCGGGAGCGGCCTCCCTCGCAGCACTCCATTGCTGTCGCGATCAGCCCGAGGATCCTTCTGTCCACCTCTCCCTCCACGCCAAAGCTGCAGAGGTAGGGTGATGGTCAGCAGACCGCCGGAACGGGGTTCCTCAACTCAAGGTAGTAGTGGAAACAGCCTCTAAGAGGGCTCTTCCTGACGGCAAGCAAAGTCGTCAAGAGGTGCCTCGTTGCCTGTCAGAACTGCCCGTATCGAGCGGGCTTCTCTCACCGAAGCGGCGCTCTGCGCCTGGGTTAGCACAGCCGCTCCCGGCGACCGGCTCGCCTACCACCGCGGCTTCCTGGCTTGGGATCTCGCGCCAGATCTGAGTGTCCTCAGTAAGCCGCAGCGCGCGGCGCTGAACCGCGTCGCCAGCCGCGCCCGGCTGCTGTACGAGCAGGGCCGCGTCCACCTCGTGCAGCGCCGCGAGGGGCCAGGTGACTACACCTACCTGATGATCGCGTGGCGACAGCCCCGACCGCAGAGCACCAGTGTCCTCCTGCGGATGCTGACGGGCGCCGAGGCGGTGGCCGCATGAGGGACGCCGCCTCCGCCGCCGCGCAGTCCGACCCCACTCAGAACCGCTGGTTCAGCCGCCGCTGGCAGGACTGGGCGACGCTGTATCCCGTTCCGCAGCCCTCGATGCCTGAGCCCCCTGAGCCGAACGAGCCGCTTGAGGTGACCGGCCACGCCCTGCTGCTCGCCTGGCGCGAGGAGCGGGCCCGGCAGGGAGGTGCGCCATGAACGCACAACCCGAGTTCGAAGCGAACGTGGAGCACGCCTGGTCCACCCCCGGCAACCCACTCGATCGCCGCTTCACGGTGACGTTCTTCCGCAACTACGCGGCCACCGACAAGCGCGAGGAGCAGCACAGCGTCCGCTCACTGGCTGGCTGCGTCCAATCCGTCACCGCACCTCGCAAGGATCAGCTTCCCTGGCTCAAGCTGGCCATCTTCGGCGACATCCGCTCCGACAGGAATAGCCTGCGGCATGACGCCAATGTCCAGGCGATCAGCGGCATCGAGGCCGACTACGATGGCGGCGAGATGCCGTTCGAGGCAGCGGTAGAGATCGCCACCAAGGCCGATCTGCTCTGCCTCATCTACACATCGCCTTCCTATGCGCCGGGGAACTCGCGCTGGCGGGTACTGTGCCCGACGTCGCGGGAACTCCCGCCGGCGCAGAGGGACCACCTGCTGGGGCGCCTGAACGGCGCCTTCGGTGGCATCTTCTCCGTCGAGAGCTGGACCCTGTCCCAGGCCTACTACTTCGGCTCGGTAGAAAGGAACCCCGAGCACCGGGTGGAGCTCGTGGACGGCACGCCGATCAACCAGCTGGACGAACTCGACGAAACCTGGCGGGGTAAGCCCAATACCACTTCGGCCAGGGCCGCTGATGGCGCACCTCGCCAAGGGCCGCTCAATGAGGCCGCCCTGCTGGAGGAGATCCGGTCGGGTAAGGGCTATCACGCCGCCTCCGTTCGTCTGCTCGGCCGCTGGGCTCGCGATAGCGTCCCCTACATGGACGCGCGCCAGCGCCTCATGGATGTCATGCAGGAGGTAGACCCAGCCGCCCGCGACACTCGGTGGGAGATGTGCTTCGCCGACATCGATCGCTGCCTGCACGACATCTACGGCAAGGAGGCCGCGGCCAAGGATCGGGGAGAACGAGCCGCTGGATCCCCGCCCCGCTCGGGCGGTCCTGCGCCGACTGGTCCGGACGCAGATGGGCTGGTCACCGAGGACAGCGTCGCCGCCGCCTTTGCCCGTGAGCACGGGGAGACGCTCCGCTTCTGCCACCATGCGGGTCAGTGGCATCGCTGGGGCGGGGCTATCTGGCGACCTGAGGAAACCCGCCTCGCCTTCGACTGGGCGCGCGGCATGGCACGGGAACTGGCCGCCAGCTTCGGCGAGGACAAGGTCATCGTCACCGCCGGCAAGGCGGGGTTCGCCTCCGGCGTCGAGCGCTTCGCTCAGGCGGATCGCGCCTTTGCCCGCACCAGTGACACGTGGAACCGCGACCCCTGGCTGCTCGGCACGCCCGGCGGCACCGTCGACCTTCGGACCGGTGAGCTGCGCCCCGCCCGCCAGGACGACCACATCTCCCGCTCGGCGGCCGTCGCCCCTTCCCTGACCGCCGAATGCCCGCTCTGGGATGCCTTCCTGCTCCAAGCCGCAGGCGGGGATAAGGACCTCATCGGCTTCCTGCAGCGCTGGTTCGGCTACTGCCTGACCGGCATCACCCGCGAGCACGCCCTGCTCTTCGTCTACGGCCCGGGCGGTAACGGCAAGGGCGTCCTGCTGGTCACCGTCGCCAGCATCCTCAGCAGCTACGCCACGACGGCCGCCATGGATACCTTCACCGTGTCCAAGGCCGACAAGCACCCGACCGACCTCGCCATGCTGCACGGGGCGCGGCTGGTGATGACCACCGAGACCGAGGAGGGCCACGCCTGGGCTGAGGCGCGCATCAAAGCGCTGACCGGTGGTGACCCGATCACAGCTCGCTTCATGCGGCGGGACTTCTTCACCTTCACCCCAGCCTTCAAGCTGACGGTGAGCGGCAACCACAAGCCGGCTCTGCGCAACGTCGACGATGCTGCGCGGCGGCGGTTCAACATCGTGCCCTTCCTGCACAAGCCCGCGGCGCCGGACCGGGATCTGCAGGATAAACTCCGGGCCGAGTGGCCGGGGATCCTGCGCTGGCTGATCGACGGCTGCCTGGCCTGGCAGCGGGAGGGCCTCAAGCAGCCCAAGGCCGTGCTGGACGCGACCGCGGAGTACTTCGCCGAGCAGGATCTCCTCGCCCAGTGGATCGAGGAGTGCTGCGAGAGGGGCAAGGGCCTCGGCGAGACGAGCAGTGTGCTCTTCGCGTCCTGGTGCACCTTTGCACAAGGCCGCGGCGAGGGCGGAGGCACGGCCAAGTGGTTCGGTACCACGCTCGGGCGCCAGGGTTTTCGGCGCGACAAGGACTGCACGCTGTTCCGTGGCCGCGGGTTCCTCGGACTGCGCGTGATCCCTGAGGAGGTCACCCGGCACTGGCAGGAGAAGGACGAATGACTGCTTGTTCGCGCCACTCAGCGACGCTGCGACGCTTGCGACGCGGTTCCCTGTTAGTGCGCCACACGCGCGCGCGTGTAGGCGGCCATACGGAATCCATGTCGCATGCGTCGCAGCGTCGCTGGGACTGCAGAGCATCCTTCAGCAACCAGGTTTTCGCAGGAGAATGGCCATGACTGAGCTCTCACCCGCGCTCGCCGCATTCCCGTCTTACAACCGCGCCCGCGTCTCCGAGCTGATTCCCTACGCTCGCAACGCACGCACGCACTCACCCGCGCAGGTGGCGCAGATCGCCGCTTCTATCCGCGAGTACGGCTGGACGAACCCGATCTTGGTCGACGGCGAGCGCGGCGTTATCGCCGGACACGGGCGCCTGCTCGCCGCGCGCCAGCTCGGCATGACCGAGGTGCCGACGCTGGAGCTCAGCCACCTCACCCCGGCCCAACGCCGCGCTTATGTTTTGGCCGACAACCGCTTGGCGCTCTCGGCTGGCTGGGATGAGGACCTGCTCCGGGTCGAACTAGCCGAGCTCGGCGCCGAGGGCTTCGACTTGGCTCTCACCGGCTTCGACGAGATGGAGATCGCCTCCTTCCTCACCGAGTCCACCTCGGGGCTGACGGACCCCGACGCAGTCCCCTCCCCGCCCGAGGTGCCGGTCTCCCGCCTGGGCGACGTCTGGCTACTCGGCCGCCACCGACTCGTCTGCGGCGACTGTACCGACCCTGCCGCCGTTGTGGCCGTGCTCGCCGGCGTGAGGCCGCACCTCATGGTCACGGACCCGCCCTATGGCGTCACGTACGACCCCGCTTGGCGCAACGAGGCGCTCGACGGCAGCAAGACCCAGCGCACGGGCAAGGTGCTCAACGACGACCGGGCGGACTGGACCCAGGCCTGGGCGCTGTTCATGGGCGATGTGGCCTATGTCTGGCACGGCGCCCTGCACGCCGGCACCGTAGCCGAGAGCCTGATCAAGTGCGGGTTCGACATCCGGGCGCAAGTGATCTGGGCCAAGGAGCGCCTGGTCCTCGGGCGGGGTCACTACCATTGGCAGCACGAGCCCTGCTGGTACGCGGTTCGCAGCGGCGCGAAGGGTCACTGGTCGGGCGACCGTAAGCAGACGACTCTCTGGTCCATCCCAAGCCGGGACCAGGACGCGGACACCGTCCACGGCACCCAGAAGCCGGTCGAGTGCATGCGCCGGCCGATCGAGAACAACTCCTCCCCCGGGCAGGCGGTCTACGAGCCTTTCTCCGGCTCCGGCACCACCCTCATTGCCGCCGAGATGAGCGGGCGCACCTGCCACGCGGTCGAGCTCTCCCCCGCCTACGTCGATGTGGCCGTGCTTCGCTGGCAGGCCTTCACCGGCCAGGAGGCGCGCCTGGAGGGGGATGGCGGGTCGTTCAACGCCATCGCCGCTCAGCGCGCCCTGGAGGCCTGACATGGTGCAAGGCTTCCCTTTCCAACCCACCGAGGAGCAGCGCCGGACCGTGCGGGTCATGGCAGGGTTCGGCATCCCGCAACCGGACATCGCCACGCTGCTCGAGATCGACCCCAAGACGCTCCGCGTGCACTTCCGCCGCGAGCTCGACCGCGGGTCAGTGGAGGCGACGGTCAAGGTCGCGCAGACGTTGTTTCAGATGGCGACCTCAGGTCAGAACACCGCGGCCTCGATCTTCTGGATGAAGGCGCGGGCCGGCTGGCGCGAGAAGCACCAGGTGGTGCTGTCGGCCAAGCCCACGGGCGAGATGAGTGACGCTGAGCTCGAGGAGGAGATCGCCAGGGCCAGGGCGGCAAGGCTCGTGCTCGACCGTGAGGCTCCGCCCGATGGAGAGTGATCCTGCTTGGGAGCTGGGGCAGCGCCGCGCCATCCGCCGCGACTTCGGCCTCTGGTGCGAGCACGCCCTCGCGCCCCAGGGCTTCGCACCGGCTGCCCACCACCGCCTGCTCATCCGCGAGCTGCAGGCCGTCGCTGATGGCGTGCACGACCGGCTGATGGTGTTCATGCCCCCGGGCTCCGCCAAGAGCACCTACGCGTCAGACCTCTTCCCGGCCTGGTTCCTCGCCCAGGGCCGCGACCGCCGGGTGATCGCCACCTCCAACACCGCTGACCTCGCGGG
>NZ_JONP01000102.1 GCF_000711725.1 Roseomonas aerilata DSM 19363 | reverse complement strand
AAAGTGGCCGTAGATCACGCCGTGCGCCGAGAGGAACCGCTGGGCCTGCTCAGCCGACTTGAAGCGCTGCATCTGCCGCTCTCGCCGTCGGCTCCGCCAGGA
Organism: Roseomonas aerilata DSM 19363; assembly: GCF_000711725.1. Lineage (GTDB taxonomy): Bacteria > Pseudomonadota > Alphaproteobacteria > Acetobacterales > Acetobacteraceae > Roseomonas > Roseomonas aerilata. The sequence continues at coordinate 5,709 of NZ_JONP01000102.1, read as the reverse complement.
TCAGTTCCACGTCCCGTAAGCTCAGGCTGAACACATGGTAGAGCCAAACGGCATGGCTGGTGATCTCCGCCGGAAAGCGGTACCCCGGGTAGGTAGAAGGGTCTGAGGTCATCCAGGCAGACTGCCCCGGCTCGCTCCTACCAGCCACGCCCCATCAACTTGCCAATGCCGCCCCGAATGGTGTGCTGGACCGCCCGCTACAGGGCCCAGTGCAGGTGGGCCTGCCCCTCGGCGGAAGTGGCGAAGGTAATCAGCACGTCACCACGGTCAGAGGCGTGGCTCTCGAGCTGGGCGGTGTAGTAGCCGATCTCCTCCTCACTGCCGGGCCGGCCCAGGCCGTTCGCGTAGAGGCTGGCCACGAAGTCGTGGTCGTTCTGCGCTCCGTGCATCGCCACGAACTCGACCGAGCTCTCGAAGGCGTCGCCCAGCTCGGACAGCGTGGCGCCGGCCTTCAGGTTACCGGCGTGGTAGAGGAGGCCCTCCGTCTCGGCGTCGCGGCCAAAGGCGGTCTCGTAGGTGGCGCGGATCAGGCCGATGTTCTTGTCCGGCACGAAGACGCCGGCCGAGGTCATGCCGCTCCAGTGCGCCTGCGCCTCTGGCGAGTCCGCTACAGTGGCCAGCACCTGAGCCCGTGAGGCACCACCGGCGAGCAGCTCGGTGAAGTAGGCGAAGCCGTCCGCCTCGGCTTCGCGGCCCAGCAGGCTGCGGTACAGTCCGCTTACGAACTGCGCGTCCGTCTCGACCGCGTGGCCCGCCCGGTATTCGGCGCTCTCGAGAAAGGCGGTCGCGGCCTGCAGCTTGTCCAGCCCGCCCCCGCTCTCGTGCGCCCAGTAGCTCAGGCCTTCATGGTCGCTCACCCGTTCCAGCAAGCCGCCATAGAGCCGCGTCAGATAGGCCGCGTCGCTGTTGGGGGCGAAGCTGATGGTCCCATCGGCCAATGCGATCTGCGTCCTACCGGGCGCCGGCGCGAGCAGGTCGCCATCCGCCAGCCGCGCCGCCAGCTCGGTCGAGGTGAGTCCCTCAGTGAGATGGGAGCCGCCACCCCCCGTCGGCTCCACCGGAATGCTGCGGGCGCCGATCGGGCCCGTTGCCGCGCCGATGACCGTCTCCGCAGCGCCGTGCCCGTCGGTGTAGTTCGCCACCAGCCGCAGGCTATGGCCGATGTCGTCGCGCGTCGTCGTGTAGGTTGCGCCCGTCGCCCCGCCAATATCGGCATAGCCGCCGTCGCCGCTGCGCTGCCAGCGAAGGGTCACGGCCCCCATACCATCCTCATCGGTGAGGCTGCTGCCGCCGCTCAGCACCTCTCCACGGACCAACAGGCCGACGATCGTCACCTCCCCGGTGGGAAGGTTGTTCAGGGCGGCGGTCGGAAGGGTGCCGGCGCTGGCAACGCTCTCCCGCGTGCCATGGCCATCGGTGTAGGAGGCGACGACCTGCACACGATGTCCCACATCGGCATCCGCCAGCGTGAGGGTCGCGCCGGTGGCGCCAGCAATGTCGGCGTAATGTCCCTGGCCATCGTCGCGCTGCCACTGGTAGGTGACGCTGCCAAGCCCGTCCGCATCCGCCAGCGTGTTGCCCGCGGTCAACACCGAGCCCCGCACGGCGCTGCCGGCGATCGTGACTCCTCCGTTGGGCGCGTCGTTCACGTTGGTGGTCAGCGCGGTCGCCGCGCTGGCGACGCTCTCCTGCGTCCCATGCCCGTCGGTGTAGGAGGCCACCACCTGCACGCGGTGCCCCACGTCGGCCTCGGCAAGCGTATAGGTCGCCGCCGTCGCCCCGCTGATGTTGGCGAAGCCGCCCTGGCCATCGTCGCGCTGCCACTGGTAGGCGACGCTGCCGAGCCCGTCCGCATCCGCCAGCGTGTTGCCCGCGGTCAGCACCGATCCCTGCTGGGCGCTGCCGGCGATCGTGACCCCCCCGTTGGGCGCGTCGTTCACGTTGGTGGTCAGCGCGGTCGCCGCGCTGGCGACGCTCTCCTGCGTCCCATGCCCGTCGGTGTAGGAGGCCACCACCTGCACGCGGTGCCCCACATCGGCCTCCGTCAGCGTGAGGGTCGCGCCGGTGGCGCCGCTGATGTCGACGAAGGCGCCCTGGCCGTCGTCGCGTTGCCACTGGTAGGTGATGCTGCCAAGCCCGTCCGCATCCGCCAGCGTGTTGGCCGCCGTCAGCACCGCGCCCTGCGTCGCCCCGCCGGCGATCGTGACCCCCCCGGTGGGCGCGTCGTTCACGTTGGCGGTCAGCGCGGTGGCGGCACTGGTAACGCTCTCCAGCGTCCCATGCCCGTCGGTGTAGGAGGCTACCACTTGCAGCCGGTGGCCCACATCGGCCTCGGTCAGCGTGAGGGTCGCGCCGGTCGCACCGCTAATGTCTGCAAAGCCGCCCTGCCCGTCGTCGCGCTGCCACTGATAGCCGACACTGCCAAGCCCGTCCGCGTCGGTCAGCGTGCCCGCCGTCGCCGTCAGCACCGATCCATGTTGGGCGCTTCCACTGATCTCTGGTGCGCCCGTCGGCAGATTGTTCGAGGGATTGGTCGTCGTCAGCGAGCCACCTTGGATGAAGACGAAGCTGTCCACCGATGTGTCGCCTGCATCGGCCACGGCAAACTTGATGTGGTTCACCTGATTCGGCAGCACCGTAACACTGGCCTTCAACACCACTGACAACGACTCGATATTGTTGTCGAGGGACTGGACCGCGTAACCGGTCGGGTTCGCGTTGCCCTGCGCCACCTTGTAAAGATTTTTGTTGGCAGCGTGCGCGAAGTTGGAAAGGGCGACCGCCGCCCCATCCCCCGGCAGAAGCGCGACGTTCTGACCGTTTACGAAGATGCCGAAGCCGTCATTGTAGCTCGGCGAGTTCGGATATTCCGAGGTGGAGTACACGTAGCTGAAATAGACGGTCGTGGCGTTACCGGGATTGAAGTCGAAGGAGAGAGCTGCCGTGTCGTAGGTGTTGCCGCCGCTCACGAGGTTCAGATCGGCATCGCCCGCACCGTTAAAACCCGTGCTCAGCTCAGTCGGCGCCTGCGGGTCGGCCACCCTCGACGCGTTGCCGGAGGAGAGGATGACGCCGGTGTCGATCCCGATCCCGCTCGTCCCGCCCGCATCGACGCCACCCGCCGAGAGGCCGCCGGTGAAGGTGCCGGTCTGGAGCGCCGAGCCGGTATAGGTGATGTTTGAGATGGTGACGCCCGCGCCGACCAGCGCCTGGGCAAGTGTCTCGGCCGTAAGGCCGCCGCTGATCGCCAATGCCATAACTATATACTCCCTGAGAGTGGCCCATGTTCTCCGGTGACCGACTGTGGCGGGCCGGTCTGCTCAGATGATTGGGCCGCCTTCAACGCGCGATGATCACGAAAAAGTGTTATCGAAGGATTGCCGGTAACTCAAGTCGTTCTCCGCCGCCGCTTTCCACGCATCGGAGGTCCCACTTCGCCACAAGCAACCGCGTCGACAGCCCTGCTACGCCCCGGGCGCGCGCTCTTGCCGGTTCTGACATTGGAAAAGATCACCAGCGTGGCGTCTGAGGCGTCGCGCGTGATGTCCGGTCTCTTTCGCCTAAAGGCGAGCCAAGCCTCGAATTCGGCCAGCGCGCAGAAGCCCCTCTCCTCCGGGTTGGCCCAGACAGCGACCTCTTGGCCAGCGCCGCGCTGGTCAGTCTCGAAGCGGCGGACGAGCACATGTCCGGCAGCCGCAGGCCGTCCAGCAGACGGGTGTGCAGCCCCACAGTGTCGGTTGCAGAGGCCGGCCGGGGCGGGGCAGGGGGAGCGTCGTCGGGCATGCGCGAGAGGGACGCGCCCCGTTCCGTCCGGAAATGGGGATTAGCGGACGGAACGCTGCAGCCCGTTACGGGACGCAGCGCTGGCTCCCTGAGAAGTACGAAAAACCCAGCAAAACCGAGCTTTCCTCAGGAGTTACTCACGATAATCCTCTACTCTTGTGCCCGAGGGGGGAGCAGTGGCGTTTACCGCAATACATGGCTGCCGCAGGGCGAACTCTGAACTGACACTCGCACAAGTACGGCGCGTCTCGCGTTGATGAAGGGACTGACCTCCTTACGCTGTGAACTGGTAGCGCTGCAGGCGTTCCAACCAATGCTGGACAGGGTGCAAGTTCGGCTATCGGGGCGGTGGGTCTGGCTGATAGCACGTGCCTTGGCGAAGCGCGGGTCTGTTCCTAGTCTGCTTGAACGTTTAACTGTTGCGTTCCAGTCACTTTTGCGCGCCCGATCCAGCCCTGACGACTTTGTAAAGCCACAGAAGTTCAAGCAGAGGCTTGTTGTGGATACAGATCATGCATGGCCATCTCCTTGCCAGACTTGGTGACTGTTAGTCAGCCAGAAGCGCTCGACCAGAGTGGTCGCTCCTTCCCTGTGCTGCGGGAGGAGGAGGCCCGTCTCACGACCCTTGCCGCCTACGAGCTGGAGCATGCCCCGACCGAGCCGGACCTTCAGCACATCGCCGCCTTAGCGGCCGACCTGTTCCAGGCGCCGATTGCCTTGGTGTCGCTGGTTGCCCATGAGCGCCAGTTCTTCAGGGGGCAGGTCGGGCTGGAGGCGCCGGGAACCCCGCGAGATGTCTCCTTCTGTGCGCACGCCATCATGGGCGATGAGGTGTTCGTCGTCCCCGATGCCACCCTTGATCCACGCTTTTGCGACAATCCCCTGGTCACCGGCGAGCCGGGCATCCGCTTCTATGCAGGCGCTCCGCTGGTAAGTCCGCTGGGCGATCACCGGCTGGGCTCGCTCTGCGTCATCGACAGGGTGCCGCGTCCCCCGCTGACCGCACGCGAGTGCCGGCTGCTCGCCGCCCTCGCCGGACTGGGGATGGATCGCCTGGAACGCCACAGGCTGGAGATCCAGTTGCGGTCGACGCTGGCCCGCTTCGAAAGCATGGCCGCGGCGACGCAGAACGCTGTGGTTTGCGTCGGTGCCGATCATCGAATGTCCTTCTGGAACGCAGCCGCTGAGAGGTTGCTGGGCTGGTCCGCGGCCAACGCCATCGGCCAGGACTTCAGCCTGATCATTCCGGACCGGCTGCGCGCCGCGCATGAGGCTGGCTTTACGCGCGTCCTGGCCGCCAGCGAGGGAAGCCCGTACCCGGGGCGTACGGTTGAGTTGCCGGCCTTGCGCCGGGACGGGAGAGAGCTTCCGGCCGAGGTGACGCTCTCGGCCTGGCGGGAGGATGGCCGCCAGGTCTTCGGCGCCACGATCCGCGATATCAGTGCCCGGCAGCGCGCGCAGGCCGAGCTGCTTCACCTGGCGCACCACGATCCGCTGACCGGCCTGGCAAACCGGGGCCGTTTCACCGAGGTGGTAGGTCACCACTTGGAGGAAGGCGCGCCGGCCGGTCTCGTGCTGCTGGGCCTCGATGGCTTCAAACAGGTCAACGGGCATTGGCAAGTTAATGGGGCGTGGCTGGTAGGAGCGAGCCGGGGCAGTCTGCCTGGATGACCTCAGACCCTTCTACCTACGCTGGGTACCGCTTTCCGGCGGAGATCATCAGCCATGCCGTTTGGCTCTACCATGTGTTCAGCCTGAGCTTACGGGACGTGGAACTGATCCTGGCGGAGCGGGGCGTCACCGTCACCCATGAGAGCATCCGGAACTGGTGCCGCAAGTTCGGTTCGGAGTTCGCCTATAAGCTACGGCGACGCCGGCCGAGGCCGGGTGACACTTGGCACCTCGATGAGGTGTTTCTGCGCATCA
>NZ_JONP01000101.1 GCF_000711725.1 Roseomonas aerilata DSM 19363 | reverse complement strand
TGGGCAGGAGCTGGAGCGGCGGCTCGAAGCTGATGGCAGTGTGCGCAACCTCAGCATCCGGCTGCGTGCCCGGGCGGGCGACGGGCTGGATCTGCTCGTATCGGCAGATGCGGTGAGGGTCGGGGGGCAGGCCTGTGTTCTGGTGGTGGCGCAGAACGCGGCGGAGCACCGCCGCACCGAGGTTGAGATCGCGTCCGCTATCCAGGCGGCCATGCAGGACACCTCCTGGTTCAGCCGGATGGTGCTGGAGAAGCTCGCCAAGCTGCGGCGCCCGGACGCTCCCGAGGGCGCCTCGACTTCTGAGCTGTCCGATCTTCCCCCCCGCGGCCGCGACGTGCTGGCCCTGGTATGCCGCGGCATGGCGGACGCGGGGATCGCCAACAAGCTAGGGCTCTCGCGCAACACGGTGCGCAACCACGTCACCGCGCTCTACCGCAGGACCGGCGTGCGCAACCGGGCCGCCCTGGTTGTCTGGGCCCGCGAGCGCGGCTTCACCGGTGGCGCGCCACCGAAGTCGCACAGTTTCGCCACGGATTAGTGCAACTCCTCTGCTCTCTTAGTGCAGGAGCATCGGTTTACACTAGCAACATCATTTCTCCTGAAGGAACTCTGAGGGTACCCCTCTGTTGTGGGAGCGAAGGCCGCGGCCAGTGACTAATCCCGGCCGCCTTTGAACCTCCTTCGTGGAAAAGCCGGATGGACAGGGATCCAGACCCCGCAGCCGCTGAGCGGATGAAGGCCTCCATCAAAGAGGCCATCGGCAAGCTTACTGGCGACCCCAAGGCACAAGCTGAGGGTCGCGCAGAGAAGGCCAAAGCCGAGATCCCGAACACGGCTGCAAGCGCCGAAGGCGAACCTGAGAACGTCACCCGAAAGTAAGAGATTGACCGTGGTGCGACGGCTCCCTGGGGCCATCGGACCGCTGTCGACATCCTGCTTCTAAACCAACCCTGAAGGAGCTTTCCCCGTGCAGACACGAGTAACACCGGGCGCCTATGACGGTGCAACCACGGCAGCGGCAGTTCTCCCCGAGGGCTCCCCCTCGCTGCCCTCCCGCGTGTCCTGGGGCGCGGTGATCGCCGGCGCGGTCGTGGCCCTGACGATCGGGTTGATGCTGAACTCCCTTGGGGCCGGCGTTGGCGCCACCAGCGTCGACGCGACCGCCCGTGGCACGCCCTCCGCGTCCTCCTTCGGCATCGGAGCCGGGCTCTGGTTCCTGGTCTCCAACCTGATCGGCCTCGCCGTCGGCGGCTACGTCGCGGCCCGGCTGTCGGGCACCTCGGACAACACCGATGGCACGCTGCACGGCCTGGCGGTGTGGGGCACCACCTTCCTGATCTCGGCGGTGCTGCTGGGCAACCTCGTCTCCGGCATCGCCTCCACCGCCGCATCCGGCGCCTCCAGCCTCGTGGGCAGCGTCGCCAGTGGGGCTGGTTCGGCGGTGTCTGCCGTTGGCCAGCAGGCGGCAAACCGCACGGATACGGGCACGCTGCAGAACGCGGCACAGGGCTTGGTGGACCGCGTTCAAGGCGCCCTCAGCGGCGGTGGGGCTCCGGCCAGCATGACCTCGGACCAACGCAAGGCCGAGATGGGCACCCTGGTGACCCGGCGGGTGACCGATGGCCAACTCTCGGCCGAGGATCGCAACCGCCTGAACCAACTCGTCGCGGCCGAGTACAACCTCAGCCCGCAGGATGCTCAGGCGCGGGTGCAGCAGGCCGAGCAGCGGGCAACGCAGGCGGCACAGCAGGCCGAGGAGAGGGCGCGCAGTGCGGCCGACGCCGCTGCCTCCGGGGCTGCCAAGGCGGCCTTCGCGGTCTTCGGGATCATGCTGCTGGGTGCGATTGCCTCGGTGCTCGGCGCCCGCCGTGGCACGCGCGATCTGATGACGGTTCGCAGTGCCCGCGTCGCCTGAACAGGCCGCAGCGGCGCCCGACGTCGAGCTGGTGCCGACGTCCAGCCGCCTGCTCGCCAGTGGGAGGACTGAGGAGGTCATCCCACTGGTCGAGGAGGTCCTCCGCCTCGACAAGCGGATCGTCGAGACCGGCCGGGTTCGCGTCTCCCTGAGCACCGAAACGGTCGAGGAGACCTTGCGCGAGACCCTGCGCAGCCGGCGCGCTGAGGTCGTTCGCGTGCCCGTCGGTCGTGAGGTGACCGAGGTCCCGGCTACTCGCCAGGAGGGCGACGTGATGATCGTCCCCGTAGTCGAGGAGGAGCTGGTGGTCGCGAGGCGCCTGATCGTCCGAGAGGAGATCCGGCTGCGCCTCGTCGACAGCGAGGAAAGCGTGGAGCGGCCCGTCGAGCGGCGGGTGCAGCGAGCCACGGTTGAGCGACTGGCCCCGGAGCAGGCGACCTCGCCGGCAGGGGCCGTCGCGTGGACTGACAACACAGAAGGAAGCCAACCATGATGCGTACCATCACCGCTATGTTCGATGTGCGGTCCGCGGCCGACGCGGCCGTCAGTCAGCTCTCCAGTCAGCTGGGCCTCGCGAGTGGGCAGGTTCAGGTGATCGCCGGTGAAACGGCCTCAACCGGAACGGCGACCACCGGGTCGACCTCGGGCGAGACCGGCTTCTGGGCCTCGCTGAAGGACCTCTTTGTTCCCGATGAGGACCGCACGGCCTACGCTGAGGGCATCCGGCGCGGCAACTACGTTGTCTCGGCTCAGGTGGACGAGAGCAAGCTTGACCAGGCGATGGACATCCTGGAGCACAACGGCGCCGTGGACCTCGACGCCCAGGAGGAGGAGTGGCGGCAGTCCGGCTGGACCGGTCAGCAGGCCAGCACGACAACGGCTGCTGTCGGAACGTCTCCCTCCAACCCCGAACTGGGCGTCGCTGCGACCGGCGCCGTTGCAACGGGTGCGGTTGCAGCGGCCGCGCCGGTGACCTCGCAGACCTCCCGGCCTGCCGCGGCCACCGCGGCCCGGACCGGCGGGGAGGAGGTTATCCCGATCGTCGAGGAGCAGGTCCGGATCGGCAAGCGCGATGTCGAGCGCGGTCGGGTGCGGGTGCGCTCCTACATCGTGGAGACGCCGGTGACCGAGCAGGTGACGCTGCGCGAGGAGCACGTCGACGTGCAGCGGCGCGCCGTGGACCGTCCGCTGACCGATGCCGACGAGGCCTTCCGCGAGCGCGTCATCGACGCGACCGAGCACTCGGAGGAGGCCGTGGTCGGCAAGGAGGCGCGGGTCAAGGAGGAGCTGGTAATCCGCAAGGATGCTTCCGACCGCACCGAGACGGTCCATGACACCGTGCGCCGCACCGAGGTCAAGGTGGACGACACCACCGGCACGACCGGCACCGTTGGCGTCACCGGCACCACGAGCAGCAACCCGCCCGGCACGGCCGCCAGCCGTGCTGTGGACAAGACGCTCGGCACTAACATCAGCGGCGCCAACCCCGACAAGCGCTAGGGTCCGTTAAGTGGCGGGGGTTGCTCAGGCAACCCCCGCTTACCTAAGGTACAGACGGATATGGGATTTACCCCTTCGTCCCCTTAGGAGACATTCATGTCGATCATTGGCTGGCTTGTGCTCGGACTGATCGCGGGCTTTATCGCGAGCAAAATCTACGCTGGCTCTGGACAGGGCGTTGTCATGGACATCGTCCTGGGCATCATCGGAGCCTTCGTGGGTGGCTTCCTCTTTAACACCTTCGGCAGCGCTGGTGTGACCGGCTTCAACTTGTACAGCATGATCGTTGCCATCATTGGCGCTGTCGTGGTGCTGTGGATCTATCACACCGTCACCGGCCGACGCGGCGGCTGAACAGGGCTCTTACGCCGTGCCCCCGGTGTGAAGTTGGGAGCCCACCTTTGGGCAGTCGCTCTCAGCCCGGAGTGGTGCTCCTGACCCGGTGCCACGTCCGTACACACCAACAGGCGACCCTCTCCAACACCGGCTTGATTCCTGGGACGTCCTCCGCCAGCAGGGCAAGCCCGAGAGGAAGCATCCACAGGCCGAGGACGGGAAGGATGGAGAACATCCCCCCCATGATGAGCAGGATGGCGCAGGGAGTCCTCAGCCACCGGCGCGATGGTAACCGGAGCCACTCGATCCCCCTCCTTATCCGGCTCGGCAATCGTGGAAGCAGCGCGGCTACCCGGATGTCCCAGGCAAGCGCCAGATCGTTGGTCATGCCATCTCACCGGTTGAAGGTCTGACCTCTAGTTCCTCCTGATGGCAGAAGCTGGGCAATCCTCCACGCTCTGAAGATTTCGACCGATCTGAAGGCCCCACCGGGAAAGTATCCCGGGCAGCGACTGCCAGGCGATCGCGTTCATCTTGCGCCGGTAGCCAGTTCCGGATGCCGAAGATGAAGAGAACTGTCACATGGCTGAAAAGACCCTGCGGGATGCGTTCTACGAGACGCTCAAGGACGTCTACTACGCTGAGAAACAGTCGGTCCGGGCGCTGAAGAAGTCCGCCAAGGCGGCGAAGGCGCCCGAGCTGAAAGAGGCCTTCACCAATCATGCCGAGGAGAGCGCAGGTCAGGTCGAGCGCCTTGTTCAGGTGTTTGAACTTCTCGGTAAGCCGGCGCGCAGCAAGACTTGCGAGGCGATGCAGGGCCTGACGGCGGAGATGGAGGAGGATCTCGAAGACTTCGGAGACACCGAAGCCGCGGACGATGTGCTGATTGGCTGTGCCCAGGCGATCGAGCACTACGAGATTGCTCGTTATGGCCTGCTCAGGACCTGGGCGCGCAAGATCGGGCTGACCGAGGCCGAGCAGCTGCTGGGGCAGACCTTGGAGGAGGAGAAGAGGACCGATGCTCTCCTGACCCAGATTGCCGAGGGTTTCAGCGCGCCTGGAGGCGAAGGTGATGGCGAGGGGGAGGCTGAGGAGATGCCAGAGGAAAAAGAGACCGCCCCCAAGCGTGCGTCGACTGGCAAGAAGGCCAAGGCCTGAGGTAAGCTACGCGCCGCGGGGCTTACGAGCCCCGCGGCGCACTGTTCTTGAGTGTTCCTACCGTGTGCGATTTCACAGCGTCCATGCAAACAACGCCACTTTCCGCGATGCTGGATGAGCGTGACCTTAAACCTGGAAACTGGTCCGCGCTTTCTGAGAGTTTTCCGGCAGGTTTGTTGACCTGAGGGAGGACGGTTCGGTGAGGAAGAGCCACTACACGGAGGAGCAGATTTCCTTTGCGCTGAAGCAGGCGGAGCTGGGCACGCCGGTGGCCGAGGTCTGCCGCAAGATGGGCGTCTCGGAGGCGATCTACTTCCGATGGAAGCAGAAGTATGGCGGCCTGGGCTCGTCCGAGCTGCGGCATCTGAGGCAGCTGCAGGAAGAGAACACGAAGCTGAAGAAGCTCGTGGCCGATCTCAGCCTGGACAAGGCGATGCTGCAGGAGGTCTTGGCAAAAAAACTCTGACGCCTGGTCACCGGCGCGAGCTCGTCCGCCACGTGCAGGACGCGTTCGGGGTGAGCGAGCGGCGGGGCTGCGCGGCGCTGCGCTTCCACCGCTCCTCCCAGCGCTATCGCGCTCGCCGGGACGGCCAGGCGCACTTGCGGATGCGGATCTGCGAGATCGCGGCGGTGTGGGTGCGCTACGGCTACACGCGCATTCATGTCCTGCTCCAGCGAGAAGGCTGGCGGGTGAACCGCAAACGGGTCTACCGGTTGTACCGCCTGGAAGGGCTGAGCCTGCGCCGCAAACGGCCACGGCGGCATGTCACGGCCGCGCGCCGGAGGGAACGGGAAGTCGCCACCCGGGGCAGCCAGCACTGGTCGATGGACTTCGTCTCGGACGCACTGTTCGACGGGCGCCGGATCTGCGCCCTGACGCTGGTCGACAACTTCACGCGCGAGGCGCTCGCGATCGTGGTGGACGGCAGCATTCGCGGCGAGCATGTCGTGCGCGCGGTGGAGAGGATCGCGGCCGAACGAGGCGCACCGGGGCTGATCAGGGTCGACAACGTCCTAGAACGGGAAGGCGCGGGACGCTTTGGCCAACA
>NZ_JONP01000100.1 GCF_000711725.1 Roseomonas aerilata DSM 19363 | reverse complement strand
GCGCTGAAGGGCATAGACCAGCCGGACGGTGCCGATCCCACCCTGGTCCGGCGCATCTCGGCGGCGGAGATCGAGGCGGCGGTGGTGGGGCAGGTACGGGCCCTACTGCGCCAGCCGGAGATCATCGTCGGCACCTGGGCGGCGGCACGGGCCAGCGACCCGGACCTGACCGAGGCAGAGACACGCGACGCCCTGCACCAGCTCGAGCCGCTCTGGGACGAGCTGTTCCCGGCCGAGCAAGCCAGGATCGTGCGGCTGCTGGTGGAGCGGGTCACTGTGTCCAGCACGGGCGCGGACATCCGGCTTCGAGTGGAAGGGCTAGCTAGCCTCGGGCGGGATCTTGGGGCAGGCACCGCAGCCGAGATGGAGGCAGCAGAATGAGCACTCCGGCGAGCCTTACGATCCAGGTGCCGCTGGCGATACGACGCCGGCCAGGGCGGAAGACAGTGGTGACACCGGAGGGGAGGGGAATTGGAGCCGCCCCGGCAGCCTCAATCTCCACCCGCGCTGATCCTGCGCTGGTGAAGGCACTGGCCCGCGCATTCCGGTACCAGCGGCTACTCGACGAGGGGCAGTACGCGTCCGTCACCGAGATGGCGGAGGCGGAGAAGCTGGACCGGGGCTACATGGGACGGTTGCTGCAGCTGACCTTGTTGGCACCGAAGCTTGTGGAGGCGTCGCTCGATGGGCGGATGTCCGAACGGCTCGACCTGCCGTCATTGCTGAAGCCACTTCCACTGAGCTGGAAGCAACAGGGCATCGTACCTAGCTGAAACGAGCGCCGCACACCTCGAGGCTGTCCAATCAGGGCCGCTTTGCGCCCGTGGAGGTCATTCAGGTGGCTCGGCCGGCTTCGCCAAAGCGGACGTTCGGATTCACGCATGAGAGATGTTGCCTGGCCCGATGCTCCTCTAGCCCGCCGCGGCTCTCCGGCAAGCCATGCCTCGCGCCGTACCGTTCGGCGGACGGGCGCGGATTGGGCCCGCATCCAGTCCCTTCATGCCTTTCGTAGTACTGGTCACCTGTTCGGACGATAAGACCGGAACGGCACCGTCGGCGCGATGCTCGCCACGACGGATGAAGGCGCCACCTGTGTCAGCGCCGAGACCCCAAACCGCTGCCGCGAAGGAGGAGGTCTGTCATTCTGTGACGTCGACCTGCCACCGCCGGTTCGCGCGAGGAGGTTCTGCGGCAGCAGGAACTCAGTCGAGGACGTCAGCCGCATGGCCAGTGTTTGGGACCTTCCCATCATTCCCAGCGAGCAGATTTGGAAACAGAGTTATTCAACCAGCGATTGTTGATTGGTCGGGCAAGGGAATAACGGCAGTCTGATTACCCGCGCCGGTTGAACTTCAAGCGTGCAGATCCTGCGTATTTAACCGTGCGTTTGTACTAAGGAGCAGCGCAGAAATACTGCCCTAAACGTGAATTGCGCACTGAGGGGAAAACTCGAAATGGTGGCCTGACGTTACCAGCTTCTGGAAGTTGTCTCGTTGGAGTTTGTCTTACGTGGCGCAATCAGACGGCAAGTTTCCCGCGGAGGCTCGCGATGAGACCTCCGCGCCGGTGATCCGAACGGGACCAGCAGAGAGAATCAGCCCCTCCATCCGATTGGTTCCTGAGCCCGGGGAACGGACGGCGCCAACAGATACCGATCCCGGCGCCTTCGCCGCGGTCCCTCCTCCTCCCGTGCCTCCGGCGAAGCTCACGGAGGAGAAGCGAGGAATTTCGGGGAGGGTCTCAAGGGTTGCGCTGGCCGTCGCTGCCCTGGCGGTTGCTGGCTACTTCGTATGGGACCGGTTCTTCGCGCTCGGCAGCACGAACGCCGTCCTCAGCGGAACGCCGCTCGCGCTGCGCGCCCCTATCGACGGCGAACTGCGCCTGAACCCCATCCCGCCTGGAACGATCCTTGAGGAGCGTGCCGCGATCGGCACCATCGTCAACACGCGGCTGGACTCCAGTCGGGTGAACGACATCGTGGCCCAGGTCGCGGCCGCCGAGCAGGAAATCGACCTGATCCGCCGCCGGATCGCCGACGCCGAGCAGGAGGCCACAGACGCGCTGGCGCAGGCATCCTCGTTCCAAAAAGCCAAGATCGAGCAGATCGGCGCACGGCTGGACGAGAGTGAGGCGCGCATCCGCAACACGCAGGCGCGGCTCCGGGAGGCGGAGGGCATCAGCGGCCGGAACGAGCAGCTTCTGCGCTCGGGCGTTGCGACCGTGGCGGTGGTGGAGCAGGCCCGCCGGGGGCTGGAGGTGGCCCGCGGCGAGCTGGAGGTTGCGCTCCGCCAGCGGCAAGCCATCCGCGTAGAACTGGACGCCGCCGCCCAGGGAATCTTCACGGGCGAGACGGGCACGAACCGGTCGGCGTCGCAGCAGCAGTACGATCGGATGCGGCAGCAGCAGCGCGAGCTGTCCGCCCAGTTCGCCGACCGGCAGGCCCGGCTCGACTTCCTGCGTGGGCAGCTGATGACGGAGCGTTCCCAGATCGCCCTCCGGAGCAACGCCCAGCTCGAGGTGCTCGTGCGCAGCCGGCTCATCCGCGTTCAGGCGCAGTCGGGCGAGTTCGTGCGGCAGGGCCAGGAGGTCGCAAGCCTCATCGACTGCACGCGCCCGCTCGTGACGGTCGAGGTCAGCGACCGCATCTTCCGCTCGCTCCGCATGGGGCTCACCGGCACCTTCGTCCCGGCGGGCGGCGGGCAGGCTTACCAGGGGAGCATCGTCGAACTCCAGGCGCCTCTGAGCAACCAATCGGGCAACGGCGGGCAGTATCGGGCTGTCATGCAGATCAGCGAGCCTTCCTTCGCGGCCGAGTGCCAGACCGGCCGGGCCGGTCGGGTCAGCTTCTAGCGCCCGGGAGGAGGACCGCGCGCATGGACGAACTGGCCTGGGCCATCGCGCCCATGTTCGCCGTCGGCGGATCCGCGGCGCTGGTGCTGCCGTGGATCGACCCGGACAACCGGCGCGCCAGACTTATCGGGGCGGCGGTCACGGCCGCCCTCCTGCTGCGCTATATGTGGTGGCGCACAACCGGTTCCCTCCCGCCCTGGGAGGGCACGCCAGGCAACGTGATCGCCTACGCCTTCTACGCAGTCGAGATGACGAGCTCGATTGCGGGCCTCCTGCTCATCCACGTCCTGAGCAAGACCGTGAACCGCAGCCAGGAGGCGACCGACCATCCGCCCACCTCCTTCCCGGGCGGTGCGCCTCTCATCGACGTGCTCATCCCGACCTACAACGAGAAGGAGGACATCCTCTATCGCACCATCATTGGGGCGCTGAACCAGGAGTACCCCCGCTACCGGGTCTGGGTGCTCGACGACAAGCGCCGCCCGTCCATGCGGGCGCTCGCGGAGCGGCTGGGCGCGAACTACCTGACGCGCCACGAAAACTCGCACGGCAAGGCAGGCAACATGAACAGCGCGCTCCGGCACCTGTTCGCGCTGGACCAGCCGCCCGACGTAATCGCCGTCCTGGATGCCGATTTCGTGCCCACCCCGCAGTTCCTTTGGCGGGCCTGCGCCCTGCTTCACGATCCCAAAGTCGTGGTGGTCCAGACGCCGCAGCACTTCTTCAACGCCGATCCCGTGCAGCTGAACCTCGGCGGCGCCCGCATCATCCCTGACGAGCAACGCTTCTTCTTCGACGTTATCCTCGCCTCGAAGGACGCGCACGGGACAGCCTTCAGTTGCGGCACATCCGCCCTGGTGCGGGCCTCCTTCCTCAAGGAGATCGGCGGCTTCCCGACAGAGAGCGTGACCGAGGACCTCCTGCTGTCGCTCAAGGCCAGCGCCTGCGGCTACGTCACCCATTACCTTAACGAGCCGCTGAGCGTCGGGCTCGCGCCCGAGGGTTTGCACGAATACTTAACGCAGCGAGGGCGGTGGTGCCTCGGCACCATGCAGATCGTCCGAACGAAGTGGGGGCCCTTCTCGGTTGGCCCGGTACCGCTGATGATGCGGCTGCACACGATGGATACGGTGCTGTTCTGGACCGTGGGCTCGCTCGTCCGTATCCTCAGCCTTGTCATACCAATCCTCTACTGGTGGACCGGGCTGGTGGTCATCGAATCCGACCTAGGCAGCATCCTAAGCCATCTCGGTCCTTACTGGCTGTGGTGCGTGATCTTTCTCGGCTGGGTCAGCCGCGGTCTCAACGTGCCGGTGCTGGCCGAGGCCATGTCGCTCCTAGTTTGCACCGAGGCGATCAAAGCCAGCTTCATCGGGCTCTTCGGCTCGAAGAACCAGAAATTCAAGGTGACAGCCAAAGGAACCAGCCGCGGCTCCACCGTCGTGCAGTGGAACATCATTGTATGGTACCTCTGCCTAATCGTCCTCACCGTTGGCGGCATTTTCCTGAGCGCGACGCAGGGGCCCCTCGGGGATACTCCCGCCCAGATCGAGGCGATGAACCTGTTCTGGAGCGTTTACAACATTGTCACGCTCTTCGTAGCCTGCATGATCTGCATCGAGCGCCCGCGGCACGCGGCCGAGGAGCGGTTCGACGCGGACGAGCCGTCGCTGGTAGCGGCCGGGGGCGAGCAGATCGCCGCCCGGCTGCGGGACCTCTCAATCACGGGGGCCAGGGTCGAGATGATTGCTTCCTTCCCTTTCCCGGGCGACCGGGGCATCAGCGTGCTCATTGAGGGTGTCGGCTGGGTGCCCGCGCGGATCATGCGCAAGACGGGGGACAGCCTCATCCACGTCGAATTTGGCGCCTCGCCGGAGCAGCGGGACGCGATCACCCGCAAGCTGTTCTCCGGAGGTTACGCCCGCTCCGTCACGCACATGAGCGCGACCAAGCTGGCGCAGACCATAGTCCGGCGGATAGTGACATAACCTGCAGCGTCGACCCAGATAAGAAAGATGCTGCAGGCTAGGGACGTCGAAGCGGAATAGAAACTAAGAAACGGCTGTGTGAACCGGTCCACCCCGCCTCACGTCGCTATTCAACAGCTGCTTCAATCATAGGGACCTAACCCAGGCAGATCGTGAGTCAGGGCGGGCATAAGCAGCCCACGTATTAGCTAACTGCCAGGGTTGAAAGCCGCCTTTAGGTCGGAACCACCGGTGGTCTGGAACCTGACGAATGGCGGCCTTTTGTGCTCTCCACCCAGCAGCGTACAGGCAGCTAACGGCCTATTCCGTTGAAAAACGCGGCGGTTGATCGGGGCCGCTTCTGCTGATTCCCTGTGTTGAGTAGCAGGGGCCAGGCACCATGATGGGACCGCGGCAAGTCGAGCAGGCGGCTCTGCTCTACGAGTTCTCGCTCGAGGATCATGTCCCAGCGAGCCATCTTCTTCGATCATCGACCGCTTTGTGGACCTGTCGGGTCTCCGGCGGGAGCTGGCGCCATTCTACAGCTCGACCGAGCGACCGTCCGTCGATCCGGAGTTGATGATCCGGATGCTGATCGTCGGCTACTGCCTCGGGATCCGCTCCGAGCGACGTCTGTGCGACGAGGTCCACCTCAACCTGGCCTACCGCTGGTTCTGTCGGCTCGACCTCAATGGCCGCGTGCCCGACCACTCCACCTTCTCCAAGAACCGGCACGGCCGCTTCCGCGACAGCGACCTTCTGCGCCAGCTGTTCGAGGCGGTGCTGTCGCGCTGCATCCAGGAGGGTCTGGTCGGTGGCGAGGGCTTTGCCGTCGATGGCAGCCTCATCGCGGCCGATGCCAGCCGTCAGAAGGGCGTCGAGGCCGCCGAGTGGAAGGCGCCAGAGGCCGCGAACCGGGCGGTGAGAGAGTACCTGGCCGTCCTCGATGACGCGGCTTTCGGTGCCGCGACGCCCGTGGTGCCTAGAGCACTTCCACATCACTCGAACGCATAGCCTGAGTTAACGAGGTAGTTCCTGCACTCGGCTGGGGTGAAGGTATCGAGTAAGCGCCCGATGGTAGTCCAGAGGGCCTCTCGGGTGCGG
The DNA here is from genome assembly GCF_000711725.1 of Roseomonas aerilata DSM 19363. Lineage (GTDB taxonomy): Bacteria > Pseudomonadota > Alphaproteobacteria > Acetobacterales > Acetobacteraceae > Roseomonas > Roseomonas aerilata. The sequence continues at coordinate 239 of NZ_JONP01000100.1, read as the reverse complement.
GCCGCGGCATTGCGGAGCAGCGCCTTCAGCTTGGCGAAGGCTTGCTCGATGGGGTTCAGATCGGGGCTGTAGGGCGGCAAGTAGAGCAGGCTGGCGCCGGTGGCCCGGATCGCCTCGCGTACACCGGCGACCTTGTGTGCGGGAAGGTTGTCCAGGACCACCACGTCGCCCTTGGCCAGGACGGGCGTGAGGAACTGCCCGACATAGGCAAGGAAGGCCTCGCCGGTCATGGGCCCGTC
>NZ_JONP01000099.1 GCF_000711725.1 Roseomonas aerilata DSM 19363 | reverse complement strand
CTCGACCAAGGTGATCCCCTTCCGGCTGGCCGTCAGCTCCCGCAGGAACGCCTCCTGCCCAGCCAGCAGCGGCTTGCGGTAGCCGCCGATCTTGGCAGGAGCCGTGCTGCCGGTCTGGCGCACCCGCCGGACCAGCTTGATCGCCGCCGAGGCACTGACCGCGAACCGAGCCGCCGCCTCGCGTGCCGAGGCGCCCTCCTCGACGGCCCGGACCAGGCGCTTGCGCAAGTCCTGCGACAGGGGTGCCGTCATCACCAGCCTCGCTGCTTCATCAGCAGCGTCGAATCAGAACCCGCGAGTCCATGCAAGCCTGAAGTGCTCTAGAGGCAACGGATGATCTCGGGCTTAGTCTCTCCCTCGGCAATGCGGCGCCGGACATAGTCGAGGGTGGGTTAGTGGGCCCGCATGCGGACGATGACCATCTGGTAGAGGGCAGCGTTGGCTTGCCAATTGCCGCCGCGGAGCAGCCCCTTGACCGCTATAGGAGCTTCAAGGCCGGCGAATCATATCGACCCCGGAGAGAACCATGACCCCGGCAGCGGGCAGCCTCCAAACCGACGCTTGACCTGAATACCCCGATTAGAGAGCGGTCACTAAGCCAGACGCTTATCCGAGGTGGGTCACCCCGCAGCAGACGAGCACTTAGCTAGCCTCCGGCGTACTTGTCGCCAATGCGGGGGCATGCGCCCTGGCCATCCAGTGTAGCCGCCCCAGATGGCAACCATGCAGCACGACCTCACCCTCAGCCGCGCCGCAGCGCTCGACCATCTAGCTCGTGCGATCCCGCGGACGGATCGCGCGTATGCCGAGGGGCGCAACACTGACCGCGGCCCTGAGGTGCAGCCCTCCACCACCGCCCTCTCGCCATACCTGCGGCGTCGCCTACTGCTGGAGGAGGAGGTCATCGACACCGTCCTTGCCGCACACGCGTCAGGAGAGGCCGCAAAGTTCGTTGAGGAGGTCTTCTGGCGTTCGTACTTCAAAGGACATCTCGAGACTCACCCCTCAATCTGGACGGACTACCACCGGTTGGTGGCGGAGGGCCGGCACCGGCTGGCCACGCAATCGGGGCTGCGGCAGGTGTTTGAGGACGCGGTCGCCGGACGTACCGGCATCGAGGGCTTCGATGACTGGGCCAGCGAGCTCCTGCACACCGGCTGGTTGCACAATCACGCCCGCATGTGGTTTGCCTCGATCTGGATCTTCACTCTGCGTCTGCCTTGGGCGCTTGGGGCCGACCTGTTCCTGCGCCACCTGCTCGACGGCGATCCGGCCAGCAACACGCTGTCCTGGCGCTGGGTGGCGGGCCTGCACACGCGTGGCAAGCCCTACATCGCTCGCGCCGAGAACATCCGCCGCTACACGGAAGGTCGCTTCTTGCCATCGGGCCTGGACGAGAACCCGGCGCCGCTGGATGAAGTCGTGCCACACGCCACACTACCGCTGCCGTCCCCTGACCCGCTGCCGGGCGGCGAGGTGGCGCTGCTGCTGCACCTCGATGACCTGCACCCCGAGAGCCTGCCCCTGGGTAGCGCCCGCGTTGTTCGGGTGGGCGGGCTGCTGGCACACGCCCCGGGCGCGGCCGAGTCGGTGCGCCGCGCCGATGAGGCGGCGATGGCCGATGCCCTGGTTAGGGCATCGGCGCGCTTCGGCTGCCCGGCCGAACTGGTGACGGAGGGCTGGAGCGGAGCACTGCCGGTAGTCACCGCATGGGCGCCCGTCGGTCCCTCGGCGGAGGTGCTGCCAGAAGGCTGTAGACGGGTGCGGCGACACTGGGACGACCTCGTCTGGCCGAGCGCAACGCGCGGCTACTTCCAGGTTCGCAAGGCTATTCCCACCATTCTGCGGACCCGTGAGGAAGCTGCCGGTGCCATGCCACTGGTTACCGGGCGCACCTCAGCCCCGTAATTGCCCTCAAGCTCCGCCTCGCGTGCACCAGCGGGGTTCCTGCCGGTCCTCAGCGTGGGTTCCGGCTCATGAGTAGTACCCATCCGGCGAGCACCGCGGTGGCTGATCAGGCAGCGGCTGAGAGCGAGGCTGCGCGCGGCTTCCAGTGCCAAGGCAGGAGCTGGTCGAGGCTTGAGGCAGGGTGATCGGCGATGCGGGCGAGCACGTCGGCGAGCCAGGCACGCGGGTCGACGTCGTTGAGCTTGGCCGTGGTGATGAGGGAGTACATGGCGGCAGCACGCTCGCCGCCGCGGTCGGAGCCCGCGAACAGCCAGGCTTTGCGGCCGAGGGCGACGCCGCGCAGCGCCCGCTCGGCGGCGTTGTTCGTGAGGCAGATCCGGCCGTCGTCGAGGAACCCGGTGAATGCCTCCCAGCGTTTGAGGGCGTAGTCCAGCGCCTTGGCGAGGTCGTTGTGGCGCGACAGCCTCGCCCTGGTCTCGAGCATCCAGGCGTGGAGGTCGGCGACCAGCGGGGCCACGACGGTTTGGCGGTGCTGCAGGCGGTCGGCTGCCGGAGATCCGTTGACCTCGCGCTCGGCGTCGAACACGCGGTCGATGCGCCGCACCGCCTCGGCCGCGAGAGGTGCGCGGGCGACCTCGGCGAGTTCGAAGGCCTTCCGGCGGAAGTGCGCCCAACAAGCCGCCTCGGTAATCGGCCCCCGCTTGTGGTCGGGCCGGTAGAGCTCGCCGAACCCGGCATAGGCGTCGGCCTGCAGGATGCCCGTGTAGGCGGCCAGGTGGCGCCTCGGGTGCTCGGCCGTGCGGTCGCGCGAGAAGTGGAACAGGGCGGCCGGCGGGGCTGGCCCGGCAAAGGGCCGGTCGTCCCGGACGTAGGTCCAGAGCCGGGCCGTCACCGTCTTGCCGCGGGCCAGCAGGGGCACGGTGGTGTCGTCGCCATGCAGGCGCTCAGCGGCCAGGACATGGGCCCCGATAAGGGCGTGGATGGGCGCGAGCACCGCGGCCGCGGTGCCGACCCAGTCGGCCAGGGTGGAGACGCTCAGCTCCACCCCCTCCCGGGTATAGGTCTCGCTCTGACGGTTCAGCGGCAGGTGCTGGCCGTACTTGGCCTCCAGGACCATGGCCAGGAGGTTCGGCCCGGCGCGCCCACGGGCGATGGGGTGAAACGGCGCGGGCGGCTGGGTGATGGTCTCGCAGGAGCGGCATGAGAACCGCTCCCGCACCGTCTGGATCACCTTCCAGCTGCGGGGCACCACCTCCAGGGTCTCGGTGATGTCCTCACCCAGCTTGGAGAGCTTGCCGCCGCAGCATGGACAGGCGGAGGGCGACGGGATCACCACGCGCTTCCGCGGCAGGTGGGCGGGCAGAGGGCCACGGACCGGCTTGCGGGGCGGCGGTGCTCCTGGCCGGTCGCCACCCTGGCCCTCGGCCCGGGTCGCCTCCTCGGCCATGGTCGCGACGAGGTCGCCGAGCTCCAGTTCCAGCTGGTCGATGAGCTTGCGGCCGCGCTCGGAGGAGGCGCCGAACCGGTCGTGGCGCAGCTTGGCGATGACGAGCTTGAGGTGCGCGATCATCGCCTCGGCGCCCGTCGCCCGGACCTCCAAGCCCGTTGCACGAGCCTCCGCGGCGAGGCGGGCCTCGCGCTCCGCAGCCAGCGCCGCCCGGAGAGCCTCAATGTCTCCGGTCTGATCCGGCGCAGGCGTCATGGAGGGATTGAATCAGACGGCCGAACCCACCGCCAGCACAATCACCCCGGTCGTACCAGGATCAGCCCGCGACCTGTGGCCGGTAGGTGTGCTGCGGGTTCCGCCAGTCGATCCCGTCCAACATGTAGGCCAGCTGTGTCGACGAGATGGACACGGCGCCGTCCGCGGGCGCAGGCCACAGGAAGCGTCCCCGCTCCAGCCGCTTGGCGTAGAGCGACATTCCAAGCCCGTCATGCCAGACGATCTTGACCAGGTCGCCGCGCTTGCCGCGGAACACGTAGAGATCCCCGGCATGCGGATCGCGCCCGAGCGCCTCCTGCACCTGCAGCGCCAGCCCGTTCATGCCGCGGCGCATGTCCGTGTGGCCCACCGCCAGCCAGACCCGCACACCAGTGGGAACCGGGATCACCGCCGCAGCACCGACAGCACGCGGCGCAGCGCCGCCGCGTCCACGTCAGCCCCCACCCGAACAAGCGTGCCATCCGGCAGCGCGATCTCAATCCGCGGGTCCACCCCCGCCGCTGGTACCACGGGCCCGGGTGGCACCGCGTCGCTCACCTGCAGAGGCAGAAACACCGGCTCTGGCGCATGAGCTGCCGTGAGCCGCCCCTGCCGCAGCTGGCGCAGCTGGCGCCGCCAGTACCACAGCAGGCCGCGGCTGATGTCGTGCCGCCGGGCCACCTCGGACGTCCGTGCCCCAGGCTGCGCCGCCTCGGCCAGCACCCGCAGCTTGTCCTCGGCACGCCAGCGACGACGCCGCTCCACCCCGGTGATGATCTCCATCCCGCCCCCGTCCTTAGCGTCGCCCTTACGAGCGTCACTAAGGTCAGCGAGCCTCATCCCTCACAGAAGGCGGCCCTCGCCGGATGGGTACGGATCTTCTACCTTCAGGGGCCTGCTGCGCGGAGGCTCGGTGGGCGAGCACGCACGGGCGGCAACCCCGGCAAGGCGCTCCAGGCGGAGAGCGGTAAGGCCTGGGCTCGCCAAGGCGTTTGCGAGCTGCTTGAGCACCGGCAAGTGGGAAAGGGCACTGTCCGCGAAGATGCGTCCCAGCAGGTCCATCCCCGAGATGCCCACCGCCGTCCAGGCTAGCCGCCGCAGCAGCGACAGCGTCACCGTCGCGCCTGGACGCATGCCGTGGATCGCCACCACCACTCCGCCCTCCAGCGCCGCGCGGGGCGTGAAGCACTGGGGCGTGCTGACCATCCGCACAGGGCTCGGCAACGCACGTTTCACCAACCGTCCGACGACGCAACCATCGTAGATGGGGCACTTGGTGACCGTTCTACTCGCCTCTTCGGGTGGCCTTACTGAAGAAAGCCAATCCAGCGGCCGGCCAGCACTACGGCGGCCCATATGAGGAGCGAAACCGCCGCTGAGGCACGCAAAGAGCCATGTACCGCCCCGCCGGTGAGCGCGACCTGCCATCTGGGATTGGCGTGGACGACGGCAACGTTCAGCAGTGCAAGCCCGATCAGGCCAAGCTTCAAGAGAAAGGCTGGGTTCTCAGCATAGGTGAGCGGCCGAGTACTGAAGAGCAGGAAGCCGGTGGCCGCAGCAAGCACAAAGCCGCAGGCGGCGACCCGGACGGAGGGTCCTGCAATCGCGCCCAGCGGGCTGCCGCGGAACAAGCCAAGGATACGGAGATCCAGGACCGCGATGCCGCCGAAGAGCAGAGCAAGGGCAAGAATGTGAGCGGCGTTGACCAGCGGGTAAGCGATGGCCGAGCGCGAGAGAGCCAGTGCGACCGGCCAGGCAGCCAGACCCTGAAGAAGCTCGAGCAGGTGAGCCTCAGCTCCGGATGCGCTCGGGGTAGATGTCGTAGGTCCGTTCACGCACCTGCAGGCGCACAGCCTTCATCCGGCGCTCACCTCGGTCCCGGGCCCGGTTGCCAATAGCCATAACCGTGTCGCCGGCTTTGGCCGAGGTCCCGTCGAAGCCGGCCCGTGCGGTCTGGTTGGGGTTTCCGAGTTCCACCAACCAGAGGCCGTCGCCGGGAACATCGACGCGGAGAGTGGGATGGGGCTGACCGACATAGACCTCGCGGATGGTCCCACGAAGTTCCTGCTGCTCGTCCTCCGCCCAAGACCAGCCGTGATGTGCGGCAGCGCCCGTCAGACGACCGGTCATGCCCAGGATAGCCAAAACGCCAGCGGCTCCCAGCACGCGCCTGGATACCTTGTCTGTCACTGGAGCCTCCACCCATTGCTTGCCGTTCATCAAGTAGCACGGCCAGCGAGGCGTCGTGGAGAACTACTGTCCCGCCTCGATGGGTGAGCAGGCCTGGGCGGCGACCTCGGCGAGACGCCTGAGGCGGAGCGCGGTCAGCCCTGAGCCCGGCAGGGCGGCGGCGATCTGCTTGAGCCCTGGGATGTGGGAAAGAGCACTGTCGGCGAGGCTCTGCCCGAGCAGGTCCGCTCCGGAGGTGCCCGCCGCCGTCCAGGCGAGCCGGCGCAGCAGCGACAGCGTCACCGCCGCACCCGGGCGCATGCCGTGGATCGCCGCCACCTGCCGCAGCAGCGACAGCCCGCGCAGCGGCGTTGTCAGGTTGGCGAGGCCGGAGGGGCGTGGCAGCCTACATCGCATGACCTCTCCAAGCCCTTATCGAGGCTTCCGCTACCCAGCCGAGGTTATCCAGCATGCAGTGTGGTTGTATCACTGCTTCAGCCTCAGCCTGCGTGACGTCGAGCTGATCCTTGCCGCGCGTGGGGTCGTGGTCAGCTACGAAACCATCCGCGAGTGGGGCCTGCGGTTCGGCCGGCTGTTCGCGAACGAGCTGAAGCGGCGT
>NZ_JONP01000098.1 GCF_000711725.1 Roseomonas aerilata DSM 19363 | reverse complement strand
ATCGACATGGTCCATGGCGGCCTGCAGGCCGAGGTCCGGCTGCCCGCCTTCAAGCAGCGCCTCGTACCCTTCCTGAACGGCGAGGTGACGGTGGTCGCGGGCGACGTGACCGTCGAGGACCGCACCATGCAGGAGTACTATAAGGTGCGGATCTCCATCGACGACGACCAGCTCGCCCGGCTGGACGGCGTGGTGCTCCGCGCGGGCATGCCGGTGGAGGCGCAGATCCAGGTCGGGCAGCGCTCCTTCCTGCGCTATATGATCCAGCCCGTTCTCGACAGCTTCCACCGCGCCTTCCGCGAACAGTAGAGGCCTATTTTCACTGCCATGGTGATGCCTGACCTTGACCGGCAGAACAGGCACGATTGACCGAGTGAGTGGATGGTCTTTGCAATCCGCTCAGGCTGAAGCTGCCTCCGGCGCTGAGCGAGACGGAGCATGCAGTGCTGGGAGCCAGAGTCCTCGTTGAAACCACCCTGCGGTTCCCGTTTGGCAGACACTTCTCGCAAGCTGAACGCTCATAACCCGACTTATCCACGACGGTTCTGCACAAGCCGCAGATGCCCAGTACATTGTAAGCTGCAAACGATTCATGTTCGTAGGAACGAAGATCATCGCTCACGAAGCCTCGATAAGCCTGCAAATGGATCTGGCGTAACGGGACGCACATCCAGGCGTCATCCAGGTGTCGCGGAGCCGGCACCACACTTAGTACCACCAGCGTCCAGCGGTCTGTCGTAGACCGTAATACTTTGAGCGGGAACAAGTCGAAATGGCACAGGTTCAGTTCCGGGCAGCGACGTTCAACGCTTCGCTAAACCGCAACGCCGCGGGAGAATTGGTGAGCGATCTTTCTACGGCGGGTAACCTGCAAGCTCAGACAGTCGCGGAGATCGTGCAGCGCACGGCGCCGGATGTGCTCCTGATCAACGAGTTCGACTACGTGTCCGGCGACACGGCGCTGAACTTGTTTCGGGACAATTATCTCGCGGTCGGACAGAACACTCTCGGCCTTGTCGATGGCGGCGGAACGGCGATCGAGTACGGCTATGCCTTCACCGCACCGAGCAACACCGGCATCTCCTCCGGCTTCGACCTGAACAACAACGGTGCCGCCGTCACAGCGCCGGGGACGGCCGGGTACGGCGACGACGCTTATGGCTTCGGCAACTATCCCGGTCAGTACGGCATGGCGATCTATTCTAAGTATGAGATCCTCTACGATCAGGTCCGCACCTTCCAGAACTTCCTTTGGAAGGACATGCCGGACGCTCGGCTGCCGGACAACACCGCGACTCCCGAAGTAGGCGACTACTACTCGGACGAAGAGCTGGCAGTTATGCCACTCTCCTCAAAGAGCCACTGGGACGTCCCGGTGATGATCGATGGCGATGTGGTCCACCTGATCGTCGCTCATCCGACACCTCCGACATTCGATGGCCCGGAGGACCGTAACGGTCTGCGCAATGCTGACGAGATCCGCCTGATCGCCGATTACGTCACCTCTGGCCGTGGGGATTACATCTACGACGATCAGGGTGTCTCCGGTGGCCTTGAGCCCGGCGCGCGCTTCATCATCATGGGCGACATGAACGCCGACCCGAACGATGGCGACAGCGTAGACACCGCCATCAATCAGCTTCTCGACGCCGACACTATTGACGACAGCGTCGTACCGACGAGCGCCGGCGCCGTCGAGCAGGCGGCCATCCAGGGCGGATCCAACGCGTCGCATACCGGTGATCCGGCACGCGACACCGCTGACTTCGCCGACGCGGCGCCGGGCAACCTGCGCGCCGACTACGTGCTGCCCTCTGTTGTTGGCTTGACGCCCCTCAAGGGCGAGGTGTTCTGGCCGGCGACGACCGATCCGACCTTCCCGCTAGCCGGCACCTACAGCCCAAGCCTGCCGCCAAATGGCTTTCCCGCCTCCGACCACCGACTGGTGGCGGTGGATTTCTCGTTGGACCCGGTCTTCAATACCCTATCGGGCGACGCGCCGAAGGTCATTGGCCATCGCGGTGCGAGCGGCTCGCGCCCCGAGCACACGTTGGAAGCCTATCGCGTCGCCATCGAGCAGGGCGCCAATATCATCGAGCCCGATCTCGTGCTCACGAAGGACGGTCATCTGATCGACCGGCACGAGCCGATGCTCAGCGGTACGACCGACATCGCCGACCATCCAGAGTTCGCCGACCGCTACGTCACGAAGGTACTGGAAGGCGAGACGATCACCGACTGGTGGGCAGAGGACTTCACCCTCGCTGAAATCAGGACGCTCTACGCTCGTGAGCGCATCCCGCAGCTGCGCCCCGACAATGCCGCGTACGATGACCAGTTCCGCATCCCGACGCTGGAGGAGGTTATCGACCTGGTGAAACAGGTCGAAACCGAAACCGGCCGCACCATCTCCATCATCCCAGAGACCAAACACCCCACCTACTTTGAGTATAACGGCTTCTACGCCGATGGCGGCAAGATCGGGGTCGACACCAGCCAGAAGCTCGTCGACGTGCTGGCAGCCCAGGACTTCACCGATCCCTCGCGGGTCTCGATCCAGTCCTTTGAGATTGCCAATCTGATCGAGTTGCAGACCAAGATCATGCCAGCAGCCGGCGTAGACATTCCGCTGGTCCAGCTACTGTACAACAACTACTCGCCGGACATTGCCTTCCACCTCAACCCGGCCAACGTCGCGCTCGGTGCCGATCCGACGCTGTTCGATGGGTTCAACTATCCGCTTACCGCAAGCACGGTAGCGGAGGTCGGTGGCGGCGGGCTGTACTCGGCCGAGGCAATCCAGGCAATGGCTGACCTCTACGCTGAGGCGATCAGCCCCTACAAGGAAGACGTTTACCTTTCGAAGCCGCTTGCGACTCCGGTCGACTACGACGGAGACGGCGTCCCGCTGATCACGGCGCAGCTCACCGGCGAGGAGGTGCCTCTGGTCGCGCGCGCCCATGCTGCCGGCATCGAAGCAGTAGTCTATACGCTGCGCGACGAGGAGTACTTCTCCTTCCTCAACCCCGACGGCACGGTCCAGCGCCCAGTCGAGGAGTACATCAAAACAATCGAGAGCGGCTTTGACGGCTTGTTCACCGACTTCCCCGGTACTGGACGACTGGTGGTGGACCAGCTTCTGGCGGGTGACGGTGCCATCTCAGTTCCTGGCGCCATCTCGACCCTCGGCGGGGATCCGGCCGGCAACGACATCGTGGTGCGCGATCCGGCGGCACTGACCGCTGCCAAGGGCAGCAGCGGCATCGACACGGCGATCTATGCCGGGGCTGGTGCGCTGGACCTGCTTGCGGCGGCGACCGTAGAAAATGCCGAGCTTCGCGGTGAGGTTGGTGCGACAGTCCAGGGCAACCGATTGAACAACCGCATCACCGGTGGTGCCGGCGATGACCAGCTGTCCGGCAGGGCAGGTGATGATCAACTGCAAGGAGGCGCGGGCGAGGACGTTCTTCGCGGTGGCAACGGGGACGACATCCTGTTCGGTGGTGCCGGCGGCGACAGGCTACTCGGTGGTGCGGGTGCCGACGAGCTGACAGGTGGTGAGGGGGCAGACCGGTTCGTGATCCGACCTGGTTCCGGGAACGACACGGTAGTCGATTTCGAGGGTGGAGTGGATCTGCTGGACTTGCAGGCCTTTGGTTTCAGTAACGCCGAGGCGCTGATGGAAAGGGCCGTAGAGTTCCGCTCCAGCGTGTTCATCGCACTCGGCGGGGATGACAACCTGCTGATCCAAAACACCAGTGCGCTGGCGATGGCGGACAGCATCTTCATTTAAGCACCGGTGTGGTGGGGAGTGCGCTTCCCACCACACGGCGGAACGGAACCCTTTCGCCGTTCAGCCAACCCCAGAGGAATGCTCCCCATCGTGTCGCGTAATCTCTGCGGGCCAGCTCCAGCTTCGGATAGAGGGTTATCCTTTCGATTTGGGAGAAGCTGGCAGCGGGCAACAGACCTGATGGTGGCGGCGACGTTGCTGGTGCTCACCCTTCCTCTTCTGATCCTGGCGGCACTTGCTCTCCGATTGGAAGGAGCGGGTCCCTTCTTCTGCAGCAGACCCTACGTCGGGCAAGGTGCTTGCGAGTTTCGCCTCTGGTCTCTTCGGACTTCGCCAGTGAACAGCGGGGAAAATGGTTCGAAGCGGCGCGCGATAGCGGGTTATGCCAGCCGCCTTACCCGCATTGATCAGATCCCGGTGCTGTTTAGCGTAGTGCGCGGGGACATGACGCTGAAGGGACCTTGCCCGATACCACTAGACGCCGAAGGGCTGACCATTCCACAAGGCAGTGAACGTCACTGGGCCCCTGCAGCCACCCCTGGACTCTCGGGGTGGATCCACCGGACTGAGACCGATGGTATTGATTAAGCCGGTGCTGCCACCGGTGACCTCCACTGGTCGGGCCGAGCGATGGTGAAAGACGGAGAGACGGGCTGAATGTGCGGACTGACCGGCTTCTGGTCGCCGGCACACTTCGGCAGCGAGGCCGTGGCCCGCGGGATCGTCGAAGCGATGCGCGACCGCCTCACGCATCGCGGGCCCGACGATCACGGCACCTGGATCGATGCGGAGAGCGGCATTGCCTTCGGCTTCCGCCGCCTCTCCATCATCGACCTCTCTCCCGCCGGCCATCAGCCGATGGCCTCCGCGGACGGGCGCTTCGTCGCTATGATGAACGGCGAGATCTACAACTTCGCCGAACTTCGCGCCGAGATCGACGCGGCGCGCGGCGGGCATCCCTGGCGCGGGCACTCCGACACCGAGGTGCTGGTCGAGGCCATCGACGAATGGGGACTCGAGCGCGCGCTGGGGCGCGCCAACGGCATGTTCGCGATCGCCGTCTGGGACCGGCGGGAGAACTCCCTCCTCCTCGCGCGCGACCGGATCGGCAAGAAGCCCATGTATTACGGCTGGATGGGCGGCCATTTCCTCTTCGGCTCCGAGTTGAAGGCCCTGCGGGCCCATCCCGCCTTCGACGGCCGCCTCTCGACCGAGGCGCTCTCGGGCTTCCTCCAGATCGGCTACGTCGTCGGGCGTCAGACGATCTTCGCGGGCCTCTCCAAGCTGCCCGGTGGCCATATCCTGCGCCTCGACGCCCGGGCGGCGGGGCGCCGGGAATCCCCTGAGCCCAGCCCCTACTGGGATCTCCGGGGCGTGGCGGAGGCCGGGCTGGACGCCCAGGCCGCCGGACGCCTGGCCCGGCAGGAGGAGTTCGAGGCGCTGCTGCGGGACTCGGTCGCGCTCCGCATGGTCGCCGACGTGCCCGTGGGCTCCTTCCTCTCGGGCGGCATCGACTCGAGCCTTGTCACGGCGCTCATGGCCAAGGGCTCGGCCGGCGCGGTCCACAGCTTCGCCATCGGCTTCAACGTGCGCGAGTGGGACGAGGCGCCGCACGCGCGCGCCGTGGCCGAGCATCTCGGGACGCAGCACGAGGAGGCCTATCTCGGCGCCGCCGACATCCAGGACATGATCCGCGACATCGCCGAGGTCTGCGACGAGCCCCTGGCCGACGACTCGATCGTGCCCACGACCCTGCTGTGCCGGCTGGCGCGCCGCCAGGTGACCGTCGCGCTCTCGGGCGATGGCGGCGACGAGCTGCTGGGCGGCTATGCCCGCTACGCCGCGGTGAACGAGTGGCTGGAGCGGCGGCGTGGCCTGCCGCGGCCCGTGCGGGCCCTGGCCGGTCTCGTCTCGGGAGGGCTGGCGCCGGCGGCCGAGCGGCTGGGGCAGATGCGCATGGCGCGCCGGCTGCGGCTGCTCGACTGCCTGATGGGTTCGGGCGACCCGGACGAGGTCCACCGGATGCTCGTCTCGCAGACGCTCGAGGCGGATTCGCTTCTCGCCAGCCCCGCCGGGCTGCCGAACCCGCTGGAGGATCCGCGCTACCTCCTCGGCCGCTCGACCCCGATCGACCGCATGGGCTTCACCGACCTCGCGACCTACCTCACGGACGATATCCTGGCGAAGGTGGACCGGGCGAGCATGTCCACCTCGCTCGAGGTGCGCTGCCCCCTGCTCGACTACCGCGTGATCGAGATGTCCTGGCGCTTCCCGACGGCCGAGAAATACGCAGCCGGGGAGGGCAAGCTTCCGCTTCGGCAATTACTCTACCGGCACGTGCCGCGCGCGTTGGTGGACCGGCCGAAGCGCGGCTTCGGGGCGCCTGTGGAGGTCTGGTTGCGGTCCGAGTTGCGCGACTGGGCGGAGGCGCTGATGAGCCCGGCGGCCCTGGCCCGCCACGGCCTGCTCGACGTGCGCGCCTGCCGCAAGCTCTGGGAGGATTTCCTCTACCGGAACCACTCCTTCAACCGCGTCATCTGGAACCTGCTCATGTTCCAGGCCTGGCACGCATCGCTCGACCACGCGCGGCCGGAGCCCTTCAGCGGGC
>NZ_JONP01000097.1 GCF_000711725.1 Roseomonas aerilata DSM 19363 | reverse complement strand
AGGGCACCTCGCTCCCTCAGGAGCTTATCCGAGGTGGCCACCATCACAGGGGAGAGTCAGCTCATGCTGACGCCATACTGCGCACAGATCGCCACGATCTCTGGTGGCGTCAGCCCGCCCGCTGCCGCGCGACCGACGCGGTCGAAGTGGCGGAACATTTCCACAGCCTGGAGCCCTGGCCGGGCCATGACGAGGAAGCGCACGGTGGCAGCCGTGTCGTTCCGGAACCCGTGTTGCGAGCCACCGGGGAGCTGCACCGTTGCCCCTGGCCCGACCCTCCGCTCACCCAGTTCGCCAAGGATAGTCAGCTCGCCCTCCAGCAAGAAGAAGACTTCATCATCCCCCGCGTGGATATGTGGCGGCACGAAGTAGCCCGGTGGGATTATGTGCTCGCCCAGGAACAACCCATGCAGAGCTGGGTCCGCCTTCACCACCATCGTCCCGCCAAACACGTCGAGCACCTCGCCGCCTCCGGCTTCGGTCACCCCAGCATCCTGCTTCACAACGTCCAGCATCTCGTTCTCCAGCTTCCAGAGGGCCCTTCGCCCCGCCCAGCCATCTTCCAGACCTGTCCGCGAAAGGGCAGCCAGTGCTTGTGGACACGCTGTTCACTCCAGCGAACAATGCGCTTATGCGAGCTTTCCTCGGCATCGAAGCCTTCATCCGGGTGGTGGAAACCGGCAGTATCACTGCCGCCGCCGACCGCCTGCAGACCGCTAAGTCCTCGGTCAGCGAGACGGTGCGCGCTCTGGAGGATCGTCTCGGCGTTCGTCTGCTGGACCGCTCCACGCGAAAGGTTCGTCCCACTGAGGCCGGTCGCGCATTCTACCTCCGGTGCCTCCGTCTACTGGCGGACGAGGAGGCCGCCCGACTGGAAGCCCAGGCTTGGCAAGCGACACCGGCGGGTCGGCTGCGGATCGCCTCCCCCGAGTGCTTCACCGCCCGTCATCTCATGCCCGGCCTACCCGCCTTTCTCTCCGCTCATCCCGCAGTCGAGGTTGAGCTCGTCGAGACTGCGGCCTCCGCTCAGTTGGTTGAGGACGGTTTTGACCTCGCCATCCGCATCGCCGAAGCACCCGCGCCCGGCCTCGTCGTTCGACGCCTGGCTACGTCCCGGGTCGTTATCGCCGCGTCTCCCGGCTACCTTGCCGAGCGGGGCACCCCGATCAAAGCGGCCGATGTGGCGGCGCATCGCTGCATAGGCTTCTCGCCGCTGCCCTGGAGGGACACCTGGCGGCTTGGGGAGAACTCCGTGCCAGTCCGGCCGGTACTTCTCACCGACAACGCTGAGTCGCTTCGCGCCGCCGCGCTGGCTGGCGTCGGCCTGGTCGCCATACCCGACTGGGCAGTATCCGATGCCCTCGCGTCGGGCAGCCTGCAGCGCGTGCTGCAAAGTTACGACACACCGGCGAGCGGCATCTTCGCCGCCTATCCCACAAACCGCCTCATGGCGCCGAAGGTGCGCGCGTTCGTGGACCACGTCGCGGCCTTGTTGCGCGAACGCGGGTTGCCACCCTGAAGGTGAGTTTGGGTGGGCGTCTGCGTAAGCCCTCAACCCAGCTCAATCATTCCTCCAGCCTGCTCCACGTATGTTCACCACCGACCAACGACCGTTGATCGGTGGTGAACACCCCATCGGCAAAGGAAAAGGCAAGTGACGCAGGTCCGCTTTGCACTCATCCCGGTCATCAGTATGCCATTGCTGACATCCCAAATGTGGAAACCGCTGCCACCCTTCCCGGCGTATGGGCGGCTGGTCAGCAACATCCGCCCGGCGGCCTGCAGCAGGCGTTGGCCTTAGCCGCTTCCTGCTCAGCCCGGTGCCGCGGCTTGCAGATGGCGGGCCGGGGGCCAAGCTCGATCACCACGCTCGCGGTCTCGATCCGGATGCGTTGGACATCGAAGACCTGCATAGGACGGCCGGGCGGGCCGACCTCGAAGGTCAACCGGCTGCCTGGCTGGAGGCTGACCCGGGCAGCCACCTTCTCCAGGATCGCGAGGAACTTGCCGACCTCCATGTGCCCCGGCCTCTCCGTCGAGGCGGGCAGGTCCTCCACCTGCAAGATCGTCTCCTGCCAAGCGTCCGGGTTCCCGCCGCAGTCCAGGGTGACAAAGGATCCGGCCTTCACCTCGGTGATGTGGTAGCCCGGCTGGACCATCCGCCCGTCGTAGCTGATGACCAAGCGACGGGAGCCGTGCGGCGCGAGGGCGTCCAGCACCGCCACGAACGAGGCGTCTCCTTGGAAGCCGAGCGTCAGGGGCAGAGCAGGCGCGTTCATCTTCTCTCTTACATCTCAACGTGTCTTGACATATTAAGAGGCCATGGATGAAACGCAAGCACTCGATGCCCTCGGCGCCTTATCGCAGGAGACCCGCCTCCGGATCGTGCGCCTGCTGGTGACGGCGGGGCCGGACGGCATGGCCGCCGGTGCAATCGGCGAGGCCATGGGCGCCACCTCCTCGCGCCTGTCCTTCCATCTCACTCACCTCGAGCACGCGGGCTTGGTGCAGTCGCGGCGGGACGGCCGGTCGATCCGCTACTCGGCCGTCTACGACGCCCTGTCCGGCCTCATCGCCTTCCTGATGCGGGACTGCTGCCAGGGCCACCCGGAGGTCTGCACCCCCGCGGTCGCCGCCCTCTCGGCCTGCGCCTGCCCTTCCCCGGAGCCTGCGGCATGACCGTCACGATCTTTCACAACCCGGACTGCGGAACCTCCCGCAACGTGCTCGCCCTCATCCGGAACAGCGGCGAGGAGCCGGAGGTGGTCGAGTACCTGAAGACCCCGCCGACCCGGGACGTCCTTGCAGACCTGATCCGGCGCATGGACATCCCGGTCCGCGACGTGCTGCGCGAGAAGGGCACGCCCTTTGCGGAGCTGGGCCTCGGCGATCCAGCGATGACCGACGACCAGCTGCTCGATGCGATGATGGCGCACCCGATCCTGATCAACCGGCCCATCGTGGTGACGCCGCTCGGCGTGCGCCTGTGCAGGCCGTCCGAGGCCGTCCTCGACCTCCTGCCGAACCCGCAGCGGGAGGCCTTCACCAAGGAGGACGGCGAGAAGGTCATCGACGACCAGGGACGCCGCGTGTCCCCCGGGAACGCCGCATGAGCGCGGCCACCGAGGGCGAGGCGGCCATCGGACGCCGCCGCGCGTCGATGGGCACCTTCGAGCGCTACCTGACCCTCTGGGTCGCCCTCTGCATCGTCGCGGGCATCGCGCTCGGCGCCCTGCTGCCCGGCCCGTTCCGAGCGCTCGGCCGCATGGAGGTGGCCCAGGTCAACATCCCGGTCGCCCTGCTGATCTGGGCGATGATTGTGCCGATGCTGCTCCGCGTGGACTTCGCCGCCATGGGGCGGGTCACCCAGCACTGGCGAGGCATCGCCGTCACGGTCGGCATCAACTGGCTGGTGAAGCCCTTCTCCATGGCCCTACTGGGCTGGCTGTTCATCGGCTACCTGTTCCGACCCTGGCTGCCCGCAGGGCAGGTGGACAGCTACATCGCCGGGCTGATCCTGCTCGCTGCAGCGCCCTGCACCGCCATGGTCTTCGTGTGGTCCCGCCTGACGGACGGGGATGCCAACTTCACCCTGTCCCAGGTCGCGCTGAACGACGCGATCATGCTGGTAGCCTTCGCGCCGGTGGTCGGCCTGTTGCTCGGCCTCTCCGCCATCACGGTGCCCTGGGACACCCTGTTCCTGTCGGTCCTGCTCTACATCGTCCTGCCCCTGGTCGCGGCGCAGCTCTGGCGCCGGTCGCTGCTGGCCTCCGGCGGCGAGGCGGCCCTCCAGCGCACGTTGAAGGCGCTGAACCCGGTGTCGCTGGTGGCCCTGCTGACCACCCTGGTGCTGCTGTTCGGGTTCCAGGGCGAGCAGATCCTCGCGCAGCCGCTGGTGATCCTGCTGCTCGCGGTACCCATCCTGATTCAGGTCTACTTCAACGCGGGCCTGGCCTACCTGCTGAACCGCCAGTGCGGCTCCGCACACAGCGTCGCCGGTCCGTCCGCCCTGATCGGCGCCTCCAACTTCTTCGAGCTGGCCGTCGCGGCGGCCATCGCCCTCTTCGGGTTCGAGAGCGGCGCCGCGCTGGCCACGGTGGTTGGCGTGCTGGTCGAGGTGCCCGTCATGCTCTCGGTGGTCCACATCGTGATGCGGACGAAAGGCTGGTACGAGCGCGCATGAAGGTCGCGGAACTGGCGCGGCGCCGGGGGGTGGTCATCACCACCCTCGGCATCACGCAGACGCTCGCCTGGGGGTCCACGTACTATCTCCCGGCCGTCTTCGCGGATCCGGTCTGCGAGGCCCTGGGCCTGTCGCGCGCCTGGTTCTTCGGCATCTTCTCCGGCGCGCTGCTGCTCTCCGGCTTGGTCGGCCCGACGGCCGGACGGCTCATCGACACCTACGGGGGCCGGGACGTCCTGGCGGTCTCCAACCTCGTCTTCGCGGCCGGGTTGGCGCTGCTGGCCTGGGCATCCGGGCCGGTCGCGCTGGGCCTGGCCTGGGCGGTGATCGGTGTCGGTATGGGGTTCGGGCTATACGAGGCCGCCTTCGCGACGGTGACCGGCCTGTACGGGCGCGATGCCCGCAACGCGATCACCGGCATCACTCTCTTCGCGGGGTTCGCCAGCACGGTCGGGTGGCCCGCCAGCGCCTTCATGATCGACGCCCTGGGGTGGCGAGGTGCCTGCCTCGCCTGGGCCGTCCTGCACCTGGCCGTGGCCCTGCCGCTGAACCGCTTCCTTGTCGCCAAGGCACCGCCTCCCCCTCCAGCCACGGCCCCGGCCGACGCGGCGCCCGGCGGTGTACCCTGGACCATGGTCATCCTCGCGGCCGTCTTCGCCGCCACGACCTTCGTCTCCACGGCAATGGCCACCCACCTGCCGCGCATCATCGAGGCGCTGGGGGCGGCTCCGACCGCGGCGATCTTCGCCGCCTCCCTGGTCGGACCGGCACAGGTCGCCGCCCGAGTGGCGGAGTTCGCCCTCCTTCGGAAGGCGTCGCCCCTTGTCACAGCGCAGCTCGCCGCGGGCCTGCATCCCGTCGGTGCGGCGCTGCTGGCCTTCCTGGGCCCTGTTGTTGCCGTGCCCTTTGTGCTGCTGCACGGTGCCGGCAACGGCCTTCTGACCATTGCGCGGGGGACGCTGCCGCTCGCGCTCTTCGGACCAGCGGGCTACGGGCTGCGGACGGGCTTGCTGGCGGCTCCGGCGCGCCTGCTCCAGGGCGGGGCGCCGCTCCTCTTCGCGCTGGTGCTGGACACGCTCGGTCCGCGCGTCGCCCTCTTACTGTCCAGCACCCTCACCATGCTGTCCCTGCTCGCGCTCCTCCTCCTGGCATCTCGGACCCACGACGCGAGGTCCATCGACTCGTAACGGCTGAACAGTCCTGGCCTTGGCGACGCGATGTATCCAGCCGAGCATACCGCCATGAGCACATCCACCACCGTGGACGCCCGCAGCCTTCGGTGGTGGCGCCGTGATCGGCGGCCTGATCGGTCTGGGCGGGGCCGAGTTCCGCCTCCCACTCCTCATCGGCCTGTTCGGGTTCCGGGCCTTGGAGGCCGTCATCCTGAACGAGGCGATGAGCCTCGTCGTGGTCGGTTCGGCGCTTACCTTTCGAGCCGCCACGGTACCCTTCGGGGGCGTCGCCGCGAGCTGGCCGATCCTCCTCAACCTGCTCGCCGGGAGCCTGATCGGTGCCTGGTTCGGGGCGGGATGGGCGACACGGCTGCGCTCGGAGAACCTGTATCGGATCATCGCCGGACTGCTGGTGGCCATCGCCGCGGTGCTGGTCGCCGGGCACGGGATAACCGGAGGACAACCGCTGTTCACCGGCGTGGCGCAGGCCGCGTTTGTGATCGGTATCGTCGCCTCGATCCTCGGCGTTGCCGGGAGCGAGCTGCTGATTCCCACTCTGGTCCTCCTCTCCGGGGCGGACATCAAGCTGGCGGGCAGCCGGTCCCTCGCGGTGAGCCTGCCGACCATGCTGGTGGGCTTAAGCCGCTACAGCCGCGACCAGAGCTTCGGGGTCCTCGGCCGAAAGCGACCTTCCTGCTGGTCATGGCTATTGGGGCCATCGCTGGGACCTTCATCGGCCGGCGCCTACTTGGGCCGATGCCGGACGGGGTGCTGCTGCCAGCCCTGGCCGTGCTTCTGCTGATCTCGGCCTGGAAGGTCTGGAACCACAAGTAGCGGTCCGCTCCGAAAGCGGTTGGTTTCGGAAACTCTCGCCAGGGAACTTGGCAAGACGATGTCTGTTTCCGCGGCTGCGGTACTGAGAGCAGAACTGCCGCTATCGGCCAAACACGGTCACGCCTGCCACGTCCCGTCTCGCCGCCGTCCACGCAGCGCCTCGCCGAGGAAGGTCTGTAGCTCGTCCCTGCAGGCCGAGGGGCATGGGGTGAGCCGGAACCGGGTGGCCCGCCTGATGCACCGCCACGGCATCCGGGTGCGCACCAAGCGGCGGTTCCGGGTGACGACGGACAGCAAGCATGCCTTCCGGCTCGCCCCGAACCTGCTTGACCGCCCGTTCACGGCCTCCGGGCCGAACAAGGTCTGGCTGGCCGACATCACCACCATACCCACCGGCGAGGGCTGGCTGTACCTCGCTGTCGTGCTCGACCTCCCCTCGCGCAAGGTGGTCGGCTGGGCCATGCGCGACACCCTGGCCCAGGAGCTGACGCTTACCGCCCTGAGGATGGCCATC
>NZ_JONP01000096.1 GCF_000711725.1 Roseomonas aerilata DSM 19363 | reverse complement strand
CCGGTGCCACGCCGCGCTCGATCAGGGCCGCCCGGATCTCGGCCAGGGTGATCCCCTTTCGGCTGGCCGTCAGCTCCCGCAGGAACGCCTCCTGACCTGCCAGCAACGGCTTGCGGTACCCGCCGATCTTGGCCGGTGCCGTGCTGCCGGTCTGGCGCACCCGCCGGACCAGCTTGATCGGCGCCGAGGCACTGACGGCGAACCGGGCTGCTGCCTCCCGTGCCGAGGCGCCCTCCTCAACAGCCCGAACCAGGCGCTTGCGCAGGTCCTGCGACAGGGGTGCCGTCATCACCTGCCTCGCTGCTTCATCAACAGCGTCGAATCAGAACCCGCGAGTCCGTGCAAGCCTGAAGTGCTCTAAGGTTAGACCGTAGACAGCTGCAACCCATGTTAACACTCAACCTATTGTAGTGTGGCGTCGTTACGCTGCGCCGTCGTCGCTCATCCCCCTTGGCTCCGCGGTGCATCAAGGGAGAGCATGAGTGCCTCCGTGACGGCTTCACCACCATCAATCATGGCGGCTCGGGCTGCCTCCCACGTCATCACCGCCACGACCAACTCGCGCTGGTGCCAGCCAGCGTCCTGAGCCTCGGATGCCAAGCCTGCCAGGATCGGTACGACGGCTTGCCCACAGAGGGAGAAGCGTCGGCCAGGATCGACGTCCATGGGAGGCGGAGGAGAGATTGGGGTTGTGCGATTGGGCATAGCCGCATGCTGCCAAATCGGCAGCAGCACCGTCGCCATCTTAGTCCTCTGATATGCTCTCGCGGGACTGCTCGGCCTGGCTCATCTCGCGAGCCAGCAGCAACAACATCCGCCGCTTGTCAGCCGGCAGCCGCTCCCAGTGCCGCAGCAGTTCCATTCGCCCGACCGCCCCCGGGCTGGGTGGGCCGTGCAGGGCCTTGTCTATCCACTTACCGACCTCGCCAGCCGCAGGGTGCTGGAACACCTCAGCCGGTTCGATCGTGGCATCGAGCGGGTTGGGGCGGCCATCGAAGGGGGTGGGGGGCAGAGGCATGGCGACGCACATTCTAGGGACCCAACGAGTTCGTCGCCAAGTGGAGTTGGTCAGATTGTCTCCAAGTCGCCAACGTTTTTCCTCGGCGCAAAGCTCTCCCAGGGCATCTGCTTGTCCAATGCTGCTAGCGTGGCACGATGGCGCATGATCCTCGCGCACCGCCTCTGCCTTTCACTCTTTTTAGCCGCCGCTCTTCTCGGCTCGCTGCCCGCCTCGGCCACCGAGCTAACCGGGAGAGTGGTCGGCCTAGGTGTTTGATCCCAGGGTTTGATGGTGCAGTCTTTTCCCCTGAGTGGAAGGACGCACTGTGGGCCAGCTTCTCCACGGTAGCGCCACAGCGACGGAGGCAGTCCGTCGAGCGATACACCATAGTCAAGAGAGCCTAAGGGGGCTGGCCCGGCGCTACGGGATCAGCCCTAAGAACGATCCTGCCGCGTGATCGCTAACGCCATCCCAACCTCCCAGACCAGCCGTCACGAGGAGCGAATCACAACCGCCGCACCGGCGGAATCACATCCGAGGCAGTGGTCAAGGCCGTTGGTATAACTTTGCAACGGAACCCTTCTCCACCCGTGCCTACTCGACAGTTACCGGCGGCGGGCGGCGGTTTCGGTGGAGTTCTCCGGAAGCGATGAGGATCGCGCCCGGGATATCGCGGCCCATTGCGGTGTCATCCTCGCCGCCGTGGCAGCAGGGCGAGCCGAGCTGGTCCGCATGCACCGCGCGCATCAGATTGATGATGAAACGCTCCACGATCTGGAACGCGGCCTCGACCTCGAAGAGCTAGTGGCACTCGCCGCTAAGGACTGACCGGCATCTCTCCGACTTGCTGGAGCAGTACTCCATGCGATAGAGGTGGGCAGGACCGTCAGCATGGCTCGCCGTCCGCACTCGTTCCCCAAGTTCGGTGCTGCCACGGGTCTGCAGATTCGTTGCGCCTCACTTAAAGTTCCTGCTCCGCGGCAGCTTCGTCGGCGGCTGGCGCCTGCTCCCCAGCTCTGGCCGCCCGACCTCGTCTGCCCGCCCCAGGATGCGCTCTGCCCACTCGCCACCCTGGTCGGCCAGCGAGAGGCCGTCGAGGATGTCCGAGCGGTCCTCCAGCTTGGCGACGATGAGGTGGTTCACCGCCACCTCCACGTTCTCCTCAAGCCGTTCAACCCTGCCCTCGGCTACGAGGAGGCGAGCGCCGACCAGGGCTCGCCGGTTCTCCTCGGCCACCTTGGCGAAGATGACGAGATTGCCGACACCGTGCTCGTCCTCCACGGTCATGAATATCACGCCTTTGGAGCTACCCGGCCGCTGGCGCATCAGCACGATGCCGGGCAGCCGAATCCTTGCGCCATGGGGCAGCGTGGTCAGGCTCCGGGTGTCATCCAGGCCCAGGCCGTCCAGCACGGGCCGCAGCAGCGCCAGCGGATGGCGACCCAAGGTCAGACCGGTCGAGCGGTAGTCCTCCACGACGTGCTCGCCCTCGCGCTGGTGTGGCAGGGCCGCCTCGGGTTCCGCCATCAGGGGCACCTCCGCCATAGCTGCCTCGGCCGTATCCCGTGCCACGGCGAACAGCGGCAAGTTCTGCGGCCCGGACGCGGCCACCCCGGCGTCCCATGAAGCCCGCCTTCGGCTGATCCCGGTCGAACGAAAGGCGTTGGCCGCCGCCAGCGCCTCCAGGGTGCGGCGCCCAACCTGCGCCCGCATGGCGGCGTCCTCCACGCTCGCGAAGGGCGCCCCGTTCCTGGAGCGTCGGGCCTGCAGCAGGTGCTTGGCCTCTTCCTCGCGCAACCCGCTGATCAGCCGCAGCCCGAGCCGGATGGAGAGCCCGCCGCGGCTGGCGGTCTCAGGCTCCAGCCCACTGTCCCAATCCGACAGGTTGACGTCCGCCTCGTGGACGATCACGCCGTGGTCCCGCGCGTCCCGCACCAGCTGTGCGGGCGCGTAGAACCCCATGGGCTGGCTGTTCAGCAGGGCACAGGTGAATACCGCCGGGTGGTGGCACTTCACCCAGGCGCTCGAATAGACGAGCTGCGCGAAGCTCGCCGCATGGCTCTCAGGGAAGCCGTAACTGCCGAAGCCCTCGATCTGGGCGAAAACCTGCTCGGCGAACTCCTGCTGGTACCCGCGCCGGACCATCCCGGCGACCAGGCGCTCGCGGTAGGCCGCCACACCGCCGGTGATCTTGAAGGTCGCCATGGCCCGGCGGAGCTGGTCGGCCTCGTCTGGCGTGAACTTGGCCGCGACGATGGCGATTCGCATCACCTGCTCCTGAAAGAGCGGCACGCCGAGCGTTTTGCCCAGCACCCGCTCCAGCTCGTCGGCAGGCCCGTGCTCCAGGGCAGGGGAGGGGAAGGTGACCGGCTCCTTGCCCGCCTTCCGGCGCAGGTAGGGATGCACCATGTCACCGGCGATCGGGCCGGGGCGGACGATCGCAACCTCCACGACCAGGTCGTAGAACTTCTCGGGCCTGAGGCGGGGCAGCATGTTCATCTGCGCCCGGCTCTCGACCTGGAAGACGCCGACGCTGTCGGCCCGCCGCAGCATGGCGTAGGTGTCTGGGCACTCGCGGGGTAGCGTGGCCAGGTCGTGGTCGGGCCCGCCGTGGCGGCGCAGCAGGTCGAAGCTCCGCCGCAGGCAGGAGAGCATTCCAAGCGCCAGGACATCGACCTTGAGGATCCCGAGGGCGTCGATGTCGTCCTTGTCCCACTCGAGGACGGTCCTGCCGTCCATGGAGGCGTTGCCGACCACCGCCAGCTCGATGAGCGGTCCCCGGGTGATGACGAAGCCGCCGACATGGGTTGCGGTATGCCGGGGGAAGTCCTGGATTTCCTGTGCAAGCTCCATAGTCATGGCGAGCCGAGGGTTGCTGAGGTCCAGCCCCTCGCTGGCCGCGAGCTCGGCGAGGTCCTTGTCCGAGCCCGGCCCCCAGCTCGCCTTGGCGAGGCGGCCGGTGACGTCCTCGGACATCCCCATGGCCTTGCCGACCTCGCGGATGGCTGACCGGCCGCGATAGCGGATCACCGTGCCGCAGATGGCCGCCCGCTCCCGCCCGTAGCGCTCGTAGATGTGCTGGATGACCTCCTCACGCCGCTCGTGCTCGAAGTCGATGTCGATATCGGGCGGCTCGCCCCGGGAGGCCGAGACGAAGCGCTCGAAAAGGAGGTCGTGCTTACCGGGATCAACGGCGGTAACCCCGAGCACGTAACAGACCGCGGAGTTCGCGGCCGATCCTCGGCCTTGGCACAGAATGCCGCGCTTGCGGGCGAAGCGGACGATCTCGTGAACCGTAAGGAAGTAGGGCGCATAGCCGAGCCGGTCGATGAGGCGGAGTTCGTGCTCGACGCGGCCTGAGATCTCCTCGGGCACGATGGTCCAGCGCTCCGCCAGAGCTTGGTCCACCCGTGCCCGGAGGGTCTCGATGGCCGTGTGCCCCGGCTCCAGCACCTCGTCGGGGTACTCGTAGCGGAGCTGGTCGAGGCTGAAGCCCCGGGCGGCCTCAAGGACACGCAGGGTGTTGGCGATGGCATCAGGATGACGCCTGAAGCGGGCGCCGATCTCGTCGAGGGGCTTGGGGCGGCGCTCGGCGTTCGGCTCCGCGTCGAAGCCGATCCCATCGATGGTTCGCCCCGTGCGGATGGCGGTCAGGATGTCGGCGAGGCGGCGGCGCCCGGCAACGTGGTAGCGGACGTCGCCGGTGGCGAGGAGCCAGCCCCCCACGCTGCGGGTGAGGTCGGCGAGCCGATCGAGCCTGCGGACGTCACCGCCGCTAAGGGTGTTGGAACCCGCGACCATGAAGGGCAGCGTCAGACGCCGCAGGTCGGCCGCATCGCGCCGGACGCGCGTCACGAAATCCTCGTCAACATCAGCTGGAGGAATGATGGCTATGGCCCATCCTCCGGCGGCCTCGATCAGGGCGCCGCGGCCAAGCCGGAAGTTATCCTTGGGCGAGGTGAGGCGTCCCCGGGACAGGAGTGCGGTCAGGCGCCCGTAGGAGGCCCGGCAGGTCGGCCAGACTAGGTACTCGGCGCCGTCCTCCAGGGCGAGGCGGCAACCAACCACGAAGGGGATGCCCGCTTCCTTGGCGGCCACGTGCCCGCGGACGACCCCGGCTAGGGTGTTGGTGTCGCAAAGGCCAATACCCGCGTATCCGAAGACCTGCGCGGTCGCGACCAGCTCGGAGGGATGCGATGCCCCGTCCAGGAAGGAGAAGTTCGACTTGGCCCCGAGCTCCGCGAACGCCTGCGGGGCGTCGGCACGCCGATCCCGCGCAGACCCGTCAACCTGCGCAGGCATCAGGTGCTGTGGGGCTGGCGCGGCGGTTTCTTGACCACCATCAGGTTGGCGCGCTCGAGCTGCGCTGCTAGCTGCTCGGCGAGGACGGCGGCCGCGACCTCCCATGCGGCGCCGCGGCGCGGGCGGCCCCGTTCGTCGTGCCGAAGCGCATAGGCGAGCACCTCGGCCACCTCGTCGCCAGAGGCAGCAATCAGGGGCGCCGCCGAGGGCTCATCCGCCATGGCGTGTCTCCTGGCGGGTTGGGAAGAGGGCCGGGAGTTCAAGCTGCCGCTCGTTTCGGAACGGACTCTGATCGACTCCGGTGAGCACGGGCGATCCTGTGCCCTTCGCTGGGTAGAACCCGAGCTCTCTGGGAACTTTGGCGGAGACTGGGGACGATTCGCGCATGCGTCGAAGCTGTTGGATGTTCGAGAACAAATCAAGAACATTAAGGTGGATAAAGGAGCGCACTTCCACTTCATTCGCCTGGTGAGCCGCAGAGATGGCGAAGGGAAAGGCAGTCCTGACCTTTGGAGATGCTTGGAATCACGGGCTCTTTAGCGCGGCAGAAGTCGGTGGACAGCGTGAACTCGGTTGTGCATGTTCCTATTTTGTTCGCGGGAGTCGCGCATGGAGGAAACCTTGAGTCCGGGACGCGTGCGCTCCGTGCGCGATCCAGAAGCCTCTGTCTACCGGGCCGACACCGGCGCCACGCAGGCCTTCCTGGAGGGCTACGTTCGTCAGCGGTTCCTTCGCGAACTCGATGACGAGGAGACCGTTGTCCGGAGCCTGCCCTTCTACGCGACGGGCACTGGCGCCACCTTCGCCGCCATTGCCGTCGTGGCCCCGCAGCTCCGACAGGCTCCGCCTAGCTACGCCGTGCCCATTGCTGCCGCCTTCGCCCTCGATGCGGCGCTAATTGTTGTGTCCATCGCCTGCCTTCTAGCGGCGCTCGTCCGGCGAGGCGTGCTCGACGTGGCGCCCGAGGCGGAACTGCTCCGGTCAGCGGGCCAAGTGTCACAGGAAACCAAGGAGCAGTTTGCGGACGCGACGCCAGGGGAGCTGGAGAGCATCATCCTGGCCAGGGTGCGCGGCAGTCTCATCGCGCAGATGATTGTCGCGACCGCGCGCAACCGGGTGTTGAATCGGGAACGTAAAACTTGGAGGAACCGAGCCTTCGTAGCCCTTGTCGGCGCGTTATTGCTGACAATCGGCGGGCTCGTCGCTACGTTCGCCGCCGGAGGGCTCAGGTAGATGCTCAAGGCGGTGCGCGACGTCGCTCCCGAGGGAGCGCAGAACCCCGACGAAGCGGGCGGGGAGGCACGCCCGCGATGGGGTGAGTTCCCCAAGCTGGTCGAGGAGGACCGGGGCAGTCCGGCCCCTGTCCCGCCGAGGCGCCCGCCCGACACGAGGGAGCTTCGCGGTCTCACCGACATCGCGATCTCACTCGGGAACCCGCGGGCGCGCTAGCGTAGGGACCCGTTGGTTAACTCAGTGTCAGGTCTAAATGGCTGATCCCACAGTTGGAGGTGCTGCGGGTGGGCTGACCTTCTCCCGTAGAAGCGGTCCGCTGGTAAGGTGAGACCGGCGGAACCGTGGAGGGTGTTGGGATGGCAAGGAAGCACCACAAGCCGGAAGAGATGGTGGCCAAGCTGCGGCAGGTCGAGGTGATGCTGGCGCAGGGCAAGGCCACTGCCGAGGCGGTGCGCACGATCGGGGTGACGGAGCAGAGCTACTACCGTTGGAGGAGCGAGTACGGCGGCCTGAAGCTGGACCAGGTGAAGCGGCTGAAGCAGCTGGAGCAGGAGAACGGGCGGCTCCGCAAGGCCGTGGCGGATCTGACGCTCGAGAAGCTGGTGCTGAAGGAAGCCGCCTCGGGAAACCCGTGAGCGCCGCCCGCCGTCGGGCCTGCGTCGAGCACGTCACGGGCAAGCTGGAGGTTTCGG
>NZ_JONP01000095.1 GCF_000711725.1 Roseomonas aerilata DSM 19363 | reverse complement strand
GGCTTGGCCGCCCCGATCCGCAGCATGTGCAGGATGACCTGGGCGTCCTTGGGATCGTTCTTGTCCCAGCCGTTGTGCAGCGCCTCCCTCGTGCGGGCCAGGGCGACCGAGGAGATCAGCCGCACGTCGAAGCCGGCCTGCACCAGCCTCCAGGCGAGCGGGCGGTGGTAGTGGCCGGTCGGCTCCAGGCCGACGGTCACCGGGCGCTCCAGGGCGTGCAGCTCTGCCACCAGCCGGTCGTGCTCGGCGCGGGTGTTGGTCACCGTCATCCTGCGGCGCCGCCGGGCCTCGGGCAGCTCGATCAGCACCTCGTTCCTGACCTTGGCGACACCGATGGCGACAAGGACAGCAGTAGGGCGTGTAGGCTGGGACCTGGTCATGACCGGTCGGCTCCTCTCGGTGTGGCTGGACACCATCACTGTGGAGGCTCGCTGGCCGGTCGTGGCCGCCTTTGGACCGGGTCATACCCCGATCCGGCTCATCCTTCCCGATGTGCTATGGGCTGGAGTTCGCCGCCACTGCTGTGAAGGGCTGGATCACCGGGGTGGGCGCAAAGACCGCCTTTATCGAGCCCGGCAGCCCTTAGGAGAACGGCTATGTGGAGAGCTTCAACGGCAAGCTCCGCGATGAGCTGCTCAACGCCGAGGTGTTCAACACGCTCGCCGAAGCCAAGATCCTCATCGAGCGATGGCGACGGCACTACAACACCGTTCGCCCGCACTCCTCGCTGCATTACCGCCCGCCCGCACCTGAGGTGCTCCTGCCGTCATGTCTGCCGTCACCTGCGGGCCATCCACTCAACAGCTCAGGACAAGCCGCGGCCATGCTGAACTAAAAATCTGCCTGGATCCCCCCGTGGGGCTGGTCATCCGTCACAACCAGCATGTCCCTGCTAACCAGCGCCGCGTTCTCCATCTCCGCCGTGCAACCGCTGTGCTCGCCATCCGGCAAGCCGCATAGCACTACCAGCGCGGTCAACTCCTACAGCTACACTTGGCGCGAAAGCTGACAGAACCCACCGACCTGACCGGCATCGGCGGCCGGCTGCGCTGCGAGCGGTGCCACCAGCGCCCGATCGCCGTCTCCTTGGCAGACCGACCGGACCGAGTATCGGACGGCCATGGAGGAGGGCAGAGCGCGACGATCAAACCGCTTCTCTAACCCAGGCAGATCGCCCGGTTGGCCGAAGCAGTGTACGCTGCATCACCGAGCACGGCTGGCGCAACAGAGCGGCCACGAGCGTATAGGCTCACTTCATAAGCGGGCCGGTTCGTGACCCGATGCCGCTGCCGCGGGTTTCGGTGGCGCCGGTCCTTGTTCAATTCGAAGAGCAACGGCGGTGTCCCCATCGGTCATCGGCACGCCCCTGCCCGATTCTACCTCGGACTCAGCTGCGATCCATGCACCAAGGTTGAAGCGAGTATTAACCTTTCAGACGAAGTTGTTACGATGTCAAACCTTTGCCACCAAACCTTTTGGTGTAGAAACCAGACTTGCCACGGGGCGGGAGACATCGATGCAAAATCAGGCCACCGTTTCAGCCAACATCAATGCGTGGCGGTTTTTGCTTATCACCTGCGTGGTGTTCAATCATTCCTTCTCGCTTTATA
Organism: Roseomonas aerilata DSM 19363; assembly: GCF_000711725.1. GTDB lineage: Bacteria > Pseudomonadota > Alphaproteobacteria > Acetobacterales > Acetobacteraceae > Roseomonas > Roseomonas aerilata. The sequence continues at coordinate 5,832 of NZ_JONP01000095.1, read as the reverse complement.
ATAATCTGCCGAGCGCGGAGGCTGTCTCCACGCTGGATTATGCGGTCAACGCCATTACGCGCATGGCCGTTCCCACATTAAGCGTACTTTCCGGCTATTTTTTTTTGCGGACCGAGAAGCGCACCTATTTGGACGTGATCCGTAAGAAGGTCCAGTCCCTCCTAGCTCCTTTTCTTCTCTGGAATACCATTCCGTGTCTTGCTTTCTTGATCCTAAACGAAGTTATTCAGATCGTGCCGGACATGCTGCTTCGGAACGTCGACTGCCACAGACTGTTGGAAATGGCTGTCGCTTCCACTGGGTCACCAGTTAACGGCCCCCTCTATTTCCTGCGCGATCTTTTCGTCTGTTTTGTGATGTTCGGGCTTGTAAAGCGCTGGCTGGGCCGCCCGATTATACTAGGTGCGGCACTTGCCATTGCCGTTCTTAATTATAAGTTCGATCTAGCAGGAATGATCATCATCCGAAACTCCATCCCACTATTTTTCCTCCTAGGGATGGGGTGGCACACCTTATTTCATTTCGAACGATCATCGAAACGGATGGTCGGGCTGCTTGGCGCTCTAGCTGTTGCCATGGTGACCATATGCACCCTTTTTCCTAAAATTTCTGGTGAGGGAAGCTGGATCGCGCTGATTTCTTATTGCACCCTCTCGCGCTTGGTGATCGCATTGATTCATCTCAGGCCAGCACCGAAGCGTCTGGCGCACTGGGGGCGTGATTACGCCTTCACGGTCTTTCTCTCACATTGGTTTGTAATGAAAATATTGCTCGTAATTTGGAGACCTTTTGCGCTACCAGGTGTGACCTTCGAATTGCTGGCGCCGATTGTGACAGTAATCGTGGGAATCGGCATCAAGGACGCTTTGGACGGCACGCCCGACTGGGTTAGCGGGATCGTCACGGGCGGGCGTAGCGAAGCTCCAAGCATGCTAGCGGACAGCCAGAACGGCATTGTCACGTTGTCCAGCTCTGGCTGAAGCGGACTGGTCGGGTGAAGCTGGTGGAATGCCGTCCAAGCCCACCACCTACCCCGGCTATCGCTTCCCGGCCGAGGTGATCCGGCATGCTGTCTGGCTTTACCACCTCTTCAGCCTGAGCCTGCACGACAGCGAGCTTATCCTGGCCGAGCGGATCGGTCGGCGTTGCGATCCGCCCGAGGCAGGATGGCGAGGGGACAATGCCCTGCCGTCCTCGAAGGAAGCCGAGCTTTCGTTCCAAGGCGAATGCCGGCCGCCGTCATCGCATTCCAGAGCAGCGTATCCGGGCGACGAACTGGGCAGAGTACCATGCTGCCCTGCGTGGACGCGGCAGCCTGACCCTTTGGTTCACGGACGCCGCAAACGCAGCGTGGAAGGCTGAGCCGCGGACCACGCGCGGCGAGCAGCCACACCATTCGGCACTGGAAATCACCGAGGCCCTGACCTTGCGAGCCACGTATCGGCTAGCATTGCGCCAAGCCGAAGGTCTGATCGGCTCCATTCTCTCTCTCTGCTCAGTCTCGAGCTGGCCGTGCCGGACCATAGTACCCTCAGCCGCTAGGCCGAGACACAGGAAATCCCGCGGGTTCGGCCTGTTACGCGTCCCATACACCTGCTGGTGGAGACAGCACGGGGCTGCAGCTGTGCGGGCCTGGCGAGTCGCTGGTCGAAAAGCACGGGAGCAGGGCGCGCCGGCCTTGGCGCAAGCTGCACATCGCTGTGGACGCCGACACCGAAAGGATCGTCGCATCATAACTGACGGCGAGCGACGTCGATGACGCCTCACAGGTCGGTCCCGTGCTCGACCAGGTCGCGGACCCAATCGCCTCCTTCACCGCCGACAGTGCCTACGATAAAGACGGCGTCTACGGCGAGGTCACCGTACAGCAGCCCGCTGCTGCCGTGATCGTGCCACCCCGGTCCAGCGCTGTGTCGAGTGCGATGGCCGGAACGGTACCAACCCAGCGAGACCAACACCTGCAGACCATTGCCGAGCGCGGACGCATGGGCTGGCAGAAGGTCACACGCTGCGGTTGGCGAGCCCAGGTGGAGGCGGATATTGCGCTTCAAGCGGGTCATTAGCGGCGGACTGCGTTCATGCACCGACGAGCGCCGTGCGATCGAGGTAGCCATCGCTGTCCGTGCGCTTAACTGCATACTCGAGCTCGGACGGCCAGAGTATGTCCAGCTCGCGTGATCGCCGAGCTGCCGATGGGGGTCATCTGCCTCTAAGCTGGTCCGTGCAATGCAGTCACGTACAGTCCTCGAATTGAGGCACAAACAGTTGAAATACATTAATCTCTGCTTTGGCACAGATGCTGATATGGAAACGCAACGATCGGTGGGGTGGTCCTACCTTTCTAATGCAGGGGTCAAAATGCGCGACATTCTTCTCGCTGGAATTGCCTTGTTAGGTCTGTCTGCCCAAGCCAATGCAGCCCTAATCACTCAGGCCAGCCTGTTCACGCCAACCGCTGTCCCGGGTACCACGACAGGGATTGGCTTGCAGGATGCCACTACACCTTCGCAGGCTTCAATCTCCGGTCCAGGCTACACGATCGACTTTGCCGTCGCAGCCGATCAGGGCATTGTGCGAGGCGCCTCTGCAGGCATCTATGCCGTACCCGTGGCAGGCGTCAGCAACGGCGATCCGACCTACCTGACGGGCGACTTCGGCTCTGCTCAGACCATGAACGCAGGAGTGAGCGGACATTATCTCTCAACCGGCACTGGCTCCATCACCATCACCTTCGCCGCCGCGCAAACTGCCTTGGCCCTGCTCTGGGGCTCGATCGACAGCTCGAATGCAATCAAGTTCAACAATGCGGCCGGCGACACGCTGACGGGCGCGACGGTGCAGAGCTTAACCGATGGCTTTGTCAGCAACGGCTTCCAAGGCCCGGGCGGCAGCGCTTATCTAAGCATCCTCTCCGACACGCCTTTCACCAGGGTTAGCCTGACAAGCGGCGTCGTCTCCTTTGAGGCAGCTGGCCTGATCGCATCGACTGCTCCGATCAGCGTCCCCGAGCCCGCTTCCCTCGCCCTCTTCGGCATGGGCCTCCTAGGCATGGGCCTCGTCCGCAGCCGCAAGAGCACGAACATGCCCTCTTAAGCCGAGGTCTCAGCAAGCAACACAGTGCCACCTGCGCGTGATGCAGCAAGGGCCGGGCGCTTGAGTACCCGGCCCGCCTTGTGAGGCTTGGAGAGACTGCGTTGCACGGACCAGCTTGGAGGCGCAGTCGGTTAACGGCAGGTCCGGGCTCGCACGAGCCGGCCATACTCCGCCCGGCCAAGCTCGAGCATCCGGTTCAGCACGCCGACGGCGATTGCCACCTCGGTCGCGCGGCGCCGGTCCGTGCGCGAGCGTAGTCCGCCGCCAATGACCCGCTTGAAGCGCGCGATATCCGCCTCGACCAGAGCTCGCCAGTTGTAGCCGGAGGCCCTCTGCCAGCCCATGCGGCCGCGCTCGGCGATGGTCTGGAGGTGTCGGTCTCGCTGGGTTGGTGCCGTTTCGGCCATTGCACTTGGCACGGCGCTGGATCGGGGCGGCACGATCACGGGAGTATCGGGGTGCCGTGCAGCGACCTCGCTGTAGACGCCCTCCTGATCGTAGGCACCATCAGCCGTGAAGGAAGCGATGGGGCCCGCTACCTGGGCAAGTAAGGAACCAACCTGAGAGGCGTCATCGACGTCGCTCGCCGTCAGCGATTACGCGACGACCCGCCCGGTGTCGGCGTCCACACCGATGTGCAGCTTACGCTCCCGTGCTTCTCGACCAGCCACTCCCCAGGCCGGCACAGCTGCAGCCCTGTGCTATCCACCAGCAGGTGTACGGGGTGGCGGCCGGGGTGGGACCGAGACACCTCGAGTGTCTCGGCCCGGCGACTGAGGGTGGAGTGGTCCGGCACGGCCAGATCAAGACTAAGCAGCGAGAGAATGGAGCCAATCAGGCCCTCTGTCTGGCGCAAGGCCAGCCGAAACACGGCTCGAAGCGTCAGGGCCGTGTTGATCGCCAGTTCCGAATACCGCGGCTGTCCGCCCCGCGTGGTCCGTGGTTCTGCCTTCCATGCCGCGATCGCCGCGTCCGTGAACCATACGTTCAGACTACCGCGGCCGCGCAGGCCGGCGTCGTACTCACTCCAGTTCGTCGCCCGGAACCGCTGCTTAGGAATGCAGTGACGACGGTCGGCATTGGCCTTGAATGGCAAGCTGCGCTCTCCTGGAGGATGACGAGCCGTCGACCCCCTCAGGAACCTAACCTAGCCAGACCGCCAAGCCGACCTGTGCAACACACTCGCGCAGACCAAGCCGACACGCCTATGATATCCGGCCCGGAGCACCTCGTGGGGGCTGGTCAGCTCAACGGCGGCCTCCGTCTTCTCGTATGAACGATCCTTTAATGCAACGTGCTGGATAATTCAGACGTCTTCAGCACATCCAAGGGTCGGCAGATAATGATCGGCTACGCGCAGCTTCGACCAGGGCGCGGCTTTGAAGCTGGGCGTGCGGCGGCCTACTATGCCCAGCGGCTCATCACTCCCCGTCTGCTGCGAAGGTCAATCTCGCACTGCGTCGCGGCCTCGATCCGGCTGCGGCACGGCGGCATTGCCACTCTCAATGCAAGCCCAGCGGATCCCGCCCTTGCCGAACTGCGGCGGGACGGGCTGGCGATGCTCACCGCTCCCCCGCTGCCGGCAGAGGTGAGCGAGATGCTGGCCTATTTTTGCGGGCAACGCGTCGTCAGTTCAGGGGGACACCTCCAACGCCTGGAGGAGGTGGAGGCGGGCACTTCAATTGCCTCATACCCGCTCGCCACCGTTATCGGTTGCCCCGGCCTGCTCGAGGCGATCAACGCCCCGAGCATTCTGCATTTGGCAACCGAGTATCTCGGCTGCAAGCCCACCATCTCCAGCCTTGGGGTGCGGTGGTCACTGCCGGCTGCCCCCCGGCCCGAGTCCACGCAGCTCTTCCACCGCGACCCCGATGACTGGCGCTTCCTCAAATTGTTCGTCTATCTGACCGACGTCGGCCCTGAGGCCGGGCCGGACGTCTATGTCCGGGGCTCGCACCTAACGTCTGCGCGCTTTCGGGTGAAACCTTATCAACGCAACGCGCTGGAGCGGAAATACGGACCGCAGAGCGTCCATACCATCACTGGCGCAGCGGGCACGGCTTTCGTGGCCGACACTCACGGCATCCACATGGGCATGCCCCCCGCGGGCGCGCCACGCCTAATCCTGCAGGTGCAGTACTCTATTCTGCCCATCTTCGCCTTCCACTACGAGCCCGTGCCGGCTCCCCTTCACTATAGCCCGGATCCCTATGTGAACCGGCTGATCGTGGTGCCCGCCACCGAGATCGCGGGCCTCGCCGCCCTACGCGGCGGCGCAAGCGGGCTGACACGAAGGCTACCTGAAGCGAAACGCTCGCCACCTTGAGAATGACTGACCTTCCCCTGTTTGAGTGGACACGGGTTACAGCCTGGGCGGCCGCGGCGAGTTGTTCCATCTCAGTTGGCGCTTTGTAGCCGATTGCTGAGTGGAGGCGCTGCTGGTTGTAGAAGCCTTCGATGAAGGCGAAGAGGGCTGATCGTGCGGCCTGCCTGGTCGGGCACGGTCCGTCCTCCTCGAGTTCGGTTTCGAGGCTGCCGAAGAAGCCTTCCATGGGGGCGCTGTCCCAGCAATCGCCTTTCCGGCTCATCGAGCAGCGCATGCCGTGCTTGGCCAGCAGGCGGCGGTCGTCATGGGCAGCGTACTGGCTGCCGCGGTCCGCGTGGTGCAGCAGCCCCGGACCTGGCCGGCGGCTGGTGATGGCCATCCTCAGGGCGGTAAGCGTCAGCTCCTGGGCCAGG
>NZ_JONP01000094.1 GCF_000711725.1 Roseomonas aerilata DSM 19363 | reverse complement strand
AATCGCATTTTGTAACATTAGCAACGGTCGAAGCTGGCCAGGGTTGTGGAGCCACTCGTGAAAGGGCGTCTTAGATGAACGACGGTTCCGACCTACCGCCGGAGGATGGGCTTGAGCAGATGGTCGCTGCGTCCCTTGCCGGTGCCCTCGAAGGCATGCTCAGCCGTAGCGAAGAGGGGGATCGGCTGAGCCTCATTCGCACCCTGCGCTCGCAAATGGCGCGAGTGCTGGCTGAAGCACCGATCAAGGGAGATCCCGTCAAGGCTGTCGCGCTACGCACTCGTATGGCTGCGCTGTTCGAGGCCGAGTTCGCCCACATGGAAGCAGCTGCGGAAAAGAGGGAGCAGCCGTAGTCAGCCTAGTCCACCTAGTCAGTGCTCCTCTGCCAGATCTCCCACCTACAGCACCACTCAGCCCCTAATCCATCCGCCCCAATCTACGTGATAGCCGCAGCCGCAGCGGATCATCAGCCCACCAGCCTAGATGGTCGCGCGCTGGTGCCCGCGGCTGCCCTTCACCCTCCGGCATCGCCTCGCTGCAGCCGTCCCGTCACCTCGGCAACAGCGCGCGCCTGCGCCAGCAGCAGGCGCCGCCCCTCCGTGAACCACACGGTCAGACTGCCCCGCTCGCGTAGCGCGGCATCGTATTCCGCCCCGTTTGTCGCCCGAAACCGCTGCTTCGGAATACGGCGACGACGGTCGGCATTGGCCTTATGGGATGGCCCGCCCCTCAATCCTGCTAGCGTAAGCTGGCGAGGCAACCAGGGGTAAGGGAGCTGACCCATGTTGGAGATTGCGGTTCTCGGCGTTGTTCTTGGCAAGAACAGCTGCAGCGTTGTGGGGCTGGACGCGGCCGGCCGAGTGATCCTGCGACGGAGCCTGCATCGCGATGGGGTGGTCAAGCTGGCGGCAGGGTCGCCGGGCTGCGTGGTGGCGATGGAGGCCTGCTGCGGGGCGCACCATCTGGGCCGTAGGTTGCGCGAGGTGGGACACGAGGTGCGGCTGATGTCGCCCGAGTATGTCCGACCCTATGTGAAGGCGCAGAAGAACGACGAGCGGGACGCGGAGGCGATCGCCGAGGCTGCGACCCGCCCGACCATGCGCTTTGTTGAGCTCAAGAGCGAGGCGCAACTCGACATGCAGAGCCTGCACCGCGCCCGTGATCGGCTGGTGAGCGAGCGGACAGCGCTGATTAACCAGCTGCGCGCCATTCTGCTCGAGCGCGGCATCACCGTGCCCCAGGGACGGCACAAACTCGAGGTCTACCTCGAGACCCTGCTCGCCGAGGAGCGGGTTCCGCTCAGCCCGCGCACGCGGCTGCTGGTGGAGGACCAGCGGGCGGAATGGCGCGAGCTGGACCGGCGCATCGAGGCCTTCGACCAGGAGTTCGCGGCCCAAGCCCGGAGCGATGAGGCGGCCCGGCTGCTGACCACGATCCCCGGTATTGGGCCGCTGAACGCGACAGCCCTGGTGGCGGCGGTTGGCAGGGCCGAGACCTTCAGGCGAGGAAGGGATCTGGCGGCCTGGCTAGGGCTGGTGCCGCGGCAGATGACTACGGGAGGCAAGCCAAAGCTGCTGGGGATCAGCAAGCGAGGGAATGTCTACCTGCGCAAGATGCTGATCCACGGCGCACGGGCGGCACTTAAGGTGTTGTCTAAGGCGGACACAGCGCTGAGCCGATGGCTGCACGGCCTGCTGCAGCGTGCCCACAAGAACACCGTCGTCGTGGCGCTCGCGGCCAAGTTGGCGCGGGTGGCCTGCGCAGTTCTGCGCAGCGGACGCGGGTTCGAGGTTGGAGCTGCGGGAACGCCGTAGCTCGGGGGATCAGTCGCGGGCGCCATCCTGGCGTGAGCGACTGACGAGGTCTGCGGGTGGTGGAAGCGAGATGGCCTGACAGTCGACCAGTGTTCTGGAACCCTGTGCCGTTCAACGGCGCTCGACGCCGATGTGCCTTAGGAGGACCAGAACGCGCGGATCTCCATCTTGGCCGGGGCGTTGCTCCGAGACCGATGGGGTGGATGGCCCCCGATCGGCATCGAAGTGCCAGGATGAGGGTTGTCGAACACCCCAGGAGGAGGCCATCCGCCATGCAGATTGCCACGATCGGCGTCGATCTCGCCAAGCATGTTTTCCAGCTTCACGGCGTTGGGCCGGACGGCCAGGTCGTCCTGCGCCAGAAGCTGCGCCGTGCCCAGATGATGACGTTCTTTGCGAAGCTACCGCCGTGCCTCATCGGCATGGAGGCTTGCGCGACCGCGCACCACTGGGCCCGTGAGCTCCGTGCCCTCGGGCACGAGGTCCGCCTCATGCCAGCGCACTACGTCAAGGCTTACCTCAAGCGCGGCAAGAATGACGCGGCCGACGCCGAAGCGATCTGTGAGGCTGTGACCCGTCCGACCATGCGTTTCGTGGCAGTCAAGAGCCGGGAGCAACAGGCCGTCCTGGTCATGCATCGCACGCGCGACCTGTTGGTCCGGCAGCGGACCCAAGCCGCCAACTCGCTGCGCAGTCTTCTCGCGGAGTTCGGCGTCGCCGAGGCACAGGGTATCTGCCGTTTGGGACGCCTGCGGGCGCACTTGGAAACGGACACAGTCCCCGAGCCTGGGCGTAAGATCCTTGTCCTCCTTGCCGAGCAGATCGACGAACTCGAGAAGCGCATCGCACAGGTTGATGCCGAGATCTTGGCCTGGCACCGGGCCAATCAGACCAGCCAGCGCCTAGCCAGGATCCCAGGGGTCGGGCCGCTGATCGCGAGCGCCATCGTGGCGACGGTCGCGGACGCCTCAGTGTTCCGCTCCGGTCGGGAGTTCTCCGCCTGGCTCGGCTTGGTGCCTCGGCAGAACTCATCGGGCGGCAAGCAGCGCCTGGGTCGGATCACCCACCAGGGTGACGGCTACATTCGCCGCCTGTTGATCATTGGCGCACAGTCCGCCCTCCTGGGCTCGAGGGAGGTGAAAGCCAACGGCTGGGTACAAGGCCTTCTGAGCCGCTATGCCCGGCTCAAGGTTGCCGTTGCTCTCGCCAACAAGATGGCGCGCATCATCTGGGCGCTCATGGCCAAGGGAGACGTCTACCGGCCGACGACCGCCGTACCCACGGCATAAGGTAGGGCCGCGGGAGAGGATGCTTGCGAGAGGAAGAGGCGTGATGGAGTGAGCGGCAGTGCCGACGAGTTGGGAGCAGCCTGGAACGTATCCGGGGTCCTTGAACCCGCGAGACCGATGAGGCCCCAGCCCGCGGACGCCCATCAGGGCCAGCGGCCGTCGTGCCGCGCTGAAGGCCGGACACACGACTGCAAGCGACTACCGCTGCTTGATCGCCATGATTCTTCTTGCAAGACAGGGGGCCATCCACACACGGATACGTTGACGTAGACTGATCAGACTGGCTCGTGAGAAATCCCTTGCGGACGGGGCGGGCCATACGTTGAACGGCAAGCTGCGTTCTCCTGGAGGATGACGGGTCGTCACCCCCTCAGGAACCTAACCCACCCAGACCGCCAGACCGATCCGTGCACCACAGTGGCTCAGAGCGGTCACCTCATTCGATGCGCAGCCGCTCAATCAACTGCCCGAACACCTCCCGGTCACGGTTAGCGAGGGCCGTAAAGGCCGCGCTCTCGGCATAGGCGAAGCTGAGGGTGGCCCGGGCCAGGGCATCGCGAAAGGCCGGATCCTCGGCGGTTTTACGGGCCACTTCAGTAAGTGTGGCCACCACCGGGGCGGGTGTGTTGCGGTTCACGGCCAGCCCGCGCCAAACGCCAACCTGCACGTCGTAGCCGCGCTCCTTCAATGTCGGCACCTCTGGAAAGCCCGGGGCGCGCTCCTGGGCCATTACCGCCAGGAGGCGCATTTTCCCGCCCCGCACGTAGGCGGAGGCTTCCCCGGGGCTGGTGGTCACCGCGTCCACGTGGTTGCCCAGCAGAGCTGCCAGCGACGGCGCTGAGCCGGTGAACGGGACGTGGAGGAACTCGGCTCCAACCTTATCCTCCATGGCCGCCGAAGCCATGTGCCAGATGGAGCCGGCCCCGCTGTTGCCGAGCTTCACCGCACCTGGCCGGCGCTTCGCCTCGGCGACAAAGTCCTCGATAGTCTGCCATGGCGAGTCCGCGGGTACCACTAGGGCACCGGGGTCAGCGTTGAGCAGGGCAATCATGTGGAAGTCGTCGGGCGAGAAGCGGACCCGTTTCAGCCCTGGCAGGATGGACAGATCGGAATAGACCAGCCCAACCTTGTAGCCGTCGGGGCGCGCATTCAGCACCTCCTGCATCCCGATCGCGCCGCTCGCGCCCGGGCGGTTCAGCACCACCACCGGCTGAGGCAGGTACTTCTGAGCAACTTCAGCGAAGGCTCGCGCCACGATATCCGTGCCGCCGCCTGGCGCCACTGGCACCACGATCTCGATCGTCCGGGAAGGAAAGCTTTGAGCCATGGCCCCGGAGCCGAGGGCCGCGCAGGCCGCTGCAGAAACGAGCGACAGGAATTCAGATCGGCGAATGAGCATCATCGTGAGCGTTCCTCTTTCTGGGTTTTTGTAGGAACAGACAAGCCGGCCGTTAGCCGCGGCCGGCGCTTAGAGTGACGCCTCCAGCATGGCGCGGTAGTCACGCGCATCGGCGTCGCGTGGGTTGGTCTTGTGGCTGTGGTCCGCCAGCGCACCGGTGACGACGCGGTCGAACACCTCTTCCCCGACGCCCAGTTCGGACAGCCGCGTTGGCAGACCGATCCTGATGGACATGGCGCGAACCGCGTCCTCCAGCCGGTCGGTCGGGGCGAGCCCCACGGCGGCGGCCATCCGCGCATACTTGTCCTGCTCCACCGACGTGGGCGCGTCGCGGTTGAAGGCGATCACCGCAGGCATGAAGATGGCGTTCAGGGTTCCGTGGTGCAGCTTCGGATTGATCCCACCCAGAGCGTGGCTCAGGCTGTGCACGCAGCCCAGGCCCTTCTGGAACGCCATGGCGCCCATGGTTGCGGCCATGGCCATGTCAGCGCGGGCGGCGCGGTTCTGCGGCTCCTGCGTCGCAACGGGCAAACTGGCCCAGCCGCGTCGCAGCCCCTCCAGCGCGATGCCATCGGCTGGCGGGTTGAAGGAGGGGGCAAGGAAGGTTTCGACGCAATGCGAGATCGCGTCCATGCCGGTCGCTGCAGTCAGCATGGGTGGCAAGGTGCGAGTGAGCTCAGGGTCCACGATCGCCGCACGCGGCACCAGGTGCGGTGAGAGCAGCCCCACTTTTCGCCCGTCTTCGAGAATGATGATGGCGCCGCGGCCGACCTCGCTCCCAGTACCCGCAGTCGTGGGGATCGCGATGGTGGGCCAGGTCTTCGCCGAGATCCGATCGACCCCGCCCTCGATGGCGGCGTAGGACTTCAGCGACCCACCATGCGCCGCGAGGATGGCGACACCTTTCGCGAGGTCGATCGCAGATCCCCCGCCGATAGCCACGATCCCGTCGGCGCCGGCGGCATGGAACATGTCCGTGGCCGCGCGCACCGCCGCCTCGTTTGGGTTGCCGGGAGTGTCGTCGAACACGCCGGCGGGGGCCGCATCCAGCAGTCCCTCCATGCGCTCTAGGAAGCCCAGCTGCCGGACACCCTTGTCGGTGACGATGAGCGGTCGTGCGATGCCGGCGAGCCGCAGCTCCGCACCGAGCTGTGCGATCTCGCCGAAGCCAAAATGTATGCGCGTCACGTAGTTAATCAGACCCATGCCGTTACCTCCGAAACCTTGGCCTCGGTCTTCCGCGACCCTGACGGGGCATCGGAACCCGCCGACGGTGGAGTCAGCGCAGAATGCGGCGGTATCGCAAATCCGCTGTCGTCCGGCGACGCCATCACAAAAAGAGCATCAGCCCTCGCGGTTGACGGTTCTGCCAGCGCTCGCGCCATGGGTACCCGGGTTGGCAAGCAGGGTCTGTCGTGGACAAGCTCCTGACAGGTTGACGGGCGGCCGGTGCCTGAGATGGAGTGCGTGGACTGCGGTTCGGCCGGTGTGACCGAGCGGCGAGACCATACGGCCCAAGGCTACCGACGCTATCGCTGCCGCGCTTGCGGCCGAGGGATCAACGAGCGCAGCTCGGGAGTGCTGAACAGGGTCCAGTACCCGAGTGACGTCATCGCGCTCGTGGTACTGACTGGGAACATGAAGTACCAGCGCACCGCCCAGAGGATTACGTCGGCGGTGAACTGCCGCCCCTTGAAGGACTGATCCGGCCTCACTGAGGCCACTCTCCGCCGTCTCGCGATGCTGTGGTTTGTACCTGCTCGAGGAGGCTTCGCAAACGCGCAACGGAACCGGTGGTGCCGTCTGACGTCAGGCGTCACCAGCTTGGTCATTCCGGCCACCGCCTGTCAACTTGCCGTTGCCTCACTGAGGCAACACGCCCGCGGTGAACGCTTGGTTTGACAAGTTCGGGCTGGTCTTTGAGGGTCGGCGAAATCGTAGCGGGGGGAGCCAGAATGGAGCGTGTCGGGTTTGTTGGTCTTGGGCGGATGGGACGCCCCATGGCGTCTAATCTGCGCCGCAAGCAGTTTGCCCTGTCGGTCTTCGACATGGTGCCCGAGGCCGCAACAGCACTGGAGGACTTGGGGGCGAGCCGTGCCTCCTCGCCAGCCGAGCTGGCCAGCACCTCCTCCATCGTGCTGACTATGCTGCCGGGACCACGTGAGGTGCGTGAGGTGGTGCTGGGTGCGGACGGCCTGCTAACCCATCTCCCCCGGGGATCGCTGGTCATAGATAGCTCTACCGTTGATCCCGGGACGAGTGACGCGCTGGCATCGGCCTGCGCGGAGAGGGATATTGGCTTCGTGGATGCGCCAGTTGGCCGTCTGGCAAGCCACGCGGAACGCGGAGAGAGCCTGTTCATGGTGGGAGCAAGCGACGCGGATTTTGCCCGGGCCCAGCCGTTGCTGGCGGCAATGGGAAGCACCATCCATCACTGCGGACCCCCAGGTAGCGGCACACGCATGAAGCTGGTGAACAATCACCTTGCCGTCCTGTTGTGCACCATCAACGCCGAGGCGCTCGCCCTGGCGGCTCGCTTTGGGCTTGATCTGGAACGAACGCTGGAGGTGCTGCACGGCACCACCGCTACGAATGGCCAGCTGAAAGTTAACTGGCCGCAGAAGGTGCTTGCTGGTGATACGGGGCCCGGCTTCGCAATCGACCTAGCGCATAAGGACCTTACTCTCATCGTGGACGCGGGCAACACAGAGCGCGTGCCGCTGCCCATGGCAGCGGCGGGGCGAGAAACGCTCTCCTCCGCGCGGGCGCGGGGCTTCGGAGGAAAGGATTTCTCCGCCCTTCTTGACGCGCAGTGCGACCTCTCGGGCCTACCGCCACCCAGATTGAAGGCGGGCATACCACCCGGCTGAGGGGCGACGCTGATTAGGTGGCATCGGCAGACCTCAGTGCCCAGCAGTTGATCTGTGTGAAGGCGAGGCGGCCGCATCGTGAACAGGAAGAGGACTAGGCTCAGGACCCGTTAATCAGGGCTGGCGCCTGATCTGAATGGCTGATTCCATGGTAGCCGGAGGTGCTGCCATGGCTGACCTGTTCTGGCTCACGAAGGCGCAGATCCGGCGGATTGCTCCCTATTTCCCGCTCTCGCACGGGGTGCCCCGCGTCGACGATCAGCGGGTGGTCAGCGGTATCCTCCACGTCATCCGCAACGGGCTGCGCTGGCGCGACGCACCTGCCGAGTACGGTCCGCACAAGACCCTGTACAACCGCTTCGTGCGCTGGAGCCGCCTCGGCGTGTTCAACCGCA
>NZ_JONP01000093.1 GCF_000711725.1 Roseomonas aerilata DSM 19363 | reverse complement strand
CCATTCGGACCGGGCACCGGGGCCGTCCCCGGCGCAGGCCGGGCAAGCTTCACGCCGACAAGGCCTACGACCATCGCCGCTGCCGTCGTGAGTGCCGTGCCCGCGGCATCACCCCGCGCATCGCAAGGCGAGGCATCGAGAGCAGCACCCACCTCGGACGACACCGCTGGGTTGTCGAGCGCACCTTCGCCTGGCTCGCCCGCTACCGCCGCCTGACCATCCGCTATGAGCGCCGCGCCGACATCCACCTGGCGTTCACGACGCTCGCCTGCGCCCTGGTCTGCCTCGGCCAAATCAAGCGGTTCTGTTAGGTGTTCTAAGGAGTCCTGAGCCTAGTTGCTCAAGGTTGAGCGGTCCAAGGTGACGCCCTGCCGCGCCAACATCCGCGCCCGGCGGTACAGCGGCAGGCTGCCGCAGAACTTGCTGACCACCACGTGCGACACCAGCGCCTCGGTGGCCAGGCCATCATCGATCGGCCGCTCCGGTGCTGGCGCCATCACGACACCCTCGCAGGTCCGGCAGGCCTAGCAGGGGCGGCGAGGGACGCGGACCCGCAACTGGGCAGGCACGACGTCGAGCTACCCGGTGCGGAGCTCGCCGATGGCATGCAGCGCGCCGCCGCAGCAAGGGCAGGCGCGGCAGGCGGCGTCGATCAGCACCACGTAGCGCGGCAGATGTCCGGGCAAGGCGCCGTGGTTGCTTCGAGACGGCCTCGCCGGGCGGCGGCCCTACCGGGCCTCCACCGCCTCCTGCCCGGCTTGGTTCTCGGCAATGCTCTGCTCAAGATCCTCGAGCCAGAGCTGCATCTGGTCCGGGCTGAGCTGTTCCGACCGACTGCCGAACTGGTGCCGCAGCAGGCATTGGATCGGCAGCCGGAGCTTGCCGCTCTCGGCATGCAGTGCGCCATGCTGATACGCTGCGGCGGCGACCACCTCCCAGAGCATCTGCTGCAGGTTGGCAGGATCATCGGGCAGTGTGTCGAGGTCGATCTGCACGTCCCGGTGCGCGGATGTCGCCGCGTCGGAGCTACTGTTTCTAGCTGAATCGCACCCCTGTTACCCGGCTAGTTCCGGCCTGCAGCGCGGCACCGGGGCTTGCCATTCTCAGCCGTCGAGCAGTGCCGCCAACTGCGCCGTCGTCAGCTCACCCCGCAGCGCCTCCAGCGCCACCTTCGCCTTGAACTCCACTGAATAGCGCGTCCGCTTCCCCGTCATCGGGTCCGTCCTTCTCGGGGCGAACCGAGCTTATCCGCCTGTACGAAATCCAGAAACCACCTCAATCAGCCGGGCCGATAACCCGCCCGTCCCGCTTGCGCCGGGCGAGTTGCCGGTGGCTGCCCGCCTCCATTTCAGTTCGGATCGCCACCGCCGCGTCCATTCTGTGCTCTCCACTAGTTCGGAGCACACCAAGTCACGACACCTCGCTCCCCGCCCCAAACGTATGAGTCAGCAATTCATGCGCCGTACATTAAGTACAACACGCCCAAGGTCGCCACGACTAAGGCAGCCTTGGGTCATGCAATTGTGAGATCCGGAACCACTAAGGATCCGGAGGCATTGGTGAGCTTGAGCGTCAGAATGACCAGCACGCGGTAGTCGCCCGAAGCTCAGGAAAAACGATGTGTATGCGCCGTGAACATTTACAATGTAGAAACCTGCACGCCGATATACCTTACAAAAACACCGAGAGGACGGTCGTCATCACCCATTCCTAAATGCTTTGGCGACACGGCAGCCAACGCTCTAAACGTCAATGCTATCCCGTTTATCTCGTCAATCTCACTACCATCAAGAGGGATGCTGATCAACCCGAAATCATCACTTCTGAATTGGAATAGATGCTCACCATTGTTTGCAACGCGGGCCATTACACCTACCGAGCCAGCGCCAGTACCAAACACTCGCGCGACCACCTCGATCGACTTGGCAACGCGTGGCACCTGCAGGTGAAGTACTGCACACCCCGCTCCGCTCCACCTTCCATCAGGTTCAACATCGTACCATCCAGACACAAAGACTTTGTTTGAGCCGTCAGAGCCCAAGACATCTACGATCCTTATGTCGCCACGAGCCCGAACCAAACTAAGCGCGTCACTCAGACCTAGCGGAGCAACATCTATCGCCCCTGCTGAACCATAACTCGCGAGATCGCGCTCCATTCGTTTTTGGACATTGCATCCAGCAGCGCTGAGAAGGGCGGCGGCCTCATCTACACCTTGCTCCACATCAAGGAGAACGCAACCTGTGACAAGTACACCTAGTTCACGTGGATCATCGCTCAGACCGAGAGCCCGCGGCGACCGAGAGTTGCGACTTCGGAAGGAAATGGTGACCTTTTCAGAGCCCGCGACTGCTTCAGCGAAGCCTCGGACGTCGGCGAGCAGCACTTGATCATCCCAGAACAACCAAGTGTCGGTGTGACATCCATTCACCAAAAGATCGACATAAACGGGCGCGTCAACCGCAGCTCCAAGAACCCGGGATGAAACGAAGAACGCTTGTCCGTCGTCAAAGGGTGAGCGGACGAAGGTTAGCTCACCTTGGCTTTCCTGAGACCATCGTCCAGAAGGCTCAGGCGGATACCACTTTCCCTGAACGTAAGCATCGCTGGGTTGCCTTTCGCCGCTGACCGCACGCGACGCAAATGGAAGTGCAATGCCGGTCGATAGAACGGCCGCAGGTCGCAAAGAAAGTGCACTTAGACGAACGCCTAATATACGCTCGTCTGTGCCAGTTCCCAGTTTAGCCGGTGATGACGCCGTAGGAACGATAATTTCGATAAGAGTTCGGCCGTCCTTTCCAACAGCATCCACCGGTAGCGGAAGCTCAACCGCCCTGTTTAGCTCAGAAGAAAGCGATACCGTTCCGATCCGATGTCCATTTGCCGAGACAAACGCTTCTATCTCGGACGACGCGGGCCCGAAAGCACGAGCCTCGAAGTTTAGTGCCAAACCGTAAAGCCACGGCTGTCCGAGCCTGAGGCTAAGCAGGCCGACCTTGCCAGCCGACCATACTCCTCCTGGTTCCACTGAATGCCACGGACCTGGGATACTAGACAAGCGCACCGAGGGTGACTCTGTCGCAAGTGAGGAAAAGGAAATGTTCTTACCAACCTCGTAGGTAACGGCGTAGGGGTCATGCTGGAGAGAAGGTGTCAGCACCCGCATACTGAATAGCCCAAAGCCGAACGCCACACCTGCACTGCCAACGCCGACCTCACGCGGGGAGCGAATGTCGCTAGGGACCATATCAATAATAATCGGCTCCGAAACTGCGCGGATTGCCGCAGTAACGGAAATGAGCACTCGGTGAATTTCATCATCGGAAAAAGTGTAGGCACGACTTGGAGTATCATTGACTAAGATCATGATCGTCAAGGGATCGACCTCAGTTGCAACCGGGCGAAGAAACAATTCAACTTCCAAAGCTTCACCAGGCGCTTCTTGGATCACCAAGGACATCCGCGGACGCCCATCAGTATTGATTGCCCCCCACACAGACGTGGAAGTCCACTCGCCATCGAGACAGGCACGACTCCTTGCATCCTTAAAGAAGTCGTAGCTGCGGCCTAGCTCGATCGAATTATCGTCGCTGCATCGTGTTCCGAGGTAAGTACCAGCGTGCGGCACTTTCGCCAAGTCAGCCAGCGCGAAACGGGTCAGACCAATACCCACAGACCGACTGTCGTTCGATTTGTTTACTTGAGCGATCGGAACGAGATTGGCGTTTTCTAGTCTCAATTCGACGTTCATCGCCCCTTTGAGTACCGATGCTGGAATGAGCGCGTGGCGAATTAGCACCTCAGTACCTGAAATGGTCCAACGCCCAACAGGAGTTCCGTTTACAAGAACGCGAGTTTCCTGCTGGCTTCCAGGAAAGGAAAAAGCCTTCACTTCAGCAATGAAAACCGCGTTGCCGACGTACGGTTCAGGCAGTTCCAAGCTTAGGGTAGCAGCCATTTCAGAAGACCAGCAGCCCCACTTCTCAGTTAGATGCCAACCACGACGTTTATAGCGAGCGGCATCCAGACGATTTGCCAAAGATGCGATGGTACCAGGGGTGTGGGGACGATGGATGGGAACGAGACTCTTGCTGGTACACAGGCAGTCGAGCAGATTATTACTCGCCTCCGCCCAGCTGAAATGACGGTAACTAGCGGCAATGGTTGCCTCTCGAAGCTCGCGCGCTTGGCGACTGCTAGCTAGAAAAAGTATTCTAGCTAGCCATTTCGCGGGATCAAGCGGATCGAGGAGTTCAACCAACCCGGGCGCAACTTCAGGTATAGACGATACGTTCGATGCAATGCAGATCTTGCCATGACGCAAGCTTTCTGAAACTGGTAGACCCCAACCCTCGTAGAGCGACGGATAAACAGTGAAGATTGAATTGCGATATAGCCACTCGAGTGCGTGGTCGTCGATTTTCTCAAAGATTAGAATTTGATTTTGTACGCGTCTGTCATTTTGCATCGCTCGTGCGAGATCTTGCCCGTTCCATGCGACTCCACCAACTAGCACCAACTTAGGACAACGGCTACCCATACGTTCGCTTAGTTGGACCCACACATCGTAGAGCAGTTTATGGTTCTTGCGCTGGTGAATAGCACCGACCGACAGCACGAACTCCTGATCCCGCAGTTTGTCAATGAAATCAGGCAACCGCTCCTTTGTCGGGATTTGCGAAATTTCGTCTCCTTCACGGAAAGTGAAAATTTCCGGAAGAAAAAGATCGACCTCGCCATTAGCGAAAAACTCAATATCGGCTTTTGTTGATTCTGAGATTGAAAGAATCGCATCGGAATTGCCGAGCAGAATACTAAGGTTGTGGTTGAACGTCGGCGCATAACCCTCATCGAACCAGAACGGAAATCTAACCGGGATTACATCGTGTATTATAGGAATAAGTCGCAGCTTATGGTAATATTTAAAGGCTATCAAGCCCTCGGTGTAGGATGAGTTTTGCATCCACCCACTTCCACCAACGAGATGGAATGCTCCCGCAGGAAGGTCCATGGGCCGCACCACAACGGTGTCATAGTGCGCCAAGATATTGCTGGTCCTTCCTTCGCGTATCGCGGCAAAAGGAATTTCGACAAAAGTGCGAGCCTTATTGTTCCAAGCCACAAATCGGATGCTTGCTACCCGCTCATTCTCCTGAAGAGCTATGGCAAGTGCCGCCTCTACCCGAGCAATTCCTGTCCAACGACCTTTGTGATTTGCGGTGGTGGTTACGTCGTAAACAATGTCGATGCGGGTCTGCGCGGCAGAGACCGAATACGCAGGAGTATGCAGTTGTTCGGCGACCTTCGGCGTAACGACTTCGCGAACAAGTCGGTAAATCTCGCGAGTAGAGCTGCAATGCCGATCCCAGTTAAAGTTATTGCGAATGAACTTTTTTTGCGCTTCTTTGTGTTCTTCTGGTGATTTTGTTTCAAATGCCTCGAGGACTGACTTACGTATACTAGAGGCAGAAGCAGGGTCGCAGTAACGTGCCCACTCGCCAAAGTACTCGCTTTCTCCCGACTCGTCACTCAACACTAAGGATGCGCCCGCGGCAGCAGCCTCGAGAGCAGCAAGCGGCGCACCCTCGGACCAGCTTGGTAGAACGGCCGCACGAGCGGCGGCAAAAGCTGAGGCCAACATGTTTGAGTTAGGTGGTAGCCGCTCTATCAAGTGCACGTTTGCAGTGCGGTAACGCTCCATCAGCTTCACGTAATCAGAGCTCGCGGCATGGCCGACCAGCACCAGCGGGATATTAGTGTCTTGGAGGGCGCGCATCAGCATCAACTGGTTCTTACGACTCTCCTGCCGTGCAACGCAGATGATGAAATCCCTGATCCCATAGTGTTGCTCAAAGATAGATGGGTCTGCTTCAGCAAAGAGCTTCGAATCAACTGGGTTGCGCACTATGGTACCATGAGATGTGTCCGCACCGATCAGCTCGAGACGCATCTTCTCTCGCTCAGATAAGAAGATGACCTTGTCGGCGAGGGACATCATCAAGCGAACAGATGAGTGATAGCCGGGTACAGGTTCTGCCGGCGGCTGCGGTGATGCACGCTGCTGGTGATAATCGGCGAAGTACCGCTGCAGCCGGTTTTCGAGCTCGATTTCATTTTCAGATTCATTAAAAATTTGCGGAAGGGCGTCTTGCCAAAGTGAGCGACTGGAGAGATCAAGGAAGATTGGGGAGAACACTACTCCAACGCCCAGGCCCTTGGCACGCCGAATGGCGTCGAGCGCAGTTTTGGGTCCCCAGGAGTTAAATACGTGGGCAACTTCATATCGTGCGAAGTCGGTGCTGGGATGCCGCACTACTTGAGCTTCTGAGCCAAGCTCACGCAGTTCGCGACCAAGGCGAGGAACACGCACTGTCGGCCCGCCAGGAGAAGATCCTTCCGAGCCATGCAAGACAAGGGCTGTACGATTTGGATAACGATGACGGGTCTTTTTCGGATTCGTAAGATTTAAGCCGTTCAATGCTGCGAGGTCTCGGAACACCTTGTCATGGCCTTCTGCCCAGGCGTCCCAGGTCCGGTCCAAGACTGACTCACGCAGTTTGCGCTTCTTTTCGACGATCTCCATCAGTACTCGACGAAGATCCGTGGCGTCACCCACCTTATATTCGATGTGGGGAAACTCAGGGACCCAGCCTATTGGCGGGGATATCACCTCAGTTCCACAGGCTAGTGCCTCGACGACACTCATCGGGCCGCCTTCGTAAAGTGAGGGAACGAGGACATAATCGAGGCGCCGGTAAAGTTCGGGGAGAACGTCACCAGCCAGGTTAAGCGGCGGATTGGGCCAACCTTCGCCAGTAAAATACCACTCAATTTCGGGAATGTTCATGACTTGGTCGACAAGGTGCTCGCCCTTGCGCCCTGTGTGGTAAGTGCGGCCAATTATCCCTATACGGATTTTTGGGGAAAATTGAGCAAGGTCAACTCCGGGCGAAATCGTGGTGACATTTGAAATGCCATGTTCGCGCAGTATGCCGGCGTAAAGGTGTGAGTGACTGATACACCAATCGACCTCACTCGCCACGCGGAAAAACTTGTCGTTTGCTTCTCCCTCTGGCTCCAGGTGTGCAAAGTACCCCACCTCGATCGGTGAGATCCTGCGGTATCTGCAAGAGAATGTTACGTAGTATTGGATAACAGCCTCTGTATCAACGCCGTTGCCGAACGTAACGTAAGGGAGACGGGATGATATTTGTGTTGCGAGGTTTTCGAGGATCCAGCCACGATCCGACGTGACGATGTTTACGTGAGTCAATTTTGAGCCTCCTCGAGCATGCCGCCCTGTGAATTCGGATCGCACATCAGCATCCAAGCTGGCTGTCTATAACAAAGTCGCTTTTCATCTGCTGCGATAGCTCCGCTTCCATCTCGCTAAAAAATGAGCTACATTCACCTTCTTTCTAAGAACGGACCCATGGTTTGAATGCCACTCTGTGCGCGCGAAGCACGATTCGAGCTTTCTCGTTCGAAATTACAGTTTTAAAGGCCATTTTCTCTGCCAGCTTGTTGCGGCTGTGTGTGGCATTACCGATCACGGGATCCGGGTCGGGGCCCTGGAGCACTTAGAATATGGAATTCCACTATTTCCTTCGGCGCGGCCGATACAGCTATAGGTGAGGCCGGCCTCGCGGAAGGCCGCGGGATCCCAGGCGTTGCGGAGGTCGAGCACCACGTCGCCGCGCATCGCTGACTTCAGCTTCTGGGGCGAGAGGGCACGAAACTCGTTCCACTCGGTCAGCAGCACCACGGCATCCGCGCCCTCGACGGCGTCGAGCGCCGTCTCCGCGAACTGCACGCCCGCCGGCATCATCTGCCGCGCATGGGAGGGCTGCGGGTCGTAGGTGCGGATCGTGGCGCCCGCCTCCACCAGCCTCGGCACCACGACGAGCGAGGGCGAGTCGCGCATGTCGTCCGTCTCGGGCTTGAAGGTCAGGCCGAGCACCGCGACGGTCTTCCCCGCCGCCGAGCCGCCCAGCGCCGCGATCACCCGCGCCGCCATCGCCTCCTTGCGGGCGTCGTTGGCCGCGATCGTCTGCTCCACGATCGTCACCGGCGCGCCCAGCTCCTGTGCGGTGCGGGCCAGCGCTAGCGTGTCCTTCGGGAAGCAGGAGCCGCCGTAGCCCGGCCCGGCATGGAGGAACTTGCGCCCGATACGCCCGTCCAGCCCCATGCCGCGGGCCACGTCGTGCACGTCCGCCCCGGCCTTCTCGCAGAGGTCGGCCATCTGGTTGATGAAGGTGATCTTCACGGCCAGGAAGGCGTTGGCCGCGTATTTGATCAGCTCCGCCGTCTCGAGTCCTGTCTGCACGAT
>NZ_JONP01000092.1 GCF_000711725.1 Roseomonas aerilata DSM 19363 | reverse complement strand
CAGGAGCTGACGCTTACCGCCCTGAGGATGGCCATCACCAGCCGCCGGCCAGGTCCAGGGCTGCTGCACCACGCGGACCGCGGCAGCCAGTACGCTGCCCATGACGACCGCCGCCTGCTGGCCAAACACGGCATGCGCTGCTCGATGAGCCGGAAAGGCGACTGCTGGGACAGCGCCCCCATGGAAAGCTTCTTCGGCAGCCTCAAGACCGAACTCGAGGAGGACGGACCGTGCCCGACCAGGCAGGCCGCACGATCAGCCCTCTTCGCCTTCATCGAAGGCTTCTACAACCAGCAGCGCCTCCACTCAGCAATCGGCTACAAAGCGCCAGCTGAGATGGAACAACTCGCCGCGGCCGCCTGGGCCGTAACCCGTGTCCACTCAAACAGGGGAAGGCCACGGTGAGGTTGACCATCTCGAAGGAATGGATGGAGACGTGGGTGGGGTTGGTGAAGCCGTTCTTCTCCAGCGTGTCGACTAGCAGCTGGCTGGCTGTGTCCACGCCGATCAGCGAACCGCCCGCATAGACGCCGTTGTACTCGAAAGATGTGTCGTGCTCGGTGTGGGGATAATGCTGAACGTCACACCCACCTCCGCCTCGGGCTGGCAGGCTTCGCCGTGGGCAGGCCCGAGATGATCGACGTGCAACTGGTCTAGATGTTTCAGAGTAGATCCTCGACCCGGATCGGCAGCGCCCGCAACCGCTTCCCGGTGGCGTGGTGCACGGCGTTGGCGATCGCCGGCGCGACGCCCACCATCGCCACCTCGCCCAGCCCCTTCACCCCCGCCCTATTCAGCCGCGGATCGGGCTCGTCCACGAACTCCACCTCGATCGTGCCGATATCGGCGTTAACAGGCACTACGTATTCGGCCAGGTCGGCGTTGAGGAATCCGCCATGGCGCGGGTCTACCTCGCTCACCTCCCGCAGTGCGGCGCCGATTCCCCAGACCACGCCGCCCCGCAGCTGGCTGGCCGCCGTGCGCGGGCTGACCACGCGGCCGCAATCCACCACGCTGACGACGCGGGGCACACGGACGCGGCGGGTGCCCGGCTCCACCCGCACCTCCACGAAATGCGCGGCATGGCTGAGGCTGACGAACTCCGGATAGGCCGGGCCCACCGCCGCCGGCAGGCCGGTGTTGAGGCGTCCCATCGCCGCCTCCGGCTGCCCGGGCGCGCGGCGGCTCACCTCCACCTCCAGGAAGGGGCGGCCGGCGGCACGCAGCCGTTCCGCATGCGCAGGAGCCGGCGGCAGCGCCTCCAGCGCGCGCAGCAGGGCGTCGCAGGCGTCGTCGGTGACCGGGACGACGGTCGCCGTGCCCCAGGAGCCAGCGGTAAGGTGCTGCGGGGTGCCGCCGGTGCTGCCGATCTCCAGCACGATCCGCCCGGGCTCCACCCCGAGGCGCCGGACGAGCACGGCGGTGATCGCGGTGCGGATCCCCTGCCCCATCTCATGCCCGCCGACGCCCAGGGTGACCGAGCCGTCGGCCGAGAGCCG
This sequence comes from Roseomonas aerilata DSM 19363, assembly GCF_000711725.1. GTDB lineage: Bacteria > Pseudomonadota > Alphaproteobacteria > Acetobacterales > Acetobacteraceae > Roseomonas > Roseomonas aerilata. Next base: position 6,960 of record NZ_JONP01000092.1, on the reverse strand, counting down.
CAGCTTGGCGATCGCCGGCGCGGTCGCGGCCTTATAGGCCCCGGCGGCCACGCCCCAGCCGATCAGGGACCCGTCCTCCCCGCGCATTGAGCCTGGCTCCATGCTGCGCCGGTCCCAGCCGAAGCGGGCCGCCCCCCGGCGCAGGCACTCGGCGAGGTGGCGGGAGGAATAGGGCCGGCCGGTGATCGGGTCGGCCGTCGCGTCATTCGCCAGCCGCAGCGCCACCGGGTCCCGCCCCAGCCGGTAGGCCAGCTCGTCTACGGCGCTCTCCACCGCGAAGGCGGCGGCGTGCTCGAAGGGCGGGCGCATGTAGCCGGGCGTCTGCACGTCGGTGCGCACCAGCCGCTCGCGGCCGCGGAAATTCGGCACGCCGTAGAGGCGGGCGGAGAGATCCGTGTACAGCGTGGGGAAGAGGTCGTGGCGCGAGGTCTGCGAATTCGTCTCGTGGATGAGCGCCTGCATCCGGCCCTCCGCATCCGCCCCAATCCGGATGCGGTGGCGGCTGGCCGGGCGGAAGCTGCTGTCGTGAAAGATCTGCGCCCGGGTGACAACCAGCTTCACCGGCCGCCCCAGCCGCCGCGCCGCCTCCGCCGCCAGCACGGTATGCGCCTGCAGCGAGTTCTTCTGACCGAACCCGCCACCGGTGGAGGGCGAGAGCACGGTGACCCGCGCCGGCTCGATCTCCAGCTGCCGCGCCAGCCCGTGCCGGATCGCCTCGGCGTTCTGGGTGCCCTCATGCACGGTCAGGTGCCCATCCCGCCACTCGGCGACGGTGGAGAGCATCTCGATCGGGTTCTGGTGCTGCGCGGGCTGGTGGAACTCGGCCTCGACCCGCACGGGCGCGGCGGCGAAGGCGGCTTCTGCCTCGCCGGCAGTGACATCGGCGAACATCGGCTTGGGCAGCGGTGAATCGGCCTGGGCGATGATGTCCGAGGGCGGGGCGTCGAGCGTCACCTGATGCGGCTGGGCCGCGTACTCCGCGCGGACCAGCCTTGCGCCCTCCGCCGCGGCTTCAAGGCTGTCCGCCACCACCACGGCGATCGGCTGGCCGCGATAGGCGATGCGCGGGGAGGTGACGGGCTGCAGGCTCTGGAAACCGTATCCGCCGCCCATGATGAAGCCCGGCGACTTCACCCCGGCTAGTTCCGCATGCGTGAGCACAAGCCGCACGCCGGACACTGCACGGGCGGCTGCGGTGTCGATGCGCCGGATGGTGCCGCACGCGATCGTTGCAGTGGCCAGCACGGCATGCGCCAGGCCCGGCCGGGCGTCGTCGGCGGCGTAGCGCAGGGCGCCCCGCACCTTGTCCCACGCGTCGATGCGGGGTGCGTCGGGGTAGGAGGTGTCGCTCATGCGTCAGACCCTCTGCCGTGCGATCAGGAGGGCGTCGGCCACGGTGCGGGCGCCGAGCTCGATCCTGAAGGCGTTGTGGTGGCCGGGGCGGGCGCCACGCAGGGCGGCGTCCCCGGCAGCGCGGGCCGCCTCGGCGGTGAGCCGCTGCCCGACCAGGCCGCGCTCCGCCTCCCTCGCCCGCCAGGGGCGCGTGGCGAGGCCGCCCAGCGCGATCCGCGCCTCTCGCACCACCTCTCCCTCCATCCGCAGCGCGACGGCGGCGGAGGCGAGCGCGAAGGCGTAGGATTCGCGATCCCGGATCTTGTGGTAGGTCGAGGCGCGCCCGAGGGGCGTGACCGGCACCCGGATGCGCAGGATCATCTCGTCCCGCCCCAGACTCGTCTCCACCTCAGGCGTCGTGCCGGGCTCGCGGTGCAGGGCGTCCAAGGGAATGCTGCGCGATCCGTTCGGGCCCGCCACGTCCACCACCCCATCGAAGGCCGCCAGCGCCACGGCCCAGTCGCCGGGGTAGGTGGCGATGCAGGCCTCGCTACCGCCGAGCACGGCATGGCCGCGATCGATCCCCTCCCGCGCCGCGCAGCCGCTGCCGGGCACGCGCTTGTTGCAGGCGAAGGGCTCGCCGCCGCGGAAATAGGCGCAGCGCGTGCGCTGCAGCAGGTTGCCGCCAAGGCTGGCCATGTTCCGCAGCTGCTGCGAGGCGGCCTTCCACAGGGATTCCGACAGGGCGGGATACTCCGCCACCAGCCGGGGATCGGCCGCCACGTCGCTCATCCGCGCACCGGCACCGAAGACCAGCTCGCGCGGCCCCGTCGTATCGAAGCCGCGGATGGCGGGCAGCGCGTTGATGTCCACCAGCCGCTCCGGCGCCTCGACGCCGAGCTTCATCAGGTCATACAGGGTGGTGCCGCCGGCCAGGAAGCGCGTGCCGGCTCCTCCCGCAGAAACAGCGCGGATCGCGGCCGCCTGGCCATCCGCCCGGGCATAGGAGAAGGGGCGCATCGGCTCAGCCCACCCGCATCTTGGGCGCGGCGTCCTGGATCGCGGCCAGGATCCCGGCATAGGCGCCGCAGCGGCAGAGATTGCCGCTCATGTACTCGCGGATCTCATCGGGATTGCTGGCATGGCCCTCCTGCACGCAGGCGATGGCCGCCATGATCTGCCCGGGCGTGCAGTAGCCGCATTGCAGGGCATCATGGTCGATGAAGGCCTGCTGCATGGGATGCAGGTCGCCCTCGGCAGGCGCGATGCCCTCGATCGTCGTCACGGCGCGGCCGTCGGCCTGCACCGCGAGCGTCAGGCAGGAGGCGACGCGCCGGCCGTCCAGATGCACCGTGCAGGCGCCGCACTGGCCGTGGTCGCAGCCCTTCTTGGCGCCTGTCAGCGCCAGCCCTTCCCGCAGCGTGTCGAGCAGGGAGGCGCGGGGATCGAGGACGAGGCGCCGGGCCTCGCCATTCACCGTCAGGCTCACCTCCAGGCTGCCCGGCACGCTGCCCCGCGTGGCGGCACCCTGCGCGGCGGCGTCTGACCGAACCAGCGGAACACCGGCGAGGGTCGCGCCGATCACCAGGCCACGGCGACTGACGGGGATGTCGCCTCGTTCGTGGGGCATCTCGTCCATCGCGTCGGTCTCCGGTCAGGCAAGGCGTTCAGGCCGCGAGATTAAACTGCCGTCACCTCACCGGGCGCTCGCGATCCTGCCGAAGTCCCTCGCGGAATTGCCGTCGCCGTATTGTTACCGCACCCCTGCACGGTAGGCGGTGGGCGAGACGCCGACGATGCGGCGGAAGGCGGTTGCGAAGTGGGAGGGGTTCTCGTAGCCGCACAGGAAGGCGATGGCCGAAACAGGCTCCCGCCCGGCCTCGAGGTGCCGCCGCGCCGCCTCCATGCGCATGCGCGTCAGCCTGCGGATCGGCGTCTCGCCATGGACCTTGCGGAAGACGCGCAGAAGATGGAACGGGCTCATCCCCGCCTCGCGCGCCAGTTCGTCCAGGGTGAGAGGGCGCGCGAGGTTGCTCCGCATGAACTCCTCCACCCGGCGCAGCCGTGGATGCGGCAGCAAGGCCGGCGACCTCGGCGTCAGCCTGGCATGCCGAAGGAGGATATGGGCGGCGAGCAGCTCGCACGCGGCCTCGGCATAGAGCTCCGGCGCCCCGCAGGACAGCGCCTCCGACAGGCTCAGCATCACCTGCGCGACGAGCGGATCGCAGTAGGCAAGGTCGTTCGGCATGGCCAGCCGCGCCGGGTCCATGGCCGAGAGGTCCCCGGCCACCCGGCGGAGCGTGGAGGCAGGCAGGTGCAGATGCAGGGTCTCGTTCGGCTCCTCCCCGCGCCAGCGCAGGATGGCCTCATGCCCGGGAGCCGTCATGCCGAGGCTGCCCGTTCCGTACCGCGTACCGCGCCAACGGCCACCAGCGCGGGATTCGATGTCGAAGCAGCCGTCCGTCACGAGGACGATCACCTGGTCGGCGGAGGGGGGAACCACGAACTCCTCGATGACCGCGGGGGCCGTGTAGCGCCGCAGCAGGATGGATCCCCAAACGGCCTTGCTGCAGGCCGCGAGCGCGATCCGTGCCCGCGCATGCGCCGCCAGGCTTGCGGCGTGGTGATCCTCTCGCATCATGGGACGGCAGGCGCTGACGCGGACGATGGACGGCGGCTTAGACCTATCATCGCGCGCCGGCAGCTCCGTTTCCCGCCTTGCTGCAGACGCAGCGAGGATCGCCTGAGCGGACCGCGCCAGAAATTTCGACGCGGTCCTTCGGGGACGCGCCCGCGGCGCGCGCCATGAATTCGCAGGTACCCGGCATGCAAGCGGAGGCGGTCACGCGCTCTCTCCTCTCTCCTGGTCCGGCGGGCGGTCAGAACTGCCAGTGGGCGGGGACCCAGGCGTATCCCGTATCGGTCCTCAATATCCGTCCAAGACCCGGAAAGGGGTAGTGGAATCCGAGCACGAGAAGCCGGTCCGCCGCTGCCCGATCGAAGATGCGGCGGCGCGCCTCCAGCGCCGCGTCCCTGTCGCGGTCCGGCCCTGGCCGCCAGTTGCGGTCGATGTTGATGACCGGCTGGTAGGCGAGGTCCGCCGTCAGCAGCAGCTGGTCGCTCCCGGAATGCACAAGGAAGGTGACCATCCCCGGCGTGTGCCCGGAGGCGGCGATCGTGGTGAGGCCCGGCACGATCTCCTGCCCGGCTTCGTAGAGCTGCACATCGCCTGCGACGGGCTCGACGCTGCGCTTGATGGCGGCGGCGAAGCTGCGCCGGAATTCCGCGGGCACGGGCATGTAGGAGAGGTCGGGCTCGCCGCGGACGAAGAAGTCCCAGTCGGCACGGGGCACGAACACCGCGGCCCGCGGAAAGGCGCGGCCACCATCCGCCGCGCGGAGATTGCCGACATGGTCCGGATGCGTGTGGGAGACGACGATCGCGTCGATGTCGTTCGGCGTCAGGCCAATGGCCGCGAGGCTGGCGAAGAAGCGGCCGCCATTCGGCCCCATGCTCTGCCCTGCCCCGGCCTCGAGCAGGACGCGGCGCCCGCCCGTCTCGAGCAGCAGCGTGTTCAGGTTCAGCGTCATGTGGTCGGTAGGGAGGAAGGCATTCCGCAGCACCGCTCCCAGTTCGGCCTCCGCCGCATCAATGGCGTATACACGGGGCGGCCCGCCGATCACGCCGTCGCTGAGCACCGTCGCGGTGATCTCACCGACCCTGAAGCGGTAATGCCCGGCATTGCCCGCGCTTGGCGTCATGCCCTGCGCCGCGGCGTGTCGGCCCAGGCTTCCTGCGAGCCCAATGCCGCCTGCGGCGGCTGCAGCCAGCATGATCGCCCGGCGATTGATCGTGAGGCCTGTCACGGCATGTCATCCTCGTCCTGACCCCCGCGGCGTGCGGAAGCCGTGGCCCAGAGATGACAGCCGGCAGGTGCCCGGATAAGTTGGCGAATGCTACCAGCCTTGATAAGCTGCCCCTTGCAATGACGTCGTCGCTTCGGCTCGACAGCCTGGAGGTTTTTGCGGCCATCGTCCGGTGCGGCGGCTTCCGGGCGGCCGCGGCGGAACGCGGCGTCTCATCGGCGGCACTGAGCCAGACGATCCGTTCGCTGGAGGCCGGGCTTGGCCTCCGCCTGCTGAACAGGACGACCCGCAGCGTCGCACCGACGGAAGCCGGCAAGCGGCTGCTGGCCCGCCTCGCGCCGGCGTTGCACGAGATCAGAACAGCGGTGGACGATCTCGACGGGCTCCGCGAGCGGCCCTCCGGGACGCTGCGCATCAACGCCCCGCCGCCGGCGATCGATCATGTTCTCTGTCCGCTGGTTTTCGAGTTCCTGGAACGCTACCCCGAAGTCCATGTGGAGCTCGTGAGCGACGCGGCCATTATCGACATCGTGGCCCAGGGCTTCGATGCGGGCGTCCGGTTCGGGCAGCAGCTGGCGAAGGACATGATTGCCGTCCCGCTCGGGCCCTCGCTCCGATACGCGATCGTCGCAGCGCCCTCCCACCTCCGGCGGAATGGCGAGCCGCGCACCCCGGAGGACCTTGTCGGACAGGACTGCATCCGGCGCCGCTTCCCCGGGGGTACACTAGTCACCTGGCGGTTCGAGAAGGGCGGCATGGCGGTAGAGGTCGCGCCCGAGGGGCGCCTGACGCTGAGTTCCGCCCATCATGAACTCAGCGCTGCGCTTGCCGGACAAGGCATCGCCCATCTTCTCCAGGACTATGTGCGGCCGTCTGTCGAGGTGGGGTCTCTCGTCGAGCTCCTTCAGGACTGGAGCCCGAAGCTGCCGAGTTGGTTCCTCTACTATCCGAACAGGCGCCATCCCAGCGCCGCGATGAGAGCTTTCCTGGACCTTGTCGCGATACGGCGCGCGCAGGCCTGATCAGCCGCGCCAAGCTCGCTTCCATCTGCGCCGTGCGGTCTCCTCGACAGCTACGAGCGGCAACGCAAGACCCACATTTGGGACATTGTGCAGCTGGCGCTCGCCATGAGGAGGTGGGCACGCCGCGGAGCCAGCTGCGCGGAGCCCACCCCCGGCCGGGTTCCGCACCTTTGGAATCTGGCCGGCGGCGCGCGATTACGTGGTGAAGATGCGCTACAAGCTGCCCCTGCACTTCCGCGAGGGCTTCCTGTTGCCGGACGACCGTGGCCCGGACTCGCTGGTCGGCCGATTGCTGCCGCAACCAGGCCCGGGGGGGAGGCGCAGGCCGTATCCTGGATGTCCTTAGTGTCCATCCGGGAACAGGTAGCGTCATTTGAATCGGTTGTGATTGGCTCCTGGCGGCGGGTTGAGGAAGAAGAGCGTTCATGTGGACGCCCGAAAACCGGCTCAGATACGACCGCAGCAAGCTGCGCTACCCGAGCGATCTGACCGACGAAGAATGGTCGATCGTTGGCCCGCTGATCCCGCGTGCGAAGCGCGGCGGCAACAGGCGGTCGGTCGACGAACGCGCGGTACTGGATGGGGTGATGTACATCCTGAGCACCGGCTGCCAGTGGGCCGCTCTGCCAAAGGACCTGCCCCCACGCAGCACGGTGAACGACTACCTGCGACGCTGGGACGAGGACCGGACGCTCGATCGCATCCACCATGCGCTCTACGTGCTGTGCCGGGAGCAGGCT
>NZ_JONP01000091.1 GCF_000711725.1 Roseomonas aerilata DSM 19363 | reverse complement strand
CTGCCCGAAGTGCGGCATCGGACCAGCCGCTACCTAAACAACCGTGCCGAGAACTCCCATAGGCCAACGCGACGCCGAGAACGCCAAATGCAACGTTTCAAATCATACGAGCAAGCACAGCGGTTTCTTTCGGTACAATCGATGATCTACGGCCACTTCCGTCCGCGGCGGCACCTAATGACGGCCGATGGGTACCGCCGTGCTCGTGATAACGCCTTCCGGATCTGGAAGCGGGAGACGTGCGTCCAAGTGGTAGCGTAAGGCTGGCCAAGCTCTGCCGCTCGGTTCAACGTGCCTCTTAGCCAAACAACGTGACAATGCCGCCGCCGGGTACAGGGCCGGATCCGCGCCCATGGCCTGACGCTCGGCTACAGGCTGGACCGTGAGGCCGAGGACCTCTGGACGACCACGAACGGCGGCGAGTACCGGGCGGTGGGCATCGGGGGCGTGATTACCGGCCTCAGGGCAGACTTGGCGCTGATCGACGACCCGGTTAAGTCGCGGGAGGAGGCTGACAGCGAGGCACGTCGAGAGCGGGTCTGGGCCTGGTTCGGAGACGACCTGCGCACCCGCCTCCGGCCCGGTGCCGCCATCGTGGTGGTGCAAACCCGCTGGCATGAGGACGACCTCGCGGGGCGGCTGCTCCAGGCCCAGGGGGATCGATAGAGGGTGGTGTCCCTGCCCGCCGAGGCTGAGCAGGACGACCCGCTCGGCCGCGCTCCAGGTGAGATGCTGTGGGGTGACGACCGCTACGGCTACGCCGCCTCCCTCACCCGAGTGAAGGCGGAGGCGAGCACGCGGAGCTGGTCGGCGCTATACCAGCAGCGCCCTGTCCCGGACACAGGCGACTACTTCCTCGCCGAGTGGCTGCACCCGACCGACAGCCTACCCGACCGGACAACACTCCGGGTCTAAGGCGGCTCGGACTACGCGGTCACCTCGGGCGGTGGAGACTGGACCGTGCACGTGGTGGTGGGGATGGATCCGCAGGGGCGGCTCTGGCTGCTCGACCTGTGGCGCGGTCAAACAGCGGCGGACGCGTGGATCGAGGCCTTCTGTGACCTCGTACGCCAGTGGCGGCCGATCGGCTGGGCCGAGGAGACGGGCCAGATCAGGGCGGGTGTGGGTCCCTTCCTCGAGCGCCGCATGCGAGCGCGGCAGGCCTATGTCGCCCCGCACGCCTTCCCTACCCGCGGCGACAAGGCGGTGCGGGCGCAGTCGATCCGCGGCCGCATGGCGCTAGACGACTTGCACCTGCCGCGCACCGCTCCCTGGAGGCTGGCCTTCGAGGCCGAGCTGCCGACCTTCCCGGCAGGCCGGCACGACGATCAGGTGGACGCGCTCGGGCTGGTCGGGCAGCTGCTCGACAGGATGGTCAAGGGCAGCGCGCTCAGGCCCAAGCCGGATGAGCAGGAGGACCGCTACACCAGGCTCTTCGCCAACGATGACGAAGAGAGCGCCACGTCCTGGAAGACGGTGTGACGGATGCATGGCCCAGTAGATCGACCACGTCTCGAATCACGCCTTCTTGTAGATCGTTGCGCAACGACAGACTGGCGCCGGCCACGGACTTATCAAATGATCATACAACCACAGCGGGAGAGAAGGCATGGCTCAGCAACTCACACCAGCAAAGGCCTGCGACTGGCTCGCTGCCCTCGACCAACGTCAAGCTCACCTCGACGAGAGACTACGCGACGCGCTTGCCTCCTCATCGCCGGATCCCGAGCGCATTAGTCGGATCAAGAGCGAGAAGATGCACGTTGAGGATACGATCGCTTCGCTCGCTCTGTATCTGCTTGATGGCCGGCCCCTGCCTTCAAAATCTTCTCTATGTCGCTCAAGGTCAGGCGACCGGCGGCCGGGTCGTATGCCTTCGAAGGATGTCCAACACCCGTCAGACTTCTCCGACACCGTTGGTTAAATGCCGCGGGGCTTTGCCTAGGCAGCCGTAAGCGAGAGCCGGCACACGAAGCATTCGTTGGCCTTCGCGGTGCGACACTCTTGTCTCAAGCACCTCTGCTGTGACTGCATGCGGTCCGCACTAACTACTTACTCTGAGGCCGACCGCCATGCGGCCTCCCCTATGTTCACCACCGACCAACGACCGGACACTGTTGGCGAAGTGCTATGCGAGGAGGGCGGCGAAGCGGGATACGCGTGTCGGTTCGAGGGGGCGCTCTGTGAGCCACGCGGCGAGGCGCTCCAGGTTCAGCGCGGCGGCAGTGGCGAGGTGCTGCAAGCCTGTCTTGGCGAGACCGCGATAGCGAGCCCGGCGAAGGCCAAACGCTCGCACGGCCTGCGAGATGGTGCCCTCCACGCCCTGGCGTTGCGCGTAGAGGTGTCGTCCCTGCTCCGTCCTTTCCCGCATTCGGGCAGCCGCGAGCGCCTCGTGCTCGCGCCGGGGCAGGAGGGCGAGGACACGGCCGACGTAGCGCGATCGGATCCGGGTGCAGCGGTGTCGGGAGGTGCAGGTCCGGCAGTCGGCGGCCCGGAACCCCACTCGGATGGTGGGCCGCTGGCCACGGTGCTTCGTGCTCTCGGCCCAGCTGGTGCTCTCAGCCCCCTCGGGACAGCGCGCGAGCTGCCGGTCCCAGTCGATCGCGAAATCGTCGAGGCTGAATGCTTCTGCGATCTTGGTCTGCCAGCTGAGATTGCGGCGCCCGGGGCCGACGAGGTCGATCCTGTGGCTCTCGCGCGCCGCGATGAGATGGTCCGCGCTGACGTAAGCCGAGTCCACGAGATGCTCGGCCGGCGTCAGGCCCTTCTCGGCGAGGGCGGTGTGGATCGCGGCCGTGCGGCTCGCCTCGTGGACGTTGGCCGGTGTGGTGTCGGCGTGCAGCACCAGACGAGGCGCGCCTGCATCGCAGCTCTCGGTCAGGTGGACCATGTAGCCGGTCCAGCGCGTGCTGCTCTTGGCGCGGAACGGGGCATCGGCGTCGTAAGGTGATTCCACCCGATCGCCAGGCCCGCGCCCCTGGGTGGGCCCTAAGCATGCACCGCCGGTTCCGTCCTTGGCCCGCTCGAAGTGGCGCGCCCAAACCCGACGTAGCACCGCAACGGAGGGAAGGGCCGCGGCTGCGCGTGGTGTCGTCTGCCCCGCAAGGGCGTCCAGGAGGTGGAAACCGTCGGCACCGACTATGGCCACGTAGGCGTCACGCTTGGGACCACCCTCAGGTAGCCGCGTCTCCTCGATCCGCCGCCCATAGCGGCTCCCGCCATTCCGGCAGGGCCGCCACGCGCAGCCAGTCGGGAGCGGCCACGGCCAAGGCGTTGAGGGTGGCCCGCAACGTCTCAGCCACGAGCTCAACCCGGTTCAGGTCACGCACTGCGGCGAGCACATGAGTGCTGTCCGTCCGCTGCCGCCCGCGGCTCCGGAGCAGACCGTCCTCCCGTGCGGCGTCCAGGACCCGCTGGAGCAGGCGGCCCGTGGCCTCACCCGCCAGCAATCGGCCTCGAAATTCGCAGAGCACGCTGTGATCGAAGCCGGGGTCCGCAAGATCAAGGCCGAGGAGGTATTTCCAGTCGATCCTCGCCCGGACGGCCTCTGCCGCCCCACGATCGCTCAGGCCCTCGCGAAACTGCAGGAGCGTAACCAGAGCCAGACGCCACGGCGCGTAGGCTGGTTGGCCCAGGCGGGGGTAGAGGTCGGCGAAGTCGGCATTGCTGAAAATTGCCCCAAGCCGGTCCCGCAGCACGAGGCAAGGATTACCTCGCCGGAAGGCTGCCCGGGCAACCCGGGCGGTGTCCTCGGGCACGGACGGGATCGGTTGCTGCGGACAGATCGACATCAGACATCTCCGAGCCGAGAATCCGATGAAACGCCGCCCCCACCACCCGGCTGCCGACTTCGCCAACAGTGTCCGACCGTTGGTCGGTGGTGAACACCCCCTCGCTCGCGAGGAGCTGCCGGATCCTTGCGGCGGCTGCTCCGGATCTGCGCACATGCCACTGGCGGCCTCCGATCTGCACCTCAGAGACCGAGGGCGTACCAGTGAGCATCTCCCTCCGGCGCTGCGAACTCGCCAGGAGGGTCAGCCCCTCCTTCTCCTCCCGGATCGGCCCTGCTGAGAGCTAGATCCTACGATTGTAAGCACAGGCTTGAGAGTACCGCGTCCCTGAACATTGCGGTCAGCGACTGCTCGACGGACCAGCAGCCAAGTAGCTGCGCCAGCGGCGATGGATAGGCAGGCTCCGATCGCAAAAGCCATCCGAAACACGTCCCATGCTATCGGAACTGAACGGGTGAGTGGCTGGCGCGCCAGCATCATCCATCCCAGGTCGCGCAAGCTGCCTTCCATCGGAAACTCGACTGCGGTGGAAAGGTAAACCTGCCCATCAGGCCAATCCTGGGCAGAAGCACCTCCGTGCAGCGCACCACCGAACTGAGCAGCGCCCGCCGTCCCATCCGTCAACGATGCTCGGAGCAGTGTACCCTGCAGCCCGCGTGGCCCGAGTAGCACCTGTCCGTCCTTCGAGGCGATGAGGAGCTCGAGCCCGGATGCCTGACGAGTTGGGCTGACGACCGCGCTCGCCACCTGGGTGGCCCAATTCCAATAGATATGGGCTCCGAGCACGCTGGTGACTTGGCCACGTGCATCGAGGAGGGGCAGCGCGATATCGACGAAGCGGAGCGGCTCCCCCTCCGGGCCGCGTAACCGGTTGGCAAGTAGCGCGGCCTCGTGCACATCGCCGAGGAAAAGGCCGGCGCGGCCACGCTGAAACCAGGGCCGGACCGAGACGTCAACGCCCTCCAGAAGCCCTCCCGAGGCGGAAACCACTCGGCCGGCAGTGTCCGCGACGCCAATCCAAGCATAACCGGACCAACTCTCCTTCAGTCGATCGACCAGGGCCCGGATGCGCTGCGTATCGGCCAGGCTTTCCATAGCGCCGCTGCCAACCAGATCCGTCAGCTGCGAGGTGCGCCGCTCTATGTCGCCCTCCAGGCGAATTGCCGCCTGTGACGCGAGGTGATGCAGCTCCATCCCGCGGCGCTGCTGCGCCTCGCCCTCCGCAAGCCAGCCCAAAAGCAGGGCACAGGCAACACTGACCGCGAGCGCCAGCGCCGTTGTCGCTATCGTGATACGTGCCGCCGCTTGGCGACGAGAGGAAATCCCTAACCGGGAACCGGAAGTGGCCACGCGACGATGCCCCAGCACACCGACGATCATCGAGGGTGGCCGGGGAAACTAACCCGGCTTGATCAACGTGAGGTGAATGCCGCCTTATCCGGTCGTGCACCCTCAGGGCTGCACGAGGCGCATGGTCCCGCCGGAGGCCAGGGCCCCGGTCAACACGATGCGGATCTGCCGCTCCGCCTTTCGACATCATTCTTACCGGGCGCAGCGGCCAGTTAAGCTAATCTCAAGCCCTTTCCCCGAGGCTAGCCCAGATCACTGCTGCAAAGATTGCGCGCGCAAGATGCAGAACGCGAACGTCCGGAACGATGCTGTCAGCGCCGCGGGCTACCACCGCTCAGCAGGCAGTGCCTGGCTGGTAGGACTGGGTGCCGTGGTCGCCCTCGGCGTGATCATCGTTGGTGTTCTGACCCTACTCGACTCCCGTGTGGATGTTTGGAGGCAAGCAGAGCAGGCGTCCGAGAACCTCGTTAGAGCGCTCGACCGTGACATAAGTCGTACTTTCGCCACCTATGACCTCTCGCTCCAAGGCGCAATCCAAGCGCTCAGCAGGCCCGACCTGAGCGCAGCCTCCGATGAGATCCAGCACATGGCTCTCTTCGACCGTGCCGCGAGCGCTGACTACCTCGGCTCCCTGCTGGTGCTTGGGCCCGACGGCAAGGTGCGAGCCGCCTCGACATCGACGGTACCCCCCGCGCTGGACCTCTCTGACCGAGAATACTTCCACATCCACCATGAGCGTTCTGACGCAGGGCTGTTCGTTAGCCGTCCGTTCCTCAGCCGCCTCCGCGATGGAGATCCGAGCCTCGCCATCAGCCGGCGCATTGATGGCGCCCGAGGCGAGTTCGTGGGTGTAGTCGTCGGCACGACCAGGCTCGCCTATTTCCAGGACAACCTTCGCACGCTCGACCTCGGTCCACAGGGCTCGATTACCCTCCTCCGAAGCGACGGCCGAGTACTCGCCCGCAACCCGCTCCGAGGTGACGACATCGATCGCGATCTGAGCGGCACGGAAAATGTCGAACGGTTCATAGGGGCACAATTCGGTAGCTTCGTAGGCAAGGCGGCTCTGGACGGGGTGGAGCGCCTTTACACCTTTCGTCATGTCGACGGGCTGCCGCTGGTGCTCAGCGTGGCGGTCGCGGTCGAGGACATCCTGGCGCCTTGGCGGTACAAGGCCCTGATCTTCGGCTCGATGCACCTGATGCTTTGCATCGCCCTGCTCGGGCTCTTCATCCTGTTCCGCCGCGAACTGCGTAGGCGAGCCGAAGCCGAGCGGCAGTTGTCAACTCAGGCCAAGGATCTCGCAAAGATTGCCAGGGCAGACGGGCTCACCGGCTTCGCGAACCGCCGTTGCTTGGACGAGGTGCTGGCACGGGAATGCTCGCGCGCCGCCCGTGAGCAGACGCCCGTCTCCTTGCTTTTGCTCGACCTCGACAAGTTCAAGGCGTTTAACGACCACTACGGCCACCCGGCCGGCGATGCCTGCCTCCGGGCCGTGGCGCAGGCGGTTGGCGGTGCGGTGTCGCGGCCAGGCGACCTGACCGCGCGTTACGGTGGCGAGGAACTCGCCGTGGTTCTTCCCAACACGACCGAGCACGGTGCGCGTCACATTGCCGACCAGATCCTTACCGCGGTGGAGGCGCTAGGTCTGGAGCACGAACACAATGCGGCAGGCATCGTCACGGTCAGCATCGGGTGTGCAGCGGCGATCGTAACGCCGAATGCGGTGCAATCAGGCCTCCAGTCCCTCCTAGCCGCTGCCGACAAGGCTCTCTACGAGGCAAAAAGGCAGGGCAGAAACCGGGTCGTCAGTTCAGAAGAGATGCCGACAAGCCCCGTTCCCCCTGCCATGCCGGCCGAGGAGCAACGATTGGTAGAGGTAGCATTGTACAAGGAGCGGACGGTGCTGCCCACCGAGGGTCTAGACCGCATTGCAAGGCTGACCGCGAGGCTTCTAGGCGCCCCGGCGGGGATGGTCACGCTCGTCGATGCCGACGAGCAGCTGCTTATCGGCAGGCATGGTGTCGACGTCGAGCGTACGCCGCGGGAGATCGCCTTTTGTGCGCACACCATCACCGGCACGGCCCCACTCATCGTGCCCGATGCAATGGCCGACCCACGCTTCTGTGACAATCCGTTGGTCCGTGCCGAGCCGAGCATCCGTTTCTACGCCGGCGCGCCACTGGTCGCGCCGGAGAACGGGGCTCCTCTGGGCGCACTCTGCATTGTCGACTCAGTGCCGCGCGCTGGCCTTGACGCTGCGCAGCGGGCTCTACTTGTGGATCTGGCAGAGCTCACAATGCAGGAACTGGAACGAATGCGGACGGGGGCCGCTGGTTTGAGCCTGACCTCATGGACACGGCAGCTGTCCGCCCATGGTGACACAAGGGAGACGCCCCGCCCTGGCGGTCTCACTGAGCCGTAGGCCGCGGTCATTCTAGCAGCTGCAGGTGGTACGGCCTCGGCATGAGCTGCTTTGTCACAGTCCGAGAAGAAAGAGGGCACTCCGTTCTCGCCCCCCTCTGCTGCCGCAGGCCAGATTATCGGCGCTGTAAGGGCCTGCGTCTCAGCCGTTGTGGCTAGATGGAATTGGCAAGTTGATGGGCTGTGGTCGGAACAACGGAGCCGGAGCAGTCTGACGGGATGACGTCAGACCGCCACACCTACCCTGGATACCGCTTCCCGGCGGAGATCATCAGCCATGCGGTCTGGCTCTATCATGTGTTCAGCCTGAGCCTGCGAGACGTGGAGCTGATCCTGGCGGAGCGCGGCATCACCGTCACGCACGAGAGCATCCGGAACTGGTGCCGCAAGTTCGGTTCGGAGTTCGCGGCCAGGCTGCGGCGGCGCCGGCCGAAGCCGGGCGACACCTGGCACCTTGATGAGGTGTTTCTGCGCATAAACGGCATGCTGCATTACCTCTGGCGAGCGGTGGACCAGCACGGCGTGGTTCTGGACATCCTGGTTCAGGACCGGCGGAACGGAAGTGCGGCCAAGCGGTTCTTCAAGCGCCTGCTCGCAGGTCTCAAGTACAAGCCGCGCCGGCTGGTCACTGACGGGCTGAAGAGCTACGGCGTGGCGCAGCGCGAACTGCTACCCGAGGTCCGGCACCGGAGCAGCCGCTACCTGAACAACAGGGCCGAGAACTCACATCGGCCCACCCGACGGCGAGAGCGGCAGATGCAGCGGTTCAAGTCGGCCGAGCAGGCTCAGCGGTTCCTCTCGGCGCACAGCATGATCTACGGCCACTTCCGTCCTCGCCGGCACCTGATGACTGCCGGCGAGTACCGGCGCGCCCGCACCAAGGCCTTCCGGATCTGGCAGCAGGAAAGCTGCGTCCAAGCGGCATGATGATCCTGCCGTATCCCCACTCGCGC
>NZ_JONP01000090.1 GCF_000711725.1 Roseomonas aerilata DSM 19363 | reverse complement strand
CATGATACCAATGCGTGACGTACCTCCTTTGCTGGCCTGTTCCCTCTCGAGAGGAGCGTCGGTCAGGTCAGCGATGGCACCCAGCCGGCGACGGGTTTCGAGATTTCCATAAGCGCCGGTCTGGCCCAGTCGAAGCTCAAGACGTGGGATGACGCCAAGTTCCAGCTCTGTTTCGACTCCAAGTGTGTTTCGAATGCGTCCAGTGCGGGCCCTTTCGTAAACACCAACAAACGCGACCTCCGCCGATCCGGGCGCCGCTGCTATGGGATCACTGATTTCGAACGGATCGTCAGCCAGTTCGATCGGCTCGTCCTGCGCCGATGCCGCCGTAATGTGCAGAGAGGAAGCGAGTAGCAGCGCGCCTAGAGTAGGCTGCGCCGCGCGAAGCGTGAGGCTTGCTGGGCAACGGAGGCACCGCTGTGAGCCTAGAACCCGCAAGGAGTCTCCTTCTCGCTTACCGACGTGGCGACCAGTCCAGCATGCCCATGGCAGACACTTGTTGGCACCTATCGACCGGCCGTAGCCGTGAGATCGGCCCTCGTAGCAGCCGGCCTGTCAGACGATCTTAAGGAGCACGCTCCCCAAGATGCCGATGTTCAGACGAAGATACGGTCGGCCAGGGCCGACACAGTCGTGTTTTAGATGAGAAGGTTGTCGTCCCCACCGAGTGCGACGAACACGCTGGAGCGGAACTCTACAGCCTGTTGCATCACAGCCGTTGCATCATGGAAGCCAAAGTCTCGCAGATCCACCACAGAGAAGTTTATCAAATCGTTAACGTCGATTTCAGAGGTGTATGGCGAGCGGCCTGAGAGGTAGTCCGCGCTAAGGTGACGGTTACTAGTCACGCTGCGAGGCCGTGATCCACCTTGAGCAAGCGTGGCAGATGTTCTGAGCCGAAGCCAGTTCGGCCAGTATCTATCGCTAACTCAAGCAGCTCCGGCTTCACGCTCAGCCCGCCTTACCTGCCAAAGCAGAGGCGAGATCAGCCGCCTGAGCCGCCCTGCTGGGAGGGGTCCTGAACGCCCGGCGTGCCGGCCTGCGGGTTCGGTGGGCCACTCGCAGGGGCTCGTGACAGCGGGGAGGCCGCAGCACCCGGCACGCCAGCGCCCTGGTCCGACGTCACGCCACTTGGAGCGCTGGGTGTCGGCGCCGTCGACACGGAAGGCTGAGGAGTAGGCGCTTGGCCAAACGCAGGACTGACAATCAAGCCAGCCGCAAGCACAAGGATCATCTTCTTCACTGCGCATCTCCTGAGCGATGTGTTAGTTTGCAAGTCGCACCTGATTTGCGGAACATACAGTCGCAAGACAGCGAGCTATTTATGTTATAGTCACCAGCGTAGCCGTGGATGCGAGAAGCTTTTGCGAAAGCAGCTCAAGGCGAGATGACCTCTCATCCGCCTCTCACCAATCCTTGCTGCATTCGAGCTGGCTGCTCGGCTGCCGCTCCAGCCGACGGCTCAGCTTCCCGCTGACGAATTCGTGCCTGCAGCGTAACCGCCTCTTCACACCGTGACGTCGACGCATGGGGTAGGGCCCGGGCCTCCACCGTGGAGATGTCCGCCATGAACCAGACAGTGCCGGTCGCGCGCCTTGTAGAGGAGGAGGGTGCGTCAGCAGCTCGTCGGGTGGACGGGATGGCCATCGCTGCACTCCACGCTGAGGTAGCTGACCTGCTTCGCGAAGTGCGCGAAAGGGGCGCTGCCACCGTCGCGGGATGGGCCGAATGCTTCCCCCGCTCGGAGTTCCGGCCGAGCGCGGAGAACTTGGCTCACTACCTTGCCCTGCGCCATCGCGACCTGCGGCCCTTACAACGCTCCCTCATGCTCCTGGGCCTTTCCTCCCTAGGCCGATTGGAGAGCCGCGTGCTGCCGGCCCTGGAGGCCGTAGAGGCCACCCTTGCCCGTTTGACGGGGCAACCCGGCGGCAGCCGGCCCTCACCGGAGGTATTCTTTAGCGGGCAGGATCTTCTATCCGAGCGCACGGAGGAGGTGCTCGGTCCGGTGTCGTCGGAGAGGCGGGTCGCGCTGCTCGTCACATGCCCTTCGGAGGCGGCCGACGATGCCGAGTTCATGCTGAGGCTCGCGCGATGCGGCGTGGAAGCAGTGCGCATCAACTGCGCCCATGACGACGCGGCAGCCTGGGGCCGCATGGTGGAGCATGTCCGGGCGGCCGAGAGGGAGACGGGCCGCCGCCTGCGCGTTCTGATGGACCTGGCCGGGCCGAAAATCCGCACGGGCAAGGTTCGCCATTTCGGGGACGAAAAGCGGGTTCGCAAGGACGCGCGGCTGGCGATCGTGCCGCCGCGTGGCCTGCGCCACCTCGACGAGGACGATGCGGAGTTTGCCGCCGAGTGCACCTACGCCGAGGTGTTCGGCATGGCCAAGCCCGGCCAGCGTGTCTTCCTGGACGACGGGAGGATCGGCGCGGAGATCGAGCGTGTTGAGGAATGGGGCCTCCTCGCTCGCGTCAATCAGGCCGACGAGGAGGGGGTAAAGCTGAGGTCGGAGAAGGGCATCAACTTTCCCGACACTGATCTGCGCTGCGCGGCGCTGACGGCGAAGGACCTAGAGGATCTCGACTTCGTCGCACAACACGCCGACGGGATTGGTTACTCCTTCGTGCAATCCGCGGCCGACGTGGAGAGCCTGCAGGACGCGCTGGCGGCACGCCGCCCGGCAGACTGGCAGCGCCTCTCGTTGATCCTCAAGATCGAGACGCAGCGCTCCCTGCATGCCCTGCCAGAGATCGTTGTTCGTGCAGCCGGGCGGCAGCCCACCGCCATCATGATCGCGCGCGGGGACCTGGCGGTGGAGATCGGGTTCGCGCGGGTGGCCGAGATGCAGGAGGAGATCCTGTGGCTCGGCGAGGCGGCACAGGTGCCCGTGATCTGGGCGACCCAGGTGCTCGAGCACCTGGTGAAGAAGGGCACGCCCTCACGCGGGGAGATGACGGATGCGGCCATGGCCGCCCGGGCCGAATGCGTCATGCTCAACAAGGGCCCGCATATCTTCGAGGCCATTCGCGAGTTGGACACGCTTCTTCGGCGCATGGCGGAGCACCAGCACAAGAAGACACCGCAGCTGCGTCGTCTCGCGAGCTGGTGAATGCCATTGCAGCTCACCTATCGAAGAGGCTCGGCCTTGCTCCGCATCATGATTGCTACCGTGCTGGTCGTTGCGCTCGCAGTGCCTAGTGCGGCTCAAACGGTTCGCAGCCAGAACTCGACCGAACCGGGCTTTGGACAGCAGGTGGAGCCGTCCAGGCCGGGTGGGCAGGGCCAGGCTGCTGCTTCGACAGCGCCGGGCGGGCTGGCGTAGCGGAACGACCGGTTAACGCTCTCGCTGTCGGGAGGAGACTTCACGATATCACCGCTGCTGCGCCTCGACCTGGACTCTCCGGTCGGATGAGAGACGGACCCTGCCTGAACCGGTGACGTCGGGCGTCGTTGCCTGCTGGCTACCGAGGAGGCGAGACTGTTATGTGGGCGGGCCCGGTCGCGCCACTCGTTGGCTGGGCAAGTGCTCACGCGCCCGCTCCCGCGCGTTTAGGAGAGGCGCCCGAAGCGCAGGGTCGGGCTCGAGACGGCGACGGATCTCTCCTATCCTAATTTCCTTCTAACTTCGCCAGTCGCTTTAGACATTTGCTACAGGTGACCTCGTTGGCTGGCGGCTCAGCCCAGTTCGAGCCTGCGCCAGGCTCGCTCGCACAAAGCGCCATGCGGCAGTACGGTGTTACCGCGTGGAACACTGGGGCAAGTTCACGCGGCTGCCGTCCTGACTTACGCAACGCGACGAAGGTTCTGCCGGCTACGGCGATCGCGTTTGTGAGCATGGCTACCTGTACTGGCCGATCTAGTGATCTCTCTTGTCTGCAGACGCAGCACACGAGATCATCGTTGAACGTGGACGTGCGCACGGCAGGCGTGACACACCGATGGTGGCGGTCACGTCCACCGTGCTGAAGAAGCGATTGTTCAGCCCCGGCTGTCGTCCACGATCATGACGCGTGAGCCGTCGGCAGTCACCTCGACATCGACTTCCATGCCGCCGTGCTGGCCTTCAAACTCGTAGACGGTGGTCATCGCCTCAGCCACACTGCTGCCCCCGCTCGGCCGCAGGCTGCGCTCCATTTTGGTGGGCCGGAAGCCGGACATCCAGCGCTGTAGGGCTTGCATCACGGGCTGCGGGACGTCCGCCTGCGCCACTTCCTCCTCGATCTCCTCCAACGTGCCGTCGGCGAGGAAGTCAACCTCGCGAACCTTGCCGTCGCGGGTGCGGCCCTTGATCTCGTAGATGATGCGGCTGCCCTCGACCTCTATGCCGACTTCGGTCACGTCCGTCAGGGCTCCGACGGCCCGTGCGGCGGCCAGGATATGTGGGGGAACCTGGGCCATCTCCAGACGCGCGCTCTGGGCGAGGGCGGCAGGGATGGGCGAGGCGAGAAGAGTAATGGCGGCCGCAGCCGCCAGAAGCGCGGACTTGCTTGTCATGGTGCTTTGCCTTTTCACGCTCTGCGCCGCGGGAAAAACCAGCTGGACGAGCGCGAGCGAGATCTATGTGGGCGTTCAAAGCTACACGTCGGCGATGCTTTCGCTATGAGGGCGTGACCGTGAGCATGTATGTGTGCATTTGTTGCGGCGAGCAAACCAACAACGGCGAACGACAACTGGTGGTAAATACTTATCAACCAAACACAACCAGCAGATGGTGGCGCAATACGCTGCCGAGCTTCTAATCGCACCAGTGAAGCTGGTACGAGGCGATTATGGCTTACGTCGAACTCAGGTACTACCGGGCCTATGCCCTTGAGATCCGCGAGTTCGGCGACACCGGGTGGGCTGTGCACGTGTACACGCCGAGCACCGAGTGTTGTCCTGAGAAGCTTACCATTGTTGACGTCGGCGTTGCGTCGGATCTTGAGCAGGCGCTCGCTGCAGCACGTTCGGCTGTCGACGACGACGTGAGGAGGCGCCATCCAAGGTCGCGGCACGTGGCGCGCCGATCTTCTTCTATCAGCACGGCTCTCGCGGTGGCCTCTCGCTGACCTGCACCACGCCGAGTAGATTGGCCACTGTTCGCCACCGCAGGAGAAACGGTAGGCACAAGCAACAAGTGGGTCGCCGCACTCGTAGTGAGACGCAGAGGCTTCGAAGGCGTTAAGTTTATTTGCTCCCCCGTACATTCATGGCCAAGCTTCCACCATACGGGAGGCATCTTATGAGCAGCGTGAAACAAGTTGCTAAGGTTGGGCTGGTTCTCGGGGCGCTCGGTGGGGGCGCTGGGGGCGCATGGGCGGCACCGTTCGAGCTCCTCTACAGCGGTAGCTTCGACACGGACGAGGCACTGACGCCCGCTTCTGCCAGCGCTCCGCGTTTCTTCGCCAGCCCAACACCTTTCACCGCGCGCGCGCTGTTCGACACAAGCAGCCCCAACTTGGCCCCAGCTTTCGGCGGGCCGTTCAACGGCTTCCGCGCTTATGCCCCACTCTCGGCGACGATCACCATCGGCGGCACGAGCTACAGCATCGAGACGGCGCTACAGGATCCTCTGCGCGGGGTCACGGTGGCCATCTTCGACCAGAACAGCTTTACGCCAGGGCGCTACGGGATCGGGATGTTCGTGGACCCGGTCGGTGACGGCGCCGGCTTCGTGGGCGATTTCGGTGGCGCCTCGCCCGCCTTCACCGCCTCGTCCCTGGTGCCTACGGTGTTCGAGCAGTTCTTCGGAGTGGGGCACAGCCCAGGCCCCTGCGCCTCCGGCATGCCGCCTGCCTGTCCCAAGGTCGCAACGCCCTGGATCCTGCGCGACGTGAGCAACCTCGCCTATGACCTCACCTTTGCCGACTACCTGGCGGATTACCAAACTGTCACCGCCGCGGGTGCGCGGCTCGGGCCGCTGAACACGGCCCAACTGGTAGCGGCGCCGGTGTCGGTACCAGAACCCTCCTCCCTGGTCCTCATGCTGTTCGCCCTGCTCGGGCTGGGTTGGAGCCAGATGCGAGCGGCGCCGGTGCCCTCCCTGAATGGTGCGCCTCTCCTGGCGCGGCGCGCTGCGGATGGTCTATAGTCAGTCGCAAAAACAGCCTGCATCACGCTCTGCGGCAACAAAGCCAAGGTATTGACCTGTTTAGCCGCCACGCTGGTGATTAGTCGGGGCTGCGCTTTGCCATGTGAGCGAGGTACTCGATCAGCGCATCCAACTCTGTCTCGCTGAGTTGGCGCGGCGTGAACCCGGGCATCTTCTGATCCGGCCAGCGTCTCACGCTGGCGGGTTCACGCAGGTAGCGGCGCAGGGCAGCAGGCTGGAAGTACTGCGTCGGGTTCATGGGGATGTTCAGATCTGGCCCGACCGTCGAGGAACCGCCACCGTTCAGCGTGTGACATGGAAGGCACTGCGTGACGTAGGCCTGCTGACCGATGCGCGCGGGATGGTCGCCCGGAAGAGAGGCCTCCACGGCAAGTCCGGGCCAGCGTGACGCCGGTGATGGGACGTAGCGCAGCGTGGTGACCTGGTAGGTCCAGTACTTCGTCGGGATGCCCGAGGCCTCCGGCCGCTCCCACACGATGTAGAAGGGTCCGGCAGAGGCCTGCTTGCCCGGAAGGGCAGGCCAGGGAGCATCGTCGGGATCGATGGCCAGCCAAGCCCTCGCGGCGCCGGGGGCGTCCTGGTAGGCGAGTTCCATGGGGATCTGAGCCGCGTACCCGTCCCGGGCCACCGTCTCGAGCGTGCGCCCCGGCGATGGTGGCAGGTGTGACAGGAGGGCTGAGAGTGGAATGGCACGGTAGCTCGCGGAGGTGCCGTAACCAACATCCGACGGGATAGGGATCTGTCGAGCGTCCGGTCGCGCAAGGAGTTCGCTTGTCTCGAAGCTGACGCGCTCCTCGTCCCTCTCGATCAACAGGGTGGCGGCAGAGGCGCCGCCTATTGCGCCGAGAAGACTCCCGACGAGCGTCACAGCCCTAATGCGCATCATGCCTGCTCCGAGTAGGGGCACATACCATCCGCCCACCAAACCCAAGCGCCTCAAGCTTGCTCATGCACATTCTTGAGACCCAGAACCTGGGCATGTCACGACTCCAATTGCAGATCAAAGCGCTGTTGTTTGGACAATTACAATATTTCCCCCGGATGGGGGTGCGCTAGTCAGGTTCCAATCGGAGGATCCGTCCGGTTTGCAAATTCTGATTGAGCAGGCACAGGCAGAAGCGGCCGAATACGAAGGCGTTGCCAAGCGGGACTGAATAGCTGGACCGCTTGGCTTATACGCCACACGGATACAGCTGCTGGTGCCGCCAGTTCAATCGCTGCCATTTGGCAACCTGATCGCTTTCACCGCGCAAGCGGGTAATCAACTTGTTCACGATGGCCCGCGCGGTAGACCTCACCTTGTTGCGCGGTGTGGAGAACGGCAATGTCGGAAGCGCAGCCCGCAAGGGTAAGGCTCAGAATGGCTACGACAGCTAGGCGAGGCATCGGCGTCCTCCGGATTGTGCCCGCCTGCTAACGCGGCAGCGATGTTATGCCGAGCAGGTCAGGATGATTGCTGAACGCCTTGCACGCGCCGACGTGCTGATCCCCGGAAAAGGTTCACAAAGATGTCTCGCCTGCGCGTTAGCGTTCGCCGCTTCCGCTTGGGGTAGGAGGTCAGCATAGGCTTGGTGAGGTGTGTGGCGGCGTTCACGTAGTTGGCCGCCATCCACTCGCTCTCACCAACGAAAGTTCACTTGCGAATTCGGCATGGTGCAGTGCACCATTGCGTCAGGAATAGGGAGGAGCAGGCAAAAGGAGCCACCTTCCATGTTCGCGTCTCTCATCGGCCTCGCTGTGCTGTGCGCCGTCAACATCTGGGTGCGGCACTCTGCGCACCGTCAACGCCTGGATAGCCTGCCCAGCGGCCCACTAGGGTCCTAACGCTCGTCCTCAACAGCTTCGATCCCGCGAAGGCAGTCGGGTGGGATGGGTTAACAATCGGCTTCCGGCCTGTCCTGCCGGAGGGCGAAGTTCAACGCGGAAAGAAGCCGCCTGCCACCGTTCACCACCTTCATGTGCCCTGGCGCGCCTCGCCACAGGCTGTCCGGGTTCTCGCGCAGCACTGCGCCTGCCGCCTTGATAGCCTGGTCGCGTGCGCTCCGATGGTCAGGCCGTTCGCTCCTTTCCCCGTCACAGGACGAGGCGCTGTCGTAGAGGTGGAAGAAGTAGGAGGCATGGCTGTTCTGCCTGGAAGCCACCTGCCTCAGTGGCGCACTCAAGCCATTACTGTCACCTATGCTGCCCTTCTGGCGCATCCTGGCGCACGTTGAGGGCGAGCGTGGCGCCTGAGCGGGAAAGAGCCGGCGCCCCTCCTGATCCAACCCATTCCAACTGGTCACCAGTTCGGAGCGAGCAAGCACCTGGTAAACGGGTTCCGGTGGCGCGGGGTGGAGGATCAGCACAGCGCGTGCTTCCCCTGCAGCGGCTGGACCACGTCAGGCTAGCGGAGAAGCACGCGCCCGCACCTACTATCCGAACTGTCGGCACTTATTACACATTCGGATTTGAGCTTGGAAGACAAAGCATCCCGTTGATTATTCGGAACGTTTTGGATTGGCACACAGCTTGCCATCTTGGTGTCAAGGCGCAACGACGCGCCGACACCCGCTGCCCTCATCGGACATCCTCATGCGCAAGCTTCTCCTCGCTGCCGCCGCCCTTCTCTCCCTCGGCATGGCCTCCCAGGCCCAGGCCGCGCCCGAGCTCTCGGCGCGCATCTTCCAGGACGGCGTCTTCGTCCCCGGCACCGCCAGCACCTCCTCCAGCGGCTCGCTCCTGATCAGCGGCAGCTCCGCCAACTTCTCGGTCCTCACCTCGCTCTCCATCGGCTTCCCCCAGGTCGCCCAGCCGGCGCTCGACGTGCAGACCACCTCCATCAGCAGCATGGGCAA
>NZ_JONP01000089.1 GCF_000711725.1 Roseomonas aerilata DSM 19363 | reverse complement strand
CCCGACGGCGAGAGCGGCAGATGCAGCGGCTCAAGTCGCCCGAGCAGGCTCAGCGGTTCTTGTCAGCCCACAGCATGATCTACGGGCATTTCCGTTCTCGCCGGCACCTGATGGCCGCCGGCGAGTACCGACGCGCCCGCACCAAGACCTTCCAGATCTGGCAGCAGGAGACCTGCGTCCAGGCGGCTTCCTGATCCTGCCGAATCCTCGATCCACGCGGCTAAACTGGCTTTCTGGTCAAACAACTTGCCAATGCCGCTGAGCGAGTTCTCCGAGCAGTCCATCTGACATCGCTGCAGTTCCGCTGAACAAATCCGTCGCACTCGGCCCTAACGCGCCCCATGCGTCATCCGCGCACAGGTCTCCTAGAAGACAATGCTGGCCCGCAGGAACGCGGTCAGCGGCTCGCCGACTTGGACGCGCAGATTGCCCTGGGCGGACGAGAAGTAGGCGGTGTTGCCGACATTGCGGATGTTCAACTGGAGACGGAGGCGGGCTTCGCCGATCGGCTGCTCATAGCCGGCAAAGATGTCGCCGACGGTATAGGCGGGCAAGGTGAAGCTCTCCGCCGCATCGCCGGCGCGGTCGCCCACGTAGCGGACGCCACCGCCGAGATAGGCGTTCGGCAGGCCGACCGCGTCGAGGGTGTACCGGCCATACATGCTGGCGGTGTTCCTTGCCGCATTCGGCAGGGAATTCCCCTCGGCGCCGGACGTATCCTTCAGGACTTCCGTGTCGGTATAGCCATAGGCGCCGATCAGGCTCAGCGTCGATGTCACGGGGCCCGCGACCTCCAGTTCGACGCCGCGAGACCGCGCCTCCCCGATAGTGCGCGGAATCCCGTTCTCCACCGACGCGATGTTGCGCTTCTTGGTCTGGAACAGCGCGAAATTCGTCGTCCAGCCGCTGCCCAGCTCGATCTTCGTCCCGACCTCATAGGCGTCGCCTTCGGTGGGCGGCAGCGGAGCGGGGTTCACCGTCGAGGTGTTGACCGAGTTCGGGTTGAAGGACGTGCCGTAATTGGCATAGAGCGACAGCCACCGCATGGGCCGGTACAGCACGCCGGCACCGTAGGTCACCGCGGTGTCCGAATTGCTGATGCCGGTGCCCGGAACGCCGATGGAGTAGAACTGGCGGTAGCTCTCGTAGCGAAGCCCGGCCGTGACCGAGAGGTTGGGCAGCAGCTCGATCCGGTCCTGCACGAACACGCCGACGGTGTTGATGTTGTCGATGAGGTTGTCCGTCGCCCTGCTCGTCCTCGACCGGGAGAAGTCCAGCAGGCCATAGGTCGGGTTGTACACGTTGAAGTTCGACTGCGCGGGCCCCTGCAAGTATTGGTTCCGCTTCGTCGTCAGCCGCTCCCAATCGACGCCGCCGACCACTTCGTGCCGCAGGCTGCCGGTGGCGAAGCGCCCGACCAGGCTGGAGGACAGGTAATAGTTGAACTCGTCGCGGTCGATCTGGCTGTCCGCCACGCGGGTCGCAACTCCCGTGTTCGCGTTCACAGCGGTGAGGCGGGCCTGATAATCGTTGTAATTGCGGGACTGCATGGCGCCCATGACGCGCACCGTCAGCGCATTGCTCACGTCGTATTCGAGCCGGCCGTCCACATAGTGGGACGTCTCGGTGACGCGCTCCCAGCGCTCGCCGAGGCGCCGGCTGCGAGGGATGTTCAGCGCGCGGCCGTTGATGAAGGCGGTCCCGCGGTCGAGCGGCACGTCGATGTCCTGGTACTCGTAGGAGAGCTGCAGGCGGAGGTCGTTCCTGCGCCAGGAGATGCTGGGCGCCACAAGGGTGCGCTTCGTGCGGCCGAAATCGCGCCAGTAGTCGCTGTCCTCGCGCTCCAGGATGAAGAGGTAGTCGAGCTGCCCGCCGCCGACCGACCCGAGCGGGCCCGTGCTGTCGATGAAGCCGTCGCGGACGCCGCGATCGCTGAACTGTCCGCTGATCTCCTGCCGTGGCACGCCGAGGGGCTGGCGCGTGATGATGTTGACCGCCCCGCCCGGCTCCAGCCGCCCATAGAGCATGGAGCTTGGGCCGCGCAGGACCTCGACGCGGTCGGTCGTCGCCGTGATGTTGCGGGAGAGCAGGGAGCGGACGCCGTTGCGGAGGAAGCCGCTGCTGGTGCCCTGCACGGTGAAGCCGCGCAGGATGACGCTGTCATAGACGCCGCCATAGGTGTTGCCCTGGCTGACACCGCCCACCGTGGCGAGCGCTTCGTCCATGGTGCGGACCTGCTGGTCGACCAGCACATCGCGCGGGATGATCCTGATGGATTGCGGGATCTCCATGTTCTCGCGCTGCACGCGCGCCGCCGTGGTGTTGTCCGGCACGGCATATCCGCGGCCCGCGGTGTCGCTGGTCGGCGCCTGGCCGTGCACGGAGACCTCCGGGATCTGGATGGGCTGCGGTGCTTCGCGGGCTGCCTGCTGCGTCCAGCCGGGGGAGCTGCTCGAAGTCCAGGCCGCGGCGCCCAGCGCCAACAATGACAAGCCTTCACGGACCCGCTTCGCAGCGCGCATGACCCTGATCTCCTCGGCAGGATTGGTTCTCTTACCGAGCCTATCGCGACTGCGAGCCATTCGCAATATAGCGAACCGAAGGTTTGCCTAATCATTTTCAGACGGCAATGCGCGAGGCGACTGAAGCGCATCCGCCGCGTCCTGAAGTGCCAGCGGCGTCAGGCAACCGCCCTCCATGCGGTAGATCGAATCCGCGAGGTGGAAGAACCGGTCGTCATGGGTGATGGCGATGATCGTCGTGCCCCTGGCGTGGATGTCCGGCAGGACACGGTTGTAGACTTCGGCGCGTGACGCCGGATCCTGGTCGGCCGCCCATTTGTCCAGCAGCAGGATCGGGCGAGCCTCGAGGATGGCTCCGATCAAGGCGAGGCGCTTGCGCTGGCCCTGAGAGCGCGGTGCTGCTCACCAAGCCATGCGTGACGTCGAGCTTGCCGGCGATGCCGAAGCGGCGCAGCAGCCGCCCGATCTCGCCCTCCTCCGACACGTCGCCGCTGCGCGTGATGAAGTGCCTGAACACATGGAAGTCGGACAGGATCGCGACGAAATGCTGCCGGTACCACGCGCGTCGTGCGGCGGTGATCTCGGTGCCGTCCAGCCAGAACGTGCCGCTCGCCGGTGGATAGAGCCCTGTCAGGAGGCGCGTGAAGGTCGACTTTCCCGACCCGTTCCCGCCGATGATGAAGACGAGTTCCCCGCGCCGGACCGTGAAGTCGATGGGGCCGACCACGAAGCCCGGCTCGCCCGCGCTGGAAAGCCGCCTGGCCGGCCTGCCGCCGGCGCGGCGGGACGAGGCGGCGCTCGACTGGTTCCAGGCCAACCTCGCCTCGGCCAGGACAGGCCGCGCGACCTGCAATGGCTGCAGATGCGGCTGTTCATGCGCTGCCACGCGCTGATGGACGGCTACGCCCTGCCGCGCCTGCAAGCCCCGCTGCATGTCTGGTGGGCGCGGGAGACGCTGGGCGAGAGGCCGCACCGCAACCCGCCGGACATGGCGGAGTGGTCCGTCTGCGGCGACTGCGAGGTGCGGATCCTCGACGGCGACCACCGCACCATCCTGTCCCATCCGCAACTGGCGGAGGAGTTCCGCCGCCTCACGCGGGCCTGCCCGTGAGGGCCCGCCGCGTCAGCGGACGTAGCTCATCGGGATGCCCGTTTCCGGATGCGGCTGCACGCCGAGGGGCAGGCCGTAGATCATCTCCAGGCAGGGCTCGGTCATGATCTCCGCGGGCGTGCCATGCGCCACGAGCCGGCCGCCCTTCAGCGCCAGGATCTCGTCGCAGTACCGCGCAGCCATGTTGACGTCGTGCAGCACCAGCACGACGCTCTTGCCGAATTCATGGCCGAGCCGCCGCACCAGCGACAGCACCTCGACCTGATGCGCGATGTCGAGCGCCGATATGGGTTCGTCAAGCAGCAGGCATTCGGCATCCTGCGCCACCAGCATGGCCAGCCAGACCCGCTGCCGCTCGCCGCCCGACAGCGTGTCCACCTGCCGGTCCGCCAACTCCTCGATGCCGGTGAGGCGCATCGCCTCCGCCACCCTATCCCGGTCCGCGTCGGTGAAGCGGCCGAGCATGCCGTGCCAGGGATAGCGGCCCAGCGCCACCAGCTCGCGCGCCAGCATGCCCTCCGCCGGCGCCGTGTGCTGCGGCAGGTAGGCGATGGTGCGCGCCAGGTCGCGCTGCCGCCAGGCCGCGAGCGGCCGCGCGCCGTAGCGGACGGTCCCGGCCGTCGGCGCCTGCTGCCGCGCCAGCAGCTTCAGCAGCGTGGATTTGCCCGAGCCGTTATGGCCGATCAGCCCGATCACCTTGCCCGCCGGCAGGGACAGGCTCAGCGGATGCAGCAGGGTGCGCCCTTCGACGCTGAAGCTTGGGCCCTCCAGCGTGAAGCCATCGAAGATGCTGCGGGACGAGGTGGCGTCGGCCGCCCGGATGCTCATCGCGACTCCTGGCGATTGATAGTCATTCGCAGCCATGATAGCCGTTACTACCTCGGCGACAATCCCTCCCGTCCCGACGGGAGGCGGGCCGCCGAAGCCGCCTCCAGCGGAGACAGGATCATCCTCGCGAAGCCTCCGATGGCGCCTCTCCCGCGCCGTGCCCTCCTTGCCGCCCTGCTGCCCGGGCGAGGCGCGCAGGCCGCCACCGGGCTCTGGATCGCCGTCCTGGACCTGACCATCGCCGAGACGCTGATCGCCATGGGCCGCCCGCCGGCCGCGATGCTGCCGCGGCCGCAATTCTCGGCCGGGCTCGATTCCAGCCTGCCCGACGGCGCGACGGCGCTGGCCTCGGGCGCCCAGCCCAATCTCGAGCTGCTGGCCTCGCTGCGGCCCGACATCATCCTGATCACCCCGCTGATGAACCGCGCGCGGCCCCGCCTGGCCCGCATCGCGCCCGTCACCGTCATCCCGGCGCCGTACCGCCCCGGCCTCGACAGCTGGGGCCAGATGGTGGCCTTCACCCGCAGCGTCGGCACGGCGATCGGCGACACCGGCGCGGCCGAGCGCCTGGTCGCCGACACCGACCGCCACTTCGCCGTGCTGCGCGGCTCGGTGCCCGCCGGCATGCCGCCCCTGCTCGTCATCCGGCAATGGGACGACCGGCACGCCCGGGTCTATGGCCGGAACGGGCTCGTGCAGGCGGCGCTGGACCGCCTCGGCCTGCGCAACGCATGGACGGGCCCCACCAACGCCTTCGGCTTCGCGCAGGTGGGGATCGAGTCGATCTTCGGCCTGGAGGGCCGGCTCGTGGTCATCGACCCGCCCTTCATCGAGAAGCCGGTCGCCGCGTCGGAATACCGGATGTCGGGACTGTGGCGCTACATGCCGCGGCGCTGGAGCGAGGAGGTCGTCCGCATCCCCTACGTCTTCCACCATTTCGGCGCGCTGAACGATTCGCGGCGCTTCGCCGATGCGCTGGTGCCCCGGCTGGAGGTGGCCCGATGAGCGTCGTGCTTCCCTCCGGCGGCGGGCAGGGCGCCCGCCTCTGCCTGATCCTCGGCCTGCTCGTCGCATTGGCGGCGTCCGTCACGCTGCACGCCGCGGGCGGGGTGGCGCACGGGTTGCGCGCGCTCTGGGCGCCGGCGGCGGAGGACGTGCCGGCGCTGTTCCTCCACTACGCCTGGTGGCCGCGCCTGGCGGTCAGCCTGCTGGCGGGGGCCGGCCTCGCCCTCGCGGGCACGCTGATGCAGCAGCTCCTGCGCAACCCGCTGGCCTCGCCCATGACCCTCGGCGTGGCACCCGGGGCGAATGTCGCCCTGATGGCCGCCACCCTGTACGCCCCGGCGGCCCTGGAGGCGGGGCGGGAATGGATCGCCTTCGCCGGCGGCGGGCTGGCCATGCTGCTGGTCTTCGCCATCGCCTGGCGCCGGCAGCTCTCGCCGGTCGTCACCGTGCTCGCCGGGCTGGTAGTGAACCTCCAGCTCGGCGCCGTCGCCGTCATCCTGCTGCTGTCGAACTACGAGGCGCTCTCGGGGCAGCTCATCTGGGGCGCGGGGTCGCTGGCGCAGAACGGCTGGGGCGGGGCGCTCTACCTGCTGCCGCGCCTCGCCATCGGCGCCATCCTCATGGCCATGCTGCTGCGCCCGCTCGCCATCCTCGAGATCGGCGATGCCGGCGCGCGAAGCCTTGGCATCCCGCTCGGGCCGCTCCGCTTCGCGGGGCTCGGCCTCGCCGTGCTGCTCACCGGCAGCATCGTCAGCAGCGTCGGCGTGATCGGCTTCATCGGCCTCGTCGCGCCCAATATCGTGCGGATGGCCGGGGTGCGCGCCCTGCCGGCCCGCGCCTTCTGGGCCGCGCTGCTGGGGGCGCTGCTGCTCGCGCTGACCGATCTCGGCGTGCAATACGCGACAGGCTGCTTCGGCATCTTCCTGACCACCGGGGCGATGACCTCGCTGCTCGGGGCGCCGATCCTGCTCTGGCTGCTGGCCGGGCTGCGGCCGCGGCCCGGCCTGCCCCGCGCGGCGGATGCGGCCATCGCCCACCGGCATGGGGCGACGCGCGCCCTGCTCGGCGGCCTCGGCGCGGCGCTGCTCGCCATGATGGCCATCGGCCTCGCCCTCGGCCAGAGCGGGGAGGGATGGGCCTGGCTCACCCCCGGCAGCGCCGGCCTGCTGGAATGGCGCCTGCCGCGGGTGCTGGCGGCGGCGGGCGGCGGCACGATGCTGGCCCTGGCCGGCGTGCTCATCCAGCGGCTGACCGGCAACCCCATGGCGAGCCCGGAGGTGCTGGGCATCAGCGGCGGCTGCGGCATGGCGCTGCTGCTGGCGGTCTTCCTCCTGCCGGCCGCGTCGGGCGGCATGCTCGTCGGCATCGGCATCGCGGGCGCGGCGGCGACGCTGGCCGCGCTGCTGCTGCTGAACCGCCGCACGGGCTTCGCGCCGGAGCGGGTCCTGCTGACCGGGGTGGCCGTGAACGCCCTGTTCGGCGCGGTGCAAGCCACCCTGCTGGCCCGCGGAGACCCGCGCGGGCAGGAGGCGCTGGCCTGGCTGGCGGGCTCGACCTACTACCTGGATGCCGCATCCGGCGTGACGGCGCTCGGCCTCGCCATCGCCCTGACGATCGCCGCGGGCCTCTTCGTCCGCTGGCTCGAGGTCCTGCCGCTCGGCGCGACCGTGGCGCGCGGGATCGGCATCCCGGTCCTGGCGGCCCGCCTGGCCCTGCTGCTGCTCGTCTCCCTGCTGACGGCCTGCGCCACGCTGGTGGTGGGGCCGCTCTCCTTCGTCGGGCTGCTCGGCCCGCACCTGGCACGGCTGCTCGGCCTGCATCGCGCGGGGCAGCAACTGGCCGGGGCCGCGCTGGCGGGCGCGCTGCTGATGGTGACCTCCGACTGGATCGGCCGCCAGATCCTCTTCCCCTGGGAGATTCCGGCCGGCATCGTCGCCTCGCTGCTCGGCGGCGCCTATTTCATCTGGGGGCTGCGGCGGCTATGAGCGCGGCCCGCTCGCTCGAACACCTGCACGGCAACCTGCTGCCGAAATTCCCGCCGTCGCGGATCGGTGGCGAGCCGCCGGCCGGGGCGGTGCCCGGGCGGGCGCTGGCCGAGGCCGAGGCGCTGCGCGGCGTTATCGGGCGCTATGCGGAACGCGCCGGCTACGGGCAGCACGATTTCAGCGCGGTCGCCTCGGAATGGTCGAAGCACTATTTCATCGTGCTGCTGTTGCCGGTGGTCGCCGCCAACATCATCGAGGACCGGGAGCTGCCGACCGCCTTCGACAGCTTCCATGTCGAGCTGGGCGAGGACCAGCTGCCCCTGCGGCTCTGGTTCGAAGGCGAGGGGGCCCCGCTCGGCGACACCGGCGTGCCGGCGCGCTTCCAGGCCGTGCTGGCGCATCTGGAACGGCTCATCGAAGGGCTTTGCGGCCTGTCGCGCTTCTCGTCCAAGGTGTTCTGGAACAACGCAGGCAACGTCTTCGAGCTGTTCTCCTCGCAGATTCACCGGCACCCGCTGGCCCGGCCCGGCCTGGGCGACCCGGTGCGGGACATGGTGGCCCGCCGCCGGTTCCCCGACGGGCGGCCCAATCCCCTGTACGAGCCGGTGCGCTACCTGACGGATCCGCAGGGCAAGGCGCGCCGGGTCCGCAAGCTGTGCTGCTTCCGCTACTTCCTGCCGCATCTGACAGGCCCTTCTTATTGCGGCTCCTGTCCGTTGAAGGCGGAGAACAAGCTACGGCTCCCTGTCGGGTACGGATGCGACGGGTAGACTAGGCCTTCTACCTGCTCACGAGCGCGATGGAGCCGGAGATGGTGGAGCGCCTGCACGGGCGCCTCGGGGCAGACATACGGCGACGCGCGGACAGGATGCACCGGGCCGGGGATCGCCGCGACGTCATTCTGACGCATGCCCTGCTCAGCTTCGTTCTGGGACGGCACGGCTTGGCCGATGCGCCGCTGGCGCGTTCGCCGGAGGGCCGGCCTTATCTCGCCCGCGACGGGCCGGTGCCGGGTTTCAACCTGACGCACACGGCAGGCCTGGTCGCCTGCGCCCTCTCCTGGACGTGCCGCGTCGGGATTGACGCCGAGCACTTGGGCCGTGGCGATGACGCGAGGACGATGGCCGAGGAATGCCTTACGGACAACGAACTGAGCCATTTGAGGCAGAGCAAAGCGCCAGATCGATCCTTCCTCGATTTCTGAACTCTCAAGGAAAGCAGCACGAAAGCCATCGGCCTCGGGATCCTAATGCCCTTTCGAGATATGGAGTTTCATCTCGACCCTCCACGGCTATCCCTGGCTCTGGTGCACGAACAGTCGTGAGGGCGCGCGTGGTCCTCGAAGGTGCCGATCAGGCAACGCGCTGCGCGCGAGGCAGGCCAAGTTCGGCCATGCGGTTCAGGACGCCGGCGATGATGGCGGCCTCATCCCGCTGTGCTTCGAGGCCTCGCGCCCGCAGATCGCCGCCGAGGACGCGCTTCCATCACGAGTGGGTCCACTCTGCCGGCATTGGCAAGTTGTTTGGCCAGGAAGCAAGTTTAGCCGCGTGGATCGAGGATTCGGCAGGATCAGGAAGCCGCCTGGACGCAGGTCTCCTGCTGCCAGATCTGGAAGGTCTTGGTGCGGGCGCGTCGGTACTCGCCGGCGGCCATCAGGTGCCGGCGAGAACGGAAATGCCCGTAGATCATGCTGTGGGCTGACAAGAACCGCTGAGCCTGCTCGGGCGACTTGAGCCGCTGCATCTGCCGCTCTCGCCGTCGGG
>NZ_JONP01000088.1 GCF_000711725.1 Roseomonas aerilata DSM 19363 | reverse complement strand
GCGTAGTGCTGGGTGGTGAGGGGGATGACCACGGCCGGGTACTCGGAGCCTTGCGCCTTGTGGATGGTGGTGGCGTAGGCCAGCACCAGCTCGTCGAGCTCGCCGAAGCCGTAGGTGACCTCGCGACCCTCGAAGCGCACCGTGAGCTCGCCCTCCTCCATGTCGATGGCCGAGATCACGCCGAGGTCGCCGTTGTAGACCTCGCGATCGTAGCTGTTGGCCACCTGCATGACCTTGTCGCCGGGGCAGAAGGTCCAGCCGAAGCGCTCCACCCGCAGCTCGCCCGGCGGGTTCAGCGCCTTCTGCAGCTCGATGTTGAGCGACCTTGCGCCGAGCCCGCCCCGGTTCATCGGGCAGAGCACCTGCACGTCCCGCACGGGGTCGAGCCCGAAGCGGGCCGGGATCCTCTCCCGCACGACCGTCAGCAGCTTGCGCACGCCCTCCTCCGGATCCGCGGCGTCCACGAAGAAGAAGTCCGACCCCTCGCCCTGGCGAAGCTCGGGCATCTGGCCCCCGTTGATGCGGTGCGCGTTGACGATGACCTGGCTCTCGGCGACCTGGCGGAACACCTCGGTGAGCCGGATCACCGGCAGGGCCCCCGAGCCGATGATGTCGGCCAGCACCTGACCGGGCCCGACCGAGGGCAGCTGGTCGACGTCCCCCACCAGCAGAAGGGCCGCCTCGTCTGGCAGCGCCCGCAGCAGGGCGCGCATGAGGGGCACGTCCACCATGGAGGTCTCGTCCACCACCAGGAGTTGGCACTCCAGCGGCCGCTCCTCGCCTCGCTTGAACCCACCCGTCTTGGGGTCGGTCTCCAGCAGGCGGTGAATGGTTCGGGCCTCCAGCCCCGTGCTGTCCGACAGGCGCTTGGCGGCGCGCCCTGTGGGGGCGCAGAGCGCCACCTCCACCCCCTTGGCGCGCAGCACCCGCAGGACCGAGTTCACCAACGTGGTCTTGCCCACCCCTGGGCCGCCGGTGATCACCAGCACCTTGGAGCGGGTGGCGAGCGCGAGGGCCTCGCGCTGGCTGGGAGCGAGCGACAGGCCTGTCCTGCCCTCTACCCAGGGGATCGCCCGCTCAGCATCGATCTCGGGCCAGGGCGGCACACCTTGGGTAAGCGCCCGCAGCCTCTCGGCGATGCCTGCTCGGCGCGATGGAGGCCCGCCAGGAAGACGCAGCGCTCCCCCTCCAGGGTGTCGGCCACCACCTCGCCCTCGGCCAGTTCCAGCGCGAGCGCGGTCTCGATGAGGGGAGGGGGCACCTCGATCAGGGCCGCGGTCTGGGCAGTCAGCTCGGCCAAGGGCAGGCCGCAGTGCCCCTCGCCGGTGGCCCCGGCGAGCGCGAAGGAGATGCCGGCGCGCACCCGGATCATGGCGGTGGGCTCGATGCCGAGGCGCTGGGCCACGAGGTCGGCGGTGCGGAAGCCGATGCCGCGGATGTCGCGGGCGAGCCGGTAGGGGTTCTCGCTGATCACCTGCACGGCATCGGTGCCGTAGGTTTTGTAGATCCGCACCGCCCGCGAGGTGCCGACCCCGTGGGCGTGCAGAAAGAGCATGATCTCGCGGATCACCTTCTGCTCGGCCCAGCCTGCGACGATGCGAGACGCCCGCTTGGGGCCGATGCCCGTGACCTCGCGCAGGCGGGTGGGCTCGGCCTCGATGAGGTCGAACACGGCCTCGCCGAAGGCGCGGACCAGCTTCTTGGCGTAGGCCGGGCCGATGCCGCGGCTCATGCCCGAGCCGAGATAGCGCTCGATGCCCTCGAGCGTTGTGGGCGGGCTTGCCTTGAGGAAACCTGCCCGGAACTGCAGGCCGTGGGTGCGGTCGTTGGTCCAGGTGCCGGAGAGCTGGACCCACTCGCCGGCGGCGATGCTGGCGGCGTGCCCCACCACCGTGACCAGGTCCTTGTGCCCGCGCGCCTTCACCCGCAGCACGCAGAAGCCGTTCTCGGCATTGTGGTAGGTGACCCGCTCCACCAGACCAGCCAAGGCCTCGGTGGAGGCTGTGGCAGACGTGGAGGCGCTCTGGGTAGCTGCCTGGCCCACTTGCTCTATGCGCCCGGCAGCGAAGCCAAAGGGGCAGGGGAGGGCAGGGGCCCCGGTCCCGGTAGCGGCAAGCTCGACGAGGACCTCGTGTGACCCATCTCGCCTATGTGGACTGCAGCAACCTGTTCATCGAGGGGCAGAAGGTGAGCGCCGTGGCGAAGGGCATAGCGCGAGGCCTGGAGGACGCCAGGGCACGGGGTGTTATCGACTTTGGCTACCGTCTGGACCTTCACCGACTCATGGCTCTGCTCCGGCAGGAAGAGGGAGAGATGGCAAAACCCGGTGGTGGTGTTCGGTGGGGCTGTGGTGCAGCCTGGAGGACCGACAAACCACAACCATGACATAAGGTCAGTTGCAAAGAGGGTCAGGCCCTCCAGACCGCACCGGTATACTTACAGTTGCAAGGATTGCCGCTGGTTGCGACGGCCGTGTCGGGCGGCAGGTAAGGCGGCGGCCTGGAACAACTTGTCGACGAAGCTGGCCTGGGTGGACATCTCGCATCCGCTGATCGCCCGAACCTGCCCCTTTCTGACCATCGCCATCGCCTCGTGGGCCATCAGGGTTCGTCGGGCCGTGTGGAAGCCGCCGAAGCCGAGCCCGGCTCGGATCAAGTGTTTTAAGCGCCGATGATCTTGCTCCATTATGGTGTTCAGGAACTTGGCTTAGCGCAGCCGCGAAAAGTACCACAGCTCACCGCAAGCCTTGGGTCGGTGGCGGCAGACGGGTATGCGTGGTTCCTGTCCACGATGATGGTGCGCGGGTTCAGCGTGTGCGGCTGCCCAGAGGATCACCTTAGCGGAATATCGCCGCCTCTTGGAGCACTGGCCCTGCCGTACACGGGCAACCCGCTGCCCTCTCACCGTGTCCTCACGTGCAGCAGGTCAGTGCCGGCGCGCAAGGATGCAACAGAACCATGGCAGGAGTGATATCCAAGCAAGCTCTGCTAGAGCATCGATCTTTCGTTGATGCTCGTCGACATCTTTTGCTAGCCTTGCCGCAGCGTTGGGGGGAGATGATGCTCTTACCATGTCGCGTTGACGGCGCCACCTCACCGCCGAGCCCTCGATGAAGAAGGCAAGCAAAACTCCGTCTTTGCGCACCCCCACGGGGCAGTCCAAGCGCGGTGCTCAGCGGGCGAGGCCGAGAGCATCAGCAGAGGAGAGCAACAAGACGTCAGCTCGCAAGCCGAAGCTTTCGGCGGGCAAGACGGTGAAGCGCAGTCAGAAGCCTACCGCTTCGGCCGCGACCGAGGTGCCGTCGATTGGGCTTGACGAGCTGCTCACCCGGCTTGCTGATCCGACCGTGCCCGAGGCGGAGCTGATCCCCTACCTGACGGCGGAACGTGACCCGGATTTTGGCCTCGCGCCAGTGCTGCATCCGAATGAGAACGTTCGACAGGATACGCGCGGTGCGGCCCAAGCGCGGGCGCGGGGCGACATTGGGCTCGGATTTCTGAACCATGTTTTTCGCGACCGGCGTCGCCGTGTGTTCGAGGAGCGACTGGTCGCGAAGGATCCACGCCCGGTGCTGCTCGCCGAGGGTGATTCCTGGTTCCAGTATCCGATCTGGCTGAAGGACGTCGTCGACCAACTCGAATCCGACTACACTGTTCTCTGTCTCAGCGCCGCTGGCGACGAACTGCGCAGCATGGTCGCGGAGGCCGAGTACCGCGACTACCTGCTGCGGCTGAGCGGACAAGTCAGCTTCCGAGCGATGATCTTCTCGGCGGGCGGCAACGACGTGGTCGGGTCCGAGCTGAAGGAGCTTTTGCGCCAGCACGACCCTGCGCTCGACGCTGCGGGGCACATCGACGGCTCGCGCTGGGCACAAAAGCTTGGCGAGATCTTGGCCGGCTACGAGGCGATGGTCGCGGCCGTGCACGGCATCCTGCCGAGCATGCCGATCCTCATCCACGGCTACGACCACGCTAACCCGCTGCCGCACCAGGGCTTCAAGGCGCCGCCGCTGGATGGCTGGCTCGGTGATCCGATGCGCGCGAGGGGCATCCCGGACGGCCCGCTGCAGCTCGGCATCGTCCGCGTGATGATCGACGGCGTGAACGACGCCCTGCAAACACTCGCTGGCGGCAATCGGCCAGGAGGTCGGCACCCCAAGGTCTTTTTCGTGGACAACCGCGGCGCCGTGGCTGGCCGATGGCATGACGAGTTGCATCCCCTGGACAGCGGCTTTGCCGAGGTCGCTGACCGCTTCCGCGCCGTGCTGCACGAGGCCGGCGTGCCATGAGGCGTCACGGCATGCGCATTCGGGGCCACGGCACCGCAGGGGAGGGCTGAGCGCGATGGCACGGAGCAATGCCGACCGCGGCGGCGGCGCCTCCTGGGACGGGACGGCCGGAGGGCGCCTGCACCGCGCTGCGGAGCGCACCGCCACCGCAATCGAGGCGCAGTTCTCGCCAGCAACCGGGGCGCGCGGATTGACAAGCGGGTGCTGAACGTCCGGCCAGACCCGGTCGACTTCCGTGACCTCATCTACCAGCCCGGCCTGGTGCAGCTGCCGACCCGCATGGCCCCGCCTGTCCTCACGGAAATCGGCATCGAGGTGCGCGACCAGGGCAGTGAGGGGAGCTGCACAGGCCAGGCGCTGGCCAACGTCATCGACCTGCAGAACATCCAGCGCTGGCGCGACAAGGCCGAGGTGCCGGCGCGCGTCAGCGCCCGCATGCTGTACGAGAGCGCGCGGGTCTTCGACGAGTATCCGGATGACCTTCTACCAGGATCGAGCGCCCGCGGCGCGATCAAGGGCTTCTTCCACCGTGGCGTCTGTGGCGTCGACCTCGCTCCCTACTTCCCGGGCGATCTCGGCTGGCGGCTGGACGTGGTACGCGCCAAAGCGGCGCGGCAGGTGGCCCTCGGCGCCTACTTCCGGCTGCGGCACGTGCTGAACGACTGCCACGCCGCCCTGGCCGAGGCTCAGGCCATCCTGTGCACCGCCATGGTGCATGATGGTTGGTCGCGAGACGCCGTGACGGCGCGCAAGGGCGTAATCCGCTCCCCCGGCGGCGATCCGGCCCGGGCCGAACTGACCGGCGCACATGCCTTCGCCATCGTCGGTTACGATACCGAGGGCTTCCTGGTCCTTAACAGCTGGGGGCCGCGTTGGGGCGGGTTCGCGCCACGGGGTTCGGATGGTGCGCCGGGCGGATCGCAACCGGGCGTGGCGCTCTGGCCCTATGACGAGTGGTGCGAGCACGTGCTGGATGCCTGGGTGCTGCGGCTGCAGGTGCCAACCGCGCTGCCCTCCGGCTTCGCCGGTGGCTACCACTTGGTTCGCCAGCCGACCCCGGTACAGGATGATCCACTACGGCGTCCGGTCACGCCTGCCTCGGTGCCGGCCAGGGATGTCGCCGGGCATGTGATTAACATCGCCGATGGCACCTTCGTGGCTGCCCCGCCTTACGAGAACGACAGGCGGACCTTCGAGGAGACGGCGCGCTTTCTGCGCGACAACGGCGCGCAGGGCGAGGGTGCGCGCTACGACCATCTGCTTTTCTTTGCCCATGGTGGGCTGAACGACCTGGAGGGTGCGGCAGCACGTGCCGCGGCCATGACGCCGATCTTCAAGCGCCACGGCGTCTACCCTGTGTTCTTCCTGTGGCACACCGGGCTCGCCGAAGCTGCCGGGGATGTCCTGCAGCGCGTCTTCGACAAAGCCCTTGGCCGCGCCGGAGGCTTCACTGACTTCACCGACACGCTTCTTGAGCAAGCGGCGCGGCCGATCGTCGGGCCAATCTGGCGCGAGATGAAGCGGGACGCACTGCGGTCGTTCCAGGGGGTGGCCCCCGGATCCGCCGGATGGGTCGCGACTAAGCTCCTGGCCGACGCGGCGCTTGGTCGCCCGGATAAGCCGATGCGGATCCACTTGGTCGGGCACAGCGCCGGGGCGATCCTGCTAGGTGAGATGCTGGCGCGGGCGCGGGCAGAGGGGCATGCGCTCGCGAACTCACTGTCAACGGTCAGCCTCTTTGCGGCCGCCTGTACGCTCGACTTCTTCGACGCGAACCTCGCACCTGTTGCGGTGCGAGCGGAGGCCAGCAGCGACCGCTTCCTGCTCTACAACCTGACCGACGACGCCGAGCGCGACGACAACGTCGGCGGCGCTTATCGCAAGTCGCTGCTCTACCTTGTCTCGAACGCGTTCGAAGACCGGCGCGAGACGCCGCTGGCTGGGATGGAGCTGTACGAGCCAGAGCTACCGGGTTTGCAGGTGCTGCACTCGGGGAAGAGCGCCCGTAACCAGGACCGCATTGGCGGGACCACGACACACGGCGGCTTCGACAATGACCCGGTGCTCATGAATCACGTGCTAGCCCGTGTTCTAGAGCGCCCGACAATCACAGAGCAGGAGGGTGGGTTCTCCCGAGCGGATCTCGTCGGCCGGGGCTTCTAGTCCGTTTCCTACGGAGCGGCGTTGGTGCATTCCGCTTGCGTGTGTTTCAGCACCCAACCGGGACCCCAGCTCGAATCTCGCCGAAAGCGTTGACGGTGCTAGCAGAATAGCTGCCAACCCGGGGTCCCGATCGCCGAAGATCGGGACCCCGCTTCAAGGCCAATTTCCGTAGCATTAGCAAAGCCATGAGGCCGGATTTGGCATGGGGCCCTGTTTGAAAAACCGTCCACACTCAGGGTTAGTGTGCTCTGCCTGCAGGACGCCAGACTTTCGCCGGCGTTGCGCCAGCTTCGCATGGTCCAAGCGCGCAGATCGGCATAACACCCCGATTAAGGAACCAATCACGGAGGCGGCGCCTGGGTAAGCCAGGGCCGCCTTCCCGCTCGGTCGATGGTTAGGCGAGGTCGTTTGGGCCGGCGGGCAATGGTGCCGCATCCGGTTTACCCGCCGGTGGCTCGTCCTTGGATGCTGCCTCGGTGTCAGCGTTCGGACCGTTGCTAGTCGGGTTCTGAGAGAGCCCGGCGGCCGCGTTAAGGCCCGTCGCCATAGCAGTGGCGGCCATTGCCGTACCGACGGCGGCGGCAACGGGCGCGGCTAGTGTCGCCATCATGGCGGCACCAGCTCCGGCCATTGCAGCAGGAAGGGACATCGCAGCATCGGCTTGCTGCTCGTCCCCTTCGTGAGGCGCGGCGGTATCAGGGGAGTTCACCGCGCCCCCTCCACCATTCCCCTGACCTTTCTCGGCTGCGGATCGTGCACGCCGTGGACGGCGAGTGGCCGTGGGCGCTGCGGCCTGGGTCGAGGCGGACCGTTTGGATGGCGCCGGGCTCGAAGTGCCAGCGTCGGACGACGTCCTCCGGGCCGCGGGCGTGGCTTTAGGAGTGCGCCGAGCCGGGGACTTGGCGGGGGAGGCAGAGGACCGTAACGTGCGGATGCCGGCCGGGGTCGCCTTGCTCTTGGCGGCTGACGAGGCTCGAGCCTGGACTTTGGGCTTCGCAGTGGCGCCTCGCGGAGCCGCGGACGACTTTGTCGCCCGGGCTGAATTGGCAGCCGAGGAGGCGCGCCTGCTGGACGCGGCGGCAGGTTTTGCGGGCCGTCGCACCGATGCTGTTGCCGAGCGAGGACTGCGGGCAGCGGTCTTGGTTGTCCCCTGGGCACCCGCAGCGGCGCGAGACGGGGTCTTGGCCGCAGGAGGTCGGGAGCCAGCCTTCGGTGCCCTTGTCCTGTGGCTGCTCGCCGCCGGAGCAGCCCGTCGCGCGGACGCTGCGGCTGGCTTCCTGGTCTGCTTGGCGGGAGTGGCGGTGGCGCGAGCACCACGCGCGGTGACCTTGCCGGTGGTCTTGCTCGCTGCTGCCGCACGCGGTGCCGGGCTGCGCCGGCTTGCGGCTGGGGCGGCCTTCTTGGCACCCGCAGCCGATGTTGGCTTCCGCTCCGGCTTCTCCGGGCGTGCCCGACGTGCCGGCGTCTTAACCGCCGCCTTGCGAACTGCTGGTGCCTTCGACGCCGCTGCCTTGCCGACGCGCGATGGAGCAGCCGTGCTCGCCTTGCCCCGCGTGGCGGTTGCGGCGCTACGGGCGCTCCGCGCAGGGGCAGAAGCCGACGCCGCCTTTCGGCCTGCTGTCGCCGCCTTGGTGCGTGGGGTGGATGCTGACGAGCGGCGGCCGGCTGAAGCGGCACCTGAACGCGTCTTGCCGGGCGGAGCCTTGCTGCCAGGACGTTTAGCCATGGTCACCTCCGAGAGAAGCGGGCGGTTGGCGAGCAACCGACCTGCATACTGCGCTCTCAGCAGTGCTGTGCAACCAGCTCTGTTTGAACAAGGATCTTGCTGATAGCGCGGTTGGCGGGAGGCAGCCCGGTGCAGTGGTACAGCGAAACTCGGGATCGCGGGTCGCGGCACGCTCACCCTCAGCCACGACGGGGAGGTACCACTCAGCCCTGGTCACTCAGCAGCGCCCAAAACCCTGCTTTCCGGCCGTGCTCGCGCCTGAGGCGTGCCAGGAACGCCTCATGGTCCCCGAGGCCGGGCTCTGTCGGCAGCAGCGGCGCGAGACTGGCACAGGCCAGGATGTCACGCACCGCGTACCCGTACTGCCGTGAGGACGCCCGCCGCAGCACGTCCTCGGCCAGAGCACGGTGCAGCAGCGTGGCGGCGGCGGGGTACCATTCGGCGAGCGCTTCGGCCGCGGGCGGAGCCGACCGTAGTCTCGCCCATCCATCTCGCCGTTATGCGTCCGCACCAGCCGGTTCGCGGCTTCGAGGTTGGGTCAGCCCACCAGGAAAGCGAGCGCCAGATTGCGGTCAGGGTGCCAGCGCGTGCGCCACTGCTCCTTCCTCCGCTTCCACATCGTCGAACCCCGACAGGGCACGGAGGTAGGGACGCAGGTGCTGCGGTGTCAGCCAGCGCCGGAAGGCCTCCCAGCGCAGCGCCTGTGCCTCCTCCTGGCGCTTGAGCGCGTCCAGCCCAGCGATGCGCAGGTCGGTGTGTCGGACCTCCTCGCTCTCGTGCCGGTCGGGAGCTCGGTCTAGCCAGGCGAGTGCCTCCAGCGGGCGCCAGCGGACCGGGGTGCCGGCGTGGCAGGCGTGCTCCATGTAGCTCCGCGTCACCGCCGGCCTGACCACTTGGTCCGTCATTTCCTGCGAGAGGAAGATCGGCACGCCGGGCAGCAGGGGGGCCGGGCTGTCGGCGGCGAGCAGTGAGCGCCATGGTTCGATGGTGGCGAGATTCGATCGGGTCAGGAAGGCTTGCTCCAGCGGACGCTCCGTCCGCCTTCGTGCGAGGAGGTCGTAAA
This sequence comes from Roseomonas aerilata DSM 19363, assembly GCF_000711725.1. GTDB lineage: Bacteria > Pseudomonadota > Alphaproteobacteria > Acetobacterales > Acetobacteraceae > Roseomonas > Roseomonas aerilata. The sequence goes on along the minus strand of NZ_JONP01000088.1, from coordinate 147 downwards.
TGGACGCGATGCACTCGCCCGCGAGGCGCTCAATCGGCAGCACGGCGGCGGGCACGACGACGCGGCATTGGCAAGTTGATGGGGCGTGGCTGGTAGGAGCGAGCCGGGGCAGTCTGCCTGGATGACCTCAGACCCTTCTACCTACCC
>NZ_JONP01000087.1 GCF_000711725.1 Roseomonas aerilata DSM 19363 | reverse complement strand
GCGCTCCATCTGCGCCCGCTCGAGCTCCTTCCGCAGCCGGCGGATCTCAGCCCCCTCCGCCGACATCGTCGCCGCCGTCGAGACGGGGCGCTCCGCAACAGGAGCCCGACCGGCGTCAGATCCGAGCCGACCTCGCCAGTTGCGCAGCATCGAGGGCTGGATCCCCAGCTCCCTTGCCACCCGCATCAGCGGGCGGCCGCTGCTCTCCAGCAGCCCTACCGCCTCCCGCTTGAACTCCTGCGTGAACTCACGCCGCGTCGTCATGATCAGGGCACCTCGCTCCCTCAGGAGCTTATCCGAGGTGGCCACCATTACAGGGGAGGGTCACACCGCTCTTTCATGGTTTACGTGCGTCAGGACGCGTACCGGTTCGTGCCCCAAGCCGGTCAGGTGCAGGAGGATTGCCGGCGCGAAGCGGTAGCTCTGGCCGTCGAAGAGGGCCGACGCCGTGGCGTGGAGGTTGATGTGGATGAGCGCACTATCCGCACAGGGTCTGGCCGGAACGGCTTCAGCGTCACCTCCACATGCACAGGACAGGCGATAGCCATTCCTCGGCGCTGAGGTCATCTGTCTTTGCCGCCTTCAACTTGGCGCCGATCCGCGCTTCAGCCAGCGGACAACGAGTTGGCCGTCGAACTTCTCTAGTGCGGCTCGCCCTCCCGCTGTGTGAGCCGCCTGGTGATATCCTCGCCTCTCTGCCGTATAGCTTCAGCTGCTTGCGTCAAGCTTGCTTTGGCATCAGCTCGCACAGCCGGATCCTCGGCGTCGTTTGCTAAGTTCGTCGATATCTGAACCGCCTCGGCAGTGTGCATGAGCGGAAACGGCTGCCTCCCGTTATCCGCACCTTGGGCGATGTCGCTCCACCGCTCGAGCAGCCCACCCTGGTCACACGTTAACAGAACTGGCCCTTTCGTGTTCTGTTTTCCATTGGTTAACATAATGCCTCTGTGATAAATCAGACGTGTGGAAGCCGCCGTGAGAAGCACGAGTGGCTCCGATTACCGTCAGGATCTACGGTCCGTCACGAACCGTCGTATCGCAAGGTGATCATGCACCGCCCTCAGGGCGTCGTGGCCAGGTGACACCCATGCTCATGATGTTGCGGCAACTGACGTCGTTGATTGTTGATGTATTGAACTTTGAGGAAGCCACTCCGTACCGAAGTTGCTCGTCGATTGCAGCGCTTCCGGCATTTCCCAAAGCTCGCCCCAACTGACTGAGCGGCGTGTTGGACTTGCTTCGGTTTGGTGGAGAGGTGTTGCGTTAGTTGGCGGTCATTCTCTCGAACCGGGCCGGGCTTGTGAAGTCGAGCGCGGAGTGGCGCCGAACGGGCTTGTAGAAACCCTCGATGTACCGGCCGATGGCCTGTCCGGCTTGCTGACGGGTCCCGAACATGGTGCGCCAGACGAGTTCCGACTTCAGCGTTTTGAAGAAGGTCCCCACCATCGAGTTGTCGTAGCAGTTCCCCTTGCCGGACATCGAAATCAGGATGCCGTGCTTCCGGAGTTCGGCCTGGTAGTCCGTGGAGCAGTATTGGCTGCCGCGGTCGGCATGGTGGATCAGCCCTGGTGCCGGGCGGCGCATGGTGAGGGCCCTGCACAGAGCCGCCAGCGCCAGTTCCCGATGCAGCCCGTCCGCCACGGCCCAACCAACGACGCGGCGCGCGAACAGGTCGATGATCACGGCCAGATACAGCCAGCCTTCGCGGGTCCAGATGTAGGAGATGTCGCTGCCCCACTTCTGGTTGGGACCCTCGCCGAGAAGTTTTGGTCCAGCAGGTTGGGCGCGATCGGCCAGGCATGGTGGCTGTCGGTGGTTCGCTTGAACCGCCTCTTCTGCCGGGCACGGAGCCCGTTCCCCCGCATCAGAGGGCCGTCCAGCGGCGCCCGACCGCCAGGCTAATGTCCTGCAGCTCCCGCGTCATCCGCGCGCTGCCGTAGGTGCTATGAGAGAGCGCGAAGGCTGACCGGACATGCGCCAGCAGCACCATGTCCTCGTGCTGGCGGTGACAGGCCGGGCGGCCCTTCCAAGCAAAGTAGCCGCTCTGGCTGACGCCGAGCACGCGGCGGAGACGGTGCCCGGGGAACTCCTTCTTCGCCTCATCGATGAGCGCGAACCTCACCGACTTCCCTCCTTGGCGAAGAAGCCGTGGCCCGCTTGAGAATGTCCCACTCCTGACGAAGAACTCGTTCTCTCGCCGCATCCGCTTCAGCTCGGCCACGACGTCTTCCTGACCAGGCCGCCCGGGCTTATCCAGTTGCCGGTCCTGGCTCCGACCGATCCACCGGACCAACGTCGACAAACCAAGCCGAGATCCTCGGCGATCTCGCGCTGGCTCCGGCCGCTGGTCCGGACCAGCCGGACCGCCTCCTCCTCGAATTCCTTTGTGTACTGTCTCTGCTGCGTCACCGAGTTCCCTTTGCCTCATCAGGAACCCTCCACTTTTCCGGGGCAAGTCCATCCACCACCACGGCTAAATACAGGAACCCCGCCGCCGTCGGCACATAGGTGATGTCGGCTACCCAGAGCTGGTTAGGCCCCGATGCGGCGAAGTTGCGATCAACCAGATCAGGCGCTGGCCGGGCCTCCCTGTCGCGCCGCGTGGTCGTAGGGCCGCCGTGCCAGTTGCCGGCGCCCACCAGTCCGGCCTGATGCCTCAGCTGCGCGATCCGCTTGCAGCCATGCCGCTCGCCCTGGGCTCGTCAATCGGCATGCACCCGCGGTGCTCCGTAGATCTGGCGCGACGTCGCGTGCACGGTCCGGACCCGTTTCAGCAATGCCTCGTCGACGACGGCATGGGCCGAGGGGGGCGGCGGAACCAAGCGTGGTAGCCAGCCTTGGATACGCCAAGCAGCTGGGCCATGGTGGCGATCGGGAAGCAGGCCTGGTTCGCGCTCATGAACCGGAAGAGCCCCTCGGCACTGCGCCGGTCTCTCGTGCAATTCAGGCCGCGGCATTTGAGAGGATGTCGCGCTCCGGCCGGAGTTGCTTGTTCTCCCATCGCAGCTGGGCCAACTCGTCGCGCTCGGCCGTAGCCAAGCCCGAGGTCATCCCCTCCTGTCGGCCTTCTTGCTTGTCACCCGCGGCGACCCACGCACCGATCGACTGCGCGGCCGGCTCGAACTCTCGGGCAAGATCCTCGGCCAACCGTCCGGCGCGAACCAAGTCAACCATCTGACGGCAGAACTAAGGTGAATACGGCGAGCGCGCCTTGGGCATTAGGAACACCTCTGGCTAAGCTTCAGGGTGTCCACGAAACCGGGTCAATCCCAGAAGAGAGCGCCACGTCCTGGAAGACGGTTCGAAGTTCAGCGAATTCACGGAGATTCTGCAGCCCGCATCGAAGATTCGTACCGCTGCTGCGTTGATGGCGTCTCCTCCAAGGTCCGCTTAACCAGATATTATGAACAACGGCGTATTTATATTCTGAAAGAGCAGTTTCGCACATCCGTGTTGCGCCCGCTTCTCATTGGCCGGGTCCGGCCGGAAAGTCCACGTCCTCCTTGGAGGCATTCCGTGCTCGCCCGGATACGCGCCCGCCCTACAGCCGCTCTCGCCTTGTTCCTGCTAGACACAGGCTTCCTTGGTTTCGCATGCTGGGGCGGGCTGCTGCTGCTTGGCAGAGATCATTCCGTCAGCCCCGCCGCCTTGCTTTTCCCCGCAGCCGACCTGCTGTTCCTCTACGCCATGGGCCTGTACCGACGTGAGGCGCTCGTCCAAATGGGTGAGAGCCTTGGTCGCGTACCGGCTGCGGCCGGTGCTGCCGGCCTCACCGGCTGGGTGGCCACGGCGATCCTGCCAGCTCCATTCAGCATGCCTGACGTGCACCTGATGTTCGCGGCGGCGGTTCCATGCTTTGCGGGAGCTGGTTTAGCCGCACGCTTGGTACTCCACCTACTTCGCCTCAAGGGCGCCTTTCGTCGCCGCCTCCTCATCATCGGCGCGGGCAGACGCGCTTGGGACCTCGTGTGGCTGCTGGGCCATGAGGCGCGGACACTCGCCTTTGAAGTCGTCTTCGTGCATGATGACCAACTTGGAGAGCTTGACCCCCGCCTCGCAGCGGATCCAACCCACGAGATCATCCCTGGGCTTGACGGGCTCCTCCTTGCCGTCCGCAGACGAAATCCCGATCAAATTGTGGTTGCCCCGGACGAGCGGCGCGGCTTGACCATGGAGGGCCTGCTAGCCTGCCGGATGGCCGGTTACCCGGTGAGCGAGTACGCGCAGTTCCTGGAAAGAGAAATCAGGCGGATTGATCTCAAACGCCTAGATATCAACTGGCTTCTTTATGCCGATGGTTTTGCCATGGGCACTTTGGATCGCTTTTTCAAGCGAGGGCTCGACATCGTGGTAAGCATCGCGCTGCTGCTTGCGACGGCACCCACCTTGGTAGTTGCTGCTCTAGCTGTGAAGCTTGGCGATGGCGGTCCCGTCTTCTACCGACAGGATCGTGTAACGCGCGGCGGACGCGTGTTCCGCATCATCAAGCTCCGCACGATGTCTGTAAATGCCGAGCGAGCGGGCGCAGTCTGGGCAGCGAGGATTGACCGACGCATCACCATGACCGGGTCACTTTTTCGTCGAACACGACTGGACGAGTTACCTCAGCTGTTCAGCATCCTGCGCGGAGACATGGCTTTCGTGGGCCCACGACCCGAGCGTCCTGAATTCACCCAGCAACTCGCTGCTCGACTGCCGCTGTACGAGAACCGTCACCTAGTGCGGGCTGGTCTGACCGGCTGGGCTCAGGTCAACTATCCTTATGGCGCCTCGCTGAACGATGCACGATCCAAGCTCAGCTATGATCTTTTCTACGTGAAGAACTTCAGCATCATGTTCGACCTGCGCATTATCCTTCAAACCCTGCGCGTCGTGTTCTGGCCAGACGGTGCTCGGTAGAGGACCGCCCAGTGGGCTTCTGGCAAATGCCTGTACACTGCCCTCTTGGTAGGGCCATCTCGATAACAGACATTCGAGGGCTTCCAGCCTTCATTGACCACTCTTCAGCATTGCTCACCCTTCAGGCCATGCATGTTCACCACCCACCAGCGACCGGACGCTGTTGGCGAAGTAGCCAGCCCGGGGTTGGGCGGCGGCGTTTCATCGGGTTCTCTGTTCGGAGATCTCCGATGTCACTCCGCCAGCAGCAACCGATCCCGCCCGTGCCCGAGGACACCGCCCGGGCTGCCCGAGCAGCCTTCCGGCGAGGTAACCCTTGCCTGGTGCTGCGGGACCGGCCTGGGGCAGTCTTCAGCGATGCCGATTTCGCCGACCTCTACCCCCGCCTGGGCCAACCCGCCTACGCACCGTGGCGCCTGGCTCTGGTCACGATCCTCCAGTTCCGCGAGGGCCTGAGCGATCGTGGGGCGGCGGAGGCCGTCTGAGCGCAATCGACTGGAAATACCTCCTCGGCCTTGATCTCGCGGACCCCGGCTTCGACCACAGCGTTCTTTGTGAATTTCGCGCCCGATTGCTGGTGGGCGAGGCCACGGGCCGTTTGCTCCAACGGGTCCTGGACGCCGCACGGGATGACGGTCTGCTCCGGGGCCGCGGGCGACAGCGGACGGACAGCCCCCATGTGCTCGCCGCAGTGCGTGACCTGAACCGGGTTGAGCTCGTGGCCGAGACGTTACGCACCCCCCTTAACGCCTTGGCCGTGGTCGCTCCCGACTGGCTGCGCGCGGTGGCCTTGCCGGAATGGCAGGAGCGCTACGGGCGGCGGATCGAGGAGACGCGGCTGCCCGAGGGGGGCCAAACGTGATGCCTACGTGATCGTCGTCGGCGCCGACGGCTTCCACCTCCTGGACGCTCTCGCGGGGCAGACGACACCACGCGCAGCCGCGGCCCTTCACGCCGTCGCGGTGCTGCGTCGGGTTTGGGCGCGTCACTTCGAGCAGACCGAGGACGGAGCCGGCGGTGCACGCCTGCGACCGGTGCAGGGGCGTGGACCCGGGGATCGGGTGGAATCGCCCTACGACACGGAGGCGAGGTACCAAACGAGAAGCAGCACGCGCTGGACCGGCTACATGATCCACCTGACCGAGAGCTGTGATGCGGGCGCGCCTTGTCTGGTGCTGGACGCCGACACGACACCGGCCAACGTCCATGAGGCGAGCCGCACGGCTGCGATCCACGCCGCCCTCTCACTCCCCGCCCGCTACGACGATGGCGGCCTCTCCGGCGGTACCCTGGACCGCCCGGCTCTCCAGCAGCTCCTGGTCGACATCCGCGCCGGTAAGGTCGACCTGATCGTTCTCTACAAGGTCGACCGCCTCACCCGCTCACTGGCCGACTTCGCCAAGCTCGTGGACGTGCTCGACGCCCACGGAGTCTCCTTCGTCTCCGTCACCCAGCAGTTCAACACCACCACCTCCATGGGCCGGCTGACGCTCAACATGCTGCTCTCCTTCGCCCAGTTCGAGCGCGAGATCACGGGCGAGCGCATCCGCGACAAGTTCGCCGCCTCCCGCCGCAAGGGCATGTGGATGGGCGGCACCGTGCCTCTCGGCTACGCCGTCCACGACAGGAAGCTCGTGCCCGTTCGGGCCGAGGCCGAGCGGGTGCAGCACCTCTTTCGCCGCTACCTCGCCCTCGGCTCCGTGCTCGCGCTGGGGGAGGAGGCCACGCGTGAGAGCGTCCTCAGCAAGGCGGGCCGGCCTCTCCCTCGCGGTGCCCTGTTCCATCTGCTGCAGAACCGCCTCTACCGCGGCGAGGTCGTCCACAAGGGCCACACCTACCCCGGCGAGCACGATGCCATCGTGGAGAGGGATCTCTGGGACGCCGTGCAGCAGCGCCTGGCCACCAACCGCCAGGACCGCAGCCCGGGACAGCGGAGCAGCAACCCGGCCCCGCTGCTCGGCCTCGCCTACGACGCCTCCGGCGATCGTCTCACCCCCACCCACGCCATCCGCCGGGGCGTGCGCTATCGCTACTATGTCTCCCACCGGCTGGTCACTGACGGCCGCTGCCGCGCCCCTGATGGACGCCGCATCCCAGCGAATGACCTCGAACGCCTGGTTGTCGATGCTCTGCTTCAGTTCCTGACCGACCGCCGCGGCTGCTCGGCGGTCTGGGCGATGGCGGAGCGCTCCCCACGAGCCTGCCCGAGCAGCACCGGCTGATGCGCGCTGCCCAGGCGCTCGCCGGTCGCTGGCCTCGGCTCAGCCCCTCGGAAGGACGTGACCTGCTGCATCGCTTGCTGACCCGTGTCGACGTCACCGACGAGGCGGTCACCCTTCAGCTCGATCCCTGCCACCTCCGCGACCACCTGCTAAGTTCGGAACCCGACGCCGGCGATGCAGTCCATGCTCCCGTCGCGCTCTCCGTGCCCGCCACCCTGATGCGGGCAGGGCAGGAGACAGCGCTGGTGCTGGGTGACCGGGACGCCCCCACCGCCCCCAACAAGCGCAACCCGACCCTGGTACGCCTGATCGTGCGAGCCCACGCGCTGCACGATGCGCTGCTCACCAGCGGCGATGCTTCGCTCGAGAACATCGCGGCGCGCGAGGGCGTCTCTCGCTCCTACCTCGCCCGGCTTGTCCGGCTCGCCTACCTCGCCCCCAGCCTGACCGAGGCTATCCTCCTGGGCAGTCAGCCCGCCGCCATCACCCCGTCGCGCTTGATGCGCGACACCCGCCTGCCGCTCGACTGGCGGGAGCAGCAGCGCCTCCTCAGCGCCGAATGAGACCAGCGGGCCGGCGGGGCGCATCGCCTCCGCCGCACCCGCTTGCACCAACCCTCATCGCCCGTCGACAGGGCATATTCAAGCACGGCCCACCCTGGAGGGCCGCGCTGCTGTTTCCCTAAGCATTGTCGTTCGGAATGTTCAGCACTAAGCCACAGGCCTTGCAATGCACCGCATCCAGATCGTGACGCTGCAGCCCGCATTGGGGGCAGGGATGCAGCACCTTCCCGCCAGGCCGTAACACGGCCTGGGCTAGGCGGAAGAACAGCGTGATCCCAACGATCATCATGATAACAGAGAGCAGTTCGCCAAAGGTGCTGCCGACGAGAGTGATGTCGCCGAAGCCGGTGGTCGAGAGTGCCGCGACGATGAAGTAGAGCGCGTCCACGAAGTCGTGGATTTTCTCATTGGTCCCGCGCTGGGTCACGTAGACCAATGATGAGGCCATGACGACGAACACAGCCAAGTCCATGGAGGCACGGATCACTACCTCGTCGCGCCGCACCGCGGGGAAGCGCCCCTTGAGGCGGCCGAGTACGTTGTAGGACCGCAGGAGGCGAACCGTGCGCAGGATGCGCAGGAATCCGAGGTTGGCGCCGAGGGCAGAGACAAACAGCGAGGCGACAACGAGGATGTCCACAAACGCCGCACCGTTGTCGAAGAAGTGCATCAGGTGTCGGTGGGCAAGCATCCTGCCCAGCAGCTCGAGTGCGAGTAAGATGCCGAGCGCCAAGGCGACGGCACGTATCCAGGGCGCATCGGCGACAAATGTTGTGGCAAGGAAGTAGGCAATCGCAGCCAGGTCGATAGCTAGGAGGCCAACCTGGAACGCCACGGCGGCCGGCCGGTGGCCATAGAACATGCGCCTTAGCTGTATGCGGAACCGCCCCAGCCCACTTGGCCTGTGCTCCGGCCGGGGTGAGGACACGATTGCGTCGCGTGCGCTCTCATGGGGCGCTGGCTCCTCCGGACCACCGTGAGAGGTGATTCTGGCTGCGGCTGTGGAGTTTGCGCTTTCATCCAGCCCAGCTCATCGCCTTGCTCCTCCTCTCGGGCATCCGCGCTGTCAGGACATAAGATGAACGCCCCGGGCAAGAGGAAGATCATTCCAAGCCCTCCCACTCGCCTAAACAAACCACAAAACAGGGCCAAACTCGCTATCGTGAGAGGAGCGACCTCCAGAGGGCCCTAAGAGCTGCTGGCTTGCTGCCGTGCCGGTGGTGTCATCCTGGTCTCCGAAGAAGCGACGGCAGCCTCGGCCATGGTGGCGCTGATCTCGCGCAGCAGGGCAGAGCCTTTGATGGTGGGCTGCACCAGAACGGAGCGGCGGTCTTTCGGGTCGGTCTTGCGACGAGCGAAGTCGAACACGCCCAGACGGTCTAGCGCGCGGGTGATCGCGGGCTTGGAGACGTTCAGCGCCGAGGCCAGGCCGCGCACCGTATGCGGCCCCTCTCCTAGGTAGACGGTCAGGAAGACGCCGAGCTGTCGTGCGGTGAGGTCAGGCCCGTCGCGACGAACGAGCGAGACAATGGTCTCTCGCAGGACCTCGATGAACTGGTCCGGTGTGCCTTGCACGGGCATCGACCTCCTAGGTCAGGGAGCGCACAGGAAAGCCGGGCGCGTGAGCGCCCGGCCTTTGTCGTGTCATGAGCAAGCGGCCCAGC
>NZ_JONP01000086.1 GCF_000711725.1 Roseomonas aerilata DSM 19363 | reverse complement strand
GGCTGGCGTTCTACCTTGATTATCCGTAAGCTGGTACATGATACCAATGCGTGACGTACCTCCTTTGCTGGCCTGTTCCCTCTCGAGAGGAGCATCGGTTAGGTCAGCGATGGCACCCAGCCGGCGACGGGTTTCGAGATTTCCATAAGCGCCGGTCTGGCCCAGTCGAAGCTCAAGACGTGGGATGACGCCAAGTTCCAGCTCTGTTTCGAATTCGAGTGTGTTCCGAATGCGTCCAGTGCGGGCCCTTTCGTAAACACCAACAAACGCGACCTCCGCCGATCCGGGCGCCGCTGCTATGGGATCACTGATTTCGAACGGATCGTCAGCCAGTTCGATCGGCTCGTCCTGCGCCGACGCTGCCGTAACGTGCAGAGAGGAAGCGAGTAGCAGCAGCGCGCCTAGAGTAGGCTGCGCCGCGCGAAGCGTGAGGCGGAGGCGCCGCTGGGAGCCTAGAACCTGCAAAGAGTCTCCTTCTCGCTTACCGACGTGGCGACTAGTCCAGCATGCCCATGGCAGATACTCGTTGGCACCTATCGACCAGCCGTAGCCGTGAGATCGGCTCTCGTAGCAGCCGGCCTGTCAGACGATCTTGGAGAGCACGCTCCCTAAAATGCCAATGCTCAGACGAAGACACGGTCGGCCAGGGCCGACGCAGTCGTGTTTTGGATGAGCAGGTTGTCGTCCCCATCGGGTGCGGCGAACACGCTGAAGCGGAACTCTACAGCCTGTTGTATCACAGCCTTTACGTCATGGAAGCCCAAGGCTCGCAGATCCACCATGGCAGCCTGTCGGGTTTGGGTCTGCTGCCGGTGGGATAGCCGGGTTGTGGATCAGGTGGCCAGCCGCGGGCGGTGAAGCCTTCGGCAGTTGTAGGCGAGAGCGATCAGGTTCCACTCGGCGGTGACGTTGGCGAGGCCGCGGAGGTGGAAACGGGTGAAGCCAAGCGCGGATTCGATGATCCCAAAGACGGGTTCGACGGTCTGCTTGCGGTGGGCGTAGCGGGCTCTGGCATCGGGGCTCTTCAGCTTGGCTTGCATGGCGAGACGCCAGGGCTCGGTGATGCGGCGTGCGGTCTTGGGTTCAGGCGGTGGGCGGAAGTCGTAGGGCCGGTGCGGCTGGGTGCGGCCGATGGCGACGAGTGGCTCGAAGCCCTTTGCTTCGAGGGTGGCAACCGCATTGCCTGAGGCGAAGCCGGCGTCGGCGAGGACGATCCTCGGCAGGCCGATGCCCTGCTCCATGCCGAGGACGGTTGAGGCAAAGCTCGGCGCGTCGGCGGGGGTGGTGACGACGCCGTTGGCCAGGATCAGCTGCGTGCCCTTGGCGCATACCACGGCCTGGGCGTTGTAGGCCTGGCGGTACTCGTGGGCGTCGGAGCGGCGCATCAGCGCGCTGTCAGGGTCGGTGAGATTGGACTGGCGCTCGGGTGGCGGATCGTCCTCGGGCGGCTTGGGCGGGCGGCCGCGCCGGCGCCCCTTCTTCGCCTCGTAGGCGGCACGCCTGGCCTCGTACTCGGGCCGGGCCGCCTCGGCCTCGGGTGCGGGCCTGTTCCTCAAGCCGGGCGCAGGCGGCATCGAGCTTGGCCTTCAGCGCCTCGCGCCTCGCGATCTCGGCGGGCAGCGCCTGCGGGTCGGGATACGCCTCGGCGTCGGCCGCTTCGGCGCGGGCGGTCAGCGCGGCGATGTCGGCGGCGAGCCTGGCACGCAGTTCCTTGGCCCGGTCGTAGCGCACCGAGCGGATCTTGGACGCATCGGCGTCGAGCTTGGTGCCGTCGATCGCCACCATCCCAAGCCGTAGGAGCCCGCTCTCACGGGCCAGCAGCAGCACCTGCAGGAAGACCACCTCGAAAGCGGTGCGGTTGGCCCGGCGGAAGGTCGCGATGGTGTCGTGGTCAGGGTGCAGGTTCGCGGCCACGTAGCGCACGCCGAGATCGCGATAGGTCGCCCGCTCGATGCGGCGCGAGGAGAAGACGCCGTTGGCATAGGCGTAGACCAGCAGCGCCAGCAGCAGCCGCGGATGATACTGCGCCTTGCCGCCCGGGATCGGGCGAACGGCGAAGGCGCCGAGCGGCACCCGATCCACCGCGGCCACCACGAAGTGCGCCACGTCGTCCGCCGGCAGCCAGTCCTTCGCATCAGGTGGCAGCAGGAAGGCCTGATCGCGGCTGAACGGTATGAACCCTGTCATGCCGAACAGATTTGCCGATCTCAGGTCCGCTGGGAATCCGCCAGGCTGCTAGCCTGTCTTGTCGCCGCGAGCCTGACTTCCGGCGCCGAATACGCCCTCATGGTCTATGGCGGCCTCGCCACGCTCAACGAGGCCGCGCCAGAGGAGAACCGGGGCTCCATGACCTCTGCGGTTCTCGTGCTCTCGTACCTCTTCAGCGGTGTCCTGGCGATCGCCCTAGGGGCGCTGGCAACGGCTCTGGGGATGGCTGCGGCGGCCGCGACCGGCGTATTGGTTGTCGCCGTGCTCGCCGCAATCACGGTGCCCCTCGCGCTCCGCCGGGCGCGCCGTGATGTGCAGGCACAGGCGCGGCGCACGCCGGGAGTGCGTGATGCGTGGGTGGCTTCGCGGACTGCTGAGAAGGTCTGAAGAGAGAATAGCCGGATACCTTTTGCCAGCCCATGCGTCCGCGCTCGGCACCCCGCTGGAGCGGGGCGGGACGATCACCGCAGCATCGGGATGCCGCGCACCGACCCCACCATAGACACTATCCTGGTCGTAGCCACGCCCGACGTGTCCTGCTCCCGTGCTTCTCGACGAGCCACTCGCCTGGGCCACATAGTCACAGCCTTGTGCTGTCGACCAGTAGGTGTATGGGACACGTACCAAGCCGAGCCGCGGCACCTACAGCATCTCGGCTCAGCGGCTGAGGGTGGTGTGGTCCGGCACGGCCAGATCCAGTCCGAGCAGGGTGATGATCGAGCCAATCAGACCTTCGTTCTGGGGCAAGGCCAAGCGGAACACGGCCCAAAGTGTCAGGGCCGTGGTGATGGCCAACTCCGAGTATCACGGCTGCCAGCTCCGCGTGGTCGGCGGTTCAAGTTGTAAGCTGCGATCGCCGCGCCCGTGAACCAGATCCTCAAGCTGCCGCGCCCACGAAGGCCCGCATCATGCTCCGCCCAATTCACCGCGCGATGCTGCTGCTTCGGAATGTGCTGACGGCGGTCGGCATTGATTTTGAACGGCAAGCTGGGCGCGCCTGAATGGCGCGGACACGCCCCGCCACGATCCTAACCCAGGGCCGCTCTCCGACCGTATCTGTGCACCACAATCTCACCGGTTATCGGTTTCTTGTTAGCGGACCTCGGTGAATGGTTCGTCCATTTCATCGGCAAGAAGATCGGCTTGCATAACGATCCCAGCAATCCGCCAATTGATGTCGATGACGGCTACGACATAGGTGAGGACGGTCTTTGCAGCAGCTATGATGTCACGGCCGGCGTTGCTGCCCGGCACCCCAGGCAGCAACGCCGGCCGTGACATCCTTGGGATCAGGTCGTCAACTTCACCATGGAAAGATGAGGACGGTACACATCGCCGTCCTTATCCTTCACCTCGACGCGCACACCACGGACAGTGGGAACGGTCTTCACAACGGTGCCACGGCGGGCCGTCGTGATGCCTGCCCCTGTCGTCTTGAAGCGCACTTGCGCGCCGCGTTTGAACTGATTTGCCAAGGCCTGACTCCGGTTTGTGCGAGCACACATAGTTACGTGTCATCAGGATGACAAATCTCGTTGGACGCGAGCGGAGATTGCCAACGGGTTTGGCAAGAAGACGCAATCGACCATCCAGCTAGCCAAGAGAAAGCGAACAGGGCATGCAACACACGAAACGCCGCACCCTCATCGGATATGCTCTGGGAGCGCCTCTCCTCACCGCGATTGGGCGGCCCCGTGCTGTCTCAGCGCAGCAATCCTCCCTTCCGCCCACCATCTCGCTCGTGGTGGGCGCCTCCCCCGGCGGCACGACGGACACCCTCGCCCGCGATATCTCCGAGGTGCTGCGCGAGAAGCTCGGGCGCACCATCGCTGTTGAGAACCGGGCAGGCGCCGGTGGGAACGTGGCGGCCCAGTACGTGGCACGCTCGGCGCCCGACGGGGGGACACTGCTGGTCGCGTTCACGAGCCACACCCTGAACGCGGCGATCATGCGCCAGGTACCCTACCGGCCGCTCGAGGACTTCACCCCGGTTGCGCTCCTCGCCCAACTGAGTGCCAGCGTGCTGGTGATCGGCCCAAGCGTACGGGAGAGGGACCTTGCAAGCTTTGTCGCGGCCGCGCGCGCCCGACCGGACCGCTACAGCTTCGCCATCGGCGGCGTCGGCAGCTCGCTGCACATGCAGACCGTCCTGCTCCGCTCAGCGCTCGGCTTGTCGGGGCCCGAAGTGCCGTTCCGCGGGACGGCGCCGGCGCTTGTGGATGTCGTTGCGGGCCATGTCGACGCGATGTTTGCCCCATTGGATGTCGCCGGCCCGCTGCTGAGCGACGGGAAGGTCCGGGCGCTCGCCGTTACCTCGGGGAGCCGGCTTCCCTCCCTGCCTGACCTCCCGTCCCTGTCAGAGGCGGCCCCGCAGGTGCAGACGGCCGCGGCGTGGTTCGGGGTGCTCGGCCCCGCGGGACTACCCCTTCCCCTCGTCACAACCTTGAACCAGGCTATTCGGGCGGCGCTCCGCACGCCCCGGATCGTCGAGCGGATCGGGCACGCCGGCGGCGAGGTACCCGACCTCACCCCGGCACAGTTCAGCGAGTTCCTGGAGCGCGACCTCGCGCTCTGGGTTGAGACCGCCCGGGCTGGAAAGGTAGAGGTTCAGTAGGGTCATAGCGGTGCCTGACCACCGGGTTGCTCAGACTGGTACCGGCCCGATCAGAACGGCACCGAAGGCCTTCTCCTGCTGGAGCATGACCCGACCGTCACGCGCCAGTTCCAGCCCAGCGACGAGGGTGCTGGCGAGTGCGGCTCGCAGGCGCAGCGACCTATCAGGGGTGGCATACGGGACCGGCGGCAGGCAGCGCTCCAACGGCAGGCTACCCGTGTTCTGCTGAAGCATCCCAGTGATGCGGCGCACGGCGTCCGAGATGCGCCAGAGGTCAGGCGGCGCGGGGCGGTAGGTGGTGGGCGCCTCCGCCCCCTGCCCCTCGCGGCCCTCCAGCATGGCGAGCGTCGCCTCGAGGAAGGCCACGTAGAGCTCCGCCTGCGGTCGCGGGGTGGGCGGCTCGCCCTGTCCTCTCGCGAACACCGACTGGCCAAGCTGCGGCCGGGCCGTGAGCCACTCGGCGCCGGCCCGCATACGCACCAGCTCGTCCAATTGCTCGAGGCGCCGCCTTGCCTCCGCGCCGGCCTCCTCCGCCGCCTCGGGGCTGGCGGGCGCCAGCAGCTGCGCTTTGAGGAGGAGCAGCTGGCTGGCCATGATCAGCCAGTCCGCCCTCCGCTCCAGCCGGACGCCACCGCCATTGTCCTCGATGGCGCCCACCAGCTGGTCGGTCAGCGTCAGGATGGAAAGCGGGGCGAGGTCCACCCGATGGCGCCGGACCATCTCCAGCAGGAAGTCGAGCGGCCCCTCGAAGCCCTCTACCCGCAGGTGCGGGCTGGCCTCGCCCCGGCTGGGGCCGGCTAGGTCCCTCCCCTGCCCTCCCCTGCGTGCAGGCTCTTCCAGGTCGAGCGCCTCACCCACGGCGGGCCCTCTCGCGACTCACGGAGGAGGATCCGGTTCCCTCAAGGGCGCTCGCACCCTGCCCTTCCGCCCCACCCGGCGCGTAGTCAGGCTGGAGCACGAAGGCGAGCGCCGGCCAGCTTCGCCTGAGCCGCAGCACCGCCTGCCAGGGTGACCAGTCGGCCGACCAGAAGCCCACCCGCAGCTCCGCCATCTTCTTCTTTCGCCCGTCCAGCTTGCCGGGCAGCACCTCCACGTGCCGGAGCGGGCGGGTGGTGCCCCAGTGGGCGGCAAGCCAGTCCCGGCTCGCCGGCTCCTCCGGCCCGAGCCTCAGGATGCTGGCGGGAACCGGCAGCAGCCGGTGCAGGTCGAGCGGGCAGCTGCGGTCGGTGTCGATGCGGGACAGCGCCCGCTGGTGGTTCAGCGCCACCCCCTCCTTGAGCCGCCTCGCCAGGAGCTTGGCGCCCGAAAGGCTGATGGCTGGTGCCCCGTCCTGGGGTGCCGCCATGGGCAGCAGGAACTCCTCTTCGAGCGCGGCGAGATCCAGCGCCCAGGGGATCACGCCCGCACCCGCGGCCGCGGCGGTGAACCGCGCCACCTCCTCGGTGGGCCCGCTCACCGCCAGCGTGTTGCGCAGCCAGTCCGTGTGGGTGCGCTCGGGTTGCCAGAAGTGGTCCTGTGAGCCGGGGCTGGCCTCATCCAAGAGGGCACTTCCCCTCCCCCTTCCCCCCTCCGGCCCCGCCACTCCCTCGCTCCGCTCCCTGCCGCTCAGAGGTCCAGCAGCCGCGCCGGGCTGTCCTGCGTGATTTTGGCGCGCCTGCGGTAGCCCTGGGTGGTGGCGATACTCCGCTGCCGCGTGTGGTGCATCACCTGCTCGTCCAGCGCACCCTTCAGGTAGGCTTCCGTGATGAACCCGGCCCGGAGCCCGTGCGGGGAGAGCCGCTCGCGCTCGTCTACCACCAGGTTCGCCATCTCCGCCCTTCGCCGCAGGATCCGCCACACCCCCTGCGGGGTCAGCCGGTCCTCCAGCCCCCCGCCCGCGCTCACGCGGCGGAACACCGGCCCCCACTCGATGCGAGAGCGATTGAGCCAGGCCTCCACCGCCCGCACCGGGCAGGAGAGCGGGTTCAGCCCGCGGGGTATGCCGATGGAGGCCCCCTCCCCCTCCTGGTCGCGCTTGGAGCGCGGGATCAGCACCGTCATGCCCTCTGACGTGAACCGCAGGTGCTCGCGGTCGATCCCCACCAACTCGGAACGCCGGAGCGCCCCCGCGAAGCCCACAAGCAGCAGTGCCCGGTCCCGCACCCCGGCCACGTCCGTCCCGCAGCTCGCCAGCAGGCGCTTGACCTCGGCCGAGGTCAGCGCCGCGGCCGGACGGGCCGGCTTGCCGTGGGAAGCGAGGATGCCGCGCATGGTGGCGCTGATGGCCGGCTGTCGCGTCTCCCACAGATGCCCCGCCTGGCGGTGGTGGTGGGCGATGGCCGCGAGCCGCCGGCGCAGGCCGCTCCGACCGAGCGTCGCGGCGAGGCTCGCCAGGTGGCCGGCGATCACCACCGGCGCCGCCGGCAGGGCTACCACCCCACCCAGCTCGCACCAGGAACAGAAGGCGCGCCAGTCGGAGGCGTAGGCGCGCCTGGTGTTCTCCGACAGCGCCTGCCCGGCGTAGCCCGCCGCCCGCGCCACCGCCTCGCCGACCGGCCCGGCCAGCACCGCCAGTGCCTCCGCCGGCAGCGCGCCGGCCGCCAGCCGCACCACCGACGGGGGGACACTTACCCGCTTGTCTTCGGGAGAAGCGGTCATAGCGTGTCCCATGGGTTAAGCAGTGTCAGGCCGAGCTGGTCAAAGTCGTCGATGTTGCGTGTGGCGAGGCTTGCACCATGCGCGAGCGCCATGCCGGCGATCAGCGCATCGGCCAGGGCAATCGGCCGCCCGGCGCTCTCCCGGGCCGCGCGCGCCCGGGCGTAGGCGGCCGCGCCGCTTGCGTCGAAGGGCAGCACACGGTCGCCGAAGCCCTCGCTGAGAAGGCGTTCGAAGAGACCCTCCAGACCATTGCGCCGCTGCCCGTCCGGCAGGCGGGCAAGGCCGTAGCGGATCTCGGCCACGACGAGGCTCGGCAGGAAGAGCTCCTCCAGTGGTCGGGCGGCAAGGAACGCCGCCACCCGGGCGTCCGGCCGCGGCCGCATCAGCTCGGAGACGACGTTGGTGTCGAGCAGGATCACCGCCCAGCGTCGCTGCCGAAGCCGATCGGCGGCCGTTCGCGCTCCTGGCCACGCGGCGGCAGGTCAAGGTCGATCCCTCGCTCGGCACCGAAGAGCCGCTCGGCGATGGCCGGCAGCGTCTCGCCGCCCGACGCGTCGCGGGCGATCGCCGTCCGGAGAAGCTCGCGCGCCTCCTCTTCGAGGGAGCGCCGGTGCCGGCGCGCGCGCGCCTTAAGCTGGTCGCGGAGCGCTTCGTCGACGTTGCGGATCAACAGGCTCGCCATGCACCACACTCCCACACGCGCCGACCATGCTATCAGGTGCTAGCAAAACACACCAACCTCTTGCCCTAACGTCGATTCAACTCAGGGCGGGCATCTCGTCAGCCGACTCGCAATCTCAGCGGCCATTCACCGAGCACGGTTCTCAAAGGCAGCTTGAGTGTGCCAGCCAGCGACCATTCATGGCAACCTTCCCCTCCTTGCCTTTTGGGCACGATAATAGAGGGTTATCGTGCCTAACTACCGCGAAAAGCCCGGCTTTGCTGAGGTTTCCGTGCTTCTTGAGAAGCCGGCGGCGCGCCCCGCGACGGACTGGGGCATTCCGTCCGTTAATCAGGTTTTGCGGACGGAAGGGGGCGCGCCAAGGTGGCGCAGGCCCGACAGCGCGCCCCCTTCCCTTCCCCGGATGCCCTCGCCGACGGCTGCTCCCGCAGCGTCCGCCCCGGCTGAGCTCCTCGTGCTGCATACCTTCCTGTTGGGCGACCTCCGAGTGCCCGGAAGCTCGGCGCGGGCCGCCATCCACGCCACCCACGCCCGCGGGGAGGGCACCCGCCGCGCCTACCGCTCGGCCTGGAACGCCTTCGAGGCCTAGTGCCGGTTCCGCACGTCACAGCGTGCTGACCCAAGAGGCAACCAAAGGTCGGGCCGAGTGGCCAGCCACCACGATGCGGCGTTGCGAGCGTTCCGACCTTGCACATTGACCACGCTGGTCGAGGCCGGTGGTGCTTCATGCAGGCCCGCTTACCTGTGACCAGTTCCTACTCAAGATCGACGCCGAACCAGGAGGTTGGGCGCAGAAGCCGGTGCCAATTAGGATCCCACCGTGCGCCAGTTCAAAACCCCTCTTGATCTCCAAGATCCGAGCACCGAGCTCGATTTCGCCGAGCGCCTCTCAGGGCCCGGCTGGGGGCGCTGACCACCCCCGAAGCGTCTTGTGTCCATGTTGCTCTCAGGAGGATGTGGCTATGAGAACCTACGACTTTTCCCCGTTTGCACGTTCCAGTGTCGGCTTCGACCGTATGTTCCGGGTGCTGGAAGATTCGCTTCGCTCGTCGGGGTAGCGTCCGTCAATGTGGTGGAAATTGCGTCTGGGCTTGAGGTGGCCACGGCTCAGGCGGCCTTGGGTGGAAGTTGCAGGGTTTCGTTGGTGAGCGCTGGGTTGAGCATCTCGCCCATGGCTTCGACGCCCATGTAGCGGTGCTGCAGTTGCCACTCGTCGTTGGCCTCGAGCAGCACAGCGCCGATGAGGCGGATGATGGACGCCTCAGAGGGAAAGATGCCGACCACGTCGGCGCGGCGTTTCACCTCCTTGTTGAGGCGCTCCAGCGGGTTCGTCGAGTGCAGTTTAGTCCGGTGCGGCGCCGGGAACGCCATATAGGCGAGCACGTCATGCTCGCTGTCGTCCATGAGCT
>NZ_JONP01000085.1 GCF_000711725.1 Roseomonas aerilata DSM 19363 | reverse complement strand
CAGCAGGAAACCTGCGTCCAGACGGCGTCACGATCCTGCAGCGCGCTCGATCACGCGACAGATCTCCCCTTCCTCTCAAACAACTTGCCAATGCCCTTCTGCGCCACGGTTCGCATCACCGTCGCGTCTCGTTCAGCGGTGTCGGGATCGATGGTGATGAGGGCACATCGGGGTATGGCATTATTGACTAGCACCCGTGCCCCGTCGTCAACCTCCCCGAAGCTAAGAATGGCAGAGCACCAGTCATTATCCCGCTGGCTGCTCTCAACCACGATGTTCAGCCGAAAGCGGCGGGCGTCCAACGCCGTGCCATGTGCCTCATCTACGGCAGCCAAACTCGCAGTGGATGCGAGCGAGACGGGCATGGCGTCGAAGATGCCACTGCCTACCTGCATCAAGCCAACGGCCGCCTGAGCCTCGTTGGATAGCATCTCCGCAAGGATTAGGCTGTCCAGAGCTAACCGTTCGCCAGACGGGGTGGTGACCTCCACTGGTGAGTGACGCGGATCATCGGGCCTGTGGTAGAGCGGCCGATATAGCACGAGCCTCGAGAGGTCACGAGCGGACAGCCATGGGAACCGTGAGCGGTCTGCGGCGCGACAGAAGCTGTACTGACGGTCGCCATGAATGCCAGGCCAGCGAAGTTCCAACTCGGTGCGGCACTCTCCAGCCATGGACTTGGTCGGGAAGCGGATCAGGGCCGCGACCGCCCCCACCAATTCGCCCTCATTTGCCTCGCCGGTCATCGCTCTCCTCCGACCGGCTTTATGTCGCCCAGAGCCCGGAGACAGCAATCGGGAAAGGAATGACCGTTTTGGGTCGCCTGCCGCGGTGCCGCCTTGGCCGGGGTTAGCGCTGGGTGGGGCGGGAGATCGACATCAGGCACCCGGCTCCTGTCCCGCTGACGGCGGTTCTACGGACCGTCGTCCTAACCCTCAGCCCAAGCAACGGACGAGAAAACTGCCAACGAGGCTGGCCACGTCGTCGGGCCGCTCCAGCGCTGGCAGGTGCGCGACGCCCGCAATCTCGTGCCAAGACCCGTTCGGCACCGTTGTCGCAACGTGGCGCGAACGTGCCTGAATGTGCGGGAAGTCGAGATCGCCCTGGACGACGAGGGTCGGCACCACGACCGCACCGAGGCGCCCGTAGGCCGGTACCCGGTCGAGGTTCGTCCCCGTTGGTGGCGCGCGGAGCGCGATCCCGATCATGTCGAGAAACAGCTGACGCGCCGCGCCCCCGACCCGCCCCTCCGGCGCGAGTGGGCCGTCGAGCCAGAGACGGGCCTTCGCTGCCGCCGCGCGCTCGGGACCACCCGACACTCCGGCCGCCTGCGCCCAGGCCACTGTCTCCGCGATCTCTGGCGGGTGGTCCGGCAGGGGCGCGCCCTCGACGCTCGGCGCAATCAGCACCAAGCCGCAGACCCGCGCGGGATGCCGCAGCGCCGCATCGAGCGCGATCTTGCCGCCCATGGAGCAGCCGACGAGGACGGCGGGCGAGCCGTCCGTTACGGCGCCCAGCACCGCCATCAGGTCCGCCACCGCAGAGTGGTCCTCCCGCTCGGCCCGTGTCTCGCCGAAGCCGCGCCGGTCGTAGGCAACAGCTTGGTGCCCCCTGCCAACGCGTCCCATTGGCCGGTGCCACTCGCGACGGTCGCCGGCATTGCTGTGGAGGAAGATTACGGGCTGGCCTTCCCCAACTGCCTCGGCTGCGAGGGAGGCACGGCCAGAGGCGACATGACGAATCTCAGGCATGCCGCCATCCTAACCCGGCTTGTACGACGACGCACAAGCGGCGGGGAACAGCGCCGGAGAGGGTGGATAGCAGTCATTCCCTACGCCTCAGTTCTTCTCTTGCTGAGCCTCGATTTCGTCCAACACGACCTCTGGTGCGATGTCTCGCTGAACCTCCTGTAACTCAGGGTCAGCATGGGCCTGGATGTCCAGGCGCTTGGCAATTTCGACGACAAGTTGGGACAACTTGGTCAGCTCGTGCTCAGTTAGTAGGCTGATCTGGAGATCGAGATCGGGACGTTTGTCGGCTGCCGCCGCCATGCGGTTCTGACTGATGAGTACAAAGGTGGAGAGGAAGATGGCCTCGACCGAGGCTTCCATCGCCAGCACCACGAAGGACGTGTCGAATTTGGGTACACCCGGGATGAAGCCCAGATTGATCAGGATTCAGACGCCGTAAAAAGCGAGATGGATGTAGACGAAGGTCATGCTGCCGGTGAAGCGGGTAATAGCCTGGGCAATCCGCTCTTCGCGGCTCGCGGCCGCGGCTTCTTCACGGCGCCGTTCCTCCAGCGCCTGGGTATTGCGCAGGAGGCAAGTGCTCAGGCTACCCGGCTTGGGTGGCAACATCGTCAGCGTTGAATTTACCATGTCAGATCAATTCTCGTACCCGGCGGCGCGTAGATGCCATCAGAACGCGCGAGTGACTGGTTTGGGTCAGCTGCGGTAGCCTCCCTAGTGGGACCGAGAAGATGCCTACCCTGCCCCTTGCGCCTTCCGCACCTCGTCCAGCACCGCTACATGGGTCGCCAGTATTCGGCGCAGCGTGGGTTTCCCCTTGTCGCTTGCCTCGGCGATGCCCTCGTGCATCTCCTCGATCCCCGTTGTCATCTGCTCGGCCAAGCCGGATAGCCGCTCCTGTAGCTCCTCATCGTCGTCCCGAAGTTCGACCTTCCAATTCGCCACGACACGAGAGAGTTCAGCGGCCGCGCGGGCGGGTGGAACGCCCGCCTGCAAAAGCTTGATGAGGGGGGCCAGGTCGGCAGCAGGTGAGCGGGACATGCATGGACAGTTAGGTAGGCAGGCTGTTGGTGACTAGGCGACAGATGGGCTGCTTTGTGTCGCCTGCCGCGATAGGCCCCTGGCACCTGACCCTGCGCCTACCGCCCTCCTTCGACAGGTGCGCGGCCCAGAGTGCAAGTCTCGTCCCCACAGGCCAGCCGCAACCGATAAGCAAGTTCCCCGCCTTGCGGCGGGAACTCCAGCTCGGCTACGCGATCCTCGTGCCATCGCAGGAAGCGCAGCGGCGTGTCACCGACCGAGCGGAAGATTCGGCGGGCCCGCCGCGTGTTCGGGTCGGCAAAGACCGTGATGGTCTCGATCTGGCCGAAGGCCTCGTCCCGCTCCAGCGTGACCATCAGGCGCCCATCTGGGGAAAGGTGGGCAACGGGCGGTGCACGGACCGGCAACCAGGACGGCACGGGCGCGGGCGGATCAGGCAGCCCCGGCGCGAGCACGGCGAGGAGGGCAAGGGCGGCGAAACCGGCGGCCATCGGTGCGTCTCCGTCGGACGTGGAAGTACGCTCTACTCCTGCCAGGGACGTGCCCGCCACAGCCTCTGCAGGTCCGTGCGGAGCGCGCCGATGGACGCGTGGCCAGCGCCGGATGGGGCCTCTAGAGGACGAACCGGCCCAACTCGTTCGCAGGGAACGTGCGGAAGCGCTGGTAACTGCCCTGCACGGCGTTCGCCAGGGATGCAATCACCTCGATATCGCCCGCGTCGACCTTCAGGGAGTCCTCCTCGGTCAGCAGCACCCCTACCGTGATTGAGACGGCACTAATCGTGATGGGAACCGCGAGGACGTGACGCCCTGTCAGCCCGTTCGAGAGCACGACTTGATTGCCGGGTTGCACCGGAGCGGGATTGCCCCAGCTCGACCTTTATACGTCAGCATGACGTATAGCATAAGCGGAATGATTGGTGTTCGTGCGGAACATCCGCCGATGGACGCGCGCCGCGGGCCGAGCACCGGAGCCGCGCGATCACCCGATAGAGGTAGGCGCCCGGCGGAATGCCACGGTCGATAAGGTCCGCGATGGGGAGCCGCCCCGAATCACTTCCGCAGGCGTGCTTTCATTGCCAGTGCGAGTGTGTTGCACGGATCGGCGTTGCTGACGCGCGGAGCTTTGCGCCCGACTGCGAGTTGCCGCCTTCGAATTCCTTCCTCGGCTTCACCTAATTGGTGCTTCATCGTTACGGTGCAGGTTGTCGGCAACCCGCTCCTGCAGGGCGGAGATGTCGATCTGATGCACGCTGCCGCTCCTCGCTAGATCGAGCGCGTGCGCCGCCGCCATGCCCATGGCGATGCAGGGCCCCATCACCCGTACCGATGAGAGGGCGGCGTTGTCCGCGTCAATGCAGCGGCCGGCCGCCACCACGTTGTCGCCATCCTCCGGCACCAGGGCGCCGAAGGGGACGGTGTGCAGGTGGTCGGGGCCAAAGGGGTTCCACTTGTGCTCGGCGCCGGCATCGTGCAGTTCGATCGGCCAGGCCGTGCGAAGGATGGCGTCCGGGAAGCGCGTGCCCCGACAGACATCCTCCACTGTCAATTGTTGGCGGCCCTTTATCCAGCGCGTCTGGCGGATACCGGGAAATCCGTAGGCACGTACGCGGGCCCGGCCGAAGGCCTCGGGAAACTGCTCGCGCAGGAAGCGTACGGCGCGATCCGCCTGGTCACGCCCTTCCAGTGTCACGGCCGACGCGGCGAAGGGCTCCAGCGGCGTCTCGATGTGAGTCATGTTCATCATGGCGATGCCGCTGCCGGGAATGACGAAGCTCAGTCCCTCCCGGCGAAGGAGGCCGTAGTCCCCGGCCCGCTCCCGCATCCGCGCCGGCAGCGCCTCGCGGGAGGGGATGTGCGCCTCGTCGATGTTCTCCAGCACCACCATCTGCGTGCCGAAGACCGGCCCGTCGGCGGGCTCGCGGCAGGCGAAGCCCGCCCCCCATGCGAGTGCCGCGTCGCCGGTCGCGTCCACGAAGCCCGCTGCCTCCGCGGTGACGTCGCCGTAGCGGGTGGAGAGGTGCAGGCGCGTCACGCGGCGGCCCTCCACCTCCACCTTGCGCAGCACGGCGCCGAGGAGGACGGTGATACCGGCCGCGCGCACCGTCTCCTCAATCCAACGGCCGAGGGCAACGTCGTTGTAGATGAGGATGTTGTTGACGAGGCCGGGGCGGTAGTAGGCGGTACCCTGCGGCACCATGTCGCGCACGATGCTCTCGGCGATGCCGTAGGTAAGCTGCCGGCCGTTCTCGCCGTTCGAGTACAGGCCGCAGATCGTGCCGACGATGGAGTTCACGGCTTGGCCGCCAAGCACCGGCAGCCCGTCCACCAGCAGTACGCGCCGCCCTATCCTAGCCGCCTCCACGGCCGCTGCGATGCCGGCGATGCCGGCACCCATCACGCAGAGATCCGCCTCGCGCGCCACGGGGAGGATGGCTTTCTCGCGGCGCACGATCCGCGTGGCCGTGGACACTTTCGGCACGATCGTCGCCGGCTGCTGCGCCATCCGTTTCCTCCTGGCCCAGACCGCCGGGCGTCGCCTTGCCTGAAGCGAAGGCTAAACCTTCGCCATCCACCGGCCAGTCCCCTTGGATGCAGATCGCCAATTTATGTTGACACGTCACCAAACATGTCCACCTTGTTGACCGACTTGAAAAGGCGTTCTGAAGCCTGAGGAGGAAACGAGAATGGACGACACCGATCGTCCCGCGCCACTGTCCCGCTTCGCGGGCGGGGTGGACTGCGACCTCCACCCGGCGGTGCCGGGCATGGACGTCCTGCTGCCCTACCTCGACGATTACTGGCGCGAGATGGTGGCTGTGCGCGCGCTCGACCGCCTGAACCTGAGCCTCACCAGCTACCCCAAGGGGGCCCCGATCACCTGTCGGCCCGACTGGCGACCAGCAGACGGAAGCTGGCCCGGCGCCTCGCTGGAAGCGATGCGGCGGCACGTCCTGGACTACTACCGACCTGGCCTCGGCATCCTGAACCCGCTTTATGGCGGCACCCTCATGCACAGCGAGGACATGGCGGCGGCCCTGTGCCGCGCGACGAACGACTGGATACGCGACGCCTGGCTGAACCGCGATCCGCGCTTGCGCGCCTCAATCGTCATCCCCGTCCACAACACCGCGCTCGCCGTGGAGGAGATCGAGCGCTGCGCGGAGGACCCGCGCTTTATCCAGGTCCTCATGCTCGTCTCAGGCGAGGTCACGCTCGGCCGCCGCCAACTCTGGCCGATTTACGCAGCCGCCGAGCGCCTGGGTTTGGCGGTCGGCGTTCATGCCGGCAGCGCCTATCGATCGGCGCCCACCTCGGTCGGCTGGCCCTCCTATTTTGTAGAGGACTACATCTCCCAGAGCGCCGCCTTCGAGCAGCAGCTTCAGAGCCTTATCGCTGAGGGCGTCTTCGCCAAGTTCCCCGGCCTGCGCATCGTGATGATCGAGTCCGGCCTCACCTGGCTCAGCGGCTATATCTGGCGCGCAGACAAGACCTGGAAGGGCGTGCGCGCAGAGGTGCCCTGGGTTACCCGCCTGCCCTCGGCCATCCTGCGCGACCATGTCCGTTTCACCGTACAGCCGGTGGACGACGCGGACGCAGCGAAGGGCATCGGGCGGCTGGTCGAGCACCTCGGCTCGGACGAGCTCTTCCTCTTCTCGACCGACTACCCGCACTGGCAGTACGAGGGCGACGACGCGCTGCCGCCGGACCTGCCCGAGGCGCTGCTGCGGAAGATCGTGCACGACAACCCGCTGGCGACCTACCCGCGCCTCCTCAAGCCCGCCACCGCAGCCGCGGAGATGCCCGCATGAGCGCCACCGCCCTGGGGACCTCCCGCCCCGTCGCGGCGAAGCGACAGGTCATCGACTGCGACATCCACCCGGCCATGACGTCCTGGACGGAGGTCCACCCCTATCTCGAGCCGCGTTGGATCGAGCACCTCAAGACCTATGGCAGCCATCTCCGCCACGCCTTCTCCGAGGCGCTGACGCATCCCCGCATGTCGCCCGACGCCGCCCGCGTGGACGCCTATCCCGAGGAGGGCGGCCCGCCTGGTTCCAGCCTTGACCTGATGCGGCGCCAGCACCTGGACCCCAACGGGATCGAGCACGGCATCCTCATCCCCCTGCGATGGAATCCTGGCAGCCAGCGCAACCTCGATTTCGGCGTGGCGCTGACCCGGGCCATGAACAGCTGGCAGGCCGAGCGTTGGGTGGGGCAGGAACCGCGGCTGAAGGGCTCGGTCCTCGTCGCGCAGGAGGATGCCGTCGGAGCGGTGGCCGAGATCGAGGCGAGGGCGGGCGACCCGAGCTTCGTGCAGATTCTCATCCTGCCCCGCACCGACGAGCCACTGGGCCGCCGGCGCTACTGGCCGATCTTCGAGGCGGCGGAGCGGCATGACCTTCCCATCGCCATCCATGTCGGCGGCACCAACGGCCATCCCTCCACGGGCGGCGGTTGGCCCTCCTACTACATGGAGGAGCACCACGCCGTCGCGGAATCGATGCAGGCCATCGTCGTCAGCCTCATCTTCGAGGGCGTGTTCGAGCGGTTCCCGCGGCTGCGCTTCGTCATCATGGAGGGGGGGCTCGGCTGGATCCCCTCCCTTTGCGCCCGAATGGACCGCAACTGGGAACGGATGCGAGGTGAGGTGCCGCATGTCCGGCGTCGCCCGTCCGAGTATCTGGGCGAGAGCATCTGGTTCACCACCCAGCCGATGGAAGAGCCTGAGCGCCCAGGACAGTTGCTGGAGCTTATGGACCGGATCGGGTGGGACCGGCTGCTCTTCTCCACGGACTACCCGCACTGGGACTTCGACGATCCGCGCTACGCCTTCCGCGCGCCGCTTACCAGGGCGCAAAAGGATCAGCTGCTCTTCGGCAACGCCCAGCACTTCTACGGCTTCCCCTGATGGCGCGCCACGTCGTCGCGACAGTGGATGAAATCCCGCCGGGCGCCCGCAAACGTGTCGAGGTCGAGGGGCGCGGGATCGCCGTCTTCAACATCGGGGGCGCGTACTTCGCCATAGCCGACCGCTGCCCGCACGAGGGTGCCTCGCTCTGCGATGGCCGCCTGACCGCACTGGTGGAGGCGAGCGAGCCCGGCCGCTACGTCCTCAGCCGCCGCGGCGAACTGGTCCGCTGTCCCTGGCACGGATGGGAGTTCGACATCCGCACCGGCCGATCCTGGTGCGATCCGAAGCGCTTGAAGGTGCGGAGCTACGAGACCTCTGTAGAGGTGGGTGGCGCGGAGGCAACCGAACTCCAAGCTGAGACCTTCCCCGTTTCGGTCGAGGCGCGGTTCGTCGTCGTCGAGGCTTGAGATGGAGGCGACGGTGACCAGGCAGGACGAGGAGTTGGGCTTCCTTGCAGAGACGCTGCTCGCGGTGCGCGTGATCACCCTCGCGAACCGGCTGACGCGGAACGCCTCCGCCTATTACCGGGAGAACCTGGACCTCGGCATGGTCGAGTGGCGCCTGCTCTTCGCGTTGGAGAAGCTGGGCACGTTGACCGTGGGGGCGCTGGCTAAGGCGGCCGAAACCGAGAAGGCCGCGGCCAGCCGCGCCATTCGCGGCCTTCAAGAGCGTGGTATGGTGACGGCTACCGGCCTTGGCGGCCAAGGTGGTGCGGTCGCCATCTCCATGACCGCCAACGGAACGCGCCTTGCGAAGGCGGCGGTGCAGATCTCTGGTGAACGCGACGCACGGCTGCTGGACGGGATCGGCCAGGGTGACCTCATCGTGTTCGACAAGGTGCTGCGCCAGCTGCTGCGGCAGGTGCCGGCGATGGCTGAGGTGCCTGCAATGATGTGACAAACTGCGAGCCATCTGCGGGCCACGAGGGCACGGGAAGGCAAAGGGGAGGGGAGAAAACGGTGTTGAAGAACGGTTCCAGTTGCGGGATCTCACGTCGCCTTCTGCTGTGGGCGGCTGCGCTGGCGTTGCCGGCCCGAGCACGCGCTCAAGGGGGATGGCCCACGGCCCCCATTCGCGTGATCACCCCCGCTAGCCCCGGGGGATCGACCGACGTGATGGCGCGGTTGGTCAGCGAGGGCCTGTCGCGGCACTTCGGCGTGCCCTTCCCAGTGGACACGCGCCCGGGTGCGGAGGGCAGCATCGCGGCGCAAGCCTTCGTGCAGGCGCCACCCGGCACGGCGTTGTTCTTCACCAATGCAGGCACGATCACGACCACGCCGGTCCTCATCCCCCGTTTGCCCTATGATACTCGGGCCGATCTGGTGACCATCGCGCCCGTGGCGACGGATTTTCTCGCCTATGCGGTGCGCCCCGACTTCCCCGCGGCCACGTTGTCCGAGGTCTTTGAGCGGATCCGCGCCCGGCCCGGCGACATTAGCTGGTGCTCGGCGCCGGGGGGCACGAACCTGCTCACCAACGCCTACCTCCGGAGCCACGGCCTGGATGCGGTCTTCGTCAATTATCGAACCACCGGGCCGGCGGCTCTGGACACGGCGGCGGGGCGCGTGGACCTGACAGTGCAGCCGCTCGTGACCCTCGCTCCACTCGTGCAGGAGGGTAGGCTGCGGTTGCTGGCGGTGACCACCTCCATCCGCTCCCCGGCTTGGCCGGACGTGCCCACCGTGAAGGAGGCGGGCGCGCCCGAACTGGAGGTGGAGGGCATACCGGGCCTCTTCGGCTGGAAGGGTATGCCCGAAGATCTCAGAACCCGGCTGACCGCGGCCGTGCAAGACGTGGTCCGCGCCCCCGAGACAATCGAGCGCATGCGGAGTCTCGGCCTCGTGCCGCGCATCACGACGGCTCAGGAACTGGAGCGCGATCTGCGGGAGATGGGCGGACGCCTCGCGGAAGTGGCCCAAAAATACGGCGTCCGGTCGGAGTAGTGATCTCCAGGCATTGGCAAGTTGATGGGGCGTGGCTGGTAGGAGCGAGCCGGGGCAGTCTGCCTGGATGACCTCAGACCCTTCTACCTACCCTGGGTACCGC
>NZ_JONP01000084.1 GCF_000711725.1 Roseomonas aerilata DSM 19363 | reverse complement strand
GCTCGCCTATATGGCGTTCCCGGCGCCGCACCGGACTAAACTGCACTCGACGAACCCGCTGGAGCGCCTCAACAAGGAGGTGAAACGCCGCGCCGACGTGGTCGGCATCTTTCCCTCTGAGGCGTCCATCATCCGCCTCATCGGCGCTGTGCTGCTCGAGGCCAACGACGAGTGGCAACTGCAGCACCGCTACATGGGCGTCGAAGCCATGGGCGAGATGCTCAACCCAGCGCTCACCAACGAAACCCTGCAACTTCCACCCAAGGCCGCCTGAGCCGTGGCCACCTCAAGCCCAGACGCAATTTCCACCACATTGACGGACGCTACCGGTGGCCTACGCGGTCGGCTGCCGCCTCCGGCTGGAGGATGGCGCCGAGTACCTCGTCTGGCCGACCTGCCGAACCTCCTACGGGCGCCTGACCGCCCTGCTATCCCGAGGGCGCATGTCGTCGCGTAAGGACAGCTGTCGCCTCACCAGGGACGACCTGCTGGCCACCGCCGAGGGCTGGGTTCTGGCGGCGATCCCGCCGGAGGCGCTGGGCGCGCCTTTCGGGGAGCGCTTCCGGCAAGAGGCAGGAGCGCTGCGGGGGCGACTGGCGCTACCCTTGATGGTGGCCGGGTCGCACATGCTCCGGGGCGACGACCAGCGCCGGCTGGACCGGCTGGCCGGCCTCGCCGCCTCGGTGGATGGCGATCTGCTCGCGGTGGGGGATGTCCGCTACCACGTGGCCTCCCGCCGGCGCTTGGCGGACGTGCTCACCGCCATCCGGCTCGGCACCACGGTGGACGCCATCGGGGCGGCGGCCGAGCCCAACGCCGAGCGCCGGCCCAAGAGCCTGGCTGAGGTGGCCTCACGCTTTGCCCGCCACCCGAAGGCGGTGGCCAACACCCTCCGCGTGCTTGAGGCGATACGGGGCTTCTCGCTGGACCAGCTGCGCTACGAGTACCCCGACGAGGTGGTGGACCCCGGCCGCACGGCCCAGGAGACGCTGGAGGCCAGGGTTGCGGCCGCGTTGGTGGCGCGCTGGACGGTGGTGCCGGCCGAGATCGAGGGGCGCATCGGCCACGAGCTGCGGCTGATCGGCCAGCTGGGCTACGCGCCCTACTTCCTGACGGTGGAGGCGATCGTCCGCTTTGCCCGCGAGCGCGGCATCCTCTGCCAGGGGCGGGGGTCAGCCGCCAACTCCGCCGTCTGCTTTGTCCTCGGCATCACGGCGGTGGACCCCAACAAGCACGACCTCCTCTTCGAGCGCTTCGTCTCGGCGTCGCGCGGCGAGCCGCCCGACATCGACATCGACTTCGAGCACGAACGCCGCGAGGAGGTCATTCAGCACATCTACGAGCGCTACGGCCGCGAGCGCGCCGCCATCTGCGGCACGGTGATCCGCTACCGGCCGAAGTCCGCCATCCGCGAGGTCGGCAAGGCCATGGGCCTGTCCGAGGACGTGACCGCCCGGCTGGCCAAGGCGAGCTGGGGCGGGGGAGGGGAGGGGTCGCTGGCCGATCTTGCCAAGGGCGAGGGGTTGGACCTTGGTGATCCGCGGCTGGCGGTGACCATGGAGCTGGCCCAGGAGATCCTCGACTTCCCCCGGCACACCGCCACCCACGTGGGCGGCTTCGTCATCACCCGCGGCGCGCTCACCGAGCTCGCCGTGGTCGGCAACGCCGCCATGGAGGGGCGGACGGTGCTCGAGTGGGACAAAGACGACATCGACGCGCTGGGCATCCTGAAGGTCGATGTGCTGGCGCTCGGCATGCTCACCTGCCTGCGGCGGAGCTTCGACCTGCTGCGCCGGCACGGCGGGCCGGACCACGACCTCGCCAGCCTGCCGCGCGAGTGCGCCGAGACCTACGCCATGCTGCGCCGGGCCGACAGCGTCGGCGTGTTCCAGGTCGAGAGCCGGGCGCAAATGAACATGCTCCCTCGGCTCCGGCTCGAGAGGTTCTACGACCTCGTGGTGGAGGTGGCGATCGTCCGCCCCGGTCCTATCGCCGGCGACCTCGTCCACCCCTACCTGCGGCGCAAGGCAGGGGAGGAGCCCGTCACCTTTCCCTCACCCGCGCCCGCGCACGGCCCCGCCGACGAGCTGGAGCGGGTGCTCGGCAAGACGCTGGGCGTGCCGCTGTTCCAGGAGCAGGTCATGCGGGTGGCGATCGTCGCCGCCGACTTCACCCCCGACGAGGCCGACCAGCTCCGCCGCGCCATGGCGACCTTCAAGCTGACCGGGGGCGTGGCCTGCTACCGCGAGCGCCTGGTCGCGGGCATGGTCCGCCGGGGCTACGAGGAAGCTTTTGCCGAGGCGATCTTCGCCCAGATCGAGGGTTTCGGCTCCTACGGCTTTCCCGAGAGCCACGCCGCCTCTTTCGCCCACCTCGTCTACGCCTCCTCCTGGATCAAGCGGCACCACCCGGCGGTGTTCACCTGCGCGCTGCTGAACAGCCAGCCGATGGGCTTCTACGCCCCTGCCCAGCTGGTCCGGGACGCCCGGGAGCACGGGGTGCTGGTCCGGGCGGTGGACGTGAACGCGTCGGACTGGAACAGCACCCTCGAGCCGGAGCGGGAGAGCCGGGGTGGGCTGGCGCTCCGGCTGGGCCTGCGGCTGGTCGCGGGCCTACCCGAGGTGGAGGCCCTGGCGCTGGTCAAGGCCCGGCGCGCCCGCAACGGGGCGCCCTTCGCCTCGGTGGAGGATGCCGCCATCCGCGCCGGGGTGGGACGAAAGACCTTGGAAGCGCTGGCGGCCGCGGATGCCTTCGGAGCCACCGGAACCCTGCGGCGGCGGGCGGTGTGGGACGCGGCGGTGGCGGCATCGGGGCCGCAGCAGCTGCCGCTCTTTGCCGTGGCGCGGGACACGGCCGAGGCGGCAATGGCGGCCAGCACCCCCCTCATGGCGGAGCCCGAGGCAGCCCTCCCCGGCAGGGCGAGGGAGAGGAGGTGGTGGACGACTACCGCGCCACCGGGCTGACGCTGGGGCGGCACCCCATGGCGATCCTCCGGCCGGTCCTGGACCGCCTGGGGCTGGGCGACACCCGCCAGCTCGGGCGCTTCAGGCCGGGCGCCAGGATCCGCCTGCCCGGCATCGTCCTCATGCGCCAGCGGCCGGGCACGTCCAAGGGCGTGGTCTTCCTCACCGTGGAGGACGAGTTCGGGGTGGGCAACCTCGTGGTCTTTGCCGCCATTGCCGAGCGGGACCGGCAAGCCCTCCTGAGTGCCCGGCTGATGCTGGCGGAGGGCAAGGTGGAGCGGGTGACCGAGCACGTGGAGGTGCCGGTGAACCACCTCATCGTGGCGCGCCTGATCGACCGCTCGGATCTGCTCGATGGGCTCAGCCAAGCCGAGAGTGGAGGCGAGTGGGCGGAGCGCTCGCTTGGCGGGGCCGACGAGGTGCGCCGGCCCGAGCCAGGAAGCCGCCGGCCGGTCCTGCCGAAGTCGCGGGACTTCCAGTGAGCGCGGGCAGGGGACGGGCCACGGCTACCCGGGTCCGCTCCCCTTCATGGTAGTCTCAAGCCCCTCCCCGCCTCTCTCCGCGCCGAGCCTGTGACCCCCGCCCGCAAGATTATCCACGTCGACATGGACGCCTTCTACGCGTCGGTCGAGCAGCACGATGACCCGTCGCTGGCAGGCCTACCGCTGGCGGTCGGTGGCTCCCGCGAGCGCGGGGTGGTGGCCGCCGCCAGCTACGAGGCCCGCGCCTTCGGGGTGCGCTCGGCCATGCCGTCCCGCACCGCCCTGCGGCTCTGCCCGCAGCTCCGCTTCGTGCCACCGCGCTTCGAGCGCTACCGCGAGATCTCGGCGCGCATCCGCGAGGTCTTCCTCAGCCATACGCCCCTGGTCGAGCCGCTCTCGCTCGACGAGGCCTATCTGGACGTCACCGAGAACCTGCAGGGGCTTCCCACCGCGACCGCCGTCGCGCGTCAGATCCGGGCCGAGATCCTGGACCGCACGGGGCTGACCGCCTCGGCGGGGGTCTCCTACAACAAGTTCCTCGCCAAGCTCGCCAGCGACATGCGCAAGCCGAACGGCCTGTTCGTCATCACGCCCGAACAGGGACCAGCCTTCGTGGAGGCGCTGGAGGTCTCCCGCTTCCACGGCGTAGGGCCGGCGACGGCGGCCCGGATGGACGCGCTGGGCATCCGCACCGGGCTGGACCTCCGCGAACGGAGCCTCGCCTTCCTGCAGGAGCACTTCGGCAAGGCGGGCGCTCACTTCCACGCCATCGCGCGCGGGGAGGACCTCCGCCCCGTAGTGCCGGACCGGCCGCGCAAGTCCTCCGGCTCGGAGACCACCTACGCCCGCGATCTCGCTACGTCGGCAGAGGTGGAGGAGGGCATCACCGCCCTCGCCGAGGAGGTCTGGGGGTGGTGCGAGAAGACCGGCACCTTCGGGCGAACGGTCACCGTGAAGGTAAAGTTCGCCGACTTCCGGCAGGTCACCCGCAGTCGGACCTCAACTGCGCCCGTCACCATCCAGTCGGACCTCACCGGGATCTCACTGGAACTGGCAAGGGGTGTTTTCCCGTTGCCAAAGACGGTTCGGCTTCTCGGTGTGACAGTCTCCGGCTTCGACAACGCCGCTGCCGAGCACTCGGACCAGATCAGCTTGAACTTCGGCTGACCTACAAAGCGGCTGGTGACGGTGCAAGCCTCAGGAGGACGTGGACGCTTCAGTGTCCAGCGCACGCAAGCGGGCGTTCATGCGCCCCAAAGCCTGTTCCTTCTCGATGCCTTCGACTGCAGCGACCTCGGCAGCAAGCCGATCGATCGCACGTTCAAAGAGTTGCCGCTCGCTGAAGCTACCCTCGGTCGCAAGGTTGGCGTTGCGCCGCAGATCCCGCACAACCTCCGCCAGCAGCATCGGATCACCCGAGTTGATCCTCTGATCGTAATCCTGAGCGCGCCTGGCCCACATCATCTTGCTCGTCCTGGGTTTGCCCTCCAGCACGGTCAGCGCATCGGCAGCAACGGCGGGAGATGCCACTCTGCGTAAGCCGGTCGAGCCAATCTTTGCGACAGGCACCCGAACAGTCATGCTGCTGTCGTCGAAGCTGATCTGGATGATCT
This sequence comes from Roseomonas aerilata DSM 19363, assembly GCF_000711725.1. Classification (GTDB taxonomy): domain Bacteria; phylum Pseudomonadota; class Alphaproteobacteria; order Acetobacterales; family Acetobacteraceae; genus Roseomonas; species Roseomonas aerilata. The sequence continues at coordinate 4,967 of NZ_JONP01000084.1, read as the reverse complement.
CGATGGAGTGGCCCGCGATCTCCTCCTTTGCCACCTTCTCGACGCGTTCGACCCGGTGTGCAGGAAAGACGACCCGGTCCCCAACCACGAAAGTCTCGTTGGGGTCGGAGCGGGCCGCGTGGACGTTCTTGGAGTGATCGGTTCTGCCGTAGTTCAAGGCGCACGTGCCTCCATTGTTGTGCACAGGGAAGCCCCGGCAAGCACCGGGTTTCCGTCAGCATAGCACATTGATGCTTTTCAGCACCCAGTCCGCTGGTCAGGCAGGCATTCCGACCACTGCTGCAGAGGCGCCTGTGAAGCCGCGGTACTCCAACCGATGCTTGGCTCCTGAATCGTGAATGAGGTTGTCGGTAAACAGGCCTGGGCTGCCGAGAGGAAAGTGCAATGCTAACCTGGCCCTCGAACCTCTTTCTCGGTGTCTCTACCTCTTGAGCCAGACGTCCGAACTCACGTCGAGCAAGGCGCGCATCTGCGCTGGATCTGTCAGAACTCGCGCCAAGGGCGCCCGGATTGGTGAGGTGGGCAGGCGTAGATAGGCTCCTGACGGGTTGATAGGCGCTTGGGAGCCAAGAATGAGGTGCGTGGACTGCGGTTCCGCCGGTGTGACTGAGCGGCGAGATCGTACGGCCTGGGGCTACCGGCGCTTTCGCTGCCGCGCCTGCGGCCGAGGGTTCAACGAGCGCAGCTCGGGGGTGCTGAACAGGGCGCAGTACCCGAGCGACGTCATTTCTCTCGTTGTGCTGTGGCGCTTGCGCTACCGCCTGACCTTGCGGGATTTAGCGGAGATGTTCCTCCTGCGCGGCATCGTGTTTAGCCATGAGGCGGTGCGGGAGTGGGAGGCCAAGCTCGCGCCGATCCCGGCAGGTGAACTGCGCCAGCGTCGGCGCGGGACGGGCGGTGCCGGCCGCCGCTCCTGGCACGTTGACGAAACCTATTTGAAGGTCCGTGGACGCTGGTGCTATTTGTATCGGGCGATTGACCGGATACGGTGACCTCGTCGACACCATGCTGAGCGAGCACCGCGACATGGCGGCAGCCAAGGCATTCTTCCGATCCGCCAAGTCAGTCACCGGCATCGTCCCCGACCAAGTCACGACGGACGGGCATGGCTCCTACCCGCGGGCGATCCGCTCGACGCTGGGCAAGCGGGTCGTTCACCGCAACAGCGCTTACAGGAACAACGGGCTTGAGCAGGATCACCGAGGCATAAAAGGCCGCATCCGATGTATGCGCGGGTTCAAGAGCTTCACCTCAGCCGAGCGCTTCTGTCGCAGCCACGATGAACTCCGTAACCACCTCCGCCCTCGCGTCCGCCACAACCAATATGTTCCCGCCAGCCGCCGTCGCGTGCTTCATCTCCGTCGCGCGGAAAGCGCCCTCGCTATTATCGCGGCAGGATAGAATGACAGCGGCAGCCGACGAGTGACGGCAGCTCTGGCGCGAGTGCTGACAGAACCGATTTGGGTAGAGCCAAGCGGCGAGGGTTGAGCGCGGGACTGATCGCCAACACAGGTGCACGCGACAGCCGAGTTGGGTGGTTTGCAGACCTTGGCTCAGCCACCGAAGCGCGATCAACCCGTAGGGCGCTTTGCCAGTGCCAAGCCGATGCCCAGGGCGATCATCGCGGCTCCCGAGCCTTCCCGGAGACGGCGGATCAGGGCAGGACGCGCTGCGGCGCAGCTTCGAATCCCACCCGCTGCGAAGGCCACCACGACGTCGGCGACGGTGTTGAGCGCGACCGATATGAAGCCGAGCACCATGAATTGCAGGGCCACCGAGCCCACGGCCGGGTCCACGAACTGCGGCACGAAGGCAAGGAAGAATGCGGCGGTCTTGGGGTTCAGCGCCTCGACCAGCACGCCCTCGCGGAAAGCGCGGCGAGGTCCGATCGGCGGCGCCACGGCACCCCCCGCCAGGGCCGTCGAAGCATCCCGGCGCGCCGCCTGGATGGTGCGGAATCCGATCCAGACCAGATAGGCAGCCCCGACCAGCTTCAACGCCGTGAACAGCTCCGCGCTCGCCAGCACGACGGCCGACACGCCCAGGCTCCCCGCGAGCACGTGGACCATGCCGCCCAAGCCGGTGCCGAAGCTAGAGGCCACGCCCTCGGCACGGCCCCCGGCGAGCGTGCGCGCGGCGACATAGAAGATGCCTGGGCCGGGCGTGACGGCGAGCAGCAGGGAGGCGGCCAAGTAGAGCGCGAGTTGGGTCAGGTCGGGCACGGTAACAGCTCTTGGAAAGGGTGAGAGGGTTCAGGTCGGGATCAGAACCGCGGCAGCGCGGTCGGAGGGGCGCTCGCTCGCGGCGAGGCCGGCGGCGACGCCGGCCCGATCCTCCGCGCTGCGGTTCTGGCTCATCTTGCGCTTGCCCTCGATCCGCTCGATTGGCAGCCGCAGCCCGACGATGCCGCGGAGCTGCGCGCGGATGAAGTCCGCCGGCGCGTCGGACACCGCCCAGGGCGCCGGCCGGCCGCCCTCGTGCAGCTCGGTCAGGCGGCGCACGGCGTCCAGCAGCCGCGCCGGGTCCTCGAAGAACTCGGCGGCGCCGTAGGCATGGACGGCGACGTAGTTCCAGGTGGGCACGACTTTCCCGTGCTCGCGCTTCGTCGCGTACCAGGAAGGCGTGATGTAGGCGTCCGGCCCCGCGAAGATCGCCATGGCCGGCCCGACCGGGGCTTGCTTCCACTGCGGGTTGGCCCGTGCCAAGTGGCCGTAGAGGGTGCCGTGCGGGCCTTCGTCAGGCACGAGGAACAGCGGCAACGGCGTCGCCATCAGTCCTTCCGCGGTCGCGGTGACGAGGTTGGCCAGGCGCGCCTCGCGGATCACGCCGTGCAAGGCTGACGGATCGTCTGTGCGGAAGGCGGGCGGGACGTACATGGGCGCGGCTCCTGGCTCGCTCCCGGTATGCCCTAGTCGCTGGCCCATCCAGAATAGCCAGTTTCTGCCATATCGAATAAGCCAGTTGGTTATGCCTCGGTCATCTCCACCGGCTCAGGATCGGGTCACGCAGCGGATCAGCGAGGCCATCAAGGGTCAGATCGCCTCCGGCCTTCTCGGTCCCGGCGCGATGCTGCCCTCCACCCGGTCGCTCGCGGTGGAATGGGGCGTCTCGCGTACCACCATCACCCTGGCCTACGAACAGCTCATCGCCGAAGGCTATCTGGAGGTGCGCCAGGGTGCCCGGGCGCGCGTGGCGCAGGGGGTTGGGGCCCCTCGGTCACCGACGAAGCGGCAGGCTTCCCCTACGCCGCCCGGCCACCTCTCCGCCTTCGCACGCCGGCTGGAGGGCTTCGTAGCGCCCTCCTCTCCCGCGGATCGCGTGCCGGGCGTCGTGGACTTCCGCTACGGCGACCTGTCCGTCGAGGATTTCCCTGTGCTGGCCTGGAAGAAGGCGATCGATTCCGCCCTGCTGCGGCGTCCGGCTCGCCTCCGGTACGGCGATCCCGGCGGCCTTCCGGTGCTGCGCGACGCCCTGCAAGGTTATCTGTGGCGCGCCCGGGGCCTGCGGTGCGAGCCGGAACAGGTCATCGTGGTTAACGGCTCGCAGCAGGGCCTGGATCTCTGCGCGCGGCTGTTGCTCGATCCCGGCGACCGGGCCGTGATGGAGAACCCCGGCTACCACCTGGCGCGGCAGGCCCTGGGGGCGACCGGAGCGGAGGTCCTTCCCGTGGCCGTAGACGACGACGGCCTGCGGACAGCGGACCTACCCCCGGCGCGGCTGGCCTTCGTCACACCCTCTCACCAGTTCCCGCTCGGCGGTGTCCTGCCTGCCGGGCGGCGGCGGGAGCTGCTGGCCTGGGCGCAACACCACGACGCCCATGTCATCGAGGACGACTACGACGGCGAGTACCGCTACGACATCAGCCCCATCCCATCCTTGCTGTCGATGGACGAGGCCGGCCGGGTCATCTACCTCGGCACCGTCTCCAAGACGCTCTCGCCCACCCTGCGCCTCGGCTACCTCGTTGTCCCTCCGGGGCTGTCGCACCTCTTTTCCCGCGCCAAGCGCCTGACCGACCGGCACACGCCCGGCCTGGAGCAGGAGGCCCTGGCCACGCTGATCGCTAGCGGTGCCTACGAGCGACACGTCCGGCGCGCCCGGCGCCGCAACGGCGAGCGCCGAGCCATCCTCCTGAGTGCTCTCGCGGCCACGCTGGGCGATACCGTGACGGTCATCGGCGCCGAAGCCGGCCTGCACGTCGTCGTCTGGCTGAACGGCCTGGCACGGGATCAGGAAGGCGCCCTGATCGCGCGGGCGCGGGATGCGGGGCTCGGCATTCACCCCATCACCCCGTCCTATGCCCCCGGTCCACCGATGAACCGGCCGGAGATGGCAGGGCTGGTGATGGGCTATGCCGGCCTCGACGCGCCGGCCATTGAGCGAGGCACACGGCTACTTCGAGATGTGCTGAGGGATTTCGTCAGAGGCTGAACCAAGCCCGAGCGTTGGCCGGAAGCTCCGAAGCAGTGTTGATGAAGGACCGCTTTGGGGCGAGTGCAGCGATAGGCCTTTGGCGCCCGGCCTGCGCAGGGTGGAGTGGATGGTGCAGGTCCGCCCCAGATTGCTCCGTATTCAACTCTGACCGGACCCTGCCGGCAGCGTCGGCGTCCCCCGTCAGGTGCCCGCCGCTCCATGTCCCTTCGGCTCCCGCCGGAACAGGCCGATCAGCGGCGACACCACGAACTGCACCACGGGAATCGGCACCGCGCCGACCACCAGGCCTACCACGCCCGAACCCGCCGCCGTCGCCAGCCATTCCACCGCACCCGCCACCGCCGGTACCGCATCCGCCGCCGCGACGGCGACTCCGTGGATCGCGTGCTCCACCTCCGGCCAGCCGTAGCTCGCCAGCCCGTGCACGATGATGCCGCCGCCCACCCACACCATGGCCGCCGTGCCCACAACCGCCAGCACCTTGAGGAACCAGGGCATCCCGACCACCAGCCCGCGCCCGATCGCCTGCGTCA
>NZ_JONP01000083.1 GCF_000711725.1 Roseomonas aerilata DSM 19363 | reverse complement strand
CCAGCGGCCCCTTGGCCGCCCGCGCCACCTGCTCGGCGGCGGCGAAGACGTAGCTGAGGTCCGCATGCCCGTCGCCGCGGCGGGACGGCGTGCCGACGGCCAGGAACACGGCGTCGGCCCCGTTGATCGCCTCGTCGAGGTTCGTGGTGAAGCTCAGCCGCCCGTCCCGCGCGTTCTCCTCCACCAGCCGGTCGAGGCCGGGCTCGTAGATCGGAATGCGGCCGGCGCGCAGCGCCTCGACCTTCGAGACCTCCGTATCGACGACGCAGACGTCGACGCCGAATTCTGCGAAGCAGGCCCCCGAGACAAGGCCGACATAGCCAGCCCCAATCATTGCGACGCGCATGTGAATTCCTCAGTCTCAGACATACTATTATGGTCCGCCACATGGAGTAGCAACGACAGCCCGACAAACCAAGGCCTGTATGCGGCGGATTTTGGCCATCCTGATTTTAAGACTATTGGACGCTGTTGTAGAGAGTGGCGTTAGGATGTGGTTCGGTCTTTGATGGTTTGATCAGGGGCGAGCGAGAGTGTCGGGCGTACCAAGCGCGTTGAAGGTGTTGAGGATGTTGCAGCGGATCCGCCCCTCGGCGACTTGATGGGCGAAATCGCAGGCGGCGAGGCGCTCACCGAGGTGTTTTAAGCGCGACGCGGCGGTTTCGGCCGAGCTCCTGCGATGGTACCCGCTCCATCGGTTCCGCAGCCGTCGCCTGAGATGCCGGATGACGCGGAGCGTCTTATACCGTCGAGCCTATGAAGTGACCTTTCTGATCCAAGGATAGTTAGTGAGGGATTGGAGGCGCTCTGGGGTGAGGGCGTCCCACGCTTGGCAGCAGGCATCGACAATGGCGGCGTTGCTGTTGAGCAGGCGGTGCGAGAGGAAGCGTTCGCGCAGGTAGAGCCAGACCCGCTCGACGGGGTTCAACTCGGGTGCGTAGGGGGGGAGCGGCACGAGAGTGACATTGCCGGGCACACGGAGGTGGCGCGAACCGTGCCAGCCCGCCTAGTCCAGGACGAGGACGGCGTGCACATCGGGAGCGAGGGTGGCCGAGAAGCAATCGAGGAACAGGTCCATGGCCCGGGTGGAGACCATGGGCAGGACGAGCACAAAGCCTTGGCCTGTTGCGGGTCTGACGGCGGCGTAGAGGTAGGTCCAGTCATAGCGCTGGTCGCAAAGCCCGCGCGGGCGCTGCCCCCGTGCCCACCAGCGATGGCCGGTGCGGCTTTTCTGGCCCACTCTGGCCTCATCTTGGAACCAGAGCTCGACCTGCTGACCTGGATGATCGGCAGCAACGGCCGCTACGGCGCGGCGTAGCCCCCTTTTGTAAAAGCCGCCTTCGCCGGCTCGTCAGCCTCTGGGTGCCGCGGTCGGGTCTTCTGGCGCGACAGGTCCAAGCTGCGCACCACCCGCGACAGGCTCGCCGGGTGCAGGCGCTTGCCGAAGCGGCCCTCAATCCAGCGGCACAGCATCGGCAGCGTCCACTCAACCCCGCCATCCCGCTCCAGGTCAGGCCCGCGCAGAATGGTGGCGATCAGCACCGCCTGTTCGGGCTCGCTCAGCACCGGACGCCGCCCCAGCTTGGGGCGGTCTCGCAGACCCTCCAGACCCTCCGCGTTGCAGCGCACCACCGCGTCCCGCAGCGCCTGCCGCTCCAGCCACACCAGCCGCGCCGCCTACGCCCGGCTCAACCCATCTAGCGCGTGCGCCACCGCCAGCATCCGCGTCGTTGTACGCCGGTTCCGCGCGCGCCGCGCCAAACGCCGAAGCTCGGCGGCACTCGCTACATCCGTCCGGATCTCCAGTGCCCGCCCCGTCGGCCCACCCCGCCAGGTCAGGCCAGAAGCGAATCACCATCCCCGACCAAGCGGAAATCACACCAGAGTCAGTTCATCCGCTAGACGGTATAATTACGCCTGGCTGCTGCTGTAGTCTGCCGTTTCCATGGCTTGCCATTGCGCCTGGCTGGTACGACTAGGCTCAGGACGCAATGATTGAGAAGAGCACGGTGGCGGCGAGGAGGATGGTGGACATGAAGGTGTGGGCGCATCGGTCGTAGCGCATGGCGATGCGGCGCAAGTCCTTCAGACGCCCGAACATGTTCTCGATGCGGTGCCGCTGGCGGTAGAGGGCCTTGTCGTAGGTCCTGCGCCCCACGGTTGATCGAGACACACCGCAAGCGGACGGTATCCGCCCATGGGGTGCACGACGATGACAGAGGCGACGGATACCGCTGGTCCTAGCCGGGGTGGTCGGATGTCCCGTCAGCGCAAGCGGGATGCGGTGCTGCGGCTGCTTCGGGGCGAGGACCTGGAGACGGTCTCGCGGGCACTGGGTGTCACGGCGGCCACGCTAAGCGGCTGGCGCGACGCCTTCCTGGCGGATGGTGAGGCAAGCCTGGCGACGCGACCTGCTGACGGTGAGGCGCTCGAGAGCGAGCGGCTCAAGGCGCTGCTGGGTGAGATGCTGCTCGAGCGCGAGTTGCTGGAGGCCAAGGTCGCGGCGCTCGAGGGCGGCCGCCCTTTGGCCCGGCGCAGGTCACGGCCATGAGCCTGACCCTCTCGCCCAGCAGCGGCAGGCCCTATGGCCTGGCTCGGGTGTGCCGGGTCTGGCGCGCAGCCCGGGCGACGATCTACCGCCATCGCCTGCCGCCCCGGACGGAGCCGCCCAGGCGACGTGGCCCGGTCGGGTCCATGCCGGATCCCGAGTTGGTCGAGGCGATCCGGGCCGTCCTCGCGGCCAGCCCCTTTCATGGCGAGGGGCACCGCAAGGTATGGGCGAGGCTGCGCGTGCAGGGTGTGCGGACCTCCAAGCGCCGGGTGCTGCGGCTTATGCGCGAGCGCGACCTGCTCGCCCCATCGCGGGTCGGCAGCCCTCGGGTCCCGCGCAACCACGACGGCACCATCATCCCTGACGCAGTGGACACCATCTGGGGCACCGACATGACCACTACCTGGACCGGTGAAGGTCAGGCGGCGGTGTTCGTCGCCATCGACCACCATAGCGCCGAATGTGTCGGCCTGCATGCCGCCCGGCGCGGCACCCGCTTCGAAGCGCTGGAGCCTCTCCGCCAGGGCGTGCGCCAGCACTTCGGTGGCTTCGCCAAGGGCATCGCGGCAGGTCTCTCGATGCGCCATGACCACGGCTCGCAGTACATGTCCGATGCTTTCCAGGGCGAGCTGACGTTCCTCGGCATCGAGAGCTCGCCCGCCTTCGTGCGGGCACCCGAAGGGAATGGCTGCGTCGAACGCTTCATCCGCACCCTCAAAGAAAACCTCCTTTGGGTGCAGACCTTCGACACCGTCGAGCAACTCCGCCAAGCGCTCCTCGACTTCCGGCGCATCTACAACTCAATCTGGCTCATCGAGCGTCACGGCTTCAGAACACCGGACGCCGTCCGCAAGGATCAGCTTTCACCCGCGGCTCTCGCCGCATAGGCTCCACTCAGGTGTCTCAACAACCGCGGGCGGTACTTGGGCCCGCACGACGGTGCTGTCGATCATCTGCAAGGCATCGGCACCGCCGCCACCATCGGCCAAGGCCTGCGGCAGCACCTCCCACAAGCCCGGGGTAGTCCAGCGCCGATACTGCCGGTGGACAGAGTTCCAGTTCCCCAACTCAGGCGGCACGTCGCGCTAGGGAACACCGGTGCGCGCCACCCAGAAAACGGCGTCCAGCACCCGGCGGTGACCGCTTGGCGGACGGCCACGAAATGGGCCGGTCTCCACCACGAAGGGCTCGAAGAACGCCCACTCCTCGTCGTCAGCAAACCCCGCAGCACCACCGCCTTCAGCCAGAAGGCAGCCTTGAATCACCTCAGCCCTACGGCGTGAAGCACCTTTGTCCACGCCACCTAGCACTACCTTGGCAGTCGTGGATCAGGTGACGGACGGAACTGTCGCCTGCAGTGCGGGCATCGGACGGGCGTGACGAGGTGAGCGAAGAGTTGACCGATGATGGCCCGGCGCATGGCGGGCAGACTTGGTTGGGGTGGCGGTTTGCCACTCGGGAGTGGGCTGCACCTTTTTCCCCCGCCCGCGAACGGTTCGGAGCCGCAGGTGCTGGAGGTAAGCGAAAGCCATGCAGGTCATCAGTGCGTGTCGGTGCAAGCCGGTCCAGGACCGTCCCTCGAAGTGCCCCAGCCCGAGTTCCTGCTTGAGTTGCTGATGGGCCTGCTCGCAGACCCAGCGCCCCTTGATCGCGGCGGCCAGGCTGCGCAGCGGTGTGTCGGGCCTCAGGTTGCTGAGGTAGTACTTCCGCTCCCCTGTTGAGCGCCACTCGCCGACCAGCCAGACCTCTTCCCCCGGCAGGTGACGCGACGGACGCGTCACCGGGCCATCGCCAACCCGTACCCGCAGGGCAGCAAAGCGCGCGGCAAGCGCTCCCTTGGTACCCTGCCGCCAGCTCAGCCGGCGCCACCTGAGCTTGGCCAGGACGTCCTCCACGGCCTGCGGCTGCTCGCTGGGCACCGGCAGCTGGCGCGGACGGCCCCTGCTGGCACGCGGCCAGCGGAGCTGGACCGCTGTTGTGTAGACCTTCTGCGTGCGCGGGATGCCCACCGCCCAGAGTAGGTCCCGCTCGGGGAGCGCCTGGCGGAACTCGGCGCTCATCCCATAGCCCGCATCGGCCAGGACGATGCCAAAGCGCAGTCCTGTCTCGCGCAACCGATCGAGCTCGGCGAGCGCGATCTCGCCCTTGCTGTGGGCCACGATCTCCGCCTCGGGCACGCCAGCCCGGGCGCAACGTTGCGGGTCCTGCGTCCACGTGTCGGGCAGAAACAAACGCAGGGCCACGGGCAAGGGAACCTCGCCTTGGGCGAGGGTGAGCGACACAAGCGCCTGGCAGTTCGCCCTCTTCCCACCGCCCCGCAGTACTGCCGCGCCACGCCGACCGACAGATCACCCTTCTTGGGCAGCGCCGTATCGTCGATCACCAGCACCGCTTCGGGGCCACCCAGAAGCTCGTCCGCCCTCTCCGCCAGGACGCGCCAGAGCGGCGCGTCGTCGCAGGCCGGGCTGGTGATAAGTGGTGCAGTTGGTCGTGCCCGGGCAAACCCAGCCGTGCCGCCATAGGCTGCAGGCTCTTGCGCTCGCCAGGACCAAGCAGGCCGCGCAGGTAGAAAGGGGCCCAAACACGCCGCGTCTTGCGCCCCATCACGTCGAGAAACGGTCGGAGCCAGCTATCCAGATCGCCAGACGCGCCAATGACCTCCGCCATCGTCACCTCCTGCTAACCAGTCAGCCAGCAGATGGGTTACTCACCGCCCTGTTGAAGATGCCAAGGTAGTGCTAGAGCAAGCCAGCAGGACGATAGTGGCGGGGCAGGCGGCGCGGACAGTCCTCGGAACCATCGAGGGCGGCTGGAGCCCTCCTATGCCACTGCAGCCGCAGAGGCGCGATAGGAGGAGGCCACCCGCTCAGCGTATCAACTGATACTGGAGGTTGAGGCTCTACGGGCAAAGGGCGTCACAACCCGCCATGGCATTGCCCGAGCCCTGACAGAGAAAGGCGTGCCGACGCCTCGAGGAGGGCACACCGGGACACATACGACTGTGACGCGAGTTCTGGAGCGGCTTGGCGCCTAGTCGCGCGAGTGCTCCCACTGCACATTCGCGGAGAGGCCCGGCATCGCCAAAGTTCGGGCCGGCAAGGGGTTGGAAACGAGCCTTGAAGTTACCTTTGTGGGGCAGCGCCTTGGTCGCGACCTCGATCGTCCAGACGGTCAGTTCCTTTTCCTCCCTTGCTGTTCCCTTGTTAGGCCCGCCGCTGATGGCTCGTGCTGGGCTTGCGTCCGAAAGCATCGGCCTCGTCTCGGCTGTGACCTCTGCTGGCATCTGCTGGTGTCTGGCTTGCGGCGGGCCGATGTTGAGCCACCACGGGCCGGTCCGCACCCTTCAGATCGGCTTGGCCTGCATGGCTCTGGGTCTCTTCATCCTCTCACAGCCACTCGGCCTGATCGGTCTGCTCGGTGCGCTGGCTATCGGCTTCGGGACGGGACACAATACGCCGGCGGGTAGCCAGATCCTGGTTCGCACAGCTCCCCCAAGGCACCGCGCTCTGATCTTCTCAGTGAAGCAGGCAGGGGTGCCCCTCGGTGGCGCGCTGGCAGGACTCCTGGTCGCACCGCTCGTGCTGGCGCTGGGACTATCCGGCGCGCTCTGGGTGGTTATCGGCATCGCGTTGCTGACGACGCTCTCGGTGCAGCCGTTCCGCCGCCGGCTGGACGGAGATAGGTCCGCTGGGCGGCAGAACTGGGGGCGAGCACTACTTTCCCTCGCCGCACTGGCGCGCTCTGTCGCTGTTCTTCGGGCACATCCGTCCTTGCCCCTTTTGACTGCGTTCGGCGCTTCCTTCTCGGTTCTTCAGTCCTGTCTCACGGCGTTCACCGCCACCTATGTCATCACCCGCCACGGTGCCTCGCTGGCTGAGGCTGGGCTGGTTGTTGCGGTGATGCAGGTTGCCAGCATGGTGGGACGTGTTGTCCTGGGCTGGTTGGCAGACCGGGTAGGCCACGCCCTCCGACACCTCGCCCTGCAGGCGGTTGCCTCCACTGCGGCGGTCGGGCTGCTGATCTCGGTTGGCAGCCATGGATCCTGGACTCTCTACGGATGCGCGGCGCTGGTGGGGGTGACAGCAATTGGCTGGAATGGCGTACATATGGCGGAGCTAGCCCGGGTGGCACCTCTGCCTCTGGTCAGCGATGTGACATCCGCGGCCGGCCTTTTCGGGTTCATCGGTTCGATTTGCGGGCCGCTCGTATTCACGCTGATTGTGAGTTCGACGGGCAGCTATGATCTGGCTTTCATTGTCATGGCCGTGCAGCTCGCGACCTTTGCTCTGGCTAGCGTGATTGTCTTGAGGCGTGGAAAGGCCCGCGGCGGATGACCTGATGATGCGGGTCTATGCCGCCATGGCCCAACAGGAGCGGGAGCTGATCTCGGAGCGCACGAGGGCGGCCTGGCGGCCGCGAGGGCGCGGGGCGCTGTGCTGGGTGGAGACCGAGGGTGGAGGCCGCCGAAGCCGCCCTGTCCCGCCGCAGCTGCGGAGGCGCGCCAGGAGGAGGCGATCCGCACAGCGCACCGGCTTGCTTTGGAAGTGGAAGCAATCCGGGCCGAAGGGTCACCACGCACCTGGGGCTTGCGCGGGCGCTGACGGAGAGAGGCGTACCAGCGCCGCGGGGAGGAGAGGTGTGGACCCACACGACGGTGGCGCAGGTCGTCGCACGGCTCGGAGCATAGCTGCTGGCTCTGGAGCACGTTCATGCGAAGGTGCGCCGCCGGCGCTGCACAGATGCAAATCCGAACCGGCGCCGGACGCGCGTGGCGTTGGCCTTCAATCCCCAACCACTTCAGCGCAATTGGGCGAGAGCTCCCGATTGAGCGCGGGAGATCAGTCTCTCCGCGTCAAGTGGAAGAAGAAGCCGACTGGCCATCGCGTCCTCCGCCGCGCGCCTCACTGCGGCGGCATAGGCCGCGTCATCCGCATAGCGCTCCAAGACAGAGGGGCGCGGGTCGCCAACCGCAAGCCGTGCCGCCTGGGTCGGAGCCAGAGGCACCACCGCGCCTTGCAAGGGGTAGAGGGCCGCTGGGCCGAAACCCTGTGCCCGCGGGTTCCACCCCGTGTAGCTCGCCCGGGGCACGGCAAGCTGGAGCGCCCGCACGCCCGCCACCGCCATTCCATCCCCATCCAGGCGCGGAACGAAGACAGGGTAGCGTCCGATCTCGCGAGGAGGAGTGACGGACTGGTCGGAGAGAGCGGCGGGGGTGTGGATCGCCCCATAGGGCAGACCTGGGATCGCAGCGGGCATCGCTTGATCGGCCGGTACCAGTGTGCCGTGGGCGCGCATCGGCACACGGCTTGCGGGCGGCTCCCGTCCCTCGGCGAGCCAAGCCTCCATCGCGACGAGCAACGCACGCATCGGTGGGCCGGCATGCATCGGATTCTTCGGCAGCGCCATGGCTTCGATTCGGCCTGCTGTCTCACCCGGCTCTGCAAAATGCGGCGTGCCAGCCATCATATAGGCACGCACGTCGGGCGGCAGGTCGATGTGGTGCCCCGCTGCGTCCGTCACGAGCAGGGAGGCGCGGGAGGCCCACCATTCGTGCTCGCTGTCGCTCTGCATGACGCGCGGGCAGGTATTGGTAAGACGGCAACGCAGCATCAGGCCGTCACGCCGGCCGGAGAGTGGATCGTCCAGCACCGCGTAGGTGAAAGGGAAGGTGTCCGCCTGCCAGGCCGGATCCTGTGGGTGGCGCGCGTTACGACCGGGCTGGCCGAAACGCACGTTCGTCGCCATGCGCCGCGCGCCCGCAACATGCGGCATCAGCCCGTCGAAGACGACCCGGCCGTCGGTATCCTCGTTGAAGCCGAGATAGAGAAAGTCGCGCAGGAAGCGCCCAGATTGCGACACCCCGAAGCCGATGGCGCGGTGCACGGCAGGGCGTCCACCGAAGGCCAGCGGATTGTTGGCCGAGGTGTCGCGACGGAGGAAGGAGACGACATCGCGGACAGCGGCAAAGCCCATTCCCAGTATTGCTGGATCACGCGCCGTGTAGGTCACCTCATATAGAGCACCGGCATCGAAGCCCACCTCCGGTCGTGAGATCTCGACGCGCCGTGCATCCACCGCACGGGCGGAGAGCCCCGGCGGTGTCTGGCGCGGATCCGCCCAGGCCTGCCGGACCGTCACAGAAAGGTTCGCCGGATCCGCCAACGGCCAAGAAAGGGTAGCGGGGGCGGGGTTACGCGCGTGATCGAAGACGAACTCCTCCCGCACCGGGCCCGTCACACCGCTCAGCACCGGGGCTGCCAGGGCGAGCTGCCCAGGCTCCGATCGGAGGTCGGCCTGCCAGCCCACCCAGACCATCGTCGTGCCGCGCCCTGTCAGGAAGCCGATCCCCGCGTCTTCGGCCGTTGCGGCGCTATTGGCGCCGGGTTGCGGCACGTCGTCGAAGAGCTGCGGCGCGAGCTTCCGGCCGCGGTTCGGCACGTCCAGCAGAAGCGTTCCACTCCCGCGCGCTGCATCAGCGGGCCGAAGAATCACCACGTCGGCGGTGGCCTCAACCCGTCCCGCCGAGTTGCGTGGGGCCATGCCGATGTCGGCGACCACGGCGTTGCGAGGATCGGATGGATCCAGGGCAATTGTCGCGCGGCCCGTGATGCGGCGATATCCACCCACCTCGCCGAAGGAGCGGCCAGCAAAGGCGGGCACGTCCTCCGTTACCTCGAAGCGAGTCACTTCAGCCAGGGCCGGAGTGGCTAGGATGAGCATGGCTGCCAGGGCGGTCGGCTGCCGCATGGACGTGTCCTCCGAATTTTGGGCGAGGATCGTCTTCCCAGCGCGGTTGATCAAGATCGGTGCGCAGGTCTCGCGCCCTGCCCGAGTGGCTTTCGTGAAGCAGCTGCCCACTGCAGGCTAGAAACGGCCTGCGGCAGCCATCATCTCCCGGCTTCAAAGGCCGCTGACGCGTGCCTGTCGAGAACGCCCGTCCTGATTAGAAGTCATACAGGCACGCCGGGTTCATCACGAGAATGGCCCGCCTCGTTGCCTCGCTCGGTATCCATTCCCCGAGCAGATCAAGAAGCGCCAGCTCATCGGGTTTGGGAGCCGGCGCGTTGGGGTGAGGCCAGTTAGAGCCCCAAACCAAACGCTCCGGCGCCGTCGCAACGAGCGCACATGCGATGGCAGAAACATCCGAGTACCCAGGCGGCCCGCTCCGCGACACACCGTAGGGTGAGGAGAGCTTCACCCAGGCGCGGCCACCCTCCAGCAGCCGCAGCAAGGCCCGGACGGCCGGCGCGGTCAGGCGGCACGGGATCGTGGAACCGGCCGACATGATCGATCACCACAGGGCAGGGCAGGCTGCGGATCAGCGCTTCCCGCTCCGGCATCTCGCCGCCGTCGAATTGCAGCTGCACGTGCCAGCCCAGGGGGGCAACATGCGCCCCGAGGGCGTGCAGCCGCTCCCACGGCACCGGACCGCCTCCGAGCATGAAGGCCCGGGCACCGCGGGCACCCGCCGTGTGCAGGCGACGCAACTCGCTAGCTGGCGTTTCCGGCGTCACCGCCACCACGGCCCGCGCGGCACCAAGTTCGAGCCTGGCCACTGCGTCGAGCGTGCAGGAATTGTCGGTACCATAGGCAGTCGGCTGAACCACCACCGCCCGGGAGAGCCCGAGACGCGCCTGCACGGCTCGATAGGCCGTGAGATCGCTGCCGAGGGGAACGGGGGGATAGATTAGTCGCGGCGACCGACGTTGGTGCATCGATCGGAGCGTTGGACGCATCTCTCCCAGGAGCCCTGGCGATCAGGTGGTGCGCACATACTCCGGGCGACCCAGGTTTAGC
>NZ_JONP01000082.1 GCF_000711725.1 Roseomonas aerilata DSM 19363 | reverse complement strand
CGGCGACAAGGGTTACGACAGCAACCGCTTTCGCGAGGCCCTGGGCGAGCGCGGCATCGAGCCCTGCATACCCTCATCCAAGAGCCGCAAGGTGCCGCTCCCCTACGACAAGGCCCTCTACCGCCAAAGGCACCGCATCGAGAACATGTTCGGCCGCCTGAAGGACTGGCGCCGCGTCGCCATGCGCTACGACCGATGCGCCCACACCTTCATGTCCTCCATTTGCCTCGCGGTCGCCGTGCTCTTCTGGATCAATGAGTCCTGACCCTAGATCGTGGAAGTTCAGAGAGGTGGCATGAACGCGCACGCGGATGGCGGGCGGTCCGGGATTGCCGGGATCGGGGAGGTCCACCAACGTCAGGCCGTCGAGCCCTCGCTGCCGATGAGCCTGGAGAGCCTTCATACGGGTGCTCCTCGGCTGCGCGAGGGCAGCCATTGCAGGACGGTTGCCGTCGCCGAGACGACCAGGACGGCACCGAGGTAAGCCTGGGTTGTGCCCAGGAAGCCGGTGAGCGGAACGGCGAAGCCGGCGGCGATCGGCGGGACGGCCAGAGACAGGTAGGTGACCAGGAAGATCGCCGCGAAGAGTTCGGCGCGCTCGTGCACCGGGGTGAGCGGCACCAGCGATTGGATGAGGCCGCTGAACGACGCGCCCAGTCCGGCACCGGCCACCGCGCTGCCGACGAAGAACAGCGCCAGAGTGCCCGTGCCAATGAACACGAGAAGCAGGCCGACCCCGGCTGTCACCGCCGCCATGCCTAACACCGCCATGCGCCGAGGCGGCTGCCCACGCATCAGGAGCGAGGATGCGGCGCCGGCTCCGCAGAGCACGGCGACGGTGGCGCCGTTCAGCAGTCCGCTGTTGACCGCGAAGACGTTGCGCAGCAGCGACGGCCCAAGCGCGATGACGAAGCCGCACAGTGCCCAGATGGATAGGAGCAGCGGCAAGCCACGCATGAAGCCGTGCCGCGCCGCTTGGGCGACATGCACGCTTGGCACCATGGACCGGAGCAGACCGGGCACCCGGCTTGCCGTTTCGGGAATCAGAACAACCGACACTGCGCCGAGGCAAAACAGCCCGCCCAGCAACCCAAATGCCCAGACTTCCGCCTGGTTCGTCACCCCGAGCAGGGCGCCGGTGACGAGGGCGCCCGTCGCCAGCCCGGCCAGGGGCGAGACGCTGGTCAGCAAGCTGCCGAGCGCCTTTCGGGCCGGGGGCGCCGCCTCGATCACCGCAGCGGACAGCGCGCCGTTGACCACGCCCATGGACAGCCCCTGGACGATCCGGGCGGCCAGCAATCCGCCGATGCCGTCCGCCGTCAGGAAGAGGGCCATGGATGCGGCCTGGATGATCAGCGCCGCGACGATCACCGGCTTGCGGCCCAGATGGTCGGAGAGCGAGCCGGCAACGAGCAACGTCACCAGCAGCACCAGCGAGTAGATGCTGAACGCGAGCGTCAGCATGCCCGAGGAGAACCCCCACCGCCCCTGGAACACGACGAACAAGGGGGAGGGCACACTGGCCGACACGAAAAACAGGAACAGGGTGATCGCGAGCAATGGGAAGGCGATCGAGGAGGCGGGTGGCGATGCCAGGGAGGTCGCTTCGGGCAAGCTGCTATCCGTGCCGTCGATTGGAGTGTCACGAGCTTCAGCCCGCTCCTAAAGCATATGACCCAGCCGCCTCGGGCATTGAAATCGAACCTTTTGCGTGCCGTTATCGACACGATGGATACCAGAACCCTCGATCTCGGATTGCTCGTCACGCTCGAAGCCTTGCTTGCGGAACGCAACGTCACGCGCGCTGCGCGCCGGCTGAACCTCAGTCAGCCGGCCTTGTCGGCGCGGCTGGCGCGGCTCCGTGAGGCGCTCGGCGATCCGCTCCTGATCCCGGCCCAGCGCGGGATGGTGCTGACCCAGCGGGCACTCGAGCTGATGCAGCCACTGCACGAGGCGCTGGAGAGGATCCGCCACGTCGTCGAGCAAGGAGCGCCGATCGATCCGGCGACCATGCGAGCAACCCTGGTGATCGCGGCGAGCGACTACGTCCAGTATGCGCTGCTGGCGCGCTTCTCGGTCGCGTTGCGGGCCGAGGCACCCATGGTCCGCATCGCGTGGCGGGCGCTCGACGTGATGGCACTCACGACGCAGCTGGAGCGTGGTGAGGTTGACCTGGCCTTGGCTGCGCCTGAACACGCGCCGGCGGCGATGCGCCAGCGCCGACTCTACGAGGAGGATTACGCGGTCATCGCGCGACAAGGACATCCAGGCGTGCAGGGCGATCTGGGGCTAGACGTGTTCTGCGCGCTGGACCACGTTGTCGTATCGCCTCAGGGCGGCGGTTTTGCAGGGCCCGCGGACGCGGCGCTTGAGGCGATCGGCCGCCGCCGCACCGTCGCCTTGTCCACGTCAGGCTTCCTGATCGTGCCGGAGGTGGTATCCCGGTCCGACATGATCGCACTGATCCCGCGCCGGATCGCAGAAGGCTGGTCGGATCGGGTGCAGGTGCTGGAACCGCCGCTCACCATACCTGGATTCGTCATCGCCAGTATCTGGCACGAACGGACGACTACCCACCAGGCACAGAGCTGGCTGCGCGACCGACTTGCCGCGTTGGCATGATGGTGTATGCCTATGTACCGCAGGTCCAAGCTTACTTTCCCAAAACACCATCGTTTTCGGGAAAGCCAGGGTGCCGTCGGAAGTACGGCGAGAGTCGGCTTTGGATCGCCTCTGGCAGTCGAGCGCCTGCAGCCATACGTCCGCTTTCCACCCGACTGAGCCCTCAAACCTACCTGTTGGCTGTCTGCCAAACCCGTCTTTGTTTACCCTGCGTGAGAGAACTCAGTCGGCATCCCCTTAAGCCAGCCATTCCCTGAACTTGGACCACCTCCGTCGCGTGTTCCTGTTCTTCACGGCGATGCCGAGCGCCGACCGCTGTCCCACCAGCCCGGCCAGCCTCTTGCCATGGATGGCGCCGGTGTAGAGCAGGTTCCTCGCCAGCATGGCGTAGTGCTGGGTGGTGAGGGGGATCACCACGGCCGGGTACTCCGACCCTTGCGCCTTGTGGGTGGTGGTGGCGTAGGCGAGCACCAGCTCGTCCAGCTCGCCGAAGCCGTAGGTCACCTCGCGCCCCTCGAAGCGGACGGTGAGCTCCCTCTCCTCGGGGTCGATGGCCGAGATCACGCCGAGGTCGCCGTTGTAGACCTCGCGATCGTAGTCGTTGGCCACCTGCATGACCTGGTCGCCGGGGCAGAAGGTCCAGCCGAAGCACTCCACCCGGAGCTCGCCCGGCGGGTTCAGCGCCTTCTGCAGTTCGATGTTGAGCGACCTCGCGCCCAGCCCGCCCCGGTTCATCGGGCAGAGCACCTGCACGTCGCGCACGGGGTCAAGCCCGAAGCGGGCGGGGATCCTCTCCCGCACGACCGTCAGCAGCTTGCGGACACCCTCCTCGGGGTCGGGCGCGTCGATGAAGAAAAAGTCCGACCCCTCGCACTGGCGGAGCTCGGGCATCTGGCCCTGGTTGATGCGGTGTGCGTTGACCATGACCTGGCTCTCGGCGGCCTGGCGGAATACCTCGGTCAGCCGCGCGCTCGCCCGCGCGCCAACCATTTCGATCAGCTGGAGATAATTTCATTGGCATGTCGAAATTTCTGGTATATGTCCATTTTTGTTCAACTCCTGGTTGGTCTACCGATTCACGGGATTGTGCTGAAAAAAGCGCGTGATTAGAAGCTGGTGGAGCATCTATGTCCTCGTCGCTGTCGGCAGCTGCCTCTCGCACAGCAACATGCTTCGAGCTACGCATGCTGTTTGCAGCTTTGCGCAAGCTCAAACAGCAGTTCAGGAGCAAGTGGCGCATCTACCCAGGTCAGACCCACAGGCGACCTGTTTGCGAAGGGGATTGTGCGTCAACTAGCGCGTCGGCCCAGTCTGGTGGCATCGTAAAACAAGCACCCCGCAAGGCGGCAGCGAGCAGCGGGCGAGGCCGAGGCCGAGGCGAAAGCGGACCTGCTACATGTCCTACGTCCACAGGAATGGTGGACATGCTCCGTCGCGAGCTTCAGCACCGCACAAAGAACAATCTCTCTCTCATCATTGCTCTTCTAGGGCGTGAACAACGGATAGCGACTGCAGAACAGGACGAACGCGCCGCTGGCAGGCTGGGAGCGCTGATCCAAAGAGTATCTGCAATCGCTGTCGCGCAGGATTGGCTTTCGCTCTCCGGGGATGACGGACAGGAGATAGATCTCGCTGTATATTTGCGCGTGCTTGTCGAGAAGATTCAACTAACCTTTGGCGACAGTCTCCAATTGAAGGCCGATCTGAGCCAATGCATCCTGCCTTTCAGCAAGGCTGTCGCAGCAGGCCTCCTGGTCAATGAACTCATCACCAATTCAGCCAAACACGCCTACCCTGAGGAGCGCGGTGGATTAGTGCGCCTTGTTCTTCGTATCGACGAAGAAGGCAGGGAGGCGGTACTTACCGTTTCTGATGAAGGGCAAGGGATTGACGTGGCGGCCGTTGCGGCGCGCGTGGCGGAAGGTGGGCAGGGGATGACGCTTGTCGAACTGCTGTCTAAGCAACTCGGTGGGCATGTTGTGCACCAAATGCCTGAACATGGGACGAGAACGACCATCCGCTTTGCCTGCGTGACTTAGAACATGATTTTGGTGTTCCTGCGCGATCTGGCATTGTGGTGGCGTGCACCGAGGCGCCGTCGTCCCCACTGGCATACTCTATACGACTGACAAGTGCTGACTGGCCAAAGTGCTCTAACCAACTCGCGGAGCCGCCGAGGCGGCACGGGAAGGCAGGGATGGTGGCCCACTGGGCGGCATTCAAATAGGCCTCCTTTGACCCATCTGGCTTATGGCGATTGCAGCAACCTGTTCATCGAGGGGCAGAGGGTCAGCGCCGTGGCAAAGGGCATGGCGCACAACTAGCCCAAAGGCGCCGGCAAGCCCTTTCGCCGGCACCGCTCGCCTAATCCAAGCGGGCACCGGAGATCCTGACCACCTCTCGCCACGTCGGCCGCTCGCGTTCGACGCGGGCGAGAACGTCGGCAGGGGTGCTCCAGACGCACTTGGCCCCAGCACGCAGGAAACGCTCCTGCATGGCCGCGTCCTGACTAATCTCACGCATCGTTGCCGCCGCACGTTCTACGATCGGGGTAGGAACACCTGCGGGAAAGGCCATGGCGCACCAACTCGTCACCACGAAGTCGGGCACCCCGACCTCCGCCATCATCGGGACCCCCGGCAGGGTCGGCCAGCGTTCGGCGCCGGTGATCACGAAAGCCTTCATGCGGCCCTCCTGGATCACAGGCACATAGCTCGCGAGATTGTCCATCGCGCAGATCAGATCGCCCGACAGCATTGCGGGGATGATCTGCGCCGCGCCCCGGAAGGGTACGTGGGTGCCTTCGAGCCCGAGGCGGCTCGTGAACAGAGCACCGCTGAGATGGGCGGTGGTGCCGACGCCGGGCGAGCCGTAACTGATGCCCCCGGGACGTGCTTTCGCCCAGGCGACAAACTCCTGAAAGTTGTTGGCCGGGTTGTGTTGGGCCGAGACGACAAGGACGTTGGGCAATTCCCAGTGCATGGAGATCGGCTGGAAGTCGCGCTGCGGGTTGTAAGGGAGAGTCCCGTAGAGAAACTGGTTGATGTGCCAGGCGCCAAGCGTCAGAGGCGCCATGCTGTATCCATCCGCTGCGGCCTTGGCCAAGGCGTCCGCGCCGATGTTGCCGCCCGCGCCAGGCCGGTTCTCCAGCACGAAGCTCTGGCCGAGCCTCTGCTGCAACTGCTCACAAAGGAGCCGGCAGAGCACGTCGGTTGATCCGCCGGGTGGCCAAGGAACAATGACGCGAATTGGGCGGTTCGGCCAACTCTGCTGTGCTGCGGCAGGGCGGGCGAGGGGCGCGGCGAGGGCCGCAGCCAGCGTCGCGCGACGGGTCGCTTGCATCTGTTTCCTCCCAAGTATTGGAGGAACGATACGCAGGCCGGCTGTGCAGGGCCACAATCCTTTCACGCTTAGGCCGTGACCGACGCGCGAATAAATGTTCTCAGTAGCGCCCCGGAAGGCAGCGGTGATCATGAAGGTAACTGCCCCAGAGCAGGCATTCGGCATACAGGCAACCGGAGCGCTGCGCTTTTGACTCCCCGCACGTAGCCGCTCCGACGGCCGTTGGTCCGCTCACTTCCGCAGTTTGGCCACACCGAGTTCCTGCCACATCCACGTGAAGTCGTACTCGCTGATTGGGTCGCCGGCAGGCCGTTTTGATGAGTGGTTCTCCAGGGCCTTAAGCCATCTCACCACCTTTCCCCGTCTCTTGACCGAACGTGCCGCCCGGCGCGGTGAGACGTTGCCCAGCGCCGGGATCGGCTGGTCGAGAACCTGTCGGTAGTGCTCCTCCAGCTGCTGTTGAAGGATAGCTCGTATCTGGTCGGGTGGCAGGTCCAGGAGAGGGGGCTGCTCCCCGCCGGCTCGCTGCTCCTCCAGGAGTTGTTCAAGGTCCTGCCGCTCGACGAGCGGCGGCCGAACCAAGCCCTCCAAGGCGGGCTCGAACAGCGCGCGGCCGCGCTCCGCCCGTGCCTCGGAGTTCACCGAGAGGATCACCTTACGGCCGGAGATCTCGACAGCGCCGAGCACGACCGCGCCGCCCTCGATCGTCGTGATCAACTGGACGCCGTTCGGCTTTCGAGGAACACGCTTCGGCGGCTTCGCGGGGAACGCAAGCCAATTCCAGAAGCTCGGCCCGGCGCGGTCCAGGTCCCGGATGCCATCCAGGGCGGCGCGCACGGCAGCCAGCGTCACGCCGGGGCGGAGCGGAAAGTGCAGGGTGACGAACCTCAGCGGGTCACCATCGCTGTTCGCCACCTCAGGCGGGGTGTCATCGAGTTCGGCCCGTAGTACGGCTGCAAGCCAGAGGTTGGTGAAGGCAAAGGCCGTGCGGCCGAGAAGCAGCTCAGGGGTGAGCGCCGCGTTAGCTCGTTCCGCTGACACGGTCCGACCGATCTCCTTTGCGACCTGCGCCACCAAACCTCCTGCCTTGCTCCTGCCTTGCTCCTGACCCGGCGCAGCGAGGCCAGCAGTTGTTCGCTTGTGTCCTGGTCGAAGGCGAGGAGGGTACCGCTGATCACCGTGACGCTCCGCTGCGGGATAACCCGTGTGGCAACCCTGTCCCACTGGCGCAGGCTGCGGGTGCCGGCCTTCTCCAGCACGCGGACAGGCTCGGAGGGACGGACGAGGTCGCGCAGCAACATCGACTCGCCCGGGACCACCTCACTGACCTCGTAGAGGCTGATCACGGAGTGGCGGAGCGCGGCGATGTACTCCTGGGTGACGACGGGCTCCTTCAAGCAGCAGCGCTTGAGGTAGTCGTCGGCTAGGTTGCGCCCGTCCGGCAGATCCGAGGCGAGTAGGTCCTCGAAAGCGGCACCCCAGATGACTCCCTGGTCCGCATCGTCGAGGAAGTCCCAGAGATCCTCGATCTCCAGATCAGCACCGGCGCAGGCCTTGGCAACATGGCGGACGAGGGTTTCGGCCATGACCTCGCGCCATTCCGCGCGCCGCGTCCAGGCAATCAGGCCGTCGAGCTTGTGGATGACTGGCATGCCTGCGCCTCAGGCAGAGAGTTCTCGGGCCGAAGAGAATGGGCGATGCAGCGGTCCGTGAACAAGCCTGGGTCGTCTCGGCTCAGCGATCACCAGAGATGAGACCGAATCACGCTGGTGACGGGGACGGCGACTACGAACCGGTCGTGAAGCAGCTAGTCGCGGACGGGTTCACGGTGACGGTGCTGTACTGGGCCCACGCCAGCCGGGAGCCACGCGAGGCAGCGACGGCCTTTCACGCGCTCAATCCCTGCATCGCCGACTTGGCTCTGCACTGATCGTCGAAGCCTGAAGACCTGCGGCACCAGCGAGGGTAGCCAGCCGAGGCATTAACACTCCCGCCACATCTGTCTAGATTTTGATCGAAGTACAAAATAATCATGTTGCCGAATTGATCTTTCTGCCTCCATGACCGCTCTGCGGCTCGCGGTTGAGCCGGAAACAACTGGAAGCCACGACATGCTGACAGCTCAAGAAGTACAGACCTTGGATAGTTCAGAGAAGGTTCGGAGCCCGATCGACGTGCATGTCGGAGCCCGCGTCCGGGTGCGCCGCACACTCTTGGGCATGAGTCAGGAGAAGCTGGGAGCTGCGCTCAGCCTCACGTTCCAGCAGGTCCAGAAATACGAGCGAGGCACTAACCGGATTGGGGCAAGCCGTCTGTTCGATCTGGCTCGGATCTTGGACGTGCCGATCGGCTTCTTCTTCGACGACATGCCGTCAAGCGTGGACGGCGGCTCGTTTGTTAACAGCTCACGTATTGCTACCCATAATGAATTGCAGAACGGCGTCGAGGACGACCTTCTGCACAAGCGAGAGACTCTGGAGCTCGTTAGAGCATATCACCGTATCAGCGAGTCAGCGGTCCGGAAACGCGTCCTTGACCTGATGAAGAGCCTTACTCCGGCCGAGTAAGGAGTGGGTTTGAAGTTGACCCGATTCTGCGGACAGATTTGCGGGTAGGGATGAGCTGTTCGCCGCTCCGCGGAGCGCCTTGAGACAGGCCGACGTGAGTTTGAAGCATCGTGGCGCGTCGCCTGCCTCGCTCCTCGGCGTTAAGCAGCAGCCGTCCCCAGGCCTCAGGCGGCGTGAGGCTTGCGGCCCTTCGCCTCTGCCTCCGACCGCTCCCTCCAGAAGGTCATGTCCGCCTCCTTGCTGAACATCACCCGAACGCCGGTGGCACCCTTGCTCATCCGGAGGTTACCGCCGTTCTGGGCTCGGTGCTCGGCAACCCAGCGCTTGAAGGTCGGGTCTTCCTGGGAGCATCCCGCGAACTCGAGCACCCCGGCGATCTCTTCCTGCTTGCGACGCTTGACCATTCGTCAGACCCCTGCCGGTGTACGTGAAAAACGCTGGCGCCATGCGGCTCAGCGATTGCCCGCTTGAGACCGTTCAACGAAGAACGAGGAGGCGAGACCGAAGACGTAGCCCTGCGCAAAGCAGGTGAGGGATGACGTGTGAGGCTCGGGGCTGAAGTGCCCGTTTGCGCAGAAGCTGCAATCGCCTGGGTGACAGCAACACCAAATCCGGATGGGAGTGCCGATTAAAGATGAAGCGATTGCAAGGCGCTAAACCTTGTAGACTAAATCGCTCAAGTCCCAAGCTTCGGAGATGTTGGCCTCTCCGGAGAGAGAAAGCGGCGCTCGTTCCGCACTTGAAGTATCAAGCTATTTGCGGAAAGTGAGGCCAGAACACACGGAGAAGCGCGATCCCAACCTGCCAGAGAGAAGTTGTCTCGCGGGAAGTTGGAGCAGCGAGAGGAACTGGGGGCGAACATTCTCTGGGAGGGCGGCCTGCCGCCCCCCCCCGCCATAGCTTACCCTAGTGACGGAGGCTGCTCGACCCCACCCATCAATTGGGCCCTTAGTCGCGTGCAGCGTTCTAGCAGCGTCGATATTTCTCGCGCGAGCGCTTCCTTGCCGGACGCCACTTCCGCTAGTTCCGCAGCCTTCACGTCCAACGTCGTTAGAGCCGTCGCTACGTGGCCATGTGAAATGTCAATCACTGCCGCTTCGAGAGTTTCAGCCTCGACCTTGGCTTGGTCCGCGAAAGCATTTCTGAGACCCCGTTTGAGAATGGTTAGGGGTGAGCAACACGGCGGAGCAGGAGGGCGCCGAGGCTGACGCGGATCATGGCTTCGCTGACGTCGCAGCGGCGCTCGTAGTCGCGCACCAGTCTGCGCCAGCGCATCATCCAGCCGAAGGTCCTCTCTACCACCCAGCGCCTGGGCAGGACGTGGAAGCCCTTTTGGTCGGCCAGCTTGCGGACGATCTCGATGACGAAGTCGCGGTAGGCGGCCCCGCTCATCAGCTTGCCCCGATCATAGGCGCCATCGGCAAACAGATGTTTCAGCCAAGGCCACCGCTTGCGGACCGCCGCGATGATCCGCTCCGCCCCGGCCGCGTCCTGGATATCGGCCGTGGTCAGGTTGACCATGAGCAGGCGCCCATCCGTATCCACGGCGACATGCCGCTTGCGCCCTTTGGTCCGCTTGGCGGCGTCGTAGCCCCCGCCGTCAGGCGCGTGCGGCGCTTTCACCGTCTGGCTGTCGAGCACGCCTCCGCTCGGACTGGCCTCCCGGCCCTGTCGCTCGCGGTCTAGAGCTTTTCCACCCTACTCGAACGCATAGCCTGAGTTGGCGAGGTAGTTCCTGTACTCGGCTGGGATGAAGGTCTTGAGCAGGCGGCCGATGGTGTTCCTGAGGGCTTCTCGGGTGCGGGCCGCGGCCTTTCGGAGCAGGGCCTTCAGCTTGGCGAAGGCTTGCTCGATGGGGTTCAGATCCGGCGAGTAGGGCGGCAGGTAGAGCAGGCTGGCGCCGGTAGCCCGGATGGCTTCGCGCACACCGGCAACCTTGTGGGCGGGAAGGTTGTCGAGGACCACCACATCGCCTTTGGACAGGACGGGCGCGAGGAATTGCCCGACATAGGCGAGGAAGGCCTCGCCGGTCATGGGCCCGTCGAGCACGAGAGGGGCGACGAGGCCGGT
>NZ_JONP01000081.1 GCF_000711725.1 Roseomonas aerilata DSM 19363 | reverse complement strand
CCTCGCAACTCCACCCTAGCCGTCAGGTCCGATGGCCACCCAAGCCCTACACCCCGGACCAAGCCGGATTTTCCACCACCTCCGTGGACGCTACCGCAGGCCAGGGCGTCACCTTTGCCTAAGCGAGACACCGTGCCAGTGTAGGACACCCCCGCCGAGAGTGTGTTGCATGGATCGGCTTGGCGGTCTGGGTAGGTTAGGTTCCTGAGGAGGCGACGCCCGTCCTTCTCCAGGAGAGCGCAGCTTGCCGTTCAAGGCCAATGCCGAGCGTCGTCACCGTATTCCGAAGCAGCGGTTCCGGGCGACGAACTGGGCGGAATACGACGCGGCCCTGCGCGGACGTGGCAGTCTGACCGTGTGGTTCACGGAGGCGGCGATCGTGGCCTGGAAGGCCGAGCCCCGGATCACGCGGGGCGGACAGCCGCGGTATTCAGCTCTGGCCATCAACACGGCCCTGACGCTTCGGGCCGTGTTCCGCCTGGCCTTGCGTCAGACCGAAGGCCTGACTGGTTCGATCATCGCCCTGCCTGGGCTGGATCTGGCCGTGCCGGACCACAGCACCCTTGACGTTACCCCGTTTGAGTGGACACGGGTTACGGCCTACGCGGCCGCGGCGAGTTGTTCCATCTCAGCTGGGGCTTTGTAGCCGATCGCTTAGTGGATGCGCTGTCGGTTGTAGAAGCCTTCGATGAAGGCGAAGAGGGCGGACCTGGCGGCCTGTCGGGTCGGGAACGGCCCGTCCTCCTCGAGTTCGGTCTTGAGACTGCCGAAGAAGCTTTCCATGGGGGCGTTGTCCCAGCAATCGCCTTTCCGGCTCATCGCCTTGAACGGCAAGCTGGGCTCTCCTGGAGAAGGACGGGCGTCGCCTCCTCAGGAACCTAACCTACCCAGACCGCCAAGCCGATCCATGCAACACACTCTGTGTGCGGGGCTGAACTCGCGAAGCTTTGCCTATCGCTTTCCCATCCTCAACCCAATGCGTGTTGCCGGTCGCAGGGCAGAGCAGGGATCGTCAGTTCGTCGTCTCCCCACCCAGCACCTCCCACACCTTCGCCGCGAGATCCCCGAGGGAGAAGGGCTTCATGACGAGGTGGACGCCCGGGTCGAGCACGCCGTTGTGGACCACGGCGTTGCGAGTGTAGCCAGTTGTGAAGATCACCTTCAGGTCGGGACGCCGGCGCTGCGCCTCCTCGGCCAGCCGCGCGCCGTTCATGTCGGGCATCACGATGTCCGTGAACATGAGTACGATCGCCGGATCGCCATCAAGGATGCGCAGGGCCGTCACCGGGCCGTCCGCCTCCACCACGTCGTAGCCCAGTTCGCGCAGCGCTTCGACACTCAGGCGCCGCACCGCCGGATCGTCCTCCACGACGAGGACACGTTCGTTCCGGCCCGACGGCAACTCCCCCGGCGCCGGCTTCTCCCCGGCTGGGGCTGCCTCACCGAGGAAGCGCGGCAGGTAGATCTTCACGGAGGCGCCCTGCCCCGGCTCGCTGTAGATCTTAATGTGCCCACCCGATTGCCGGACGAAGCCATAGACCTGGGAGAGGCCCAGGCCGGTCCCCTTGCCGACGGGCTTCGTCGTGAAGAACGGCTCGAAGACCTTATCGAGCACCTGTCGCGGGATCCCGGTGCCGGTGTCGGTGACCGCCACCATGACGTACTGGCCCGGCACGACGCCGGCGTTGTCGCGCGCATAAGCCTCGTCGAGGTGCGTGTTCGCGGTCTCGATCGTCAGCCGCCCTCCCTCCTCCATTGCGTCGCGCGCGTTCACGGCGAGGTTGAGGATGGCCTGCTCCAGCTGGTGCGGGTCGGCGTGCGAGCGCCACAAACCGCCGGCGAGCACCGTCTCGATCCGGATGTACTCGCCGATGCTGCGCCGCAGGAGCGCGGACATGCCGCCGACGAGCAAGTTGGCGTCGACGGGTTCCGGCGCGAGGGCCTGCCGGCGAGAGAAGGCCAGTAAGCGATGCGTCAGGGTTGCCGCCTTCTCCGCCCCCTCTCGCGCGCTGTCGACATAGCGCTGCAGCGCGCCCCATTCCGCGCGATCCAGCCGGCGCTGAAGGAGCTGCAGGCTACCCCCGATGACGGCGAGGAGGTTGTTGAAATCGTGGGCGATGCCGCCTGTCAGCTGGCCAATTGCCTCCATCTTCTGCGCCTGGCGAAGCTGCGCCTCCACCCGCTCGCGGCCGGCGATCTCGTCGAGCAGGCGCCGGTTGGTCTCCGCTATCTCACCCGTGCGGGTCGCGACCTCGGCCTCGAGGCGTTCGTTGAAGCGTCGAAGTTCCGCCTGCGCCTCCCGGGCCTCGGTGACGTCGGTATGCACGCCGACCCACTCGCGGATGGTGCCGTCCTCCTCGAGGATCGGAACGGCACGGACGGAGAAGAGGCGCCAAGCGCCGTCGTGGCGGCGTACCCGGTGCTCGAAGACGAAGGTGCGGCGCTTAAGCAGGGCCTCGTGCCAGGCCGCGACCGTCGGCTCTGCATCCTCCGGATGGACGGCCTTCGACCAGCCGAAGCCCTCGTATTCCTCCGGCGTCTGGCCCGTCATGGCGGCCCAGCCGGGCTGCTCGCCTCGCATCTCGCCCGAGGCGTCGTTCGTCCAGATCACGCCGCTAACGGCGCGGACGGCCGCCCGGAAGCGCTCCTCGCTCCGGCGCAACGCTTCCTCGCTCGCTCGCCGGGCTGCGATCTCCCTCTGGGCTGCGCCGTAGAGCCGGGCGTTGTCGATCGCAACCGCGGCCTGGGCGGCGATGCCGGTCATGAGCTGCTCGTGGCGCTCCTCGAACCGCCCCGGCTCGGGGTGGCCGAAGAAGAGGCCCCCGAGCACCTCCCCCGAGCGGGAGACCACAGGCACTGCGAGGTAGCTGCGGACCGGCAGGTGTCCTTCCGGCATGCCATGGTGCGGCGTGTTGTGGCCGTAGCGCGGGTCCGCGGTGATGTCGTCGGAACGGACTGCCGGGGCGCCCCGGAAGGTCGGGGCGAAGACCTGGGTGTTGCGCGGCATCGGGAAGCGGGAGAAGTGTTCCCGGGGGACGCCGGAGATGGTGTAAAGCGTGTAGTTCTCGCCCGCCTCGTTCACGACGTTGTAGAAAAAGGCGCCGAACGCGGCCCCGGTGAGCGACACGCCCGCATCGGTCACGGTCTGCACGATGCGCTCGAGGTCGAGTTCGGCCGCGATGGCAGCCCCGGTCCGGTTCAGTGTCTCTAGACGCGCCGATTCCTCGCGCAGCGCGCCTTCCGCGGCGTGGCGGTCGGTGATGTCGGTGAAGGCGGCCAGCGCACCGGTGACTCGTCCCGCCTCCAGCAACGGCATGGCATTGACGGAGAGGACGACCCGCTCGCCGGTCCCGGCGTCGCGGACGGCGTGGACGTAGGCCCGGACATTCTCCCCCCGTAGGGCCCGGGCCGCCGGCAGGTCCTCGCCGGAAATCGGATTGCCCTCGGGGGTCGTGATGTCCCAGGCCGGCGCATCGTAGCGGCGCCCCTCAATCTCGCTCCGGCCGAGCTGCAGCATGCTCTGGGCAGCCCGGTTCGCGTAGGTGATGGCGCCCGTCGCATCCACCTCCAGGATCGCGACAGGGGAGGTGTCGAGGACACGCTGGAGCTGCCCCCTGCTGCGGTCCAGCTCTGCCTCGGCGAGGTCGCGGGCCTGGGTCCTGTCCCGAAGGTTCCCCGCGGCCCTCGCGAGGGCGTCCTCGATCTCGCCCACCTCACGCAGGAGGCTCGCGCTGCGTGGGGGTTCGACGCCGAGGGTGACGGACTCCGCGGCGGAGGCGAGCTGGCGCATCCCTCGCGCGATCTGGCGGCCGAGATACCCCGCCACAAGGACCGCGAGGGCCACCGAAAGGGCTCCCACGCCCAGCAGGACGCCGAGCGAGTGGCGCGCCGATGCGGAGGCGGTCGCGACGGGCACGCCAACCGCTGCCCTCCAGCCCGCGAGGGTGGAGCGGGCGAAGGCCGATAGGACGGGCGTGCCCTCGAGCGTCGAGCCGGTCCAGGTTCCCTCGGCGCCCACGGCCCGTTCGCGCAGGTCCCGCGTCGCCTCCGTTCCAGCGAAGCGCTCGTGCTGCCGCGAGCGTGCAATGATCCGCCCTGCATTGTCCACCAGGGCGCCCGTCCACTCATCCGGTAGACCCTGGGAGCGAAGGAGGCCTGCGAACCGGTCTGGCGAGATGCCGACGTTGATCAGACCTCGAACCTCGCCTTCGCGGACGATCGGCACGTTGACACTGACGATCTGGGCCCCGGCCGTCGCGCCGGTGAAAAGGTCGGAGATGATGGGCCGGCGCCCCTCGATCGCGGCCTGATCCCCAGGCGGCAAGGAGCGTGGAAGCGGGTTGCCTTGGGGGAAGCGTGTGTTGACGAGCTGCTGCCCCTCGGCATCCTTCACGATGACCTCGGCCCCGAGCAGCGCCCGCACCTCGAGCGCTTGGCGGTGCAGTTCGGCGTGGTCGCTCCGGTCCCACAGGCGGGACGTGGCGAGCACCTGCAGTGCGCCTTGGAGCCCGCCGAGATCCCGGTCCACCGCAGCGGCGATCCGCCGGGCGTAGTCAAGGGCCTCGCCCTCGTATCGGCTCCTCTCCCCCTCCGCGAAGCGCGAAAGCACAAGCCAGGAGAAGAGCAGCACCGGGAGCAGCAGCCCCGTCGCGAGGACGATCAGGAGCGCTGGCGTCGAGATCCGGCCCTGCGGAGATCGGGCACGCCGGGCTTCAAAGGGGAGTGTCCGGAGTTCAGCGGGCATGCACCCCTTCTTATCCACCCGCTACCCCCCCTGCCAGCCCGCGCCAGAACACCGGCCCCCACTCGATCCTGCTCCGTTGGAGGCACGCCTCACCGCCCGCACCGGACAGGAGAGCGGGTTCAGCCCGCGGGGTATGCCGATCGAGGCCCCCTCCCCCTCCTAGTCGTGCTTGGAGCGGGGGATGAGCACTGTCATGCCCTCGGCGACAAAGCACAGGTGCTCGCGGTCCATCCCTGCCAGTTCCGAGCGCCGCAGCGCCCCCCCGAAGCCCACCAGGAGCAGCGCCCTATCCCGCAGCCCCGCCATATCCGTCCTACAGCTGGCCAGCAGGCGCTTGACCTCGGCCGAGGTCAGCGCCGCCGGGCGGGTTCGGTTGCCGTACGCCGCGGGGATGCCGCGGATGGTGGCGCTGATCGCCGGCTGGCGGGTTTCCCAGGGGTGACCAGCCTGGCGGTGGTGGTGGGCGATGGCGGCCAGCCGCCGGCGCAGGCCGCTGCGGCCGAGGGTCGAAGCGAGGCTCACGAGGTGATTGGCAACCACCACGGGCGCTGCCCGCAGGACCACCACCCCGCCCAGCTCGCACCAAGAACAGAAGGCACGCCAGTCGGAGGCGTAGGCCCGCCGCGTGTTCTACGACGGTGCCTGCCCGGCATAGCCCGCCGCCCGCGCCACCGCCTCGCCGACCGGCCCCGCGAGCACCGCCAGCGCCTCCGCTGGGAGCGTGCCGGCCGCCATGCGCACTACGGACGAGGGGACAGCCGGCGGGCTCGACCCGGGGCACTCCGTCACACCGCGCCCTTCGCCCGCTGAGGCACGGAAAACCCCGTGCTTGCTGGCGATGCTACCCCTGTCCGCACCAGAGTCCCCATCTTTTCTCCCTCACTCCGGCCGACCCGGCGCATGCCCTTGCGGCGCTGTTCCGGCCAGTCTGAGTGTGCCGGCGTCGCCATTCCATGGCAACCGCCCCCTCTCCTCCCCTTACGCACGATAATAGAGCGTTCTCGTGCGTAACTCCCGGGAACAGCCTTATTTTGCTAGGGTTTTGGTGCTTCTCGGGAGGCCAGCGCCGCGTCCCGCAACGGATGGCGCCATTCCGTCCGCTGATCCCCCTTTCCGTCTTTATGAGCCCGGCCACCTCCTGACATCAGGTTAACGAGCCCAAGAATTTGCATACCTGCCGGACGAAAGCCGGAGCCCAGACCACTCTGGCATTGACCGGATGGCACGAATCAGGATCTCTTCTCTCGATCAGGAAGGTAGCACTCAGCCGTGATGCAGCCGTCCTCGGCTAGCCTGAGAAGGCCGGGGAGAGCAGCTGCGTGAATGCGCGCCTCCTCACCGACACCGATCCAGCCAGCGCCTCTGGCCGCGTTCTTGACCTCACTCCACTTTCGGTCGTCCCAGGTCGGTCCGGGCTGGAGCACGGCGCGCATGTCCGGCGCTGCTAGTAAGATCAGCGTGACCGTTCCATCCTCCTGCAGCTCGATTACAGCACGCCGGGGCTGGCCGGATTGGAGCAGATCGAGGCCGGGTCCCTGCAGGACGCGGCCAGCCGCCGACCTCTTCAGAGTGCTATTTCCGAAAGCGCGCGCCCCCGCTTGAAGAAGGTGGTGCACCCCCCGCGAGAACACCTCTGCGATCCTTGCCTCTCTCTCGTCCAGAGGCATTGCCATGAGGTCGTCGCTGCTACGATCGAGGAGGGCATCGATGGCCCTGGCGGCAGTGCGAGCCGTGTCGGGAGTGACTTGTCCGCGGGCAACGACACGGATCAGGGCTGCACGCGGGTTCTTGTCCGACAGCCCGGTCCATCGGGCGTCGAGTTCAGCAGCCAACGCCCTGCACCAGGATGTGTCACGGTCCAGTCCCGCTGTGCAGGCCAGGGCCACGACGACCGCGCACTCGGCAAGGAGCGCATTGCGACGTTCCCGAAGCTGGTGACCTTGAGAGCTGATCCTGATGCGTTCGTCGCGCAACTCGCCACGCTCGGCCGAGATTGCCTCTGCCTTTTTGCCGAGCGCGGTCGCTCGCGCGAGCAGCAGGACCCTGTCGGGCGCCCGCCTGCTCACGGCCGAACCTACGACCTTCGTAGGTTCGGGCAGCTCGCCGTCCGGCGCCTCGAAGGTGAGCACTGGCCCGCTCATCTGGGATGTCTGACTTTCCATCTGCCGCTCCTCATGACCGTCGGACCTGCCCCCGCAGCTCCGGTAATCGTGTCACGCAAGGGCAGCCGATCCGGTCATTCCGCGTCAAAGGGTCGCTGGTGCCTCACCCCGGCCGAAGAGGCTCAGGCCTCCACGCGTGGACCGGCCCACGGCGAAGTATCCATCCGGTGCTACGTCCGTCCGACGGGTGGCTCAGCCAAGCGCGCTGCAGACCGTCCACAACATTGTAGACGATTGTTCCGGTCCTCGGACGCGCCCCAACGACCCCAACGGGCAATCGACAGCGCCGAGGAACCCGGTTCTGCCCTAACCGAGGAGCGGTTCTCCGCCCATCAAGGGCGACAGGGCAGCTGGGGACGAGTGCCGGCGCAATACCCCAAACCCGGGTGAATCGCACCTCGGCCGCTCCCTGAGGCTCCGACCACGGGTCTAGAGGCTCGGCTCCTGACTGCCCTTGGCGCCGCCCCAAATGTTCCGGCCATGGAAGCGTCAACGACATTGTAGACGGTTTCGGCCTGGAGGCTCCCACCCTGATCAGGGGGCTGGGGGAGCGGCCTGCGGTGGACAGGGCTCGGGGGCAGAGAGGGCCGAAGATCGCGCGGGCGGCGTTGCGCCTCGGGCAGCAGATGCTCTCCGGCTTGCTCTTCCACTCGGCAGCGCGGGTGGCGGGTGGTCTTGCCGTTGGACACCGGAACGGGACGGGCGCCACCTGCCCGCGCAGCTCCGTCACTTGGATCACATAAGGGCACCCGATCCGGTCAATCCGCGTCAAAGGATCGCTGATGCCTCACCCCGGCCCTGAAGACCCACGCCTCTATCCGTAAGCTGGCCAGCCGCGAAGCGTTCACCCGGTGCTTCGCCCGCCCGACGGGTGGTTCGGCCGAGCGCGGCAGTCCATCCACAACATTGTAGACGGTTCCTTCGGTCCGAGGAGGCGCCTCAACACCCCCTATGGGCTAGCAATAGTGCCGACGAGCCGAGCTCTGTCTCGTCCGAGGAGCGGTTTTCTGCACACGACGAGTGACAGGGCAGACAGGGACCAGTTCCGGCGCGGTCGTGCCCCCGGAGGTGGTGTAGGAGGCGGCCGCCCGGGTCGAGGGCGGCCATCGTGGTGAACTTGGCTAGGGTTGGGTTGTCGAGACCTGACCTGAACCATGGAGACCACGATGACCGACGAGAGGATTGCTCTTCGGGAGCTTCTGGAGAAGGGCTCTGACGCGACGTTTCTGCGTGAGATGATCGGCTTTGCCGCCCATCGGCTGATGGAGCTGGATGCCGAAGGGGCCTGTGGCGCCGCCCATGGAGAGCGCAGCCCTGAGCGGGTGAACCAGCGGAACGGCTATCGGGAGCGGGACTGGCAGACCCGGGCCGGGACGGTGGAACTCAGGATCCCCAAGCTCCGGAGGGGCAGCTACTTCCCGGCCTTCCTGGAGCCAAGGCGACTGGCGGAAAAGGCGCTCACGGCGGTGATCCAGGAGGCCTACGTCCAGGGCATCTCCACCCGCTCGGTGGACGACCTGGTTCGCGCCATGGGGATGGAGGGCATCAGCAAGAGCCAGGTGAGCCGCCTTTGCGGCGAGATCGACGGGCGGGTGCAGGACTTCCTCGCCCGTCCCATCGAGGGCGACTGGCCCTACCTGTGGCTGGACGCCACCTACGTGAAGGTCAGAGAGGCGGGCCGGATTGTCTCGGTGGCCGTCACCATCGCGGTGGGGGTGAACAGCGGCGGACGCCGCGAGGTGCTCGGCATGGCGGTGGGCGCCTCCGAGGCGGAGACCTTCTGGACGGAGTTCCTCCGTGGTCTGGCTCGGCGCGGCCTGCGCGGGGTCAAGCTCGTCATCTCCGACGCCCACGAAGGCCTCAAGGCCATGGTTGCCAAGGTACTCAGGGCCACATGGCAGCGCTGCCGCGTGCATTTTGGCCGCAACGCCGCCGCGCATGCGGGCAAGACCCAGCGCCGCATCGTCTCCGCCTGGATCGGCACGGCCTATGCCGAGCCAGATGCCCCGGCCGCCCACGCCCAGTGGCGCAAAGTGGCCGACCAGCTCCGCCCCAAGGTCCCGAAGCTGGCCACCCTGATGGATGCGGCCGAAGAAGACGTGCTGGCCTTCATGGACTTTCCCCGCGAGCACAGGGCCAAGCTCCACAGCACAAACCCGATCGAGCGCCTTAACGGCGAGATCAAGCGCCGCACCGACGTAGTCGGCATCTTTCCCAATGAAGCGGCCGTCGTCAGGCTCGTTGGCGCACTTCTCCTCGAACAGTCCGACGAATGGGCCACGCAGCGCTCCCGCGACATGACGCTGGAGACCATCGGCGCCGTGAGCGATACTGCCTCGGTCAGCCTGCCCGCCGCGGCCGCCTGACACGGCGGCTCAGCCCGCCAAGGAGCACCGCTCCTACACCACGCCATAGGGCACGATCTCCGGCGCGATACCCCAAACTCGGGATAATCAGACCTCGGCGGCTCCCCAAGGATCTCGCCAAGGATCTGGAGAGGCCGCTCCTGATTCCCCGAGGTGCCGCTCACGCAGGCCCTGGCCAAGGACGCATCAACGACATTGTAGATGGTTTCGGCGTTGAAGCTCCGGTCCCGGTCAACTGGCTGGCAGAGCGGCCTGGACTGGAAGGGCTCGGCGGCAGAGAGGGCCGAAGAGCTTATGGGAGACGCAGCGCTTGCGGCAGCGGGCGATCTCGGGCTTGCGCTTCGTCTCGGCGGTGCGAATGGTGGGTGGCCCTGCCGCTGGAGGTCGGGATGGAGCAGCGCCGCAGAGCTTCACGTTTCAAAGCTTTAATCCACTTCCCCTCCTCGCTGGTCGGATCCACCCGCATCCCTTGGTCGTGCTCGGCCTGCCTCACTCAGTCACGGAGCGTCTCGCTTGTGCAGCCGATCTCGGCCGCGATCGAGCCAATAGCGGCGTACCGTGAGGCGTGATCGCTTCCGTATTCCAGCACCATTCCGATCACACGGCGCCGAACTTCGAACGAATACAGCCTCGAGGTCCTCTTCATCATCGCTCTCGCCTTTCAATGATTGGAGCCTTCAGAGAACCCGGAGCGCTTCAACTTGCCTGGCCCACTTTGCTGGCGCACATTCCGAGAAGGCGGTTTCAGCTTTGCTGCGAATCAGATTTGTCGATCGGTTGGCTGCGCGGATCCAGGTTCCCCAGCCACCCGCACGCAAGCTCCTGTCACCGCAAGCGCTTTTCGCCCGGCCCTGCCCACAGGTGCCGGCTTGCGTCATTTGTCCCCACAATGTCCCGACATCGCGACCAAGCGTGGCATTTTCCACTACCGAAGGCGCTACCCTGGACGGGCTGTGGGTGAGGTGCTGTTGAGCCTTGCCACCCGGAACCTGCGGGAGGCGGAACACCGTGCCCGAGGTAGCGTCCACGGAGGTGGTGGAAAATCCGGCTTGGTCCGGGGTGTAGGGCTTGGGTGGCCATCGGACCTGACGGCTAGGGTGGAGTTGCGAGGCTCCCACCCCTGACCGGCCGAGGACCCGATGACCGAGGACAGACTGCCACTGGCTGACCTGCTGGCGAAAGCAGGAGATGGTGACTTCCTACGCAGCGTTGCCGAGGCGGTGCTGCAGATGCTGATGGAGGCGGACGTGGAGGGGCAGATCGGCGCCGCCCGGCACGAGCGCACCGGCGAGCGGCTGAACTACCGCAACGGCTTTCGCGACCGCACGCTGGACACCCGGCTGGGGTCGCTGCAGCT
>NZ_JONP01000080.1 GCF_000711725.1 Roseomonas aerilata DSM 19363 | reverse complement strand
CTGTCGCTCGCAGGCTCCGCCAAGGCGTGCCCTCGCGCACGAACTGCCGGAGGGTGGCGAGCACACGAACCAAGGATGCAGGCGGGTGGCCGCGTCCGCGGGAGCGGCCTCCCTCGCAGCACTCCATTGCTGTCGCGATCAGCCCGAGGATCCTTCTGTCCACCTCTCCCTCCACGCCAAAGCTGCAGAGGTAGGGTGATGGTCAGCAGACCGCCGGAACGGGGTTCCTCAACTCAAGGTAGTAGTGGAAACAGCCTCTAAGCGATGAATACCAAGCGAGAAGTTCTGCTCACACACAACCTGCAAGCGCAGCAGGCTCCCAGTTCTCTCGTGCGCTGATGTCGTGCCGGACATTACGCAAGGCGGCGTCGGTGAAGAGAACATAAAGACCAGACTCTGGTTGCAAACTTCTGTTTACAAATGGTTTCTTGTCCCGGCTGTGAATTCACGATAAGGAGAGTGGGTGACCGAGCAAGATGCCGGACGGCTCCTGCAGAGGAGACAGAAGCACTATGACGCTCGTACTCGTCGGTAGCTTGCTGAGTATGATGTGTGCGGCCGTCTTGGCGGCACTCATCGAGCGGGAACGTGGCACCTCGGCTGAGCTCGTGGAAGCGGCAGCAATCAGCGCTGGAGAACACGATTACAATGGTGAACCCACGATTGAAATCGCTGCAGCGCCGAGCACCGCGCCCATGCCGCGTAGCCCTCACAGCGCTCAGCTGAAGGCAGCGTAAGCCCGGGACGAAGTAGCTCGACTCGTCTCTCTCACCGCCGCCAGCCCGATTGCAGTGATCCGGATCGCGGTGACACCGTTGCAGGAGGGCACCGCCTCCAGCAGCCCAGCTCTCAGCATGCTCCCAAAGACCGCGCTTGTGCAGCGGCCGGTAAATCCGGAGGCGCCTCGGCCGTGCCTGCCGAGTGCTGAGCGGCAGCTCTGAGGATCTGCACCTATGTGGGGGAGAGCGGCTTCGTCATCGTCAGGTCCATGCGTCGGACCCGACGATCGGGTCCTACGCCCCAGAGCCCCGCCGAAGGTTGGCCGGGAAGGTCAGCCACAAACGGTCAGTGAGCTGCCGGGGCAACGCTTCGCGCTGAACAGCCAGCCCTTCAAGCAAATTGTGAGTGCGGCCACCTCATCGGAAGGAACGACGAGCCCTCGCTGGCCAGAGGCGAGCATATGAATGCGACGGCCGGGGCCCGCAGTTAACCGATCGGTAAGGCGGGTGGTCGCAAGTTCGCGACGTCGAGCAACCCCAAGATGGTGGTGTTCCCCTTGCGCTCCAAACTCGCCCTATCCGACGTGCAGATCGTTGTTGAGCGTCGCGGCTTCGGCGCTTCCGTCTGGTGGTGGCGCCTCATCGAGGATCTCCCCGCCGCGCCGCCCCGGTCTATTGGGGAGGGGTCACACGGCTATCGCAGCGCTCAGACCGCCTACGAGGCAGCCACTGCGTCGGTGAGGCAGTTGCAGGAAGCTAACCAGCGCTCGCGCTAACAAGCTGCAGCCAGCAACTTTCCTGAGATATGCGTTGGAAGCTGCTGGCGGATTCCCAACCAGCAACTTCCACCAACGTGACGTGACCTTCGTCCCCATCCCGCTGGACGAGTAAGAGACTACAACCTTTCCGTAAACAGGGCATAACCAGCAGAAAGCAGTACGCCGAGGCGATAGGGCATCCCAGCGATGCTCCGCTCAGAGGACAGCCAAGCGCGACTTGCTCAGCACGAGCAGGAACGACAGACGCTCACGCCTTGGTCCCCTAGCAGTCTACCCTGGACGGCGCGAGCGACGCTGAGAGCTGGTTCAGCTCGGCTGCCTCTAGGGTGGTCCAAAGTGAAGCTGCGCTGCTCCATGCCAGGTCAAGCGGCCATTCGTAAGGCTTTGCGGAGGCTTCGAGAAAACGGCCAGTGGCGCCGAATCACTGCGTTGGAGATGCGCGTCAGCAGGCGTCAGAATGACGCCGAACGGATTGCTCCTGTGCCAGCCAAATCGTTTCCGCGCAGTCATCTTAAACTACGAGTTCGCCGTTTGCTAAGCAGCCGTGCAGAGCATTCGCTCGACCGTCTCGATGAGGGCCAGCACCGCATTCACGTCATGGAACACCTCTGCCTTCCACGTCATGGAGCGTGTCAGCTCCACCCCTCTTCCAGTTCGTTCAATCAGCCACGCGAGGCTAAATTCTCCTCCGCAGCGGCGGCTTAAGGGCATCACGACACCGAGCCATGTGGCTCCGTCGTCGGTGAGGTGCGTCTCAACCCACCAGGCCCTGCTCAGGGAGAATGCTCTCTGGGTGGCCCAGGCAGCGGATCGGGCACGCTTGGCCTGCGTGATGCAGAAAGTGCATGGAGGCGGCCGCATGAAGGGAAGAACAGTCGCGGACACGGATGTTCTTGGGGGAGCCAGGCGCTCCTCTCTTGTAGAGAAGGTTGTCCGTGTCTCACTTCGAGCTAACTTCGCCATGGGTGCTGGCCTGGGCTCTTCAGGCCGCCTGCAGGAGGCCTGGGACGTCTTGGTAACCAAGCAAGGCGCGGGTAAGCGCGAGCCTTTGAGGGCGCATGAACGGAAGCGCCGGGCTGAACGACGCGTTCAGCGTGAGAGCGTCGCGTGCCTCGTCGGCAAGAGCTTCAATGGACTCCACAGCCTCTAGGGTCAGGACCCGTTAATCAGGGCTAGCGCCTGATCTGAATGGCTGATTCCATGGTGGCCGGAGGTGCTGCCATGGCTGATCTGTTCTGGCCGATCAAGGCGCAGATCCGGCGGATCGCGCCCCTCTTCCCGCTCTCGCACGGTGTGCCCCGGGTCGATGACCAGCGGGTGGTCAGCGGCATCCTCCATGTCATCCGCAACGGGCTGCGCTGGCGCGACGCCCCGGCGGCCTACGGACCCCACAAGACCCTGTACAACCGCTTCGTGCGCTGGAGCCGCCTCGGCGTGTTCAACCGCATCTTCGCAGGGCTCGTGGGGCGAGCGGGTGAGCCCGAGCGCCTGATGATCGATGCCACCCACCTCAAGGCGCACCGGACGGCCGCCAGCCTGCTCAAAAAGGGGATGTTCCCCGCCGTATCGGGCGCACCAAGGGCGGCTTGAACTCCAAGCTCCATGCCGTCTGTGACGGCAAGGGTCGGCCCGTGATCCTTCTCCTCTCGGAGGGGCAGATGAGCGACCACAAAGGGGCAGCCCTGATGCTGCCCCGCCTGCCACGTGCAAAGGAACCTCTCGGCGACAGGGGCTACGACAGCAACCGCTTCCGCGAGGCCCTGGTCGAGCGCGGCATCAAGCCCTGCATACCCTCATCCAAGAGCCGCAAGGTGCCGCTCCCCTACGACAAGGCCCTCTACCGCCAAAGGCACCGCATCGAGAACATGTTCGGCCGCCTGAAGGACTGGCGCCGCGTCGCCATGCGCTACGACCGATGCGCCCACACCTTCATGTCCGCCATCTGCCTCGCGGCCGCCGTGCTCTTCTGGATCAATGAGTCCTGACCCTAGCACTACCTGGGCACTTGCGAATGTGACGTGATCGACCGACCTGTTGGGGCACGGCTTCGGCAGGAGGTGGTCATGGTGGTTGCCGTTGGTGGTGCGGGCGATCTGGACGCCTGGCTTGCGCCCTTCCTTAAGGTGTTGGGCCGCAAGACGCGGCGGACCTGGGCGCCGCTCTGGCCGGTGCTGGCGCATGAGGCGGGCCGGCTGGTGGGAGGGCCGAACGCGTACCTCGTGATCGACGACACGGCGCTGCCCAAGAAGGGCGAGCTCTCGGTCGGCGTGGCGCGCCAGTACTGCGGGCAGCTGCGCAAGAAGGCGAACTGCTAATCGCTCGTCTCACTCACCCTGGCGCGGGACGAAATCCCCGTGCCGGTGGGCTTACGTCTGTTCCTGCTCGACGCCTGGACGAATAAGCCGGAGCGCTGTGCTCGGGCGGGCGTGCCCGCGGCGGAGATGGTGCCGCGGAGCAAGGGCGAGATCACACTCGCCGAGCTAGACCGGATCAGGGCCGCGGGCGTGCGGTTCGAGACCGTGCTGGCCGACGCGGGCAATGGCGCGAGCGCCGAGTTCCGGTGACCTTCTCCCGTAGAAGCGGTCCGCTGGTAAGGTGAGACCGGCGGAACCGTGGAGGGTGTTGGGATGGCAAGGAAGCACCACAAGCCGGAAGAGATGGTGGCCAAGCTGCGGCAGGTCGAGGTGATGCTGGCGCAGGGCAAGACCACTGCCGAGGCGGTGCGCACGATCGGGGTGACGGAGCAGAGCTACTACCGTTGGAGGAGCGAGTACGGCGGCCTGAAGCTGGACCAGGTGAAGCGGCTGAAGCAGCTGGAGCAGGAGAACGGGCGGCTCCGCAAGGCCGTGGCGGATCTGACGCTCGAGAAGCTGGTGCTGAAGGAAGCCGCGTCGGGAAACCCGTGAGCGCCGCCCGCCGTCGGGCCTGCGTCGAGCACGTCACGGGCAAGCTGGAGGTTTCGGAGCGGTTTGCCTGCCGGGTGCTGGGACAGCACCGCTCGACGCAGCGCAAGGTGCCGCGCGCAGCGGACGACGAGGCGGCGCTCACCGAGCGCATTATCAACCTGGCCCGGCAGTATGGCAGGTACGGCTACCGCCGGATCACGGCCTTGGCTCGCGAGCCGAGGGCTGGCGGTGCAACCACAAACGCGTGGAGCGTATCTGGCGGCGCGAGGGGCTAAAGGTGCCCGCCCGGCAGCCCAAACGTGGGCGGCTGTGGCTGAATGACGGCTCCTGCGTACGACTGCGGCCGGAGCGGCCGAACCAGGTCTGGGCCTATGACTTCGTCGAGGACCGCATGTTGATTGCCACTGAGATCTGACCCGGTTCGGGGTGAAGTTGCCACTGAGAGTTGACCCATGTTCGGACGCTAGCCTCGGCCTTTCGGGCGGGGGCGGCGGGAGTGTTGGACATGGCGTTGTTGAGCGTTATCCGGCGCTGGCATTTCCGGGAGCACCTGTCGATCCGCTTGATCGCCCGGCGGACTGGCCTGTCGCGGAACACCATTCGTAAGTACCTGCGGTCCGAGGCGGTGGAGCCCCTTTTCAGGACCCCCGATCGCCCCAGCAAGCTGGATCCCTTTGCCGAGCGGCTGGCAGCCTGGCTGCGGACGGATGCCCGCAGGCCGCGCAAACAGAAACGCACGGCACGGCAGTTCCACGCGGAGCTGGTCGGGCTTGGCTATGATGGTTCGTATAGGCGGGTCGCGGCCTTTGTGCGGGCCTGGCGGGACGACTGGCTCCGCCAGCAGCAGACCACCGGCCGCGGCGTCTTCGTGCCTCTGATTTTCGGTCCGGGCGAGGCGTTCCAGTTCGACTGGAGCGAGGAGCACGCCATCCTCGGTGGCGAGCGCACCAAGCTGCAGGTCGCCCATCTCAAGCTCTGCCACAGCCGAGCTTTCCTGGTGCGGGCCTACCTGCTGCAGACGCACGAGATGCTATTCGATGCCCACAACCATGGCTTTCGTGTGCTGGGCGGCGTGCCGCGGCGCGGCATCTACGACAACATGCGCACCGCCGTCGACCGGATCGGACCGAGCCGTGAGCGGCAGGTCAATGCCCGCTTCCTGGCCATGGCGAGCCACTATCTGTTTGAGCCTGAGTTCTGCAATCCGGCATCGGGTTGGGAGAAAGGTCAGGTCGAGAAAAACGTCCAGGATGCCCGGCACCGGCTGTGGCAGCCCATGCCCCAGCTCGCCAGCTTGGAGGCGCTGAACGCCTGGCTGGAACAACGATGCCTCACCCTGTGGGAGGAGATCCCGCACGGGACTGAGCCCGGCAGTATTGCTGCCGTCTGGCGGCAGGAGGTGGGCTGTCTGATGCCGGTTCGGCGGCCCTTCGACGGCTTCGTGGATGAGACCAAGCGGGTCTCGCCGACCTGCCTCGTGCACTTCGACCGCAATCGCTACAGCGTGCCCGCCTCCTTTGCCAACCGCCCGGTCAGCCTGCGGGTCTATCGCGCCCGCATCGTGGTGGTGGCCGAGGGCGCCGTCGTTGCGAGCACCAGCGGATTATCGAGCGTTCGCACCACGGGCAGGGCCGGACAATCTATGACTGGCGCCACTACCTGGCCGTGATCCAGCGCAAGCCCGGTGCCCTGCGCAATGGTGCCCCCTTTGCCGAGTTGCCGGAGGCCTTCCGGCAACTTCAGCGCCACCTGCACGGCCGGTCCGGCGGCGACCGGGAGATGGTCGAGATCCTCTCCCTGGTCCTCCAGCACGATGAGCAGGCCGTGCTGGTCGCCGTGGAGATGGCCTTGCAGGACGGCGTCTCCACCAAGACCCACATCCTGAACCTACTGCACCGGCTCACCGATGGAGCGGCCTCTCAGGTGCCGCCGATGGAGGCGCCCCAGGCCCTGGTACTGGCACAGGAGCCCAAGGCCAACGTCGCCCGCTATGACAGCCTGCGCCCGAGGGAGGGAGGCCGTGATGCGTCATGACCCGGCGGCCGCCGCCATCACCATCATGCTGCGCAGCCTCAAGATGCACAGCATGGCGCAGGCCGCAGCCGAACTGACCGAGCAGGGCGCGCCTGCCTTCCAAAGCGTGATCCCCATCCTGTCTCAGTTGCTCAAGGCGGAGATCGCCGAGCGGGAGGTCCGCTCCATCGCCTACCAGCTCAAGGCCGCACGGTTCCCGATCTACAAGGACCTGGCGGGCTTTGACTTCGCCAGCAGCCAGATCGACGAAGCCCTGGTCCGCCAGCTCCATAGCGGTGCCTTCATGGAGAAAGCCGACAACATCGTGCTGGTCGGTGGGCCCGGCACAGGAAAGACCCACATCGCCACCGCGCTCGGCGTTCAGGCGGTCGAGCACCACCGCAAACGCGTGCGGTTCTTCTCCACGGTCGAACTGGTCAACATCCTCGAGCAGGAGAAAGCAGCCGGGAAGACCGGGCAGGTCGCCGCCCGCCTACTCCACGCCGACCTGCTGATCCTCGACGAGCTGGGATACCTGCCGTTCAGCGCCTCCGGAGGTGCCCTGCTGTTTCACCTGCTCAGCAAGCTCTACGAGCAGACCAGCGTCATTATAACCACCAATCTCAGCTTCAGTGAGTGGGCGGCGATCTTCGGAGATGCCAAGATGACCACCGCTCTCCTCGACCGGCTCACCCACCACTGCCACATCCTGGAGACCGGAAACGACAGCTTCCGCTTCAGGAACAGCTCCGCCACCCAAACCCAGCGTGAAAGGAAGCCACAGCCAAGCTGACGGGATCCGAAACCCCCGCATACATCCACAACCCGGGTCAGATCCTCGTGGCAACCCCGGGTCAAGGCTCAGTGGCAATCAACAGCATCTGGGGCGTGCCGGAGGAGGCGGATCGGACTTGAGGATCAGCAGTTCCCCGATCGGGAGGAGTTATCCCCATTTGCTGGGGACTGGTCTGTGGGTAGTTCGCCACTAACGTTTCCAGGCCTTCCTCAACGCCTCGAGCGGCGAGAGCTTGTTGCCTAGGCAGACCGGGGCCGTGGCAGCGGTCGCATCGCGGCGACCAGCAGATGACCGCCGCACGTGCTGGGGTTCGGGAAGCACACATTCAGGACCAAACACGCCAAAGTCACTCCCCGTCTTGCGCGGCCATACCCGGCGTGGCTCCCTGTTCATTGGTAATACTGCGGCAAAAGTTTGGCTCTAACACGAGCCATACCTCGGCAGATGTGAGGGAACAGATGCATTTTAAACAGCTTGCTGTCCTTCCGATGGTTCTAGCGATGGCCGCATGCGGCGCGACTCAGGCCCCGATGGGGTACACACCGACGGTCACCATACAGCCGGCCGCGACTGCAAGACCTGTCCTGCAAGTTGCACCTCAGGTGATCAACGAGCGACGCACTGGCCGAGATGATCCCACCTGGATTGGCACAATCCGGGGCGGATACGGCAATCCGCTCAAGGCGCTGCACGCTCCCGAACCTGTCGACCAGGTTGTCAGGAAGGCATTTGCGGACGGCTTGGCGGCCCGTGGGCTGAGCGCCACTGGAACCAGTTCGCCCTACACCCTGGCCGGTGCCATCCATCAGTTTGACGCCAACCAGTATATCCGCCGTGAAGCGACTGCGGACTTCAGTGTCGTTGTCACAGAGCGTGCAAGCGGCCGGGAGGTTTGGCGTGGACGGGAGAAGGTCTACATCGTGGACGGAAGTAT
Organism: Roseomonas aerilata DSM 19363; assembly: GCF_000711725.1. Taxonomy (GTDB): domain Bacteria; phylum Pseudomonadota; class Alphaproteobacteria; order Acetobacterales; family Acetobacteraceae; genus Roseomonas; species Roseomonas aerilata. The sequence goes on along the minus strand of NZ_JONP01000080.1, from coordinate 2,789 downwards.
TCTCTCGCTCGGTGTGGGCGTCTTCGCTTCCGTCGAGGATCTTCAGCGCGTTGCACTGCAGGCGATGAACCAAGCGGTCGACAAGCTGCTCGACAAGCCCGAGCTACGCGCGGCTGTTCGGGCGTAGCTCGGATCGCAGAATTACACGCATCGACCAGATCGGGATGCCCGGCGGGTATTTGGTCAGCGGGGTAACCGATAGATGGCCCCCCTCCTCCCTTCTTCTGCTGTGCAGTCTCTATCAGAGCGCGACTCCCCGTCAGGTACCAAGCTGTGACATACGCCAGCTGACGCGAGCACCGCGCGATCCAGCTATTCCGCTCTGATGCCTGCACGCTGCACAACCGCTTTCCATCGTGCGATCTCGGTGGCCTGAAAGGCAGCGAACTCCGCTGGTTCGTTCGCCACCACAGTCAGACCGGCCCGGCGCAAGTTTCCGACCACATCAGGTTCTTGCAACGCTCCCACCACGGCTCGGTGGACGCGCTGGAGAGTCGCCTCCGGCATGCTCGCTGGCCCTGCGATCCCCTGCCAGGAGGTGGCAACGATCTCGGGTAGTCCTGCCTCTCGTGCGGTCGGCACCGCTGGCAGCAGCGGGTCGCGCTCGGCGGAGGTGACGACGATCGCCTTCAGCCGTCCATCCGCGATCTGCCCAGCCACGATGCCCAAGTCCAGGAAGGCAAGCTGCACCGCCCCTGCCAGCAGGTCCGTTACAGCTGCGCCACCCCCGGCATAGGGCACATGTGTCGGGTCGGTGCCCGTTATCTGCTTGAAGAGTTCCATGGTCAGGTGATGGGAGGAGCCGATGCCGCTGGTCGCGTAGGACGTGCGCCCGGCTTCCCTCTTCAGCCACGCAATCACGCCGGCCAAGTCCGTAGCTTCCACCGCCCGCGGGTTCACCACCAGCACGTTGGGCGAGGTCACAGCCAGGGTGATGGGGGTGAAGTCTCGTTGCGGGTCGTAGCCCAGGTTTGGCCGCAGCGCCGGGTTAATCGCGAAAACTCCGATGGCTCCCACCAAAAATGTATGTCCATCCGGCGCACTGCGAGCCAGGAAGCGCGAGGCGATCTCCCCGTTCGCTCCAGGCCGGTTCTCTGCCACGACCGCCTTTCCAAGCGCCACCTGCATTCGTTGCGCGATGGCGCGTGCCACGAGGTCGGAGGCGCCTCCAGGGCTGTAGGGGACAAGAACCGTCACTGGCCGGCTCGGCCAGACCACCTCCTGGGCTAATGTCACATGCGGCGGCATTCCAATGCCTAGAGCCGCCACGCCACCGCCCAGCACCTTTCGACGACGCATACCGCGACCCTCCTGTTTTTCGTCATAGTAGGGACCCACAACAGGCAGAATCAAACTAGGCGGCTTTTGGTTGGCCAGCCTCCTCATGGATCTCACGAAAGCCTACTCCAACTAGGAGACGACGAAGCAGTACGGGCTGGTGAGGCAGTGGGCTAGGTCGTGCTCGAAGCAGCGGCGCTTGGTGCGGCTCCTACCCTACCGCGCGGCGAAGCTTCTCGAGATCCAGCACACCCTTCGCGCCCCATCCCTTTGCCCCAGGCTCCACCTCGGGCCGGAACCGTTCATAGAGGCGGAAGCCAACGCGGTTGAGTTCGTCCGGATCCACTGACCCGGCCAAGTCCTCCATAGCCTTCCGGACGGCCGCAAGGTGCTCCCCGAAGGCGCGCTCGACATAGCCCCGTGCCGGCGCCACCGCGGCTGCCTTTCCCTCGGCCAGGGCACGCAAGCCACCCTTCACCTTCACGACCGGCACATCGCGGCCGAGGAGGTGAACAGTTTCTGGCTTCGTCGTTGGAGGCGGCTTCGGCTTGTCGTCCCCCTCCCCCGGCTCTTCGATGCCGATGGCGCGAGCCTTGATCCTGGCGCTGGAGCCCGCGACCGCCCGTCCAAGAGTGATGGCAGTGTCGGCATCATGGCCCAGCCGCTCCGCCACAATGGCCGCCCAGAGGGTCAGGACAGGGGCACGATTGACCTTGATCTTGTCGGCTTCGGTCACTTTGGCGGCCTTTCACGCGTTACATGGCAAACGCCACCTGGGAGGCTCATGAATGAGTAGGTGGACCCGCGAACAACGCTTCGACATCCGGGTGTTGATTGCTATTGCGCTGCTAATCCTCGTGGTATCCGTGCTCATGCTCACGGTCGGCAGAGACATGTTCTGGGGCGCGGTTGGATAGAATACGAATATAGGAAAACGGCGCCTGGCGGCCGATCTCGTGCCGGCCCTCCCGCCTGCTCTGACCTGGGCGGAGGCGTTGTCGTGGTTCCGTTGCCGGCGGTGCGCCGGCCTATATTGCGGGCTGTCAGGGCTGCCTGATCAAGGTTAGCCCACGGTGTCGGGTGCGCCAGAGAAGTCCAGGCGCCCGGCCCGGCGGAGGGATCAGAGGAAGGCCATCCAGCGCTTCGATCATGCCAGTCGCCTCATTGCCGCTGCTGGCCTTAAAGCCAAGGACAAAACCTCCTGATCTGGCGGAGGCAGATGACGGCGCAGGCGAGGGTTGTCAGGGCGAGGTGCAGGTCGGCGCGGCGTTCGTAGCGGACGGTCAGGCGCCGGAACCGGGCGAGCCAGGCGAAGGTGCGCTCAACCACCCAGCGGTGTCGTCCGAGGCGGGCACTGCTCTCGATGCCGCGCCGTGCGATGCGCGGCGTAATGCCGCGGGTGCGGCACTCACGGCGACAGCGGCGGTGATCGTAAGCCTTGTCGGCGTGAAGCTTGCTGGGCCTACGGCGCGGGCGCCCGCGGTGCCTGGCCCGCACACCGGGCACCGCGT
>NZ_JONP01000079.1 GCF_000711725.1 Roseomonas aerilata DSM 19363 | reverse complement strand
CTCGGCTCCATTCCAGGGCACCCGCGTCCTGCAGGCGCTCCAGCAGCACCCGGTGCAGTCGGGCCCAGACCCCGGCGGCGTGCCACTCGCCCAGCCGACGCCAGCAGGTCTTGCCACAGCAGCCCAGCTCGGTCGGTACCTCGTGCCACTGAATGCCCGTTCGCAGCACGAACAAAATACCAGCCAGCGCCGCCCGGTCGGGCGCACGCGGCCGACCGCCCTTCGGCTTCGGCCGCTCTCGCGGCAACAGCGGTTCCACCACCGCCCAGAGGTCATCAGGAACGAGGAGTGCCATCCTTCCTCAACGCCTCAACCCAGGTTTTGTCCCGAACTTTTAGCCCTCTCTCAACCCGCTGATCTGGAAGGAGCGCGGATAATCATGCGCTTCCGCACGCACCTCGCCCTCCTGGTCATATCGCTCACCATCCCCGCTCTCGCACTGGGTGGCAGCCTTCTTCTCCGCGAGGCTCAGGAAAGGCGGCAGGCCGAACTGCGTAGCCTGGCTAACCAAGCTCAGGCTCTCGCGGCCGCTGTAGACCAGGAGATCGCGGGGATGCGGAAGGCTGCCGAGGTCATGGCCGTCTCGATCACGGCCGAGGACCTGGCGGAGCCGGAGCGCCTCCGGCCGCGCTTCCAGGCCATGCTCGCCCTCAATCCAGCCTGGCTCAACGTCGTTCTTTTCCGGCCTGAGGCCGGGCAGATTCTGAACACACTTGCGCCGCCCGGGGCGGCACTCCCCGACAGGAGAGCCGGACCACAGTCTGGAACACCCATTCCTACCGTGTCGGATCCATTCATTAGCCGTCTCGCGGGGGTGCCGCTCGTGACGGTCAACGCCTCTGTTCCCGCGTCAAGCGAACCGGGCTGGACTGTCGGGATCGGGATTCGAACCCATCATTTTGAATCAACCATTGGCTCGGTGCTGCGGGCAGGCTCGCTGGCCGCCATCATTGGCGCTAACGGCCGCTTCGTGGCGCACACCTCAACGCCACAAGGAGACCGCACCGCGGCACTGGCTCCCCCGGGGATGGCGTATTTCGCCCTCACTGGACTGCCCGGCACGGCTACGGCGTTGCAGACGCGCCGGGTTACCGGCGAGCCGATTGACGCTGCCTTGCACCGGACCAGTGTGGCGCCTTGGACGGCGGCGGTGTCGCTGTCCCAGGAGGTCATCGACGCGGCGGTGTGGCGCGCCGTCCGGAGCATCGTCTGGTTCGGTGCCCTTGCCTTGGCGCTGGCGCTTGGCGCAGCGGTCTTCCTCAGCCGGCGACTTGGCCGGCGCGTGACGGCGCTGGCCCGTGCGGCCGAGGCGACCGGCCGGGGCGAGACCGTCGCTGTGCCACCTGGGGTGGCGGAGGTTGACGGCGTAGCCGCGGCGCTGTCGCAGGCAGCGGCGGAAGTGCGGGCCCGTGAGGCCGATCTGCGCCGTGTTGGCGAGGACCGTCTCCGGCTTGCCCATCAGATCGCGCGCATCGGTAGCTTCGATCAGCGGCTTGACGAGCCAGCGGCGGTGGTCACACCCGAATACGTCGCGATCTCGGGGCTCCCGGACGGAACCACAACGGACACCCACCAGGAGGCGCTGGCGCGCATCCACCCGGAAGACCGGGCTACTCACGACCAGACGGTGCGAACCGCGCTCAGTGGGCGCGCAACTGGCTACGAGACGGAGTTCCGCATTATCCGGCCTTCCGACGGCGCGGTAAGGCGGATCGCCTCTCGCGCTGAAATCCGGCGTGATCCGGACGGGCGGGCCGAGAGGCTGGTCGGGGTGGTTCGGGACGTGACCGCGGAACGCGCGGTTGCGGAGGATCTGCGCCGCCTTAACGCGGAACTGGAGACCCGCGTGCGCGAGGAGGTGGCCGCGCGGCAAGCCGCTCAGGTGAGGGCGGCGCATGCCGAGCGAATGCAGGCGCTTGGACAGCTCGCGGGGGGCATTGCTCATGACTTCAACAACGTTCTGCAGGCGGTTCAGGGGGGCGCCGCCCTGATCGAGCGGCGTCCAGGGGACGCCGCCGGCGTCCGACGGCTGGCCCGCATGATGCTGGACGCAACCGGGCGCGGGGTAACGGTGACCCGACGCCTGCTCTCCTTCGCGCGCCGCGACGAGTTACAGGCTGAGCCGATCGACATTCTGCCGCTTTTAACCGGTCTCTGCGAGGTGCTGTCGCACACACTCGGTGCCGAGATCGCCTGCCGGTACCAGGTGCCAGCCAACATGCCTCCGCTGCTCGCCGACAAGGGGCAGCTTGAGACCGTGTTGGTGAACCTTGCCAGCAACGCGCGCGATGCGATGCCGCAAGGAGGCACCTTGACCATGACCGCGGCCGAGATGGTTCTGGCAGGTGACTCCGGGCCGAGAGGGCTGATGCTTGGTCGGTACATCCGCATCACCGTCGAGGACACGGGGATCGGCATGGATCCAACGACGGTTGCCCGCGTTGGCGAGCCCTTCTTCACTACGAAGCCGAGGGGCGCAGGGACCGGGCTTGGTCTTTCCATGGCGAAAGGGTTCGCGGAGCAATCCGGCGGGGCACTCACCGTGGAGAGCGAGCTAGGAAGGGGGACTGTCGTCGCTCTCTGGCTGCCGCCGGCGCCTCACCCTGCCGAAGCAATCCTACTCGATACAGGCGCTGCAGCGGCTGACACGGAACTAGCATCAGCGGTCGTGCACCGCGTTCTCGTCGTCGATGATGAGCCGATTGTACGGGAGATGCTTTTGGGCATGCTCGAGGCGGCGGGCTATACTGTACTGCCTGCGGCTAGCGGCGCGGAGGCCCTCCAATTACTGGATGCGGGTGAGGCCGTGGACGTGCTGGTCAGCGATCTGTCCATGCCAGCAATGGGGGGGCTTGCTCTCATCGCGGCGGCACAGGCACGACGGCCGCACCTGCCGGCTGTCCTGCTGACCGGCTATGCGGGGGATGGTGCCTCCATAGCGGTCAGTGGCGCGATCTCCGGAACCTACTCCCTCCTGCGTAAGCCCGTGGGCGAGGCGCAGCTGATCGAGCGGATCGAAGCGCTGATTGCGGTGAGGGCGCCAGTGTAGGAATGAACCAAAGCCCGCTCTAGCCAGGGGAATCTGTCAGAGTTCGTGCCAGGGGTGCCCAGATGGCGGCGCGGGCAGGCGTGGGAAGGCTCCTGACGGGTGGATGGGCGGCTGGGATCCTGAGATGAGATGCGTGGACTGCGGTTCGGCCGAGGTGACGGAGCGGCGGGACCGTACGGCCTAGGGCTACCGGCCCTTTCGCTGCCGCGCCTGCGGCCGAGGGTTCAACGAGCGCAGGTCGGGGTTGTTGAGCCGGGCACAGTACCCGAGCGACATCATCGCCCTCGTGGTCCTGTGGCGCCTGCGCTACCGCCTGACCTTGCGGGATTTAGCGGAGATGTTCCTCCTGCGCGGCATCGTGTTTAGCCATGAGGCGGTGCGGGAGTGGGAGGTTAAGCTTGCGCAGGCTCTAGCAGCTGAGTTGCGCCAGCGTCGGCGAGCAAAGGGCGGTCCCGGGCGCCGCTCCTGGCACGTTGACGAAACATACCTGAAGGTCTGCGGACGCTGGTGCTATTTGTATCGGGCGATCGACAGGAACGGTGACCTCGTCGACACCAAGCTCAGCGAGCACCGAGACATGGCGGCCGCGAAGGCGTTCTTCCGTTCGGCCAGTTTGGCCACAGGCATCGTCCCCGACCAGGTCACCACGGACGGGCATGGCTCGTACCCACGAGCGATCCGCTCGACGCTGGGCAAGCACGTGGCCCACCGCAGAAGCGCCTACATGAACGATGGGCTCGAGCAGGATCACCGCGGCATCAAAGGTCAGGTCCGATGTATGCTCGGGTTCAAGAGCTTCACCTCAGCGGAACGCTTCTGTCGCAGCTACGACGAACTCCGTAACCATCTCCGCCCCCGCATTCTCCACTGCCAGCATGTTCCTGCGAGCCGCCGCCGCACGTTTCAAAGCCATCGTGCGACTACCGCGCGCGCCATTCTTGAAGCGGGGTAGGCTGACAGCATCAGCCGGCGTGCAACGGTATCTTTGGCGCGAGAGCTGACAGGACCCCTGGGAGAGATGCATCCAACGCTCCGACCGATGCAACAAGGTCGCTCACCCTGTCAGGCCTGGCATGGGTGCTGGCAAAACCGCTGCGCTTATGACGGCGCCTAGCGTCTCATCTTTCCCCGCTGCGAGGCCGGCGGCCGCAACTGCAGACTTATCCGGGGACACGGCACGGCTTGATTGATCGCTCAGTTGCCATGTGATCTGAGGAGCAATGACGAGCCGGGACTTTCCGCTCGGCCGCCTGGCCGCTCCTGCCAGGTCGGTCCCTGGGCCGGCCGAGCCGCCGGGTCATGAGGAGGCAGCTATCAGTACGCAGGACGTTATTCTAGATGCAGCCGAGAAGATCTTCGGTGCCGCCGAGCACGAGAGCGGACTTGTCCTGCAAACCGGCCACCGATCCCGTTGCCGGCTTCTTATCCTACCAGGTGAGCGCGCGTTTGCCGGTAATGGCACCCACGGCAGCCGTGACTACAACGGCAAGCGGGTACCAGATGGCAACGAACAATCCCGCGTCGTTCTTGCAGGCTAGCGCATAGGCGATGGCACCCAGTGAGCCGGACAATGCACCGACAATGGCCCCTGCCAGCGCTGGACGGGTGACCGCGCCCATCCGCATCACACCAAGCAGGATGATCAGCGCCGGCACAGACGCGCCCATAATCGTCAGCACGCATCCACCTGCTGAGATGTCCGAGTTCCCCAGGGCGGAGAGACCCGAACGGTCGGTGGCGGCGCGGAAGGCGAGGATGAGCACGGCTGGCAGGAACGCGGTGGCTGTCAGCTTGCCGCTGCTTGGCAAAGCGGCGCGGCAGGCCAGAACTAGACCGGCCAGACCCAAGGCGAGCATGCTTGCAATCTTGTAGGCGAAGGGCAGGCTCTGCATCGCAAGGTCGGGCCGAGTGCCGAGCCACGCCAGCACGAGTGCGACAGAGAGGCCAAGCGACGCCACAGCCGCAGCCACGAGGGCCACCTTGAAGGTGAGTGGACCGCCCAGTTGACTGCCACCGGCCTGGGCCGCGAGGCGGTCGATCAAGCCATCGGTCCGCGCCGTGGTTGCCACTTCCTGCTCTCTTTTCATGGGACGTCGTCCCGGCGGGCCTTCGTCATCAGGCGTTTGAGGGCGCGGTGGTAAAGCACACGCACTGAGCCCTCACTCGTGTGAAGCCGTTCGGCGGTGGCGCGAACGGTGGCGCCATCGACGCCAAGCGCCTGCACCACCTGGCGTTGACTTGACGGCAGATCAGTCAAGTGGCGATCGATGCCGCGCATGGTGCGGTCGGCATCCTCACTCGGCGCCGCGAAGATCTCCGCCATCTCCTCCATGGTGATGTTCACGTGTCGCGCGGCCTCTCGGCGCAGACGGCGGGCCGTGTCGATAAATTTGTAGCGGGTGATGGTGTAGAGCCAGGGCATGATCGGCCGTGTGTCGTCCCAGGTATGGCGCTTGCCATGCAAGCCAATCAGTATGTCCTGCACCACATCCTCCGTCTCATCCACGCGCAAACCAAATCTTCCCAGGCGCGAGTGGATCAGCCGGCGCAACATGACAGCGACCTCCTTCAGCAAGCGCTCATAGGCCACCGCATCGCCCCGGCGCTCCGCACGCATCGCCTCCGCCCACCGAATTTCGCGTGTACCTGCGTCAGTGTGTTCGGTGGGCATGCCAGGAACCTTAACGGCGCTACGAGAATGGCAGCCACGAAGAAAGCGCATGCGTAAAACGTTGCGTTCTCCCCGCCTGCCTCGAAAGCCTCATTGAAGCATGCTGCTTCGAAACGTCATCTTGACTGAGGATCCAAAATGAAGCTGCAGAAAATGCTCGCCGCGGCGGCTTTTAGCCTCATCGCGGGCGCCGTCACCAGCTTTCCGGCAGATGCCCAAATGGCCAATACCTCTGTAGTGGCCCGCAATGTCGTGCTCGTGCACGGCGCATGGGCCGACGGATCGAGTTGGGAGAAAGTCATCCCCATCCTGCAGGCTGCCGGCCTCCACGTGACGGCGGTACAGAACCCGTTGACCTCGCTCGCCGCGGCCGATGCCGAAACGCGCCGCGTGCTGGCATTGCAGGACGGTCCCACGGTGCTGGTCGGCCATTCATACGGGGGAACGATCATCAGCGATACCGGCACCGCCGCCAACGTGTCGGCCCTCGTCTACGTCGCGGCGCGCGCGCCCGATGCCAACGAGGATGTCGCCGCCGTTAACGCCAGGTTCCCTGCAGCGCCGGCCCGCTCGGGCCTGGTCACTCGTGACGGCCTGACGACACTGAGCGAGGGGGCCTTCACCAGATACTTTGCAAACGATCTCCCGACGGCGCAGGCAAAAGTCCTGTTCGCGGTGCAGCAGCCGACCGCGACCTCGACATTCACGGCCCGCACGACGGCTGCCGCCTGGCACGACAAGCCTACCTTCTATGCCGTGGCAAAGCAGGACCTGACCATATCGCCCGATCTTGAACGCTTCTTCGCCCAGCGGATGAACGCAACAGTCATCGAGGTGGACTCCGGCCACTTGGCCATGATCTCGCAGCCGGAGGCCATCGCTAACCTGATCCTCCAAGCGGCCGGTCGGACGAGATAAGACCTACTGTAGCGGGGTCGATATGGGACGAGATCATCCTGTCGCGTCGACCCATCAGTCACGATGGCTCACATATGCCCACCTTAAAGAAGGTGGCCGAACCCAGGTCGAGGCTCCACATGTCAGCAGCGGTGCATAACGGATACTCAGGTCAACCTATTTCGGGGTGGCTGAAGCGCTATTATTTCACCCGCTTCGCCTTTTCGGCCGCATGGGTAGCGGTGGCTTTTAGCGTTGCCAAATCTACCCCGATGCTCGCCGCCATCATGCTGGTCGGTTATCCGGGCTGGGACGCGATCGCCAACTTCGCCGATGCTCAACGCAGTGGCGGCTTCGGCCGCAACAAGGCGCAGCTGCTGAACGTCGTCGCCAGCACCATCACGGCGATCGCCGTCGCCGTCGCGCTCGGCTACGGCATGAACAGCGTACTCGTGGTCTTCGGCATTTGGGCCGGGTTCGCCGGCATTCTCCAATTCGCCACTGCAATCCGCCGCTGGGCAACCACCGGCGCTCAGTGGGCAATGATCCTCAGCGGTGCGCAATCCACCTTGGCGGGCTTCCTGTTTGTCAGAATGGCCAGTGGGACCGAGCCGATCGGCATCACCACAGTTGCCCCATACGCCGCGTTCGGTGCGCTTTATTTCCTCGTCGCGGCGATCTGGCTGACGGTCAGCGACGCCCGCAAGGGCACGCTGCGCACGGCGGGCTGAGCAGCGTCCGGGATGCTCAAGGAGGGCATGTCCGGCCTCCCTCGCATAGCTCATGGTGTTGCCGAGTGCGCTGGCGCCAACGCCCCGGCGGCAGCGTACACTTCTTCCAATGTTGAACAGCCGGCCCGCGTGGCCGGTGAAGGGCCAAGCTCCTTCCTACCCTGATGCAGGAGAATATCGAAATGAGACTTGCCATCGACGCCCCTTCGGCATTCGCAGAGGGATCTACTTGCACCCGTATCTCGGCCGCATCGGCTGATCTCCGATGAGCGCGCGCGCCTTCGATGCGATCATCATCGGCGCTGGCCAAGCAGGCCCGTCGCTTGGCAGCCGGCTCAACGATGCCGGCATGAAAGTGGCGATCATCGAGCGACATCTGGTCGGCGGCACCTGCGTCAACACCGGATGCAAGCCGACCAAAACACTGGTAGCAAGCGCGTATGCAGCGCATATGGCGCGGCGGGGTGCCGAGTACGGGTTCTCAGTCGCCGGGCCGGTGCAGGTCGATATGCGGGCCGTGGCAGCGAGAGCCCGACAGGTGATACTGGACTCTCGTGCAGGCAACGAGACCTGGCTTGCCAGTATGTCCAATGCCGAGCTGATTCGCGGTCATGCGCGATTTATCGGACCTAGCACCGTCGAGGTTGACGGCGAACACCTGACGGCGCCGCGCATCTTCATCAATGTGGGTGGCCGCGCTCTCGTTCCCGATATGCCCGGCATCAAGGACATCACCGTCCTCACCAACACGGATATGGTGGCGCTCGACGTGCTGCCGCGACACCTCGTCGTCGTCGGCGGGAGCTACATCGGTTTAGAGTTCGCGCAAATCTTCCGGCGGTTCGGAGCCGAGGTTACGATCGTCGAGCGCTCGGACCGGCTGATCGCGCGTGAGGATCCGGACATTTCAGAGGAGGTGCGCACAATCCTTGAACTCGAAGGTATCACGGTTCGCACGGGAGCGAACTGCATCGGCTTCGTCCCGGTGGGGACCGATATAGCAGTGTCCGTCGATTGCGCGGAGAACAGCGTGCCGGTGGTCGGTAGCCATGTGCTGCTGGCCGTCGGGCGGCGACCCAACACGGATGACTTGGGGCTCCACGCGGCTGGCATCACGACGGATAGCCGCGGCTACGTTGTGGTCGATGACCACTTGCAGACGAATGTGGCCGGCGTTTACGCTCTTGGCGACTGCAACGGGCGAGGGGCTTTCACCCACACGGCCTACAACGATTATGAGATCGTCGCTGCCAACCTGCTCGACGGAGAGGATCGCCGCGTCAGCCAGCGGCTGACCGGCTATGCTCTGTACATCGATCCGCCGCTCGGTCGGATCGGAATGACCGAGGCCGAGGCGGTGGGGAGCGGACGCCGGCTGCTTAGCTCGAAACGAGCCATGACCCGCGTCGGACGTGCTGTCGAGAAGGGCGAAACACTCGGCTTCATGAAGATCACGGCTGATGCTGACACGCAGCGTATCTTGGGGGCGGCGATCCTCGGGACCGGTGGTGACGAAGCAATTCACGGCATTCTCGACATGATGAATGCGGATCAGCCCCTTAGCACGCTGCGGTGGTCGGTCCCCATTCATCCTACGGTGTCAGAACTAGTCCCAACTGTCCTTCTCAGCCTGAAGCCGGCGAATAACTGAACCAATGTCGCCCGGTCGGGTTGGGACGCCTTGCGGCTTGGATCGGGAGGAGGTGGTGAGGGGGATTTCGAAGTCGATGGGGCGGGCGGCGTTGCCGGAGGACGTCAGCCGGTACTCGCGCAAGGATTAGACCTGGCTGCAGATCTTCGCCCCTTGATGCTGCGGCAGTTTCTGCGGATGGACTACCGGGACGTGGTAATCACGGTCGCTGAGGAGCGAACTCTGGATCTGTCAGAGATCGCGCCAGGGGCGCCTGAATTGGCGGGCGCGGGCAGGTGCGGATAGACCCCTGACGGGTTGATGGGCGGCTGGGAGCCTCGTGGTTCCGGAGGACGCGCTGCTCGGCGATCCCGGGAACGGTTTTGGCATTGCCATGGAGTCGCTCACCAACGGCCGCCTCGGTGTCTCCGCCGCCAGCGTCGGCGCCACGAACCGGGTGAACGCCATGCCGGTGGCGCAGGCGAAGCAGCGAGCACGCGGGATCCGCGCCTCGAGATCCGGCAGAGGATGCACGAGATCGCCCACGTCCGGATCCGCTACGGCTACCGGCGGCTGCACGTGATGCTGCGGCGTGACGACTGGGCGGTGGGCAAGAACCTTGTCTGGCGGCTGTACCGCGAGGAAAGGCTGACGCTACGCAGCAAGCAGCCGCGCCGTCGCAAGATGGTGGTGCAGCAGGAGGTCCGCTATGTTCCCAAGTGCCCAAAAGCCCGCGCCGCGCTGCCCGTGCATCCTCCTCCATCGTGAGCAGCGCCTGGTCGTGGCTGTACTGGCGGTAGACCCAGGCCGCGCCCTGCTGGACCATGCGCACGTTCACATCGGCGCCGCCGGCATAGACTCGCCCGACCGTCCGGCCGTAGCGGTCGGTGTTTCGGACCACCACGCAGACCTGCTGCTGGAAGGCGAGCGCCGCGAGCTGCCGTTGGGCCGGGTGCCGTAGGACTGCCGCCACTCGGGCGTTTCGATCTCAGCCAGACGCACCCGCACCTGCACCTTTCCGGCGGTCAGCAGCATCGGTGTGTCGCCGTTGGCGATCCGCACGACGCGACCGCGCAGTTCCTCCAACAGGGCAGGGGAGACGAGGAGGAGGCAGAGGAGTAGGGCACGGACGAGCGTGCGGGGAGGAATAGCACTGGACGGTGAATGGTTGGTCAGCGCAGCTGGTCGTCGCTCAGCCCCCCTTGCTTACGACTCAAGTCGCTGGTGCTGCGCCGCGGCGCCGGCGGCTTCGCAGAGAGGGAAGGCCCTATCCGTTTACAATGTTCAACCATTGCTCAGCTGGATAGTGTTGCGTGCGGATCGAATCGCTTTCTCACTATGCAGCGGGAAACTCTGTGTTACGGAGAATGTCTCCCCGGAGATCCCTGTGTCTAAAAAAGCGGCCTGGGCCGCCCTCTACGAACGGTGCTGCTGGTACTACGATGTGGCCTTCGGGGTGATCCTCGGCACCTTTGGGTACATGTTCGATGGCTGGCGTGCGCGCCGGCCGGGCCGCAGTCAGCTTTCCGGCAGTAGAGCCGCTGATGATCTTGCCACGCTCCGTCGGCACGCAACTATGAGCAGGGCGTCGGTTGCTGCACCTGAATGGAAGATCGATCATCACGTGGAGCGGCGACGCGCGGCGGAACCGCCAGCCCCCTCGAATGGGGTTGCTGGTAACACGTTTCCCCATGACCTGTCCGCCGCTATCCTTCGCCCCAGGCAGCGGCTTGATTGTCGCGCCCGTGCCTCCGCCGGATCCCCCTGTCACCCGGTCCGGCCGATCGACCAGGGCGACGCCGGCAGGCCGCCGCTCGCAGCTCGTGCAGCGCCGCCTGCCGCTGATAGGCAGTTGCTCCGGTGGGTCGAAGATCTCAGCCTCCAGCGGAAGCGCGCTGTGGCGATCCAGCCATGCCTGCGCCGGTCCAAAGAGCCAGTCGCCGTGCTCGCAGCTGAGGTGGTTGATCATGGCGGTGGTGGTGCGGGTCGGGTGCTCTGGCTCACCGCCAGCCGCCACGCGCGCTGCGTCCGCGGCTCCGACAGCGCCCAGTGGCGAGACGCCGCGCCCAGAGGCCTCGCGGTAGGCGCGTCCCACGGCTCGGAGGTGCTCCACCGGCTAGGGGAGGTCCCCCGGCGCGGTGGTCACGTCGTCCGTTCTGGGGGCACTCGCCCTGTTACCTCGGCCACGGCGCGGGCTTGCGCCAGCAGCAGGCGGCGGCCTTCCTGGTCCAGGCTGTCCCAGATCGTGGCGAGCTCCGCGCGGCCCGGCGCATCCCGCACCGGCTCCGGCAGGGTAGGGTGGAGCGTCAGCACCGCGCCTCTCCCTCCACCGGCAACTCGAAGAGGTCCGGCTGCCGGTCGGCACGCGCCTGTCGATCGCGCAGAGCCTTGGCTGGGCCCCAGAGCCAGTCGCCCTCCTCCATTGCGAGCGAGGCGATCATGTCGAGGACCGCGCGCGTGGAGCCCTGGCGCTCGCCGCCGGCCGCTACATAGGCCGCGACTGCCCGCTCGAGGCAGGTCGCGGCGTCCAGCCCCTGGCCAGCGGCCTCTCGGTAGGTGATCCCGACCGCGCGGAGCTGCGCGGCGGGCCAGGATGTGCAGGGCTCGGGCTTGTAGAGGTGGTCGTAGCTCATGCGTGACTTCCTGCAGCTGCCCGGGAGTGGAAGGCGCAGGTTAGGACAGACGAGAACGATTCGCGAACATGAAACAGCGGAACTCGCGCCCGCACCTCTATCCAGGTTGTCGGGATATATTACACATTCGCATTGTTCCTATTTAGAGACAGACTATCATGTTGATTATTCGGAACGTTTTGGATTGGCACGAAGCGTGCTGTGTTAGTGGCAAGGTCGCAACGAAGCGCCCGACACCTCGCCGCCCGCCCCGAAGGAACCCTCCCATGCGCAAGCTTCTCCTCGCTGCCGCCGCCCTTCTCTCCCTCGGCATGGCCTCCCAGGCCCAGGCCGCGCCCGAGCTCTCGGCGCGCATCTTCCAGGACGGCGTCTTCGTCCCCGGCACCGCCTCCACCTCGTCGAGCGGCGCCCTCCTCGTCACCGGCAGCTCCGCCAACTTCTCCATCGTCACCGCGCTCTCCATCGGCTTCCCCCAGGTCGCCCAGCCGGCGCTCGACGTGCAGACCACCTCGGTCAGCAGCATGGGCAACTTCGCCACCGCCCACACCGTCACCTTCGAGGTCACCCAGACCGGCCTGACCAGCGCCTCC
>NZ_JONP01000078.1 GCF_000711725.1 Roseomonas aerilata DSM 19363 | reverse complement strand
GGCGGCCGCTGCTCTCCAGCAGCCCTACCGCCTCCCGCTTGAACTCCTCCGTGAACTCACGCCGCGCCGTCATGATCAGGGCACCTCGCTCCCTCAGGAGCTTATCCGAGGTGGCCACCATCACAGGGGAGGGTCACACCACCGTTTTCCGTCCCGGCGGACGCCGGATGTTGAGCGGCATTTGAACCGTAAGGCTGGCGGACGTGCTCATTCTGCCGCCTCCAGCATCGTCGGTCGCTCTGTCCCCAGATCCTGCACGAGGCTCGCCAGCCCTTCAACTCGGAGCTTGATGTCAGCTCCGGTGCTGGACACCGTCACCCGCTCCACCAGGAGCCGCACGATGCGGGCCTGCTCCGCCGGGAACAGCTCGTCCCAGAGCGGCTCTAGCTGGTGCAGGGCGTCCCGTGTTTCAGCCTCGGTCAGGTCCGGATCGCTGGCCCTCGCCGCCGCCCAGGTGCCCACGATAATCTCGGGTTGGCGGGAGGGCTCAGACCTGTTCGGCCACCTCTCTTCTACCTCAGCGAGTGGGATGCACCAGATGAGGGTGGGAGCCGTACTCTCGAGCCGGACGGAGTTGAGGCGTCCTTGCTGCACCACCGAGGCAGCTTGGAAAGGCAAGAATTTCGAGCTTTGACTTGATCCGTGTTACGTTACCGCCATGGAGACCAAGCCGCCCATTCCGTTCGCCGTCCTTGTTGGCATCCAAACGCCCGAGGTCGATGACATCGCGCATGAGGCGAGCCTTCAAGAGCTAGGACGCTTGGTCAAGACGCTTGGCTACGAGGTGATCGGCACGGTGTCACAGCGACGTGAGGGAACCGGCGCCGGATCGCTGCTGGGCAGCGGCAAGCTGGCGGAACTGGCGGCGCTCACAGGTGGAACCGGGGTGGTCAGCTCGATGGCACCGCCCCCGAGGTCAAAGGCGCGACAGCGGTTCGAAGGCGTATCCGCGCCTGCCGACCCAGCCGAGCTTGACCAGGACGCGACCCGCAAGCCCGAGTTCGTCATCGTCGACCACGAGCTCTCACCCAGTCAGATCCGCAACCTGGAACGGGCGACCGGTGCCCAGGTGTTGGATCGCACTGGCGTCATCGTTGAGATCTTTCACCGTCATGCCAACACCCGCGAGGCGAAGCTCCAGGTGGAGATGGCGCGGCTGAAGTACGTGGCGCCACGCCTGCGGGAGTCCTCCGGCGGTGGCGGGCGGCAGCAGGGTCCAGGCGCGGGCGAGAGCAATCTTGACCTCGATCGCCGCAAGATCCGCGACCGAATTTCTGAGTTGAAGGACCAGTTGGAAGCCGTGCAGCGCGATAGCGACCAGCGCCGGTCCGCCCGGCGCGACCAACTGCGGGTGGCGTTGGTCGGCTACACGAACGCCGGCAAGTCCTCCCTCATGCGGGCGCTGACCGGCAGCCAGGTGCTGGTCGAGGACAAGCTCTTTGCTACGCTTGACACCACTGTCCGTATTCTGCAGCCAGAGACCCGGCCCCGGGTGCTGGTCTCCGACACGGTTGGATTCATCAAGCAGCTGCCGCACGACCTCGTCGCTTCGTTCCGCTCCACTCTGACGGAGGCGCTTGAAGCCTCGCTGCTGCTCTACGTGGTTGACGCCTCGGACCCTACCTATGAGGCGCAGCTGGAGGTGAGCCGTAGCGTACTGCGTGAGATCGGTGCGGACGCGGTACCATCTCGTTTGGTGCTGAACAAGATGGACCGAGTGGACGCCTCCGGGCGCGCCGCGCTGCTGGAGAAGCATCCACAAGCGATCGCGCTCTCTGCCCACGCGCCCGAGGATGTGAGCGCGTTGCGGGACAGCATTATTGCCTTCTTCGAGGCAGAGATGGTGGAGGATGTGCTGGTGCTGCCCTACGCGAAGCAAGGACTGATCGGTGACGTCTATGAAAGCGCGCGGGTTCTGTCCGAGGAGTATGACGAGACTGGCCGGGTGCTGAAGGTGCGCGGCCTACCGGGTGCTATCACGCGCCTACGACGAAGCCTTGCTGTAACTTGAGCTATGGTAGGTGCCTCCGGTCGTGGACAGACGATCTCGCACGCAGAGCCCGATGACGATCACAAAGCGCCGAAGCGGTCGATCTTCGATCGTCTGCTATTTACAGGTCGACGACTTGCGTTGCTTGTGCGCATGTCAGTCGCATGGCGTGGCGGCTCTGAAAGCCTGTTTGAGGTTGTTTACTTTGACGATCAAGCTACTCCGAATTCCCTCGTACGTGCCGCTCCGCACTTGAAAGCGAAGCGCCGGAAAAGCTTTTTTTCCCGCACACTTAAATCAATCGGCAAGAGCCCCCTGCTCTGGCAGGCAGTCGGCTGGTACCTCGCCCTATGCGCCCGCACGACACGATGGGATCTGCACGGCACGGAACCGATGCGCGCGTTAGCCACGCAGCCCGAGGGCTTCATCATGGCATTCTGGCACGAATGCCTCCCCCTGATGCCAAGCGCCTGGACTCGGTTCTGGGTGACGTTGGGCCCAGAGATCGACCGTAAGGAAGGGCTTGTTCTGGTATCTCGCAGTCGGGACGGCGCACTGATATCTTCGGCTCTGAAGGACTACGGCCTCACGCATGTTGCAGGTAGCTCGTCGCGAGGGGGACATGAGGCAGCGCGGAAGATGCTGCATGGCCTTCGAGCGGGCTCCGTGGCTGTGATGGTGCCTGACGGACCTCGTGGGCCGCGGCGTGTGTGCTCTGAAGGAGCGATCCGACTGGCATCCATGGCCCGCGTGCCGATCGTGCCGTGCGGAGCCTATGCCATGCCGAGCCGCCGTCTCGGCTCCTGGGATCGGATGATCTTTCCCTTGCCCATCGCACGCTGCACAGCGGTCGTAGGGAAGCCGATCACGCCGAACGGTCAGGATCCCAGCATCTTGGCCCACGAACTTGCGGCTTCGCTGAACACCGCCATGGATGAGGCAATAGCCCGGTGCACCGCAGGAAGAGCACCTTGGCGTCCGGCTGCGAAACAGTAGAGGACTGCCCCTCAATCTTGCCGCCCAGGTCCTTGCGACACGCTTGAGCTGTGCCGCTCTTCAGGAAGCTCGCGGCCAAGAGTGCCAGATGCAGCGTCAGTCCCATGTATCTACGGTTCAGGCGCAACTCGTGCCGGCCACCTCCCTTTTCCGCAAGAGCATGAAGCCAGTCCAGTCCAGCCTGTTCGAGCCCGATCCTTCCTTGCCCGGGGGCTTCCGGTACCAGCCGGATCTGATCCCGCCCGATCAGGAGCGCGGGCTTGTCGAGCGCTTCGCTGAACTGCCATTCGCCGCATTCGAGTTCCGGGAGTATGTCGGCAAGCGGCGGATCGTGTCCTATGGCGCAAAGTACGACTTCAGCCGGGAGCGTCTGCTAAGCACGGAAGCGATCCCGTCCTTCCTGCTCCCTCTCCGCGAGCGAGTAGCGGCCTTCGCTGAGCTAGATCCTGCCGGTTTGCAGCAGGTCCTTGTGACTGAGTACGCCGCTGGGGCTGCTATCGGCTGGCACAGGGATAAGTCGGTCTTCGAAGAGGTGGCCGGCGTGTCACTTCTCTCGCCCTGCGTCTTCCGCCTGAGGCGCGACACGGGCTCAGGATGGGAACGAGCGTCGCTCACTCTGGAGCCACGATCGGCTTATCTCCTGGCCGGGCCGTCAAGAGCCGAATGGGAGCACAGCATCCCGGCCGTGAGCAGCCTGCGCTACTCCGTGACCTTCAGGACTGTACGCCCCGAGTGGGGGTGAGCCTTGCCCTGGCATTGATCTGAAGCAGCGTCCCCTACCAATAGACTGCAGCTCCCGCATCCCTGCGAACCACATCGCGATCTCACCCCAGTGCCAGCCGACGATCGAGGAAGTCTAAGCGGTCCTGCCCCCAGTAGATCTCCCTCCCAACCACGTAGCTTGGCGCGCCGAACACCCCTCGGGTGAGGGCCGTTTGCGTGTCGAGGGCCCGCCGCTCCGCCCACCTCTCCTCTGCGCCCAGTGTCAGCAAGGACGTCGCATCGAGTCCGATCTCCTCGATGAGCGTTGCGAGTACGTCCTGATCCCCCGTGTTACGCTCCTCCTCCCAGAGTGCCTTCAGCACACGATGCGCGAGGGCGACGGCCGGCTGGTCCCCAAGCGTTTCGCGCGCGGCGATCACACAACCTGCAGGCAGCCTCTCGGCGGCAGGGAAGAAACGAGGTTGGATGTGAATGGGAATGCCCAGGTGCGCTCGCCAGCGCTCCAGTTCCTGCAGACGGTACGCTTGGCGCTGCGGGGACCGCTTGGGCAGCGGTAGTCCGCCTGATGCCGGGAAGATGGTCCCGAAGTCGACGGGGTAGATGCGCAGGGTCGCCCCATGGCGCGCGACTACTGCCTCCAGCCGCGCGGCGCCCAGATGGGTCCAAGGCGAGTTCAGCGAGGCGTAGTAGTCCACATGCAAACTCATCGTCTCTCCGCCATCAATCCTAAGCGCCACTATGAGTACCCGGCCGGAAAGGTCCAAGCTCCGCATCCGACTCCTACCCAGGGCCGTTTTCGCGGAGCTTACTGGAAGCAGTACCAGCTACAACAACCGCGCCATGCAACCGCAGTCCAGCGTTTCGGCCGCAAGGGCCTAAGGCGGCCTCCACATTGCCGGAGCCGCAGCCAAACTCCGCCGCTAGAAGCGCCGGCTCAAGAAGACTGAACCGGCCAGGCCAAAACGCCAGGGTGTCTCCGCCCCGCGTGTGATCCCAATGCGTGGGCCACTGACCACTGGCACCTCGGCTGCGCCCGGGAGGACAGAAAAGGGAGGCTGATCCAAGGGCTGACCATCGAGGGTGCCGGTCACACCCAGAGCCTGGGTGAGGCGACCGGGACCGCTGCAGAGTAGCCGTAGCCCAACACTCCGCCGCCGCTGCCGCATCAGGTCAACCCCAACAGCTGGTTCCAGCGCCCTGATGAGCACCGCACTGCCAAGCGGCTCTGCCCCGCAAACGAAATTAAGGCACCAGTGAAGCCCGTAGGATCGATAGATGTAAGCGTGGCCAGGCGGACCAAACATGGAGGCATTCCGGGCCGTCCGCCCAACGTAGCTATGAGACGCTGGGTCCTCGTGATCGTATGCTTCGGTTTCGACGATCATGCCTCCGGCCCCGTCGACCACTAGGGTGGAGCCGATCAGATCGTGTGCAACATCGGCGGGAGGACGCGCGAAGAAGGCCCGGGGAAGGGATACCAAGATACCTCCATGTTTTAGTTGTGCATTCGTCGCCCAACTGGCAGGCCGCCATCCGCTGCTCCAGCCGCGCTGATGGGCGCGGTTCCATGAGGCTTGGCAGGTTAGGGAAAGCGGAGGGCTCCGTGGCGCCCTCCCCTGCTTCACCATGTGTCCATCATCGGTTTGATGAGACACCGCCGTTGGACGCGCGCACTGCCATGCGCTTTTCTGGTCAAGTGACCCTTTCCGGACAGCTATTCCTTCGTCCGGCTCGCACGCCGTCGTTCGACCTCGTGCTGGAAGATGGCGTCCAGGATTTCGCTGGGCACGGACTTAGCTGGGCGGGAGTTGATTGCCCGAATGGCGGAGATGTCCAGCTTGGGCTTGCGGGCGGCAGTCAGCAGGCCGTTGGTCTCCTGCTCGGTGTCAGTGAGCTGAGTGTAGCAGAAACCCGCGATGCCGGTGCTGTCCAGCAGGGCTCCGACCAGTGCCTCATAGAGCACCAGCAACTCCTGCGCATCGTTCGTTGTGGCATAGCCATGCCAGAGCTCCCCCTCGGCAGGCTTGATGCTGAGGCCGCCGAACTCGCTGACCACCACTGGCTGCTGCTCGAAGGTCTGGCCATCCACCAGCAGGCGGTTATGCGCTGGGCGGATCGCCTCGAAGGTGCGCCGAAGCGCCTCGGCAGAGCCGTAGCGCTCGACCAGCTTGGTGGGATCCATGGCGTAGTCGTGCACACCGAAGATGTCGCCGACGGCGTTCTGCCAGCCATCGTTGCCGATCACCGGGCGTGTAGGGTCGAGCGTCTTCGTGAGATGGTAAAGCGCCTTCACGTACGCACGCTGGGCGGGATCGTGCTCCAGGTCCGGCACGCCCCAGCTCTCGTTCAACGGTACCCAGGTGATAATGCAAGGGTGGTTGTAGTCGCGCCGGACCGCTTCCGCCCACTCACGGCACAGCCGTTCGGCGGCCCGCTCGTCGAACTGGAAGGCATTGGCTGCCTCGCCCCAGACAAGTACACCCAGGCGATCACACCAGTAGAGGAACCGCGGATCCTCTACCTTTTGGTGAATTCGCACACCATTGAAGCCGAGTTCCTTGACGAGCTCCACCTCCCGCCGGATGGCCTCGTCGCTCGGTGGTGCCAGGTGCGACTGCGGCCAATAGTTCTGAGACAGGACCAGGCGCAGGAACAGCGGCACACCATTTAGCAGAAGCCGACCGTCCACGGCTTCGATCCGACGCAAACCGAAATAGCTTTCGACCAGGTCGAGCGCAGTGCCATCGGCTGCTAGCAGCTCGATCGAGGCGTCGATCAGGTGGGGATGGTGAGGCGCCCAGCAGACCGCAGAAACGCGATGCATGCGCCGGGGCAGGACGATTTCGCGGTCCAGCATCGCCCCGTCCAAGGCGTAGATGTCCTCCACCAGCGGCCGCCCGCGAAGCGACAGACGCAGGCGGATGTGAGACGCCTTGGCTGCGCGCCCGCCCACCCGCAAGCGCATCCCGACGGCGAAACGGTCCGGGTCGGCAGTCCATCGCACGGATTCGACGAAGGCTTCGCCCAACGGTTCCAGCCAGACCGGCTGCCAGATGCCCGTGGTCCGGTGGTACCAGATCTCCGCCGGCTCGAGCTCCCAGTACTGCTTCCCGCGCGGTTGGGTCAGATCCAGCGGGTCGTCGTGGGCGCGCACGACGATGACCTGCTCGGGCCCGGGAGAGAGCCAGGCGGTGATGTCGAGGGTGAACGGGGTGTGCCCTCCCTCGTGCCGTCCGGCGAACTGGCCATTGACCCAGACCTGGGCCTCGTAATCCACCGCGCCGAACGTCAGGTGCAGCCGAGGCGCTCGCCCGGCTGGCGGGATCTCAAACACGCGGCGGTACCACACGACTGGGTGGTAGCCTTGCTCCTGGATGCCGCTGGCCTGGGATTCGGGCGGGAACGGAACGAGGATCTCCCGGTCGAAGACCTCGGCGCGCCCTGGCCAACCCTCCTGGATTCCCCGATCCTCGTCATCAAAGGCGAAGCCCCAGGAGCCCCGCAGGTCGGTCCACTCAGGCCGGCGGAACTGGGCCTGGGGGTGCTCGGCAAGTGCCCGATCAACGGCTGCGTCCAACGTTGTAAACCCTAGCAATGAGGAGGCTTATGGATGAACCGTGGGGCGCTATTGTTACAAGCATCCCGTAAGGAAGGTCGCGAGTGTCGCCTGTGATCAACCCGGCGGGGGACGCATCACATGCACCAGCGTCCTGAGGGATGCACGCCCGCTTACGCGAATCACGTGAAGACCCTCAAGGATCCCGATGCCGAGCCAGCCAAACACGCGCGGCGCCCTGCTGCAACTGCCGGTTGATGGTCGGAACCGATGTGTTCAGGCGCTGACGTGTCGCACTTCACGCCGTGCGCTCAAGGCGCCGGCCGATGGCCAGTAGGGACAGCCGGCCAGCGTGATTCCGCTGAACGTCCGCTTCTGGAACGTCTTCCAACGCGCGGCGTTGACCGATTTGGGCGCCCAGCGGCGCTCATCGAGCAGCCGTATGGTGTGCGACGCCCATTTCAGGTCTGTGCGCCGCCCTGCTGCATCCAGCTCAATGGGAGCGGCTTCAGCAATGACGGCAGATCGAACTGGTTGCCCTGCCGCCCGTCCAGCATCGCCTCGATAATGTTCGGCGCCAGCAGCGTCAGCTGCACCAGCCGCCCCATGTCGCCTCGATCGAGCTTCTCGCCGTCGGCCATCTCGGTGATGGAGGCGTACTGCCCATCATCCAGCAGGCGTTGGTACCGGAAGGCTCGGGCCAGCGTCTTCACCAGAGCAGGATCAGCGTGGGTGGAAATCGTCTGGGTAGTCGAGGCTGGGCTCGCCTTATCCTCCGGCGTCACCAGCGTCTTCCGCCCCGGCTTGCGCCGTATGGCCAGGGGCACCTGGACCGTGAGGCATGTCTGGTGGACGACGCTCATTCGGCAGCCTCCAGCAGTGCCGGGTGGCTCGTGCCCAGGTCCCGCAGGAGGCTCGTCAGCCCTTCCAGACGGAGCCGGATGTCCGCCCCGTGCTGGACACGGTCACTCGCTCCACCAGCAGCCGTACGATCCGCGCCTGTTCAGCCGGGAACAGCTCGTCCCAGAGCGGCTCCAGCTGGTGCAGCGCATCCCGCGTGTCGGCCTCAGTCAGATCCGGGTCACTGGCCCGCGCCGCAGCCCAGGCCGCCCAGGATGATCTCGGGCTGACGCAGAAGGGCACGCACCTGCCCGACCACCGCTTCGAGCGCTGCCGCCGACATACGGCGCACGAGCGCGGGGTCGGCGCTATCGGGCTGGTCTGTGCCCTTCAGCGCGGCTTGGCTGACGTAATACCGGTACAGCCGCCCCCTCCGCCGCGTGTGGGTCGGCGAGAGCGCCCGACCATCTGTGCCGTAGATCAAGCCCTTCAGCAGCGCCGGCGTCTGGTTCCGCGTGCCATCGCCCCTCGTGTGCGGACTCTCCCTGAGGAGGGCGTGCACTTTGTCCCACAACGCCCGTTCGATGATAGGCTGGCGCTCCCCTGGATAGACCTTCCCCTTGTGTGCCGCCTCGCCAACGTAGGTCCGGTTGTTCAGGGGCTTGTAGACGTCGCCCTTGTCCAGCAGCCGCCCCGACCGGCTGGTCAGCCCCTCCGCCTGGAGCACCCGTGCCGTCTCGGTGCCCGATTGGGTGTCCAGGAAGGTGGTGAACACCTCCCGGACCACCCTGGCCTCCGCCTCGTTGGCCAGGAGCTTCCTGTCCCTGACCTCGTAGCCGAGCGGCACATGCCCGCCCATCCACATGCCCCGGGCGCGGGAGGCGGCGGACTTGTCCCGGATGCGCTCCCCGATCGCCTCGCGCTCGAATTGGGCAAAGCTCAGCAGGATGTTCAGCGTCAGCCGCCCCATGGAGGTCGTGGTGTTGAAGGACACCCGCTGGCACGAGGACGACCTCTCGGGGCGGTTGCTCCAGGCCCAGCCCGGCCAGTGGCGCGTGGTGTCGCTCCCCGCCGAGGCCGAGGAAGGCGACCCGCTCGGTCGTGCCCCCGGCGAGATGCTGTGGGGTGATGACCACTACGGCTACGCCGCCTCCCTCACCCGGGTGAAGGTGGAGGCGAGTACCCGCAGCTGGTCGGCGCTCTATCAGGAGCGGCCCGTCTCGGGCACGGGTGACCGCTTCCTCGCCGAGTGGCTTCACCCGACCGACAGTCTGCCGGAGCGGGCGACGCTGCGGGTCTATGATGGATCCGACGACGCGGTCACCTCGGGCGGGGGTGACTGGACCGTGCACGTTGTCCTCGGCATGGACCCGAACAGCCGCCTCTGGCTGCTGGACCTCTGGCGGGGGCAGGCAGCCGCGGACGCGTGGATCGAGGCCTTCTGTGACCTCGTGCGGCGCTGGCACCCGATCGGCTGGGCCGAGGAGACCGGGAAGATCAGGGCGGGTGTTGGTCCGTTCCTCGAGCGGCGCATGCGGGAACGGCAGGCCTATGTGGCCCGGCACCCCTTCCCCAGCCGCGGCGACAAGGCGGTGCGGGCGCAGTCGATCAGGGGAAGGATGGCGCTGGACGGGCTCTACGTCCCGAAGAGCGCCCCCTGGCGCCTGGCCTTCGAGGCGGAACTGCTGAGCTTCCCGGCGGGCCGGCACGACGACCAAGTGGACACGCTCGGGCTGGTCGGGCAGCTGCTAGACAGAGTGGTTAAGGACAGCGCGCTGAAGCCCAAGCCAGATGAGCAGGAGGACCGCTACGCCAAGCTCTTTGCCAATGATGACGAAGAGGGCGTCACGTCCTGGAAGACGGTCTGAGTTCAGTACGACTGGGCGGATCGATAACACTCGGAATCACAGCTTCTTGTACCCAGTAGCGCAACGACGGTCTGGCGCCTTTCCCGAACTTATCAAATGATCACACAACCACAGCGGGAGAGAAGGCATGGCTCAGCAACTCACGCCAGCAAAGGCTTGCGACTGGCTCGCGGCCCTTGACGAACGCCAAGCTCATTTGGACGAGAGATTACGCGACGCACTTGCCGCCTCCTTGCCGGATCCTGAACGCGTCAGTTGGATCGAGAGCGAGAAGCTGCGCGTTAAGGAGACGATCACATCGCTCGCCCTGTATCTGCGAGGCGGACCTTTCGACCCGCCAAAATCCTCCCCACAACACTGAGCTTGGGTGATCAACGAGGGGCCCAGCTTGAGGCCCTCTCCAGCCTTGTCCTGCGCTGGCGCTCCTATGGGTTGAGCGGAGAAGACAGAGCAGATCGGAGCAGGGGTGGATCCCTTCCTGGAGCGTCGCATGCGGGAGTGGCAGGCCTATGTCGCCCGGCCCGCCTCCCCTACCTGCGGGGACAAGGCCGTCAGGGCGCATCCCATCCGCGGCCGCATGGCGCTGGACGGGCTGCACCTGCCACGGGTGGCACCTCGGCGGCAGAGCTTCGAGGCGGAGCTGCTGAGCTTCCCGACGGGTCGGCACGACGACCAAGTGGACGCGCTCGGGCTGGTCGGACAGCTACTCGACAGGATGGTGATGGACAGCGCACCCAAGCTCAAACCGGATGAGCAGGAGGACCGCTACGCTCGACTCTTCGCCAACGACGATGACGAGGGCGCGACGTCTTGCAAAACGGTCTGAGACGGCCTTCGAACACCGGGATTTGAGCAACTTGGCCCGGCGTTCTCATTCCCCACTCAAACCAAAATGCTGCACCTGCGTTGTAGGCCGCGATCGTCCTTCGTCAGCCGCTTGACGATCCCTCCCAGGAACCATCCCGCAGAGCCAGAATGGCTCAGGATCCCCATGCCTATCACCTTTCTCCGAAGGAGCGTCTTCCTCCTCGTGGCCCTCTTTGCCGTCCGGACTACCCCAGTGTCAGCGCTGGAAAGCTTGGCTGAGGAGCTTCAGCCCCTGCTGACCACGGGCACCTCCGCATGGGTTCTGGCCGCCCTTTTCGCTGCACTCCTCGTCAGCCACCCAGGGCTGCAGCGCTGAGCTGGGGCAAGTAGTCACCGCAGCTGATTGGAGATCTCGACCCGTCGATGCCGCGGCCCTGCTCCCTCTGCCCGCGTCCTTACCCATTTCATGCGACACCACATATCCCGGCGATGCAGCTCCCACACTTACCACCCGAGGCCTTCCGCAAGGCAGACTCCTCGCCTGACCACCTCTTCTACCGGCAGCCACGTTTCGTCACCCATATTGACGACGCTGCCATTGCAGCGGTCACGGCGACCTACCGCGAGATTGTGCCGCCAGGTGGCACCGTGCTCGACCTGATGAGCAGCTGGGTGAGTCATTTGCCGCCGGAGATCCACTACGGCGAGGTGATCGGGCACGGCATGAACGAGGCAGAGCTTGCGGCAAACAAGCGGCTCTCGCGATGGTTCGTTCAGGACCTAAATCGTGAGCCGACCCTGCCGTTGACTGATGCAACGTTCGACGCCGTTTGCCTCTGCGTCTCG
Organism: Roseomonas aerilata DSM 19363; assembly: GCF_000711725.1. Lineage (GTDB taxonomy): Bacteria > Pseudomonadota > Alphaproteobacteria > Acetobacterales > Acetobacteraceae > Roseomonas > Roseomonas aerilata. The sequence goes on along the minus strand of NZ_JONP01000078.1, from coordinate 691 downwards.
GTGCAATATCTGCAGCAGCCAGTCACTGTCTTCCAGGAGGTGGCTAGAGTGCTGCGCCAGGGCGCGCCCTTCGTGGCCTCCTTCAGCAACCGCTGCTTTCCCACAAAGGCGGTTGCCATCTGGCAGGCCCTTGGTGACGGCGCGGAGCAGCAGCGCTTGATCGGCGCTTACATGAAGGCAGCTGGCTTCCAGACCATCGAAAACCGAACGCACCAACCAGTGGCTGGCGACCCATTATGGACCGTGATCGGCCGACGCTGACTGCAGCCGAAGAGCCATGATCGTGCAGGAACGGCCTTGCGACCGCAGCTACCGGCCCACCGCCCATGTTCAACACCAACCAACGACCGTTGTCGGTGGCGATCTGTGCGCAGTATGGCGTCAGCATGAGCTGACTCTCCCCTGTGATGGTGGCCACCTCGGATAAGCTCCTGAGGGAGCGAGGTGCCCTGATCATGACGGCGCGGCGTGAGTTCACGGAGGAGTTCAAGCGGGAGGCGGTAGGGCTGCTGGAGAGCAGCGGCCGCCCGCTGATGCGGGTGGCAAGGGAGCTGGGGATCCAGCCCTCGATGCTGCGCAACTGGCGAGGTCGGCTCGGATCTGATGCCGGTCGGGCTCCTGTTGCGGAGCGCCCCGTCTCGACAGCAGCGACGATGTCGGCGGAGGGGGCTGAGATCCGCCGGCTGCGCAA
>NZ_JONP01000077.1 GCF_000711725.1 Roseomonas aerilata DSM 19363 | reverse complement strand
GAGCATGACGTGCTCGCCTATATGGCGTTCCCGGCGCCGCACCGGACTAAACTGCACTCGACGAACCCGCTGGAGCGCCTCAACAAGGAGGTGAAACGCCGCGCCGACGTGGTCGGCATCTTTCCCTCTGAGGCGTCCATCATCCGCCTCATCGGCGCTGTGCTGCTCGAGGCCAACGACGAGTGGCAACTGCAGCACCGCTACATGGGCGTCGAAGCCATGGGCGAGATGCTCAACCCAGCGCTCACCAACGAAACCCTGCAACTTCCACCCAAGGCCGCCTGAGCCGTGGCCACCTCAAGCCCAGACGCAATTTCCACCACATTGACGGACGCTACCAACGCCGGCGGCGTCGTTGAGCACCAGGCTGCGGATGCGATGCGTCCAGAGCGCTTCGTTCTCCCCGGCGGGCGCCACCTCGACCACCACCTCGTCGAAGGCCTCGCCAGCCATCACCCGCTCCATCGGGTAAGTCCCCTCGGGAAGGCTATGGCGGTTGCGGTAGCGCAACTCGAAGCGGCTGCGGTACTCGGACACCGTGGCGCCGAGCCCGGTTACCTCGTGCACGCCATGCATCCGAAGTGCGGCTCCGTTCGCCCAGGCGATGGTCTGGTCGGGATTGATCAGTATGACGCCGTCCTGCAGGGCCGCCAGGATCAGTCGGAGTTGCTGCTGGTCGGCCTGGTCCTGCGACGGGAGGTCGGGCATTTCATGCTCCAGATCCAAGGATCAGCGCACAGAGTGACGCTCGAGCTCTGCGTTAAGGGCTGCACCGATCAGCACGGCGGCACTCGACAGCCAAGCCCAGACCATCAACGCGACCACGGCACCCAACGATCCATAAAGCCGGTCGTAGCCGCCGGACCGAGAAACATAGAAGGAGAAGGCCGCAGAGCTGAGCAGCCAGGCGACGGCGGCGAAAGCACCACCCCAGCTGACCCACTGCCACTGCGGGCACTTGCGGTCTGGTCCGTGCCGATAGGTAAGGGCAAGGCCAAAGGCGACTGCGGCCAGAAGCACAGGCCAGCGGCCAAGCTGGAGCACCATCGCCTCAACGCCTCCAGCCCCCGCCTGATCAACAAGCCTCGCTGGCACAATGATGGCGCCGAGTACAAGGACGATGAAAGTTGCAGCACCGACGGCATAAAGCAGCGCCGCACCATGGAGGCGAAGCAGACTCCGACCTTCCTGCTCGCCATAGGTGACGTTCAGTGCTCCGAAGAGCTGGGCCGCGGTCGCTATGGCACCCCAGAGCGCCGTGCCGATCAGTGCGGCCCCCGTACCAAGCCCAAAGCCACCGCGCTGAAGGTCTGCAAGGCGACCGAGGAGCTCACCAGTCACCTCGGCGGCGCCGGCCGGCAGTATGCCAGAGGCGGTGTCTCGCAGCGCTTGTGTGGCTGCTACGGGGTCAATGAAGGTGCCACAGAGCCAGATCAGGGCCGCCAGCATTGGGAAGACCGTCAGCAGGGCGTAGAACGCCACAGCCGCCGCCTCACCTAGAAGTCTCTTGTCGAAGACCTGAAAGGCCGTTTGACGCAGGACGCTCCACCAACCCTGTGCCAATACATCTGAGGGAGCAGCGACCTCGCGCTCCTCGGCTGGACAGGCACCCGCAAAGCCGTCTGGCCTGGAGGATTCTTGGTGGGAGTTGGGAGGCATGTCCTCTTCAACGCGCAAGCGGCTGACTGGGACTGCTGCGGCCGCCGAACTGGGATATTTGACAGCATTACTCGGAATGCCTTTCAGAGGCTGGGCCCGCGGCAGTGAACCCTCACCTCTCCCACGCATCACCTCCACAAGTCGTTAATGGAAGGTGAGGAGCAGAATGGCGGAACGACGGGTGCCGCGGTGGGCCTTCTGGGTCGGGATCCCGCTCGTTCTGACTGGCCTGCTAATCGCCTTCTGGTCCTGGGACTGGTTCATCCCCCTCGCCGAGCGCCGTGCCTCTGCCGCACTGGGGCGGCCGGTGAAGATTGAGCACCTGCATGTCCGCCTCGGTCGGGTGACTGAAGTCGCAGCGGAAGATTTGCGGACGTAGCTTGCAGGGCGGCGCCGAGCCATGCCCCGGGCAAATCCGCAATTACCCTGCGCGGCCGCCCAGGGCTGCAGGTGGTCGGACGAGAACGCAGCATCGAACCCTGCCGCCTCGGGTTGTTGGGCCAAGCCCAGAAGGGCGCGTGGCGAGAACTGCTCATGCGAAATATGATAGCTGAAGAGGGTCATTCTATTCCCTTGTACGTAAGTCGCAGCGCTGGATGGTTATGGTGACCTCGCTTTCTAGGCCGCACGTGGCATGGCGACGTTGCTGTAAGAGGCTTTGCGTCCTCGAATCGCCCGGAGCGCCTCATTGCTTTCAGCGCGCTGAAGGCGACATCCGGTAGGGCCATGCTGTTGTCTTTCCCTCTAACCTGGTGGACGTTACGACGCCTCGCCGGCATGATGTCGGCAACCTCTCAATTTGGATCCTTTGCAGATCAGCACGTACTCAAGAAGGTGTCCAAAGGATGAATGTTTCTGCGAGCTTACTGAGGCTCGCACTTACTGCCCCTGAAAGCCCAGGGATGGAACGCGCACCATCCGCCAGATCCCGCAGTTGCTCACGTATAAGTTGTTCCTCGACCCGCCCATCGAGCAGGGGCTCAACTCCACGCAGCATGGTGAAGCTCATGCCAGCGTTCACACCCGGTTTGGATGAACTCGCAGGCAAGCGTGCCAACTGATCGGATGCACCCGCCAAAGTATGCATAAGCGCGATGGCTGCTGAGATCAGCGTTCTCTGCTCACGAGCTGGCTCCGATCCTGTCCGGCCAAAGCTCTGCACAAGCAGGCGGAGCAGCAAGCCGTAGACCGAGCAGGTGAAATCCAGGAGGGCCGCAGCCTCTGGATGGTCGATAAAGACCCTATCCTCGGGGCTCGGCGGAAGCCGGAGCACAGGATTGTCCGCTACGGGCCACGCGGGTGCAAAGGAGGGGTTCTTGCCGGCGAGTTCCTCGAGGTCATCGCGAATAGCCAAGAAGCTTCGGTAATGCGACTCTTCCTGCTCTTCCGGCGAACCTTCACCTTGTTCGATGATCAGGTCGATTGCGGTGCAAGCCGATTCCAGAGAAGCGATTGCAGTCACGCCTTGGAAATCGACCACACCGGGCCCAACCTGGCGTCCGACACCGCCGAGAAATAGCTCGGCCTCTCCGACGCGGCCTGCGAGAGAGATGAGGTTTGCTCGGATAGCCTCGTAGAGGTGCCCAATCGTGGTGTAGTCCTGCGCACTCGGCATGAGGCCACGGACCGCTTGCCCACGGTCGTAGCTCTCCCGACCGAAGGCACGATCATCGTCGCCTGGCGCTCCTTGCGGACGTTCAAGGAAGATAAAGTGCTCCAGCGTCTCACGTGAGAAGCCGGTGAGGCGGACAACGACCCCGGAGGGAAAGTACCCAGGCGCAACGGGAAAGTTAGGTCTGGCGAAGTGGGGCCGTCCGCCAACCGCGACAGTCAGGTTGGCTACCATAAGAAGATGACCCATCTCCTCCACGGCCACGTTCATGATGGTTTTACGCCAGCGATTTACAGCGGAGGCCTCAGTTGTGGAAAGCCCTTCCTCCTCACCGCGCCTGAGGCTGAAGGCAGCGTAGAGATAGCTGCACATTAGGGTGTGCTCAATCTCCGATGCCTCGGCGAGCAGATGAAGGAGTTGCTCCCTGTTTCCTGTAACGACTGCTGGCTCCTCGCCAGGAGATACCTTGCTGTTCATTTGTGCCCGACTTTCAGCTCACCAGTCCCAAATAGCCTGTATCCACAAAAAGTGGCCCGACGAAGGTTTGCACGAACATCCTGATGAATGGCAGGCAACCGCTGACGCGGTACCTTGATCGTCATTTCGCCTCGCGCGTCGGGAGTTCGCGCGGGTGACCCTCCTCGTCGATGGCGACATACGTGAAAACGCCCTCGGTTACCTTTTCTGCAGCCTTACCGCCACGTTCGCGAGCCCAGGTTTCAATCTTTACCGCAACCGAAGTCGTCCCCATGTCCTGCAGCGTACAGTAGCAACTGACCTCGTCGCCTACCGCCACAGGCCGCAGAAAGCGCATGGCATCGATGCTGACAGTCGCCACGCGTCCTTCCGCGTGTTCGGCCGCAAGGGTACCGCCGGCCAAGTCCATCTGCGACAACGTCCAGCCGCCGAAGATGCTGCCTCCGGCGTTCGTGTCACGTGGCATGGCGATCGTCCGCAACTGTGCGCCGCCGGCGATCTCGGGGGGCTTGTCGGTCACTGCTCGGCTCCTTTTGTGAAGAACAGCTGGTCGATGCAGCCGTTTAATCTTCGGTCTACCCTCGCTGTCGCGTGGCGGAGGCTGCAGACAAACAGAGGAACGCATCCGCTGCTATCGGGTTATCAAGTTGGACGTCTTACTGAGGAACTCGACCGGCGTCTTAAAGCGAAGGAGAATTGAGGCCGAATTGTTGCGAAGGACCTAACGGCGCCCCGTCGCGCTTCCTTCTGTCGCGACTGCGCTGCCCGGGCGGCTTGGACAGGACCTTCAGTATGGGCACTGTGCGGAGCGGCGCGTGCTCCTCGGCCTCCGACAGCGCGACCTCCGGACCTGAGGAGGAACGCTTGGCACACTCACTCGCTACAGCCGAGTTCGATCCCATTTGCCTTTACGCGGAGTTTGGTCCGCCTTCTGAAGCTTCGTCGTGCATGGGCTGGAGCAACTCCGCTCCGTTGTTCCACACACTGTTCACGTCCGTGCTCACCGGCCACGTCCGGAGCACGGTGTCCGCCGCGGGGCGAAGCAGCGCCTTAGGGTCGCCCTCCTGCTCGCCCAACCAAACTGCCCAGTCGGCCGCCTCCAGCACCAACGGCATGCGATCGTGGATCGGCGCCATGGTGGCGTTCGCGTCGGTGGTGACAATGGCGAAGCTTCTGGTGATGTCGCCATTCGCCGGGTCGGTCCAACTCTCCCATAAGCCGCCGAAGGCAAGCGGAGCACCGTCGGCACGTGCGATGGCAAAAGGCTGCTTCAACTTGCCGTCGCGCTTCCACTCGTAGAACGCTTCGGCCGGCACAATGCACCGGCGGGCCGCGAAGGCGCCGCGGAAGCTCGGGAGTTTTGCGACCGTCTCAGCCCGGGCATTGTTGAGCATGCGGGCGTGGGCTGGATCACGCTCGAAATGCGGAATCAGCCCCCAGCGCAGGAGGTCGAGGTGACGCTCTCCGCTCTTGGGATTGTGCCGTACCACCGGCGCGGACTGGCTGGGAGGCAAATTCCAGGTAGGCGCGAAGTTCGGTACAGCATTGCGGGTGCCGAAAGCTCTCGCGAGGTCGGTTGGTGCTATGGACTGGGCAAATCGACCGCACATACAGTCAAGGGTAAGGAAATCTGGGCGATCGCGCCATACTGGGCAGCAGGGCAACCACTGAAGAGGGCAGGTATTCTCCGCCTCTCAAGGTTTGTAAGTTCATTCCCATAGCGGCTGATTCCAACCCAGTCCCAGCCCGCATCATTCCCGTTCAAGTGCCCGCCTGATCTGCTGCTCCTCAAGGTCCAGCTCCTCGCCGAGGGCTCGGTGGGCCTCGGCATCCATCGTCTCGGCCCGTTCGGCTAGCTTCTCGCGCGCTGCAGCGATGGCCACGAGGCGCAAGCGTTGCTGCGCCTCCAGCTGGGCGCTCTTGGTTTCGGGATCCTGCCCCTCGATGCTCGCCCGGTCGGCGCGAACCTCGTACTCCTGCACCAACTCGCTTGCCGCCTCGGTGTGTTCGGTAGCCTCGGGACTGTCCAGGTGCTCCCTGACGGCTCCCAGCGCCGCCGTCGTGATCTCGGCTCGCGTCTGAGCCGTTTCCGGCTCGGGGAGTGCGGTCACCTCCTCGGTGACGCCAAGCCGCCCGACCACCCATCCCAGTGTCGTCCCTTGGATCACCAGGGTGACGAAGATCGCGCAGAAGGCCAGGAACAGGATCACGTCGCGGCCTGGAAAAGGCTCTGGGAGTGCAAGAGCCGCCGCCAGGCTGACCACGCCGCGCATCCCCGTCCAGGAAACGACGGCTGCGTGCCGCCACGGCGTCGGATCCCGTTCCTGCAGCTCCCGGGACAGAGCACGCGGCACCCAGGCGGAGGCGAAGACCCAGACGAAGCGGCTAACGATGAGGGTCACCGACATGGCTACCGCCAGCAGAGCGATCGGCCGGAGGTCGTCATCGGCGAGACGCGCGACGATGCCGCGGAGTTGCAGCCCGATGAGAATGAAAACGAGGCTGGTGAGGGTGAACTCCAGGAAGTTCCAGACGGCGACCAGCTCAATCCTGGTGCGCGCGGTGAACTCGGCATGTTGCTGCCGTCCGAGCACGAGGCCGCATGCTACGGCCGCGAGCACGCCGGAGGCATGGATTGCCTCGGCCGCGAGGTAGGCGGCGAAGCCCGCGAGAATGGTGATCGTGAGGTCGAGCAGGGTGTCTTCCAGGTGGGTGAAGATCCACATCGCGATCCGCCCGACGAGCCAGCCCACAAGCGCGCCGCCGATCGCCACGCCGAAGAACTGCAGGGCACCCTCGCCGTAGCTGACCGTGCCGACGCCGACCGCCACGACCGCGAACTTGTACAGGACGAGCGACGAAGCGTCGTTGATCAGGCTCTCACCCTCCAGCACCGTGACGATCCGCTTGGGCAGTTTGAAGCGGCTCAGAACGGAGGCGGCGGCAACGGCGTCCGGCGGCGCCACGATGGCGCCGAGGGTGATTGCGGCCCACCAGGGCAGGGATGGGATGAAGATCTTGGCCGCGATCGCCACCAGCCCGGCGGTGAAGAACACCCCACCGATCGCCAAGAGCAGGATTGGACGGAGATGGCTGCGGAACGCGGGCCAGTCCGTCCGGTAGGCACTGACTTGTAGGAGGGGCGGCAGGAAAAGGGCGAGTACGAGCTCGGGGTCGAGTACGAGTGGCGGCAGCCCTGGGACAAAAGCCAGTCCCATTCCGCCGAGAACGAGGGTAACGGCAACAGGAAGGTTCAGCCGCTTCGCGAGAACCGCGAGGGCCACACAGGCCCCGAGAAGGACCAGGAGAAGCTCAAAGACGTGCATGGCGTCTGTGCTCGGCAGGGCTGGCCCAAGCCGCCTTTCATCATGTGAGTGGAAATTCGGGCCGCCTCGAAGGCCGACCGGGTCGACCCTGGATCAGGCAGAGGCGCTTACGGCGCTGGCGCCGCAGCCGTCTCGAGCGGGCTGGAGAGTTGTATGCCCTTCTGGTGGCCACTCACGTCGGCACACGTTACCTTTCCCGAGCACCGCGTCCCTCCTAATCTGGCATGCTGCCAGCGCCCAGCGGCGAAGCATCGTACTCTGCCAGCAGATGCGCAGGGCCGCGGTAGACCGCGATGCAGCCGGCTTCGCGCAAAGCCTGTTCCGGGAAGCCACCGCAGAGCATGCCGATGGTGCGGATGCCTGCCTTGCCCGCGGCCTCGGCGTCATAGGGCGTATCGCCGATGACGACGGTTTCATCTGGGCTCACGCCGGGCAGTTGCGCCAGGGCGGCCTCGAAAATGTCTGGGAAGGGCTTCGAACGCTCGGCATCGCTGGAGGAGGTTTCGGCGTCCAACTGGCCGCCGTCGATGCCGATAATGCGTTTGAGTGCGGCGAGCTCCTCATCCTCGGCAGAGGAAGCGAGGGCGCTGCGCAGACCGGCCTTGCCGACGCGCCTCAGCAGCTCGGCTGCCTTTGGGAAGGCGCGGACCCGGGGAAGGTAGCCCTCACGGAAGATGTCGCCACGGCGCTTCTCGAGTGCCTTGCCCTTCTCCTCCAGCTCTTCGGGCGAGAGGAAGACGGGCATGAGCTGGTCACCACCCTTGCCGATCTGGGCCCGCATCTCGTCGAAGGGGATATCGTGGCCGATCTCTTTGAAGGCATCCACCCAGGCCTGGGCGTGCAGATCTACAGAGTCGACCAGAGTGCCATCAACGTCGAAGAGCGCGGCTTTGATCATCATATTCAAGTTCCCTGCCGGTCCCATCGCGGTCCGCCTGGCAAAACAACGCCGCCCTGGCGTCAAGAGCGGCAGCCGACGGAAAGCTCCCATTCCTTTTCTCGCCCCCTTCAGCAGAATTGTAAGTGTCCTCAAACTGAACCCGACCAGCCGCAATAGACCGTTTACGTTGAAAAAGTCTGAGACCCCATCGAACGAGCACGAAAGTTGCCAGGTTCTTCACGGCTTCGGTGCGATGGTTTCCTCAAGTGGGTGCTTTGAGATATGTCGTTGCGCCAGATCGCACGATCAGCAGCAGTCACCGACTTTTTCAACAGTATCGACCCTTTGCAGACCATCAAAGCGTGCGCTAAGCGCCTGTCCGTTACGTGGGTGGCGAGATGGCGGAGGCAGCAGGCTTCTACTTCGAGATGGTTGGTGCTGCTTTATGCGAGCTATCTCCCGTCGTCCTGCTGCATGGCAGCGGTGGCTCCGAGATCTCGTTGGTCGATTTCGCGCGCAGCATCGCACCCGACCGTGCCGCTTTCGCTTTGCGCGGACGCGTTCCGTGGGAGGGTGGGCATGCCTTCTTCCGGCGAAATTCGGACCGCACCATCGACCGGGAGGACCTCGCAGTTCGGACGAAAGAGTTCTGCGCCTTCCTCAGCCACTTGTGAGCCAAGGGCTATCGTAAGCCCCTACTGGTCGGCTACTCCAACGGTGCGATTATGGCAGCCGCTGCTGCTCTCCAGGCTCCCGAAATATCGTCCGGTGCCATCCTTATTCGCCCTCTCTTGCCGTGTGCAGAAGACAGTTTTCCGCCGCTGCGCGGCTATCCCGTTCTACTGTTGGGAGGTGCGGCCGATGAACGGCGAGATCCAACCGACACTCCGCATCTGGCGGAGCAGTTCGAACGATCAGGAGCTCTCGTCACAGCATACCTGCTGCCGACAGGTCACCGCCTGGAGGAGACCGGCTTAGACGACAGGCTGGCGCGGGCATGGATAGCGGACAGAACTTCATCATAGGTCCGCTTGGATGTTCGGCGCAGCAGCGCCTCAAGCTCGGCAGAGACGTTGATGTAGGAGGACAAGTACGTCAGCTGCGGAAGCATGCGGTGGACTTGCATGCCATCCGGCAAACCTTTCGATGCTTCGTTCATGAGCGAGGTGGCCGGGGTCCGCTGGGATTGCTGCCGGTGTAGGCGCTCCCCTCGGTTCATGGCTCGACGTTGAGGTGTCGCGATACCTTGGGTGGGCCATCGCCTCGGTGTAGCGCGGCGGCACGGGCAAGAGCCCATTGGTCGCCCTCATCCAGCCGGGTCGAGTGACGAAGATGCTCGGTCCAGGATTCCACGGCCCAGAGTTCTGTCCATCGGTCAGGTTCAGCGATGTCCTCATAGAGCCTCCAACCCGCAGCCCCAGCGCGCAAACGGACCTCGCGCACCTCTCTCATGGCGGCAATAAAGGCGGCGCGGTCCGCCGGGTCAATCCGATAGTGAACGGCCTCCAGCACCCTGCCTGAACCGTCGTGCAGCAGATCCTTGAGCTCTGAGGAGGGAGCACCTGACCGTGGCAGCGGCACGGACTTCAGCGCCCTGGCCCACTTTCCCTTGCCCTGTGTGAAAGCTGCGAGCCGCCAGGGCCGCACGGCGAAGGCGGTGATGGCGCCGATCCCAGCGCAAAGGCCGAGGGCGACCGGGACACCCTCTCTGGTGCCGACCCAACCCCAAAGGACGGAGCCAAGAGCAAGCGCACCGAAGAAGGAGAGGTGGTAAATGCCGAGGGCCCGAGCCCGAGCCCAGGCTGGCGCCGTCATCTGAGCTGCTGCCCCCAGCGTGCTGCCTGCGGTGAGCCAGGCAGCGCCGAAGAGCAACAGCGCCAGAACCGCCGGCGCCCAATGCTGGACTGCGCCGAGCAGAGCCATGGCCGCGTAGGCGAGCAGCGACGCATAGAACACCAGCTTGCCTTGGGAGAAGCGCTCTCTGAGCGCGGGCAGCGCGACCCCGGCGGCCACGGCACCAACGCCGGCAACACCCAGCATGGCCCCGAACGCGGCCGGCCCGAGCCCAAGTCCCTCACGAACCACCAGCGGCAGAAGCGCCCAGGCTGCTGAAGCGAAGAAGAAGAAGGCGCAGGCGCGCAGGATGGCCGCGCGCATGCCCGGCGCCGCAGCGACGAAACGCAGTCCGGCCCTCACGGCGGAAGGAAGCCGCTCGGGCGGCAACTCGGCTGGGGGCAACGCCGGCCTGCGCCAGGTCACCAGCGCCACCAGAAGCACGATGAAACCCAATGCATTCAGGGAGAATGTAGCGGCGGGGCCCACTGCCGCCATGACGAAGCCGCCAAGCGCCGGGCCAAGCGCGCGGGCCAGGTTGAAGCCGACGCCGTTCAGAGCGACCGCCTGCACGAGGTCCCCGGGCGGCACCAACTCGGGGGTGGCCGCGGCCCAGGCTGGGTAGATCACGGCGGTGCCCGCGCCGATGGCAAAGGTCAGGGCCAGCAAGCCCCAAGCGCCGAGTAGGCCGAGTGCGGCCAGCACGGCGAGCACCAGCCCGGCCGCCGCAATCCAAAGCTGAGCCCCGATCAGGGTGAGCCTGCGGTCCAGGATGTCGGCCAGGGCACCACCGGGGAGGGCAAAAAGGAAGACCGGGAGCATCGAGGCAGCCTGGACCAGGCTGACCATCACCGGGGAGGGCGCCAGCGAAGTCATCAGCCATCCGGCACCGGTGTTCTGCACCCACAGCCCGGTGTTGCTCGCGAGGTTGGCAACCCAGAGCGCGCGGAAGGCTGGGTGGCGGAGAGGAGCGAAAGCGGCTGCGGGGCTCGACGGCATAGGTCTGCCTGGGCGGGAGGTCGGCCGAAGTGCGGGGGACCCGCTCGTCCAGCCGCAGCTAACATACGCGCCCTAACGCGGACGGTTCACAGCTGGGCCAAAGGACTTGGGCAGCACCTCCAGCGCCGGCTTGTATCACAGCACTAGAACAGGCCAACGCCTAGCCACCATGGGCTCGTTGAATGCCATGGGGTGGATGAAGGCGATGCCGTATGTCTCGCACCCTTCCTGCACCGCAAACACGTCATCGTCGATCATGACGGTGATACCTGCCTTGCGGCACGCACGACCTTTCCAGGTGTTCCAGTTGCGCTCGGCCCGCGTTTCAAAGCCGTCCCAACCCCTCTCGCGCTTGGTCATGACACGACTCCGTCGGTAGTGAGCCCAGGCCGAGATGTTGAGCACTCCGGCAAAGTCAGCCCGTCGCGGAGCGTGGGTGTAGTAGTCACCCCGCAGCAGCGAGAACACTTCCTCTTCAAGCCCATGAGCCCGAAAGGTCACGATCCAGTGCCGTTTTTCAGGGAAACGTCGGATGTAGTCGTGCATCAGAGGCGAGTTCGGATGTCCCATCAGGGTGCCGTCGAAGTCCCATCCAATGCTGTGGTGGGGCGCCAGCAGTTGGTCGATCTGGGCGACACGACCGCCTAGGACAGGCAGCCTCACGGTTCGTCATTCATCATTCAGAGGCTTCTGCACGCGCAGCGGTGAGGCGTCCTTATCCTTCTTTAGGCCTTCTCCCCTCCTGGTCGCGCTTGGAGCGCGGGATCAGCACCGTCATGCCCTCACCCGATCAGGTGAGGAAAGTCCCTCTTTGCTGTCGATCCTGTAGCCCCACCCACCAAAGTCCCCAGTCTTCTTGCTCAATCCGGCTGGTCCACGGGCGATCCGTGCCGCCGATCTAACCCGCCTGACTGTGTGAAGAGGCCCCCATCCGTGGCAACCGCCCCCTCCCCGCCCCTTGGGCACAAAAATGAGCCTTACGATGTGCAGGGGTCACGGGGCCCTTCATCGGGACCGTGTTGCGCAGATCAGGACGCTAGACGTATGAGCGCCAAGACCCCGACATTCAGACGATGCGGACGTATTTCGGGCGACCCAGGTCCAACATGCGGTTCAGCACCTTGGCGGTAATGGCCCCTTCGGTCGCTTGGCGTCCGTCCGTTTGCGAGCGCAGGCCGTCACCGATGACGCGCTTCCAGCGCGACACATCCGACTCGACCAGGGCATGCCAGTTGTAGCCAGACGCTCGGTAGGTCTCGTCGACCCGCCAAGAGCCGTTACTCGGCCGCAGATGTGGCCGGATCCGCTTCTCGATTTACGGCACGTAGGTCTGGGTCCAACGGAAAATGGTGGTGTGCGCGATCTCTACCCCACGGTCGGCCAGCATCAGCTCGAGATCGCGATAGCTGACCGGGAAAATGAGGTACCAGCGGACTGCCCAGAGGATCACCTCGGCGGTGAACTGTCGCCCCTTGAAGCATTGATCCAGTCTCACCGAGGCCACTCTCCGCCGTCTCGCCATACTGCGGCTTGTACCCAGTCAGTGGGACGCCGCAAGGCCGCAACAGAACCGACCTTGATCATCCTGGCCCGCGT
>NZ_JONP01000076.1 GCF_000711725.1 Roseomonas aerilata DSM 19363 | reverse complement strand
CCGGCCCCTCGATGCGAACGCTGGTGTCGCGCCAGGCTTGGTCGTCCGGGTCGGTGCCGTGCGGCTTAGGCGAGTTCTGGTACACTTCGCTGATGTTCGCCCCACCCGTGATGGCCACTCGGCCGTCGACGCAAAGAAGCTTGCGGTGGTCGCGCTTGTTGAGCGAGACGGGTACCCGCTCGTTTGGACGCAGTGGGTTGAATTCCAGTACCTGCACGCCGCCCTGCCGCAGGCGGTCAAACAGGGCTGCCGGGGTGTTGACGGCGCCCCAGGCGTCATAGATCAGATTAACTTCGACACCGCGCCTGCGTGCGGCCAGTAGTAACTCAGCAAACTGACCGCCTGCTTTCTCGTCGAACTCGTAGCTCTCCATGTCGATGCGGGTGCGGGCGGACCGGATGGCGTCCTCCAGGGCGGCGAAGATGGCTGGTCCGTCCACGAGCAGATCGACCCGATTGCCGGAGATGAACGGGACGCCCGCAAATCGCTCGCTCTGTTGACGCATGAGGTCGATGCTCTGGCCTGGGGCAGCGGCCGCTCTGGCAGCGAGCAAGTCCGGGCTTACGCCTGGAGTAGGAGCGCTGACACAAGCGTTCAACAGGACGGCGGTGAGTGACAGCAGAATACCGGCAGAGAGCTTCATGGTGCGAATTCGTAACGAATAGCGAAGCTGACCATAGTGCTGTTTCGCAACAAATGGTTGTGTTCGCTGTTTACAGAACACGGGGTATTGCGGCTTGAGTATACCCATCCGCCGAGTGCCGCCTGTTTTAAGGGGTGATCTTCGCTGACCTTAGCGACGCTCGTAAGGGCGGCGCAAAGGACGGGGGCGGGATGGAGATCATCACCGGGGTGGAGAGGCGGCGTTGCTGGCAAGCCGAGGACAAGGCGCGCGTGCTGGCCAAGGCGGCTGTGGAGCACGCCGTGGCCGCGGGCGGAGCCACGACGGACGCGGGCAGCCGCCTCGGCACGAAGGCGACGGGCGAGGCAATTGCGAAGCGGGTGCGCGAGGTGGCCGGACCAGCCTGATATGCCACCCTCCTACGGATAGGGGGCCGATCGCAGCAAGCGCCACTGAACGTCTGAAGCAAAAACAACCGAGGAACCAGGAATGCAGCGTCGTCACCTCCTCCGTGCTGGGCTCGCCCTGCCCACCCTCGTTCCAGCCGGTCCGGCAGGGGCCCAGAGCCTGCTGGATGGTTGGCCCAGTCGGCCAATCCACCTATTGTCCCCTATGCCTCCGGCGGATCAGGTCAACATCCCTGCCGGAAAACTCTCAAAACGTCCGGACCAGTTTCGAGGGTCAGGACCACACCTTCCTCCCTGCACTGCGCCCCTCTGACGCTTGAAGCGATGTGCATACGCTACAACAGGCAGCACAGCCGGATCCCCGAAATGTTCCGCGACCAAACAGTTAAGCGGCTGCTTTCCAGCCCAGGGCGGCGCGGACCCTGCCGCCCGGGGAAGCCCCGGGGAGGGCAGCGGCGCGGTTGGCAAGGGTGAGCAGCCTGGGGAGGTCGATACCGGTCCTTGTACCCATCCTGTGCAGCATCCAGACGAGGTCCTCAGTCGCTGTGTTCCCCGTGGCGCCAGGGGCGAACGGGCAGCCACCCAAGCCGCCGAAGGCTGCGTCGAAGTCACGGATGCCCGCGCGCCAGGCCGCCGCGGCATTAGCCAAGCCAAGCCCGTAAGTGTCGTGGCCATGAAACACCCAGCGCGTGGGGCCGCCCCAGCGCGCGAGGCATGCGGACGCGAGGGAGTGGACATGGTCCGGGTCTGCCCGGCCGGTCGTGTCGCAGAGCCCGACTTCGACATCCGGCCGGTGCGCCAGGATGCGGTCCAGGCGATCCAGCACCAGGGCCTCTTCCATGCGCCCGTCGAAGGGACAGTCGAAGGCGGTGGCGAGGTTTAGGCGGACGCGCACGCCTTCCGGCAGGCCCACCATGGCCCCGCCGTACTCGGCGATGGAGGTTTCCACGTCCCGCCGGACATTGCTGCGGTTGTGCGGCTCAGAGGCGGAGATGACGTAGACGAGGTGGCGCGCCCCGGCCGCCAGCGCCAAGGCCACGCCGCGGGCGTTCGGAACCAGCACCTGAGCGTCCAGCCCAGGCAGGTGGGCCGTGCGGCGCAGCACCTCCGCCGCGTCCCGCATCTGCGGGACGGCCGCCGGGTTCACGAAGGAGCCGATCTCGATCCGGCGCAGCCCGGCCGCGTGGGCCGCCTCGATCAGGGCCACCTTCTCGTCTGTCGGAATGAAGGGGCTGATGGGCTGGAAGCCGTCACGCGGCGCGACCTCGATGATGGTGGCCCTCACAGCACGCCCTCCTCTCTCAGCGCGGCGATGCGGTCTGGCGCGTAGCCGAGGATGCCGGCTAGCACTGCTTCGTTATTCGCGCCCACCACGGGGCCGGTGCTGCGCGGCGCGGCCGGCGTACCGTCCACGCGCGGCACCACGCCGGGATGCAGCGTCGGACCGATCAGCGGGTCCTCCACCGGCTGGACCATACCACGCTGGCGGAACTGCGCGTCGGCCGCGATGTCGGCCAGGGTGTAGACGCGGGTGGCTGGGATGTCGGCCCGAGCCAGCGTCTCATCGAGCGCCGCCGCGTCCAGCCCTGCCGCCCAGGCGCCAATCAGCGCGTCCAGCGCGGCACTGTTGGCGACGCGAGCCTGATTGCCGGTGAAGCGCGGGTCCTCGGCCAGCGCGGGCTGGCCCATCAGCGCCGCCAGCTTGCGGAAGAGCGGGTCGGAGTTCGCTGCGATCAGCACCCAGACTCCGTCCCGCGCCCGGTAGGCGTTAGAGGGCGCGGCCGTGGCGATGCCGCCGCCGGTGGGCTGGCGCACCGTCCCGAGTGTGCCGTATTCCGGCAATCCGCCCTCCAGCAGGCTCAGCACGGCTTCCGTCAGGGCGACGTCCACTTCGCCGCCCCGAACCGCGCCAAGCGCCGCGGCGCGGTCCCGCCGAAGCAGCGCGGCCACCACGCCGAAGGCGGCGTAGAGGCCCGCCACCGAATCCCCGAGGCTGACGCCAACGCGCACGGGCGGCAGGCCTGAGGTGCCGGGCGGATGGTCCGTCAAGTGGCGCAGCCCGCCGATCGCCTCCCCGATCACGCCGAACGCGGCGCGGTCGCGGTAGGGCCCGTCCTGGCCATAACCAGAGATCCGGGCGATCACCAAGTCCGGGCGGGCGCCGCGCAGCGCCGCCTCGTCCAGGCCGAGCCGCGCCAGCTGACCGGGGCGGAAGTTCTCGACCAGCGCGTCGCAGCCCCGCACGAGGTCCAGCACCACCTCCCGCGCCCCAGGCGCCTTTAGATCCAGGCTGATGCATGCCTTGTTGCGGGCGTGCACGCTCCACCAGGGGGCGTGGCCATTCACCTTCGCGCCCCACTGCCGCACCGGGTCGCCAGAGGGCGGCTCCACCTTGATCACCTCCGCGCCGAGATCCGCGAGGAGGCGGGTAGCGAAGGGGGCAGCAACGAAGTGGCCGAGCTCCAGCACCCGGACACCTGCCAGCGGCGCGTCGTTAACCTCTACCACCTGGGCGGTGCGGCGGGTTGCGTCTGTACCGTCCATGATCAATCCGCCTGAATGTTGCCGGCACGAACCACACGCGTCCACTCGTCCAGCTCCTCCGTCACGCGCTGGCCGAGTTCGGCAGGGGACATGATGCGGATCACCGCACCCTGCTCCTCCGCTTTGCGCCGGAACTCCGGCGTCCGCACCACGTCGTTGACCGCGGTGGTCAGGCGTTCCAACACCGGAGCTGGCGTCGCGGCCGGGGCGAAGACGGCGAACCACGCAACGATGGTGAGACCGGGCAGGCCGGACTCCGCGAGGGTGGGCACCTCCGGCAGGGCCGGGTGCCGCTCGGCCGAGGTGATGGCGAGTGCTCGCAGCGAGCCGTCCCGCACGAAGGGCATGAGAGGCGGCGGCGTGGTCATGAAAAGCTCCACCCGGCCGGCGAGGAGGTCCTGCGTTACCGGGCCGGTGCCGCGGTAGGGCACGTGCACCATGTCGATCCCGGCGCGCTGCTTCAGCAACTCCGTCCCCAGGTGCTGCAGCGATCCGCTGCCGGAGGACGCGTAGTTCAGTTTGCCCGGATTGGCCTTCGCGTAGGCGATCAGCTCAGCCAAGTTCTTCACGGGCACGCGCGGGTTGCAGAAGATGACCTGCGGGCTGTCCATGAGCAGGGCAACGGGCGCGAAGTCCTTCCGCACGTCGTAACCGAGGTTCGTCATCACCGCGGGCGTGCCGACGTGGTAGCCGGAGTACTGCACCAGCAGGGTCAGTCCGTCCGGCCGGGCCCGCGCCACCCAGCCCGTGCCGAGGGCACCGTTGGCGCCAGCGCGGTTCTCCACCACGACGGTCTGCCCCAGACGTTGGGACAGCGGCTCGGCCAACAGGCGCGCCGCGAAGTCCGTGGTGCCCGCGGGCGCTGTGGGGACCTCAAGGGTGATGCTGCCCGTAGAAGAGGATTGCGCCGAGGCGGTGTTAGCTTTGGTAGCAAGGGGGGGGGCTAGGCAGGCGAGGGCGTGGCGTCGGGTGAGGGGCATGGGCGGTCCTCCAGTTTGTTTGGCGGAGAGCTTGCCGCCGGCTTAGCCAGTCTTCCATTCCTCATTCGGCAAGGCAGGTTTCGCCTCTGCCGGGCGGGTCAGGTGCGCGACGAGGATGCGGGCGGCGGCCGATAGCGTCGCCGGGTCGCGGGTGCAGAGCACCAGGGGTCGGGCCGACCAGTTCTCCGCCAGCGGGCGGAGGGCGATCTGCATGGGCCCGGCATAGGGCTCGGCCGCGGTGGCGGGCAGGATGGCGACGCCGAGCCCGGCCTGCACCATGCGCCGCACGCCGTCGAAGCCGGACACCGTAACCCGTTCGTTCAGCGCGATGCCCTCCGCGGCAGCGTGCTGGCGGTAGAGCCGCTGGAGGGCCGTGGCCCCGGGCTGCGCGACGAAGGGAACGCCATCCAGGTCGGCCATGCGAATGGCGGCGCGGGCGAGCAGCGGGTGCCTCTCCGGCAGCACGACCAGCAGCCGATCCTCCCGCCAGGTGCGGCGGTGCAGGCCGGGGGTCGGCACCGTGCCGGAGACGAGGCCGAGATCGGCGACGCCGGTCTGCACGGCGTGGATGATGTCCTCCGTATAGCGCTCCTCCAGTGTCAGGCGGATGCCGGGATGGGCGGGGAGGAAGCCGGCCAGGGCCTCCGGCAGGAATCCCGAGACGGCGGACATGTTGACGTGGAGGCGCACGTGTCCCCGCTCGCCGGAAGCGAAGGCGTCCATGTCGGCGCCCAGGCGCTCGTAAATGCCAAATAGGGTGCCGAGATGAACCATCAGCGCCTCGCCGGCGGCGGTGGGGGTCACTCCGCGATCGTGGCGGCGGAGGAGGGCGGAGCCCAGCCTCGCCTCGAGCTCTGCGATTCGCCGGCTGGCGGCCGAGAGCGCGATCGCCTCCCGCTCTGCGGCGCGGGCGAGGCTGCGCTCCTCCACTGCGGCGCGGAAGAGCCGTAGGCTCGTCGCGTCTAGCAGGCGCGCGATGGCTCCCGCTCGCCGGTCTGCCGCCGCGTCCTGCCGCTTCGCCTCCGGCGGGAGTGGTTCTTCGTCCGTCGACATCGGCCGAGGATGGAGCGGTCCCTTGCCGAACTCAATTGCCACCGCCCGCGCCTATAGGGAGGCGTCGCCACAAATCTCTTCCCGTTAAGCTGCGTATGCAAAGCATGGAAGGCAGAGCAACCGTGCCACGACAAGGCATCGGATGCGCAAGGTGCGGTGTTCCCGCGAGGGCAGGGCGCTCCAGCGGCACCCAGGCTGCAGGCAGAGCTGTATGTCGCCTTCCTGGGGGATTCCGATCGAGCGCTGCCTGCCGCCGATCGCGCCAAGCAGACTGAACCGAGCGCTCCACGTCCGGGCGGCGCTGGCCAGCACCCTTGTTGCTGGGCTGGAGTTAGCACGGAACGGAAGCCTCAAACTGAGCCAGCACGAGGCGTTCGAAACCGTCAGCTTCAGCCCGTCTGTGAACCTTCCTGGTTAGCGCGCGTATGTTAGCCGCGGCCGGACGAGCGGGTTCCCCGCACTTCGTCCGACCTCCCGCCCAGGCAAGCCCATGCCGTTGAGCCCTTCAGCCGCCTTCGCCCCTCTCCGCCACCCCGCCTTCCGCGCGCTCTGGGTTGCCAACCTCGCCAGCAACACCGGTCTGTGGGTGCAGAACACGGGCGCCGGATGGCTGATGACCTCGCTGGCGCCTTCCCCGGTGATGGTCAGCCTGGTCCAGGCTGCCTCGATGCTCCCGGTCTTCCTCTTTGCCCTTCCTGGCGGTGCCCTGGCGGACATCCTGGACCGCAGGCTCACTCTCATCGGCGCTCAGCTCTGGATTGCCGTTGCCGGGCTGGTACTCGCCGTGCTGGCCGCGCTCGGTCTGCTTGGTGCATGGGGCTTGTTGGCCCTGACATTTGCCATCGGCGCGGGCACCGCCGTGATCTACCCGGCCTGGGCTGCGGCCACCCCCGAGTTGGTGCCACCTGAGGACCTCGTGCAAGCGGTCGCTTTGAACGGGGTTGGCTTCAACCTGGCTCGCGCGCTTGGCCCAGCGCTTGGCGGCTTCGTCATGGCGGCAGCTGGTCCTGCAGCTGCATTCTCGCTGAATGCCCTCGGCTTTCTTGCGCTACTGGTGGCGCTGATCACTTGGCGCAGGCCGGCGCCGCCTCGCACCGAGCTGCCACCGGAGCGGCTTCCATCTGCCGTACGAGCCGGGTTGCGCTTCGTCGCCGCCGCGCCGGGCATGCGGGCGGCCATTCTGCGCGCCTGCGCCTTTTTCTTCTTCGCCTCCGCGCTCTGGGCGCTTCTGCCGCTGGTGGTCCGCGAGGGGCTCGGGCTCGGGCCTGCCGCGTTCGGGGCCATGCTGGGCGTTGCCGGCCTTGGCGCCGTGGCAGCTGGGGTCATGCTGCCGGTGCTCAGAGAACGTGTTTCACAGGGGAGGCTGGTGTTCTTCGCGTCGCTGCTCGCCTATGCGGCCATGGCCCTGCTCGGCACCGCCCAGCACTGGGCAGTGGCGGTTCTGGCGCTGTTGCTCTTTGGCGCGGCTTGGCTCACGGCCGGTAGCACTTTGGGGGCAGCGGCTCAGATGACGGCGCCGGCCTGGGCCCGCGCTCGGGCTCTCGGAATTTATCACCTCGCCTTCTTCGGAGCGCTTGCACTTGGCTCCACTCTCTGGGGTTGGGTTGGGACCAGGGAAGGTGTGCCGGTCGCCCTTGGCATCTCCGCTGGAATAGGCGCCGTAATTGCGGTTGCCGTGCGACCCTGGCGCCTCGCAGGTTCCACGCAGGGCAGGGGGAGGTGGGCCAAGGCACTGGCAGCCGTGCCTCTGCCACGGCCCAGCGTCCCGTCCCCGGTACTCAAGGCGATGCTGCACGACGAATCTGGCCGGGTGCTGGAAGCAGTGCACTACCGGATAGACCCAGCCGACCGGGACACCTTCCTTGCGGCCATGAGGGAGGTACGCGAGGTCCGCTTGCGCGCGGGCGCCGCGGGTTGGAGGCTCTACCAGGACGTCGCCGAGCCTAACCGTTGGACAGAGCTCTGGGCGGTGGAGTCCTGGACCGAGCATCTGCGTCACACGATGCGGCTGGACGAAGCCGACCGATGGGCTCTCGCCCGGGCCGCCGCCTTGCACCGCGGCGGCGGCTCGCCAGAGACATCGCGCCACCTTAACGTCGAGCCGTAAACCGGAGGGAGATCCGACATCGGCTGCGCACCGTGCTTTGCGATCAGGCGCGGAGGCCACTGACGCGCCGTGCAACCGCCCCCTAATCCGCCCGGCGGCTAGCCGGCGAGCACCTGGAAAGCGAGCACCTAGAATCGGAGCCACGCGATATCGGCGTCACCGAAACCCTCGTTGTTCGCCAACGTCTCGGGCGGCCCGATCGCGTTCTATCATCTCTTACAGGCGGATTAGGCCTCGGCAGGGTTGGCCTTGCTGCGGAACGCCTCCATGCCGCGCTCCAACAGCATTCGTGCCCGTTCTGGGCCGCCCTGTCTCAGCGGTTCGAACTGCTTGCCCCGAAGTTGGTTATACTGCGCGAAGAAACCTTCAATCTCGCGCAGCAAATAGCGCGGAAGATCCTCGGCGGCTCTGATGTGCTCGTGGGTATGTGCATGAGTTGCCGCTGCGACGAGTCTGTCGTTGCGCATGCGTTGCCCGTCCCGCTCCTGCTGCTCAGCCTCGATCACGCCAAGCAGCCGCACGGTCACCAAGCATCCCACAACGACTGGGGCGTCCAAGAGGATCAGCACGTCAAGCGGATCGCCATCCTCACCCAGAGTCGAAGGTATGAAGCCGAAGTCATAAGGGAACGACATGCCCTCCGAGAGCACGCCGCCTAAGCGGAAAGTGCCCCAGCGGTCGTCATAGTTGTACTTGTTCCGGCTCCCCTTCGGTGTTTCGACCACAGCCATAATCTCCCCGGTTTCCGGGTCGAAGGTTGGCAGCCGAAACAGATTGTTGATCATCTCTCGACGATCCGGCATGGAGCGGCGCTCCTGGCGCAGATGAATGCAATATATCGGGTGGGGGTAGCGCTAGTTTCCCGCCTCCTCCTGCATGATCGGCCATGATCCTTAGGAGTTGCTTGGCTCGGCGCCAAGGATACTGCATGTCCCTCAAACGCGCCGGACCACATGGGGTCAACTGTGGGCGGCCTCGGCGTCCGGGAAGGCTTTCTTCGGAACAGCCATTGATTATCGTTAGGACGAGGCAGGATCCCAGGTCGTGGGCAAAGACATGAGCCTGAGCCAGTGCCGCTGGATGGGCGACACCTTCTCCCGCGGGGCGAGTGGCCGACACCATCTCTGCGCTTCAGGCCCCGATGGGAATGGGCAAAACATTCTTTGTGATCTGGTAAGCTCGAAGTTCATGTCCACCCACGTGCCGGCGCCGCCATTCGCGCGAAGCCGCGCTGAAGCACTCGGGCGCCAAAGCCGCACCCCGGGGCGTTCTTCACCACCTCGCGCCGCACGAAAGACTCAACAATCTCCTCAGTCTTGACCGCGGCCAGGTCGCAACCAGTGAATGCCACACCACAAGAGAGCGCGTATTCGAAGTGTGGCCCGATGCCGCCCAGGTCGCCACGCGGCCCGACCGCCCTTGAGCCACGGCCAACCGCCCTTCATCGTTAAACCCCCATGGCAGCGACTGGACGATCACCCTGGGGAACTCGGGATATCAGAACTGGCCATCTAAGCGCTCAGGTCCTCTAGCCGAAGACTCTGTCATGTACATGAGCAGCACTAACCGGCGTTAAAGAGACCAGCATCGCTACGTGCGATCCCGGCGCACTGTCAAAGGCAGGGCCGATGCTTCCTTTGTGGAGGCAGTTGCGGGCCTTCGTGTCTCGCACGCGGCGAAAGCCGCCAGCATATCCTTAGAGGCGGTTTTCACTACTACCTTGAGTTGAGAAACCCCGTTCCGGCGATCTGCTGACCCTTTCCTACCTTTGCAGCTTTGGCGCGGAGGGGAGAGGTGGACAGAAGGATCCTGGGGCTGATTGCGACAGCGATGGAGTGCTGCGAGGGAGGCCGCTCCCGCGGACGCGGCCACCCGCCTGCATCCTTGGTTTGCGTGCTCGCCACCCTCCGGCAGTTCGTGCGCGAGGGCACGCCTTGGCGGAGCCTGCGAGCCACGGCGGAGAAGGCGAGCGGCTCGACCCTGCGACGCTGCTTCGCGGCGTGGTCGCGCACGGGCCTGCTGGGGCGGGTGCATGCTTTGCTCGTCCGTATGCTTCGCAGCCATCCTGACCTGATCCTCGATAGTTGCTCGGTGCGGGTCAAGCGAGGTGGGGACCTGACTGACCCGAACCCGACCGACAGGGCCAAGAAGGGCAGCAAGTACCATGTCGCGACCACAGGGGACGGGTTGCCGGTGGCCTGCGCCGTCACGGGTGCCAACGTTCCTGACACCCTGCTGTTCGAACGCTTGTTCCTGGCTGCTTTCGCCGTCCTGACGCGCATCCGCACGGTTCTCGCGGACAAAGGCTATGACGCCGAGCGGCACCGCGAGCTCCGCCGCAAGCTTGGCGTCCGGCCCCGCATTCACAAGCGCGGAAGGGCACCTGGGTCAGGCTTGGGCAAACGGCGCTGGCCAGTGGAGCGCACAAACGCCTGGCTGTTGGAGAACAGGCGCTTGGCGCTGCGCTACGATCGCTGCGGCTTCATCATTCAGTCCCTGCTCCAGACCGCATGCATATTCCTGGTTGCAGGACGGCCCGCTCAGAAATTCTGAAAACCGCCTCTTAGGGAAACCCCGCCCCTTGAGACTCTTCCAATGTGCTTGCGCCCAAGTCATTCATTTCGAGAATACGAAGTGCGAGAATTGTAATCGCACTCTTGGATACCTCCCTGATCAGAACGCCCTTTGCGCCCTGGAGCCTGTCGCCGCCTTCAACGCCAGCGCGGCTGAATCATTGCGTCCGAGGTGGCGAATAGAATTGCCGCATGCAGCCTCCGGGCCGCGATCGACGTACCTGTGGTACACCCACACAGAGCCGACGCACCGGTATCGGTTCTGCATCAACGCGGAGATCCGAGCTTGTAACTGGCTGGTCGCCGAGGACGAAACCGACCGTTTTTGCAAGGCATGCCGACACAATCGGAACATTCCAGATCTCTCTGGCGCGGATAATCTGCGGCGCTGGCGACTGCTCGAGGTTGCCAAGCACCGGCTGTTCTACACTCTGCTTCGTCTCAAGCTGCCCCTCGTCACGCGCGACCAGGACCGTAATCACGGCCTGGCCTTCGACTTTTTGGCTGCCCCACTCGACGGGCAGGGAACCAAGGTGACGACAGGGCACGATGACGGGCTGATTACCGTCTCGGTGTCTGAAGCTGACGACGCGGAACGCGAGCGCATGCGTCTCGCGATGGGTGAGAACTATCGCACCCTTCTCGGGCACTTTCGCCACCGCTCAGGGTGCTGGCCTCTTCCACGCAGCCGGACTTGCTGGTCACTGACGTTGGACTGCCGAACGGGATGAACGGCCGGCAGGTGGCCGAGGCGGCGCGCGAGCAATTTCCGGGGCTACCGGTGCTGTTCATCACCGGTTACGCCGGCACGCCGCTGCCGACCGGCATCGAGGTCATCGGCAAGCCCTTTGAACTCGACGTCCTGGCGCAGCGGGTGCAGGCGCTCCTAGCGGCCGGGCGGGACGAGCAAGGCGCAGGAGCCGAGCCGCACGCGTAGGAGAGCGGAAGCGGTAAATCTGCCCTGTCCACACAGCCGAACACTCAGGCACGCGCAACCGCCAGCCCGCAGTGTCGTTTCGATTGTAACGCGAGCGGGTGGGCCTGGAGGCGGGCTCGGCAAGTTGGTCCTCATGGGGTCGCGCCCCTTACGACCATGCCCGCTGCCTCTCTTCCAGGCTTGGGCGGCACCCCTTGTTGGTGGCGCGCTGCACTTCGGCGCCGATGGCAGGCTCGCCCACTTCGGCCAGCCGCTTTGCTGTCGACGCGGCAGCGCGGGTCAGTCCGATCTCAGCGAGCGTCGGTGAGTGAATGTCGCCGATCGCGACATTGTCCCATCGATCCTTGGCGGCGACCTAGCCCTGCTCCTGCGCCGCCTTCAACTCGGCGCAAGGCCGGCTTTGAACTTCTGTTTGAGACGCGGTGTCGGCGCGTCGTTTGCCTTGTATTATCACGTAAAAGTGAGCTACTGCTGAGACGCCATGCTTGGCGCACGAAGGAGCCCGTCGCCGAATGTCCGACATGCTGTTCGAGTTGATGTGCGCTGTGGCCGCCTCCGGCGCCACGCTCCTGACCCTTATTGGTGGGGGTCTCTGGCTGGAGCTGAGCCGCCGGCGCGACGTCCGACGGCGGCAGGCAGCCCGGCCCGCATAGTGCCAGCGGCGCGGGGGGCAGTGCTATTCCGGCCCATGCCTTCAAACACACCAGCTGCCCACAACCCCGCATCGTAAAGCCCGCGAACGGTGAGAGGGGGCCGGTCTATGACTACCGCGGTGCCGTCATCTTCTCGAACGAGAAGAGCACCGTCTTCAACTTTAGCCTGGAGGGCTTCCCCCACGGGCCAAACAGCTTCTGGGGAGGCATTGGGCACATCGGGGAGGTCGTGCGCTTGGTCGACGCCTGGCTCGACACGGAGAAGTTGTCAGCGCCGTACGTTCTCAGCAGGTGAGGGGCGCTGGCTAGGCGCCTCCACGAAGCGGCCGGCCAGTGACGTAGCACGCTCGGATCTACGAGCCGCTACTCATCTCCTCGACAACCAGTATCGCAGGCCACGAGAAGGGCGACGAACTCGCTGAGCAGTTCATCTGCCTGGGTGAGGCGCTCTGCTCGGGCGTACTCGGCCAAGGCTTCTGCGGCCTCGAGGGCGAGCGCTAGTCGATCTCCTGGGGAACCAGGATCGTACAGGCTTCCGCAATCCTCGACCATCAGACGCTCCCGTTAAGACAGCTGGCCTCTTTGTGTGTTCGTTTTGAGATCATAATTGTTTAGACGAGTGGTTAATGGAGAGTAAATCGCATTTTGTAACATTAGCAACGGTCGAAGCTGGCCAGGGTTGTGGAGCCACTCGTGAAAGGGCGTCTTAGAT
>NZ_JONP01000075.1 GCF_000711725.1 Roseomonas aerilata DSM 19363 | reverse complement strand
CTGGTCCACCGCTCGCCAGAGGTCGTGGAGCACGCCATTGATGCGCAGAAACACCTCATCGAGGTGCCAGGTGTCACCCGGCCTCGGCCGGCGTCGCCGTAGCTTATAGGCGAACTCCGAACCGAACTTGCGGCACCAGTTCCGGATGCTCTCATGGGTGACGGTGACGCCCCGCTCCGCCAGGATCAGTTCCACGTCCCGTAAGCTCAGGCTGAACACATGGTAGAGCCAAACGGCATGGCTGATGATCTCCGCCGGAAAGCGGTACCCAGCGTAGGTAGAAGGGTCTGAGGTCATCCAGGCAGACTGCCCCGGCTCGCTCCTACCGGCCACGCCCCATCAACTTGCCAACGCCCAATCGTCGCGGTGAGCAAAGGCCATATGGGATCCGGTGACTTGCGGCAAAAAAATCGGCTCGCAGGAACTGGACCAGAGTGAGGGGCCAGGTCAAACCATGTCCAACAGTGCATTAGCCCAGAAGCCTTCATGGGGGCTGGACAGTGGGCTGCACCGTCGAGGATCTGATGCCTGAGTGGGAGTAAGGCCTCGTCATCGTCAAGTCCTTGGAGCGGACCCGATGAGGCAGGTCCTACGACCCAGAGCCCTGACGAGAGAGGGGCAGGATGTTGGTCTCCCTCGCGCCACCGACGCTTCGCTCTGTTTGGGAAAGAAGCCAAGCGCCTCAACATTCAGCGCGGAAGGAGCCGCTAAGCTGTGCCAGCAGCTAAGGCCGTGAGAAAGCGACGCTGCACGGCCTCAATCAGCTCTCAATTTGATCCTGACGGAGCGGGCTTGCAGGTCTCGCTAGAGGCCGTGCCCTACAGCCTTCGTATGTGCGTCACCCTATTGGGGGCTGCAGCCTCCCGATAAGAATGAGCCCTTCCCAACAGCAGGCACCCGGCCCAGAGCGGAGGAAGATACGGCTCTGGACCGGGTGCAACCTCGCCATCCTGGCACCCAGATCTCTACAGTCGCTAGCCCATAGTTCCTAACGCAGACCGATAGCCCGGTCCGCGATCTCCGGCAGGAAGCGGTCATCATAGATAGCCTCCAGTGCCGGGGTAGCGGAGAGGCCGAAGCCGGCCGCCACAGTGGCTATGTCGCTCTTGAGCCGCTCCGGGTCGATCTTCCCAATGCCGTTCTGCAGCGTGTGGGCTGTACGCACCTCGTTATCTCGGATCCAGGTGACGCGCTCCGTCTCGATCGCGGTGTCGATCAGGGCGGACTGCTTCTTCAGCACGGCGGCAGCGGCGGCGGGCTCGGCCATAGCGTCGCGCCAGCCCTTCGCGGCGGCGCGGGTGAAGCGGCGCACCGCCTCCGGGTTCCCCTCCAGGATGGAGCGGCCCGCGATGATGGAGTTGCTGTAGAGGTCGAGGCCGTTGTCGGCGTAGTAAATAATATTGACATCCTCACGCTTCACGCCGCGGGCCTTCAGGTTGAACCAGCTCGTGAAGTCATAGGCGCAGGCGGCATCCACTTGGCCGGTGATCAGCATGGGCTCGCGCAGCGGTGGGGTGATAGACTTCTTCTCGATTTTATCGATATCCAGTCCGTTTTTGCGGAGCAGAGCGGGAAATAGGCGGGAGGCGCCGTCGGAGGTACCGATGCCCATGACGCGGCCCGGCAGCTCGGAGAGCTTGGTGATGCCGCTACGCTTCATGGTCATAACAGCCTGGGGTGAGCGGTCGAAAAGCATCATGACAGTGCGCGGCACCACATTCGGCTGGCGTACGGCGAATTCCACCAGCGTTGCGACATCCGCCACGCCCATTTGGTAGGCGCCGGAGGCAACGCGGGTGACGGCGTCGCCCGAGCCGTTGGAGGTGTCGAGCGTGACCTCCAGCTTCTCTTCGGCGAAGTAGCCGCGCTCGGCCGCCAGGAAGAACGGTGCGGTGTCGCCGGCCAGCGACCAATTCAGCACGCAGCGGATGGCAGTGGTCTGAGCCACGGCGGTACGGATGATGGCAGGCGCCATCAGCGCGCCGAGCGTGCCCTGTAGGAACTGCTTGCGGTTCAGCATGGACATGACCTTTTGGGAGAGCGGTGGCGGTGCTGGCGTGGGTCTGTGGCCGGTGTCGTCACGCACCGGCTTCGGCCGTCTCGTGCAGGGCCTCGCCCGCGCGGCGGATGGCCGCGATGATGCCCATGTAGCCGGTACAGCGGCAGATCTGCCCGGCCAGCTCACGGCGGATAGTCGCCTCGTCTGGGCGCGGGAAGCGGCGCAGGATGTCGCGGGCGGTTACGAGCATCCCCGGGGTGCAGTAGCCGCATTGCAGCGCGTGCTCCTCGTGGAAGGCACGCCTAAGCGCCTCCGTCATCGGATCGCCGGCCAAACCTTCAAGGGTGCGGATCTCCCGCCCCTCCGCGGTGACGGCGAGGACGATGCAGGACCGCACGGGCTCCTCGTCCAGCAGCACGGTGCAGGTGCCGCAGGCGCCCTGCTCACAGCCCAGATGCAGGGCCGTCAGGCCGGCACCGTCGCGCAGCGTGTCCGCCAGCGTGTCGCGCGGCTCAGCCTCCACCGTCCGCGTCGCGCCGTTGACATGCAAGGCGAGCCTCATGCCTCCATCCTCTTCAGGGTGCGGGTGACGGATGCCAGATGGCAGCGGCGGCGAAAGGCGTCCGCATCGGGATCGGCCGCGGCGATGGCCTCCGCCGTGCCGGCGGGTAGCAGCACCGCGCCGCGGGCCGTGGCGCCGAGGGCGATGCGCGGCGCGACCCCAGGGCGGTGGACGGCGACGCAGAGGCTATCCGCGAAGGCGCCGACCTTGCGCGCGATCTTGGCCGCGCCCCAGCGCGTGCCGGGAGCAAAGCGCGGAATCTCCACGGCGCGGATCAGCTCGCCCGGCTCCAGCGGCGTGGCGTAGGCGCCCTGCAGGAAGGTACTGATCGGGATGCGGCGGGTGTTGGTCACGACGGTTGCTTCCAGCGCCAGAAGAGCCACGGGCCAGTCGGCCGCTGGGTCGCTCAGCGCCAGCGAACCGCCAATGGTGCCGAGGTTGCGGACGGCGCGGTAGGCGATGCCCGAGGCCACATGAGCCAGCAGCCCGTCGGTCGCGTCGGGGATGCGCCCGTCCTCGATGGCGGCATGGGTCACGCCCGCGCCGATGCGCAGTAGGCCGGCCTCCTCTGAGGCGCCCACCAGTTCCGGCAGGTGGGCGATCCCAACCAGCCGCTCCGCCGCCGTCACGCGCAGGCCGAGCATGACGACGAGGGACTGCCCGCCCGCCAGAGGCATGGCGGAGACATCGTCCTGCAGGATCGCGGCGGCGGCGTCCAGGCTCTCCGCCCGGTGCCAGGCGATGGCGGAGGGCTTCATGGCGCAACTCCCGCCGCATCCAACGCGGCCGTGACACGGCGCGGGCTGCACGGCGTCTCGTTGAACTCCAAGCCCTCCGCCCGGAAAGCATCGGCAAGCGCGTTGGCGATGGCGGCGGGCGGCGCGATCGCCCCGCCCTCCCCCATGCCCTTCACGCCGAACTCCGTGATGGCGGAGGGCGTGACGAGGTGCGCGATTCGGATGCGCGGCATCTCGGAGGCGCAGGGCATGTGGTAGTCGGCGAAGGTGGTAGCCAGCGGCTGCCCGGCCTTGTCGAAGGGGATCTCCTCGAACAGCGCGGTGCCGATGCCCTGCACCACGCCGCCATAAACCTGCCCCTCCACAATCATCGGGTTGACCATCGTCCCGCAATCCTCGGCCACCACGTAGTCCAGGACCTCGGTCGCGCCGGTCAGCGGGTCCGCCGCCACCAGGGCGGCGTGGCAGGAGTAGGAGAAGGTGCCCTCGCTCTCCGGCGGCTCGTAGGTGGCAGTGGCCTCCAGCACCGGGTCCATGCCGGCAGGCAGCAGTTCCTGCCGCACATGGGCGGCGCGGCTGATCTCGGCGTAGGAGACAGCGGCGCTGCCGTGGCGCACCATACCATCGGCCAGCACCACGGCGGCGGGATCGGCCTGCAGCAGGTGCGCGCCGATGGCCTTCATGCGTTCGGCCAGAACGCGGCAGGCGCGCACGGCGGCGCCGCCCGCGAAGATGGTGCTGCGGGAGGCAAAGGTGCCGAAGCCGAAGGGGCTGACGGCGGTGTCACCGTGGCGGATGGCGATGCGGTCGGGGTGCAGGTGCAGGGCGGTGGCGGCCATCTGGGCAAGGGTGGTCTCCAGTCCTTGGCCGTGGCTCTGAATGCCCACCAGCACCTGGGCGGAGCCGTCCGGCATCAGCCGCACCGTGCTGGTGTCGTAGGCCGGCAGCACGCGGGCGCCGCGGCGGGCCCATTCCTTCAGTCCGTGCCCGCTCTGCTCGGCGTAGAGGGCGAAGCCGACACCGACGCGGCGGCCATCCGGCTCCCCGGCCGCTTGGCGGGCGCGGACGGCGTCCAGCCCAATCATCTCGCGCGCCGTCTCCAGCGCGCGGGGGTAATCACCGTTGTCCAGACGCATCCCGCCGGCCGTGCGATGCGGCAGCTCCTCCGGCGTCAGCAGGTTGCGGCGGCGAAGCTCGGCGGACTCCATGCCCAACGCCCGCGCCACCTCGTCGATCATCCGCTCGATGGCGAAGCAGGCGCCTGGGCGGGCTACGCCGCGATAGGCACCCATGGGCGGCTTATTGGTGGCCACCGTCGCGTTCCTCAGCCGGATGGCGGGGATGCGGTAGGGGCCGGTGAGGTTGCGCACGGCCATGCTCGCCTCGGCGAAGGCGCCGGTGGGCCAAAGGGCGTAGGCGCCAGCGTCGATCAGCACCTCGCCCTCCAGCGCGAGGAGGTTCCCCTCCGCGTCCGCATGCAGCGTCAGGTCGTAGCGGTGCTCGCGCGCTTGAGGGGCGGAGAGGAAGCTCTCTCGCCGGTCCTCTAGCCAGCGCACGGGCGTGCCGCGCTGCAGCGCAAGAGCGCAGACCACAATCTCCTCCGGCATCAGCCGGTTCTTCGCGCCGAAGCCGCCGCCCACGTCGGGGGCGATGATGTGCAGCCGGTGCTCCGAAAGGCCGAGCACCTGCGCCAGCCCGATCCGCATAACGTGCGGCGCCTGGCTGGAAAGGTAGACCACCAGCTCGTCCAACCGGTGGTCCCAGTAGGCGAGCACGCCACGCGACTCCAGCGGCACCACGGCCTGCCGGTTCATCCGCAGGTCGCGGCGGATGCTGATGGCGGCGGCAGCGCGCATCGACTCGAACTCGCCGCCATTCGCGCCGCTGGTGATGAAGGCGTTGTCCGGCCAGCCCGCATGCACCATGGGGCTGCCGGGGCGCATTGCCTCCCGCGCATCCACCACGGCGGGCAGCTCTGCGATGTCCAGTTCCACCAACCCCGCCAGATCCTCCGCCTCGGCGCGGGTGGGTGCGAGGCAGGCGGCGACCGGCTGGCCGACGAAGCGGACCATGTCAGTCGCGAGCGGCGGGTAGGGGACCGTGCGGTAGGTGGGCAGGTCCGGCCCCGCCGGCAGGGGTTGGAAGGGCGGCAGGTCCCCCGCAGCGAAGACCGCGCCGGCGGGCTTGGTGATCCCATTCAGCCGCCCATGCGCCACGGGGCTGCGAACGAAGCAGACGTCCTCCACGCCGGGCACGCGGATATCAGCCAGGAACTGACCCTTGCCAGCGAGGAAGCGCGCATCCTCCTTGCGGAGAAGGCGCGTGCCGATCCAGCCCTCGGCGGGCGCGAGACCGTCCATCAGCTCAGCTGCGGCAGGCGCTGGATGGCGACGTCGGAGGCATCCATTCGCATCTGCGCTTGGTCCAGCCAGGGCTGGAGGCGGGCGACGCGGGCGGTGATCTCGGCAAAGTCTTGCCGGAAGGTTGGCATGACGTCCGCAACCTCCTCAAAGATCGCGCGCTCGTCCACGGTTGTGACGCGGCGGTCCTTCAGCACCCACTTGCCGTCCACCATCACGTGGCGAACGGCACGGCCGGCCTCCACGTTCACCAGCTGGCGAGCCATACTGTTCAGCGGCACGAAGCTGGGATCGGCGAGGTCGATCACTGTCAGATCCGCCTTGTAGCCCGGCGCGATGCGGCCGATCAGGTGGCCGAGCCGCGCACCATCCGCCCCGCCCTCGGTGGCCGCTCTCAGTGCAGGGATTGCTGGGGGCGGGCCCTTGATGACGTCGCTGACGGTGGAGAGCAACGAAAAGAGCTTCATCGCCACGAACATATTCTGCGCGTCGGAGCAGGAGCAATTGTCGCAGCCCAGCCCGATGCGGACGCCGGCGTTCATCAGCCCGCGGATGGGCGGGATACCGCACTTCATCTTCAAGTTGCCCTGCGGGTTCAGCACGGTGCCCGCGCCGGTCTCCGCCAGGATCTCGATCTCGTCCGGTGCTAGCCAAACGGAGTGGGCGAAGTTCATGTGCGGGCCCAGCGCGCCCTCCGCGTGTAGACGGCGGATCAGGGACCCACCGTACTGCTGTAGCTCGTGCCGCGCCTGCAGCGCCATGCCTTTGGATTCGTAGATGTGGGAGTAGACCGGCAGGTCATACCGCTTCGCCAGCTCCGTCGTGCGCGCCATCAGCCCGGGCGTGCATCGCTCGGGTGCGGAGGGGCCGAGGGCCCAGTGCACCGTGCTGCGCGCCTGCGCCTTCAGGCAGTTCGCCTCGAAGTAGGAGAGTAGGTCGAAGTTCTTCTCCGGTTCTGCGGCCGAGGAGAGCAGCGGGTGCAGCTCCGCCGGGAAGATCTCCTTCCAGAAGGGCACGGTATCCAGCCCCTTCCGGTCCCCGTACTGCAGAGAGAAGACGACGCGGATGCCCAGCTCCTCATAGGTCCTGATCACGGTATCCAGATGCGCCGGATCGAAGGGATAGAGGGTGAGCATGTCCTGCACGGTCGTCATGCCGCTGCGCAGACATTCCAGCGCGCCCAGCATGGTGCGCGCCCGCACCTCCGCCACGGATCGCGGCGGGTACTGCGCCGGCAGGGCGTAAAGGCGCCACTGCTCCAGTGGCACCTCCTCCAGCGTGCCCTTCGCCAGCACGTCGTGGGAGTGGTAGTGCGCGTTGACGAAGCCCGGCATCACCAGATGGCCACGCGCGTCCAGCGTCTCCGGCGGCGCCTCGCCCGGGCGGGCCTCAAAGCGTTCGGCGGTACCGAGGATGCGGTCGCCACCGATGGCAATGTCGGCGGTACCCGGCATGTGCCAGTCCGCTCCCGGCAGCAGCACCTTCGCACCGGTAATGAGGAGCGTGGTGCCCTCGGGAAGCTGGGTGGCGTCCATATCGGCCGCTCCTCTCAGACGCCACGACCCAGCGCGCGCACGTCCTCGCGACGCTGCAGCCACCAGGCATAAGGGCGCGGCAGCAGCTCGTGCGGCTTCGGCAAGCCCAAGGCGGCGGCGGCGTGGACGGGCCAGTTCGGGTCCCACATCATCTCGCGCGCCAGCGCCACGAGGTCGCAGGATCCGTCCCGGAGGTAGCCCTCCGCCTGGTGTGCCTCGGTGATGAGGCCGACCGCCATGGTGGGGATGCCGGTCTCGCGCTTGATCCGGTCGGCGAAGGGCACGTGGTAGCCGGGCACGCGCGGCACGATGTGCAGCGTCAACGGACCCTCGATACCGCCGGAGGAGCAGTCCAGCACATCCACCCCGCGCCGCTTCAACTCGGCCGCGAGCACAACCGTGTCGTCCATTCCCCAGCCGCCACCATCCACGCAGGAGACACGGAAGAGAAGCGGCACGGAGTCTGGCAGGGCGGCGCGCACCGCCTCGATCAGTTCTAGCCCGAAGCGCATCCGGCCCGCACGGTCGCCGCCGTAGCCATCCTTGCGCTGGTTCGTCGCGGGAGAGAGGAACTGCTGGATGATGTAGCCGTGCGCACCGTGGATCTCGATCACGTCGAACCCGGCGTCGAGGCTGCGCTTCGCCGCGTCTACATGGGCCTGGATGACGGTACGGATGTCATCCGTGTCCATCTCCTTCGGCACCATCGCGCCCTCGCGGAAGGGGATGGGGCTGGGGGCCAGGCCAGACCAGGGCGCGCGGCCAGCCACCGCGTCCGCCTCGCTCAGCGGCGCGAAGCCGTCCCACGGCGCGCGTGTCGCCACCTTGCGCCCGGCATGGCCGAGCTGGATCGCGGAGGCGGCGCCCTGCGTCCGAATGAAGTCGGTGATGCGGCGCCACGCCTTCGCCTGGGAGTCGGTATAGATGCCAGGGCAATCATAGGTCTTGCGGCTGCGCTCGGAGACAGAGGTCTCCTCGCAGAAGACCAGCCCCGCGCCGCCCATGGCGAATTTGCCGAGATGGACGAGGTGCCAGTCCGTCGGCTCCGCATTCACTGCGGAGTACTGGGACATGGGCGAGACAACGATGCGGTTGCGCAGCGTGACCCCGCGCATTGTCATCGGCGTAAAAAGAAGCGGGGTGGGGTTCTCGTCGGGCATGGGGGTCCGTTCCTGGCGCATCATCGGCGCAGCCCGCTGAAGCGGGACGGGGCATAGGGTTGGGGGTCGAAGGGCGGCGGGCACCCGGTGAGGAGGGCGGCGAGGAGCCGCCCGCTCACCGGGCCGCTGGTCAGGCCGAAATGGCCGTGACCCGTGCAGAGGGAGAGGCCCTGGCGCCGCGGGAGGGGACCGATAACCGGCAGGCTGTCGGGAAGGCCGGGACGCGGCCCCATCCACAGGCTCGGCGGCCCGTGCCGAAGCCCGGGGAACAAGGCCTGCGCCCCGGCCACAAGGCGCTCCGCCCGGCGGAAATCGGGCGGCGCGTCGAGCCCCGCGATCTCCACCAGCCCCGCCGCCCGCAGCCCATGCTCCATCGGCGCCAGGCCGAGGCCGCGGGCGCGCACCGAGATCGGCATGGGCAGCGCGACCGAAGGATCGGGGAGCATCGCGTGATAGCCGCGTTCCGCCTCCATCGGCAGACGCAGGCCGAGGGGACGCAGCAGCGCGGAGGACCAGGCGCCGGCCGCGACCACGGCGCGCGCGGCGCGGTGGCCGCCGGATTCGGTGGTGGCCAACCAGCCATCCCTTTCGGGCCGCAGGGCCCACACCCGCTCCGGAAGGATCGTCCCGCCCTCCCGCCGGATGGTATCACCGAGCAGGCCGACGAGGCGGCCGGGGTTCACGCAGTAGCCGTTGCCCGGCAGCAGCAGGCCGCGCCCCACGGAGGGTGCGAGGCCGGGGAAGAGCGCCTCTAGCGCCGGGCGGTCCAGCAGCTCGGATGAGATCCCGGCCGCCTCGCGCAAGTCCCGGTCCAGCGCCGCGGCGGCCGGCCGTGCGGCAGCCTCCATGCCCAAAACCTGCCCGGAAGGGCGTAGCAGGGTGTCCGCCGCGGCAGCACCAAGAAGGTCACGCCACTCGATGAAGGAATCGCGGTGTAGCGCGTGCAGCGCGGCGGAGATGGAGCGCACCCGCCCCAGCCGCCCTGCCGCGAGCCAGCGCAGCAGCCACGGCAGCGCGCCCGGTAGGCGCGTGGGCCGGAAGGCGAGCGGGCTGGAGGGGTCCAGCAGCCAGCGCGGGAGTTGGCGGACGATCCCCGGCACCGAGGCCGGAGCCACCACCGCCGCGCTGATCATGCCGGCATTGCCGAAGGAGGCGCCACCGGTCCCCGGCGGGCTGGGGTCGAGGACCGTGACAGCCTGCCCCGCGCGTATCAGGTGCAGCGCCGCCGAGAGCCCAGCCACACCGGCCCCGACGACGAGAATCCCTGGTGCCGCGGCGCTCACGGGGCAATTCTCACAAGGTGGCCAGATGACGCAGGATGCTAGCGCGAAGGGCATCCACGTGCCCCACCATCGCCGCCCGTGCTGCCTCCCGGTCGCCCTTCGCGAGGGCATCGATGATCGCCTCATACTGCGCGTAGACATCCTCCGGCCGCTCGGGCGTGCGCGGGGTGGTGAAGAGCAGCATGCGCCGGCGCAGATCCTCGAGCAGGCGCGCCAAGGTGGCGCTACCGGCCGCCGCGGCGATGGCCCGGTGCAGGTCCAGGTCGATCTCCAATCGGCGCTCCTGCCTCCCGGTGGGGCAACTGTCAGGCGCGGCGAGGACAGCGGCGATCCGGGCGCGCAGCGAGGCGAGCATTTCGGCCTCCACCGCCCCAGCGGCGGCGGCGGCGGCTTCGCCCTCCAGCAGGCGTCGGAGCTGCTGGATCTCCAGGAACTCCTCGACCGTGATGCGGCGGGCGCGGAGCACGCCGCCTGGTAGACGCTCAAGCAGGCCCTCTCCCTCCAGGCGCCGCAGCGCCTCGCGCAGAGGGGTGCGTGAAATGCCGAGATCGGCGGCAAGGATACGTTCGGAGATCGGCTGGTCGAGTGGCAGACGATGCGTCAGCAGCATCTCGTGCAGGTGCGCATAGGCATTGTCGGCCATGCTGCCGGCGGGCGGGGCGGCAGCGGTCGCGAGTTCCGTTCTCTGCACGTGCACTCTCTCCCCAAGACGATCTCGGATCGCTTGGCAGCGGTGGTATAATAGCTTTATACCATTGTGGCCAAGGTATTTCGGTCCCGGGAAGAGGATCCTCAGCCGCGCTTCGCCAGTGCACACAGCCCTGTTCTCTCCTCCGCCCAGCCTTGTTGCTGGCCGGAGCCGCGTCTGTGGAGCCCGAGCCCATGTCCTCCCCTAACTGGCGCCCTACCGTGTCGCGCCGAGGCCTGGGCATAGGCCTGGCCGCCCTGGCCGCGCCCCACCCGAGCCGCGCCGCGTCCTGGCCGGAGCGGCCGCTGACGCTCATCGTCCCTTTCGGTGCAGGTGCCGGGAACGACATCACCTCGCGCACCCTTGCGGGCTTCCTGGAGCGGGAGCTGGGGCAGCCGGTCGCGGTGGTGAACCGCCCGGGCGCGGGCGGCGAGATAGGGCTCAATGCCGTCGCCGACGCCAGGCCCGACGGCTACACGCTCGGCAACTTCTCCACCCCAGGCATCGTGACCATCCCGATTGAGCGCCGGCCGCGCTGGACGCTCGACAGCTTCGAGCCGATTGCTGGCATCGTGAACGACCCAGCGGTGATCGCCGTACGCCCGGACAGCCCCATCGGCAGCATCGCCGACCTCGTCGCCACCGCGCGGTGTCAGCCGGGAACAGTGACAGTCGCCACGCAGGGTCTCGGCTCGGCGAGCCACTTCAGCGTCCGGCTACTGGAACTGACGGCGGGCGTGCGGTTCGAGCCGGTGACCTACCTTGCCGGGCCTCAGTCTATCTTGGCACTGGCGCAGCACGACGTCGTGGCCTCCACCGCCAATCTCGGCGAGAGCATGATGATGACGGCCGGCCAGCCCTGGCGCCCGCTCGGCGTCATGGCGCCGGAACGCGTCTCCTTGGCTCCCGACCTGCCAACCTTCCGGGAAGCAGGCTATGATATCGAGATGGGCAGCCTGCGCGGCATCGGCGCGCCAAAAGGCGTACCCGAACCCGTGTTGGACACCCTCTCGGCCGCAATCGGCCGCGTGATGGCGAACCCGGATTATCTAGCCGTCTGCGCGCGCACGATGCAGCCCGTCTCCTACCTTCCCCGCGCTGGATATGCTGCCACCCTCCGGCGCATGGACGAGTCCTACCGCAAGATGTGGCAGGCTGCGCCATGGACCCGCTGAACCTCCACTTGACGCCGCTCCAAGCAGAAGGGCCCCCGATGACCCGTACCACCCGCCGAGCCGCGCTGAAAGGGCTCGCTCTCGCGACCACGGGCCTTGCCGTGCCGCGCATCGCCCGTGCCGCTTGGCCGGACCATCCCGTGACGCTGGTGGTGCCTTTCGCCGCGGGCGGCGGAAACGACGTGACCGCGCGCACCCTCGGGCAATTCCTGGAGCGTGAGCTGGGCCAACCCTTCGTCATCCAGAACCGGCCCGGCGCCGGGGGCGAGGTGGGGATCAACGCCGTCGCCGATGCGAAGCCCGATGGCTACACCTACGGCATCCTCAATACGCCCGGCCTTGTCACTATCCCTATCGAGCGGAACCCGCGCTGGTCACTGGACAGCTTCACCTTCGTCGCCAGCCTCGTGGACGACCCGGCCGTGATCGCTGTGCATCCCGACAGCAGCATCCGAGACGTGGCCGGGCTGGTGGCGGCCGCTCGGAAAGATCCGGACGGCGTGACCATCGCCGCTCAGGGGCGCGGATCGACCAGCTTTCTCAGCGTGCGGATGCTGGAGATGGCGGCGGACGTCACCTTTTCCACCGTCATCTACAATGCCCTGCCGCAGGGAGTGCTGGCACTCGGCCAGCGGCAGGTGGTGGGCGCCGCCGCCAATCTCGGGGAGGCGCTGGTCATGTCCACCGGCCAGCCCTGGCGGATGCTGGGCGTCATGGCCGAGGAACGTTCCTCCATGGCGCCAGACCTGCCGACCTTCCGGGAGCAGGGCTTCGACATCAGCATCGGCAGCCTGCGCGGCTTCGTCGGACCGCGCGGCATCCCGCCGGAGGTCACGGCCCGGATCTCGGCCGCCATCGACAAGGTCTCGCGCGATCCGGAGTACATTGCCCTCTGCGCCCGCACCCAGCAGCCGCTGAGGATAGTGGTAGGCGAACCCTACGCGGTCTCCCTGCTGGAGCAGGACGCGCGGTTCCGCGCCATGTGGGCGAAAAAGCCCTGGATCTGAGATCGCCGCAAGAAGTGCCTTGCGAGGTTTGCTGAAGGGAGGAGGTTGACCACGCAAGCGTCTCCGGCGCTTCGCACCTCAGTGTCCATCCGGGAACAGGTAGCGTCATTTGAATCGGTTGTGATTGGCTCCTGGCGGCGGGTTGAGGAAGAAGAGCGTTCATGTGGACGCCCGAAAACCGGCTCAGATACGACCGCAGCAAGCTGCGCTACCCGAGCGATCTGACCGACGAAGAATGGTCGATCGTTGGCCCGCTGATCCCGCGTGCGAAGCGCAGCGGCAACAGGCGGTCGGTCGACGAACGCGCGGTACTGGATGGGGTGATGTACATCCTGAGCACCGGCTGCCAGTGGGCCGCTCTGCCAAAGGACCTGCCCCCACGCAGCACGGTGAACGACTACCTGCGACGCTGGGACGAGGACCGGACGCTCGATCGCATCCACCATGCGCTCTACGTGCTGTGCCGGGAGCAGGCT
>NZ_JONP01000074.1 GCF_000711725.1 Roseomonas aerilata DSM 19363 | reverse complement strand
GGTACTACGTCAGTCAGACTGCGCTGAAGGGCATAGACCAGCCGGACGGTGCCGATCCCACCCTGGTCCGGCGCATCTCGGCGGCGGAGATCGAGGCGGCGGTGGTGGGGCAGGTCCGGTCCCTTCTCACACAGCCGGAGATCATCGTCGGCACCCGGGCGGCGGCGCGGACCAGCGACCCGGACCTGACCGAGGTGGAGACCCGGGACGCCCTTCACCAGATGGAGCCATTCTGGGATGAGCTGTTCCCAGCGGAGCAGGCGCGGATCATTCGGCTGCTGGTTGAGCGGGTGACGGTGTCGAACACGGGGGCGGACATCCGGCTCCGGGTGGAGGGGCTGGCAAGCCTTGTACGCGATCTCGGTGTTGGGAAGAGTGCGTTGCTGGAGGCAGCGAAATGAGCATCTCCACCAGCCTGACGGTCCAGGTGCCGCTGGCGATACGGCGCCGGCCGGGACGCAAGACGGTGGTTACACCGGAGGGGACAAGCACGACCGCGCCCAGCCCCACGATCTCGACCCGCGCCGATCCGACACTGGTGAAGGCGCTGGCCCGCGCCTTCCGATACCAGCGGCTGCTCGACGACGGTCAGTACGCCTCCATCACCGAGATGGCTGACGCGGAGAAGCTGAACCGAGGCTACATGGGGCGACTGCTGCAGCTGACCTTGTTGGCGCCAGGGCTGGTCAGCTCCATCCTGGATAGCAGAACCACGGCAATCAGCCTTCCCCGTCTGCTTGATCCCCTGCCGACCAGCTGACAGGAGCAGCAGCGATACCTGCTCGACTGACACAGGGCCTTCGTTCCTGTGCCAGGTGAGAGCGATCGAGAGGGAACGCTGCAACCGGCGCGGCCATGAGACGCCGGTGACGGCATTGCTCATGCGCCAAGGCGCCTGCAGAAGCGCCTACTGCTGAAGCAGTTTGCCCAGGAACAGCAGCGCGCCCTCCGATCCCGAACGCCAGTAGTCCCAGTTATGAAGACCCGGGCGGATCATGAAGCTGTGCGGCACGTTCTTGTCGCGGAGCTTCTGATGCAGAATGGCGTTGCCGTCGAAGAACCGGTCCTCCGCCCCACAATCGAGGTAAAACGGCGTCGACCGGATGTTCGCCAGGGGAAGCCGATCCACCATGTCGAGCACGCTGTAGTCGCGATAGCGGTCGTTGAGCCGCGCCTCGCCCTGCAAGCCCAGCCCCCATGCCTTGCCGTAGCGGCGGTCATAACCAGGCTGGTCCATGGTGACGATCTGCGCATCGGTCCGGAATGCAGCGCTCAGCGCGGCCGCGCCGACGAAGGCGCCGGGATGTCGCATGGAATAGGCCAAGGCCCCGTAACCCCCCATGGATAAGCCGCCGATCCCACGCCCCCCTCGCCCGCCGATCACCCGGTAGGTCCGCTCGACGAAGGGCATGAAGTCGTTAAAGAACATGTCCTCCCAGCGGAAGGCGCCGTCCGCGTCGTTCATGTAGTAGGTGTTGTTCCGATTTGCCTCGTCACGTTGCCCGTTCGGGCTCACGACGATCGCGGCGGGGATCCGGCCCTCGCCGATCAGGCGATCCAGCAGGATGTTGAGCCGCCCGAAGCGGAACCAGTCCGAGTCGGTTCCGGCCTCGCCGCCGTGCAGCATGTAGATGATCGGATAGGCGCGTTTCGAACTGTCGTAGTCCGACGGAAGATAGACGCTGTAGCGTACCTCCTTACCGAGGACATCGCTCCGAGCGAACCGCTGCTCCTCGATACGTCCTGGCATGGCAGCCTGGCCCTCTCGCGCTGCGACCAGCAGCGGCGCGCCGGCAGCGAGGCCAAGAAGCCCGCGGCGTGGGAGCGTGCTCTCAGATATTCCGCCTTGCCCCCTGGTGTGCTGCGTCTTCTTCATGCCTTCATCCTTCTCTGATTGGGCTGCATTGCTGGAGATGAAAGGCCGGGAGCGGCCTGGGCTGATCAGGCTCGAATCTCTTGGCCCGTTCAGTCGGCGGTAATGCCGGCGTTCCGGATGACCTGCGTCCACTTTGTGATCTCAGCCCGTAGGTAGACCGACATCTCCTGTGGTCCCGAGGAGAGGGGTTCCAGGCCCAGTTCGGTGAAACGGGCGCTGATCTGGGGCAGCGCCTCCCGCGTGGCGGCGTCCAACCGCTCGACGATCGGACGAGGCGTCGCGGACGGGACGAACAGGGCCGTCCAGACCCCCATCTCAAAGCCAGGCACCGTCTCAGCCACCGCTGGGATCGCCGACAGGTCCGCCAAGCGCTTTGGCGAGGTAATGCCTAGTGGCACTAGGCGCCCCTCCCGCGCGTGCGGAAGGGAGGAGGGAAGGGTGTCGAACATGAGGTCCACCTGTCCCGCCAGAACAGCCGTAGCCGCGGGCGCGGTGCTCCGGAAGGGCACGTGCAGAAGGTCCACACCGGCGAGCGACTTGAACAGCTCCCCGGCAAGGTGACTAGACGTGCCATTGCCGCCAGAGCCATAGGTCAGCACGCCCGGCTGCGCCTTCGCCCGCGTGATCAAGTTGGCCACATCCGGGATGCCCTTGGACGGATGGGCCACGAGGAGGTTGGGGCTGGTCGCGACACCGGAGACGGGCGCGAAGTCGGCCACTGGATCGTAGGTCAGGCTCCTGTAGAGGCCGACATTCATCGCGTGGGTGCTGATCGTCCCCATCAGGATCGTGTAGCCGTCCGGCGCGCTGCGGGCCGCGGCTTCCGTCCCGATGATCCCGGCGGCGCCGGCCCGGTTATCGACCGTTACCGGCTGGCCGAGACTGACGGAAAGGCGCTCTGCCAGAAGCCGGGCGGCAATGTCGGTGAACCCACCGGGGGCAAATGCCACGATCATGCGTATCGGACGTGTCGGCCACGACTGAGCCGACGCCGAGGGTGGAAGGACGCCGAGCAGGGTTGCCCCCGTTGTTGCGGACAGGGCATGGCGTCGGGTTATCATGGGGGCGCTCCTCTCTGCGCCATCTTTGCGACGCTCGCCGAGCGAGCCACAGCCTCACCAGCAGAGCAAGGGTGTTGATGCCTGGGCGACCGCCCACAAGGCCATCGACGTACCTAAGGTTGAGAGGGCATGCAGGGCTTGCGGTCCTGCTCAACACGTGACGCGCCGCTCCGCATCCGACGCCGCCCGGGGGCGGATTGCGGTGGTCACTCCGAGGGGGCTATGGCGGAACTGCATGCAGGAATTATCGATCCTGTGTGCCCGCCCAGCTTAGCCGTCTTCAGCGAATCATCCGTGGGATCACCAGCACCACATCCGGCCACACCGTGATGACCACCTGCGTCACGATCAGAGGGATGTAGAAGGGCACCAGCGCCCGCAGTAGCTGGCGCATGCTGATCTCGGCAATGTCGGTCATCAGAAACAGCGCCAGCCCCATGGGCGGCGTCAGCAGGCCGATCATTAGGTTGAACACCACGACTAGCCCCAGTTGCACTGGGTCCACCCCGGCCGCGACCAGGGGCGGGGCGACGATCGGTACGATCAGCAGCGTCGCCGTTGTGCTGTCCAAGAACATGCCGGCCAGGAAGAAGATGACATTGGCCAGCACCAGCAGGGTCAGCGGGTCATTCGACAAGCCGGTGACGAAGGTCGAGAACTCCTGCGGGATCTGCTCCACCGATAGGATCCAGCCCAGCATTGCCGCCGCCGCCACGATCACCAGGATGGCGGCGGTGTTGCGGGCCGTGAGCAGGGCCGATTCCAGCACATGCTGCACCGTCATCTCGCGATGCACTACGAAGCCTACGAACAGCACGTAGAGCACCGCCACCGCAGCGGCCTCGGTAGGGGTGAAGACGCCCAGCAACATGCCCAGGATGATCAGCACCGGCGCCATCAGGGCCGGGATGGCAGGCCAAGTGGCGTTCCAAGCTTCCCGCGCGGTCGGCCACCGCGGCGCGCGGGGATAGCCCGCCCGCACCGACACGAGTCCTGCCGCGATCATCAGGAAGATCGTGCACACCACCGCCGGCAGGATGCCGCCCAGCAGAAGCTGCACCACCGAGACCGAGGTGGCGGAGCCGTACACGATTAGTGGAATGGAGGGCGGGAAGATCGGCCCGAGTAGCGAGGATGAGGCGGTGACCGCCGCTGCGAAGGGCGCGTCGAAGCCGCGCTCGCGCATGGCCTTGATCTCCACCCGTCCTAACCCCGCGATATCCGCCAGCGCGGCGCCGGAAATGCCGGAGAAGATCAGGCTGCCCAAGATGTTCACCTGAGCCAGCCCGCCATGGATGCGGCTGAACAGCGTGTCTGCGAAGTTGAAGATCCGGTTGGTAATCCCCGACAGGTTCATCAGGTTGCCGACGAAGATGAACAGGGGCACGGCCACCAGGGGAAAGCTGTCCAGGGCATAGGTCACGCGCTGCGCCAGCAGCGTCAGCGGCAGGTCCTCGATCAGCACGTAGCCGATGCACGGGATCAGAATGGAATAGACGATGGGGAAGCCGGCCATGAACAGGACCATGAAACCGGCGAGAACGAGGTACCCGAGCATCGCGGCGCGTCAGCTCGCGGTCACGATCTTGGCCTCCGACTGGGGTCGCCCCAGCCGCGCCAGGTGCAGCACCGCGCCGCCGCCGAAGCCCACCGCCGCACCGCCCAGATAGATCCAGAACGGGATGCCCAGAGTCGGCGTGCGGTTGCGCGGGTTGGCCGCCAGCGTTTCCCACAGCGCCCAGACCAT
Organism: Roseomonas aerilata DSM 19363; assembly: GCF_000711725.1. Taxonomy (GTDB): domain Bacteria; phylum Pseudomonadota; class Alphaproteobacteria; order Acetobacterales; family Acetobacteraceae; genus Roseomonas; species Roseomonas aerilata. Next base: position 8,504 of record NZ_JONP01000074.1, on the reverse strand, counting down.
GCCCAGGCAGGCCGCCGCGCAACACAGGCCGATCACCAGGTCGGCCGCGCGCACGGCCCCGGCCGGCAGCGCCGCCTTGAACTCGCCCATTACCAAATTCTCGCCAGCGTCGATCACCAGCGGGTAGGCCACGAAGACGCCCAGGATCATAAACAGGCGCGCCACCTCGTCGAGGCCAAAGATCGGCAGGTGGAATACCTCGCGCACCAGGATCTGAACGGTCGGCAGGGCGACCAGCCCCAGCATCAGCGCGATCGAAAGCGCGCCGAGCACGGCCTTGGGGATACGCATGGGCGTGGGTGGCTCCGGGCTGGACGGGAAAGAAAGGGTCGGGCGGCGCAGCGGTGCCGCCCGGCCTTCGCCGGCAGGTCAGGCTATGGCGCCGATCCGGTCGATCAGGGGCGACCAGGCCGGGAAGTCCCGCTTCACCTGGGCCTGCACGGCGGTGCGGAAGGCGGCGTTGTCCAGCCCCTCCGCCTCCGTAATCACGGTCATGCCGCGCCCGCGCAGCTCGGCCACCAGAGCTTGGTCCGCCGCTTCCGCCCAACCTAGGGATTCCTGCGCTTTTTCCGCTAGGGCGGCGGAGATGGCCTCGCGCTCCTCGGCCGGCAGGCGCTGCCAGGTGCGCTCGTTGGCGAACACCGCGAGGAGGGACAGCATGTGCCCGGTCAGCGATACGTGCGACTGCACCTCGTAGAGCCGGTTCGCGCTGATCATGGTCAGCGGGTTCTCCTGCCCGACCACTGTGCCGGTCATCAGCGCGGTGGGCAGCTCCGCCACCTCCACGGGGGTCGGCACGGCGCCGAAGCCCTTCACCATGGACACCCAGAGGTCGATGGGCACGGCGCGGAAGGCGCGATTGCGGAGGTCCTCGGGCCGGCGCACGGGGAACTTGGCGGTGATGTGCCGGGGCCCGCGGTAGAGGCGGCCGATGATGCGCAGCCCGCCGCTACGCACCAGCTTCTCGTTCAACTCCGCCAGCACGGGCGAGGCGGGGTCGGTGGCGCGCAGGGCATGGGCGCCGTCGCGGTAGACATAGGGCGCGTTGAAAACGCCCAGCTCCGGCACGAACTTGGCCAGCGAGGCAAATTCATGGTGGCCGGCGGCAATGGAGCCGGCTTGGATGCCGTCCACCATTTCCGACACGCCGCCGAGCTGGCTATTGGGGAAGACGCGGATCTCGGTCTTGTTGCCGCTCTTCTGCCGCACCAGCGCGGCGAACTCGGTGGCGAAGCGCGTCTGCACGTCGCCCTCGGAGCCGACATGCGCGTAGCGCAGCGTGGCGGCCCAGGACGGGCGGGGAAAGGCCAGCGCGGCGGCAACGGTGCCGGTGGCCAGCGCGGCGCGGCGGGTCATGCGAGTCATGGCGTTCCTGTTTCCTCCGATTGCGACGATGGTTCCGTTCCGGTGCCGCCGCGCACCGCCATCAGGGGTCCGGCCGGTAGAGGCGGATGACGGAAGCGCTGTCCACCATCTCATTCCCTCGGGCCACGTAGTCGGCGAAGCGCGCCACCGCGGTCTCCACCAGCGGCAGCTCCAGATCCAGGTCGTGGGCGAATGCCTTCACGGCCTTGAGATCCTTCAGAAGCTGGCGCGCGTAGCTGGTGGGCGGCTCGAAGTCGCGGCGCTGCATCTGGGCGTAGATCTTCTGCAGCAGCGAGCCGTCCGCGTGACCGCCGGCCAGCCCGGCCGGCAGGGCGGCGGCGTCGAGCCCCGCCGCCTCGGCCATCGCTAGCGCCTCGGCCATCAGCACGAATCCGGTGCCCACGATCGCCTGATTCAGCACCTTGGTGGTCTGCCCGGCCCCGACCGGCCCCATGCGCGTGACGTTGGTGCCGAGGTCGCGCAGCACCGGATCGAGGGTCGCGATCTCGCCGGGTTCGCCGCCTATCATGATCGTGAGCGTGCCGGCGCGGGCGGCCTGGGGGCCGCCGGAAACGGGTGCATCCACCCAGCCCATCCCGGTCTCCGCGCGCAGCAGCGTCGCCATCTCGCGCGTGGCCGCGGGGTCGGCGGTGGAATGGTCGAGCAGGACCTTGCCGGCGGCGGGGCCGGCCGAGGCGATGCCGTCCGGCCCGAAGACGCAGCGCGCCACGGCTTCCGTGTGCAGCACGCAGAGGATCACCACGTCGCTCGCCGCGGCCACGGCGGCGGGTGTGGGGGCGGCCACCGCGCCGTGCGGCACCACACGGTCCAGGCGCTCCGGCTCCAGGTTCCACACGGTGACGGGGCGGCCGCGCTCGAGCAGGCGCAGCACCATGGCCTCGCCCATGATGCCGATGCCGAGGAAGCCGATGCGGGGCTGGGGCATCAGGGGGCCTCCCCGGCCTGGTTGGTCAGGCGGTCATACACGCGGAACAGGGCCTGATTGCCGTTGGCGTCCTCGCCATGGGCCCGCGCCTCCAAATAGAGGCTGGTCGCCAGCGCGAGGCCGGGCAGCGGCAGCCCGTACTGGAAGCCCAACTCGCCGGCGAGGCGCAGGTCCTTCAGCTTCAGGCCGATGCGGAAACCCGCGCTCGCGTCCTTGGCAACCATCTTCGGGCCGAGGTTCTGCAGCATCCACGAGGACGCGGCGCCGCCCAGCAACACCTCCCGCAGCAACTCCAGATCCAGCCCGGCGGCGCGACCCAGCGCCAGAGCCTCGCAGATCGCCTGCAGGTTCAGGGCGCAGATGAGCTGGTTGCACGCTTTCACCGTCTGCCCGGCGCCGGGCGGGCCGACATGGCGCACCGTGGTGCCCAGCGCGGCCAGGATGGGCTGCGCGGCCGCGAAGCCCGCTTCCGTCCCGCCGGCCATGATGGAAAGGCTGCCGCTTTCCGCCCCCTGCGGGCCGCCCGATACGGGCGCGTCCAGCATCGCCGTGCCCACGGCTTCCAGCCGCGCCGCCATGCTGCGGCTCGCGGCCGCGGAGATGGTGCTCATGTCGATCACCAGCCGTCCCGCCGGCGGGTTCTCCACGAGCCCCCCTGGGCCGAGCACGACCTCCTCCACCTGCGGCGTGTCCGGCAGCATGAGCACCACGGCGTCGGCGTTGCGCGCTGCCTCCGCCACTGAGGCGGCGGCCGCGGCGCCGCGGGCGGAAAACTCCTCCACTGCTTCGTGTCGGACGTCGTAGACATGCAGCGCGTGGCCGCCGGCGAGGAGGTTTGCCGCCATGCCCCGCCCCATGGTGCCCAGCCCGATGAAGCCGATCCTGGCCATGCCGCTTAACTCCGGTAGATGCGCTGGGCGCGCCGCTCGGCGCTGCGCACGGCGTCCTGCGGCGAGGACTGCCCCATCGCGACCTCGCCGAACATGTCGGACACGATGTTCTCCGCCAGGGCCGCCGCGGAGGCCGTGCCGAGCGTGCCGGCATAGCCCACGGAGCGTCCCCGCGCCGCCACGTCGCGGAACACCCGGATCTTCGGATCGCGGTCCCAAAGCGGGCTGGATTCATAGGCCCGCAGGGCGTGGCTGACGTAGCCTACGGAACTGTCCAGCACCTTCTCGTATTGCGGCTTCTCCAGCAGGAAGCTGAGGAACGCCTTCGCCGCGTTCGGGTAGCGCGTGTAGCGGAAGGCGATGAAGGGATAGACCAAGTGCATCTCGGTCGGCTGCGCGGCCGGGCCGATGGGCCAGTTCGCGTGGTCGATGTCATCGGCGAAGGCCATCTTGTCCGCCCGCGCCTTGGCGTAGACGGACACGGAGTTGTTGGTCAGCCAGACCTGCTCGCCCAGAAAGGCGGTGTTGTTCGAGGAGTCGGTCCAGGACACCGTGCCCGGGACGAAGCTGGGGGCGAGGGCACGCGCATAGTCAAGGGCGCGCAGGGTTTCCGGGCTGTTGAGCGCAACCCGGTTGTTCTCGTCCACCAGCTTGCCACCATGCGACCAGAGCAGCCAGTGGCAGAAGGAATTGCCGTCGCTCGGCGCGCGGCCGAAGGCGAAGCCCGCGGGCTTGCCGATCCGCTTCATCTCCGTGCACAGCTTCAGGAACCCGTCGGTGTCGGTGGGGAAGCTCTGGAACCCCGCCTCCTTCATGGCGGATACGCGGTACACCGGCAGCACGCCGATCACGACGTTGGAGATGCCGATCCAGCGCCCGTCGCGCTTCCCGTACTGTTCGATCAGCGGATACCAGCCGCCGTACTTGCCCCCGATGTAGTCGGCGACGTCAGAAAGGTCGAGCAGCTTGTCGGCGAAGAGGTGTGGCGTGGTGTGCAGCGTCCAGGCCAGGTCGGGCCCGCTGCCGACATTGGCGGCGACGCTCAGCTGCGGCTGTACATCGTCCTGCCACACGCTGTCGACGCGCACGGACACGCCGGTCGCGTCGGTGAAGGCGCGGATGTTCTCCGTGGTGGCCTTGTCCTCGGCGTCCAGGAAGCGGCTCCAGCGGAGGAAGCGGAGCTGCGCCCCCGGCTCCGGCTTGAAGGGCTGTTCCTGCGCCCAGGCGCGCGACCATCGGAACAGCGCCTCGCCGGTGAGGCCGAGCGAGGCGGTGCCGGCCAGGGTGGCGGCCTTGCCGAGGATGCTGCGTCGTCCAAGCATGATGCGGTCTTCCTCCCGGTTGATGTTCTTCGTTGCGGCCTAGGGGCGGAAGCGCCGTGCATCGTTCCCGCTTCCCCGGAGAACTTCTAAAGGCGGTAAATCCTCACGGCGTTGTCGCGCAGCAATGCACGGCGCTGGGCCTCGGGGCGGCCGGCGATGGCCTGCAGAAAGCCGTCTACGATGGCTTCAAAACTGCCGGCCAGGCTATCCACCGGAAAGTTGCTGGCGAACATGCAGCGATCGGGCCCGAACACCGCGATGGCGTCGTGGATCACGGGCAGATTGGCCGCCGCGCGCCAGGGCTCGCCCGGCAAGCCAAGGCCGGAAATCTTGAGAGCCACATTGGGTGCACGCGCCAGGGCTTCGAGCGCGCTGCGCCAGGCGCGCAGGGCCTCCGGGCTCCGGTCAGCCGGCAGACCAGTATGGTTCACGATGACCTGCGTGCCCGGGAAGTCGCGTGCTAGATCGAAGGCGGCATCAAGGTGCCACCAGGGCGTCTGCAGGTCGAAGCTCAGCCCGTACTGTTGCAGCATCGCGTATCCGCGCCGCCAGGCAGGGTCGTCCATCGAGCCCTGCGCGCCCCTTCGCGCATCCTCAGGCCGTGAGGTGGCGTGCGGCTTGTGGCGGATGCCACGCACTAGCGACCGGGCGGCCTGCGCCGTCAGCACCGCCCCTACCTCCGGATCGTCGAGCCGGGCCTGGGCTACGCAGGCGTTGGGCAGCCCTTCCTGCTCCGCCAGACGCTTTAGCCATTCGGTCTCCGCGACCGGGTGGGATGGGTCGAACTCGGCCTCCATGTGGACAGTGCCTACAACCGGATACCTGCCTACGTCGGCCCGGTAATCAGCGGGAAGATAGTTGCGGCGCAACGCGCTGTAGTCGCCGTAGCGGAACGGGATCGACTCAGGGTCGCAAAGCCAAGGATGGTAGTTGGTGTCCAGATCCCAGAAATGTTGGTGGGCATCGATGATCGGCAGCACGGCATTTCCGCCGGGAATTGCGTCCGCGCCCGCGGGGCGGCCATGCACGGCGCCGGCTTGTCTCCCAGATGGGCTTGTCACCGGCCGGGTACCATCGCTCGCGTCCTGGGTCTCGGACTCACGGCGAGGCATGCAGGCAAGCACCCGCCCCTCGGCCAGCAGGTGCCAGCGATGACGCTGGACGGCGCGACAGATGAGGCGTGCGTGCCGCCCGTACTCGGCTCCATTGCCGTTTCCTCAGAAAATGGAAGCCTGGCGGCGTTGTTACACCCGATGCTTCTCTGTTGCCCAAGTCTGGCACGTCGTCCTATTGTAGAACAAGTGACTTTGGAGCGGAGGTTCCGCACGAGCCTTCCCGCATGCAGCCAATGACTGCATCAAGCCGAACGGAAACTGCCAGTTGACGACACGGTGCCAGCTGCAAGAGCTCCCCGGCAGCGAAGGGTTCGCCGCCCAGCCCCACCCGCTGTCAGGTTTTGTGCTGCGTGACCCGGCAGCTTTGCCGGAGTTCCGCTTGCAATGGTGCGTTTTGGCCGCGTCCGATCGGTGGTCCGCTGCAGCTGCAGCATGGTCGTGGAAGCTGGCTGCGTGCTAGAAATTCTGCATGGCAACGCGCGAGAGAACGATCTGCGGCTGTCACTGAGGGCGCAGGGAGTCTGCCAGACAAGCGGCAACGTCACCACCAACGCGGGCGAGATGAACGTGCTGCGCGTTGGATCCAATCTGCTTCCGGTCTTGGGGCTGACGCAGTGGGGTTGTATCGACCTCCTCCGTGCCATCCTGGCCTTCGCTGTTCGCTCTGCGTGTTAACTTGGGCGTCCCTCTTCAGTGAACCGGCTGTAAGCGGACTCGCCTACCTTGCGGGTCCGCTGGATGGCGTCCTTGCAACGCGCATCGAACAGAGCGGAACAATGGATGGCGTGCTTGCCATGAGATGGGCGCAGGCGGCGGATTTGCGGCGCATCGGCAGAGGCTCGGTGAAGTCGGAGCACCGGCATGTACGAAACATGCGCGCCGATGCGGCCGCGCCTATCTTCTACCCGCCGGCGTTACGACAATTTTTTGCTCTCGAAAGGACTGCTGTGGGCGGAGGTACATGCGGTTCTGGACAAGCGAGAAGCCCTGCCCTCAGCGTCCGTGCCCCCCCCCGGCGGCTCACCCAGTCGGGAGCGCCGCGTTGGACGGGTGGAGTAGGAACTCTTCCAACATCGCCTGCGCGCGGCCGGCCGCTTGCTGCTGCATACGCCCAGTTCCGGCAGCAATTGGCGGAACTGCGTAAGCCCGGGGCGCCTGTTCGTGCCGCGCGGCCGATATGCCGAAGCAAGCTATGAACGACCGCATCAGCCGAGCGCCGCAGCTCCCCTCTCGCATCGCCTCTTTGGTGGCCGAGGCCATCGCGGAGGGGCGATGGAAGCTGGGCGAGCGCCTTCCCGCAGAACAGGCGCTGGCGGATTCCTACGGCGTCAGCCGCAACGTGGTGCGGGAGGCCATCTCGCGCCTGCGGGCGGACGGGCTGGTGCAATCGCGCCAGGGCGTCGGTGCCTTCGTGGCGCGGGCACAGGGAACCGGCGTGCTCCGCTTCGACGCAGAACTGCTGAGCGACCGCGCCACCTTCGGCAATGTTTTTGAGCTGCGGGCCATTCTCGAAATCCAGACTGCGGGGTTGGCGGCGGAACGGCGGAGCGATGCCGACCTTGCGGCCATTGCCCATGCTTATGAGCGCATGGTGCGGGAGTCGGAGGGCGCAGCGGGCGGCGTCGACGCCGACCTCGACTTCCATCGTGCGGTCGCGCGGTCGACCGGCAACGCCCAGATCGCCGCGGTTGTGAGCTTCCTGTCGGACCAGATCCGGGAAACTATCCTGGCAACGCGGGCACGCCCGGGCAGCTTCGTGGGTCGGATCATCGAGGTGACGCTCGCCGAGCATGCTGTGATCCACAAAGCCATCTCATCCGGCTCAGCGGAGGCGGCGAAGGACGCGATGACAGTGCATATCAGGAATGCCGCGAGCCGGATTGGATATACGCTCGCCATCTAAGGCTTTGGGCAAATCACCTTGTTTGTTTCGGTTTGCAAGAACGCTGATGCTCAGCAGTACTTCGCGCAGCGGGATCTGGTGGCAATGCTACATCGGAACGAGGCGGCGCTCCCTGCGGCTATCTGGAGCGAAGCCGAGAGAGCAGCCAGGGGCGGTGATGTGGGCGCAGAGGCACAGCGAATCAGAACATCAGTACGGGTGAGCATGATTGGCGAGGACGATCTGAGGACCGGGGCGCATCGCCACGCGCACTGAAAACCCTTTACCGCCCCTCTCTTGATCGCAGTGCCGCGCACGGCCTCAACGCGCGGGGACAGCCAGGCTTATTTTGACCGACTGGGGCCACAGACGAATTACCAAGTTCGCCTCCGGGGTAGATGGCGGGCACGCCGAGAGTGGCACTCTTTATAGAAAGCTTTGACCTTGCCGTCCCGCGGCCTGCGCCAGTGAGCAGCGATCTTCTACGCGCTCTACCCCATACATCGCGAATCTGGCGCTAGTCTGATCACGTGGTCAAAGGCATGCTGCTCTTGGCTCTTGCGGCAGCGCGAATCCAGCGTTCGGACAGAAGGTCTTGATCGTTGCTCCTGCCCTCAGCTGCGCTGGATAACCGAACTCAAACCACATTGCGTATTGCTACCACCGCACAAGCAGCCGCCCCAGTATCAGGCGGCGTGAGGCTTGCGGTCCTTCGCCTCTGCCTCCGAGCGCTCCTTCCAGAAGGTCATGTCGGCCTCCTTGCTGAACATGACCCGAACGCCGGTGGCGCCCTTGCTCATCCGGAGGTTACCGCCGTTCTGGGCGCGGTGCTCGGCAACCCAGCGCTTGAACGTCGGGTCCTCAGCGGAGGTCCCCGCGAACTCCAGCACTCCGGCGATCTCTTCCTGCTTGCGACGCTTGACCATTCGTCAGACCCCTAACGATGAGTGCGGAGAACGCTGGCGCCATCCTGGTCAGCGATCG
>NZ_JONP01000073.1 GCF_000711725.1 Roseomonas aerilata DSM 19363 | reverse complement strand
AAGCATGCGGACGAGCAGAGCATGCACCCGCGCCAGCAGGCCCGTGCGTGACCACGCTGCCAAACAGCGGCGCAGGGTCGAGCCGCTGGCCTTCTCCGCTGTCGCTCGCAGGCTCCGCCAAGGCGTGCCCTCGCGCACGAACTGCCGGAGGGTGGCGAGCACACGAACCAAGGATGCAGGCGGGTGGCCGCGTCCGCGGGAGCGGCCTCCCTCGCAGCACTCCATTGCTGTCGCGATCAGCCCGAGGATCCTTCTGTCCACCTCTCCCTCCACGCCAAAGCTGCAGAGGTAGGGTGATGGTCAGCAGACCGCCGGAACGGGGTTCCTCAACTCAAGGTAGTAGTGGAAACAGCCTCTTAAGACGCGAAGTATGCTTGGCCGCGCGGAAGGGCCACCAGCAGCAGCACCCCAGCCAAGGCACGACAATGCCCCAGCAGCGTTCCTAACGGCCGGGCAGGGGCGTTTCGGGCCACATCAACTAGCTGCTTCTGGCTCACGCACCACATGTGACCGCATGATTCAGCCGACCCGTATTCGTCCCCTCAACGAGGCGCCGGAGAGCCGCACGGCGTCCTACGTCCTGTACTGGATGGGGCTGTCCCAGCGTGCTACCTTCAACCCAGCCCTTGAGCACGCCGTTGACGAGGCCAACGCGCGCAAGCTGCCCGTCCTGGTCTGCTACGGCATCGCCGAGGGCTTCCCGGAGGTGAATGCCCGCCACTGGAGCTTCCTGCTGGAGGGCATGGCCGAGGTGGGACCGGCGCTAGAAAAGCGCGGCATCGCCTTCGTCGCGTGCCGGAACCCACCCGTGGAAACGGCGCTGCTCTACGCGGCCGACGCCGCCCTTGTCGTCTGCGACCGGACCTACCTAAAGCCGGCCGTCGGGTTCTACGCGGAATTTGCGGCGCGCGCGCCCTGTCAGGTGGTGCAGGTCGAGGGCGACGTGGTGGTTCCGGTCGAGACGGTCTCGCCCAAGCACGAGATTGCCGCACGGACGCTTCGGCCCAAGCTCAACCGCTTGCTACCGGACTACCTGATGCCCCTCGAGGAGCGGCGGGTTCTGCGTCCAGCCTTGGACCTGCGTTTCGAGAGCACACTTGGCCTGGAGGATGTGCCACGGCTGGTTGCCAACCTGAAGGCGGACCAAAGCGTCCGGCCGGTGCGGCGCTTCAAGGGTGGCACGTCCGTGGCGGAGGCCAGGCTGCGGCACTACCTTGGCGCCCCTTTCGGCCGGTACGCGACGGTGCGGGGTAGGCCCGAGGCCGGCGCCGCCTCGCACATGAGCCCCTACCTGCACTTCGGTCAGATCTCGCCCGTGGCGATCGCGCTAGCTGTGCGGGCGGCGAACACCGGCGACGCCGAGGACAAGGCCGCCTATATCGAGGAGGTCGTGATCCGGCGCGAGCTCGCCATCAACCACATCCACTATGAACCGCGGTACGACGACTACGCCTGCGTGCCCAGCTGGGCACGCAAAACGCTTGACGCGCACCGAGGCGACCCGCGACCGCATCTGTACACGCCCGAGCAGTTCGAGCTGGGCCTGACCCACGACCGCTACTGGAACGCGGCGATGATGGAGATGCGCGAGACCGGCTACATGCACAACCATATGCGGATGTACTGGGGAAAGAAGATCGTCCAGTGGTCGGCCTCGCCGGAGGAGGCTTGGGAGACCGCGCTACGGCTGAACAACCGCTACTTCATTGATGGCCGCGATGCGAACTCCTTCACCAACGTGGCTTGGCTCTTTGGACTGCACGACCGGCCCTGGGGCCCCCAGCCGGTATTCGGCAACGTGCGCTCCATGAGCGAGGCGAGCCTGAAGAAGTTCGATGCGGACGGCTACGTCCGCGACGTGGAGCGGCTCGCGGCGGCGGAGCGGGAGTAGGTGTGTGACATGGCGATTGCGGAGCGATGGCACCGCCGCCTGACTCGCGAAGATCTTGAGAACCGGGCCGGGGCAGAGTGCCGATAGACCGCCTCGATACCCACCGAACTGTCCCCAACAAATGTGGATAACTTCTTCACGGCCTGCTTTGTATGTTCTCGTTCGGACGCCGAAGCTGACAAAGCGCGTTGGCCCAGTTTGGTCTTTGTCGCTTACAAAACCCAGCAAACCCCGGCCAAACCCGCTTCTCCAGCAGGCCTTCAGCAGTCACCAACGCACGATAAGAAGGGGGGATTATCGTGCCTGTGGCGCTGGAAGAGTACGGTTCCGATCTCCTTCCGGACGGAATGGGGCGGGCCAGAGTGGCGCATGGACGACCACGCGCCCCCTCCCCCGCCCCGGCCGCCCTCCCCACCGGCCCCTGCGCCCGCTGAGCCCGAAACCCTGGTGCTGCACACGCGCCTGCTCCGCGACCTCCGGGTGCCGGGCAACCCGGAGCAGGCCGCCAAGCTGCAGGCGCTCTCGGCGCGCGCCGCGGTCTACGCCACTCGCGCCCGCGGCGAGGGCACCCGCCGCGCCTACCGCTCGGCCTGGAGCACCTACGAGGCCTGGTGCGCCTCCCTCGGGCGCGAGCCGCTGGCCGGCGACCCGAGACGCTCGCCATGTACGCCGTCCGCTGCGCGTCCACCTTGCCACCATCCAGGCCGCCCATCGCCTCGCGGGCGTCGCCCTCGACCTCCGCCACCCGCGTCTCGTCATGGTCCTCGAGGGCATCGCCCGCGACAAGGGAACCCGCCCCCGGCAGAAGGCCGCCGCCGCCGGACCGGACGTGCTCCGGCTGACGCTGGCCACCCGCCCCTCCCCGCCACCCCGCTCGGCGCCCGCGACCGGGCGCTGTTGTTGGTCGGCTTTGGTGCCGCCCTCCGCCGCAGCGAGTCCGCCGGGCTCCGCTTCGGCGACGTCACGCCCGTTCCCGGACGGGGGCTCCGCGTGCTCGTGCGCCGCTCCGAGACCGACCAGCGCGGCGCCGGCCAGGAGGTCGCCGTCTGGGCCAACCCGAAGGAGCCGGGCTTCTGCCCGCTGGCCGCCCTCGAGGCTTGGCTCGCCTTCCGCCGGAAGGGACCGGACGTCACCGACAGTGCCTCGGATGGAGCGAGTAACGCACCGCAAGGGTGCGGGCGTTCGAGGTGTGGTCCGACACCAGCGGGGTCGCCGCGCGGGCCTGATCACCTTTGGTCCTGCTGCCGATCAGCCGGCCTTGTTGACTTGAGGCCGGCAAGTTGACGATGCTTTTCAAAGGCGTGTTGGTCGCTTCTGTCCGCGTGCCGTCCGACCGTGCGGGCCTATGACGAGCTTGTCTAAGCTTCGTCCAGAAAGCTGCGCAGCTGCTTGGCACGCGTCGGGTGCTTCATCTTCTTCAGCGCCTTTGCCTCGATCTGGCGGATGCGTTCGCGGGTCACGTTGAACTGCTGCCCAACCTCCTCCAGCGTGTGATCCGAGTTCATGCCGATGCCAAAGCGCATCCGCAGCACCCGTTCTTCACGCGGCGTCAGGCCAGAGAGTGCCTTGCTCGCCGCATCTCGCAGTCCTGCATGCACCGCCACGTCCAGCGGCATGACCGCGTTCTCGTCGCGGATGAAGTCGCCTAGATGGCTGTCCTCCTCATCACCGATCGGGGTTTCAAGACTGATCGGCTCACGCGCGATCTTCTGCGCCTTGACCACCTTGTCGGCAGGCATTCCCATCTTCTCTGCAAGCTCGAGCGGCGTCGGCTCCCGACCGAGCTCGTGCATCATCTGCCGTGACGTGCGGTTCAGCTTGTTCACCGTCTCCGTCATGTGCACCGGGACGCGGATCGTCCGCGCCTGGTCGGCAATGGCGCGCGTGACGGACTGGCGGATCCACCAGGTGGCGTAGGTGCTGAACTTGAAGCCGCGACGGTACTCAAACTTATCGACCGCCTTCATGAGGCCGATATTGCCCTCCTGGATGAGGTCCAGGAACTGCAGGCCGCGATTCGTGTACTTCTTGGCGATGGAGATCACGAGGCGGAGGTTGGCCTCGATCATCTCCTTCTTGGCGCGGTTCATGTCGCGCTCGCCCTTGGCCACCACGGCCTGCACGCGACGGAACTCCGGGGTCGGCAGTCCTGCCTCCTCCGCAATGGCGCAGATGGCCGCACGCGCCTCCTCCGCCTCCGAGGCATAGCGCGTCGCCAGCGCCATCCAGCCCTTGCCCTTGCGCGCGGCGAGGCTCGCCACCCATTCTGGCGAGGTGGCGGAGGCGCGATAGACGGCAAGGAAGTCGTCGCGCTTTACGCCAGCCGTCTCAGCTATACGGAGCAGCCGCCCCTCGGCGCCCATCAGGCGCTTGTTCACCTCGCGGAGGCGCTCCACGAGTTCGGTGATGCGGTTTGCATGGAGATGGACCCTGCCGACCAACGCCACCAGCTCGCCACGGAGCCGGCCGAACTCCGCCTCGTCCGCCGCTCTAAGGGTTTCACCGTCCGCATAGGCTGCCATGCGGCGCGCCTGCAGCCCCTGCATGGCCTGCCACGCCGCCTCAATCGCCTCAAAGGCCGTCATGGCCTCGGGCTTGAGCTGCTGCTCGAGAACCGAGGGCGAGACCATCCCGCCTCCCTCGGTTGCCTCGCCCGCTTCGTCGTCCTCCTGCTCGGAGGTGTCGTCCGCAGGCCCCTCTCCGGCGCCCGCCGTCGCCTCAAGGTCGAGCACATCCCTCAGCAGCATGCGTCCGTCCTGGACCGCCCGGTACCAACCCAGCATGGCATCCAGCACCAGAGGGGCTTCGCAGAGCCCCTCGATCATCATGTTGCGCCCGGCCTCGATGCGCTTGGCGATGGCGACCTCGCCCTCGCGGCTGAGCAGCATCATCGTGCCCATGTCGCGCAGGTACATGCGGACAGGGTCGGCGCTGCGTCCAACGTCGTCCTTGACGTTGCCGGCGGCCTCCCCGTCATCCTCCGCAACGGCGGGCGGCCGCTCGGCAGCCTCGCCCTCCTCCGCTTCGGCGCCATCGTCCTCGGCGACCTCGACGCCTATGGCTGACAGCACGCCGAGCGCGTCCTCGATGCGATCGGACGAGAGCTGGTCGGACGGAAGGGCAGCGGAAACCTCGGCATGGGTGACGTGGCCCCGGCTCCGCGCCAGTTCGGTCAGGCGCCGCAGCGCCTGCCCTTCGGCCTCGGGTAGTGAGCAGAGAAGAGCCTCCTCCCGCTCGTCCAGCACGATCTCGCCGTCCATTTCCACCGTCGCCATGCCTGATCCTTCAAGAATTCCAACTACGTGACCACCTTGCGGCCGTGCTTCTCGCCGGAGCCAGCCGCTTCAGGGGAGAGCCGTATGTGGAGGTTGTCGAACTTACCGCTTAGGGCTAATCCGCGGCCCTCTGCCATGCGGCGCTGCCACCCTGTGTATTCCCACCACTTGCCTCACCGGCACGCTCGCGCAGGAGGTGTACCAACCGCGTCCAGAGATCGCGCTCGGCCATGATACTCAGTGCGAAGGCGTCGTGGCCTCGCTCCCGTCTTCCAATCCCGCGTCGTGCAGGGAACGCCGAACCGCTTCATGGTTGATGGACGCCCGGGCTTCGAAGGCCGCGATCTGTGCCCAAGGAACCATGATTTCGGCGTCCTCGCCGGTCCGCTTGAGGTACAGGAAATGGGGGTTGTGCGCCTCCACAAACCCTTCGATCCATAAGCCGGCGACCAGCAGCCGTGCGTGGCAATGATACCCCGAGTTCTCGTCCTCGAGCGGGTCTGAAGGGTTCAGCAGTTCAACAGCGTCCTCATGCGCAGTCTGGATCGCTGTCGTGTAGTGGAAGTGGGCCGGGCCAGCCTCAAGCAGCGCCACCGTCCGCCGGACCCTTTCCCGAAGACGCTCCATTTCTACCAAGGGCCGCAGCGCTTTCTGCACGCCTGCTCGATCCTTGAAGTGCGCCGTCCGGAGATCGTCGAGCTTCCTGTCCTCCGGCCCGATCTCGTCAGCGAGACGAATCATCTCCTCCTGCCGCGCGACCTCAGCCTCGGCCAGCTTACGCAGGACGTCATCTTCGAAGTCAGTCATTGGATCTCTTGTCAATGTGGCGGCCTGACCAGCAGGACTAGGGTGTTAGCTGTAACTGGGGAAACAGGGCACCACCCGATACAGGCAGCAAAGCCAGGCCCGAACCGCAGCATGACAGCCGGATCAGGCGGGCTCTTTCCCAGCTCGGTTTGCCCTGGATCATTGCGCAGTGCTGCTCGGGGACGGGCGATTATCGGAAAGCTGTGTTTCGCTCGCACCCATGTCTACCGATCAGCGGAGGTCGCCCCTCGTGCTGTTTGCTCATGGCGTGCCTTCCAGAACGCCATGTCAGCCTCCTTGCTGAACATGACGCGAACCCCGGTCGCACCCTGGCTCACCCGTACCTTCCCACCGTTCCTCCCCCTGTGCTCCTCCATCCATTCCTTGAACATCATGTCGTCTGGGGCGTGCCCCTCGAACTCGAGGACCCCGGCTATTTCTTCCTGCTTGCGGCGCTTGACCATCGAAGTGGCCCTCCTTGAGTTCGTGACATCATGCCGTCCGGCCTCTCACTAAGGCCGTTCCTTAGAGAGCTGGATAAGCGTCGTGGGCTAGCAACAATGCTTACCCAGGCCGTGGAGCGGCAGAGGTTCCGCGACATCTGACCACCTTGGCGGTCGGGCAACGCAGAAGCCCCGGCCAGATTTCCCCGGCCGGGGCTCAAAGCCCATCGCAGCACAAGCGCTACGACGATAATCTGGGAGCGGCGTATACGGCCGCTTGACCTTCAGGCTTGGCGCAGATTGCCGGCCGAAGACTTGCCCTGCTGGCCGCTCTGCACATCGTACTCGAGCTTATCGCCCTCGCGGACGTCCATGCCGGCGCGCTGAACGTCAGAGATGTGCAGGAAGACGTCCTTGGAGCCGTCCTCAGGCTGAATGAAGCCGTAGCCCTTGGTTGCGTTGAACCACTTAACGGTGCCGACAGACATAATTTGCTTCCGATCAAAACGGAAAACCAGCACGCAACATTGCGCGCCGGATCATCTTCACTTTGAAACGGAAACAAACCAGGAGCCCAAATAAATGGGCCTGAGAAGCACACCGAAACAACGAACCTGACGGGATATGTGTAGCGGATATTTTTTATTTTGCAAGAATTTTTTCGAAGCTGTGGTATTCACATAAGATGAGATGTCGGCCCAACAGGACGCCGGCAAAATGTGAGCTCCGTGCGGTAGAGGTCGTCATCGACCGCCATGATCGTGGCTGTGGTTGCTTGAGAGATACATGAGCTTTAGCCACTCCAAGCCAGAGCCCGAGCGTGACACTGAACCGCTCCGGCTTCGTCGGAGGCTGATTGATTTGGGCTACTCCGTCAGGGCGGGCTCCTCAAGCTTGGCGTGGTAGCGTGCCTATACTTCGGCCGATGGGCGGCGATCCGCGGCGACTCTTTTCAGAGAGGCGACTGTGACCGCCTCCACGGCAGCCGCCACCTGCCGAGCTGCGAGGTGATGGACCATGTGCCCGGCACCGGGCACGATCTGCAGGTCACTTCCCGTGATTTCGGCATGGAGCCGTGCAGCCGAGCGCTTGAACACCACCTTGTCCCCCTCCCCGGCGATGATGACGACCGGCATGGAAAGGGCTTCGTAGCTGGCCCGCAGACCCAGGGCGCCAGGGATCATGAGGGCGCCGTCGATGGACGTCGCGCGGATCTGAGACGGGCGGAGCGCCATCGCTGGCGAGTACTCCTCCTGGAACCGTGCTGGCACCGGGGCGGGTGAGAACAGCACCCGCTTGAGCAGCGGCATCATCAGCCAGCCGAACAGCGGAGACACAGTGTAGCGCAGCATGTCCCCCACGATGGGGATCGCTCCGGGTACCACCAGCAGCACGTCCGGCCGAAGCGTCCAGAAGTAGTAGCCCGACAGAAGCACTAGGCCGGCCGTATCAGCCGGGTGCCGCTCGGCGAGGGCGAGAGCCACGATGGCTCCCCAGGAATGGCCAACCACTGCCGGCCGCTCGATCCCCAGAGCTCGGAAGGCTTTATGGAGCAACTCGGCCTGATCTCGCGCCGTCCACATGCGGCCACGTGGGCGATCGCTGTACCCGAACCCCGGGCGGTCGAAGATGATCACCCGGTGGGTCTTGAGCAGAAGCTCGGCCACGCCGCTGGTGTTGTAGTCGTCGCCCGTCACCATGTTACCGTGGATCAGGACGACGGGGCTTCCAGTGCCGCGGTCGCTGTAGTGCAGGCGAACGCCATCCACCTCGACGAAAGAGCCCTCGGGTGGATGCCGGTGCTCGGCTTTTCGCGCGACGAGGTGATTGACCAGGGCGAGCGCGCCAAGGGCACCAACGACGCAAGCGACGGTCCGTCCGTGGCGGCGAGCGCCACGTGATCTTCTAGCGAGGTTCATCTGTACCCTTTATGCGCCGCGGCACTTTACGGCTGCCGGAACGGCTACTCAGTCTGTTGCGCCTCGAACGCGCCGGCTGGTGCAATGTTGCAACGCCGCATGTCCGCATTCGAGCAGCTCCATGGTGGGCAGGCACCGCAGCTGCCCGTCGCCATGCACTGATTCGTCACGCCTGCCTTGATCTGATCCCTGCTGATCACGTCAGGCGTTGGCGAAGGTTAGCCGGTCCTGACCTTAGCTCAGCTTACCCCTGAGCAGGTGCCGGGTGTGGATGTTCGAGAAAGAAACGCATCATCTCACGCGACGCGTCCGGCCCGCGCGGATCGGTGTAGGTTCCGGCGGCGCTGCCGCCCGACCAAGCGTGCCCGCCCCCGTGCACAACCCATTGCTCGAGCACCGCGGCGTCATCAGCAGTGGTATAGAGGCTGCGGGTATAAGAGCGCCCACCACCCACCTGCCCCTGCTCGACCCTCGCAGGCAGCTTGCCGCCTGCAGCTGCGCCCGCTTGCGCGATGACCTGGTCCCCGTTGATCGGGTGAACTGTGTTATCCTTATCGGCGTGGAACACGATGGTCGGAACCACGCGGGCCGCTCCTCCGGCAGCAGCCTCGCCGCTCCGTGCAGACGGCGTCCGTCCGGCCGCGCCCTGGCGCATGGCGGCGAAGGCCGAAGGCATGTCGCGCGCTGCGCCGCAGGCGAGACCGGAATGGACGCCGACTGCGGCGTAGAGGTCAGGATAGGCCGCCCCCATGATTGCGGCCGCTGCGCCACCGGCCGACAGCCCGGCCACGAACACACGGCGCGGGTCGACAGTATGATCGCGCATGACCTGACGTGTGGCGCCCGCGATCAGTGCGGGCTCGCCCTTGCCGCGGAGCTGGTCGCCCGGGCTGAACCAGTTCCAGCATCGCTGCGCGTTGGCTGAGGCCGTCTGCGCCGGGTACATGACGAGGAAGGTTCCCTCCTCGGCCAGGGTATTCATGCGGGTGCCAGCGGCGAAGTCGTCGGGCGACTGGGTGCAGCCATGCAGCATGACTACCAGGGGTACGCTCTGCCCGGCACGGTAGCCGCTGGGCACGTAGAGCTTGTAGCTCAGGTTCCCCACATCACCCGAGAACGCCGCCGTCTCAAACCGTGCGCCATTGGGCAGGGGAACCTCGTTAGCTGCGAACCGGCCGGGCGCGAAGCTGCCCGGCAGGCCGGCGATGCCCTGGGTGAGGCCACCCTGCTCTAACTGATCGAGCAAGCCGCGGAGCGCCTCGGACATCGGAGGTGGCGCAGTCCGCCCCATGCCTGCACTGGGCCACGGGCTGACCCCCTCCCCTGCGGCCTGTGGCGGCGGGACGGCGTTCTTTACCTCACCGGTTTCAGGCTCCACATCGAAGACACGTAGCACGCGCGCTGCGGGGGCAACGGTGTTGTTGGGTCGTGCCGTCCCTGGCGCGGCGCCCTGCGAGGCCTCCCCGCGGAACAGACGCTGCAGAAGCGCCGTCGCTTCGGTGACACGCCCCTCGCTAGTGAGGCGGGCGGCCTCCTGCATGTTGGGGAGCACCTTACTGTCGAACGGCGTCATGTTCTTACCTCTTTGGCGCGGGCGAGCGAGCGGCCGCCCAGGGAGGGTGGTCCGATCCGCCGCGGTTGTGTTGTGGGGTGAAGGGAGGAGAGGAGGGGGAAAGCCTCCTCGAAGCGGAGTTCAGCGCATCCGGTCGGCCAGTGCAGCCTTCACGGCCGGGCTGGCCTGGAGAGCACCAAGCACAGAGAGCGAGGCGATGGTTGCGCGAGCGAGCTCGGGCGTGACATCCGAAGCGAGGGTGACAAGCCCAAGCACCCGGATGTCGAGCGCTCCCCCAGCTGCCCGCACCTGCTCGAGTTCCTCGCGGCTGTAGTGCCGCAGGCCGAGGTCAAGGCTTCTCCGAGCGACAGACTGCTTGGCGGCGTCGCTGTGCCGTTCGATTTGGTTGCGGATGGCGGTACGGATGAAATCTGTACGGTTGGCGTAGAAACCGTCCTGAACCAGCAAATCCACATGCCCAAGATCGACATAGCCGAGATTGATGGTGATCTTCTCGGTGTCTCCGCCGGACCGTGGTCGCAGCTCCTGTACGTTGCCAGCCACCTCAACCATCCCGTAACCATCCAGTGGGATGGTAAATGGGGTTAAGGTGCTGCGGTTCAATGGATGAAGACCTTGGGCTTTGAAAGCCGGCACAGCTCCATCGCAGGCTGCTAGACCAAGCCGCTCCCGCTCAAGGTCGCAACGAGGCTGCCGAGGTGACCGGCGATGACGACGGAAGCTGCCGGCAGGGAGGACACGCAACCGCCGCGCACGAGGGGCAGAAGGCACGCTGGATGTTCTCCGACAGCGCCTGTCCGCATGGCTGGCCGCCCTCGCCAGCGCCTCGCCCGTCGGCCCTGCCAGCACCGTCAGCGCTTCGGCCGGCACGTTCGACCCGCTGCTGTTCGTCACGCTCCTTCCGTCACCCACAAAGGCCAGGAAAGCTCAGGGTTTGCTGGCGATCAGACCGCGACCCACCAGAATCGCCACGTCCTGCGCTCTACTCTAACCAGCCCGGTGGGCGCTCCCGCGCCCGTTCCAGCTGTCCTCACCCCGCCAGCGGGTGCCTTCTCGTGGCAACAGCCCCCTGCCCGCCCCCTTGAGCATGATAAGAAGGGGATTATCGTGCGTGAGTGCTTGCTGCAGAGGGCGACTTCGACCTGGATTTGGCGGGCTTTCGGCGAGCAATGCGGCCAAACCCGGGCTAGCTCATCTGCCCAACTCAGCTCGGATCTTACCCGATCGGGACACCGAATATCCGGGATTACGACTGACAGCATGGCATGGCGCCCATCGAGGGCTGCTGCCAAGGCAGCGGCGAAGTTAGGGTGCCTCTCCCCTGGTGCGCGAGGTAACCAGCACAGCGGTGACCCTTTCCCCTTCCTTCATCCTCTTGAGAGTGGATAAGCGAAGATTCCGGCCCTCCCCACCGCAACAGTCGCCGTAAGCAGCGCGCCTCGAAATGGCACTGTTCAGGTCGAGGTACGATCCGCGTCCATTCGTGCGATCAGGCCGTCGATACGGGCGACCTCCGTCAGCAGGCGCGCCCGCTCACTCAGCAGGTCGTCGCGGGACAGGGTGGTGGTGGCTGGTGGCGATGGCTCGGCGTAGCCCTCAATCTGTACGGGTGTCATGATCTTGTGAGCCTTCAACTCGCGCCGGACGGCCACAATCTCCCCGCGCCGTACGTCCGGCCTCATTAGGCCGCGCTCCCGAACCAGTTGCTGTCCCTCAGGCGGCAAAGTCGAAATCTCGTAGAGGACTGTGTAGGGCGGCGCCTGATCGGCCGAGAGTTGCCAGTCCTCCACCGTCAGAGCCGCAAGACGGAGCTTGGTCGCCATGGCGTCTGAGATCGAGAAGAGCCGGTCACACCCTTTCCGAACCCGGCGAAACTCGTCTTCTGTTAGGGTGCGGCTGAGATGAAGGAGGGTCTGCCCAACCCGGAGGGCCGAATTCTGGGCCTTGCCCCATTCCTCCGTAATCACTGTGCGGGCCTGCAGCAGGAGCCGCAATTTTTCTGGGTCGAGCGGCAGGCCTGCGAACAGTTCAGTCACGACCTCCCTTCCCACATCGTCCGCTTTGATAATGGCTCCAGCGCGCTGGCTGCGGTCGTCGCCCGCTAGGAGGTTCATGTTCTCGGCTCCGCTTACCTTCTGGCGGCGGCTGGTGAGCTTATTCAAACTCCGATCTCCCGGCGGGTGTGACGCCACAGGTCGGCCATCACGTCCGCGCCTTTCGCCTTGTCGTAATCCACTACCGACAGCCCTGACGAGAACGGCGCGGCAATATCCTCAAGCAGCGGAATTTCAACCGGCACGAGAGCACCGTAGCGGAGAAGAGCAGAGCGCGAGGTCGCGAACGACTTGGTTCTCCTGTTAGCGCGGTTAAGGACGAAGGCGCCGTTAGCACCGCCAGCCACAAGGCTCGTCCACCACGGGACGACTGATTCAAGATCGTCGGTCGAAGGCGAGCAGGGCACTAGGACATAAGACGCATCCCGGCAGATGGCGAGCATGCGGGCCATCTCGTGCTCGACCCCCGGTGCCGTGTCCACGATGGCAAGTTGATAGGCACTAAGCTTCGGGCGGACCGTCTCCCATTCGTCCGCCGAGCTCGCGATCACTTCAACATCGACGATTTGAGGCAACCGCTGACGGGTCTCGACCCGTCGGTCAGCCCACTTACGGAGGGTGCGTTGCGCGTCAAGGTCTACGCCTACGGCTGTCAAGCCGGCCTGCCGAGCAGCGACTAGAAGGTTCCGTGTTAAGGTGCTGCGACCACAACCACCCTTTGATCCGCCTAGAACAAGAATTCGGCACTCTTTAGGCTTTGCCATTTGTCACCTGCCCAAGAACCAAAATCACGGGGTAGTTCGGTCCAGCGAAGCGGTCTTTCCCTGAGGAAAATTGGACCGGATTGCTACCTAATCCTATAGCTGCGGGAATGGAGCACAGGCAATCCCACAACCAATACGAAACTTTTGGCAGGAGCATTCTGCACCGCAACCGTTACCATCTATAGGGTGAGTATTTCCAGCGCGATCCACTAGAGCACTTCAGGCTTGCACGGCCTCGCGGGTTCTGATTCGACGCTGTTGATGGAGCAGCGAGGCTGGTGATGACGGCACCCCTGTCGCAGGACCTGCGCAAGCGCCTGGTTCGGGCTGTTGAGGAGGGGGCCTCAGCACGGGAGGCAGCAGCCCGGTTTGCCGTCAGTGCCTCGGCGCCGATCAAGCTGGTGCGGCGGG
>NZ_JONP01000072.1 GCF_000711725.1 Roseomonas aerilata DSM 19363 | reverse complement strand
AGCGCCTCCCTCGTGCGGGCCAGGGCGACCGAGGAGATCAGCCGCACGTCGAAGCCGGCCTGCACCAGCCTCCAGGCGAGCGGGCGGTGGTAGTGGCCGGTCGGCTCCAGGCCGACGGTCACCGGGCGCTCCAGGGCGTGCAGCTCTGCCACCAGCCGGTCGTGCTCGGCGCGGGTGTTGGTCACCGTCATCCTGCGGCGCCGCCGGGCCTCGGGCAGCTCGATCAGCACCTCGTTCCTGACCTTGGCGACATCGATGGCGACAAGGACAGCAGTAGGGGTGTGGGCTGGCACTCGGTCATGGCCAGTTGGCTCCTCTCCGTGTGGCTCGACACCATCACTGTGGAGGCTCGCTGGCCAGCCGTGGCAGCCTTTGAACCGGGTCATACCCCGATCCGGCTCATCCTTCCCGATGTGCTATGGGCTGGAATTCGTCTCGAGGGTGCTAAACCGCTGGGCCTTTGAGCGCGGTGTGACGCTCGACTTCTCTCGACCGGGCAAGCCGACCGACTACAGCCTCATCGAGTCCTCCAACGGGCGGCTGCGGGACGAATGCGTGGACACGCATTCGTTCTTAACGCTGCAGGATGCCAGGGCCAAGATCGAGGCTTGGGGCGGAACTATAACGTATCCCGGCTTCACAGTGCTCTGGGGCACCTGACGCCCTTTGGAGCTTGATGCTCAGGCGGCCCGAGATGGCCCCTGAAGAAGTCGGAAGGCTCTCCCGTGAGCCGGACCAGATCCGGGTACAGGGTCACCAGCCTGAGAACTTGCGTATGTCCCGGATCAATGTTGGGGCGCAGACCAACCATAACCGGTCTCACTTTACCGGCGGACCGCTTCTACGGGGGAAGGTCAGTACAACCGACAGGCGCAGCAGGCCCCCAGCTGACTCGTACCGACGTCTTGCAGGACATTACGCAAGGCCGTGTTACTGAACAGAACATGAAGGCCGAGTGGAGCTTTTAACCCTTTGCTTGAAAAGGATTTCTTGCAATCGGCACATGTTCACGTTAACGAGAGGGACCAACTGAGCAAGATGCCGGACAGTTCCTAAATAAGAGACAGAAGCACCATGACGCTCGTACTCGTCGGCAGCTTGCTGAGCATGATGTTTACGGCCGTCATTGCGGCACTTATTGAGCTGGCACGATGCACCTCGGCTGAGCTCGTGGAGGCGGCAGCAGCTACTGTCGACGAAACGATCACGACGGTGCTCCCCCAAGTGGGAACGTAGCCGATCCGAGCACGGCGCCCATTCCACCGAACCTTCGCAGTGCTCATTTGAAGGCGGCCTAAGGGCAAGACTAGTTAGTGTTGTCTGCCGATCGTAGTATATCGCATCCATCCAAAGCCTGCAGCGGCGAAGGATTCATTCAAGGATTAATCAGGAGCCTGCATAGCTTTATTGCCTACGAAGCGGGGGAGGTGAATAACGACCGCGGTTCCAACATTAGGCTGGCTGTCGATCGTCACCCGACCACCTGCTTGCGCTGCGAAGCCAAACACTTGGTAAAGCCCTAGGCCGGTCCCTTTACCTGCTTCTTTGGTGGTGAAGAACGGTTCACTGGCACGCGCGGCAACCTCGCGGGACATGCCCATACCACTATCCTTGACGATGATCTGCACAAACTCATCGCCCAACACCGGTAACGAGGTCGAGGCGCTCCGACCTCCGCGGCACACCTTCGCGGTCTCAATAACAAGCACGCCTCCTTTTGGCATCGCGTCCCGAGCGTTGATCACGAGATTAAGTACGGCGATTTCAAGCTGGTTCGGATCCGCCAGGACCATCCAGGGCTGCTCCGCAAGGGCAAATTCAACTTTGGCCTTTGTTGAGGCGGATTGATGAATTAAGTCGGACAGTTGGCCAATAAGTACGTTCGGGTCGATTGGCTGCGGATCACGTGGCTGCTGGCGTGAGAACGTGAGGAGGCGCTGAGTAAGGGCTGCAGCTCGCCGAGCGCCGCTCCGGCTTCGCTCTAATCCCTGGCTTGCCCGATCCAGCTCCAGGTTCTTGAGTGATCGCTCGGCCACATCCAGATTACCGAGGATGATCATCAACAGGTTGTTGAAGTCGTGCGCCACGCCGCCGGTAAGGTGCCCGAGAGCCTCCATCTTCTGCGCTTGGCGAAGTTGGTCCTCAGCTTGGCGGCGCGCTGTGATATCAGTGTAGAGGGTAACGAAGCCGCCACCGGCCAGGGGGTTGCGCCGCAGCTCTAGAATTCGACCATTCGGCCGCTTTCGCTCGATGGTTCCCGAACTCGCACCGGCCCTCAGGAGCGCCAGACGTCGCGCTACTTCGGTATCCACGTCGACTTCCCCAAACTCGCCGGCGCAAGCCTGGGAATAAAGGATGTCCTCAATGGGCAGGCCGATTCGAAGCAGCTGCTCAGGAACGCCGGTGAACTCCGGAAACCGCGCATTCCATTCTACCAGGCGCAGATCTCCGTCTATCATCATGACCCCGTCACTCATGCCAGCAAGTAGTACGCGGAGACGGTCGGCCTTTACGCTAGGTGGCTCAACGTCCACTAAGGCATGGTCTGACCCGGCCGACTCAGCCTCGCGCGTGCGAAGCACGCCGGCTGAGCGCCGCAAGCGGTGCTTAGCGACTGATAGCAAAGCCGAGGTAGCGCGCCTCCATCGAGACACAAGGGAGCCTTTCAATCTTTGGGCGGTCGGCGAACAGCCATTGGCTCAATGTCCGCTTTAGAGCTACCAGCGGCAGCCAAACCGACGTCAATTAAAAAAGTTTGTGGCTCCGGATCTCAAGCACTGCGGTACTGCACAGCAAGGCCAGATGTCCATTTCCCGATCAACTCGATGAATTGCCTGCATAGCTCGTTCTCAGTTGCACATCTATCGATTTCGGTTGCGAGGTCGTGTCGACATTTGAACTATCCGATATCGGACAGGCGTTGATGGCCGCTGCTAGTTGTGTCTGTGAGTACGGTTTGCACAGGAGCGTTAGCCCGAAGCGCAACAATTCTGAATGTTCCGCGTACCCGGCCCCGATCATTACGTGTAGTGTCGGACGAAGCCTCCGCAGCTCGGCGGCCAAGTCCATGCCGGTCATCGTCGGCATCACCTGATCCGTAAGGACCACTTCTACATCCTCATTGCTATGAAGAAGTTCCAGCGCCCGCTGGCCGGACTGCGCCTCCAGCACGCGGTGTCCCATATCCTCTAGCATGGACACTGTGGTGGAGAGGACTAACGGATCGTCGTCGACCACCAGCACAGCCCGACGATTGCGGCTTGCGAGCGGCGACCCGTTAGCTGCCGTGCTTGAATCTTCTATTTGTGTCACCTGAAGCCCAAACTTAGCCCCAGGCAGCCATAGTTCGGCAGTCGTACCCCTACCCTTCTGACTTCGTAAAACCAAACGGCCACCGGATTGCTCTGCCAGCCCGTGGACCATGGACAAGCCCAGACCTGTCCCCTTGCCAACGCCTCTGGTCGTGAAGAAAGGTTCTACGCAGCGCGCCAGCGTCCGCTCGTCCATGCCCTCTCCGGTGTCGGTGACACTCAGTACCACGTAGGTACCCACGTCTAACTCGCCGGCTTCTCCCTCATGGAGGTACTCATCGCGAGCCCTAATGGAGAGATCACCTTGGCCTTGCATCGCGTCACGCGCATTCATCGCGAGGTTCAGCAAGGCGAGTTCAAGCTGGTTCGCATCGACAAGTGCTCGGGGCAGCGCCGAGGGAAACCGGGTTAACACCCGCACGCCGGCTCCAAGCGAGCTGCGGAGTAGGTCGGCCATGCCGCAGACCAACTCAGCTAGGTTCACCGCACGGGGCCGAAGCGCCTGTCCTCGGCTGAACGCCAGCAGCCGCTGTGTAAGGGAGGCACCACGTTGTGCCCCTTGAACGGCATTCTCCAACAGGCGCGCCGCTTTCTCGTCCCCGGCAGGCAGGCGCTTGCGCAGCAGTTGCAAGCTGCCCAGCACGGCCATAAGTAGGTTGTTGAAGTCGTGCGCGATACCGCCTGTAAGCTGCCCGACGGCTTCCATCTTCTGCGCTTGTCGCACCCGCGCCTCGGCCGCTTCACGCTGCGCGGTTTCACGCTGTAGATCAGTTAAAGCTTCCCGCAGGCGTTGCGTCGTTGTCCTCTCCGCCTGCACTCCTCGCAAAGCAAGCAAGGAGATCCGGAGCAACAGGACCGCGGCCATGCACGCAACTGCGCCGTACAAGATAAGGTTCCCGCGCCAGCGGCTGAGCAGCACTGCCTTGTCTACGCCGAAGATCACGTAAACGGGGTACCGGCCTACCTTGCGGAAGGCGTAGGCGCGCTCGATGCCGTCCCTTCTTGACAAACCTGAGAAGGATCCACCCGCCGGCGTGACGGCCATCTGGCGCAGGAACGGGCTGTCTGAGGAAAGGCGGGCCTGACCTTCGGCGTAGAAAGGCTTGCGAGCGAGGATTTCGCCATCCGATCGCAGGAGCACCGCCGCCTGGCCATTTCCGGGTGCAGCCCCGGCATAAGTGTTCGCGAAATACTCAGGACTGAGGGCAAGGTGAATAATGCCGTCGAACTGACCGTCTGGCGTAGATCGCCGCCGGCTGATGGCGAAGCTGGCCACTCCCGTCACCCGCCCCCAGAACGCCACACTGACGTAATTGCCGGCGTTCCGCTCCCGCTGCACTTGGAAAAAGTCGCGGTGGGCGATCGTCATTGCAGCGTCCCACGGCTGACTGCCTGCGCGCACAACACCCTGCGCGTCCGTGACCCAAATTGAAACCACCTGTTCTAGCGACGCCTCAAGTTCGGCCAAGAACGCGCTCGTCTCCGATGCTGCAATCTCGCTCCAGGTCGTGCCTCGGATCCGGTCATCCACGCGCCCGAGGACGAGTTCACCCGTCTCAAACACCTTACGCGCGTGCTCATCCATGACGTTCGCGGTGCGCGCTATGCGCTCCGCGCCGTCCTGGAGCACGTCTCCCCGGTTGTGCAGGGCAGCAGCAGTAAATAGCCCGGCAGGGCCAAGGAGAGAGGCTGCCACCAGCAACTGATGCAGGCGCAGAGAAGGGATGTTGCGGGCTCCAATCGTGACGTAAGGAAGTTAATCTCTCAATGAGACCTACCGAGCGGAAGTCGCCCAGTTAAGCGGATCGGGTGCAGCTCGATCGATTTCTGCAACCACTATGGCTTGAATGTCACAGCGCTACTAAGCACCACCCGACCCCGCTTCGATCCCGGATCGCTGGCG
Organism: Roseomonas aerilata DSM 19363; assembly: GCF_000711725.1. Taxonomy (GTDB): domain Bacteria; phylum Pseudomonadota; class Alphaproteobacteria; order Acetobacterales; family Acetobacteraceae; genus Roseomonas; species Roseomonas aerilata. The sequence continues at coordinate 8,104 of NZ_JONP01000072.1, read as the reverse complement.
TCAACATGGAGCGGGCCAGACCCGATCCAGGCTGTCGTCGAATTTAGGCCTTATCGATTTCAACCCGCTGGCAAGGGGCGTTGGGAGCATGCAGGCGTAGGCATGTGCAGCCCCGTCCCAGAGAATGTTCGAGCCCGGTTTCTCTCGCTGCTCCAACTTTCCACGAGACAACTTTTCTCTGGCAGGTTGGTATCGCGTTTCTCCGTGTATTCCGGACTCACTTTCCGCAAATAGCCTGATACTTCGAGTGCGGAACGAGCGCCGTTCTCTCTCCAGAGGGACCGTTGTCTCCGAAGCTTGGGACTTGGGCGATTTAGTCCCCAAGGTTTAGTGCTTGTAATCGCTTGACAGCCACTCTTCGCCGTTGCCCGGAGTTGGTGTTGCTGTCGCCTGGGCGATTGCCTCTGGCGCGCAACCTTCGCCTTCATGCCCGGGCTTTCGTTACGCAATCTGCAAGCCGAGCAAAGCGACATGGCCTCGTGCACTGCGCCGTTCTCGCCAATAGCATTCGCGACGCTCGCCGCTCCGTCCCGCGATGCACTTCAGGACGTGAGTGTGTCGCCCGGTAATCTCATACGGGAAGGAAGCACGCGTGAGTGTCGGCTGCAGCAACAGCCATGGTTAGGCTCGGTCGGCCCGAGAGGGTCAACTACATGCCACCTGGCCAGCGGAGCTGCCGGCATCAGTGGAGCACATTAGCCAGCGCACCGCGCAGGCTGTCCCGATATGCTGGTCCAAACTCGAGGTCCGCGGTGATAACTGTCGGCCCTGATACGACGCAAGAAAGCCACCACTCCCCCGCAGGCGAGCAGTGGCTTTGTTTACGCTGAACGTCAGGAAGCCTCAGTGCAGACCAAGGCCGGAGAAAACCCCCTCTCCGACCTGCCAGTCGAGTAAGCGAGCCTATTCAGTCGCTCACCGGAGTAACCCCACTCCGTTGAGATCACGTCATCACACTAGGTTATGCTGGTGGATCGCCGTTGGATCATCCCCTCTCCGTCGGCCCCGAGGCTGCAACCCCGATGGCCAATCTCTACTGCTCACGAATTGGTGATTCAACCAAAAGTTATGAACAATCCGCATCCGCTCCGACCTCGTCGCAATGGGCGGCGGGAGCACAACCTGGTCGGTCGCTGCACTGCTTTCGGACCCACGCGATCAGACCAGCGCCAGATCTGAGATGTAGGGATCCAAGCTGTGAAAGGCCGTCGCTGCCTTCCGGAGTTCCCGGCTGGCATGCGCCCAGTACAGCACCGTCACCGCAAAGGCGTCCGCGACCAGCCGCTTCACGACGGGCTCGTAATCGCCGTTACCCGTCACTAGCGTGATGCGGTCGCGCCTAGCATGGCCAAATCGGTAGGCATCCCGGCACAGGCGGGTGACCAAGCTGATGTCGGCGCGCTTCTCTTTCCTGCCAAAGCCCCGCTCCACCGTGACCACCTCGAAGCCTGCACTCGCGGCATGGCGCCACAGGCCCTCGTTGCTGTCGGTGACGCTGCCGAACACCACAGCCCTCGTCTCGCCCTGCGCCTGCCGGAGCAGGGTCATGAAGCGGTAGAGGTCCAGCCGGTATTCGAAGTCGAGAACCCCACGCTGCCGGCTGTCCTCCAGGCTGCGCGCCATGCCCTTTGCCACGGCGCTGACCTTTTGCCCCTCGATGAACAGGTTGCTGCAGTCCACATAGGCGAGATGGGTCGCACGCGGTCCTCGCTGGGCGCTCCGCAGTCTCGTGGCTGAGAGCCCTGCCCGCCTCGACGGCTGTGTTTCCGCCCAGCTGCCGGTTCTCAGGCGTAAGCGGCACCCGCACCAGTCGATATAGGCGACAGGCGCTGGCGGGGGGTCTCGCGCGCGGTGGCGGCGCCCGGCTCCGCCGTCACGGCGATGCCGAGCAGGGCGGCGGCATTGTGCAGGATGGAGGAGGACTGGGTGTCACCGTGCTCGGCCGCGTACTCGGACAGGCATTGCAGTGTGGCCAGGGTGGCGCGCAGCTCGCGCTGGAAGCGGTCGTCGGAAGCGTGGCTCGGCGCCATGGGGGTGTCTCTCGTGTGGAGCAGCCGGTGGGCTGATCATCAGCGCTCTGACGATGGCCGCGTTTTCGTTAACAATCACTATCAAACACAAGCGGATTTCGATTGATAATAAGCTTACTTCCGGGCTGCGGCCGATGTGGCACGACAAGGAGCCCCGCTAAGCTGCTGTTACAAAAGCACGCGCCGATAAATCACGGCCGCGTAATTTTTCCTCGTATGGGCTCTTCCGGCACCCCGTGACGATGTATAATGCCTTCGGAACGAGACTGAAACCCGTCGGCGGAGCCCCCTGAGTGCTGCGACTCCAATCCCCTGTCGAGGAGACCCTGACAGGCGCGCTCCGCACGAGCCTGGAATGGTACCTTGATGGTGTGGATGACCCCGACGCCCGCTGGCTCGCCCTCCAGCAAGCCTTCTAATGCCTTGAACACCAACTCGCCACCGCTCCTGCCCCCACTTCGGGCCTGGGCCACACCAGCAACCATGCGCAGATCACCGCCGCCCTGCGCAGGGCAGCCCGGGAGATCCAGGCGAACCTTGCCGACGCTGGTTCGATGCCACCCAGTGAGGTGGCGATTTACCGCTTGAACTGACGTCCACACGATCCCTGATGTCCTCGGGGGGTGTGCCACACAGGCAGGCATCACGGCTGACCTGCGCATCTCGTTGAACAGGATACTGCCGTCCACATAGGCGAAGCGGGTTTCACTAGCGAGAAAGAAACTAACTCACTCCCGCTCGACTTCGCCCCAGTCGATCAGCGCCGCCAGTCGGACCAGTTCGTGCCACCCATTGATGATGTCGATCAGGCGTGGACGTAGCAGGTCCGCTTGCTTAGCCGGGCGTCAACGCCGGCTTGCGGCCGGAAGAAGCACAGGCTTTCCCGCCTATCCTATCCGAATTTTGCACTTGCAGAGAGCCAGAACCGATAAAGCTTCGATCCAAATTGGCCTCTTGAGAGTTGTTTAACGCCGCGTCTTTGGTCTGTTACCGCGCCGATGCGGCCAGCGAAGTTTGTCGAATGGCTCTAGCCGCTTCAGGGCGACGTGCTCTTGAGGGCCGGCCCAACTCACTCTCACAGATGACAGAAACCGAAGAAGGGCTAATTTTAATGGACTTTTTGGCGCTGCGCGGCAATGGAACATTAGACCGCACCAAGTAAGACATCAGTAGCGCTCCGACCGCTTCCGCTGAAAGCACCATGCCGCGAGATGCAACCGCGCTTCCGTAGAAGAAGGTGACCACCTCCAGCGCAGGATCGAAATGTACATCCAAGACACGCCCATCTGGCAGGCCTATAGCCCGACCAGCAGCCGGCGCGAGTGCAAGCGCATCCATAACATCCTCTGGGGAAAACTCGATGTGCCGACGATCGATCATCCTGACTCCAATCTGAAATCTTCGTGCGATGCCTTCAAGAGAAGCGCTTTAAAAGCAAAAGGAACTTTTCTCCCCGCGGCTGTTTCGCACGCCAAAGTAGCTCGACGCCGTCCTTAATCGAGTACTTGACACGGCTCGCTTTGTTCTAAAGCTCACTAGATGTTTGGCCATTGTCAAGGCTTGCCTTCAATCCTTGTCACGTGGCGGCACAAACGCTCCGCGTTGTCGGGTCCAATTAGAATTTCCACCAGCCGCAACGTATCCGAGCGCCTCAATAACCCTTCCGAGGTACAACTTGCAAATACCTGCACGATTTCAGCCGCAGCAGACTGAAGCGAAGCATCATACTGATGAGCATTCCCTAAACGTCGGCCACTCCGCTCGATTTTCTTCATTATTCGTGCCGCGCCTTCAATACTCTCAATCGAATTACTTACATTCTTGAGAGAAGCGGAGCCAATCTGCTTTATACGCTCAGCAAAAACCCGCGACGTAAACCTACGATAATTATCACGGCAGACCATTTCCGCCAGATCCCGAATGGCACGGATTTTCTCACGCCGGCCTGACGCCTGCAAGAAAATAGAAGCCTCAAAATCCTCAACAAGAGCGCAGGCCGTTTCAGCCGCAGCAGCAGCCGTTATACCGCCCTCTTCCGTCTCAGCGCATTTTGGAACCAATTCCCGTTTTACTGCCTCAGATAAAAGCCGATCAACAGCCTTCTGCGCTACCGTCCGCACAGAACCCAAACGCAGAGGGATCACATCCAATGCAGCAGAAGCAACACTAGCAGGTCTCTTTGCTCGCGCTAACAGCAAGTGGAGCACAACAGAGCATGCAAGTTCTCCCTCAGTAAGCGGGCCTTCCAAGGCGCGACAGACCAGATCCTTCGGCGGGCCTTCCGCTGCTGCCTGCAAAGATGGCCAGAGAGCGAGACTGTGCCTCCATACAATCGAGCACTGTTCCCTGATCCAGTTGTAGTGGAGTCGACCGAGCCCCGTCTCGCTCCATGAACTCGGCGGCAATTCAGGAACGCATGTTGCCGCTGCCGGCCAGAGGTCCTTCCCAAGAGTTAACAAGGCCGCAGCTTCATTCGCGTTCTGGCCAAAACATCCCGCCTCAATCTCGGCAGCAGAACCGCCCAAGGAACCGCGAACCAGATCTCCTATGATCGTAAGCACCGAGCGAGGAATGCCAGGTTCCCCGGGCACCCATTCTCGGGGGGAGACAATAAGACCATTAAGTGGTGTGAACAATAACCGTGTAAAGCTCAAGGGCCTTGGAAGATCAAGGTCCCGCAGAGTCGGGCGTACTTTTTCCAAAAGCTGGTCTGCCGCAGCGCGGTCGGGCAGTGCATCGATGACGACCAGTGCGCGCGCAAGTCGATCTGGTGATGCGCCAGCCAGAGCGCTACCGAGAAGCCTGACCTCCTGCGGACTTGCTGGCATTACACGAAATTCCTCACGATGAGTTCGTTGCGCTCGATTAACTCGAGAGCACGTCCAGTACGCCAGTCCTCTAGACGAGAAACGAACTTGCTCCGACGTCCCTGCAGTTCCGTGATTTGTTCTTCCTGTCCGCCGATCCAGTTACTCACTTCGAGCGGCATTGTCGGGACCAGTACAGCCATTTCACGAATAGCTGACGATGTGCCAAAGCGTTCTGCAGATTTCCAAATCCCAAGAATAACAGACCAGCCGTCTAGCAACCAGGCCAGCTTACTGGCCTCGCTGCGGTTGCTCTCGGCACTGTCAGTCCATTGGCATAGAAGCGCACGCAGGTCTGTGAGCGACGCCAATAGGTCTTCTAGTATGATGCGGCCGCAGTTGAACGTGAGGAATGCAGAGCGAGCTATGAGTAAGGCAGATCCTGCCTGATGTGGGTCAATTTCGGCTTCACCCCACGCTGCCACCTCTGCAGAAACTTTCTCAAGGTCACTCAGTTGCTGCTGGTACCGCGCATTCGTCGGATTACCTTTCAGACCAATGTCTAAGTACGCGTCAGCGATTTCCTCAAGTGAACTCACGACAATTTCGGAAGGCACTCCGATTTCATCAGCAACGCGCGCAACCGCACGCTTTGCACGAAGCTGCACATTTGCGGGATCGTCAAGTTCCGCTGGTTTTTGGCCCGGTACTGCATGTTCCATCTGCTTAATCAACAGCAGTAGCAGTTTGTAATTTGTGAGCAGCCGCTGGCCACTCAACGCACCGTCAGCGGCGGCGGCCGCCGCCGCCGCCGCGCGGCCTGCCAGACCTTCCTGCACAGCAGCGCGCGTAAGCCGGAGGATAACGCTTGGTGTGACTACCTTATGTTCTGTCAGGACGTCACTGATGAGCCGATCGTGGAGCGTAGGCGTGCAGACGTCACGGATCGCTCGCAGAGGAACAATATAGAGGCCTCTAACTCCTGCAGGGTTAGGCACAGCAAGCTCCAATAGTTGGCGCTGGCCGGGGCGCACACGGCTGCCGAGTAGAACCGGGGTTGTGAACGGCACAGTGACACCGCGCTCGAGGAATGTCGCAGGGCGTGCGTCATGCACTGTATACCGATGAAGTTGAGTTTGGTTGGCTGCGGACATGCTGCAAGCCTGATGGAACCAACCTAAGTCTTGGTAAACACGCTGCCGCTATATCTGGAGTGCGCGCCTGTAGGTGGACAGGCTCAGGCCGCTGTTTTGACCGTCTGCCGGGCATGTTGATCCTCGAACTGCACGGGGCTGAGATAGCCCAGGGCTGAGTGCAGACGCCGTGAGTTGTAGACGCCGTCGATGAACCGCGGAAGGTCGGCGGTCACGCCCTCGAAGGTCTCGTAGGCGGCCAGGTAGACGGCCTCCACTTTGAATTTCTTCATGAAGCTCTTGGCCTTGGCGTTGTCGTAGGGGCTGCCCCGTCGGCTCATCGAACCCTTCAGGCCGTGGGCGGCGAGCAGCTCGCGATGCGCCTTGGATGCGTATTGCGACCCGCGGTCGGAATGGTGGATGCAGTCCTTGGGCGGTGCGCGGTTCCGGATGGCTGCCTTCAGCGCTGCCATGGCGATCCGCGCGTCCATGGAGCGGCTGATGGCGTAGCCGATCACCTTGCGCGACCAGGCGTCCAGGATGGTGGCCAAGTAGACAAAGCCGCCCGGGATGGCGACGTGGGTCAGGTCCACGACCCACAGCTGGTTGGGCCGGTCAGGGACGAGATCCTTGTTGAGGTCCGGAAAGATGAAACCCTCGTGGTCGCTGTCCGTCGTCACTACGTAGCGTCGCCGTCGTTTGGGCTGCAGGCCATGCTCGCGCATCAGGCGCCGAAGCTTCTTGCCATTGACGACGACGCCCTAGTGGCGGAGTGCCGCTCCGATCCGGTGGTACCCGTAGCACTCGAACTCGTCGCAGATGGCGCCGATCCGGACCAGAAGGCTCTCCTCCTCCAGAGGAACGGGGGCCGTGTCGTAGAAAGTCGACCGGGAGAGCCCCATCAGCTCGCACGCCCGGGTGACGGAGAGGCCGCGGGGCCGGTGTGACGATGGAGGTGGTCGCGCTTCTCGGCCGCATACCATGCTTCAAAGCCCCCTTTAGCAGCTCGAGCTCCAGTGCATGCCGCCCGACCATCCGCTCCGGCGCCGCGATCTTGGCTTCGTACTCCTGGATCAGATCAGCCGCCTGGGCGTCCTCATCCAGGGCCCCCGCCTCGAACTTGCCGACCCAAATCCGGATCAGCTGACGTGAAATGTCGTACCGCTTGGACAGAGCATGCAGGGTCTCGCCCCCGATGAACTCCTCGGCCACCTGCCGCTTGAACGCGACCCTGTGGGAACGGTGCCGTGCCATGACTTCCATCCTCCGGAAGCCCAGGCAGGAGGGTCAATCCATCTCGCCAAAACTGTCCACCGGGAGGGGCGCACTCCAATCTGGAGCAAACATTGAATCTGAATTGACCGGGGAAGCCGATGCGCGGAGGCTTCCGCGCTCCCATAGCATGGTAGCGGTAAGCTAACCTCCCCTTGTTTGTCGCATCAGTATTCTGTGCTCATGGAAAACTGTTGCGGTTCCTGCCAAGCGCTGTGGCGCATCACCGTGTGCGAGCCAGGGAGCTTGCCGGGGCGAGCGAAGAGATAGCCCTGGGCGAGCTCGATGCCGAACGAGCGCATGACGGCCGTGTGCTCCTCCGTCTTGACCTGCTCGGCGATCACGCGTGCGCCGACGGCAAGGCTGAGGTCCGCCATGCTGGCGACGAAGGAGCGGTCCCGCTCGCTGCAGACGGCGTTCTGCACATAGGCGCCATCCACCTTCACCCAGTTCACGGGGAAACTGCGGACCTTGCAGGAGGTCGGCTGTAACCTCGTGCAAGGCTACCTTCTGGGTCGGCCCGCCATGGCGCACGCCATCACTGCCCTTTTGACCTCGCAACAGCGGCATGGATCCGGGTGACGCCTGGGCAGCTTCGGTACCACTGGCACGTTGTAACGTTGGTGCATCGATCGGAGCGTTGGACGCATCTCTCCCAGGAGCCCTGGCGATCAGGTGGTGCGCACATACTCCGGGCGACCCAGGTTTAGCATGCGGTTCAGCACCTCGGCCGCGAGGGCCACCTCGGTCGCTTGCCGTCTGTCCGTTTGCGAGCGCAGGCCATCTCCGATGACGCGCTTCCAACGCGACACGTCAGCCTCGACCAGAGCACGCCAGTTGTAGCCAGACGCTCTCTGCCAGC
>NZ_JONP01000071.1 GCF_000711725.1 Roseomonas aerilata DSM 19363 | reverse complement strand
CGGTGCAGTCGGGCCCAGACCCCGGCGGCGTGCCACTCGCCCAGCCGACGCCAGCAGGTCTTGCCACAGCAGCCCAGCTCGGTCGGTACCTCGTGCCACTGAATGCCCGTTCGCAGCACGAACAAAATACCAGCCAGCGCCGCCCGGTCGGGCGCACGCGGCCGACCGCCCTTCGGCTTCGGCCGCTCTCGCGGCAACAGCGGTTCCACCACCGCCCAGAGGTCATCAGGAACGAGGAGTGCCATCCTTCCTCAACGCCTCAACCCAGGTTTTGTCCCGAACTTTTAACTGGCAGCACGTTGCCGTCGGCGTCGCGCCGACCCGACTGCATCTCTTCCTCGATTTGGGCGAGATGCGTCTTGTGGTCGTCCTGCAGCGAATTGAACCAAGCGAGAAGGGTTCGCGCCTCTTCCGTCAGAGGTGACTGGGTGGCTTCGAGATGCTGAACCAGATCACGCTGTCGAAGGATGTGACCTTCGCCCTCGCGGACATGACGTTGCACCATTGCCAACGGCGTCTCGCCCCGCATCATTCGGCGAGCGTATGCAGCCGCCCACTGTCCGTCGGGAGTTTTCCTGGCAGTCTGAGCGGTGCTAACTCTTAGATCTGGCGAGGCTTACAATCAGCTTCCCAAGCTGAATGTCGTGGGTCCGATTCCCATCGCCGGCTCCACGTTTCCCCAGCCGCCATGACATGTCGCCACGACCGGGCGCATTACCCCTGGCTGGCCGGGAAGACGTCCATCTCGTCGTCCATTACCCGTTCGATGAAATCTCCCACCAGCAGCTTCAGCGCGCCGAGCGAGGGCATGTCCATCACCATGGCGATGTAGCCGCGGATGCTGCGGTCCCTCACCGAGAAGTTGATGTAGAGGAACAGCACCAGCCCCTCCGCCGGCGCGCCCCCGCCGGTGGAGGAGAGAAGGCTGCTCCCGTCGCCGCGCAGCACCTGGGGAAGCGACATGGTGAGCGAGCGGTGCAACATGTTCGCCATCGTCGCCAGGCAGCCATTCAGGATGACATTGCCGGTCTCGGCCAGGGCCTCCTGCTCCATCTCCGCGGCGTCCTCGGGCGCCACGTCCTCGCCGAGCACGGCGCGCGCGAGGTCGAGCCCACTGGCCTGGGGGAAGATGAGCAGCGCGCGCCCGCGGAAGGCGCCGGTGAAGTCCTGCCGCACGGCGACGAGGTCGTCGCCCTCGCGCTCGCCGATGAGGGCGGCGGCAGTGCCGTAGGGGATGATCTCGATGGCCGGGACCGAGAGCAGCACCTCGCCCCCCACCATCTTACGCAGGCTGGCGGCGGCGCGGCTGACGCCGATGTTCACCAGCTCGGTCAGCGCGTCGCGCTCCAGCGGGCTGAGCTCCACGAGCCCGCCCGCCGTGTCCGAACCGACACTCGCGCCGAGGATGGTCATGGATTGTCCGTTCCGGTGGCGGGTCTTATCGCGCCGCCGCGCGCAGGCGCAGCGCCGCGCCGGAGACGAAGCCGCGCAGCGCCTCCTCCGTCACGGGCTTCGGCACGAAGGTGGCGTTTACCGCCCGCACGCGCGCGATCACCTCGTCCTGCAGGTTGGCGGTGATGACGGCGATAGGCATGGAAGGGTGCAGCGCCCGCATCTCGGAGGCCAGCGTGATGCCGTCCTTGCCAGGCATGTTGTAGTCGAGCAGCGCGAGGTCGATGCCGCCCGCGTCGAGGCGGGCCATCGCCTCCTCCGCATTGCCGGCCTCCACCCGCGCCCAGTCTGGCTGAAGCGCGGCCACCGCCTTTCCCGCCACGATGCGCGCGAGCTTGCTGTCATCGACGATCAGGACCGTGGTGGCCATCCGGCTACTCCGTGAACAGGGGCGGATGATCCCCTTCCGGCAGCGGTGGCGCAAGGAGCGGCAGGAGCCAGCGCGTGTTGAAAGGATCGCCGGTACCTCCGCGCAACGGTGGGCTCAGCGCCAGCAGCACCCCGAAAACGGCGGCGTGCAGCGGCCCCGCCTCGCTGAGGTCCACGCCGCGCCCTGACCCGCCCTGGAGGAAGGCGAGAAGGGGCTCCGCGTCCTCCACCCGCGGTTCGCCCTCCAGCCGCGCGATGTCGCCGTCGATGCGAAGGCTCATCCGGCACCTCTCCCGCCGATCAGTGCCGGCAGGTCGAGCACCACCAGCACGCGCCCATCCCCGAGCAGCGCCGTGCCGAGCATGCCCGGCATGCCCCGTAGCAGCCCCTCGGGCGGGCGGAGCAGCACGTCGAGCCGCCCGGCGAAGCCCTCCACCTCCAGCCCGGCCCGCCCGGCGCCCGCGCCGGTCAGCAGCACCCGCGCGACCTCGCCCCGCGGCGCAGGGGGGAGGCCCAGCAGGCCGGCCAGACGCAGCAGCGGCACGGTGCGATCCCGGAGCACGAAGGCCTCCGCCTGCCGCAGCGGCAGGATGCGCGATGCCGGTACCCGGACCGTCTCCGCCACCGCCTCCACGGGCACGCCGAAGGCCTCGCCGCCCGCGCGCACCAGGAGCACCGTCGTGACCGCCGCGCCCTGCGGCAGGGCGAGCCGCACGGTGGTGCCGGCGCCCCGCGCGGAGTGAAGGGTGACGCGCCCGCCGAGCGCCTCCACCGCTGTCCGCACCGCGTCCATCCCGACGCCGCGTCCGGAGACGTCCGTCACCATCCCGGCCGTCGAGAAGCCGGGGCGGAAGACGAGGTCGAGCGCGGCCTCGTCGTCCAGCGCGCCCGCCGCCGTGGAGTCCAGCAGGCCGCGCGCCACCGCGACCGCGCGCAGCCGGGCCGGATCCATCCCGCGCCCGTCGTCCGACATCTCGATGAGCACCCCGGCGCCGCCCCGGCTCGCCCGCAGCGCGATCCGCCCGGCGCGCGGCTTGCCCGCCGCCTCGCGCTCCGTCAGGGGCTCGATCCCGTGATCCAGGGCATTGCGGAGAAGGTGCAGCAGGGGCTCGAAGAGGCCGTCCACGACGGCCTTGTCGGCCTCCACCGCCTCGCCCTCCAGGTGGAACGCGACCTCCTTGCCGAGCCGGCCCGCGATCTCGCGCGCCGAGCGGGGCAGGCGGTTGAGGCTGCGCCCCAGCGGCACCATCCGCAGGCCGAGCACGCCGCGATGCATCGCTTCCGCCAGCCGCTCGATGCCGGCGCGGCTCTCGGCGAGGGCGCGGGCGAGGGCCGGGTCCGCCTCCGCCGCGCGCTCCACGAGATGGGCGAGGCGGTTCTTCGCGACCACCAGCTCTCCCGCCAGGTCCACCAGCGCGTCCACCCGGCCGGCATCCACCCGCAGCGCGCGGGGCGGGGCGACGGGCGCGGCCTCCAGGGCGGGCGGCGGGGCGGGCCCGGCCGGGGGCGGCAGCTCGGCGAGGCGCACCTGGTCCGCCACCAGGCGCAGCAGGGGACGCAGCGCGGCCTCGGGCGCCGCCGCCACCGCCTCGATCACGAGGTTGCAGGTGAAGGGGTCCGGCCCGGCCTCGGGCCAGGGTTGCCGGGGGGCGATGTGCAACGCGACGAGGCCTGGCAGGGCGCGCACCACCGCCATGGGATCGTCGCCAAGGAAGAAGCAGTCTTCGGCGGGCACGTAGCGCAGGGCGGTGACCATGCGCCCGGCCGCGTGCTCCGCCGCCACCGCTCCCGCCGTCTGGGCCAGGAGCGGCGCCAGCCAGTCCCCGGCCGGTGGTCGGGCGGCGGGCATCGCGGGGGTTCCGCTTACCCCCGGTAGCAGCGCGCGCAGGCCCGCCTCCAGTTCGCCAGCCCGCCGGGCGGAGCCGGCAGGGAGGGTGCCCCCGAGGGCGGCCAGTTCCTCGACCCAGGTCTCCACTGCGCCAACCAGTTCCAGCAGGGCGTCGATGGCGCCGCGGCCGAGCGCCATCCGCCCGGCCCGCACCGCGTCCAGCAAGTCCTCCGCCGCGTGAAGCGCGGCTCCCATGGGCGCGAGGTCGAAGAGGCCGACCGATCCCTTCAGCGTGTGCACCGCCCGGAAAAGGCCATCCAGACGCGCGGTGTCGGCCGGTGTCCTCTCCAGCGCCATCAGCTCGGCCGCCGCCGTCTCGGCCAGCTCGCGGGCCTCGACGAGGAAGGCTTCCAGCAGGTCGCTCATGCCGGTGGACGCTGGTAGACGACCGCGTCCTCGAAGCGCCGGACGATGAAGCGGTCGGAGATGCGGGTCATCGATTCCGTGTGCCCGAGCAGCAGGAAGCCGCCCGGCAGGAGGGCGTTGAACAGCGTGTCCGCCGCCAGGCGGCGCGAAGCCTCGTCGAAGTAGATGAGCACGTTGCGGCAGAACACGACGTCGAAGCGCCCCTCCGCCGCCATGCCGATCGGATCGACGAGATTGGCCATCCCGAAGCGGACGGATTCGCGGAGGTCGCTGATGATCTGCCGCCGCCCATCACGCCTCGGCCCGAAATAACGCGGGATGAGGTGCTCCGGCAGGCGGGCGAGGGAGCGGTCGCCGTAGCGCCCCTCCCGTGCCGCCTCCACCGCGTCGCCGTCGATGTCGGAGCCGGCAATGTCGATGTTGTAGGCATCGACGATCGGCCAGTTCTCGAGCAGCCAGATGGCGATGGAGTAGGGCTCCTCCCCCGTGGAGCAGGGGTTGGACCAGATCCGCACGAGATCCCCGGGGCCCCGCCCCGCCACGATCTCCGGCAGGATGGAGCGGCCGAGGCAGCGGAGCTGGTGCTCCTCGCGGTAGAAATAGGTCTCGTTGACCGTGAAGCTGTTCACCAGCCGCCCCGCCTCGGCCGGGCTGGACTGCAGCAGCGCCATGTAGCCGGCGAAGGAGGTGGCGCCGGAGCGCGCGATCTGCTGGGCCACCCGCCGCTCGATGTAGTAGCGCTTGCCCTCGCCATAGGACATGCCGGTGCGGCGATAGAGGAAATCGCAGAGCCGCCGCAGCTCGTCCTCGCTGAGGGTTCGTTCCTCGCTCACCGCCGCGCCCCGCGAGCCCCTTCCGGGGCGCCCAGCAGCGCCGCCAGCGCCGGGGCGATACCGTCCAGCGGCAGCACCGCGTCCGCGCCGCCGGCCCGCACCAACTCCCCCGGCATGCCCCAGACCACGGCGGTCTCCTCCGCCTCCGCGATGGTGTGCCCGCCCGCCCCCCGCAGCCGCGCCATGGCGGCGGCGCCGTCGCTGCCCATGCCCGTCATCAGCACGCCGACAAGGGCGGCGGCGGGGATGTGCTCCATCGCGCTGTCCACCATCCGGTCCACCGAGGGGTGCCAGCGTCGCGCGGGGTCGGACGGCGCGGCCATCGCCACCGGCCCGCCCGCGCGCAGGCCGAGGATGAGGTCGGCATCCCCACGGCCGACATAGGCGTGGCCGGGCCGCAGCGGCACCGGCCGTGTCACCTCCTCCACGGTCAGCGCGCAGAGCCGGTCGAGGCGCCGCGCGAGCGGACCGGTGAAGTTCGCCGGCATGTGCTGGGCAATGAGGATCGGCCAGGGGAAGTCCGTGGGCAGCGGGCCCAGCAAGGCGTCGAGCGCCGTGGGGCCGCCGGTGGAGCAACCGACGAGCACCAGTCCCGGCGGCGCACCGGGCGGGGCAGCCAAGCGGGGCAGGGGGCCGGCCCTGGCCGGGGTCGGCTGCGGGGAGCGGGGAGGGGCGTTCCCCGCGGCCGAGAGCCCTGCCCGCAGACGCACCCGTTCGGCCAGGCGGTGGCTCCGCCGCAGCCGCGCCCCCGCGGCGGCCCGCACCTTCTCCACCAGCCGCGGCGCCAGCGCGTCGATCGAGAGGGAGGCGGCGCCGGCGGGCTTGCCGATGAAGTCCACCGCCCCCAGCCGCAGCGCCTCCATCGTCGCCTCCGCCCCCGCTTCGGTAAGGGAGGAGAGCATCACCACCGGAAGCGGGTTCTCCAGCATCACCCGGTCGAGGCAGGCCAGCCCGTCCATGCGCGGCATCTGCACGTCGAGCGTCATCACGTCGGGGCGCCGCGCGGCGATTGCCTCCAGCGCCTCCACCCCGTCCCGCGCGAAGGCGACCTCGAAATCGGGTTCCCCCGCGAAGACGCCGCCCAGCAGGCGGCGCATGAGCGCGGAATCATCGACGACGAGAAGGCGGATCACGGCCCCGCAGGCACCTGGGCCGCGACGGCCGCCAGCAGGTCGCGCTCGGCCGCGTCCAGCAGGGCGCGGGGGTCGATCAGCAGGATGATCCGCCCGCCGCGTTCCACCCGGGCCACGCGGTCGAAGACCCGCGCGCCGCCCTCGGCCAGGGGTGAGACGGGGGCGAGGTCCTCCGCCGCCACCGGCAGCACCTCTGACACGGCATCCACCGCGAAGCCCGCGCGCAGCCCTTCCACCGTCACCACCACGATCCGCCCGGCCGGCCTTCCGTCCCCGCTGCCGAAGCGGCGGCGCTGGTCGATGACCGGCAGCACGGCGCCGCGCAGGTTCATCGCCCCTTCAACGAAATCCGGCGCGTGCGGGATGCGCGTCAGCGCGCCGGGATGGCGCACCACCTCCTCCACGGCCGCGATCGGCAGGCCGTAGCTCTCCTCCCCCAGGCGGAAGACGACGAAGCGCTCCGCGGCGCCCGCCTCGCTGCTGACGGCCATCACCTCCTCCTCCGTACCCGTGGCCAGCCGCGCCGCCGTCGCCTCGTCGAACAGCCCCGCCGGGGAGAGGACGGAGACGAGCCGCTGCCCCCCGTCCAGCCGCAGGATCGCGGCCACCCGCGCCTCTCCCAGCCCGCGGGAGAGGATCGGCGGCACCGGCTCCACCGCCTCCTCCTCAACGCGGAGGATCGCGCGCATCGAATCCACGACCAGGCCCAGCCGGTGGGCCCCGAGGCGCGTGACCACGACCCGCGCCGCGCCCGTCGGCTCCCCCGTGGGCAGGCCGAGCAGCGCGTGCGGCGAGACGAGAGGCAGCAGCCCGCCCCGGTGTGGCACGAGGCCGAGGATCGCGCCCTCTCCCGCGCTGAGCGCCGCGGAAGCCGGAAGGCGCGCCACCTCGGCCACCTTGTCGAGCGGCAGGGCGTATTCCTGCCCGGCGACCTCGAAGGCGACGAGCGCCAGCGCCTCGGCCGCCCGCGCGGGGCCTGACTCGGGCAGGGCGGGAGTGGCCGCTCGGGGCGCCGCGCGGGCGAGGCCCGCGAAGGCCTCTTCCAAGAGGGCCGGAAGGTCCAGCGCCCGTGTCCCGCCGCCCGGGCCCAGCCGCGCGACGCGCTCCACCAGCAGCCCGACGGTCGCCGCCCCCTCCACCACCACGATGCGCGCGGCGCGGCCGGGCGGCGCCTCGGCACTCCCGGCCAGCCGCGCGAGCGACAGCACGGGCAGCACCGCGCCCCGCAGGTTGGCGAGGCCCAGCAGCGCGGCCGGCGCGTGCGGCACGCGCGTCAGCGGCACCGGGCGCAGCACCTCCCGCACGAGGGCGGCCGGCAGGGCGAAGCCCTCGCCTGACGCATCGACGGTCAGGACATCGCCGGCCTCGGCCACCTCAGTCGCCCGCCGAGCGAAGCTCGTCCGCGAGGTCGGCGATCTCCTCGATGGCGGCGGCCAGGTCCTCGGTGCCGCGCGCCTGGCTGCGCGCGGCGCCGGAGGCCTGGGCGACGGCGGCGCTCGCCTCCTCCGCCGCGGCCGCGATCTGCTGCGTGCCGGCCGAGACCTCCCGCACGGCGCGCAGGATCTCCTCCGCCCCGGTCAGCACCTCATCGGATCCGGCGCGCAGCGCCCCCAGCTCCGCCTCCGCCCCGGCCAGCCGGTCGAGCATGCTTTGCCCCCGGCCGATCTCGGCGGCCGAGGCAGCCGCGAGGGCGTCGAGGTCGGCGCGCACCACCGCCACCTGGTCGCGGATGTCGCGCACCACGTCCTTCATCCGGTCGGCGTTCTCGCCGGCGTCGCGCGCCAGTTCCCGGATGTCGGTTGAGACGACGGCGAAGCCGCGCCCCGCCTCGCCCGCCCGCGCCGCCTCCACCGAGCCGCTGACCGCGAGCATGTTCGTCTGCACGGCGACGAGCGCGATGCGGTCCACGATCTTCTCGATCCGCCGCCCGGAGGCCTCGAGCGCGCTGGCGAGCGCCGCCACCGCCCGCGTCTCCGCCACGGCCGCCGCCATGCCGTCGTTCAGCGCCGCGAGCCCCGCGCGCGCCCCGCCGAGGCGCGGCGCGAGCGATCCGAGCAGCACCACCGCCTCCGCCGCCGCGGCGCGCGTGTCCCCGGCCGCGCGTTCGATCTCCTCCATTGCCGCGGAGGACTGCTGGGTGGCCGCCGCCTGCGCCTGGGCGCCGCGGCCGATACCGTCCAGGGCCGCGGTGATCTGCCCTGCCGCGCCCGACATCTCCTGCACGACCGCCGACAATTCCTCGGCGGCCGAGGCGACCTCCTCCGCCGCGCCCTCGCTGGCGGTCCCGGCCTGCAGCCCCTCCGCCATGGCGGCGAGGGCCCCGGCCGTGCGCTGGCTCTCGCTCAGCGAGGTGACCTGCTGCTCCACCGCGCGCTGCGCCTCGGCGGTCGCGGCCGACTGCTGCTCGGCGGCGGCCGAGACCCCCTCGGCGCCGCGCTGCGCCTCCCGCGCCGCGCCCTCGGCCTGGACGGCGGCGACGAGGATCGCCTGCGCGCCCTCGGCCAGGGCGTCCATCTCGGCGCGCACCTCGGCCAACGTCGCGACCACGGCGCGGCCCGCGCGCGTCTGCGCCTCCGCGCCCTCGGCCGCGGCGCGAATCCGCTCGCCGATGCCGCGCACCTCGTCGCGGATGGTGGCGACGAGCGCCTGCACCTCGCCCGCGCTCGCCTCCGACCGTTCGGCGAAGGCGCGCACCTCCTCGGCCACCACGGCGAAGCCCCGGCCCTGCTCCCCCGCCCGCGCCGCCTCGATCGCGGCATTGAGGGCAAGAAGGTTCGTCTGGTCGGAGATGTCGCCGACCACGCGGGTGATGTTGCCGATGCTCGCCGCGCCCTCCTCCAGCGCCGCGACGATCTCGACGGAGCGGAGCTGGCGCGCGGCGTTCTCTGCGACCGAGGTGGCGGAGGCCTCAATTCCCGTGCCGAGTTCGATCAGGGCGGCCTGCATTGCCTCCGTCCGGCGGCGCGAGGTCTCCGCCCGGTCCCGCGCCTGGGCGAAAATGGCGCCGAGGCTGTCGATGGCGCCCTGGGACTCCTGCGCGGCACCCGCCGCCTCCTCGGCGGCCGAGGCGATCTGGCCAAGGGCCCGGCCGAGTTCCTCCGCGGCGGCCGCCGCCTCGGTCACGCCGGCCGCGAGCTGCTCGGTCGCGGCGCCGATCCGCTCCGCCGCCTTCTCCCGCCGCGCGCGGGAACGGTCCTGCGCCCGCCGGGCGCGGCTGGGCTGGGCCGCGATCCGGGAGGGCGGGTTCGGCGCGGCGGCGTTCGTCGCCGGCGGCGCGGCAGCCGTCGTGCCCCCTGCAGCCCGCGCCGAGGCGCGCCCGGCCAGCTCGGATGTCTTCACCAGCGCCATGAGGTCTCCCCTGGCCACGCCGCCGCCCGGGCGACGTGCCGGGCGTCCCGGCGGAGACGTGACGAAGCCGCATCTTACCGGCCGCCCCCGTGCCGCGCCAAGCAGGGGCCCTTATTCTCCCTCGTCCTCCGGCCCGAAGGCAGCCGACTTCACGAGCGCCCAGACCGCGAGCCCGGGCCGGAGCGCCAGGCGCGAGGCCGCTTCCGCCGTGACGCGGGAGAGCAGCGCCGCCTCGCCGAGGCGAAGGCGGAGCATTGCCTCATGAGGGCCCGCCTCCTCTACCGACTCGACCAGCGCGGGGAGGATGTTCTGGACTGAGAGGCCCCTCGGCTCCGTCACCGCGACCGACACGTCGCGCGCCCGCACGCGCAGGCGCAGCGCCTCGCCCGGCGGCTCCGCGCGCAGCGGCACGCGCAGCTCCCCGCCCGCGAAGCCGAGCCGCGTGAGCCCGCGCGCCGCGTCGTGCGCGATCACCCGGCAGGCGAGC
Source organism: Roseomonas aerilata DSM 19363 (assembly GCF_000711725.1). Lineage (GTDB taxonomy): Bacteria > Pseudomonadota > Alphaproteobacteria > Acetobacterales > Acetobacteraceae > Roseomonas > Roseomonas aerilata. Next base: position 3,362 of record NZ_JONP01000071.1, on the reverse strand, counting down.
GCAACTCCCGCGTCCCGCCGCCCCGCGAGCAGGGGCAGGTCGGTGCGGGCCGAGAGCGCCTCGACGGTCCCTGTGGCGAGGACGCGGCCGGCCTCCATCAGCACGAGGTGGTCGGCCAACCGGTCCACCTCGTCGAGCGCGTGCGTGACGAGGAGGATCGGCACCCTGAAGCGGTGCCGCACGCGCGCGAGGAAGGGCAGGACCTCCGCCCGGCGCGGGGCGTCGAGGGCGGCCAGCGGCTCGTCCATCAGCAGCAGCCGCGGGCGCGAGAGCAGCGCGCGGCCGAGCGCCACCCTCTGCCGCTCCCCGCCCGACAGCGCACCGGGCCGCCGCCCGAGCAGGGGGCGGATGCCCAGCAGCTCCACCACCTCCTCGAAGGCGGGGCCGGTGGCGTCCCGCGGCGCGCGGCGCTCGCCGTAGCGGAGGTTCGTCGCGACCGAGAGATGCGGGAAGAGGCGCGCGTCCTGGAACACCACGCCGCAGCGCCGCCGCTCCGGCGGCAGGGCGATGCGGGCCGCGGTATCGACCAGCACGGCTCCGTCCAGCGCCACCCGCGCGCGGTCGGGCCGCAGCAGGCCGGCGACGGCCGAGAGGAGCGTGGACTTGCCGCAGCCGGAGGGGCCGAAGAGGGCCGTAACTCCCGGCGTCGGCGTCGCGAAGGCGGCCTCGATCCGGAAGCCGTCCGCCCCGCCGAAGCGGTGGGACAGCGACACCTCCAGCATCAGTGGGGCAGCATCAGTGGGGCAGCATCAGCGGGGCAGCATCAGCGCGCCGCCCGGCCGAGTGCGAGGGAGAGCCGCCTTCCCGCGAGGTCGGCCAGCAGCAGCCCCGCGACCGCGAGGGCGAGCGACACCGCCGCCAGCCGCGCCGCCACCGCCTCCCCACCCGGGGTCTGGGTCGCGGCGTAGATCGCCAGCGGCAGGGTCTGCGTCTCGCCGGGGATGTTGGAGGCGAAGGTGATCACCGCCCCGAACTCGCCGAGCCCCGCGGCAAAGGCGGTGATGGCGCCGGAGAGGATGCCCGGCGCGATCAGCGGCAGCGTGACCGTCACGAAGCGGTCGAGCGGCCCGGCGCCGAGCGTCCGCGCCGCCGCCTCCAGCCCGGGATCGACGGCGTCGAGGCTGAGGCGCACGGCACGCACGATCAGCGGGAAGGACATGACCGCCGTGGCCAGGGAGGCGCCGGCGGTGGTGAAGACGAGCCGGATGCCGAACCACTCGTTCAGCAGCGACCCCACGGGCCCGCGCAGGCCGAAGGTGACCAGGAGGAGCCAGCCCACCACGACGGGCGGCATCACCAGCGGGAGGTGCACCAGGGCGTCGAGCAGGGAACGGCCGGGGAAGCGGCCGCGCGCCAGCAGCCAGGCCGCGAGGACGGCCGGCGGCAATCCGAAGGCGACCGAGCGGAGGGCGACGGAAAGGCTCAGCCGGACCGCCTGCCACTCCTCGGGAAGAGGCCACATCCCCGCGCTACGGCGCCCGCAGCTCGAAGCCGAAGCGCTGATAGGTCTCCGCCACTTCCTGGCCAGTGGCGAAGGCGAGGAAGGCGCGGGCCTCCGCGTTCACGGCCGCGCGCCGCGCGAGGGCAAAGGGATAGGTCACGGGCGGGTGGCTCTCGGCGGGGAAGGTCCCGACGACGCGCACCCCGCGGGAGGCCGCCGCGTCGGTCGCATAGACGATGCCGAGCGGCGCCTCCCCGCGCTCCACCAGCAGCAGGGCGGAGCGGACGTTGTCGGCGCGGGCGAGGCGCGGCCCGATCGCCTCCCAGGCACCCATCCAGGCGAGGGCGGCCTGGGCGTACTTGCCCACGGGCACGTTGGAGGGATCGCCCGTCGCGAGCCGCCCACTCGGGCCGAGCAGGGCGAGGAGGTCCGTCCCCCTGGTCAGCGCGACCGGCGGCAGAGCCCGGTCGGCCGGGGCGACGAGGACGAGGGCGTTGCCGATCGGACTGACCCGCGTCTCCGGCAGGATAAGGTTTCGCTCCGCCAGGTAGTCCATCCAGGGCTCGTCGGCGGAGGCGAAGATGTCGGCGGGCGCCCCCTGCTCCATCTGCCGCGCGAGGGCCGAGGAGGCGGCGAAGGCGAAGCGGGGGAGGGGATGGCCGCGCCCGCGCCAGGCCTCGCCAAGGGCGCGCATGGCATCGGTGAGGCTCGCCGCCGCGAAGATGGTGACGGCCTCCTGCGCGTGGGCCGCCGATCGGACTCCCACCAAGAGGGGCGTCGCGGCGAGGGCCTTGATCAGGCGGCGGCGGATCACGTCCTTGCTCCGTATGCGGGGGCCAGTCTGGAACGGGGCCGCGGGATGGGCAACCGCGGCGCACAGGATCGTTACGACAGGCGAGCATTACGAAACTCGACAAATCTCCCCTGCCGATAAATTTTACGCCCGATTGGATCATGCCGGGGGGCGTGAGCGATGGGGGTTTGTCGTGCAGGCTGAGACGGTAGAAGTTTACGAGGCCGATCTGGCCGATGATCTTCCCGTAGAGGAGGACCTGAAGCGGCTTCCCCTCGGAACCGCCTTCTGGGCGATCGCCGGCCTCTCGATCCTCCTGTGGGTCGGCATCGTGGCGATTGTCTCCGCCTTCCTCTGACCCCTCGATGGCCTTGGCGGGGAGGCCGGGGCCAGGGGCGGAACAGCGGGCCATTCACGATCCGGTGGGCAGGTGCGCTAGGCGGGCGAGCGCGGCCAGATCTTGTCCTATGCTGCAGTGCGTCGTCACTTCCCGCGCTAAGCAGTGCGAGAGCGATGCCTTGGCCTTGCCTGCGCCTTGCTCTGTCGTTGCCCTGTCGTTGATGGACGCGAGCCTTGCCCGACTCCCTCCTCCGCGGCCATGAACCCGGTGGTTTCAGGCCCGTGGCAGCCCCCGACCCGGTTGCCGGCGGTGGGGCGCGCCGTCGCCCACGCGCCGCCTCGCGCGCGGCGTTGCGGACGGGAGACGTGGTGGTGGCGCTGGCGCTGCTGGGTCTGACGCTGCCGCTGTCGCTGCTGGTGGTGCTGGCGCTGCGGCTGCAGGGCGGCCCGGTGCTGCGTCGCGAGCGGCGCGAGGGCCGCGGCGGCCGGCCCTTCGAGTTGCTGACCTTCCGCAGCACCGCGCCCGGACCCTATGGCCGGCCCGTGCCGACGCGCCTTGGTCGCCTGCTCCGCCCCGCCCGCATCGACCAGCTGCCCGTGCTGCTGAACCTCCTGCGCGGTGATATGACCCTCGTCGGACCCCCGCCTGGACCCGGCGAGGCGCACCCCTCCCCGCCACGCCGCCCGGGCCTCACCGGCTGGGCCGGGATGGACTGAGCCCCGCCTAGCCCAGCCACCAGGCCAGCAGGCGCCCGATCAGCGACCAGGTCAGCCCCGAGAAGGCCAGCA
>NZ_JONP01000070.1 GCF_000711725.1 Roseomonas aerilata DSM 19363 | reverse complement strand
AGCGTCGCCTCCAGCGCCCGGGCAAAGCCCTCGGGCGCGACACGGCTCTCGGTCCAGAGCGCGATGCGCTGCATGATCTGGGAGCGCGTGCCCTCCAGCAGGGCCAGCAGCCCGATCGCCGAGATGGCGACCAGAGTAAGCCAGAGCAGCGTGTCGATGCTGCGCGTCGCCAGCACGCGGTCGAAGACCTGCATCATGTAGAGCGACACGGTGAGCTGCAGCAGGTTCACGACGAGACTGAACATGCCGACCGTGACAAACTGGGAGCGGCAAGTCGCCAATGCACGGGCCAGTGCATCAGCCCGCGGGGCTGGAGACGACATTGTTCAACTATCCGTCGATTTGGGTGTCGGACCCGGTAAGGACGCCGGCTCCGCCTTCAACCAGCACCGCAGCCAGCACCGCAGCTCCGAATGTCCATTCTGGGAGTGTTGCCGGCTCGATGCGCGTGAGTAGCCACCATGCAGAAATGCATGAGATGGCTGGTATTGGCTTCGGAGGTGTACGACGAGCGGCCTGAGAGATCGTCGCCCGCTAAGGTGACAGTTACCAGTAACGCTGCAAGGCCGTGATCCACCTTGAGCAAGCGTGGCAGACGTTCTGAGCCGGAGCCAGTTCGGCTGGTAACCATCGCTAACCCAAGCAGCTCCGGCTTCACGCTCAGCCCGCCCTGCCTTACCTGCCAAAGCAGAGGCGAGGTCAGCCGCCTGAGCCGCCCTGCTGGGAGGGGTCTTGAACACCCGGCGTACCGGCCTGCGGGTTCGGTGGGCCACTCGCAGGGGCTCGTGACAGCGGGGAGGCCGCAGCACCCGGCACGCCAGCGCCCTGGTCCGACGTAACGCCACTTGGAGCGCTGGGGGTCGGCGCCGTCGACACGGAGGGCTGAGGAGTAGGCGATTGGCCAAACGCAGGACTGACGATCAAGCCAGCCGCAAGCACAAGGATCATCTTCTTCACTGAACATCTCCCGAGCGACGCAGTAGTTCGCAAATCGTACCTGATCTGCCGATCTTACAATCGCAGAACAGGAAGCTATTTATGTTATAGTCACCAGCCTAGCTGTGGATGCGAGAAGCTTTTGCGAAAGCAGCTCAAGGCGATTACGTGCCCTCGTAGAAGCAGTCCGCCGGTTATGTGGTCCGGTGGTTGGTTTTGGTCTGCGCCCCAGCCGGACCAGTTTCGAGGGTTCAGGACTAGCAGGAGCCGTCGCGGGTAGCGGCCGCGCCGTGTAGCCGAGGGCGGAGACCGTGCGCTCAATGGCAGCGGGATCCGTCTGGCCTGGCTCCAGGTGCAGAGTCAGCCGCTCCGCCATCGGGTTCACGGCGACGTCCGAGACACCGGGCAGGCGCTTCACGGCGCCTTCCACCTTGGCGACGCAGGACGCGCAGTCCATGCCCTCCACGCGCCAGGAGGCGGGCCCACCCTCTGTGCGCGCCTTCTGCGTCCCGTCCATCGAACAAGCTCCTGATGACCGCGACATAGATGCGACCTCCAGCCACTGGAGGTTCAAGAGGCAAAGTTCGTCCTTCTGAGCGTCAGATCACCAGGGAGCACAATTGGGGGCGCGACGTCGGGCGACCTTACGCCAGTAATCACGGCACCAGAATGAAGGAACAAAGGCATTTCTCTGCGCTTTCGACACAATAACGCGGGTAGATTTCAAATCTAATCGCATCGGATTCTTTGTTTTGGAACCGCGAATAACCCGAAGCTTCACTCCAACAGCGCCCAACTGACACATGTCCGACATAAGCATTTGCTCGCGGCAATGCGCTACTTCGCGGGAGATACGGCGACATGGCTACCGAAACGGCACCCCCAGTTACGCCCACCACGGCCAAGAACGTCATCTTCATGCTGCCTGACGGCGCCTCGGCGGCGTACGCGGCGAACTACCGCTACTTCAAGGAAGGCACGGAGGGCCCGATCTGGGAGCCCCTGCTGAAGGGCCTGGCCCAAACCGACAGCTTCAACAATCCCATCACGGACTCCGCCGCGGGCGCCAATGCCTACGCGACCGGCGTGAAGACCCGCAACGGGTCGGTCGGAACCGACTTCTTCGGCAACGAGCTCACCTCGACCGCCGATCTCGCCTCCGATGCAGGCAAGGCTACCGGCATTGTGTCCACGGCCGCGATTACGGACGCCTCCCCGGCGGCGTTCGGCGCCAGCAACCCGCAGCGCAACAACCAGGCCGACATCGCGCAGCAGTACATCGCCGACAACCAGCTCGACGTCATCCTCGGCGCCGGGCGGACCGAGTTCCTCCAGACCAGCGACGGCGGCTCCCAGCCCCAGGGTCTGGACCTCGTAGGTCTCGCTGGCCAGCAGGGCATGCAGTACGTGTCGTCCGCGGCCGAGCTGGTGAACTTCTCCGGCGAGCGCGTCCTCGGCCTGTTCAGCGACGAGGAATACCTCGACCCCATCGGCGAGCGTCCCGCCGAGGAGCCCACCCTGGCGCAGATGACGCAGGTGGCCCTGGACACGCTGTCGAAGGACGAGGACGGGTTCTTCCTCTTCGTCGAGGAGGAGAACACCGACACCTTCGGCCACGCCAACGACGCGGCCACCGCTATGCACGCCATGGCTTCCTTCGAGGCAAGCATGAAGGTCGTCCTGGAGTACCAGGCGGCGCATCCCGACACCTTGGTGGTTATGGTCGCGGACCATGACACCGGCGGCATGTCGGTCCAGCCGGGCGCCTTCGGCGCGGGCTCGACCCCTGCGATCTTCCGCGACTTCACCGCCACGGCGGCGGAGATCTCCGAGAAGTTCGTGGATGGCGACCCGGCCTCGATCCGCAGCGCGGTGGAAGAGTCCACCGGCCTGACGCTGACCGACGCCGAGATCGCCCGCATCGAGGCGAGCGAGAACGCCGCGGTTGACCTCGGCGAGGTCCTGAGCGCCCAGCCTGAGCGACACGGCATTCAGCACGGTCCTTGGTTCCGGTGGCCTGAACTACTGGGTCGGCGTGGCGGACCAGCAGGGCCTGGAAAGCGTGGCCGACAGCTTTGCTGCCCAGCTGGGTAACATTAGCAACCAGGCGTTCATTGATCTGCTGCTGACCAATACCCTGGACGAGGCACCTGAGGCTTCCGAGACGGCTTACTGGTCCGGCTTCCTGGCCGCCAGCGGTGACCGGGGCGAGGTCCTCCTGGCCATCGCTGAGAGCCCGGAGCACCAGACTGCCCTGCTGGAGCTGCCGCGCCCGGCCGCCGACCCCGGCCCGTTCGCCTGATCAACAGGCCACCCCCATCGGCTGAGCCGGTGGGGAACCTAGAGGGAGGTTCGCGCCGGGGCACCTGATGGCGCTCCGGCGTTCGCCTTGTTGCCCGGACCCGGAGGTAGAACCCCCGGCACTGGATAGACGGGCATTAGCAAGTTATTTGGCGAGCGTGCGAGTTTGGCCGCGTGGCCGAGGCGGCAGCAATGCCAGCGGGCCCTTTGGGCGCAGGTTTCCTGCCGCCAAGTCCAGAACGTCTTGGCCTGAGCGCACCGGTACTCGCGGGCTGACATCAGGTGCCGGCGAGGACGGAAGTGGCCATAGAGCATACTGTGCGCCGAGAGGAACCGCTGTGCCTGCTCGGCCGGCTTGAAGCGCTGCATCTGCCGCTCTCGTCCGCGGGTGGGTCGGTGCGGGTTCTCTGCCGGGTTGTTCAGGTGGCGGCTGCTCCGATGCCGGACCTCGGGCAGGAGTTCGCGCTGGGCCACGCTACAACTCTTCAGCTCGTCAGTGACCAATCGCCGAGGCCTGTACTTCGGATTTGCGAGCAGGCGCTTGAAGAACGGCTTGGCCACGCTCCCATTCCGTCGGTCCTAAACCAGGCTGTCCAGCACCACCCCATACTGGTCCACCGCTCGCCAGAGGTAATGCAGCACGCCGCTGATGCGCAGGAACACCTCATCGAGGTGCCAGGTGTTCATCCGGCTTCGGGCGGCGGCGTTGAAGCTTGACCGCAAAATTTCGGGCCGAACTTGCGGCACCAGCACCGCATGCTCTCGTGGGTAACGGTGATACCCCGCTCTGCCAAGATCAGCTCTCCGTCCCGCAGGTTCAGACTGAACACATGATACAGCTACACGGCGTGGCTGATGATCTCCACGGGGAAGCGATACCCGGCATAGGTGGCCAGATCTGGCGTCATCCCGTCAGACTGCCCCCGCTTGGTCGGTCCATCCACTGACCCTCAACTTGCCGATGCCCGAGGCGGTGACTGCGGGCTTTCGCCATCACGACTGCGCTCGATTTCGCACAAGAGCGCGGTGCCACTGCCCTTTCGCAACATCGGCGTAAACTGTCACAGAACCATGCATGAACGAGAGATTAACAGCCGCTAACCCGCACACGCTTGGTTGCGATGCTCGAAACGGCGGAAGAAGAAGCTATGGCGCAGATCGGCGGAAAGCTTCTTTGGGCCAATGACGGTTCCGGGTCCGCCGCAGGCAGTGCCGAAACTTCTGTAAATGACGCCGAGTGGGGCATCGTGCTCGTCCTGGGCCCGGCCGGCGTAGAAGGCCTGGACGCTACCAACGGCAGGCTCCGCTTCAGCCCGTTGACTGATCCGATCCCTGGAAACGCGGCGGACCTGAAGGTCCTCTGCGAAGAGTCCTCGCGGATCGCGGGTCCAGCACGCTCCCGGGAAGGGTTGTGTTCAGCGGCTATGGGAACTTCGCATCTTTGCTGCGCGGCTTTCTGCAAAATGCCGCGCGTGAGTGCTGCCGAGACAGAATTCTAAGGAGGCAATGATGAGTGCTACATATTTCCGTCTTCGCGACGGGAGCTTTCAGCAGGACTGGGGCAACACCGGTCTGATCTCCACAACGGATGACTGGTCGGGCGTGCCCTCGATCGAGGGCTTCCTGGGAGAGAACCTGACGAGCGCCACCGGCGCCGATCCCCGCACCCTGACCGGCAGCGACGTCACCCGCGACATCATCGCAAACCAAGCCAACCCCAACACCTTTAACACCGGCGGTGTCGCCGAGTTCGAGGGAAGCAACCCGACCATCGCCCTCAACGGCTCGGGCACCGCGGATGCGCCCTATGTCGTGCTCCATCTCGACACCACGGGCGTCACCGACATTACCTTCTCCTTCAACGCGCGCGACCTGGACGGCTCCGCCGACAATGCCGTCCAGCCCCTCGCGACCCAGTGGCGCATCGGCGACACCGGCCCTTGGCAGAACGTCGGGGACGGCTACGTCGACGACGCGACCGCCGGTCCGAACCAGGCGGGCCTCGTCACCCCGGTCTCCGTTACCCTTCCCGACGGCGCCGAGAACCAGGCCCAGCTTCAGCTCCGCGTCATTACTGCCAATGCCGTCGGCAACGACGAGTGGATCGGCATCGACGACATCCAGGTGAGCGGCAACGCGGCCGCGCCCGCCGGCCCCACCGTCTCCATCGCGGCGCTCGACGCCGACAAGGCGGAGGGAAGCACCGGATCGACCGGCTTCACCTTCCTCGTCACCCGCGGCAGCGGCGAGGGCTCGGCCTCTGTCTCCTACAGCCTCGCTCCTGCCGGCAGCGCGGATGCCGAGGATTTCGGCGGCGCGCTCCCGGCCGGTACCGTCAGCTTCGCCGCCGGCGAGACGAGCAAGACCGTGACGATCGGCGTCTCCGGCGACGCGGCCACCGAGGCGGATGAGGGCTTCGAGCTGGTGCTCGGCAGCCCGAGCAGCGGCCTATCCATCGCCACCGGCTCCGCCCAGGGCACCATCCGCAACGACGATGTCGCCCTGACCCGGATCAGCGAGGTCCAGGGCAGCGGCACGAGCTCCGCCCTCGCTGGCAAGACCGTGACGATCGAGGCAGTCGTAGTTGGCGACTTTCAGAACGGCGATGCCGACAACGCCCGCAACCTGGGCGGCTTCTATCTTCAGGAGGAGCAGAGCGATTGGGATGCGAGCGCCCTCACCTCGGAGGGGCTCTTCATCTATGAGGGCTCGGCCGCCCTCCGGGTGGACGTCAGTGAGGGCGACCGCGTCCGCGTGACAGGCACGGTTTCCGAGTTCAACGGCGAGACGCAGCTCACCGTCACGAGTGCTGCCGGCATTCAGGTCGTGGCACCCGCTGCCGTAGCGGACGTGGGAGGGCTGGCGGCGGTGCTGAACCTTCCCGCCGCGGATGCGACCGGGTCGGTATCGGCGGGCTTTCAGCCGAACCTCGAAGCTTACGAAGGAATGCTGGTTACCATACCGCAGACTCTGACAGTGACGGAGCAGTTCAACCTCGACCGCTTCAACGAGGCCGAGTTGTATGCCGCCGAGGGCGATGAGCTTGCCGGTGCGATCGATGAATCGGCCGGCGATCGTCCGTACCAGTTCACGCAGACGAACAACCCCGACCAAACCGGCTATGCTGCCCACCTCGAGGCGGTCGCAAGGCGTACGATCACCTATGATGACGGGCTCAACACCCAGAATCAGCCGATCGAGAACCTTGATGGCTTTGATCCTGACGACGATGGCCTTGGTTCCAGTGCCCTGAACCTGACCGAGCCCGGCTACTCAACGGCGACCGCCCCTCGCATGGGGGACACGGTGACCGGCCTTACGGGCGTTCTTGGATACGGCCCGGCATCGGCATACCGCCTGCGCGCCATCGATGATGGTGACAACACCTTCGTTGCCGCCAACCCACGTCCTTCGGAGCCGGAGGATGTCGGTGGAACCCTGCAGGTCGGCAGCTTTAACGTCCTCAACTACTTCACCACCATCAACGCGGACGGCAACCTCACGGCAAATGGCCTCGAGCCGCGCGGCGCGAACTCGCAGCTGGAGTTCGAGCGTCAGACCGACAAGCTCGTCACCTCGCTCCTGGAACTCGACGCCGATGTGCTCGGCCTGGTCGAACTTGAGAACAACTTTGTCGAAGGCTCCCCCGGCAACGCGATCGACTACCTCGTCAACGCGCTGAACACGGCCGCAGGTGAGGCACGTTACGATTGGGTCAGGCCAGGGCAGTCGTTCGTCGGTGGGGACGCGATTGCCGTCGGCTTTATCTACAAGCCAGGTGAGGTCCGAATAGCGCCGAACACCTCGATTGAGATCCTCGATGACACCGACGTCCGGCCGGAACTCCTAGCGGAGAGCACGGTAGGAGGCATCTTCAACGGTCCGAACACGAGCCGGGCCGCACTCGCGGTGACCTTCGAGGAGATTGACTCCGGCGAGACCTTCACAGCCGTCGCTAACCATCTCAAGTCCAAAAGCGGCAACGGCACGGGCGAGGATGCCGACCAGCAGGACGGTGCCGGCGCGTGGAACAATCAGCGCGAACTCGCCGCCCAGGCTCTCACAGAGTGGGCAGCGGATAAGCCGACAGGCACCGACGATAGCGACACGCTGCTGCTCGGTGACTTCAACTCCTACTTTCAGGAGAACCCGATCGACGTACTCAAGGCTGCTGGTTACGAGAACCTGCAGGAGCGGATCGAGAATCCCTATTCCTACGTGTTCGATGGGCAGATCGGCTCGCTTGACTACATCCTGGCAAATGGCAGCCTGAGCAAGCAGGTCACTGGGATCACCGAGTGGCACATCAACGCAGACGAGGCTGACGCACTCGACTACAATCTCGATTTCTCTCGCGACCCCGATTACTTCGACAGCACTGTCGCTGCCCGGGTGTCTGATCACGACCCTCTCCTCGTTGGGCTCAACTTGGTAAGCACTTCGACGCCGCGGTCGATCACGGGCACCAACAAGGCCGATGCCTTTACAGACGATGTGGGTTTTGCCACGACCTACCAGGCCGGGAATGGCGACGACGTGCTGCGCGGCCTGGACGGATCCGACGAGTTGTTCGGCGGCAATGGGCAGGACCAGCTCTTCGGCGGCTCTGGCGCTGACCGACTGACGGGCGAGAATGGCAACGATCAGCTCTCCGGAGGCGCGGGCGCCGACGTGTTTATCCTCACTCGCGGCGGCGGCAACGACACGGTGCTCGACTTCAGCTCCGCCAGCGGCGATCGGCTACAGATCTCTGAAGGAATGCGGCTGGTTGGGGTGCGCGAGATCGACAGGGACGGCGTGAGCGGAGCGGACGCTACCGAACTAGCATTCAATGGCACCACAGTAACCCTGCTCGGCGTTGCTGGGGCGGTGAACGTGGACGCACTGTTCGTCTGAGGCAGCAGCGGCGGCGCGGTCTCCGACCGCGCCGCCGCGCTTGTCCTTGTCCGCACAAGAGTTGCATCGCTAGCCAGGGGAGCGGAGGAACGCACACCGCCTCGTCCGAGGGCGATAACGGCAGCGTCGTTGTTACGGGCGACAATCGTGCTGCCACCCTGCACTCGAGTTCGCCGTCAGCAATAGAGGGGACAGAGATGTCCAGCACCGTCCGTAGCGTCCAGCCCTTCGCCGAAGAAGCCGACACGCAGCGCATTGACCTGAGCGGGACCGAGGGCCGGATCGACGCTGCAGGGCGCCGTGCTCCGCCCCCCAACGCCCCCTCTGATGCAAGCCCAACGGATGGTGTCCCTCGCGGCAGACGGGGGCATTATCAAGCGCTTTGACGTCGAGCGCACGCTGGGCACCAACGACCTAGTCGGCATCGAGTTCCTGGAGCGCGGCTTACGCGCCGCGCGCGCGGTCGCGCGCGTGCTGGTGTCCGATCCTGCGGAAGGAACGGAAGGCTGCGCCACCGGCTTCATGGTGTCGCCGCGGCTCCTGCTGACCAACGCGCACGTGCTTCCGCATCGGTCCATGGCGAGCGAAGCCCGGATTGAGTTCGGGTGCGAACTGGACGCCGAGCGCCAGGCCAAGCCGACCCAGCGCTTCCGCCGCCAGCCCGAGGAATGCTTCGTTGTCGGTAATGCCAAGATCGCCGAGCGTGACTTCGCGCTGGTGGCTGTAACCCCGGAGGGCGAGCGCGAGGAAAAGTTCGCGGCCTGGGGCTGGCTCAGGCTCGATAGCCGCGTTGGCAAGATCGAGCCTGGCGAATAGATCACTATCATCCAGCATCCCGGTGGGGCCTTCAAGCAGGTGGCTCTGCGCGAGAAACAGCTCATCCGCAAGGACGACGAGCGCGGCCTGCTGTTCTACGAGACCGACACGGCCCCTGGCAGTTCCGGCGCGGCCTGCTTCAACGATCAATGACAGGCTGTCGCTCTGCATTTGCGCGGCGTGCCGGCGCTGACCGAGAACGGGCTGGTCAAGCTGACCGGTGACCGCCAGCCGGTGAAGCGAGAGGCGATCGACAGGATCCCCGGCTTGCGGGACACGGATACTATGTGGGAAGCCAATCTGGGCGTTCGCATCAGCCGTATCGTGCAGGACTTGCGTGATGATGCCGCGGCCAGCGCCAACCCGCTGGTGCGCGCGATGCTGGACGACATCGCGAGCGGCGGACCAAGCTTGGCCGGCCCCCCGCTCGCGGCCAACGCCGCGGGCGCCGCGCTGAGCCGGACGCGAGTGGAGGAGATGTTGGCGGGCCTCGCCGAGCAGATCGGAGGCAGCTTCGTGCCGGCGGAGGAAGCTCAGCGCCTCCGAGCCGGCAGGCGCCCCGCCCAGCCGCGCCACGACGGAAAGGTCGCGGCAGGCTACGACCCAGGTTTCCTCGGCGCGTCTGTGCCGTTCCCTGCGCTGACGCCGCGCGCCCTGTCGCTCGGCCGGGCGGTGGTGAACCGCGACACCGGCGGTCACGAACTGCCCTACACGCATTTCAGCGTGGTGATGAACGCCGAGCGGCGCCTCGCTTTCGCCGCGGGCGTGAACATCGATGGCCGCAGGAGCGTGCCGCTCGGACGCGGCCGTGACCAGTGGTACTACGACCCACGTCTGCCGGAGGACGAGCAGGCTGGCGATTGGCTATACAAGGAGGAAGGCGGGAACTTCTTCGACCGCGGGCTCCTAGTGCGCCGCCTCGACCCCTGCTGGGGCTCCGCCGCGACCGTCGAGCGGGCCAACATCGACACCTTTTACTGGACGAACTGCTCACCTCAGCACTGGTCGTTCAACCAGGGCGAGCTGCTGAGGAATGGGCTCGAGAACTACATCCTGAACAACACGGACAATGAGAATATCCTGGGCACGGTTTTCACCGGGCCGGTGTTCCGTCAGGACGCCTACGTCCACCGCGGTGTGCCGCTGCCGCGCGACTTCTGGAAGGTAGTGGCGATCCGCACGCGCGACGGGGAGCTGCGCACGAGCGGCTATACGGTCAGCCAGGCGCGGTTGATCGCGAATATCGAGTTCGAGGAGTATCCGGTGGGGCAGTTTCGCACCTTCCAGCGGCCGATCCGCCGCATCGCCGAGATGACCGGGCTGGATTTTGGCGAAGCGGTGCTGGGCGCGGACGTGCTAGCTGGGCGCGCCGGCGGCATGACGGGGGTCACGCCGCCGGACACCGAAGCCGCGGGAATGATCACGGCGGTAGGAGGACGGGAGCTGCTGCGGCTCGCCGATCTCCTGCTCTAAGCCAACAGGTCGGCCGCTCGCCTTGCCGAGCATACATCATTGATAGGCGCGTCTAGCCACGGGCTGGCCGGGCCGCCGTGCGATCAACCGTCAATACGGATCAGTATTGAACTTCTTGTACTCTGAGACGAGCAGCTCGGATGGCTCCAGGCCACCTGAGCTGACCTTAGAAATTAGAAGCCCAGTAAGCCTTGACCCTTTCCACCATGCCGGGCGGCAGAGCGACATAGCCAAGTTCCGCCGCCGCCGGCGCGCCATGGTCGAGCGACCAGCGAAAGAATGCGATTGCCGCGCGCGAACGCGCGAGGGTCGCAGTCCGTCGGGGCAGCAGGGCATAGGTCGTTGCGACGATTGGGTACGACGCCTCGCCAGGCGCGTTGGTAAGCAGGCTGCCATCCACCGGATCACCATCCGCGCTCTCGGCCGCTGCCTTGAAACTGTCCACCCCCGGTGAGACGAAGGCACCGGCGCGGTTGCGCAGCAGCGCATGGCTTAGCCCGGCAGCCCGAGCTTGCGCGAAATCCACATAGCCGATTGAGTTTGGTGTCCGGCGCAGAGTCTCCGCCATGCCGTCATTGCCTCTTGCTCCAGCTCCGACAGGCCAAGCAACCCGCAGGCCTCGCCCGATCTCGGCACGCCAGCGCGGGCTGAGCTTCGTCAAATAGTCGGTGAAATTGAATGTTGTGCCTGAACCGTCCGAGCGCCGAAGCACGGCAATCGGGGCGTCCGGCAGCGTTAGACCCGGGTTGAGTAGGCGAATACCAGGGTCCGACCAGTTCCGAACGGCTCCGAGATAGATGTCAGCGATCATCTCCCCGGTTAGCCGCAGGCGTCCCGCTGGAACTCCCTCGAGGTTCACAGCCACGATAATGCCACCGATAACGATCGGGAACTGCCCGAGGGAGTAGCGTGTCAGCTCCTCCGCACTAAGTGGGGCGTCGGTCGCACCGAAATCTACCGCGCCTTCCTGCAGGCGCATAATGCCAGCTTGCGAGCCTGAAGGCTCAAAATCCAGGCCCGTGCCCATCGGCTGGAACTCAGCGTCGGACTGGACCCGCTGGTAAGCCTGCGACCACCGCGACAGGATTGGATAGGCGAGGCTTGAGCCGGCGCCGGTGACGCCTTGGGCGACAGCCCAGCCCACCGGCGCCGCTACCAGGAACAGGGCTGCGACGAGTACGAGCAGGCGTCGGACGCTATCCTCCGTGCCCGCACGAGCGGTCGTGCCGAGCCCGATCACGCCGGCACCGCCGCGCCGGCGGGTGGCAGGTCCAGCTTCCGCTCTGGCACAGCCGAGCGATCCTGCACCACACGGGCGACCGACCGCCGCTCGGCATCGATGCGCTCGATCAGCACGAAGGCTCGCTCGGCACTGCCGAGCAGGGTGAGGATCGAGCCGCGCTCAGCCGAACTCAGCTCCACCCCCTGCCGCAGGCAGCGCTCGCGCAACTCCGCGAGCGCCGGCATGCGCCCCGCGGCTTCTGCTGCCCAAGATCCCTCGGTCCCGTTAACGGCGCTCATGGCCTCAGCGATGCGTTCCAGCACTGCCTGCACCATCGCCCGGCCGGCAGGAGAGAACTCCTCCCGCTCCACACGCCGGGCGGTCTGAAACAAGGTATCGCCGAGACTGGCGGAGAAGTCCGCCTCTTCAATCAAGCTCGCGACGAGGTCGGCCTGAGCGTAGGGCATGTCCGGTCGAAACAGCCCCGCGGCATATGCACGGATGTCACGGCTTAAGATGTCGGTGGCCGCATGGTGCTCAGCGGGGTGCTTCGGCGCGTCCGACGCACCACGCGCCGTCGCGAGGAACAGCGTTGTCGCTCGAAGATAGCGGCTCAGCTCCGCTTGGACTGCAGGCAGCGCGCGGCCAAGGTCGCCTTTGTGGCTAGCGTCTAGGAAGCGAGGCACAGAGTAGTCCTCAACGTCCTCGCTCGAGTCATGGCCAATCCGCGACAGAATGCGGTCGAACACACCAACGAAAGGAAAGAGCAAGGCGGTGTTGAACAGGTTGAATGCGGTCGAGTAGAGGCCGACCGCAACCGGAACGAGCGGGAATGACTCTCGGTCGCCGATCATCTGCGGTACGCCGGGATCGCCGCCGAACCAGCCCATGACCCAGCGCAGCAGCAACATGGATGGAAAGAACAGCGGCAGCATCACAGCAACGCCGATGATGTTGAAGCTGATGTGGGCGTAGGCAGCACGTTTGGCGTTCTTGGAGAGGTTGAGTGAGGCGATCCAGGAGGTGATGGTGGTTCCAAGGTCAGCGCCAAGCGAGAAGGCGACCGCGGTCTGCCAATCCAGCACTCCTGCTGCGCCCAAGCCCATGACGATGCCGATCGTGGCCGAGGACGAGTGGATCATCGCGGTAATACCGGCCGCAATCAGGACGCAGTAAACCAGTCCCATGAAGCTGTCCGCTCGGAGCGCCGAGATAGCTCCCATCACCTCGGGCATTCCGCGCAGCGGACGAAGGCCGCCCGTCATTAGGTTCAGTCCGTAGAAGATGAGTGCGAAGCCCATGCAGGTCAGTGCGATGTTGCGCACGCGGTCGTTCTTGGAGAACACGTGAATCAGCGCGAAGAAGCCAGCCAGTAGCAGGCCGAGTGGACCGAGCGGTAGGGCAATGAGGCCGTTGCCCAATGTTGTGCCGATGTTGGCGCCCATGATCACACTGATCGCAGGCCGGAGCCCAATGACGCCTGCATTCACCAGCCCTACCACCATCACCGTCATGGCGGTGGAGGATTGGATAACGCCCGTAATGAGAGTTCCTGCAACCACGCCCTTGATCGGGGTACCAGCGATACGGGCGAGCAGCGCACGCATCTTGTTCACTGCAAGAGATTGGATGCCGTTTGACATAAATTCCAGGCCCAGCATGAAGATGCCTAGCCCCCCGATCACCGGCACCACGATGTCTCTGAAAATGTCCGCCTGCATGGTCACTCCCGTGAAATCATCTGCGCAGGCACCTTCAGAAGGCTTGGCTGGAGGCAATCCCACCCGTACGCGCCAATGCTCCGACGAGTGCCCTCAGTTGCACCATTCGACAGGAGGTTAAGCGCAAGAGGCTTTAATGGTGTGACCATCGTGTTACACGGTAAGATCGAGGTACTTATCCGGGCTAACTGCAGCCTGTCCCACTCGAACTGAGTCTTGTGAGGAGAAACAAACCATTTGGATCGAAGGCCTCACAAGGCGTAGGCTCGTTATGCGCATTCCAGCGCCGGGAAGCGACCGTTGCACCGAGATCGCCGACAACCAGTTGATCTCGGGGTTGTTAATCTTGTCAGAAACCGCCATCACTTAGCGCCAGCTGCAGCGCAAAAGAGATCTGGAAACGTGGCGTGTCGCGGTTCAATCCTGCGCCAACAGCGAGACCAAGCACGATGTCAGACCCAGCAAGGCGGTGGCGAACACCGGCCTGGATCAAGCTGTAATCCCGATC
>NZ_JONP01000069.1 GCF_000711725.1 Roseomonas aerilata DSM 19363 | reverse complement strand
CGCGCCAAGGAACTGCTGGGCGACAAGGGGTACGACAGCAAACGCTTCCGCCAGGCGCTCACCCAGCACGGCATCGCGCCCTGCATACCCTCAAGCCGCAGCCGCAAGGTCCCGCTCCCCTACGACAAGATCCTTTATCGGCAGAGGCATTGCACCGAGAACATGTTCGGCCGCCTCAAGGACCGGCGCCGCATCGCCATGCGCTACGACCGATGCACCCACACCTTCATGTCCGCCATCCTCCTCGCCGCCACCGTCCTCTTCTGGATCAATGAGGCCTGAGCCTAGCCGTCGAGCCGGACGTCGGCATTCCGCGCGACCTCGCGCCATTTAGCGATCTCCGCCCGCACGAAGGCATTGGCTTCCTGCACCGATTGCGGTGCTGGGGAACCGCCCAGTTGGACGACACGCGCGGCGAAGGTTGGATTGCGAAGAAGTGCTGTCACGTCGGCATTAACCCGGGTGATGACAGCCTCCGGCGTGCCAGTGGGAACGCAGAGCCCCGCCCAGCCGATCGCCTCGTAACCCCGGATTGTCTCAGCAATGGCGGGCACCTCCGGCACCTGCTGCGCCCGGACGGCCGAGGTGACGCCGAGCGCCTTGATCCGGCCGCCGCGCAGATGCGGCAGGGCGCTGGCCACGCTGTCGAACATCATCGGGATGTTGCCGGCGATCAGGTCTGCCATGGCCGGGCCACTGCCGCGATAGGGCACATGGGTCATCTTCACGCCTGCACGGTTGCAGAACAGCTCCGCCGACATGTGTTGAGAGGTACCGGGGCCACCGCTTCCGTAGTTGATCCCGGCGGGATCAGCCTTGGCCGCCGCGATCAGCGCCGGCACGTCGCTCGGCGCGAAGGACGGATGCGCCACGATGATCAGCGGCACGGTGAAGATGGTGGTAATGTAGGTGAAGTCCTGCTCCGCGTCATAGGGGAGGTTGCGGATGACGCTGGGGTTGATGCCAATGGTGCCGCTGGTGGAGGCGACGATAGTGTAGCCATCGGGAGCCGAGCGGGCGCCGGCTTCGGTGCCGACCACGCCGGCGCCGCCCGCGCGGTTCTCCACCACCACGCGCTGCGGCCATTGGCGGGACAGTTCCTCCGCGAGAACCCGGCCGATCGTGTCGGTCGCCTGGCCCGGCGGGAAAGGCAGCAGAAAGCGGACGGGCTTAGTGGGCCAAGCCTCCTGCGCAGCAGCCTGGCGCAGGGCAGCCTGGGTGAGGACAGCACCCATCAGGGCACGGCGGCTGGGGCGGATGGTCATAGCGCTGGCTCCCGGCGCGGTTCGTGCGACGATTAGGCGAAGCGATCGGTTCGAGCAACACAAGCGATGCGCACGAAAGTTTTGCTATTGAGTTGGACTGCGTCGCAAGGAACAGCTTGGAGGCCAAGTCGGCTAGCGGCAGGTCCCGGGATAACGCGAGCCGGATATACTTTGGGCGCCCTGGCTCAAGTATGCGGTTCCGCGCGCCGACTGCGGTCCGGGTTTTCAGGGTTAGACACCATAAGCAGCTTTCTTGGTACGGCTCACGAGGGCGTCCAGGGCACGGGTGACGAGTGCCATCGTTGGCTTGTCCTGCCGGAAAGCAACGGCAAGAACACCAGTCCGCGAGTCGATGATGCGCGCCGGTGCGAATTCAGCTTCGCCCGGCAATCCAACCAGGATCTCGGCCCCAATGTCACACGGCCACTCGCAGGCGAGCGCCGCTCCCCCTAGTGAGATGTCCTGCAGGCTAGCCGAGCCGGTGTCATAGGTCGCGCACTTAAGGCGGATAGCCGCTCCGAAACCGGGAACGCGCTCGTAGCGACGCCGCTCGTCGTTCTTCTGAACGGCGCGCATAGCATTCAGGAAGTGGTCAACGTCCTGGCGCAGTCCATCTGATAGACCAGCGACCTGATCTGCGGCTTCGAGCACCGTGCCACTGATGGCACCGGATCGCTCGGCTGTGGTGCAAACGTCGTGCATGGCGCGGGTGGCGCTGTCCGTTACCTCGGAGATGGCCTGTACCTGTGCCGCGATCTCGCGCGTGGCTGCCCCTTGCTGCTTGACCGATGCAGCGATGCTACCCGCAATCTCGCTGACCTGTTCAATCGCCGTAGCTACGCCCCGAACCGCCTCCACGGCCTCGCCTGTTGCGGCCTGGATGGCACCCACCTGCGAGCTGATGCGGCTGGTTGCCTGCGCGGTCTGGCTGGCAAGCTGTTTCACCTCGGCTGCTACGACTGCGAAGCCCTTACCGGCATCCCCGGCTCGGGCGGCCTCGATGGTCGCATTCAGTGCCAGCAGGTTGGTCTGACCGGCGATGTCGGAGATCAGCCGCACCACCTCACTGATCTGCCCCGCCGCATCGCTTAGCCCGGCGACCGTCGTATCGGTGCTTCTCGCCCGCACCACCGCATCCTGGGCTGCTATCGCGGCCTGGCTCACCTGGCGGGAGATCTCGCCTACGCTTGCGGTCAGCTCCTCGGTCGCAGCCGCCACCGTGGCGAGGCTCCGTGAGGAGGTATTCGCGTCCGCCGCGGTACTCTCCATCTCGATCTTGGTCCTGTCTGCAGCCTGGGCCATGCCACCAGCGGCGGACCGCATGCCATCGGCCGAGTTCGTCAGCTTGACCAGGACGCCGGAGACTGCAGTGCCGAAGTCGGTGGTCAGCCGCTCCATGGCTTCTCCCCGGCGGTCCTTCGCGGCGCGCTCATTTGCTGCCTCCTTCTCCGCCTGATGCGCCCGCAGAGCTCCCTCACGAAGCACCTCGATGGCGCGCCCAATCTGGCCGAGCTGGTCCGTGCGGTCGGCACAAGGGGCCGGCTGGTCAAGATCTCCGGCGGCGATGGATCGGACGCTGGCGGCGAGCCCGCCGAGAGGGCGCATGGAGGAACGCAGCGCGAGCCATCTGGCCGTTCCGACTACCAGGATGACAACGAGCCCGGCCAGCAAGCCCTGATGGACCATCTTGTCCACTGCTTGCCGAACATTGGCCAGGGACACCCCCACAAAAAGAATGCCCGCAGGCTGACCGGTTCCATCCTTAACGGGCTCGTAGATCGTCAGGTACGGGGCACCCAGGATCTCCGCCGTGCCCTGGTACGCCTCACCGCGGCCGATCACCGCGTCACGTGCAGGTCCGGCAGCCAGCTTTGTGCCGACGGCTCGCACACCGTCCGGACCCTGGACGTTAGTAGCGACGCGTGTGTCACCGGCGAAGATGGTGGCGACGCCGCCCGTGATGCGGCCCACCTTATCCACCAGGTCCTCACGCCCGTTCAGCGGTTCGCCACCCAAGGAAAGCCTGCCACCCTCATCGAGGCGCCAGTCACGCCCTATCCCACTCAGCTCGTTGCGCAGCACCGCGAGGTTAGTGCGCAACGCACCCTGGGCCGCCTGCATCTGAGCATCGTAGGCCACCCGCAGCGTCCAAGCCTGAACTGCCGCGACGGCCACCACGATGGCCAACAGCGAGGCCAGCAGCAGGCGGGCAACAATGCCAACGCGGTGGGTACAGCTACGAGCCTGTCGAACCCTCTGTGCCAGGTTGCTCATGCGGGCGCGCCTCCTGTCGGTCATCCGTGCGCTCCCGGAGCATGCGGGGAGCACTTGCTCGTAACCCTGGCAGCCGCTTTCTAAAGATTAGCTAAGATCTCCAACTCTTTTGCTCGGGTATTCCCTTCATGCGCGCCTCGAAAGAAGCGGGATATCAGCACTCAACTTTAGGGAACCAAACTGCTTCGACAACTCGCCTCTTACCATCGCAGGTGGAACTGAGGTCGCGAAGCGGGCGGGCCAGGGAGGCTGAACTCGCTCCCGTATTCCCCGGCATGAGGATTTCAAAATCCATTCGCTGACCTGCCGATAGCAGTCAGGCAGCAGCACTCCTGTACCCAGAACCTTCGGGGGAGCACGCCGACGCCCCGAGCATGGCACGCACGTCCTCACCTGGTCTCGGTTTGCTGAACAGGTACCCTTGGAACTCTCCACATCCCTCAGCACGCAGCGCAGCCAGCTGCTCCACTGTTTCTACACCCTCCGCGTTGACAGTCATGCCCAGCGCCTTGCCAAGTCCGACAACAGCTCGAATGATGGCGCTGCAGTGCTCATCCTGACCCAAACCGCGCACAAAAGACTGGTCGATCTTGATTTTATCAAAAGGGAAGCGCTGCAAGTAGCTCAAAGACGAATAACCAGTTCCAAAATCATCCATCGCGATCCTCACTCCAAGGGCACGCAGCTTGTGCAGAGTCGCCAGCACCGCCGCATCATCGTTGAGGAGCAGGGACTCGGTAATTTCTAGCTCCAGAAGATGAGGTGCAAGGCCGCCATCACGTAGCGCTGATGCGACTTCGGAAACGAGTGCCCCACCCGTGAACTGAATTGGTGAAAGGTTCACTGCAACCTTCAGCTCTCCCGGCCAAGCAGCCGCAGCGATACAGGCTTGCCTTAGAACCCAGCTACCAATCGGTCGGATGAGGCCAAGTTCCTCGGCAACCGGAATGAACTCAGCTGGTGAGACGGTTCCACGCTCCGGGTGAATCCAGCGCACAAGTGCCTCGAACCCGGAGATCAGGCGACCGTCTGCCTCCACCACCGGCTGATAGTAAACCTGGAATTGCTCCTCCGCTACCGCGCGTCGCAGATCCTGTTCGAGCTTGCGTTTGGCAATCACGCGGGCGTTCATCGCGGGTTCGAAGAAGCGCCAGGTGCCACGCCCCTCTTCCTTGGCGCGGTACAGCGCGAGATCCGCCCTCTTGAGCATCTCGTCCGCCTCGTCCAGCCCGTCCTGCGTGAGAGCGATGCCGATGCTGGTACCTGTGACGACTTGATGCCCGTCGATGTGGAAGGGCTCCGCCAGGGACGCGACCAGCCTCTGCGCAAGCACGGTGACCTCCTCGGGCTGCGCGACCGCTTCCTGGACGATCGCGAACTCGTCGCCGCCGAGCCGGACCACTAGGTCTGCTGGACGGGTGCATGCCTTGAGGCGATCCGCTACCTGACAGAGCAAGGCATCGCCCGTCGGATGGCCCAGGGTATCGTTGACCGACTTGAACCGGTCGAGGTCCAAAAGCATGACGGCCAGGCCAGTCTGACGCTGAGCCCGTCCGAGAGCATGCACCATGTGCTCGCGGAACATGGCGCGGTTGGGCAGTTTAGTGAGTGAGTCGTGGTGTGCCATATAGGTGAGCTTGGCTTCTGCTTGTCGCCGCTCGGCTAGGTCCTCATAAGTCGCCAGCCAGCCGCCGCCGTTGACCGCCTGCCTTATCACCATGAATGAGCGACCATCGGCGAGATCGCAACAGGCAGAATCCTTGCCGCCGCCGTCTAGGGCAAAAAGCCGAGATAGTTGTGGGTCGTCGAAGACTTCCTCCTTGCGGCGTCCCATCACCGGTTGACCGAACATTTCGACGAAGCGGCGGTTCACGACAACAAGCGTCTCGTCCGGGCCAAAGAGACATAGGCCTTGCACCATGTTGGACAATGCAGCGTCAAAGCGTGCGAGCTGGGCCTGCATTTTTCCGGTGTGCGACATCTCCTGGTCGGCAAGAAGCTCCACGAAGCTGGCCTGCATAGTTGCGAGCGCGCGCAGTAGCTCGTCTGTTTCGCTCCTACTCCATCCTGCTACCGTGATCTTATTGTCAAACCGACCGCCAGCGATGGCGCGGGCGATGGCGACCGCCGCCCGGACAGGAGGTATGATCGCGCGGGTGAGGATGACCGTGATGAGCAATGCCACGCCGAGAGAGATGCCTATGGCGAGCCATGTCTGCCGCAGGATAGCCTCGATCAGCCTTCCTGCGCTTTGCCGTTGGCGAAACCCTTCAGCGGCGTACACTTCGACGAGCGTATCGAGTGATGCGTTCAGATCCCGCAGCGACGAGTATAGCTCCGATAACGGAAGCGCTGCTGCCGTATCGGTCGTTCTCAGCAAGGAGATGGTCAGCGCCTTTGCGGCGCTTTGCGCCCCCGCGGAGGGGGCTCGCTCGACCGCGATGTCGAGATCGTCGGCTGCCTCCGGCAGTGCAGCGATCACCCCGGCACGCCCATCGTCGATGACTTCATCGATACTGGAGCGCTGGAGGGATGCCTCGGCACCGAGCAACCGGTTCTGCGCTGAACGCAAATAGCTCATTGCAAGGAAGGTGTTGTCGTAGAGCGAGATAGCTATCGCCCCGAGGTCGCGCTGTGTGCTGTGCGCAAAGCTCCCGAGGATCGCCGGCACACAGGCGAGCGCAAGGCAGCCACCAAGGATCTTAATGCGCAGGTTCATCCTGAAACGATACCTATAGCCCAATTCACAAGTAGCTAAGGGTTCCAATCATTATACTGCGAGATCTGTTAACCGCATGCCAGCTGGATTTCTACTCATGCCAGCCGGCTTGATCGCTGACTTGCATGTGTTCCCGCTGATGCTCCTGGTGTGGATCGCTTTTTCCGGTAGTTTGTTTGGGAGGTCGGAATGGGGTGGGCGATCACGCGGCATGGCCTGTCCATCGGTGAACTTCGGCAGGCGGTGACCGGCAGCCGTGGAGCGAATGCGGCCCGTCGGATGCTGGCGATCGCACTGGTGTTGGAGGGGGCCTCGCGTGAGGAGGCGGCCGAGAGCTGCGGTATGGATCGGCAGACGCTGCGTGACTGGGTGCACCGCTATTACGCCGCGGGTCTTACCGGGCGGGTGAGCCGCCGTGCTCCGGGTCTGGCACCACGACTCTCGGGCGAGCAGGAAGGCATGGTGGTCCGCTGGGTTGAGGAAGGGCCGCACCTGGAGCGGGAGGTGTCGTGCGCTGGCGCTGCCGTGATTTGCAGGAGCGGATCAGGCGCTAATCCCAGGTCAGCCTACACGAGCGTACGGTGGGCAAACTTCTAACCCGGCTGCGCATGCGCCGCCTGTCCGTGCGACCACAGCATCCGCAGAGCGCCCCCGCCGCGCAGGCGGCATTTAAGGGGGCTTTGCTGATCGGGTGAAGGCAGCGGTCGGCACGGTCGTCCCCGGCACACCGATCGAGGTCTGGGTTTTGGACGAAGCTCGTGCGCGCCAGCAGGGCACGGTGACACGGGTCTGGGCGAAGCGGGGCATGCGCCCGCGTGCCTCGCGCGATCACCGCTATACCTGGGCCTTGATTTTCGGCGTGGTCTGTCCCGAGCGCGCCGTCGGGTCGGCTTTCGTGCTGCCCGAGGTCCACGTGAGCCCATGAATAGCCGCCTGGCCGGGATCAGCCGCTGCGCAAGCAAGGGCGCGCATGCCGTTCTCGTGCTCGATGGCGCGGGCTGGCACACCTCACCCAGTCTGCGCCTGCCCGAGAACATCAGCTTACTCCCGCTGCCGCGCTACGCACCCGCGTTGAACCCGGTGGAGAAGGTTTGGGAGTTCCTGCGCCAGACCTGCTCAGCCATCGCGTGTGGGACAGCTAGATGTTTGGTAGCGGGATCTGGTTGTGCTGGTCATGGATGAACCTGGACGGCTCCTCCGTCCAGGCTTTGCAGATGGCTTCGTAGCGTGTGAGGCCCCGCAGGGTCTTCAGGCGGCGGGCGAAATTGTAGGCGGCGACGAACCCGTCGAGGTGCTGTCGCAACTCGTCGTGGGCCTCGTAGTGGTAGCGCTTGACGGTCGCCTCTTTGGTCGTGCGGTTCATCCGTTCGACCTGCCCATTACCGGGCATGAGAGCTCCGGTGCTCACGTGTCGCGCCACGTCGGTGTACCGGGTCAATGGTGCGACCATCCGGGACACGGGGCACCGGGAGCACGTGGAGTGCGGGCAGGCCGTCCGATGGAAGTGAACCGCGAGTTCGAGCTCGTTACATGGCCGCCCCTGCGACCCGCCCGGATGCGCTGTGAGCGCGGATCCGTATTTGTCGTGTTGCCCGCCAGCTACCGCTTTGCAACCACGAGCGAGGAGGAGGACATGGCGCCATGCGCGTCATCGGAATGGACATCCACCGTATCTTCGTGGAGGCGGTGGCCTTGCTGGACGGCAAGGCCACTCGGCTGGGCCGGGCGGACGTGCGCCGGGACCGGCTGGAGGAGTTCGCCCGTTCGGCCCTGACCCATGACGACCACGTTGTGGTCGAGGCGACGGGCAACGCGGCGACCGTGGCCGAGGTGCTTGGCCCGCATGTCGGGCGCGTGGTGATCGCCAACCCCAAGCAGGTCCGGCTGATTGCCCAGGCCAAGCTCAAGACGGACGCGATCGATGCAGCTGTCCTGGCCAGGCTCTATGCCAGCGGCTTTCTGCCGGAGGTCTGGTTCCCGGATGAGCGGACTGGAGCGCTGCGGCGCCAGGTCAGCCGGCGCGAACAGCTCGTCCGGCAGAGAACGCCGATCAAGAATATCGTGCAGTCCATCCTGCACGCGCATCTCGTGCCCCCCTGTCTGTCCCCACGCCGATCCGTTCGGTCGGAGCGGCCGGGCCTGGCTTGCGCAGCAGGTCCTGCCCGAGGACGAGCGCCTGGCTGTGGAGCGGCATATCCGCACACTCGATCGGCTCCTCAAGGACCTGCGCGTGGTCGAGGGCGACATCGCCCGACATGCCTTGGACGACGATGCGGTCCAACGGCTCATGACCATCCCGGGCATCGACGTGATCGTCGCGGTCGGGCTCGCGGCGGCTATCGGCGACGTGGCCCGCTTCACCTCGGCCGAGAAGCTTGTGGCCTATCTCGGCCTGAGCCCGAGCGTCCGCCAGTCCGGCAACGGTCCCGCCCGGCATGGCCGCATCGCCAAGCAGAGGCGGGGTCAGGCCCGCGGCCTCCTCGTTGAGGTAGCCTGGGCGGCTGTCCGCGCGCCAGGGCCGCTAAGGACGTTCTTCGGCCGCATCGCCTCCCGCCGTGGCCAACACGTCGCGGCCGTGGCCAAGGCCCGTAAGATCGCTGTCCTCGCCTGGCAGCTCCTGGCCCGGGGCGAGGACTACGCCTGGGTACGGCCAGCGCTGCAGGCCCGAAAGCTCCGCAGCCTGGAACTGCGGGCCGGGCGGCCGCGGCGCCATGGCCAGCGGGGTGCCGCCTACGACTACAACATCAAGGAGGTCCGCCAGCGGGACCGTCATGCCGCGGAGGGCGCGGAGACGGCCAACGCAAAGCTCACACAGGGCTGGCGTCAGTCAGGGCCGAAAAAGCCGCGGGCGTGCACGGGCGTTGCAAAGGAGGAGCGACGATCCGAGGCTGCGCGGCGGGGCAGACACCTCCGTGCCCCGCTCTTGGCCAAGCGACCACCCGTGCGCGGAGGAAATTTAGCAGGGCCTGCCGAAAGGGGCTTCTCTATTTCATCCGTCGTCCACGGATGCCGGGGCTCGGTCAGCCGGTGATCGATGTTGTTCTGGGCGCAGGCATACTCGAAGACATGGGCGAGAAAGCGCTCCCCCTTGTCCATGGCCTCTCTGATCCGAGCGGCCGCCGAGCAGATGTTGCCCGGTGAGGTAAAGTGCGTGCCGTTGTCCGTGAGCACGGTGTGGATGCGATAAGGCACGGCCTTGATGAGCGCCCGGAGGAAGTTGGCGGCGTTGCGGCGAGTGACCTTCCCGTGGAGTTCAACGAAGTTGAACTTGGAGGTTCGGTCGATGGCGACAAGCAAGTAGAGGCGCCCCTGCTCGGTGCGGACCTCGGCGATGTCCGGCGAACCGCGGGTTCGACGTCCACCTGGAAGTAGCCGATGGGATAGACCTTGAAGCGCTTCCTGGCGGTCGAGGCACTGTCCGGCTCGGGCAGTCGAGACATGCCGTGACGCACCAGGCAGCGGTGGAGCGAGGAGCGGGTCAGCTGTGGCAGGCTGCGTTGCAGGGCGTAGAGGAGGTCGTCGAGCGGCAGCAGGGTGTGGCGGCGGAAGGCGACGATGATCGCCTCGTCCTCGACCAAGAAAACCGTGGACTTCGGCTCCTTCGGGCCAGTCGGCATGTCGGTAACAGACCCACGCGCCTGCCACTTGGCGACCATCTTCTGGTTGATCCCGTAGCGTCTGGCCAGCCCTCTCAGGCTCTCTTGGCTAACCTGTATCGCTCGACGGATTGCCTCCGTCGTTGTAGCGCTGCCGTGGAGAAGCTGGCCCATAGTGCGTCCTTCCACTCGGAGGGGAAGACTGCACCATCAAACCCTGGGATCAAACATCTAGGACGCCATCATCAATGCCTGCTGTCATGCTTGGTCCACGCTGATGAGCACGCCAGAGCAGATTGCCTCCATCACGTCTCGCTTTGGGCCGGGTCAAAGTCTGAGGCGGCCGGCATGACCAGGAGCTGAGGAAACAACGCGGTGTTCGGCGACGATGGCTGGCCACCGTGCCGGCTTATGCCTGAATGGAGACGATGCCACGTAGAGCAAGGAACACAGCTGGAGTCGGACTTGGGCCACACCAGCTTGTCAAGCCCATTGTGTGGTGTTACCGGACCTGAATTGTCATCCGCATGCGAGGATGAACACCGCAACGTACCTCGAAGGAGCCCGCGTCGGCAAACTGCACGTCAACGAGTTGGTGCGGCGCCATCAGGTCTGACTCGTACCGCATGGACGGACCACGAATGGCGATCTGATGCGGGAAATCGTCGTCATTGGTGAACCTGACGGCGCCGCCTCTGGCGATCTGGAGTTCGCCGACCTCGAAGTTGCGGTTGCGCTGGGCGACGGGAGTGATCGATGCGGTGAGTGCCGGCCCGGCTACCAGAACCAAGCCAGCAAGTGCCATCAGACGCGGGGGTCTCACTGGCCGGCCTCTCGCCGGTCCGCCGAAATCCGGTAGGACAGAGTTCGTGCGGTCAGCATCGGGTCTGCCGAAGGAGCGATGCCGCCGACGAGGTTCGTCGGCACGAAGCGCAGATCTTGCTGGCGTTCGTCGTTTGACGACAGGATCTGCTGGATCGACAGGGTGCCAACCTCGATCTCTGGGCGATCGTCGGGCCAGGAGCGCGACCCGTCCTCCACAGGATCACCGTCCGCTGCGAGCTGGACCGAGATCCGGATGATCACTGGGCCACGGCTGAGCCGGTCCTTCAGCTCCTCGGCGAGGAACCTGTCCGGCAGTCGAGCCGCCTCTGCCACGCTCAGGTGCGAGACGCCTGCTTCGGGCCGGAGCCGATACCTTCCATATTGCGCCACGCCAGCGCTGTTCTCAAATCGAAAGGCGGTCACGCCGAAGTAGGCTTCCATGCCGTAGCTGGCTGGCATCGGCTTGGGATGCTCTAGGAAGGCGCGGGCAGCCGGGCGCGAAGAAGCAAACTCGGCCAGTCTTGCAGGGTCCGGGAGAGCCCGGAGGAAGGCTGCGAATTCCTCCGGCTTGGCGACCGGAAATCCGTCGTAGGAATGGGCGACGATGTCCGTATCAGCACCATCCGGCAGCATAAACTTGACCGCAAGGCCTCGAGGACTGGCTGCAGCGTGGTTGTCGGGGAGACCAGGAATGGCGGCGAAGTTGGAGAAGCGGGCGAGCACCGGCACGCTTCCTCCCGCGAAATGCCCGGCACGGCTTAGGGATAACGCGCCGCTGGCCGGCACGAAACGGCCTTCCGTGAGTAAGCCGGTCGCGTGAACGGCGCGTTGCCCGGCGTGGGGGCCGCCGAAAAGATTGTCGAAAGCTCCAACAACGGCCTGAGCTACTTGTCGTGGGGATTGGAGGTCGTCTTGGGACTGCGCGGTCGCCAACCCGGGCGTGAACGCCGCGCCGGCGAGCAGGGCAGCTCTCAGGAAAGAGGTGGCGCGATGAAAACGCTCCAATCTGGAAAGCATCTCCGGCAGCCGTGTCATTCCCGTTATCCCCGTTCATGCGTGCGGTGTCCACGGCTGACGTGGACCAGCATTCTGCCCGGAGGGTATGCCCTGCGTCTTACTAAAAGATTGCCGACCGCCTATCATTACAGTTGTGCTCCGCGTTGGACCTGGGCTTTTTGGGAGGCAGCTTGGCGTGCCCGTTGCCAGAGTGATCATGCGGTGAGGTGGACGGGTCGGATCTTTCGTCGGGCCAGGCGGCTCACTATGTGGCGGATCTCCTGGATAGACCAGCGGCTGAGCGGCGTTCGCTGTGACTCACGAGGGCTGGGGTTTGCTCATCGGCAGCGTTCGCGCTGTGTCGGATCACCGCCACCATGGCAAGGGCGAGCATGACCAGCGACACCTGGCGGTGCCAGCTGTGCCACGAGCGTGTTTCGTTGTGGGTCAGCTCAAGTTCGTTCTTGGTGGTCTCGAAGACCTCCTCAATTGCCCCCCGCAGTGGTGGACACCTCGGATGAGCTCCTGAGGGGGCGAGGTGCCCTGATGGCGACAAACACGCGGCGTGAGTTCACGGAGGAGTTCAAGGACGAGGCAATAGGCCTGCTGGAGAGCGGCGGCCGTCCGCTGATGCATGTGGCCAAGGAGCTCGGGATTCAGTCTTCCATGCTGCGCAACTGGCGAGGTCGGCTCGGATCTGGTGCCGGTCAGGCTGCAGTTTCGGAGCAATCCGCTAAGACAGTAACGGCGATGCCTGCGAAGAGGCCGAAACTCGCCGGCTGCAGAAGGAACTCGGGCGGGGGCATTGTCACGTTGCTTGGCCAGGAGGCGCGCTGGACCGAGGGGCAAAGCTTAGCCAGCCTCAAGCTGCCAGTTGGACGCACGTCTCCACTGCCAGACCCGGAGGGCGTTGTCACGAGCACGGCGGTACCCGTCTGTTGTCATCAGGTGCCGCCGCGGACAGAAGTGATCGTCGATCATGCCGTGTGCCGAGAGGAACCGTTGTGCTTGCTCGCATGACTTGAAGCATTGCATCTGACGTTCTCGGCCTCGCATTGGCCTATGGGAGTTCTCGGCACGGTTGTTCAGGTGGCGGTTGGTTCGATGCCGCACATCGGGCAGGACCTCTCGCTGCGCAACGCCAGATCTGCGGAGCTCATCCCTGACGATCCTGCAAGGCTTGTACTGGAGCAGCCAGCAGGCGCTTGAAGAAGCGTTTGGCCGACGTGCCAATCCGCCGCTTCTGCACGAGGATGCCGAGCACGATGCCGCGCTGGTCTACTGCCCGCCAGAGTATCACCCGGCTTCGGGCGACGCTTGCGCAGCCTGAGCGCGAAATTCGCGCCTAGGCGGAGGCACCACCGGCGGATGCTTTCGTAGCTAACCACCACGCCTCGCGCGGCGAGAAGCAGCTCGACGTTTCGAAAGCTCAGGCTGAACAGGTCGTAGAGCCAACAGCATGCCAGATGACCTCGGCCGGGAAGCGGTAGCCGGGGTAGGTGGTGGGCTCTGGCGGCATCCCGCCAGCTTCGCCTGACCGGTTCGTTTCAGTCAGAGCTGGGCGACGTGACAATGCCCGTGTGACTCATCGAGGGACAGGAATGGCGCTACCCTTTACGAAAAATGGAAAGAATGCCCCCGCAGCCTGATGACGCAGCCGCTCCAACCAAAATGAAGTGGAAACGGTGCGTTGAGGTTTCTTTAGACTGGCTGCTGCAAGGGGCCACCGGGCGTCAGCCGGTCAGCTCCGCCTGGACAAGCCCGTTCAAGAACCCAAGGGGGGCTCATGCTTGGCATTCCAAGCGTCATCACTCTTGGGCAGTTCACCGCAGACACAGTGTCTCTCCAGATCATCGGCCCGGCAGGAGGTGGCAAGTCAAGCGTGGCTCAGGCCAGTGACGTGAATGGGGACGGCTCCGTTGACCTCCTCGTCGGCGCCTCGCGGCCGCAGGCCGGAGACGGCAGCACCTACTTCGTCTATGGCGGCCCGGGCGGCCCGGCGGCGGTAGACCTAGGCTCAGGCCTCATTGATCCAGAAGAGGACGGTGGCGGCGAGGAGGATGGCGGACATGAAGGTGTGGGTGCATCGGTCGTAGCGCATGGCGATGCGGCGCCGGTCCTTGAGGCGGCCGAACATGTTCTCGGTGCAATGCCTCTGCCGGTAAAGGATCTTGTCGTAGGGGAGCGGGACCTTGCGGCTGCGGCTTGAGGGTATGCAGGGCGCGATGCCGTGCTGGGTGAGCGCCTGGCGGAAGCGTTTGCTGTCGTACCCCTTGTCGCCCAGCAGTTCCTTGGCGCG
>NZ_JONP01000068.1 GCF_000711725.1 Roseomonas aerilata DSM 19363 | reverse complement strand
TTCAGCATGGACCAGATGGTCATCAGCGACACCGGTGCCACGCCGCGCTCGATCAGGGCCGCCCGGATCTCGGCCAGGGTGATCCCCTTTCGGCTGGCCGTCAGCTCCCGCAGGAACGCCTCCTGACCTGCCAGCAACGGCTTGCGGTACCCGCCGATCTTGGCCGGTGCCGTGCTGCCGGTCTGGCGCACCCGCCGCACCAGCTTGATCGCCGCCGAGGCACTGACGGCGAACCGGGCTGCTGCCTCCCGTGCCGAGGCGCCCTCCTCAACAGCCCGAACCAGGCGCTTGCGCAGGTCCTGCGACAGGGGTGCCGTCATCACCTGCCTCGCTGCTTCATCAACAGCGTCGAATCAGAACCCGCGAGTCCGTGCAAGCCTGAAGTGCTCTAGCTTTAGGGCAATGTCGTGGATGGTCCGGAACAGCAGCCGCCGGGCGAAGCGCCGGAACCACCAGTACACCGTCTGCCAGCGTCCGAAATGCACCGGCAGCATCCGCCAGCCGCAGCCCGCGCGGGCCAGGTAGCGGATTGCGTTCAGCATTTCCCGCATGTCCGCGCTCGGCGGCCTGCCGCGCCCTTCCAGAGGCAGCAGCAGCGGCTGCACCGCAGCCCATTCCTCGTCCGTCAGATCAGTCGGATAGCGCCGCCGACGCTCAAACGCCGCCTGTCGCGCTCGGTGCTCCTTGGTCCACATCCCGCCCATTTGGGCCGGGCCAGAGCCCAAACCATCGCCGATCGCGCATTCTCAAACGGGGTCTGAGCGAGGTGCTTGTTCATCTCGAACATGGTCACCTTCTCCTCACCCATCACTGCTGCAAGATCCCTGGGATGGGTTGCTCCCGGCGGAGTAGGCGCGGATTGTCCGGCTGCTTGTAGAGCGTGTGACGGTGACCAGCGCGCCGTCCAATCGACATTCCTCACGGTACAGGTGCCCTTGGCCCTACGTCGGCGGCTAGGCCGGAGAATGGTGGTCACGCCAGAAGGGATGGCAAGCGCCACGGGCCCGCCTCAGACAGACCTCTGGTCTAGGTCGGAGCCGATGCCGCGCTGGCGAGGCCGCCGAGATAAGCGGCCCTGACTTCCGGATTACTCCAGAGATCGGTGGGGTTGCCGCTGACCAGGAGAGAGCCGGTCTCGAGGACATAGCCCCGATCCGCGACGGACAGTGCCATATGCGCGTTCTGCTCGACCAGCAGAACGGTCGTACCGAGACTTCGAATTGAGGCGATGATCCGGAAGACCTGCTGCACGATGAGTGGGGCGAGGCCGAGGCTGGGCTCGTCGAGCAGGAGCATGCGCGGCTTCGCCATCATGCCGCGCGCTACGGCCACCATCTGGAGCTGCCCGCCAGAAAGCGTCCACCCCAGCGCGTGCTCCAGGCGGCGAAGGTCGGGGAAGAAATCGAACATGCCGTCGGCATCCGCCTCGAGCTGCCGGCGCGGAACGCCCCGGCGGTTGCTGCCACCGAGGAGGATGTTCTCTCGCACTGTCAGACCCGGAAAGACGCGGCGGCCTTCCGGGACATGCGCGATGCCGAGCCGCACGATAGCTTCGGGCTTGAGGCCGATGAGGGACTGCCCGGCAAAGGTGAGGGAACCCGCCAGGTTCGGCACGAGGCCGCTGATGGAACGGAGCGTGGTGCTCTTTCCCGCGCCGTTGCTGCCCAGCAGCGCCACGATCTCGCCCTCGCCGACCGTGAGGTCCAGGCCCTTGAGCACATCCGCCGCACCGTACCGGGCGCGCAGGCCCGACAGTTCAAGCAACGGCATTCTCGCGCGGCTCCCCTAGATAGGCGGCGATCACGTCCGGATTGGTCAGCACCTCGCGCGGGGTGCCGTCCGCGATGCGGCGGCCGAAGTTCAGGACCGTGATGTGGTCCGCCACCTGCTCCACGAGGTTCATGTCGTGGTCCACAATGAGAATGGTGAGGCCGTGGCCCTTCAGCCGCCGCAACAGCAGGCCGAGCTCGTGCTTCTCCGTCATGTTGAGGCCCGCCGCCGGCTCGTCCAGCAGCAGCACATGGGGGTTGCCCGCCAGGGCGCGCGCGATCTCCACGTAGCGCTGGTGGCCGTAGGAAAGTGTCCCGACCAGGCGGTTTGCGTCGGCCCGCAGGCCCACGAAGTCGAGCGCAGCCAGGGCGCGGGACACAACGAGAACTGGTTGTTCCGCGATATCGTTGCCCGGGCGTTCCGCGCCGATCATCACGTTTTCCAGCACGGTCATGCCGCGGAACACGCGGATGTTCTGGAAGGTGCGCGCGAGGCCCCGCCGCGTGCGTTCATGGGCGGGCGCTGCCGTGAGATCCTGCCCGGCGAGTTGGATCGTGCCGGCGGTGGGACGGTACAGGCCGGTCGCGACGTTGATGAAGGTGGTCTTGCCGGATCCGTTCGGCCCGATCAGCGCGTGCACGGCGCCACGGCGCACCGTCAGATCCACGCCGTCCAGCGCCTTGAGCCCTCCGAAGTGCTTGGCCAGCCCGGTAATGACGAGCGCGGCCTCCGAGGAGGTGGCGCCGGTCTGGCTGAGCAGCGGAAGCGGCGGCACCGCGCCTTCGATCGGCGTCGCGCGGCGGAGCCGGTTCGCGACGAAGCCCCAGAGCCCGTCGGGCAGGAAGACCATAATGAGGATGACGGCCGCGCCATAAACGGCGAGATAGATGTTCCGGAGGAAACGCAGCCACTCCGGCAGTAGCACCAGCAGCGTGGTGCCGAGCAGCGCGCCGAAGGGCGACTGTACGCCGCCGAGAAGCGCCATGGTGAGCAGCACAATGCTTTCGCCGAAGGCGAACTGGTCGGGGCTGATATAGGAGAAGGCGCCCGCGAAGAGGCCGCCGCCGAGGCCCCCGAGCAGGGCGCTGATGGCGAAGGCGAGGACCTTGGTGCGGAAGACGTCGATGCCGCAGGTGCTGGCGGCGATCTCGTTGTCGCGAACCGCCTGCATGGCGCGGCCGAGCCGGCTCGTCTTCAAGCGCCAGGCATACCAGGTGACGGCCATGAGCGTGACGAGGCAGAGGGCGAGGTAGCGATCGCCACGATCGAGCTCAAGTCCGGGCAGGGAGGGGCGCGGGATGGACTTCACACCGTCCGGCCCGTGGGTGAGGCTGATCCAGTTGGTCAGCACGAGGGTGACGATCTGCTGGAAGCTGATCGTCACCATCGCGAGGTAATGGCCGCCTAGGCGAAGGCTGGCGAGGCCGAGCGCGACCCCGAAGCTGGTGGCGACTGCGATGCCGAGCAGGAGAGACACGAAGAAGGGGAGGTGGAAGTCCGCCGTGCCCAAGCCGACCCCGTAGGCGCCAAGGCCGAAAAAGGCGGCCTGGGCAAGAGAGATCTGCCCGCAGTAACCGAGCACCACGACGAGCCCCGCGACCCCGATCGCGTAGGTCGCCGCCTGCATCACGATGTTGAGGATGTAGCCCGAGGTGGGAGCGAAGGTGGAGGCGGCCACCACCGCCGCGACGGCGAGCGCGAGGCCGGGCAGGCCACGCCAGGTATCGGCTGCCGGTGCCGCGGGCGCGACGGCGCTGGCCTGGGCCGTCGTGCTCATGCCTTCTCCGAGATTTTTTCGCCGAACAGCCCCTGGGGCCGGACCAGCAGGAACAGGAGAAGAAGGGCGAAGGCGATCGCATCCTTGTAAGGCACGGAGATGAAGGCGGCCCCGAAGGTTTCCACTACGCCGAGCGCGAGCCCACCCAGGATGGCGCCGGGAATGTTGCCGAAGCCGCCGATGATGTTCGCGGCAAAGGCCTTCAGCGAGATCAGCGCACCCATGCCCACCGACACGAAGAGGATGGGCGCCACGAGCACCCCCGCAATGCCGCCCAGCGCCGCGCTATAGCTGAAGGTGATCAGCACCATAACGGCCACGGGGATGCCGAGCAGGCTTGCCATCTCCTTGTCCTGGCTGGTCGCCTGCAGCTTCTTGCCGAGCAGCGTCCTCTCGAAGATGAGGAACTGCAGCAACACCAACAGGGCCGTGATCACGATGATGGCGATGTATTGGCTGTCCATGAAGACCCCGCCCAGCTCCAGGCCCGGGCTGTCGAAGAGCGCCGGCAGGACCTCGGGGCTGGGCCCGTAGGTCGCGAGCACGATGTTGGACAGGAAGATGCTGGCGCCGATGGTGCTGATGATCACCGGCAACTGGCCTCGGTGGCGCAGCGGCCAGTAGGTGGCACCGGCGAAGAGCACGCCGAAGGCGGCCATGGCGGCGATCGCCAGCGGCACGGAGAGAAGATAGGGCAGGCCGAGCGCGCCCGAGAGGATCACCATCAGGTAGGCACCGAGCATGCTGAACTCGCCTTGGGCGAAGTTCACCACATTGGCCGCGCGGATCAGCAGGACGAAGCCGAGCGCCACCAGCGCGTAGATCGCGCCGATGCCGAGGCCGGTGAAAAGAAGCTGCGGGACGAGCTCAAGCATGACTCCCTCCCCGCACGGCGCAGGGGAGGGCCGCCTCCACGCCGTTCATTCCTGAATGTCGATCCGGCGGATGAAGACGATCTTGCCCGCGTCGTTCCTAACGATGTTATAGCCGCGAAGGCCGTCCCCGTTGGCGTCGAAGTTGTACTCCCCCTCCGCCCCCGCATAGCCGCGGATGCCGAGAAGGGCAGTGCGGATCTTGTCCGGCTCCGTGCTGCCGGCGGTGTTGATGGCCAGGGCCAGCAGGTTCACGGCGTCGAAGGTCCAGGAGGACTGGTTGTCGGCAGCTTTGCGGTGGGCCGCCTCGTAGCGCTGCGCGAAGTCCTTGCTGGCGGGTGTGGCGTCCACAGCGAAATCGGCGACGCCGTAGGTGCCGTGCAGCGCCGGCCCTGCAAGACTGAGCGCGGTGGTGTTGGTGATGGAAGGCGAGCCAACCCAGGGAATGCGGACGCCGAGCTGGCGCACCTGCCGGGCGAAGATGCCGAGGTCGTTCTCGAAGGTGAAGTAGCTGCCGAGGATATCCGCGCCCGATTGCCGCACGGCCAGCACCACGGCGGTGTAGTCGGATGCCTGGTTGGTGTAGCCCTGCATCAGCACGGGCGTGATGCCCTTAGCTTTGAGCGCTTCCTCAAGCGCCTTGGCGCCGTTGCTGCCGAAGGCGTCGGTTGAATAGACGACGGCCCATTTCTGCTTCTTGAGGTCGGTCACGCCGTATTCGGCGATCACCTTGCCGGAATAGCTGTCGTTGGGGCGGCAACGGAAGAGCCAGGGATTGCCCATGCGGGTCAGAGTTGGCGACGTGCCGCCGATCATCATGGGCTTGCCGATCTTCAGCACGTCCGGCGCCATGGCGTCCACCTGCGTGCTGCGGATCGAGCCGATGAACGCCGCGATGTCGCGCTGCGCGGAAAGGCGGCTAAAGGCGAGCACGGCACCGGGGTTGGTGGTCTGGTCGTCCTCCACGACCAGTTCCATCGGGCGGCCGAGGACACCCTTCTCGTTCACCTGAGCGAGCGCGAGGCGGGCGCCGTTGAGCTGAAAGCTGCCGGCCTCCGCGGCGGGCCCCGTTGAGGGAAAGACGCAGCCGATCCGGATCGGATCCGCGGCGAGGGCGATGTGCGGGGCGGCAAGCAGGGCCGTGGACCCGAGCGCAAGCCGGCGCCGGCTGATCACGAAAGCGTTCAACGTTCCATCCTCCTGCCACAGTTCTGCCGACTGTGATCGACGGAAGTTCAACATAGCGCCTTGTGGATCGCAAGCGAGTCCGTGGCCGCCGTGCCCAGGCGTTCACGGGCGCGCCATGCTGCGCTGCGGCTAGAGAGAGCGTGGCACTGGCGCCGGGACTGCCTTCGCTTCATTCTGGCACAAACCAACAAGCGCCACCCACCTTGCGCTCTGGGTCGCGCCGAACTGAGTCGGAAACCCGAACATGCTGGTCGCGACCGCTAAGCCCGCCGTCATCTGCCTCAACCCCTCAGACAACGTCGCGGTCGCCGTGCGCAGCATGGAGGCCGGAGCGCCCTTGGGCATAAGGGGCACGGCGGCGCGCACCCAAGTGCCGCACGGTCACAAGGTGGCCGTCGCCGCGATCGCGCCGGGTGAGGAGGTGATCAAGTATGGGCAGGTGATCGGCCGCGCGACGCAGGCCATCGCAGCTGGCGAGCATGTGCACCTCCACAACATGGCCATGCACGAAGGCGCACTCGTTCACGAGTTCTGCGCCGATGCCCGGCCGACGCCGCTCCTTCCGGAGGCAGAGCGGCGTCGTTTCCAAGGCTTCTTGCGGAGCGACGGGCAGGTGGGGACGCGGAACTACATCGGGGTGATCACCTCGGTGAACTGCTCGGCCACTGTCGCGCGCGCGGTGGCGGACCGCATGAACCGGAGCGGCGAACTCGCGCAGTACCCGAACGTGGACGGCATCGTGGCGCTGACACACGAAGGGGGCTGCGCCCTGGCTATGCGGGGGGAGGGCTATCTTTATCTCACGCGAACGCTGGCGGGCTATGCGCGCAACCCGAACTTCGCGGGCATCCTGATGCTGGGCCTGGGCTGCGAGACAAATCAGATCGCTCCTTTGCTGGAGATGCACGGGCTGGAGGAAGGACCGTTGCTGCGCAGCATGACCATCCAGGCTGAAGGAGGTACGCGGCGGACGATCGAGGCGGCCTCGGCGGCGATCCGCGAGATGCTGCCCGCGGCCGACGTGGCGCGGCGGAGCGCGCAGCCGCTTTCGGGGCTGAAGCTGGCCCTCCAATGCGGCGGCTCGGATGGCTATTCGGGCATCTCGGCCAACCCTGCCCTGGGCCATGCGGCGGACCTATTGGTTCGCCACGGCAGCACGGCAGTGCTGAGCGAGACGCCCGAGATCTACGGAGCCG
Organism: Roseomonas aerilata DSM 19363; assembly: GCF_000711725.1. GTDB lineage: Bacteria > Pseudomonadota > Alphaproteobacteria > Acetobacterales > Acetobacteraceae > Roseomonas > Roseomonas aerilata. Next base: position 7,496 of record NZ_JONP01000068.1, on the reverse strand, counting down.
AGCACCTGCTCACGCGGCGGGCCGCGACACCCGAGGTGGCGCGCAAGCTGCTGGAGCGGATCGATTGGTGGCGCGACTATACCGCCCGTAACGGGGCGGAGCTGAACAATAATCCCTCGCATGGTAACAAGGCGGGCGGGCTGACCACCATTCTGGAAAAATCGCTCGGCGCGGTCGCCAAGGGCGGGTCGATGCCGATGGAGGCGGTGTTCGAGTATGCGGAGCCCATCGATCGAAGTGGGTTCGTGTTCATGGACACGCCCGGCTATGACCCGGCGGCCGTTACGGGGCAGGTGGCCGGCGGTTGCAACGTGATCTGCTTTACCACCGGCCGCGGCTCCGTTTCCGGCTTCAAGCCCGCGCCTTGCATCAAGATTGCCACCAACAGTGACATGGCCGTCCGCATGGACGAGGACATGGACATCGACTGCGGCGGCATCGTCACAGGAAGCGAGACGATCGAGGAAGCGGGTCAGCGTATTTTCGAGATTGTGGTGGCGGTCGCCTCGGGCGAGAGGACGTTTAGCGAGGAGTTTGACTACGGGCACAACGAATTCGTCCCGTGGCATATCGGCGCGGTGACCTAAGCGTCGGGCTTCGCAGGAAGCTGTGAGACACAGGCATGTCGGCACGGCACGGGAAGGAGAGAAGTCATGAACATCATGCGGGTGGTGTCGCGACCCTCTGGCAGGGGACGGCCTGCGTACTTCACCAGTGCCGTGCCCATCGATCCCCTGTTCCAGGCGTCGGAGCCCGCGCCGAAGGCGTGACCACGCTACAAGGCAACGGCGCAGGGTAAAGTCGCAACCCTTCTTCACTGTGGCTCGTAGGCTGCGACAAGGTGCGCCCGTTTGGAGGGGGATACTTCGGCGGCGATCTTCTAGGCTCAGGCCCTGGTAGTTGGGGCTTGCTGCTGATCTGGATGGCTGACTCCATGGTGGCCGGAGGTGCTGCCATGGCTGATCTGTTCTGGCTGACGAGGGCGGAGATCCGGCGGATCGCGCCCTTCTTCCCGCTCTCCCATGGGGTGCCCCGCGTCGACGATCATCGGGTGGTCGGTGGCATCATCCACATGGTTCGCAATCGGCTGTAAGGGCGCGCCGCTCCGGCGGCCTACGGTCCTCACAAAGCCCTGTACAGCCGCTACGTGCGCTTGAGCCGCCTCGGCGTGTTCAACCGCATCTTTGCCGGGCTCGCGGGCCGCGCAGGCGGGCCCGAGCGCCTGATGACCGATGCCACCCGCCTCAAGGCGCACCGGACGGCCGCAAGCCTGCTCAAGAAGGGGCTCTTCCTCGCGGTTGTACTCGTCGATAATGACTGATTGCTGGTGACGCGGCCGTGACTGCTGGCCTTGAAACATGCCCTACGAATGAGAGGCTCAATTAATGCGTCCGGAGGGGTTGGGTTCCTTCAGCCATTCCATGAGCGGACAAGCGCTCAGCTCCTCCCCCATCCTCTAACCCAAATCTCGCTTGGCTTTGCTCGCGAGCGGAGCAAATGAGTAACGAAGCGAGGCAACTTGCTCCCACTTACCCTGCCGGCTCTCGGCAGGGCTTCGGGTCGTAGGACCCGGCTGATCGGGTCCGATTCAGGGACCTGACGATGACGAAGCCGCTCTCCCCCACCCAGGCGCAGATCCTCAGCTCGGCCGCCCAGCACCCGGCAGGGCTGGCCGAGGCCCCCCCGAACCTGCCCACTGCCGCCCGGAATGCGGTGTTCCAGAGCATGCTGAAAGCTGGGCTGCTGGAGGAGGTCGCCAATCCAGGCGGCAACCCAGCGAGGGTCTTGCGGATCACCACAGCCGGGCTGACGGCGGCCGGTGAGCCGCGCACGGCAGAGTTGGTCGGAGAGGCTGCTCAAGTGGCGCAGGAGGTCAGGGCGAGAGACAAGACCCGCGCGGCCGCGCCGGAGGCCCAGGTGCTGCCCGTTTCACCCGCTGCCCAGCCACAGCCTCGCAGCACGCTGCGAGACGCAGCAACTGCCCTGCTGGTGGCTTGGGACGCGGGGGAGGGCAGGCCTGACCTGCCGGGGGCGGTCGAGGCCCTGCGCGCCGCCCTGAGCCGTGCAGGGGCAACCCGCTCTAGCTGTGACCCCTCCGCCCCGCGTCGTCCGCGTGAGGGCACGAAGCAGGCGTCGGTCCTCACCCTCCTGCGCCAGTCCGAGGGCGCCACCATCGCCCAGGTCATGGAGGCGACCGGCTGGGCGCAGCACACCGTCCGCGGCTTCCTGGCCGGTCTGAAGAAGAGGGGCCACACAGTCGAGGTGCTGGAGCGCGTGCGGCAGGTCGGGGCAGGGGCTCAGGGAGCGAAGGGCAGCTACAGCGTCTACCGCATCGCCGCCGGGGTGCAGGGCTGATGGTCGCGCCTCGCCGCCCCACTACCCAGGCTCGTTACGCGGTGGCGGTGTACCGGGTGTCCACGGCCGAGCAGGGGCACTTCGGCCTTGGATTGGAGGCGCAGCAGGCCAGCGTCCGAGCCTTTGTCGAGCGGGAGGGCTGGACGCTGGTTGCCGAGCACCAGGACATCGCCTCGGGCAAGGACGATCGCAGACCAGGGTTCCAGGCGGCGCTCACCCGGTGCCGGCAACTTGGGGCGGTGCTCGTCGCAGCAAGGCTCGATCGGATCACTCGCCGGGCGCACACCCTCTCGGGGCTGCTGGAGGAGGGGATCTCCATCCGGGCCGCCGACATGCCGAGCGCCGACGACCTGATGATGCGGGTCTATGCGGCCATGGCGCAGAGGGAGCGGGAGCTCATCTCGGAGCGCACGCGGGTGGCACTGGCGGCGGCGCGGGCACGTGGGGCAGTGCTGGGCGCGGATTGGGGCTGGAGGCCGCCAATACCGCCGTGTACGGCTACGGCAGCAACGCGCCGGGCGGAGCAGGCTGTCCGAACTGCCCATCGGGTCGCGCTGGAGCTGGAAGCGCTCCGGGCTATGGGGATTACCACGCACCAGGGCTTGGCGCGGGCGCTGACGGACAGAGGCGTGCCAACGCCGCGGGGAGGAGCAGGTTGGACGCATACGACTGTGGCGCGGGTCATTGAACGGCTCGGTCGTAGCTGCCGGTAGGATCAGTCAAAGGGCGCAATTGGCATGACGCTTCGAGGACACGGCGAGTGAGTTCGATGCCTGGGTGGATGATGCTGCCCGATGATGCGCTAGCTGGGGAGGAAAGGCTCGCTCAGGCTCGACAGCCCGCCGGGACAGGTGGAGGCTCCGGGCGCTCATCATGGAGGCCTGACTTGTCCAAGCCGCGCGTCGCCATCCTCGGTCTTCACCTGGAGGTGAATGCCTTCGCGCCGCTGACAACCCGGCGGGACTTCGAGCAGCTCTCCTGGGCTGAGGGTGAAGCGATCACCGAGGGCGGGCGGGCCGGGGTGACGGGGCTGCCCGCGGAGGTTCCGGGCTTCTACGGGCGCATGGACGCGACGGGGGAGTGGGCGCCGGTGCCGCTGATTGTAATCGCGGCGCCACCCGGCGGGATGATGGAGCCGGGGCTGTTCCCGGAGTTCCTCTCCATCGCGCGGCGGCGACTGGAGGCTGCGGGACCGGTGGATGCCGTCTATGTCGGCTCGCATGGTGCCAGCCGGTCCGTGGAGGAGGCGGACACGGACGGGGCTGTCCTGGCAATGCTGCGGGAGGTGGTGGGGACGGAGGTGCCAGTCGTGGGCACGCTGGACCTGCACTGCAACGTGTCCGACCGGCAGGCGGAGCTGGCGGACCTGCTGATCACCTACCGGACCAACGCGCATGTGGACATGCGCGAGCGGGCGGCGGATGCGGCAGATGCCATTCGCGCGCGACTGGCGGGCATGGGTCGGCCGGAGACGCATTTCATCCGGCTGCCGATGGTGGCGCCGAGCGTGACGCTGCTGACGAGCGGGGACCTGCCCTATGCGCGGGCGATGCGGGAAGCGGCGCGGCTCCGGGCGGCGGATCTGGACCTGTTGGAGATCTCGGTGACGGGCGGGTTCGTCTATTCCGACATCCCGAAATGCGGGCTCTGCGTCTGGGCCTCGGCGCGGCCGGGGCAGGGAGCGAAGGCGCGGTCGGCGGCGGAGGCCATCGCACGGGGACTTTGGGAGGAGCGCGAGCGGTTCCGGATGAATCTCGTCTCTATCAAGGAGGCGGTGAAGGAGGCGGTGGTAACGGGAGAGGATGCGTCCCGGCCGCGAATGATCCTGGCCGATGTCGCGGACAATCCCGGGGGCGGCGGGGGCGGGAACACCTCGGCCATTCTGGCGGCGCTGCACGGGGCGGGGGCGAAAGGCGTCGTGCTCGGGGTCTTTGTCGATCCGGCGCTGGCGGCGGAGATGCATGCGGCGGGGGAGGGGGCGCGGATCGAGGCGGTGTTCAACCGCGTGCCCGCGTCGTTCGCGGAGACTTTCGCGGCGCGGGCCGTCGTGCGGCGGGTGTCGGACGGGCACGGCGTGGGGCGGCGCGGGACAAACGCGGGGCGGGCCTTCGACCTGGGGCCGGCGGGGCTGCTGGAACTGGAAGGGAGCGGGATGCTGGTCGTCGTCGGGTCGCTGCGGCGGCAGTGGCACGAGCCGGCCATGGCGGAGATGATGGGCGTGGACCTGGGGGCGATGCGCTGCATCGTCGTAAAGTCGCGCGGGCATTTCCGCGCGGGGTTCGACCAACTAGCGACGGATGATCGCATCCTGGAGGTGGACGGGCCGGGGATGGTGAGCCCAATGCTGTCGCGCGCGCCCTTTTCCGGGCTGAAGCGGCCGGTCTACCCGCTGGATCTGGAGACGCGCTGGGACGAGTGACGGGCGGTAGAGGACCGGTGCGCTGCCGCAGGCCGGTGGCCGGGCCCGGGTTCGAGAAGAACATTTCATCCAGCACGACGAGGAAGCGAACGCTCCCGAGGAGGCATACCGCCCTCGCCGCAGCCCCTTGCCGCCCTCCACTAGCGAAACGCCTGGTAGCTGGTCAGTCTTCCCGATCAGGGCTGTCGTGCCACCCGTAACGTCCAGCATGAACTGTTAGACGCTCGCCACGGATCGGGTTGGGTCGCCTTCAGCATGGCGGGTCCTGGCCGAGAGCGGAATGGCTGCTTTCGGGTCCCAAGCAGATGAAAGCGGCCGCTGCCGCTTTGAACTCTGGCGGCCGGGTTCGACCCCTTCACCACATTGCCGTCCGCAGGCACAAAGTCAGGGACTAAACCAGAAGCACTCGTCGCGTGTCTTGAGTAAAGGCGGCGGCTCTGCGCCTAATACCAACCGCCTCAGACTTTGACCTGTGCCCAGGAGCGGCGCGTGATGGAGGCGATCTGCTCGGGCGTGTTCATCAGGGTGGACCAAGCGTGGCAGCAAGCATCGACGATGGCGTCGTAGCTGTCCCAGGCACGATGGCTGAGCAGGTTCTGGCGCAGGAACTCCCAGACGTTCTCAACCGGGTTCAACTCGGGCGCGTAGCGGGGCAGCGGCAGCAAGCTGATGTTCTCGGGAACGCTCAATCTGGGTGAGGTGTGCCGGCCGGGCCGTCGAGCACGAGGACGGCGTGCGCGCCCTTGCTCACGCCCCGGCTGATCTCGGCCAGGTGGATGTTCATCGCTTCCACGTTGACCTCGGGCAGCACGACAGCGGCGCCGACAGCGCGCTCGGGGCAGACCGCACCGAAGATCCAGGCCCAGTTGTACCGATGGTCGCGCACGGCACGCGGGCGCGTGCCCCGCTTGGCCCAGATGCGTGTCAGCGTGCCCTGCTGGCCCACACGGGCTTCGTCCATGAACCAGACCTCAAGAGGTGTACCAGGTGCAACCGCGCCGACGGCTTCCTTCACCCGATCAGGAAAGCCCCCTTAAAAGCCGCCTGCGCGGCGAGGTCGCTCTGCGGGTGCTGTGGCCGCACGGAAAGACGACGGAAGCGCAGCCTGGTCAGCAGCTTGCCAACCGTGCGCTCGTGCAAACTCACCCGGAACTTGCTGCTGATCCGCTCCTGCAGGTCGCGGCAGCGCCAGCGCACGACCCCATCCCGCTCCAGGTCCGGCCCTTCCTCAACCCACCGGGCCACCATCGCCTCCTGCTCGCTCGAGAGCCGTGGCGCCGGGCCCGGAGCACGGCGGTTCACCAGCCCGGCAAGCCCTTCATCGTTGTAGCGGTGCACCCAATCACGCAGCGTCTGACGGTCCATGCCGCAACTCCCAGCCGCGTCCTCGCGAGAGGCTCCTTCCAGCACCAGCGCAATCGCCAGCATCCGGCGTGCAGCATTCGCATCACGGCTCCGCGCCGCTGACTTCCGGAGCTCGGCCGCCGAACGATCCTGCCGCGTGATCGCCAACGCCATCTCAGCCTCCCAAACCAGCCGTCAGAGGAGCGAATCACAACCGCCGCGCGGGCGGGATCACATCCGAGTCAGTGGCCAAGGCAGTTGGTATAAGGTCGCTGTTGGGTGGTGGCTAGTCTGAGGGGGTGATTGCCCTCACACCGTCTTCCAGGACGTGGCGCCCTCGTTGTCATTGTTGGCGAAGAGCCTGGCGTAGCGGTCCTCTTGCTCATCCAGCCGAGGCTTCAGCGCAGTGCCCTTGACCATCCTGTCGAGCAACTGTCCGACCAGCCCGAGCGCGTCGACCTGGTCGTCGTGGCGACCGGCCGGGAAGGTCAGCAGCTCCGCCTCGATGGTCTGCCGCGAAGGTGCCGCCCGGGGCAGGTGCAGCCCATCCAGCGCCATGCGGCCGCGGATCGACTGCGCTCTGACGGCCTTGTCGCCGCGGGTAGGGAAGGCGTGCCTGGCCACATAGGCCTGCCGCTCCCGCATGCGGCGCTCCAGGAAGGGCCCCACACCCGCTCGGATCTGCCCCGTCTCCTCCGCCCAGCCGATCGGCCGCCACTGGCGCACCAGGTCGCAGAAGGCCTCGATCCACGCGTCCGCCGCGGTCTGACCGCGCCAGAGATCCAGCAGCCAAAGCCGGCCATTGGGATCCATGCCGACCACGACGTGCACGGTCCAGTCTCCGCCACCCGAGGTGACCGCGTAGTCCGAGCCGCCGTAGACCCGCAGCGTGGCTCGGTCCGGCAGGGTGTCGGCAGGGTGCAGCCACTCGGCGAGGAAGTAGTCGCCCGCGTCTGGGACGGGGCGCTGCTGGTAGAGCGCCGACCAGCTCCTTGTGCTCGCCTCGGCCGGCCATGGATCTTCTCTAGTTCGGCTCACCCTCCGGCTGCGCGATGAGCCTGCTAGAGCTTTTCCACCTTACTCGAACGCGTAGCCTGAGTTGACGAGGTAGTTCCGGCATTCAGTTGGGGTGAAGGTCTCGAGCAGGTGGCCGATGGTGGTCCAGAGGGCCTCTCGGGTGCGGGCCGTGGCTTTGCGGAGCAGCGCCTTCAGCTTGGCAAAGGCTTGCTCAATGGGGTTTAGGTCCGGACTGTAGGGCGGCAGGTAGAGGAGACTGGCGCCGGTGGCCCTGATCGCCTCGGACACACCGGCGACCTTGTGGGCGGGTAGGTTGTCGAGGACCACCACGTCGCCCTTGGACAGGACGGGCGCGAGGAAC
>NZ_JONP01000067.1 GCF_000711725.1 Roseomonas aerilata DSM 19363 | reverse complement strand
ATCTGCCCGGCTGCCTGAAGGCGCTCCAGCAAAGCCCGGTGCAAGGCAGCCCAGACACCGGCCTCCTGCCAGTCCCGGAGCCTGCGCCAGCAACTCATCCCAGAGCCGCACCCCATCTCAGAAGGCAGCATCTCCCAGGGCAGGCCGGACCGCAGCACGAACAGAATGCCGGTCAGCGCCGCCCTGTCGGGCAGCCGCGGCCGCCCACCCTTGGGCTTGGGCCGCTCACGCGGCAGAAGCGGCTCGATCGCCGCCCAGAGATCATCCGGAACCAGGGGCTTCGCCATGCCCCGCAAAACGCTCACCAGCAGGTTTCGTTAGGTGCTCTTAATCCTCTTTCCGGACGGAACGGACCGCGTCACACCCCTGCATGCCCGGCGATGCGCTCCCTCCCTACCCCGGCCGCCCTCACCGCCCACCCCGATGCCCCACCGCAGCCGAGACCCTGGTGCTGCACACGCGCCTGGTGGGTGACCTGCGGGTACCCGGAGCACGCGGCCGAGCTGCAGGCGCTCTCGGCGCGCCGTCTACGCCACCCGCGTCCGCGGCGAGGGCACGCGCCGCGCCTACCGCTCCGCCTGGACCGCCTTCGAGGCTTGGTGCGCCTCCCTCGGCCGCGGGCCCCTCACCGGCGACCCCGAGACGCTCGCCATGTAGGCCGTCCGCTGCGCCGACCGCGGTCTCGCCGTGGCCAGCCTCCGCGTCCACCTGCCGCCATCCAGGCCGCTCATCGGTTGGCGGGTATCGCTCTCGACCTCCGCCACCTGCGCCTCGCTATGGTTCTCGAGGGCATCGCCCGCGACAAAGGAACCCGCCCCTTAGCAAAGCCGCGGCTGCCGGGCCCGACGTGCTGCGGTTAATGCCGGCCACCCGCCCCTCCCCCGCCACCCCGCTCGCCGCCCTCGAGGCAGGGCTCCTCTTCCGGGGGGAAGGGACCGGACACCACGGGAGGTGCCTCGGACGGGGAGAGGCCGCCGTTTGTCGGGATGAGCAAGGCCGGGCGGCTCAGCGCCTCGGGCCTCTCCGACAAGGCGGTGTGGCGGCTGGTGCGGGGCTCGCCACCGCCGCCGGCGAGGCCGGTGCCGACCTCGCCTAGGCCATGCGCCAGACCCGCCACAGCTCCGCCGACGTGGCGCTGGGCTACCTTCGACCCGCTGACCTATGGCGCAACAACCCGATGAAAGGCATCTGGGGAGAGCAGCGCGACGTAGAGAAGACGCCAGGGTGACCGCCAAACGCGACGGTGATCAGCACGCGCGCCAGTCTGAGTTGCCTGACCAGCTGGGATCACTAGACAGAGGTGCGGTGCATCTCCTCAGCTGTCTCGATGAAGGCAAGTGCCTCTTCAACGCAGTAAACCACCCTGGTCTTCCAAGTCCGCGGACAGGTCACTTCAACTCCTCTGACGGTGCGCTCGATCAGCCAAGCAAGGCTGACGTCTGCTCGGCCCGAGGTGCGGCTGGACGGCGTCACCAAACCGAGCCAGGCCTGCCCCTCTTCAGTGAGGTGCGTCTCGACCCACCACACCCCACCCAGGGACAAGGCTTTGCGGGCGGCCCAGGCAGCGGATCGAGCCCGCTCTGCCTGCGTGATGCACAAGGAGCGCTGAAGCACCCGCGGAAAGGGGAGGATAGTCGCCGATGCGGGTGCATCCGGTGCCGTCGTGTCCGCTATCTTGAGGTTTGCGCCCTGCGGCGCACGTCTGTGAGCCATCTTGCTCATGCGTCGTGCCGGAACCATCAGGCGGCCTGCAGACGCTCAGGTATGTCTCGGCGGCACAGCAAGGCACGGGTCAGAGCGAGCCTCTGCGCCTGAATGGCGGACGACTCTGTGCTGAAGGGAAGGTTCGGGACGAAGGCGTCGCGTGCCTCGTCAGCGATGGCTTCAATGAACTCTACGGAATCCAGTGCCTCGACGAGCAGCACCCACAGGGGCGACCCGGGGGTTTGCTTCTCCAAGGCACCAGTGAGGCAGGTTAGCGCTCTCGCCGCGGCTTGCTGGATCAGCTGCTGGTCATGCTTCGTCATCTGCGGTCTACCGAAAGATGCCTAGAGGCCAGCGGCCCCTCCTCATGAAAACGTGATACAGAGCTTATCACTGCTGATCAGGTGCTAACCGCAACAATATTTTCAAAGGTAGATGACGAGCGAGGCCCCAAGTCTTGTTGCGAAAATGGAAGTGTTTCCTAGGGTGACACCCTTGTTACACCGGACTAGAAGGGCGTCATGCCTGCTCATCACAGCCTCCACGTCGCTCTGACTAGCGAGCTCTGCGAGTTCGTCTCGCGGCTCGTGGCTTCTGGTCGCTATCAGAGTTCCAGTGAGGTGGTTCGCGCCGCCCTACGCCTGCTCGAGCGTGCTGAGGGACAGCCAATCCTGCCGCGCCAAACCGAAGCTCCCAGCCTTTGCACGAGTGGGTCCGATGGGCAGCACGCCGGTTAGCTCCTCCCGTGCCCGTCAGCTGAGTCGGAGCCGTCTCGCCGAACTGGTCCTGGAGAGCGCGGCGGATTTCGCCATCTTCACGGCCGACCTCAATGGCATCATCACGAGCTGGAACAGCGCGGCGGAACGCGTAATGGGCTGGTCAGAGGCCGAGGCGGTCGGCCAGCACGCCTGTATGATCTTCACGCCCGAGGAGCACGCTAAGGAGACGTGCGACCTGGAGATGGCGCAGGCGCGGGCCGCGGGCCGCGCCAAGGACGAGCGCTGGCATCGCCGCAAGGACGGGTCCCGGTTCTGGGGAGCGGGCTCAATGACCCGGCTCGAGGACGACGAAACGAGGGAGCATCTCGGCTACTGTAAAATCGTCCGCGACCGTACCCAGCAGCACGAGGCCAGTCAGCGGCTCGAGGCCAGCAACGTGCTGCTGTCCAACGTGCTGGAAAGCAATCCGGACTGCGTGAAGCTGCTCGACCTCGCCGGGCGAGTAAGCTTCATGAACGGTCCCGGCCTGAAGTTGATGGAGATCGACGGCCTCCAGGACGTCAGTGGCAGGCCATGGCTATCGCTCTGGCCCGAGCGGGAACGGAGCAAGGTTGCGGCCGCCCTGGCCGAGGCTTTGGCCGGTCGAGTGGGCCGTTTTCAGGGCTTCTGCCCGACCGCGAGGGGAACCCCGAAGTGGTGGGACGTGCAGGTCACCTCGGTGCCGGGCAACGAGGAACAGCCGGGGCTGTTGCTCGCCTCATCGCGGGACGTCACTGAACTCGAGACGGTCCAATCGGCTTTGCGCCGCAGCGAGGAGCGGCTTCGGACAGCCCTCTCCATCTCGACGGTTGGGGTGATGTTCTGGGGCCCAGGCTTCGGCCTTACGGAGGTGAACGACGCCTTTCTGCGGATGACCAGCTTCAGCCGTGAGGAGGCGATCGGCAAGACTTGGCAGGAGCTGACCCCACCGGAGTTCCACGCGCCCTCGCAGAAGGCGGTCGCCGAGGTGCTCACGATTGGCGAGACCACGCCTTACGAGAAGCAGTACTTCCGTAGGGATGGCTCGCGCTGGTGGGGCTTGTTCGCGGCGCGCCGGATCGGGGAGGAGGTGGTCGAGTTCGCCCTGGACGTCACTGCTCGCCGCGACGCCGAGACGGCCCTGCGCGAGAGCGAGGCACGCTTTCGCCACCTCGCCGACAGCGCCCCGGCACTGATCTGGATGACCGACGCGGACGGCGAGGTCACCTTTGCCAACATGCATTACGACCACATGTTTGGGCTTCCTGCCGCGGAGATGCTGGGAGGCGGGTGGGCCAGCATTGTCCTACCCGAAGATCTCGAGCGGCATACTGCTGCCTTCTTCACAGCCTTTCAGGTACGGGCGCCGTTCCGGACTGAGACCCGCGTACGGGACCGGCATGGCCGGGTACGGTGGCTGCGCTGTGAGGGCGTGCCGCGCACGGACGATGCTGGCACCTTCCTTGGCTACACCGGCTGCAACGTGGACATCACTGAGGCTCGCCTCGCGTCCGAAGAGCTGGAGCGCCTAGTTGCTGATCGTACGGCCCAGCTGATGGCGACTGAAGAGACCCTGCGCCAGTCCCAGAAGCTGGAGGCCGTAGGCCAACTCACGGGCGGCGTGGCGCACGACTTCAACAACCTGCTCACGATCATTCGGTCGTCCGCTGACCTGCTCGGGCGCCCCCACCTCTCGGAGGAAAGGCGGCGGCGCTACGTCGAGGCGATCTCCGACACGGCGAACCGGGCAGCGAAGCTCACCGGACAGCTCCTGGCTTTCGCCCGCCGCCAGCCCCTCAAGCCCGTGGCGTTCACTGTCGGTGAGCGCCTCCAGGCCGTCACCGACCTGATCCGACCGCTGATGGGCGCCCGCATCACCATTGAGGCGCCGATCAACTGCGAGGGGTGCGCCGTCCAGGCTGACCCGAACCAGTTCGAGACGGCTCTGGTCAACCTCGCAGTAAACGCCCGTGACGCGATGGACGGGGAAGGCCGCCTGACCCTCAGAACTTGGCTGGCCTTCGAGGTGCCGCCATCCCGCAGTCACGGGGGTACCCAGGGGGAGTTCGTGGCGGTTTCCGTGTCCGACACGGGAGCGGGTATCCAGCCCGAGGTGCTGGGCAGAATCTTCGAGCCGTTCTTCACGACCAAGGAGGTCGGCAAGGGGACGGGCCTTGGCCTCAGCCAGGTCTACGGCTTCGCCAAGCAGTCCGGAGGTGAGCTCCACGTCGAGAGTGACGTGGGCCGGGGCACGACCTTCACGCTCTATCTCCCTAGGGCTCAAGGCAAACCGGTAAGCCCGCTCACGGCATCAGACACCGAAGCGGGCCTGCCCGGAGAAGGGCGCAGGAACGTGCTCCTGGTCGAGGACAACACCCAGGTTGGCGAGTTCGCCAGGCAATTGCTGGAGGACCTCGGTTACGCGACGACATGGGCGCAAAACGCGCATGACGCGTTGAGGATTCTGGAGAAAGAGGCCGACCATTTTGACGTGGTGTTCTCGGACGTGGTCATGCCCGGTATGAGCGGGGTGGAACTCGGGCAGGAGATCCGGCGCCGCTGGCCTGACCTCCGTGTCGTCCTGACCAGCGGCTACAGCCATGTTCTCGCGAAGAGTGGCGCCCAGGGCTTTGACCTGGTGCATAAGCCCTACTCAGTCGAGGCGCTGGCGAAAGCGCTCCAGCCAAATCGGTGAGGTCGGTTCGACCAGTCTGGTTGTTAATCCTTCCCGGTACTCCGGCGCTTCCCAGTGTGGACGCTATTTGCTTTTTATACGCGGTCATGCCGCCCCAGATGGCCGAGGACGGTTCCGTCAAGCCGGCATACGGGACGAGCTTTCAATGACGTCGACAGGTGAGTTGGCCGGGAAAGCAAACCGCTTCGAGCTGCTCGTCCAGAGCGTAACGGACTACGCCATCTACATGCTCGACCGGCAAGGCGTGGTGACAAGCTGGAACCCCGGCGCGGAGCGTTTCAAGGGGTACTCGCCGGCCGAGATCATCGGCCAGCACTTCTCCCGCTTCTACACCGAGGAGGACCGTGCTGCCGGCATTCCCGAGATAGCGATCCGCAAGGCCAGGGAGGAGGGTCGCTTCGAGGCGGAGGGGTGGTGGCTTCGCAAGGATGGTTCACGCTTTTGGGCAAGCGTCATCATCGACCCCATCCGCAACCCGTCAGGCGAACTCATCGGCTACGCCAAGGTCACGCGGGATCTCACCGAGCGAAAGCTCGCCGACAAGGAACTCCGGCGCAGCGAGGAACGGTTCCGCCTCCTCGTCCAGAGCGTCACCGACTACGCGATCTACATGCTCAGCCCCGAGGGCCACGTTAGCAGCTGGAACGCTGGCGCCGAGCGCTTCAAAGGCTACTCGGCGGACGAGATCATGGGGGAGCACTTCTCGCGCTTCTACCGCGAGGAAGACCGCAGTGCGGGCGTGCCGCAAACAGCTCTCGAAACCGCCCTGCGGGAAGGCCGCTTCGAGGCCGAGGGCTGGCGCGTCCGCAAGGACGGCACCCATTTCTGGGCGAACGTGGTCATCGACCCCATCTGGGGGCCGGACGGCGAGCTGGTCGGCTTCGCCAAGATCACGCGCGACCTTACTGAGCGGCGGAAGTCCCAGATCGCCCTCGAGCAGGCGCAGCAGGCGTTCTTCCAGTCGCAGAAGATGGAAGCCATCGGCAAGCTGACCGGGGGCGTCGCCCACGACTTCAACAATCTTCTCGCGGCCATCGGGGCAGCGTCGACATCGCCAGGAGGCGATTGGCGGAAGGCAAGGACATCACCCGCGTCCTTGACAACATCATGCACGCAGCGGAACGCGGCGCCACGCTAACGCAGCGGATGCTGGCTTTCGCCCGCAAGCAGGATCTCCGGCTGGAAGCGGTCGACCTGACGAAGCTCGTGCAGGGAATGGCCGAGCTGCTGCAGCGCACGATCGGGGGGCCGGCGTGACGATCGACACGCAGTTTCCCCTCATCCTCAAACACATCCAGGCCGACCCCGCTCAGCTTGAACTCGGCTTGTTGAACCTTGCCTTGAATGCCCGCGACGCGATGCCGTGCGGAGGCAGGATCCTTATTGCTGCCCGTCTGGAGCAAGCTCAGGGACGGAGCGGCCTTGCACCCGGCGAGTATGTCTGCCTCGCCATAAGCGACGAAGGAGAGGGTATGGACGAGGAGACCCTCGCGAAGGCGATCGACCCTTTTTTCACCACTAAGGATATTGGCAAAGGGACGGGGCTCGGCCTCTCTATGGTCGCCGGCATGGTGGAGCAGTGCGGCGGCAAGCTCATCTTGCGCAGCACCAAAGGGGTGGGAACCGTCCGTCGTCGGCGCCATGGCCGCGCACAAGATGCTGTCGGAAGGAGCGGGCGAGCCAATCTGCAGGTCGTGGTTCATGCCGGTTGGCATGGCCGACGCCCGGTGCTGCGGCTTCACCCGATCCCGCGTCCCCGTGACGGGACCTTGAGGACGAACGGCGCTCCTTCGCGGCCGTGCGTCGATCCTTTCTCCCCGGTCAGGCGGTCGCCGCGGCCTCCCGGCTCCAGCGGAACTCGGTCCCGTCCACCCAGAGGCGGTGGAGCACGACAGCGAGCTTCCTGGCGAGCGCCACCTTCGCCCGCTTGAGCCCCCGTGCTTTGGCTACCCGGAGCGCCCAGGCCCTCAGCGCGGAGAACCGCTGGACGCGGAGCAGCATGACGTGGGCCGCCTCGAACAGCGCGGTCCGCACGTCACCATCGCCGGTCTTGCTGATGGACCCTGAGCGGTCGACCTCGCCAGACTGGTAGCGCCTCGGTGTCAGCCCGAAATGCGCGCCCACATCCCTGGAATGCTTGAACCGGCTCGGGTCGTCGACGGCCGCCTTGAAGGTCATGGCCACGATCGCGCCGACGCCGGGGACCGTCATCATCCGCCGGCATTCGTCATCCACGCGCACGATCCGGAGCACCTCGCGGTGCAAGGCCGCGTACTCGGCGCGCAGGGCGGCACGGGCGCGCAGCATCGGTTCCGCCAGGCTCTCCAGCGTCCTCTGCCCGGCTACCAGTTCGCGGACACGCGCCTCGAACCGAGCCTTACCCACCTCGCCGAGCTTGAGACCAAAGCCTCGTAAGATCCCACGCAGGCACAGCCCGAGGTCGTTCAGTCGGGCCTGCAACTGCTTGCGTGCAGCCAGCAGGGCTCTGACCTCCTGCGCCGGGATCGTTTTGGCGTGGACGGGGCGAAACCAGCCCATCCGGATCATCTGCGCCATGCCGCGGGCATCGTTGCGGTCGGTCTTGACTGCCACTGACCGGAGCACCGCCTTCACATGCCGTGTTTCCAAAAGCACGGTCTCGAGACCTGCCCCTGTCAGGCCGGCGTGCATCCATTGCGACAGAGGGCCCGCCTCCAGCCCAACCCGCGTGAAGGCCAGGCCACTCCCCTTCAGATAAGCGACCAGCGCCTCCGGCTCGCTGGCCACCTTGGCCTCGTGCAGGATCCGGCCAGTGCCGTCCACCACGCACACGCTGCTCAGCTTGAGCGAGACATCGACCGCAGCAAAATACTCCATGACCGACCTCCCTGGATGGCCAGCGCCGACAATCGGCCCTGCTCACTCCATCAGCTTGGGGACGGCCATCCTAACCGGGAAGCCTCAGCTCCCAGGGCAGCCCGGCCCCATACGGCATCTGCAGTTGTGCGGGCCTGGCGAGTGGCTGGTCGAGAAACATGGGAGCAGGACGCGCCGATCGTGCCGCAAGTTGCACATCGGTGTGGATGCCGACACTGGGCGGATCGTCGCTTCCACCCTGACGACGAACGACGTCGATGAAGCCTCGCAGGTTGGTCCCTTGCTCGACCAGGTTGCGGACCCGACCGCTTCGTTCACCGTCGACGGCGCCTACGACCAGGACGGCGTCTATGGTGAGGTCGCTGCGCGGCACCCCGATGCTGTGGTGATCGTGCCGCCACGGTCTAGTGCCGTACCGAGCGCCACGGCCGAGACAGCGCCCACCCAGCGCGACCATCACCTCCGGGCCATCGCCGAGCGCGGACGCATGGGCTGGCAGAAGGTGTCTGGCTACAACTGGCGCGCTCTCGTCGAAGCGGACATCAGCAGGTTCAAACGCGTTATTGGCGGCACGCTGCGTTCGCGCACCAGCGGGCGCCGTGCGACTGAGGTGACCATCGCTGTAGGTGTGCTGAACCGCATGCTTGAGCTTGGACGCCCGGAGTATGTCCGCGTCCCATGATCCCGGGTGCCTCCGCGCCTCACTGCGCTTGCAAGCTGGTCCGTGCAACGCAGTCATGTTCAGGAAGACCCAATGAACCCCACGCGCCCAGCCCGCACCTGCACAACGCGCCTCGATGCCGCTCCCCGCTGCGGAGCTCGAGCGCGATCTGGTGATCCATGCTGCGCGCCAGCAATGCGGAATGGTCGTTGCCGCTTCCACGGCGGGAAAAGCACCGGACCGCTCACTACAGAGGGCATTGAGCGGATCCTGATCGCGCGCATGAAGCACGGCCGGCACTCGGGTGAGGCAGTGGCCTTCCGTCGGCGTATTGCGGAGCTCAACAGGGAGGCGCGAGCGGTGATGGCGTTCCTGCGGGGCGAGGGCGTGTAGCGGGTCGTCGCCCTCCTAAGCACCTGAGCAAGTTGGATGCGCTCGCCGACGCTGCCTCAAACATTACATCGTCCGCGAGATCTTTGGCTATCTCTGTCGGCCGACATGCCCGTCCCAGACGGCTACCGCGGCCCCTTGACCCTTATAGGAGCTTCGAAACCCTTCAGACGATGAAGTCGCTCGCCGCCAGGTTATGGAAGCCGGCCAGTTCGATCTGGAAGTCGGCCTTACCGTCGCCGTTGACATCACCCTCGATCAGCGTGTCGCCGCTCGACTGGATGGCATGCAGCTCGCCTGCGTGGCCGGTGAACTTCCAGCTGCCGATGAAGCTGAAGGACTGGTCGCCGTTCAGCTTGGTCATAGCATCGATCGCCGAGAGGTCGATCAGGTCACCCTTGGCGAAGTCGGTGACGACATCGCGGCCGCTGCCCACCTTGCTGTCGAGGAGTTGGCTGAAGACGAAGGTGTCGTTCCCGGCGCCGCCGGTCAGGACATCCTTGTCGAGTCCGCCGACCAGGCGGTCATCGCCGGCACCGCCGGTGAGCGTGTCCTTGCCGGCGCCGCCCACGAGGATGTCGTTCCCAGCGCCGCCGTCGAGCATGTCCTTGCCCTCGCCACCCTCGAGACGGTCGTCGCCGGCACCGCCAATCAGCTTGTCGTTGCCGTTGTTACCGAACAGGGTGTCGTTGCCGTTGCCGCCGTCGAGCGCGTCATCGCCGGTGCCACCGATGAGCTTGTCATGGCCTTCGCCGCCCCACAGCACGTCCTTGCCGCCCAGGCCGTCGATGGTGTCGTTCCCGGCGGTGCCCGTCAGCTTGTCCGCCGAGCCCGTCCCTTTGGAAGCCGACGGGGTGTCGCTCGCCGAGTCCGGGTTGGAGGGAGCGCTCGGCTCGGTGACCTTGATGGGCGGGGTAGGCACGGCTGGCACCGTGGTGGGCGGCGTGACTTTGACAGGGTCGGAGGAGCCGACCGTGTCGGTCGGGAGGTCAAGCTTGCCCGCGCCAGCGCGGCTCAGGACACTAGCCTTCACCGTGGAGCTGGCGTCCAGATCGTACTTGTAGGGAACAGTGTAGTCCGAGGTGGACTTGCCGTCCTGCGCGCTCGCTTCACCGCTACCGACTTTACCCCAGGTGACGTTGTCGAACTCGTTGCCGCTGAGGTTCCAGTAGCCGATCTCCTCGCTGTCGATGCTGACGATCGGGTTGTTGACGTTCTCGAAGACGTTGTTCTGGATCAGGCCCTCGGCGCCCATGCGGAGGTTGATCGCGGAAGTCTCCACGTCCTTGTAGTAGTTCCCATGTACGTGAACATAGCCGTCGCGGACGCTCGGCGCGCGGGAGCCGATGTTCTGAAACAGGTTACCCTCATAGGTGACATAACGGGCACCTTCGTCGGCGTCGGAGTAGCCGTTCAGCGACACCTTGTAGTGATCACGAAAGACATTGTCGGAGACAGTGACGTATTCCACGCCGCGCTTCATGTCGAGCAGGCCGTCGTAGTAGTCCTTGCCCTTATCCGTGCTGCTGTAGAATTCGTTGTTATCGATCCAGATGTTGTGGGATCCTCCCTCGATACCGATGGCATCCTTCGGGCCACTCGCCACGTCGTGGATGGAGAGGTTTTGGAAGATCAGGTTGGAGGAAGCGCCCTTCACCTGGAAGCCGATGCCGTCGAACTCCGCGCCACTACTGGCACCGATGATGGAGAGGTTGTGGACGTCGTTGAGGGTGATGACGTCGGCACCGGTGTTGCCGGTGCTGATCTCGCCCTCGACGACGATGGTTAGCGGCGCGCCCGCCGCCTTGGCCACGGCTGCCAGCAATTCCTTGCCGGTGGTGACGATGACGGTCGCCCCGCCGGTGCCGCCGGTGGTGCCGCCGTTCATGGAGGCGAAGCCGTTAGCCTGAGCAGCCATGTTGAATAAAGTCTCCGTCCGCACCGGCTTAGCCGTGTGATTGCGACGACAGAGGCCTTCGCCTCTGAGTTTCTATGATCCTCAAGTGAACTCAGATGATTGATCTGGGCTCGGACTTGGTGGCGATGTCCCTCTTCTGCTGATCCGGCTAAGAGCCGGGTTGTTGTCTTCGCGGGATCAGGTTCCCTCGCTGAGCGACTGGGTATCAGCCGAGCGAACGACTTCGCAACGGAATGCTCACATTTTCGCGATCAAGCGCTGAGATCGCCAAAAAATGAGCGCCAGGGCCGCGTATTTTAGGAATAAAAGGACACTTCCGCGTTATTGTGATGGTTGTGGCCGCTTGGCGCCACCTGACGCGTTGCGGAAGGAAGAGACAGACCGTGGAGAACAGCCACCCGTAGCCTTCCCAAGGGATCTGTCAGCGCTCGCGCCAAAGCTGACGTCACCTGCGGGCTGACTCTATCAGCCTACCCAGCCTCAAGAAGGGCAAGCACGGTCGCTACACGACGGGGATGGAGCATGCGACGGCGGCTGGCTGGAACATACTGGTTGTGACGGACGCGAGGGCGGAGGTGGTTGCGGAGTTCGTCGTAGCCGCGACAGAAGCGTTCCGCTGAGCTGAAGCTTTTGAACCCGCGCATACATCGGATGCGGCCTTTTATGCCGCGGTGATCTTGCTCAAGCCTGTTGTTCTTGAATGCGCTGCTGTACTCAGCCGGGGCGTCGCGCCAGCGCAGACCGTCGCGGATGACGTGGAGAATGCCGCTCACCGCCCCTCGGTCGTCTACTTGCGGAATTCCGTGCGAGACTGACCCGAGTACGCGGAGGGCACGCCGGATCTTCCATTCCGTCGGAGACACACCGCTGCGCTTCCTCCGACGGCACGAGCGTCGGCGTGAGCCCGAACTCACTCAACTTCACTCCGGCCATGCTACAGCCTGTCGGGCTGGTGGCCATCGACACTGCCTTAGCCTCATCGAGCAGAGCAGCATCCTTCAGGCGAGCGTCCAATAGGTCAGGCGTCGAACACGTCCGGATCTCAGTGGGCGGGAGAAGCTCGGCCGCGTCCGACAACGGCCCGCCATCCCCTGGAGAACCTCACCCTCGATGGCGAGGCATGTGGAACCTGAGGCCGAGGCGGATTAGCCGAATGCTCGTCGTCTATCCCGCCGAAGGAGGTACGGGTATCGGTAAGTCCGCGTCCAGAGCCTGTTGCGCGTGGGCGGCTCCGGCGTAGCGCAGCAGCAAGGCGCGGAACGCTGCCTCGTCCAGCCCCCGCGGCAGCACCGCCATGAACTGCACGGCGCGCTGCTCCTCGTCGATCCGGAGCCGCCACATCAGCCCGGTCGATCGTGGCAGTAGGGCCTCGGGTCGGAGGACGAACCATGTTGTCGGAGATTGCACGGAGGACACGCCGATGGCGCTCACGTCCAGCCACCGCACCGTGCCGGTGAAGCCCGGTGACCGGACACCCTCCTCGTCCAGTACGAGGTAAGGCCTCCCCCACCCGCGCCACAGCCGGACGCTCCACAACGCCAAGAATCCGAGGCCAACGGCGCCGACTGCCGCGACGCCGAACAGGAACCGCCAGGCCTCGCGGTCCTGCTTCCCACCGTAGAGCGCGGCCAGCACGCAGCCGGCCGAGACGGCCAGGCAGAAGGCCCCGAACAGCGCCAGAGCCAGCACGGGGCGCAGCAGGGAGGCGTGCAGCGCGGTTTCCCCCAGTCCTTCCGTCGCGACGGCCGCCTCGCGCAGCCGGGCAGGGTGCGCCTCCTGCCCTCGCAGGGCACGGTCCCGCAGATGGCCGGTGATCGTGCCGGACAGCGTTTCCCAATCGAGGAACAGGGCCTGCACCGCGACGAGGTCCGCAGCGTCGACGGGCCGCGCGGCGCGCGCCAGCAGCGCCCCATCCACCACGACACCGGCCGCTTCAATTCGCTGCCAGGTGGGGGGATGGGAGTCCGTGGGGTGGGGGGCCTCGTCACCCAGGTGCGCCGCGGGATCGCCGGTGCCTTCCCGCAGGCATGCGACCAGGGCGGCGGCCAGGTCGCGCGGGGCGTCGTCCGGCCGCTCGGAGAGGCCGATCCGCGCGGCTTTCAGCAGCTCCGACGCCAGTCCGACGCGCAGTAGCGAGCTGGCGAGCGCAACGGGCGAGCCTGAGGCGGCCCCGGCGCGGTCC
Source organism: Roseomonas aerilata DSM 19363 (assembly GCF_000711725.1). GTDB lineage: Bacteria > Pseudomonadota > Alphaproteobacteria > Acetobacterales > Acetobacteraceae > Roseomonas > Roseomonas aerilata. Next base: position 1,644 of record NZ_JONP01000067.1, on the reverse strand, counting down.
GCTTCCAACTCCCGCAACCGGCTCCAGTGCGCGACCACGTGGCTGAACTGCTCGAAGGCGTGTACCGCCAGCGCGGTGTGCGGGTGCACCGCGCGCTCGAACACGCGGTCCACCAGCGTGGTGCCCCAGTAGTCTCCCCCGCGCAGCGACATCGCCGCGGCGCCCTGGCCCAGGCCGGCGAAGAGTGGCGCGAAGCGCAGGCCGTAGTCGGTGTCCTCGCCAGAGAAGTGCGCCAGCTCGTGCGCCAGCACGGTGCGCAGTTCCGTGATGTCCAGTGCCGCCACTAGGGGCAGCGGCAGGTGCAGAACGCGGCCCCGCGTGGCGATCGGTGCGGCGTCCGGGGCGCCATGCAGCAGCACGGGAAGCGCGGTCACGAAGAAGCCGTCCTCCGCTCCGGCGGTCACCGTTTCCGGCGGCGTAGATCCCTGCTCCCATGCCAGGTCGTGCAGCAGGGCGAAGAGGCTTGGCGCCTGCGTCTCAGTGATGGGTACGGCGGAAACGGGCAGCGGCGCGGGTTGGAAGGCCCGCAGCGCGCGGCGCAGATTTCGCAGGGTGCGGATCCCGCCCCACAGCGCCAGGCCGGCCCAGATCAGCACGAGGATGGCCAGGAGAACTGTCCGGTCGTCTGGGTTTGACACGAACCACAGCCCGCCGACCTCGAACGCCACGGCGCCGGACAGGGCCAGCACCGCCCCGACGACCTGCGCGCCGAGGGCGGCGGGAAGGAGGCGGCTCACCCGCCCGAAGGCGGCAACGAGCTCCGAGCGGGACTGCATCCCCCTGCGGGCCGACCGGCGCACCAGCAACAGCCCGGCCAAGCCGATGGTGCCGGTGGCGACCCCGGCCACCAGGGTCAGCCAAGCCGCAACCTCCCGCGCTCGGGCAACCGACCCATCAGCCTCGGCCGCATCCCTCGCCTGCTCCGAGCGGGCGATGGCGGCCCGGACCGGAACCAAGGCGCTGCTGCCGGGCAGCTTGACGCGCGCACCCGCGTCGTGCTGCTCCAAGTCCCGCAGCACGGCCGTGCGTTCCCAATGCTGGTCGGCCAGCGCTTGGTATTCGGCGGGCGTCGCGGCAGCCCGCCACACCTCCCAGGCGCCCAGGCCGGAGAACAGGACCGGCAGCGCCAGGAGGGCTAGCAGGACCGACCGCTCCATTCCACGAACAACCCGTACCAACCGCCTCATGGTGCGCAGACACTCCGGGGGCGTTGTCAGGTCGGCGAGGACGTCGACGCCGAGAGCTCACCGCTGGTGGTAGCCTCACGCGGCGGATGCAACTCCGGTCACATCCTGCCATGTGGCGAATGCGGCGTCACGAACAGTACAGTATTCAGTGGCGGGCAAACGGTGGCGGCGAAGCTGGAAGCGGTTGTGGATTCGGCTATGCGTGGAAAGGAAGCGCTGCGCGTGGCGCGCTGACTTGAACCCCTGCATCTGCCGCTCTCGTCGTCGTGTCGGCTGGTGTGATACCTCGGCCCGGTTGTTGAGATAGCGGCTCTGCCGATGCTCCACGCTCGGCAGGATCTCGCGCTTCGCCACAGCATAGCTGCGCAGCTTGTCGGTTACGATCACACGGGGCACGTACTGCAGCCCCTTCAGAAGCTTGCGGAAGAACCGCTTGGCTGCTGTGGCACTGCGTCGG
>NZ_JONP01000066.1 GCF_000711725.1 Roseomonas aerilata DSM 19363 | reverse complement strand
TTGCCGTTGTCACCGCGGATGTGGTCGTTGCCCTCTTCTCCGTAGAGCGTGTCGTCGTCATCGCCGCCGAAGATGAGGTCGTTGCCCGCACCACCAACGAGCGTGTCGATGCCAGCATCGCCGGTCATCACGTCGTTGCCGTCGTCGCCGCGTAGATGATCGTTTCCGCTCTCCCCGTAGAGCGTGTCGTCGTCGGCGCCACCGAAGATGAGGTCGTTTCCTGCACCGCCCACCAGCGTGTCGATGCCGCCGTCGCCGGTCATCAAGTCGTTGCCGTTGTCGCCGCGCAGATGATCGTTTCCGCTCTCACCATAGAGCGTGTCGTCGTCGTCGCCGCCGAAGATCAGGTCGCTTCCTTCCTGGCCCACGAGGATGTCGTTGTCGGCGTCGCCCGTGATCACATCGTTGCCGGTGCCTCCGTAGATAAGCTCGGTGCCTGCCCCGCCGTAGAGGGTGTCGTTGCCCTCACTCCCTATGAGGTAATCACTCCCGATGTCGCCAACGACGGTATCGTCTCCGCTGCCGGCGTCCACAGTGTCGCTGCCATCGCCGCCGTAGATGAGGTCATTTCCGCCGAGACTATAGATGAGGTCGTTACCCGCCTCTGCCATGAGGACGTTTGCCTGATCGTTTCCCATCAGGAAATCTGCGAAGGTCGAGCCGCGGGCATGCACGACGTTGGTGAGGATGTCCTGCCCGTTGAACCAGCCATCATCAGCCGTGTAGCCGAGGTCGATCCGGACGGCGACGGCCGCAGGGCTGTCGAGGTAATCCGCAACGACCAGCGTTCCTGCCGCCGCGGCGCGCAGCTCGTCGTTACCGCCCTCGCCGCGAATGAAGGAGTAGTAGCCGTAGCTCGCCCCCGTGATCGTGTCTGCAAACTGGGTGCCCGAGGCATTCTCGATCGAGACGAGTGTGTCAGTGCCTCCCCAGGCGTTGGTCGCGACGCCGTTCACCCCGTTACCGAGATTGATCGTCACCCCTGTGTTCGGCGCCTGCGCGCTGTAGGCACCGGCGCGATAGGTGTCGAGACCGCCGCGCCCGTCGATCTGGTTGTTGCCGGGCCCGCCGGACAGAAGGTCATCTGTGGGGGTCCCGCGGATGATGTCGTCACCCGCGCCTCCGATGGCGCCTGTCATGTTATCCAGCACGTCCGTGCCGCCCGGCTTCGCGATGTTGCCGGTATAGCCAGTTCCGTTCGGGGTCGTGCCGAGGTCGATCGTGACCGCCTCGGTTCCCGTGAAGGCGATGGTGTTCTGGCCTCCGCGGCCATCCACCGTGTGCGATCCGAGCCCGCCGACGCGGAAGATGTCGTCGAAGGCGCTGCCGCGCAGGATGTCGTTGAAGTTGGAACCAGCGACGCTCCGGACGTTGACGAGCGAGTCCGTGCCGCCCTGTCCGTCGAATGCTGTCTCTGCCTGGAGGTCGACCACCACGGCGGAGGTCGCGCTACTGTAGTCCGCACGATTGAAAAGGCTGTTGTAGCCGTTGAACGTGTCATTGCCGGCACCGCCACGAAATATCACGTCGTAATAGCTATATGCTGCGCTCGTGCCGATCATCACGTCGTTGCCGGCCGTCCCGACGACCTGGTTTACGCTGGTGAGCAGGTCCTGCTCGCCGCCCGGCTTGATCGTTGTGACGGTGGCCCCGCCGAAAAGCCCACCGACAATGCCCGTGGTGCTCACCACCACATTCGTGAAGCCAGCATAGGAGATGGTGTTGAACCCTCCGCGGCCGTCGTACTGGTCGATCCCCGTGGTCGCGTCGAAGTAGTCATTCCCGGCGCTTCCCACGATAAGGTCGCTGTAGTTGGAACCCTGGACACGCCGCACGTCGATCAGCGTGTCAGCGCCAATCCCGCCGCCGCTCGCGGTCCCGGCGGTAAGGTCGATGCTCATGCCGGAGGTTGCGTCGAGATAGCTGACGAGGTTGAGAAGGTTGTTCTGGCCGTTGATCGTGTCGTTCCCGCCGGCGCCGGAAAGCACGAAAGCGTAGGCGAGCCCAGGCGTCCGGTCCGTTGTGCCGTTCAGCACGTCGTTCAACCCGCTGCCATAGACGTGCTGGATGTCGCTGAAGCTGTCGGTTCCGGTGCCGACCTTCGTGACCGCGCCCGAATAGGCCGTGGCTGAAACCGCGAGCTGGATCGCGTAGGTCTGCTGCCGGTAGTCGAGTTCGTTGTACCCGCCGCCGCCGACGAGGGTGTCGCTGCCGAAGGAGCCGAAGAAGCTGTCGTCCGCAATCGTCCCCGTGCGCGAGTCGTTACCGTTCGTACCGTTGTATTCGGCCATGCCCTGGGTTCTCTATCGATGCGGTGGGAGCAGCCCCTTCCGAGGCTCGCATGTTGCAATGAACGAACGCTCGTTGCGAGCTAGCAAAGGCGCGAGCGATCTTCACGCTTGCGTAAGAGTTACGGTATCGAAGCGATTGACCGGGCCGTTCCCTTCCTGAAACGTGACACCTTGGACGGGATAGACCGGTTAGGTTAACTTTCGGAGACTTGCTCTCCATTAGTTCTGGCGCCGACACCTCCTCGGGAATGCTGCCGCGGGGCCAGTCATCACGCAGAAGTTTTTCGATCATGGATCTATACGGGTGACTCGAAGGCCGAAGCGCTGAACATTCGGCGCGTGAGATTCAGAGCTCGACCGGCATCGCCGCCTCCGCTTGCCGGCTTCCGGTCGGCCACGCTTCCGGCACCCCTCACCCCGGCGCCTGGCCGACGGGTGCGGGAACCATCCGGCATCGATCACTGACGCTCCCCAATGGCTCAGATCTTCCCGGCTTACGCGAACACTGTCGCCCGCGCGGCCATCCTCGGCGCGGCCGCCCTCGGCTGCCTTGGCCTCGGACTGCTGATCGCGCTTCCCGCCACCTCGCACGTCACGCGGCAGGACATCATCGTGGAGCAGCCGGTCCAGTTCAGCCACGAGCACCATGTTGGCGGGCTCGGCATCGATTGCCGCTACTGCCACACCTCGGTCGAGCAATCGCGCTTCGCCGGGATCCCGCCGACGCACACCTGCATGACCTGCCATTCGCAGCTCTGGACGAACGCGGAGATCCTCGCCCCGGTGCGCCGCTCCCTGGCGGAGGGCGTGCCGCTGCGCTGGCAGCGCGTCCATGTGCTGCCCGACTATGTCTACTTCGATCACAGCGTACATGTGACGAACGGGGTGGGCTGTTCCTCCTGCCATGGCGCGATCAACCGCATGCCCCAGGTGCGGCAGGTGGCACCGCTGACGATGGGCTGGTGCCTCAGCTGCCACCGCGACCCCGCGCCCAATCTTCGGCCCGAGTCGGAGATCTTCAACATGGATTGGAAGCCGCCCTCGGATCAGGCGGAGCGTGGCCCGAAGCTACTTGAGCACTACGGCATCCGCTCCGCCCACCTGACGGACTGCTCGAGGTGCCACCGGTGAGCGCGCCGCCGCTCTCCCGCCGCCAGGCAGCGCTGGCGCTGATCGCCTCCGCCGCCAGCCTCGCCTCCTGCGACAGGCCGGACGAGGAGATCGTCCCCTATGTCGAGCAGCCGGAGAATGTCGTGCCGGGGGTGCCGCTCCGCTTCGCGACGGCCCTGCCACTCGACGGCTACGCCCGCGGCGTGCTGGCGACGGTCTTCGAAGGGCGGCCGGTGAAGCTGGAGGGAAACCCCACGCACCCCGCCAGCCTCGGCGCCACCGACGTGTTCCTGGAAGCGGAGATCCTCTCCCTCTACGATCCCGGTCGCTCGCGCACGGTGCGGGAGGGAACACGGATCGCCTCCTGGGAACGCTTCCTCTCAGCCTTCCTGCCGGCGGTGCGGCGGGCCGAGGCGCGCGGCGGCGAGGGGCTAGCGATCCTCACCGGAAACGTGACCTCCCCGACGCTGCTGCGGCTGATCGGCGAGCTGCGCGGGCGCTTCCCCGCCCTGCGCTGGCACGGGCACGAGCCGGTGGGCGAGGCCAATTCGGCGGCTGGCACGGTGCTGGCCTTTGGCCTGCCACTCTCCCCGCTGCCGCGGCTCGACCGCGCGGCGGTGGTACTGGCGCTTGACGCGGATCCGCTCGGCCCAGGGCCGGACGCGATCCGCCACGGGCGCGAATTCGCGGAGCGGCGCAGCGCCCGGCGGGATGGCCGCGGGTTCTCGCGCCTCTACGCCGTCGAGCCCGTGATGAGCGTGACGGGGGCGAAGGCCGACCACCGGCTCGCGCTCGCCCCCGCGGAGCTCCGGGACTTTGCCGCCGCGATGGCCAACCGGCTCGGCGCCTCGCTCGACGCTCCCGCGCTGACGCCCGCCGCAGCGCGCTTCCTCGAAGCAGCGTTGGTGGACCTTCAGGCCCATCCCGGCGAGGCGCTGGTCATGACCGGCGAGTGGCAGCCGCCCGAGGTCCACGCCCTCGTGCACTGGATCAACGAGCGGCTGCGGTCGCCGGTCGAGTTCGTGGAGCCCTTCATCCCCGACGCTCCGCTCCCGCTCGCGGCCTTGGCCGAGGACCTGCGCGGCGGGCGGGTGGAGACGCTGCTCGTGCTCGGGGCTAACCCCGCCTATGACGCGCCGGGGGATCTTGGCTTCGCGGCGGCGCTGCGCGACTCGCGGGCGCTAACCGTTCATCTCGGCTCCTGGCGCGACGAGACAGGAGCGCTTTGCCGCTGGCACCTGCCCGAGAGCCATCCGCTGGAGGAATGGAGCGACCTGCGGGCGCGGGACGGCACCGTTTCCCTCTGCCAGCCGATGATCCGGCCGCTCTACTCAACCCGCTCGGCCGCCTGGCTGCTGGGGCTGCTCATGGGGCGGCTGGACGACACCGCTCATGGCGCGGTGCGCGCAACCTGGACAGCTCAGCAGGGGGGCGACTTCGAGTCCTGGTGGCGCCGCGCCCTGCATGATGGGGTCGTGGCGGAGAGCGCCGCGCCCCGTGTGTCGCCACCCCCTGCCCGGCTGCCGGCCCTGCCGGCGCGCCCGTCGATCGGCGGGCTGACTCTCCTCTTCCGCCCGGATCCGACCGTCTGGGACGGGCGCTACGGCAACAATGCCTGGCTGCAGGAATGCCCAAAGCCCCTCACGCGGCTCGTCTGGGGCAACGCGGCGCACATGGCGCCGGGGGACGCTGCCGAGCGCCGGATCGCGGATGGGGACATGATCCGGCTTGAACTGGGCGGCCGCAGCCTTGAACTGCCCGTGCTGCTCCGCCCCGGGACCGCGCGCGGGGTGGTGGTGGTAACGCTCGGCCACGGGCGGCGGGCAGCGGGCGCCATCGGCGATGGCGTGGGCGCCGACGCCTATCCGCTCCGCCGGTCGGAAAGCCCCTGGGCCGTTCCCGGCCTCGTGGCCGGGAGCCTCGGCCGGAAGGCGGGGCTGCTGCGGGAGCAACCGGACCAGAAGTTGGAGGGCGAGGCGACGGAGCTCTTCCAGACCCTCACGCTCGATGCCTTCGACCGCCGGCGCGGCGACCCGCCGCCCCCGTCCGCGCGGCCGCCCAGCCTCAACCCCGACGTGGTGAGCGACACCCATGCCTGGGGCATGGTGATCGACACGACGCTCTGCATCGGCTGCAACGCCTGCGTCATTGCCTGCCAGTCCGAGAACAACGTGCCGGTGGTCGGCCCCGAGCAGGTGGCGGGCGGGCGGGACATGCACTGGCTGAGGATCGACACCTACGACCTCGGCACCCCCGAGGCGCCCAGCCCCGGCTTCCAGCCCGTCCCGTGCATGCATTGCGAGCACGCGCCCTGCGAGCCCGTCTGCCCCGTCGAGGCCTCGGTGCACGACGCGGAGGGGCTGAACGTGCAGGTCTACAACCGCTGCATCGGCACGCGCTTCTGCCAGGCCAACTGCCCGTACAAGGTGCGTCGCTTCAACTGGTACGGCTACGCGGACGGGCAGGAATACGCGAACCAGGGCGCGCCGGTGCTGGCCGCGCAGCGCAACCCGGAGGTGACGGTCCGGGCGCGCGGCGTGATGGAGAAGTGCACCTACTGCACCCAGCGCATCAGCGCCGCCCGTCGCGCCGCCGAGAAGGAGGGGCGCGAGATCCGCGAGGGCGAGGTGGTCACCGCCTGCCAAGCCGCCTGCCCCTCCCGCGCGATCGTCTTCGGTGACCTGAAGCGGCCGGATTCGGGCGTCTCGCGGCTCCGGCAGGAACCGCAGCACTACGCCCTGCTTGGCCAGCTCGGCACGCGGCCGCGCACGACCTATCTGGCCGAGGTTTCCAACCCCAACCCCGCGCTCGACGAGGGCGGCGCGTGAGCGGAGCGAAGGAAGGCCTGCTGCCGGAGGGTGCCAGCTACGGCAACCTCGTGGGCACGGTCGCGGACCCGCTGATGCGGCGCCGGATGGGGCGCTGGTACTGGGGGGGCCTCGCCCTCGCCCTGCTGATGAGCCTCGTCCTCGCGGGCAGCCTTGCCTGGCTGTTCATCGAGGGCATTGGTATCTTCGGCAACAACACGACGATTGTCTGGGGCTTCCCCATCGCGAACTATGTCTGGTGGGTGGGCATCGGGAATGCGGGGACGCTCATCTCCTCGATGCTGCTGCTCACGCGCCAGCCCTGGCGGGCTGCGATCAACCGCTTCGCGGAGGCGATGACGCTCTTCGCCGTCTCCATCGCGGGGATCTTCCCGATCATCCATCTCGGGCGGCCCTATCTCTCCTACTGGCTTGCGCCTTATCCGAACACGATGCAGCTCTGGCCGCAGTGGCGCTCCGCGCTGGTCTGGGACTTCGCGGCGATTGTCACCTACCTGCTTTTCTCCGTGATGTTCTTCTACATCGGCCTGATCCCGGATCTCGCGACGCTGCGGGATCGCGCCCAGTCGCGCACGGGAAGGGTACTCTACGGCATTTTCGCCCTGGGCTGGCGAGGCTCCGCCCGTCATTGGGCGCGGCACGATGCGGTCTACCGGGCCATGGCCGCGATGGCTGTGCCGCTCGTCGTTTCCGTGCACAGCGTGGTGGGGCTGGATTTCGCGGCGGGGCTGATGCCCGGCTGGCAGGAGACGATCTTCCCGCCCTATTTCGTCGTCGGCGCCCTCTTCTCGGGCTTCGCGATGGTGGTGGTGCTCGCGGCGCTGATGCGCTGGGGCTTCGGGCTGCAATCCCTGCTGACGATGCGGCACTTCGAGGCCATGGCGAAGATCATCCTCGCCGCCTCGGTGATCATGGGCATCTCCTACGCGACCGAGTGGCTGATGTCCTGGTATGGCGGGGAGCGGGCGGAGCGCAGCTTCCTCCACCACCAACTCGCCGGCAGCGACGCGCTGCTCTACTGGAGCATGATCGCCTTCAACGTGGCGGTGCCGCAGGTGCTCTGGTTGCCCGCGGCGCGGCGCAGCCTGCCCGTGCTGATCGGAGTCAGCCTGCTGATCAACGTGGGCATGTGGCTGGAGCGGATCCTCATCATCTGGGACACGCTCTCGCACGGCTACCTGCCGAGCATGTGGCGGCCCTGGCACACGAGCCTCTGGGACTGGACGATCCTCGCGGGCTCCCTCGGGTTTTACGCGCTGCTCTTTCTCGTCTTTGCGCGGGTGCTGCCGGTGGTCTCGATGCACGACATGGGCAAGCTCCTGCACGAGCGGGAGGACGCGGGGTGACGGCGCCGCTGATCCTGGCGGAGTTCCGCGACCCGAACACCCTCCTCGCGGCTGCCCGGCGCGCGCGGGAGGCAGGGCTGCGGGAGCTCGACGCCCACACGCCTTTCGCCGTGGACGGCCTGCCGGAGGCGCTGGGCCTGCGCGGCAGCCGGCTGCGGCTGGCCATGCTGCTGGCCGGGCTTGGCGCCGCGGCCTTCACTTACGCGCTCTGCTGGTACAGCGCGGTGGTGGACTATCCCTTCAACACGGGCGGGCGGGCGCTGCACACCTGGCAGGTCTTCCTCGTGCTGAGCTTCGAGGCCGGGATCCTGGCCGCCGCGCTCGCGGGCTTCATCGGCTTTTTCGTGGCCAACGGGCTGCCTCGACTGCATGATCGTGTCTTCGGCGCGCCCGACTTCGAGCGCGCCAGCCAGGACCGCTTCTTTCTCTCCGTCGCCGACCCGGCGGCGGACGAGGCGCGGCTGGCCGCGTTGCTGGACGGCCTCGGCCCCGTCTCCGTCCGGGCCGTCGCGCCTTGAAGGCCGTGCCGCTTGCTCTCGCCGCGCTACTCCTCGCCGGATGCCGGCTGGACATGGCCCAGCAACGGCGCCTAGGCACCTATGCGCCCACTAACGCCTGGCAGGGCGGCAGCACGGCCCGGCCGCTGCCCGAGGGCGTCGTGGCCCGCGGGGACCTCGCACGCGACGCGGCGGCCGCCGACCCGCCGCCCGTCACGCCAGCCCTGCTGGCGCGAGGGGAGGAGCGCTACGGGATCAACTGCCTGCCTTGCCACGGGGCGGTGGGGGATGGGGACGGCATGATCGTCCGCCGCGGCTTCCCTGCCCCGCCCTCCTACCACACGCGGCGCCTGCGGTCGGTGCCGGCGCGCTACCTCTTCGACGTCATCACCAACGGATACGGCGTGATGTACTCCTATGCCGCGCGGGTCTCGCCGGAGGATCGCTGGGCGATCGTCGCCTATATCCGGGCCCTTCAGCTCTCGCGCCACGCCGAGGTGGCGGCGCTGCCGGGCGGGGCGGAGAACCTGCCGTGAGCGGGGCGGCCCCTTTGGAGTGGCTGCGCGAGCGGGCGCGGGCGGCGGGGCTGCTCGGCCTGGGAGCCGGGGCGGCGCTGCTTCTCTGGGCACTCGTGCTGCCTGCCGGCGCGCCGGCTGCAGGCTGGCTGGTCGGCCTCTCCTTCTGGATCTCGCTGGCACTCGGCGCCCTGGCGCTGATCGCTATTCACGCGCTCACCGGCGGAGCCTGGGGGCGGACCCTGCTGCCGGCGCTGCTGCCGGCGGCGCTGAGCCTGCCGGCCTTCCTCTTTCTCGTGCTGCCGCTCCTCCTGGCCCTGCCGGTCCTCTATCCCTGGGCGTCCGATCCGGGGGCGGCGGTGCATGCGGACGTGGCGCGGATCTATCTCAATCCGCATGGCTTCGTGCTGCGGACGGTCCTGGCGCTCGGCGGGTGGTCGTTGATCGCGCTGCTGCTGGCCATCCTGCCGGAGGGAGGGCTGCGTTCCGTCGTGGCGGCCGGCGGGCTCGTCTTCCACTTTGCGGCGACGACCCTTCTCTCGCTCGACTGGCTGCTCTCGCTCGATCCGCGCTTCCAATCCACGGCCTTCGGCATGGCCGCGCTCACGACCCAGCTTCTCCTCGCCCTCGCCTGGACCGCGACACTTCGGCCGGAACCGGCGGGGGAGGAGAAGGGGCGCGCGGGGGATCTCGCCGCCATGCTCCTCGCGGCGGCGCTCGGCGTGCTCTATCTCGGCTTCTCGCAGTACCTCGTCGCCTGGTACGGCGACCTGCCGCCGAAAGCCGCGTGGTTCCTCCTGCGCGGGGGCCTGGGCTGGACGCTGCTGGAAGCCGCTTCCGTTACCCTTTCTGGCCTTCTGCCTATCGGCGCGCTTCTCGTCGCCCATTTGCGGCGGCGACCGGCGGCGCTGGCCCGCCTGGGTCCCTGCATTCTGCTGGGGATCGTGGCCCATCTGGCCTGGATCGTGGCCCCGCCCTTTGGGGCGGAGGCGCTGCTCGCCGCGTTGCTTGGGGTGCTGGCCGTCGGGGGTCTCTGGGCAGCCCTGGCCTACGGGCCGATCGGCGCACGCCTCGCACCGCGCGTGGAGGCGGCGCGTGGAGCCTGAGGCAAAGTTCCTTGACCGGCGTGAGCCGACGGCCATTGCCGCCTGGACCGCCGCGCTGGTTGGGCTCGGCACGGGCGTCTTCCTCGCGGTCGCGTTGGGCGTGCTCTACCTTTTCTATCGCCCCGACGCCGCCCTGGTGGCACCCCCCGCCCCCGCGCGCTTCCCGGAGCCGCGCATCCAGAGCGATCCGGCCGGCGACCTCGTCGACCTCCAGGCCGAGCAGCGCCGGCAGCGCGAGGGCTATGCCTGGGTGGACCGGGAGCATGGACTGGCGCGCATCCCAGTTCCGCGCGCCATGGAAGCCATCGTAGCACGTGGCGGGGCCGCCTACGCGCCGCTGGAGGAGCCGGAACCGGGCGTTCCCCTGCCCGTCCGGGCGGAAGCGGCCCGCCGCGCGGAGACAGGGCGGTGAGACACTTTCTCCTCGTGCTCGCCCTGCTGCCCATGCTGTGCGGCTCGGCACGTGCCGCGCTGACGCAGGCAGAGCTTGCGCGTGTCGAGCTGGCGCCGCCGCCAGGGGCAGTTCTGCCGGGAGACCTGCCGCTCGTGGACGACACGGGCCGGGGGGTGACGATCGCCGGCTTGCGGAGCAGCCGGCCGTCGGTGCTGTTGCTGGCGGACTTCACCTGCACGACCCTTTGCGGCACGGCGCTGGGCTTGGCCGCGGGCGCGCTTGAGGCCGCCGGGCTCACGCCTGGTGTAGACTACGACTTCCTGGTGCTGGGCCTCGATCCACGGGACGGTCCGGCCGAGGCGGCCGCGCTGAAGGCGGCCCAACTCGGCCGCTCCCCGATCGGGGCGCATGCCCACTTCCTCACGGGCGAGCCGGGCGCGCTCTCGGCGGCGCAGTCGGCCCTCGGCTACCACGCTATCTTCGACGCGGAGGCCGACAGCTACGCCCATCCGCTGGGCGCCCTGATACTCAGCCCCAACGGCGCGGTCGCCGCCGTGCTGGGCGGGCTGGCGCTCTCGCCGGAGGAACTGCGCCTGGCCATGGCGGAGGCGACGGGCGGTCGCGTCGGCCGACTGGTGGAAGGGCTGCGGTTGCTCTGCTACGGGCTCGACCCGGCGCTGGGGGTCTACAACGCGCTCGTCAAGCGGGCACTGGGCGTGGGCACGGCGGCCACCCTCCTCGCCCTCGGCGGCTTCATCCTCCTGCTCAACCGGCGGAGGCGGCAGGGGTGATGGACATCCAGCTCTGGCCCGTCGCGGCCTCGGACGTGGCAGCACGGGTGGACGCGATCGTCCTCACCCTGCTTCTCATCACCGGCGCGATCATGGCGCTGGTTCTGGTGCTGCTGCTCACCTTCGCCATCCGCTACCGCCGCGGCTCCCCGGCCCGGCGGGGGGAACTGCCGGAGCTGGTGAAGAAGGAGGTCGAGATCGGCTGGACGGCGGCGACCCTCTTCCTCGCTCTCTTCATCTTCGCCTGGGCGGCCGCGACCACCCTGGGCGACGCGCGCCCGGTGGGCGACGCGCTCGAAATCCATGTCGCGGCCAAGCAATGGATGTGGCAGACCCAGCACCCGAACGGCGCGCGCGAGATCGACGCGCTGCACCTGCCACGCGGCACACCCGCCCGGCTGCTGATGACCTCGCAGGACGTGATCCATTCCTTCTTCGTGCCAGCCTTCCGCATCAAGCAGGACGTGCTGCCGGGGCGCCTGACAGAGCTGCGTTTCACGCCGACGCAGACGGGGGAGTTCCCACTCTACTGCACCGAGTACTGCGGCACGCTGCACGCCCGCATGGGCGGCACGGTAACGGTGATGGAGCCCGAGGATTACGGCCGCTGGCTCTCCGCCCAGCCCCAGGGCGACGATATCGGGCACGAGGGCGCGGCACTCTTCGTTTCGCTGGGCTGCTCCGGCTGCCATGCCGGGCGGGGCCCGGTGCGCGCCCCCGGGCTGGCCGGGATCTGGGGCCGCGACGTGCAGCTCGCGGACGGCCGCGTCCGGCACGTGGACGAGAGCTACCTCCGCGATTCCATCCTCCAGCCGCGGCGGGACGTCGTCGCGGGCTACGAGCCGCAGATGCCCTCCTTCAGCGGCATCGTCGGCGAGGAGGAGTTGCTGAGGTTGGTCGCTTACATCCGTTCCCTGCCGGGAGGTCAACCTTGAGCGACATCGCGGCCGAGGGGCCCATCCCAGGCGATGCCCAACCCCATCAGGGGCTGCGCGGGGCACCGAGCTATCTGACGGCAGAGCATGGCCTGGCCGCCTGGTTCCTGACGACCGACCACAAGCGCATCGCCCTTCTCTACGCGGCGGCCCTGACCGTCTTCTTCTTCATCGGCGGCGCGGGCGCGGTCGCGATCCGGATGGAACTGTTCACGCCCCAGGCCGACCTTCTTTCGGCCGATGGCTACAACCGCATGTTCACCCTGCACGGCACGGTGATGGTGTGGTTCTTCCTCGTGCCCTCCATTCCCAACACCTTCGGCAACTTCCTCCTGCCACTGATGATCGGGGCGCGCGATCTCGCCTTTCCGCGGCTGAACCTCTTCAGCTGGTACCTCTTCATCGGCGCCGGAGCGCTTCTGGTCTACGCACTGGTAGCGGGCGGGGTGGACACGGGCTGGACCTTCTACACGCCCTTCTCCACCGCCTATTCGCAAAGCTACGTCATGGCGGCGGCGCTGGCGGTAGTGCTCGTGGGCTTCTCCTCGATCGCGACGGGCGTGAACTTCATCGCGACGGTGCACATGCTGCGCGCGCCGGGGATGACCTGGTTCCGGCTGCCCCTGCTCGTCTGGGCACTCTACGGCACGAGCCTCGTGATCGTGCTGGCCACCCCGGTGCTGACTCTCGTGCTGCTGCTGATCGTGGCGGAGCGCGCCTTCGGCCTGCCGATCTTCGACCCGGCCTATGGCGGCGACCCGCTGCTCTTCCAGCACCTCTTCTGGTTTTACAGCCATCCAGCCGTCTACATCATGATCCTCCCCTCCTTCGGGGTAGTCAGCGAGTTGGTGACGTGTTTCTCGAGGCGGCAGGTCTTCGGCTACACCTTCATGGTCTACGCGATCCTCTGGATCGCCGTGGTAGGCTTCCTCGTCTGGGGGCACCACATGTTCGTCTCAGGGCAATCGCTCTACGCGAACATCGTCTTTTCCTTCCTCAGCTTCATCATCGCGGTGCCCTCAGCCATCAAGGTCTTCAACTGGACCTTCACGCTCTACCGTGGGCAGATCACCTTCGACGCGCCGATGCTCTACGCCCTCGGCTTCATCGGGCTCTTCACGCTAGGCGGGCTGACGGGCCTCTTCCTCGCTTCCGTGCCGATCGACGTGCACGTGACCGACACCTACTTCGTCGTGGCGCACTTCCACTTTATCATGGTCGGCGGCGCGGTCAGCGCCTTCTACGGCGGGCTCCACTTTTGGTGGCCGAAGATCACGGGTCGGATGTACCCGGATGTCTGGGCGCGCTTCGCCGCCGTGCTGATGTTCTTCGGCTTCTGCTTCACCTTCTTCCCGCAGTTCATCATGGGTTTCCTTGGCATGCCACGGCGCTACCAAGTTTACCCGCCGGAGTTCCAGATCTGGCACGTGCTGTCCTCCTCGGGCGCGGTGCTGCTGGCGTGCGCCTATCTCCTGCCCATGGGCTATCTCGCCTGGTCGCTGATCTGGGGTGACCGCGCTGAGGAGGACCCCTGGAAGGCCACCGGGCTTGAGTGGCGCACGAGCTCCCCTCCGCCGCGAGACAACTTCCGGACCATGCCGGCCGTCGATACCGGCCCCTACTTCTACCATCCGGACAAGGAAGGCCCCCGCCACGACGAGCCGGAGGCCCACCAGAACCAGGGGCGCGAGACTTGAGCGGGGGTCAGGAGGCGCTTCGGGAACCCTGGGACTCTCTCCGCCGGCAGCGGGAGGCGGCATCCTTCGGCACCTGGCTGTTCCTTGGCAGCGAGGCCCTGTTGTTCGGGGGGTTGATGATGGCGTTTGCCGTGAACCGCGTGCTGCACGGGGATGCTTTCGCGGCTGCGGGCCACGAGACGAACGTTGTCTATGGCACTGTTAATACCCTGGTATTGCTGACCAGCAGCTTGACAATGGCAGTCGGGGCTGAAGCGGCGCGTGCGGAGCTGAGGAAGCTCGCGTTGGTCGGCCTCTCCCTCACCCTCGTCTTCGCGCTCGCCTTCCTAATTATCAAAGGATTCGAGTGGCGCGACGATTTCCGCCAACATCTCTTCCCTGGCCCGAACTTCAAGCTGCAGGAGTCTGCCGCGCGAATCTTCTTCGCGTTCTACTGGGTGATGACTGGCCTTCATGGGCTGCACGTCACCGGCGGGATCGCCGTGATCGGGTGGATCACTTGGCAAGCCTGGACGGGGCAGCGCGCGTTACGCAGCCCGGCCTTTGAGGCGGTCGCGCTCTACTGGCACTTGGTCGATATCGTCTGGGTCTTTCTCTACCCGCTGCTCTATCTCGGAGGACGCGCATGAAAGGGATGGGCGAGGATCTTCCCCGTACGACTGCGGATGTGCTGAAGCAGAGCCTGCCTGTCTGGGCGGCGCTAGTGACGCTGGTTGTGGCCACTCTCGTGCTTGCCTACCTGCCACTCGGGCGCTGGAATACGCCGGCCAGCCTCGGTATTGGAGCGGCGAAGGCGGTGCTCATCGCCGTCTTCTTTATGAACCTTCGGCGGCCCGATCCGCTGCTGCGCCTGGCGGGTGCGGCGTCGATACTCTGGATTGCCTTTATGTTCGCGCTGATTTTTGCTGACCTGCTGACACGTGCCCCGGTAACGCAGTCTGGCACCGTGGTCCCGCGCGTTACTTCGCCCTCTTCTTTATCCGGCGGGCGTCTTTTTTAAAGCACGAACCCCACCGACCTTATAGGTGGGTGGGGTATGATGTGACGTTCTGGTCTGGTGGTCTGGCGCCGACCGACTCTCCCGTGTCTTAGGACACAGTACCATAGGCGCGGGGTGGTTTCACGGCCGAGTTCGGGATGGGATCGGGTGTGTCACACTCGCTATAGGCACCAGGCCACCGGGCCAGAACGTCTGATAGTTTTTCCTCCTTTATGGGGAGGGGGGGATGGTTTGGTGAGGGTTGCGTGTTGGTGCTGCGTGCGGCGAGGCTTTAGGCCTCACGCGGTGTGGGGGATGAGTTCGATCGGGCGATTAGGACCGCTCGGCTGCGTCGGTTACCCGACTTCCACCTG
>NZ_JONP01000065.1 GCF_000711725.1 Roseomonas aerilata DSM 19363 | reverse complement strand
TCGCCGCCGTCAAGGACGTCTTGCCGTGGTCCACATGGCCAATCGTGCCAATGTTGCAGTGCGGCTTCGTCCGCTCGAACTTCGCCTTACCCATGATCTAGCCTCTGCCCGGGTGGGACTTGAAAGGGGTTGTCGCCGCCGGAGCAGCGCCTGGGGTGGGGCCGCCCGAGGCGGCACCCTGATCTTCTGCTTACCAGCGGTAGTGGCTGAAGGCCTTGTTGGCTTCGGCCATCCGGTGGGTGTCCTCGCGCTTCTTCACCGCGGAGCCGCGGTTGTTCGCCGCATCCATCAGCTCGGCCGAGAGCCGGTCTTCCATCGTGTGCTCGCCGCGCTTGCGAGCGGACTCGATGAGCCAGCGGATCGCAAGCGCCTGACGGCGCTCCGGGCGAACCTCGACGGGCACCTGGTAGGTGGCACCACCGACGCGGCGCGAGCGTACCTCGACGGCCGGCTTCACATTGTCCATCGCCTCATGGAAGAGACGCAGCGGGTCGGCGTTCTGGCCGCCGCGGCGCTTCAGCGTGTCCATGGCGCCGTAGACGATGCCCTCGGCGGTGCTCTTCTTGCCGTCATACATCAGCACGTTCATGAAACGGCTGAGCACGACGTCGCCGAACTTCGGATCCGGCAGGACCTCGCGCTTTTCGGCGCGGTGACGACGCGACATCTCTCAGTTCCTCACTTCGGCCGCTTGGCGCCGTAGAGCGAGCGCCGCTGGCGGCGCTTGGCGATACCCTGGGTGTCGAGCACGCCGCGCAGAATGTGGTAGCGAACGCCCGGAAGGTCCTTCACGCGGCCACCGCGGATGAGGACAACCGAGTGCTCCTGCAGGTTGTGGCCCTCACCGGGGATGTAGCTCACCACCTCGTAGCCGTTCGTCAGGCGCACCTTGGCAACCTTACGAAGCGCCGAGTTCGGCTTCTTCGGCGTGGTGGTGTAGACCCGCGTGCAGACGCCGCGCTTCTGGGGGCAGTTCTGCAGCGCCGGGACCTTGTTGCGGCTCGGCTTCGGCTCGCGCCCCTGCGCGATGAGCTGATTGATCGTCGGCATGACGCCCCTTCGTGACCCGTCTCTGTGGCTGACCGCCCTGCATCCAAGCGAAGGCGCCCGCGTGACCGCGTCTGCGATCCTGCGGGCTACTCTTCGTCTCCGGCCTAGACCGTCCAGAGACCACGAGGGGTTTCAAGGAGCGGCGGCACCGGGGACGCGGAAGGGTCGTCCAAACTCGTTCGATCCCCTGGCGCTGCCGGTGGGGGTCGTGGAGGGCCGGAGACCTACCCCCCCCCAACCCCTGAGTCAAGCGCTTTAGGGTTTGTGAAGCCAGCCGGGCCGGGGAGTTGCACCCCTGCCCTGACCAATTCGCGGGGCGGCCGCCAAATGCCGGCCGCCCGCGGTCCGGCGGCCCTTAGGCCGCCGGCGTCGCCCTCTATTCGGCGGCCTGCTGGCCGCCGGTGCCGTCCTGCAGTGCCGGCTGGTTAGCCGGCAGGCGCCCCTTGTCCCGCTGGGCCGCCAGCGACCGCAGACGGTTCATCACCGAGCCCGTACCGGCCGGGATCAGACGGCCGACGATGACGTTCTCCTTCAGGCCCTCCAGGCGGTCCACCTTGCCGGCCACGGCCGCCTCGGTGAGCACCCGGGTCGTCTCCTGGAAGGAGGCCGCCGAGATGAAGGAGTTCGTCTGCAGGCTGGCCTTGGTGATGCCCTGGAGCACCGGCTCGGCCCGGGCGGGCCGCTCCTTCAGCGCCAGCCGCTTCTCGTTCTCGATATCGAACTCGATGCGGTCCACCTGCTCGCCAATGAGGTAGGTCGTGTCGCCGGGCTCGATGATCTCGACCTTCTGCAGCATCTGGCGAACGATCACCTCGATGTGCTTGTCGTTGATCTTCACGCCCTGCAGTCGATAGACGTCCTGGATCTCGTTCACGAGGTAGTTCGCGAGAGCCTCGACGCCCAGCACCCGAAGGATGTCGTGCGGTACGCGGGGGCCGTCCACCAGCGGGTCACCGGACCGGACATAGTCACCCTCCTGGACGGAGACGTGCTTGCCCTTCGGCACGAGGTACTCGCGCGAAGCCGGCTGCTCGTCGCCGACGGCGTCCGGCACCACGACGATCCGGCGCTTGGCCTTGTAGTCCTTGCCGAACTCCACCCGGCCGTCGACATCGCTGATGATGGCGGCGTCCTTCGGCCGGCGGGCCTCGAAGAGCTCCGCGACGCGGGGCAGACCGCCCGTGATGTCGCGGGTCTTGGAGGATTCGCGCGGCAGGCGGGCGATGACGTCGCCGGCATGGACGGTCGCGCCGTTCTCGACGTTCAGGATGGACGACGGCTGCAGCCCGAGCGTGAGGACCACCTTGCCCCCCTCCCGCAGCACGATGCTGGGGCGGAGATTCGCGTTCTTGGCACGCTCGACCGGCTCGCGCACCACCTTCGAGGACAGGCCCGTCACCGGGTCGGTCTCCTCGTAGAGGGTGAAGCCCTCGATCAGGTCGGTGTACTCCACCACGCCCGCGCGATCGATGATGATCGGCAGAGTGAAGGGGTCCCACTCCGCCAACTTCTGCGCGCGAGTGACCTCGGCGGCATCCTCCACCAGCAGCCGCGCGCCGTAAGGCACGCGGTAGCGGGCGCGCTCACGGCCCTGCGCATCGCTCAGCACGATCTCGCAGTTACGCGACATGACGATGTTGGCGCCCTCACTGTTCACGACGACGGCCTTGTTCAGGACCTTCACCGAGCCGTCGCTGGTCGCCTCCACATGGGACTGCTCCGCCGAACGCTGGGCGGCACCGCCGATGTGGAAGGTGCGCATGGTCAGCTGCGTGCCGGGCTCGCCGATGGACTGGGCGGCGATGACGCCGACCGCCTCACCAGTGTTCACCGGGGTGCCGCGGGCCAGGTCGCGCCCGTAGCACATGCCGCAGACGCCCTGCCGCGCATCGCAGGTCAGCACAGAGCGGATATAGACCTCCTCCGCCCCCGACTGCTCCACGGCGTCCGCGGTGACCTCATCGACCAGCGTGTCGCGCGCGGCGACCACCTCACCCGTCTCCGGGTTCAGCACGTCGCGCTGGATCGTACGGCCCAGGATGCGCTCGGAAAGGGAGGAGACGACCTCGCCCCCGTCCATCACGGCGCGAACCGTGATGCCGCGCTCCGTGCCGCAATCGTTGTCGACGATGATGCAATCCTGCGCCACGTCCACGAGGCGGCGGGTCAGGTAGCCCGAATTCGCCGTCTTCAGCGCCGTGTCCGCGAGGCCCTTGCGGGCGCCGTGGGTGGAGTTGAAGTACTCGAGGACGGTCAGCCCCTCCTTGAAGTTGGAGATGATCGGCTGCTCGATGATCTCGCCCGAGGGCTTGGCCATCAGGCCGCGCATGCCTGCGAGCTGGCGCATCTGGGCCGGCGACCCGCGCGCACCGGAGTGAGACATCATCCAGACCGAGTTGGTCTGCTTGCCCGCTTCCTGGCGCGAGATCTCCTTCATCATGGCGCCCGCGACCTCTTCCGTCGCGCGCGACCAGGCGTCCACCACCTTGTTGTAGCGCTCGCCCGCGGTGATCAGGCCGTCGAGATACTGCTGCTCGAACTCCTTCACCTCATTCTTGGTGCGATCGATCATCGCGGCCTTGGTCGCCGGGATCATCATGTCGTCCTTGCCGAAGGAGATGCCCGCCTTTGCCGCGTTGCGGAAGCCGAGGCCCATCAGGCGGTCGGCGAAGATCACCGACTCCTTCTGGCCGCAGTGGCGGTACACGGCGTCCATCACGTCCGAGATGCTGCGCTTGGTCAGCTGACGGTTGATGATGGAGTAGGGCACGTTCGGGTGGATCGGCAGCAGGGCGCCCATCATCAGGCGGCCCGGCGTGGTGATCGCCGTCTCGCGCTTCGGCTTGCCCTCGGCCGTGAAGCCGGTGACGCTGGCCAGCACCGCGGAGTGCAGATTCACCTGCCCGGCCGCGAGCGCCTGCTCCACCTCGCCGAGCCCGTCGAAGACGTGCGGGCGGAAGGCGAGCGCGTCGCGCTCCTCCTCGGTCAGGCTGGACGGGTTCTTGCCCTTCAGCCCCTCGATGAGAACGCGCACCGCCTCGATCCGCGCCTTGTCCGCGCGGAACTCCGGCGTCTCGAGGCTCAGGTAGTAGAGGCCGAGGACGATGTCCTGCGACGGCACGATGATCGGCTTGCCGTTCGCGGGGCTGAGGATGTTGTTCGTCGACATCATCAGCACGCGTGCCTCCAGCTGGGCCTCAAGGCTCAGCGGGACGTGCACGGCCATCTGGTCGCCGTCGAAGTCCGCGTTGAAGGCGGTGCAGACCAGCGGGTGAAGCTGGATCGCCTTGCCCTCGACGAGGATCGGCTCGAAGGCCTGGATGCCCAGGCGGTGCAGCGTCGGCGCCCGGTTCAGCATGACCGGGTGCTCGCGGATCACCTCCTCGAGGATGTCCCACACCTCGGGACGCTCCTTCTCCACCATCCGCTTGGCGGCCTTGATGGTGGTAGCGTGGCCGTACTTCTCGAGCTTGCTGTAGATGAAGGGCTTGAACAGCTCGAGTGCCATCTTCTTCGGCAGGCCGCACTGGTGCAGCTTCAGCTCGGGACCCACCACGATCACCGAACGGCCGGAGTAGTCCACGCGCTTGCCGAGCAGATTCTGCCGGAACCGGCCCTGCTTGCCCTTCAGCATGTCCGAGAGCGACTTCAGCGGGCGCTTGTTGGCCCCCGTGATTGCGCGACCGCGGCGACCGTTGTCAAACAGCGCGTCCACAGCCTCCTGCAGCATGCGCTTCTCGTTGCGCACGATGATATCAGGCGCGCGCAGCTCGATCAGCCGCTTGAGGCGGTTGTTGCGGTTGATGACGCGACGATAGAGGTCGTTCAGGTCCGAGGTCGCGAAGCGCCCCCCGTCCAGCGGCACCAGCGGGCGCAGCTCGGGCGGGATCACCGGCACGACGTCGAGGATCATCCATTCCGGACGGGCACCGCCCTCGGAGAAGGACTCGATCAGCTTCAGCCGCTTGACGAGCTTCTTGCGCTTCGCCTCGGAGGTCGTCTCCTTGAGGTCGGCACGCAGGCGCGTGCTCTCCTTGTCGAGGTCGATCCCGGTCAGCATCTGCTTCACGGCCTCGGCGCCGATGCCGACCGTGAAGGCGTCCTCGCCGAACTCGTCCTGCTTCGTCTGAAAGGCGTCCTCGGTCAGCAGCTGGTGCAGCTTGAGGTCGGTCAGGCCCGGCTCAAGCACGACATAGCTCTCGAAGTAGAGGACCTTCTCCAGCTCCTTCAGCGACATGTCGACCATCAGGCCAACGCGCGAGGGCAGCGACTTCATGAACCAGATATGCGCGACGGGCGAGGCGAGCTCGATATGGCCCATGCGCTCGCGCCGGACCTTCGCCAGCGTCACCTCGACGCCGCACTTCTCGCAGATGATGCCGCGGAACTTCATCCGCTTGTACTTGCCGCAGAGGCACTCGTAGTCCTTGATCGGACCAAAGATGCGTGCGCAGAAAAGCCCGTCCCGCTCCGGCTTGAAGGTGCGGTAGTTGATCGTTTCGGGCTTCTTGATCTCGCCATAGGACCAGGAGCGGATCTGCTCCGGGGAGGCGATGGTGATCTTGATCTGATCGAAGGTGACGGCCTGGCCGGTCTGGCCAAGGATCTTCATCAGCTCGTTCATGGGGCCTTCCTTCTGCGTCCAGCCTGCACCCCCCGCCGGGGGCGCAACATCAGCGGCCGGCCCCGCTGGGATGGGGCCGGCGCGATCCTGCTAGTTCGAGATCAGCTGCCGCGGTTCTCGAGGTCCACGTTCAGGCCAAGGCTCTTCAGCTCCTTGGTGAGAACGTTGAAGCTCTCGGGGATGCCGGCCTCGAAGCTGTCCTGGTCACGGACGATAGCCTCGTAGACCTTGGTGCGGCCGGACACGTCGTCCGACTTCACCGTCAGCATCTCCTGCAGCGTGTAGGCGGCGCCGTAGGCTTCCAGCGCCCAGACCTCCATCTCGCCGAAGCGCTGACCGCCGAACTGCGCCTTGCCGCCCAGCGGCTGCTGGGTAACGAGCGAGTAGGGGCCGATGGAGCGGGCGTGGATCTTGTCGTCCACCAGGTGGTGCAGCTTGAGCATGTAGATGTAGCCCACCGTCACCTTGCGCTCGAACAGATCGCCCGTGCGGCCATCGACGAGTTGGACCTGGCCGGAGGTGTCGAGCCCCGCCTTGGTCAGCATCCCCTCGATGTCCGAGATCCGGGCGCCGTCGAAGACCGGCGTCGCGATCGGAATGCCGCGCTTGAGGTTCTCGCCGAGCTCGAGCAGCTGGTCCTCGCTCATGTTGACGATGTCACGGTCCGTGATCTCGTCGCCATAAACGTCACGCAGCTTCTCGACCAGCGCGTCACGGGCAGCACCGGCGCGGCGGTAATCCTCCACCACCTCGCCGACCTGCTTGCCCAGAGTGGCGCAGGCCCAGCCAAGATGCGTCTCCAGGATCTGGCCGATGTTCATGCGTGAGGGCACGCCCAGCGGGTTCAGAACCAGATCGACCGGGGTGCCATCCTCCAGGAAGGGCATGTCCTCGATCGGTACGACGCGGGAGACCACGCCCTTGTTGCCGTGGCGGCCAGCCATCTTGTCGCCCGGCTGGAGCTTCCGCTTCACCGCGACGAAGACCTTGACCATCTTCATCACGCCGGGCGGCAGTTCGTCGCCGCGCTGCAGCTTCTCGACCTTGCTCTCGAAGCGCTTCTGCAGGCGCTCGACCGCAGCGTCGAACTCGCGCTTCAGGGCCTCGAGCTGCGCCTGAGCGGCATCGTCCGAAACGCCGATCTGGCGCCAGGTCATGCGGTTGAACTCGGACAGCACCTCGTCGGTGATGACCGTGCCCTGCTTCACGCCCTTGAACCCACCGGCTGCCTTGCGGTTCAGCAGGATCTCGCGCAGTCGCCCCGTGAAGGACCGCTCCTGGATCAGCCGCTCGTCGTCGCGGTCCTTCGCCAGGCGCTCGATCTCGGCGCGCTCGATCGCCATGGCGCGCTCGTCCTTGTCCACGCCGCGGCGGGAGAAGACGCGCACGTCCACAATCGTGCCGGAGACGCCCGGCGGCAGGCGCAGCGACGTGTCGCGCACGTCGGACGCCTTCTCGCCAAAGATGGCGCGGAGAAGCTTCTCCTCCGGCGTCATCGGGCTCTCGCCCTTCGGCGTCACCTTGCCGACCAGGATGTCGCCCGGCTGCACCTCGGCGCCGATGTAGACGATACCGGCCTCATCGAGGTTACGCAGCGCCTCCTCACCCACGTTCGGGATGTCGCGGGTGATCTCCTCCTGGCCGAGCTTCGTGTCCCGGGCCGCCACCTCGAACTCGTCGATGTGGATGGAGGTGAAGACGTCGTCCTGCGCGATCCGCTCGCTGATGAGGATGCTGTCCTCGAAGTTGTAGCCGTTCCAGGGCATGAACGCGACGAGCGCGTTCCGGCCCAGGGCCAGCTCACCCAGCTCCGTGGACGGGCCATCGGCGATGATGTCGCCGGCCTGCACCTGATCGCCCACGCGCACCAGCGGGCGCTGGTTGATGCAGGTGGACTGGTTGGAACGCTGGAACTTCCGCAGGCGGTAGATGTCCACGCCCTGGGTCGTGCCGTCCTCAGCGGTCGCGCGCACCACGATGCGCGCGCCGTCGATGCTGTCGATCACGCCATCACGCCGCGCGACGATGCTGGCGCCGGAGTCCCGCGCGACGGCGGCCTCCATGCCGGTGCCAACCAGCGGCGCGTCCGACTTCACCAGCGGCACGGCCTGCCGCATCATGTTCGAGCCCATCAGAGCGCGGTTCGCGTCGTCGTTCTCAAGGAACGGGATGAGCGCCGCGGCGACGGAGACGAGCTGCTTCGGGGAGATGTCGATCGCCGTCACCTCCTCGGGCTTCACCAGCCGGAAGTCGCCGCCCTGGCGGACTGAGACGAGGTCCGAGCGGAACTCTCCGCTCTCGCGATCCACCTCGGCATCGGCCTGGGCGACCACAAGCCGCTCCTCCTCCATGGCGGAGAGGTAGCGCGGCTCGCCCGTGATCTTGCCGTCCCGCACCATCTGATACGGCGTCTCGATGAAGCCGTACTTGTTCACCTTGGCGAAGGTGGCCAGCGAGTTGATCAGGCCGATGTTCGGCCCTTCCGGCGTCTCGATCGGGCAGATGCGGCCGTAATGCGTCGGGTGCACGTCGCGCACCTCGAAACCGGCGCGCTCGCGCGTCAGACCGCCCGGGCCAAGCGCCGAGAGGCGGCGCTTATGCGTCACCTCCGACAGCGGGTTGGTCTGGTCCATGAACTGCGAAAGCTGCGAGGAACCGAAGAACTCGCGCACCGCGGCAGCCGCGGGCTTCGCATTGATCAGGTCGGTCGGCATGACGGTGTCGATATCCACCGACCCCATCCGCTCCTTGATGGCGCGCTCCATGCGGAGCAGGCCGACGCGGTACTGGTTCTCCATCAGCTCGCCGACCGAGCGCACCCGGCGATTGCCGAGATTATCGATGTCGTCGATCTGCCCCTTGCCGTCCTTCAGCTCCTGGAGCGTGCGAACAGTGGCGAGGATGTCCTCCTTGCGGAGCGTGCGCTGCGTGTCCGGCGCCTCCTCAAGGGAGAAGCCGAGGCGCATGTTCATCTTCACGCGGCCCACGGCCGAGAGGTCGTAGCGCTCGCCGTCGAAGAAGAGGCCGCGGAAGAGGGTCTCGGCCGTCTCCGGCGTCGGCGGCTCGCCCGGGCGCATCACCCGGTAGATGTCCATCAACGCGTCATCGCGGTTCGTGTTCTTGTCCACGGCAAGCGTGTTGCGCATCCAGGGCCCGACGGAGGAGTCGATCGCCAGCGTGGGCAGCGTGTCGTAACCGGCGGCCTCGATGGCCGCGAGCTTCGGCTCGGTCAGCTCTTCCCCAGCCTCGGCATGGATCTCGCCGGTGGACATGTCCACCAGATCCTCGGCCACGTAGCGGCCCAGCAGGTCGGCGCGGGAGACGAGCACCTCCTTGGTGCCCTCCTCCGCAATCTTACGGGCGGCGCGGGGGTTGAGCTTCGTGTCCTTGGCGGCGACGACCTGGCCGGTGGCAGCATCCACCAGATCCTCGGTCAGCTTCAGGCCGCGAAAAGCGTCGGGCTCATAGGGGCGCGACCATCCCTGCTTACTGAGGGTGAAGATCACCTGCTTGTAGAAGGTGGAGAGGATCTCCTGCGAGTCCATACCGCGCACCTCGCCCGGCTCCAGCGGCGTGTCACGCTCGGCGCGCTTGGCCTGAGTCTCGGCGGAGTCGAGGGCGTAGAGCAGCGTCGTCGCCGGCAGCTTCCGCTTCCGGTCGATGCGGACGTAGCAGATATCCTTCGCGTCGAACTCGAAGTCGAGCCAGGAGCCGCGATAGGGGATCACGCGGGCGGCGAAGAGATACTTGCCCGAGGAGTGGGTCTTGCCCTTGTCATGGTCGAAGAACACACCCGGCGAACGGTGCATCTGCGAGACGATGACGCGCTCGGTGCCGTTGACGATGAAGGTGCCGTTGTCCGTCATGAGCGGGATGTCGCCCATGTAGACGCCCTGCTCCTTGATGTCGCGGATGGAGCGGCTGCCGGTGTCCTCGTCGATGTCCCAGACGATCAGGCGCAGATGGGCCTTCAGCGGGGCGGCATAGGTCAGCCCGCGCTGGATGCACTCCTCCACGTCGTACTTCGCCTCCTCGAACTCGTAGCGCACGAATTCGAGCGAGCCGCGGCCGGCGAAGTCATTGATCGGGAAGACGCCCTTGAAGACCTCCTGAAGGCCGGCATTCGCCCGCATCTCCGGCGCCACCTCGGCCTGCAGGAACCCCTCGTAGGACGCGCGCTGCACGTCGATGAGGTTCGGCATCGGCGCCACCTCGGGCAGACGCCCGAAGGACTTGCGGATGCGCTTGCGCCCGGTGAAGCCCTTGCCCTCAAAACCCTTCGAGATCGCGTTCATGCCAGCCCTGCGTCCTCTTCAACCTTGCCGGGCGATCCTGGGCGCCGCCGCGCGCCCCCAGATCCCCCGTTCGCCACCGGATAGCATGGGCCATCCGGCGAAAAGCAGGCGCGGGCGGAAACCTAATGGTTCCCGCCCGGCCCTTTACACAACCTGTTCCCCCGGCTGGTAAAGCCGGGAGAGAGTGGCTGGGGTCTTACTTGACCTCAACCTTCGCACCGTTCTCCTCGAGGACCTTGCGGATCTTCTCCGCCTCATCCTTGGAGACACCCTCCTTGACGACCTTGGGAGCGCCCTCGACGAGGTCCTTCGCTTCCTTGAGGCCGAGACCGGTGATGGTGCGGATCTCCTTGATCACGTTGATCTTCTTGTCGCCAGCGGCGGCAAGCGTCACGGTGAACTCGGTCTGCTCCTCGGCGGGGGCAGCGGCAGCGCCACCACCACCGGCCGGGGCGGCAGCCACGGCGACGGGAGCGGCGGCGGAGACGCCCCACTTCTCCTCGAGCATCTTGGAGAGCTCGGCAGCCTCCAGGACGGTGAGGGTCGAGAGCTCGTCAACGAGCTTGGCAAGATCGGCCATGTCTTTGTGTTCCCTGATCTAGTGGCTTGGCTTGAAGTTTGCAACCCCAGGCGGAAGCGGCTCCCGCAACCCGCCGGGGGTCATGGCGTTTCAGGCGGCTTCCGCGCCCTCTGACGACCCGTCCTTGTCGGAATAGGCCTTGAACACCCGCGCCAGCTGCCCGGCCGGAGCCTGCAGCACGCCCGCGATGCGCGTCGCCGGGGTCTGGATGAGACCCAGCAGCTGCGCCCGCAGCGTTTCGAGCGAGGGAAGCTCGGACAGAGCCCTGACGCCATTGACGTCGAGGGTCTGGGTGCCGAGCGCCCCGCCCAGGATCACGAACTTGTCGTTACCCTTGGCGAACTCCGTGGCAGTCTTCGCCACCGCCACCGGATCCGTCGACCACGCGAGCGCGGTCGGACCCTTCAGCAGCGGCGCGATGCCCTGGAAGCGGGTGCCGTCGAGGGCGAGAGTGGCCAGCCGGTTCTTCGTGACCTTGTACGTCGCGCCCGCTGCCCGCATCCGGCGCCGCAGATCATCCACCGCCGCGACCGTCAGCCCGTTGTTACGGGCGACGAGCACGAAGGAGGTGTCGGCGAACACCGAACCGAGGGAGGCGACGAACTCACGCTTCTCCGTACGGTCCAATTCCCGTCTCCTACGAATAACCGGCACCTGGTGGAGGGGCGCCGGCCGGTTCACGCAAGGGCGCCCCCGCATGGGGACGCCCCGGTTCGCCTGTCAGATGAAAGCCGGAAGCCAAGCCAAGCCCGGGGACAGGCCCCGGAACGTCGTCTCTGGCACCCCGTCTCCCCGTTGCGCTCTCGCTTTAAGCCCTCAAAAGGGCACATCGGGTCTCGGACAGGTCGGGCGGGTTTCCCCACCCTGCCCGCGCCGGACCCTTGGGACCGGCGCGAATTCACTCAGGCGGAGAGCGAGCTCACATCCACCTTGATGCCCGGGCCCATGGAGGAGGACACGGCCACCTTCTTCACATAGGTGCCCTTGGCGCCAGTCGGGCGGGCGCGCTGGATGGCGTCCACAAAGGCCTTGGCGTTCTCGAGCAGCTTATCGGCCTCGAAGCTCGCCTTGCCGATGCCGGCATGGACGATGCCAGCCTTCTCGGCGCGGAACTCCACCTGGCCGGCCTTGGCGGCCGTGACGGCGCCGCGGACGTCCATGGTGACGGTGCCGAGCTTCGGGTTCGGCATCAGGCCGCGCGGGCCGAGGATCTTACCCAGACGTCCGACGAGACCCATCATGTCCGGGGTCGCGATGCAGCGGTCGAAGTCGATCTTCCCCTCCTGCACCGCGGCCATCAGGTCCTCGGCGCCGACCACGTCGGCCCCGGCGGCGGTCGCCTCCTCAGCCTTCGGGCCGCGGGCGAAGACGCCGACGCGGACGGTCTTACCGGTGCCGTTCGGCAGGCCGACCACGCCGCGGACCATCTGGTCGGCGTGGCGCGGGTCGATGCCGAGGTTCATCGAGATCTCGATCGTCTCGTCGAACTTAGCGTTGGCGGCGGTCTTCACCGTCGAGATCGCCTCGGCGAGCGCGAGGGACTTATCGAGGTCCAGGCCCTCGTTGATCTTGCGGAGACGCTTGCCCTGCTTGGCCATCTTCTCAGCCCTCCACCACAACCATGCCCATGGCGCGGGCGGACCCGGCCAGCATCCGAACCGCGGCAGCTTCGTCCACGCAGTTCATGTCCTTCATCTTCACCTTGGCGATCTCGGCGAGCTGGGACTTCGTCACCCGGCCGACCGCGCCGCCCTTGCCCGGCGTCTGGCTGCCCTTCTCGAGCTTGGCCGCCTTCAGCAGGAAGTAGGTGTTCGGGGGCGTCTTGGTGATGAAGGAGAAGGTGCGGTCCGAATAGGCGGTGATGACCACCGGCGTCGGGGTCCCGGGCTCCATGCCCTGGGTCGCCGCGTTGAATTCCTTCACGAACTGCATGATGTTCAGGCCGCGCTGACCCAGCGCGGGGCCCACGGGCGGGGAAGGATTGGCCTTGCCCGCCGGGATCTGCAGCTTGATGTAGCCGACGATCTTCTTCGCCATCTTCTGGCACTCTCCTGACTTCGGAGGCCCGCGGTGCCAGCGGCCCGCCCCGATAGGCTGGGGCCGGACCTCCCGCGTTCCTGAAAACGCGCGGCGGCCGGGCGAGGAAACCCCAGCCCGGCCGGCGCGGAAGCGGCGTATAGGAGGCTGCGGGGCGCGAGTCCAGCGTAATTCCTGCCGCCGCGCCCCACGCCCCTCAGATCACGTCGCGGTTCACGTCCTTATAGAGCAGGTACTCGCAGACCTCGTTGCCGGTGGCGTAGATCTGCTGGGGCACATAGGGGCCCATCCAGACGAAGTCGTCGGTCCAGAGCTCG
The DNA here is from genome assembly GCF_000711725.1 of Roseomonas aerilata DSM 19363. Classification (GTDB taxonomy): domain Bacteria; phylum Pseudomonadota; class Alphaproteobacteria; order Acetobacterales; family Acetobacteraceae; genus Roseomonas; species Roseomonas aerilata. The sequence goes on along the minus strand of NZ_JONP01000065.1, from coordinate 2,539 downwards.
TGCCACTCCCGCCCGAGCAGCTGCAGCGCCTGACCCTGCAGCATGACCATGCCGTGCTCCATCACATGCGTCTCGACGCACCAGAAATGGGCGCCGGGCGCGTAGCACATGATGTTCATCTCGAAGTCCATGGGCATCTCGCGCAGCCCGAGTAGCAGGAGCCGCCAGCGGGGCCCGCTATCCTCCCGCTGCGCCGTATCCCGGTGGCCGACGATCACCTTCGGCGCGGGAACACCGGCGGCGGGCTGGTAAGCCTTGCGCACCCAGATCGCCCGCGCCTCCTCCCCACCGGCGTTCCGCACGCCATAGGGTACCCCCTGGGGAACATAGATGTAGCCGCCGGGCACGAGCGAGTGGACCTGACCCTCAACCGTCACCTCCAGCGCCCCGGCGCGGACGTAGAGGAAGGCCTGCACCCTCTCTTCCACCGCGCCCGCGCTGCCCGCCCCGGCGGGCACGATCAGTAGGGCCTGGGTGAAGCCCGCACCCATGTGCCGGCTGGTCTGGAAGCGGGCGATGCAGCCCGGCCAGTTCGGCAGCAGGCTGTCCATGATCCCCTCGGGCGGGAAGACGCAGTAGTTGGGCGTCAGCATAGACCGGTTGTGGCCGATGATGCCCGGCGGGGGATTGGGGGTCGGAACGCGCATGCTATGGCCTCGGTGCGGGAACGACCTTCCCGCACCATGCCGACCGGCCGCCGTCAACCCACCGGCAGGCGGTCTTCCCGGGCTGGCGTGCCCGGGATCAGGCCTTCTCGACCTGCCCGTACTCGAGCTCCACCGGCGTCGCGCGGCCGAAGATGGAGACGGAGACCTTCACGCGACCCTTCTCCTCGTCCACCTCCTCCACCACGCCGTTGAAGCTGGTGAAGGGGCCGTCGGCCACGCGGACGTTCTCGCCCACCTCGAAGGTGATGGAAGGGCGGCGCGGCTTCTCCGCGTTGTCCTGAACCTGCTGGAGCATCCGCATGGCCTCGCGCTCCGGGATCGGGCTGGGCTTGTTGCGGGCGCCGAGGAAGCCGGTGACCTTCGGCGTGTCCTTCACGAGGTGCCAGGCCTCGTCGGTCATCTCCATCTTCACCAGCACGTAGCCGGGGAAGAACTTCCGCTCGGTGTTGACCTTCTGGCCGCGGCGCACCTCCACCACGTCCTCGGAGGGCACGAGCACGTCCTCGATCCGGTCGGCCAGCCCCTTCTGGGCGGCCTGCTCCTTGATCTGGCTCGCGATCTTCTTCTCGAAGCCCGAGTAGACGTGAACCACGTACCACTTCTTGTCGGCCATGACGGCGACGCTCCCAATCCTGTGGCGCTGGCCTCCGGCCCCTGGGGCGATGCCCCCGGCCTCCGGCGCGGCGCGAAATCTTACGAGGTCAGCCGAATCCGAACAGCAGCCGCATCATGAGCTGGATCAGCCAGTCCGCCACCAGGAAGAAGATGGCGGCCAGGACGGAGAGCGCCAGCACCAGCCCGGTGGTGATCAGCGTCTCCTTCCGGCTCGGCCAGGTGACCCGGCTGATCTCCTGCCGCACGTCGCGCAGGTAGCCTGCGGGATTGAAACCGGCCACGTCGGGGCCCCTCCAGGCGCCGGGTCCAGACTGGCCCTTGGGAGGGCGCCTGGACGCCGCGGCGCGGTGATCGGCGAGCGGGATGCTCAGAAACGGGTCATGCGCGACCCGCCCCGGCTGCCGGATCGGGCTTTCGGCCCGAATTCGGTGCGCTGGCAGGGGCGGAGGGTCTCGAACCCCCAACCTCCGGTTTTGGAGACCGGCGCTCTAGCCAATTGAGCTACGCCCCTAGGGCAGGCCACGCAGGGGCCGTGCCTTACGGCAAGGCGCGGCGGCTGTCGAGAGGGTGCGGGACGATGAAGGCGTTGCCGCTACCGCGGCAACGGATCCCGAACCACCAGCGTCCGGGCGATGCGGTCGTGCCAGCACTGCCGGCGCGGATCCCAAAGCATCCAGAGATAGCCCAGCCCGAGCGGGATGCTGGAGAGGATGTAGCCGAAATAACGGGCCACCAGACGCGGCCAGGGCGGCGTGCCGCCAGTCTCCGCATCGATCACTCGCAGCCGCATGAGCATCTTGCCGGGGGTGGCCTGACGGCTGGCCCAGAACAGGATGATCAGCAGCGCGGAGATGAGCTGGAGAAGGATATCCGAACCGGGCGAAAGCCCCCTCCCCCCGCGCGCGAAATCGCCGAGAAGCACGAGGACGAGGCCGACCGGGATCATCCAGGCGGCGTCCAGAATCTGCGCCGCCACCCGCGGCCAGAACCCGGCCAGTTCCACGCCGCCCTGTCCGGACATGCCGCTCTCCTCACCCTGAGCGGCCGGTTGTCCGTGCCGGCGAGGGGCTTGTCCAGCCCCGCGCCAGCGCGCCAGAAACAGAAAGGGCGGGCCCCCTTGCCGGAGGCCCGCCCTGCCCTTCCCGCCCAAGGGGCGGGTCGTCTTACTTCTCGATGCTCGCGACGACGCCGGCGCCGACGGTGCGGCCGCCCTCGCGGATGGCGAAGCGCAGGCCCTGGTCCATGGCGATCGGCGC
>NZ_JONP01000064.1 GCF_000711725.1 Roseomonas aerilata DSM 19363 | reverse complement strand
CGTGGCGCAGCGCGAACTGCTACCCGAGGTCCGGCACCGGAGCAGCCGCTACCTGAACAACAGGGCCGAGAACTCACATCGGCCCACCCGACGGCGAGAGCGGCAGATGCAGCGGTTCAAGTCGGCCGAGCAGGCTCAGCGGTTCCTCTCGGCGCACAGCATGATCTACGGCCACTTCCGTCCTCGCCGGCACCTGATGACTGCCGGCGAGTACCGGCGCGCCCGCACCAAGGCCTTCCGGATCTGGCAGCAGGAAAGCTGCGTCCAAGCGGCATGATGATCCTGCCGTATCCCCACTCGCGCAACTGAACTTGCCTTCTCGCCAAACAACTTGCCAATGCCCACCGGAGGGAACCGGGATTACCGCCGTAGCACCGGCAGCACGCGCCGCAGCGCTGCTGCGTCCACGTCCGCGCCGATCCGAACAAGGGTGCCATCCGGCAGCGCGATCTCGGTCCGCGGGTCCGTCGCCCTCGCAGGCGCCACAGGCCCGGGCGGCACCGCGTCGCTCACCTGCAGGGGCAGAAACACCGGCTCCCGAGGATCGACCACCGCCAGCCGCCCCTGCCGCAACTGACGCCGCCAGTACCACAGCAGACCGCGGCTGATGTCGTGCCGCCGGGCCACCTCCGACGTCCGTGCTCCAGGCTGTGCCGCCTCGGCCAGCACGCGCAACTTATCCTCGGCACGCCAGCGACGACGCCGCTCCACTCCGATGATAATTTCCATCCCGCCCCCGCCCTTTGCGTCGCTCTTGCGAGCGTCACTAGGTCAGAGATCATCAGCCCTCAGTGAAGGCGGCACTCGGCGGATGGGTACAGTCCACCCATGCCGCGGTCGCGATTAGCGCGCTCGGTGCCCGCCTCGGCAGCCTGTCCATCGCGGTCAACAGCCGCGGGTACCGATCCCTGCTGAACTGGGCACGGTCCTCCGGCCCGATCCGCGCATTTGGTGTTGAGGGCACCGGCTCTTACGGTGCCGATCTGTCCCGGTTCCTGAGTGAGCACGGCTACCGCGTCCTCGAAGTCAACCGGCCCAGCCGCCAAGTCCGGCACCAGAAGGGCAAGGATGATGCGGTCGATGCCGAGAGCGCGGCCCGAAGCGTGCTCGCTGGCCAAGCCTCGGCACGGCCGAAATCCGGCACGAGCACTGTAGAGATGATCCGCCACCTCAAGGTGGCCCGCGACGCCGCCGTCAAGGCGCGGAGCCAGGCCATGCAGGCGCTTAAGGCCATCATCGTCAGCGCGCCCTTAGCGCTGCGCGAGGGGCTCGACCGCCTGACTGGCAAGATGGCGCTGCTCCGGCACCTCGCCGCCCTGCCCACAGGCCCTCTCACCTCGACGATGGCCTCCGCCAAGGCCAGCCTGCGGGCGATCGCTCGCCGCTGGCTGGCCCTCGACGTCGAAGTCAGGGACCATGATGCCAGCCTCGGGCAGCTGACCCAGAGCCTCGCACCGGAGCTGATGCAGGCGCACGGCACGGGCACGGGCACCGCCGCCGAAGTGCTCATTCTCGTCGGCGACAACCCCGAACGAATCCACTTCGAAGCGGCCCTGGCCAAACTTGCGGCGCCTGTCCCATCCCGGGCTCCAGCGGCAGGACCAACCGACACCGCCTCAACCGAGGGGGTAATCGCCAGGCCAATACCGCCTTCTACCGCGTGGTCATCGTCCGCATGCGGGCCCACCAGCCCACCCTCGACTATGTCAGGCGCCGCACCGCCGAGGGAAAGAGCAAGCCCGAGATCGTCCGGTGCCTCAAACGCTATGTGGCGCGCGAGATCTTTGGCTATCTCTGCCGCCCAGCCGACGCCCAACACTCAGCGTGAGCAGGCATTTGACCATTATAGGAGCATCAAGGCCGCGCAGCACCCACAGCGCAGAACCCCGCCCGGTCCTCCAAGGGGCCCTGGCTTACGCCATCTGCCACGCTACCTGGTGGCCAAAGTCGAGCTCAGTCGCCGATTTGTGGGCCAAGTACCACAGGATCCCCATTAGTTCACCGAACTCGCACCCAGCCGATCTTCGCACCTAGACTCCGCTTCTCCGTAGCGTTCGAAGGCCAATCCTCTTTTTTAAACAGCCTACTCGTCTCAATCCGAACACGAAACACTCGGCGATCTGTTAAATATCCTGCATTAACTGGGATACGATAGGTGGCCGCCCGTGCAGTAACTTCGTGCGTTGCGGCAAGTTTACCTCCAACATAGAATTGCATTGTAACGCTTGTCTCGCCGCCTTCTGCCGGAATCCACAGGAAAAACTCAATCTCTTTCGGTTCAAAATTCTCCGCCACAGGCAAGGTGAGTTCTGCTTCGGCTGCACGCATCCACACTCCCCGCTGCTCGACAGGGTGAAATCCTCGCGTTAGGTACCGCGCAGCCGACGTAGACTCGTGGAACGACACTTTCTGGTCGCGTTGAATATCACCCCGTATCCCGCGCCAAATTGCAGATCCAAACTCTTCCCAGGAAAAACGCGCTGCTGAAGCAGCAATATCGGTCTCAGTGTTCGCCAGTGCTTGACGGATCAGGCTGATAATGTCTTCAGATGCAGACGATGGATGGAAGATGTAACCGTTTCGGCCATGACTTATAATATCACGTGCAAACCCAGTATCACTAATGACGGGTACTACATTGCTCATCATTGCTTCTATGGCAGGGATCGGTCCTCCTTCAAGCAAAGATGTTGAGCAGTAAACATCAAAAGAGCGGTAGTGCTGCGGGAAATCGTCGTAGTGTGCCTCAATATACTCCACGTTAGGAAGACTCTGAAACTCTTGGAAGCGTTCCCAATGATGCCAGACGAGGCTGGCGTTTTCAACATCTTCCGCACGAGGACCGACGAGAATGACTTTCTTGTCCGGCATGGCATACGCAATTTCTAACATTTTCTCGGGCTGCTTGCGTTCGTAGTAGGCGCCCACGAACCCGATTGCACCATCACCAGTGCGTGTCTTTGGTTGGAAGTGTGCCGGATCAGCACCGCCTAGCGGCACCATAATGTTATTGGGCTGTGCCCCCCACTCGACGAGTGTCTCCCGATTCAGAGAGCAAGGAGTAAAGACAAGAGTGCAGGCGGCAGCCAAATTGACCAAGTCATCCTTAGTAACCCCTTTAGACAAGTCAGGATGAGTGTACCAGACGAAACAGTTCGCAGACTTAACATCAGGATAATTCTTCATCACCGCTACAGCCAGAGCAAAGTGAGCGAAGAAGTAGTTTCGAGCAGCCGGCAACGGATACGACAGTTTGTCGTTGCGTTCTGAGAACAAATAGAAACAGACGCTCCCCGAAGCACTTTCGATAACGCGGCATATTTTCTCTAGTATCCAGCCACGGGAATTTACGTTCAAAACGAAGCATATATCATGCAGCGCAGCCGTTTCGTCAAACGAGCGCATCTTCATCGTCGCAGCTGAGGGCATATCGTTTACCGTCACGGTCTTCTGTTACTGAGGCTCAGGATACTAGTTGTCTGAACAAGGCAATCTGCCGCTGTTCCCACGTAAATTCATGAGCTAGTGAGATATTATGAGCGTAGCCGTCGGGTCGCCACGGGAAATCGGCCATCACCGCTGACAAAATGGCAGGGAGCGTTTCAGGATTTGCAGGATTGTAGAAGGCGGCGGCAAGGTTGGCATTGCCGTAGCGTTCCACCGCCGGAAGGCTTGCAGCCACTATCGGAGAACCTGCGGCGAGATACTCGAAAAATTTAAGAGGCGATGTGATCGCTGCTCGCTCGTCATGCTCGCGGGTCATGACCAAAACGTCGGCTGCCTGCTGAAAAGGGAGCAAATGCCGCTGCGGAACATAGCCTGGCACCACAACGTTCGGCAAGGCACAGTCAACCACCGCACTGCGCCAGAGTGACTGATCACCTGAGTTGCCACCGAATAGGACAAACAAGCTTTTTGGCAAGGCCACTGCTGCATTAAGAAGGTGTCTAATGCCCCGCTCGATCTGCAAGCCACCTGAATATACCACGATGTGGTCAAAGCCGCGTTCTAGCAAGCTCTTGCGAATCTGCGTCGCCTCCCCCTTATATCTAACAAGGGATTGCGAATTCACCCCGCTGTCCAGCACAATGGTTCGATCCTTCGGTATTCCGATTTTAATCAGGCGCTCCCGCACCGCCTCCGTAATTGCAACAATCACACGTAGATTCTGATGAGCTCGGACTAATTCGGGTAGTTTCTTGAATGCGTTATTGTGATCCTCGTCGTGATCTTCGTAGACGCAGGGAATACCTGCCTTAAGGGCTCGTGACAGCACGACTGGGTGGCGGGTGTGCAGGAGACCGCAGTAGGGAAACACGCTCCGCGGGATATCGTAATCCAGCGCCCATTGACCTGGTGACAGTTTGGCGATCTTCGACGGCATGTCGTATATGCCGCGCATGTCATAGGTGGCCGGTACATTGTAGGTCTCAGTCACCATTCGTCGTATTGATGACAGCCCTTGCAATGACTCAAACTTCACAGGAACAGATTGCACGTCCGCTGCCAAAAGAGCTTCAAGGCCAAGATTCTGCACTGCCTGGGCTGTGTTGTTCGCCCAAATCAAACGTGCTCGAGCAGGACGGACAAACGGATCTCCGGGTACGGCGATGATCCCGTACTTCTTCCCTCCCAAAAGGCGGAACATCGAGTTAATCAGTCGTTGCTCCACTGATCGTCACCTTACGAAAAATCGTCCTGCACAGAGATCACAAATCCGTAAGTCTCGTCAACCTCGCTACCACTATGTGGGTACTTGAAGCGGTGGCCTGATCGACCCACTGGCGGATGACGCCCTAGGCAGGAAGTGGGCATGGGCAACGAGGACCGTGCTGCGAGCGATATGGATGCTTGGCTCGCGCCCTTTCTTGAGCAATAGGTCGCAAGACGGACAACACTGAGTTGACCCTCCCATGTAATGGTGGCCACCTCGGATAAGCTCCTGAGGGAGCGAGGTGCCCTGATCATGACGACGCGGCGTGAGTTCACGGAGGAGTTCAAGCGGGAGGCGGTAGGGCTGCTGGAGAGCAGCGCCACCCGTCGGCCGCGCCCGGAAGGCGCCTAGCCAGCCTTCCCCGCATCCTTGTTGACGTACGGCGCGGGCAGCCGCCCCGTGTCGCACCAACTGTCCACCAGCCGCACGATCATGTCGATGCTGCCCAGTCCCGCCCAGCCGCCGCCGGGGAAGCCCACCAGGCTGAAGCTGAACACGGTTCCCGCCTCATTCGACCCAATCCGCGCGCCGCGGTACTCGTAGGTTGGGCCGCCGGAGCCTCCGATCTGGGCGATGACGCGGGGCGGAGGATGTTTCGTTTTAAGCTCGGGCACCGGGCGTCTCCCTCTGGCAAACTGCGAGGACTTCGGCCTTGCAGCGGTCCTCCTGGCCGCGCGGGAGGTGCCTCCAGCCAACGCCCTTCAAAATGCCGTAAGCTTCGGACCAGCAGAGGCCGCCACGCTCCGCCAGATGCTTCAAGGTCTCCCCGTGGTTCGTCAGGGCCTGTGCTTCATGCGGCGCCAGCACGCGCCACGGAATGCTCTCGCGCGTGTGCTTTGGGCCCTTGATGGGGAACTTCCTGTCGATCGTCTCAAATGGTGCTGGGATCATTGCGCCCTGCTCAGCCTCCGTCCGCTCGCGCATGCGTTGCCCTTCTTGGCATTTTACACGCTGAGGTTGTGATATGCCATGCGAAGCATTCGGTATGGAAGGGTTCCTCGAGCTGGCCTGCCCTTCGCCACCTGCCCCGTAATTCCTCCCCGCACCTCAAGGCACATGTCAGGGAACCATTAGGCTTTCAGGTTCACCCTCCCCAAGCTTTTTGGGACCTAGTGGCAAGGACCATGAGATGGAACTCAGCTACGATGCCCAGGGGCGAGCCTGTGTCTTCCGCTACGAAGTGGGTGACTTCGTGTGCTTGCGCACTTCTGAAACCGGCGAGTACGCCATGGGCCGACTTGGTCATTGGGGCCGAGTGATTTCCGTCGCGCGCCGTGGGCCGAGCGAGACGTACGACATCCAACTCGCAGGCTACTCCGAAAGCAGGACTTCGACTTTGCAGCGCCTTACTAGACTGACGGGAAATCGCGTCGATCCTACTGATCGAAACGGCGTACCTATTACCCTGTCGGCCAACGAGGGCGTTCGAGGGGTAGACACCAGTATGCGTCAGAAGGTCGGCGGCCGGAGGTAAGGCCGGACAAGTCCTCTGACCTAATTGGCGAGCGCTCAACAATCCTTGCCCTTCATCGAGAGGTACATCACGGCAGACCGGCACACGCCTCCACCGTTCTCTGGTTAATGTATGGATCAGGCAGCTGCCTTGGGTCGACCCAGCTATCCACTAGGCGCACGATCATCGCGAGTGAACTCAAACCCTGCCCGGGTGCCGTTCACCCAGCGGCGCCGCGCAACATAGGTTGCGCCGTCCTCGATATTCAGAACTGCAACTGCTGGGAGGGGAATAGGCTCGGCAACATCGATCTGAGCTCCCCCTTCGGACAGGTCGATGACGGTGCAGCCGAAGGAACCCGCACCCGATAGGAGATGCGCGCGCAACTGGACCTCGTAACGCGGCCACCGCCGCCTTTCTTCATAGCCGAGGGCATGTTGCGACCCTGTGCTCGCCGATCCGACGAGCGCTTCCTTCCTGGTAATTTCCTGCTCGAACACACAGGCGAGGCGAGCACGCAGTTCGATCCCCACTACGCCGTCGCCCGTTATAGGCGCCTCGGCAAGGACCCTTGCCAACTGCCACCGTAGTGTCTGCAGAAGTTCTGCTGGAGCTAAGGCTGGTTCGCTGCCAGCGAGTATCCTCTTCAGTGCTTCGGCGACCGCCTGCGAAAGACAATCGTCGTCCGGTGGCTCCAGCCCATCTTGCATGACTTCCCTTCCGCCTTCGTAATTTTAGGTCCCGAACGCAGAGGAACTAAGCCGGTTCGTGGTCGGCAACCCGCCGAAACCTTTTGTGATGTCGCATCAATTCGAATGACCTTTACCTGTGCAAAGTGTTCTAACTGGCAGCCCAGAACATTAACAAAGGGTAAGATCCATCGATGACGGCGGACCCAGCTGATGGTGACGAAGCCACCACGAGGCGCAAAGGACCTGACCCGGCCTCGTTCGTTGTAGCCGCGCACGACCTTGCTGTATTTGCACGCCAGAACAACCTCAACCAGGCTGACGGGTTGCTCACCGAACTGCTCGTTGTGCTGTACGCGAGGAAGGGTGACACGCGGAACTGAAACTGCCTGTTGGCTTCCTACATGAGCCTACCAATGAGGAGGGTGGCCCTTGGCAGGGACGATGCAGGAGGCAGACATCCGAACCGGCTTCCAAGCTGGCCGGCGGACTGAGAGCGTACTCATCGTGTCCCGGCGCGACGAGGCTGGTGGGGTGGAGCATGTCCCCTACCTGCTGCCGAGCAGGCGTCGTGGTTTTGTGCTATCGGACTATTCCGCGGAGCCAGTGTGCGTGCCTACCGAGATCTCACCCGTCTTGTGCGCTTCATCGGTGACGATCTGAGCTACCATGGCATGCTTGCGCTGCACGAAGAGGGATCGCCCGCCTTTGCGAAGCTTCGGTCCTTTAGATGTTTGATCCCAGGGTTTGATGGTGCAGTCTTTTCCCCTGAGTTGAAGGACGCACTATGGGCCAGCTTCTCCACGGTAGCGCCACAACGACGGAGGCAGTCCGTCGAGCGATACACCATAGTCAAGAGGGCCTGAGAGGGCTGGCCCGGCGCTACGGGATCAACCCCAAGACGGTGGCAAAGTGGAGGAAGCGATCCTCTGTCTCCGACCTTCGCATCGGGCCTCTGGAGCCTCGGTTAACGGTCCTGTCGCCCGAGCGCGAGGCCTTGGTCGTTGCTTTCCGCCGTCACACACTGTTGCCATTGGAGGACTGCCTCTACGCTCTCCAGCCCAGCACCCGACCCATACGCGCTGAGCCTGCACCGCTGCCTCCAGCGTCATGGCAGCAGCCGGCTGCCAGACACCGAAGGCGGCAGGCCACAGCGTTCCAAGTTCAAGCGCTACCCCATCGGCTACTTCCACATCGACGTCGCCGAGGTCCGGACCGAGGAAGGCAGGCTCTACCTCTTCGTTGCCATCGACAGGATCTCGAAATTCGCCTTCGTGGAGCTGCACGAGAAGGCCACGCGCCGCATCGCCAGCAACTTCCTGCGCGCCCTCGCCGCGGTCGTTCCCTACAGGATCCACACCGTGCTCACCGACAACGGCACGCACTTCACCGAGCCTGGCGGCGATGGCTGGATGCAACGTCGAGCACAGACTGACCAAGCCACGGCACCCGTGGACGACGGATGAGATCGAACAGCCTTTTCTTGGTTCCGATGCTATGTTTCTCCAGTTCACGGGTGACCGCGTGGCACAGAGTGGGGTCTGGAGGTGCAAGCCCCGCCGCGCCGCCTACGACAGTCGCGCCTCCGTTGCGGCGCCCGCGGGCACCCGCCGCCCTCGCTTGGTCCAGCCCTCAGTCAGGCGCCGGTAGGTGACCTCCGCCTGCTCGGCCCTGCGCCTCTCCTCCTGCCGGGTGCGCGTCAGATTGTACTCGTAGGCAGAGCCCCGCTGTCCACGCCGCTCTGGCTGCCCTGAGCGCAGCTCGAGGTCGCGCAGCTTCTTGGCGTGCAGCGCTGGCCTGACCCCTGCGTAGTCCTCCTCCTTGCTCAGCATATGCCAGACGATGACGGCCAGCTTTCTGGCGACCGCCACGGCGGCGATGTGAGTGCTACGGCGGGCAGCCACCCGCTGGTAGAAGGCCCGCAACGGCCCGGGACCGCGCACAGCTTGCCATGTGGCCTCAACCAGCATGGTTCGGGCATGGGTCCGGCCCTGTTTGGTGATGCGGCCGTGCTGGGGCCGTCCTTCGCCGGACTGGTGGACGCTTGGGTTGGGTCCGAAATAGGAGACGAGCTAGTCCGGGCCCGGGAACCGCGAGATCGGCCCAATCGCGGCTGACAGTCCGAGCGCCACCACCATGTCGATGCCCAGAATGGTCATCAGGCGCTTGATGCTGGTGCTGGTCAAAGCCTCGCGGGCCAGCTCACGCTCGACGACCTTGAGGTCCTCGCCAAGGCGGTCGTACTCGCGCGGGTGCCGCTCCACAGCCTCCTTTTCGTCCGGCGGCAGGGGCTGCGCTAGGAGCCAGGCACGGCCTCGGACGCCGAACAGCTCGGCGTGTGGGCACTGCGGCAGAAGGTGGGCGTGGAAGATGGACTGCGTGATGGTCCGCAGCCGCACTCTCTGACGCACGATCTGGTTGCGCCGCGTGACCTGCCTTCGCATAGCCTGGCTTTCCGCGTCCGGAACCCAGACCTCGGGCAGGAAGCTGCTGGCGTAGAGCTTCGCCAGCACGGTTGCGTCGATCGTGTCGGTCTTGATCTTGGCATGCGCGATCAGTCGCACCTGACGCGGGTTGGCGATGACCACGCGCCCAACATGCGGTGCGATCACCTCGGCCACCGCTGCGGCATTGCCGGTCGCCTCCACCACAACGTGGTCGTCGTGCGTCAGCGCCCTGGCGAATGCCTCCAAGTGGTCCCGCGTCATGCCTACTCGCCCGAGACGGACGACCTTGCCGTCGTCCAGCATCACGGCCTCGGCGAGTACGCGGTGAATATCCAGTCCCACGACCCTCACCGGCTTGCCTCCTTGCCTCGCTGTTCCACGTCACGGGAGCTGGCGGGCAACACGGCAACTACGGATCCGCGCTCGCAGCGCATCTGGGCGAGCCGCAGGGGCGGCCAGATAATGGCTCGGGCTCGCAGCCCATGGTCTGAAGGTCGGCCTGCCCGCACTTGCGTGCTCCCGGTGCCCCATGTCCCGGATGGTCTCACCATAGCGCCGGTCCACCAGGATCAGCAGAAACATCGGGGCACCGGGGGTATCATGCCGGATAATGGCCAGGTCGAGCGCATGAACCGCACCATCAAGGATGCCACGGTCAGGCGCTTCCACTACGAAAGCCACGATCACCTCCGCCAGCATCTCGCCGAATTCATCGCGGCCTACAACTTCGCCCGCCGTCTGAAGACCCTACGCGGCCTCACGTCCTACGAAGCCATCTGCAAAGCCTGGACGGAGGAGCCGTCCAGGTTCATCCATGACCCGCACCACCAAATCCCGAGACCAAACATCTAGAACCGCCAGCGCACAGGACAAGGCAGGGTCAGCGCCCGCACGGGCCGTCTCTACTGAGGACCTTCCCTCAAGGTTACCGGTCACCTCCCTCGATCGAAACATGCTCAATCTTTGCGGCGGCCTGTGACCCCAAACAAGAACGGCCAGCCGATGAGGGCTACGCCCCCAGCTGCCAGCCGGTCTATCCAAACCACCATGCGGAAGCCTGGGTCGCCGCGGCGTTTACAAGAACGCAACGGTCTACGCCACAAAATTCGTTGCGGGACGACGGTCGGCGACGAACCCGGAAAACTAAGCGTCGGGAACCGTACATTCCCGCCTTGTGGCGCCCCGAAAGCCCTAGACCACCGGGTCACTCGTCGCAGGCATAGTAGCGATTGCTGCACCGCAGCATACTCAGTTGTTCGCGAGGCTCAGCGGAAGCTCGCGGCGGAGCGGCCGGGCGGGGCGCTCCTCCACCCCTACCCGGCCTGACCGCCTCCTCGAAGTAAGGATCAGCGAGGTGGGCGGCTGAGACCAGCATGGATAGACGACTGGCCCCAGCCCACCCCTGTGCGTGGAGGCCAGTCGGATCGGAATGGCGTAGCGAAACAGCGCCGCACTACCAACGGTTGAGTGTTAACATGGGCTGCACTTGGCGCTGCCTGGAACTTTGGGCATTTGCTCCTGGTCCTTGCACTGCCTCAACCCAGCTACCGAGCCAGATCAGGCATCCACCATATTCGCACAGAGTTGACGTTCAGCGGCCTGCAAGGCAACGGCGATCAGGGCTCGGTGAGCGGACAGTTCGTCATCGGCGATCGGCAGGGGTGCGGAGGCCAAGTAGCCAACAATACGTCCGCATGCAGCCTGGATTTCTGCTGAACGGACCTGCGGATCAGTGATGCCGTCGAGATGAACTTCCAAGCCTTCGTGCAGAGCGGCTTGAAGGGCCTTGGCGACGGACAGTGCGTTACGAGCCATACATCAGTGTCCTCAAGTCTTGACGTACTATTAACGTTCTGACCGCGGCCTACAATTAGTTCCGGAGCCTAAGACCACTACCAACCGATTGCATCTCGGAAACGAAGGACAGTCGGTGGCTGTGACATTCATGCATCAGTGCTGGGAACTGTGGTGTGTCAAGCTGTTACGGCTCCAACCTTACCGGCCGTGGTCAGTCCGGCTCTTAGGTGAAAAGACAGACCGTCTCTTTACCTTTGCAAACTCGGCCAACGGATGAGAAATGTTGCACGCCAAAAACATGTGCGGCGGACCGGCAGCACACCTGCAGCGAGAGCCACCGAATGTCGCCACGCGAGACTACCGAGCGGACCTTTGAGACCGAACTGCGGTCTGTTCTGGCTATTTTGCAGTGCCTGTCCGAATACGCCTCCGAGCGGGGCGACAATCAGTCTGCCGCCATCCTGCACAACACGGCGGCCTTGCTGGAGCTTTCAATGCCGGCGCCTACGCCGCGGGCGCAGGTACGCACTGAGGTGCTTGGTGGTGAGTACGTAGCTGCCGCTTTCGCCTGACACCCGCCGCAGAGCCTGAGTGCGCCGCATCAGTTGAATACGTGCCTGAATGTCATGGGTAAGCAGCCGGCCGACTTGACTGACAGGCGCCATCGGCCGGCTGCTCCCGAGGAGGGCTGGCGTGACTGCTTTCGCAAAAAACGCCAGCCCAGCCCGTAACCTCACCCATTGGCAACCTTCTTCAGCCGGACCCCAGCACCGCCTCCGTTCTCCGAAATGAACTCCACGCCTGCGGCCTCAAGGGTGGCGCGAATGGCTGTGAGGGTTGCAGCCCGTGGGTGGCGTGTCTGACCTTAGACGGCTCTCAGAGTTTCCAAGCTGCAGCCCGAACGATGGGCGAGCTTCCACTCCGCCCACCCAAGCAGCTCGCGTGCCGCCCAGCACTGCTCCGGCGTCACGACGCAGACCTCCGCAGCCGCACCCCTAGGCCCTCGCTGTTCGTGTCCGGGATGATTACCCCCACAGCTTGGAGGCCGGTGCGGATCGCGTTGAGGGTGCGCCTTCGAGGACGCGCGTTCGGCCCTTCGGCGTACCTCACTGCCGGAAGTTGCACGCCTGCACGGCGCGCCAGATCATTCTCCGTCCAGCCTAGCAGCTCTCGGGCTTGGCGGCACTGCGCCGGTGTTATTCGTCAGCTAACCTAGCAACGTGGGCAAGCGCCTCAGTCAGTGCTGACTCCATGGCTGCGACAGAGCTATCAGCCTCGCCGCCGTCGATTTCACCTGCCGCACAGTAGTCGTCATCGTGCGGATCCACGACCTCCCAAATCCAGAGATCACCCCAGGCTCCAGCGATTGGATCTGGAGACACGCGCAGCAACAGGTGAGGGTCGCCCGGCCGAGACGGCAAAGTCCTCGTCCAGACATTGCCCTCATGTGAGGTCCATCCGAGTGCGTGCTGATCCGCGTCGGTCACGTCGTCTGCGTGCCTGCAGCGGAATTCTGCTTGCGCAGCCTCACTCCCTCGCCGCCGCCGTTCTCGGCCATGAACTCGATGCCGGCGGTCTCGAGGGCGGCACGGATGGCGGCGAGGCTGGGTGTTCGAGGGCAACCGTTACCTGCCTCGATGTACTTCACGGTGTTAGAGACGCATGAGGCGGCACGGGACAGTTGCACCTGCGTCCAGCCCAATAGCTCCCTAGCCTGGCGACACTGCTTTGGCGTCATGCGGCCGGCCTCTTTGCTCGAATCCAAGCCTCAGCATTCAGCACTTTACCCGCGCACACGAGACCAGCCGCTGACAGACGCTGGCGGGCAGTGTCGCAAGCAGGCTTGCCGATAAAGGAAGGATGGAACTCGACCAAGACAAACCTCGCTCGGCTCAATCGGGCTTCCTGGACAGCGATGAACTCTGCTTCTCCTCCCTCGATGTCCATGACGAACGCGTCGAATTTCAGACTGTGCCGCATCTCAAGCGACGCAACATCTACCATCGGAACATGAATCGGTTCAGCACGAGGCCGATGAGCACTTCCAGCAACGATGTTGCCGCCAGGCCAAAACTTACCGTCACCTCCAACCACGCCGTTCACGATAGTGAAGGCAGCATCGTTCCGGTTCCGATTGGTGATCAGCGTCGGCAGCAGGGCAGGGTTAGCCTCAACCACAACGTGGCGCCTGGGGTCTTGAAGACGTCGATTGGCCAGACAGGATACCACCCCCAGGCAACCTCCTAGATCCAGCAGGGTACAATCGTGCGGAAGGTGCCGTAGCAGCCGGCGTTCTGGCATCTCGTAGAGACCCAGAAGAAAGCGCCCACGAAAACGGCGTGTCGTCAGTTCGGTCGGCACGGTGAAGCGAAGGCCTTGATGACGGTACTCTCCACCGAGCCGATCGAACAGCCATCCACTCGCCTGCTCAAGGTGACGGAACTGCGAAAGAGCAATCATGAAGTGCGGCACACTTGCTTTGATTGAGCTACGGCCATGATCACTCTCATACACTTTCCCATAGTCAAGCGTTCCGGTTCCGCAGCCGCACTCCCGGCCCGCCGCCGTTCTCATCCACGAAGATGACACCGGCTTCCTCTAAAGCAGCGCGGATAGCCGCAAGGGTCGCTGCACGTGGACGGCGCGTTCGAGTCGCAAAGGTCCTAAGGGTTTCCACGCTGCACCTAGCACGGTGAGCCACTTTCCATTCAGGCCAGCCAAGCAGATCGCGCGCTGCGCAGTACTGCTTAGGTCTCATGGCGCGGACTTCCTCAATCGCATTCCAGGCCCGCCGCCATCTGGGTCCGGGGTGATGACACCGGCCGCCTGCAGGGCCGTGCGGATGGCCACTACGGTGGAAGTGCGGGACCGTCCATTGCTCGCCTCGAAGTACATGACCGTTCCGATTCTGGTGCCTGCCCGTTCGGCGAGATCCTTCACGGTCCAGCCCAGGAGCTCCCGGGCTTGGCGGCATCGGTCCGGCGTCACCCCGCTTTGCCCCGCAAGCGAACCTCCAGCGTATCGCCACCTGTGAACTCCACGCCCTCGGCTTCTAGGGCGGCACGGATGGCCTTGGGCGCGGAAATGAATAGTTCGTGCTGCCCGGTCTCGAAAAACCTAACCGCCGCATCCGAGCAGCCAGCACGGCTGGCCAGACGGGTCCGGCTCCAACCCAGAAGCTCCCTCGCATGCAGACACTGCTCAGGCGTCACGGCCTCTTCTCCCGCAGCCGCACCCCAGCCCCGCCGCCGTTCTCGGCGATGAACTCAACGCCGGCAGCCTCCAGCGCGGCGCGGATGGCGTCCACTGTTCGCTCTCGAAGCGCTTCGCCGCGCTCAAGCCGCACAACAGTGTCTGGCGACACCTTTGCCGCCTCAGCAATCTCACGGACACCGAGGCCAAGGGCTGCCCTCGCCATCTTGCATTGCACGGCTAGCATTTCGTTACCCGGCGCTGATTTCGCTTGCGCCCACTGCGTGGCGTAACGTAATCATAACCCCGCTCGGGAAACTGGACAACAAACAGAAGCGGCTGAGGGCGGGCATTGGCAAGTTGTTCGGCCAGAAAGCCAGTTCAGCCGCGTGGATCAAGGATTCGGCAGGATCAGCAAGCCGCCTGGACGCAGGTCTCCTGCTGCCAGATCTGGAAGGTCTTGGTGCGGGCACGCCGGTACTCACCGGCCGTCATCAGGTGTCGACGCGGACGGAACTGGCCGTGGATCATGCTGTGGGCTGACAAGAACCGCTGAGTCTGCTCGGGCGACTTGAACCGCTGCATCTGCCGCTCTCGCCGTCGGGTGGGCCGGTGCGAGTTCTCCGCCCGGTTGTTCAAGTACCGACTGCTTCGACGCCGGACTCCGGGTAGGAGCTCGCGCCGAGCGACCCCGTAGCTCTTCAGCCCGTCGGTAACCAGCCGACGGGGCTTGTACTTGAGGCCTGCAAGCAGGCGCTTGAAGAACCGCTTGGCTGCACTTCCGTTCCGCCGGTCCTGAACGAGGATGTCCAGCACCACGCCGTGCTGGTCCACTGCTCGCCAGAGGTAATGCAACACGCCGTTTATGCGTAGAAACACCTCATCGAGGTGCTAGGTGTTGCCCGGGTTCGGCCAGCACCGCCGCAGCCTGGCCGCGAACTCCGAACCGAACTTGCGGCACCAGTTCCGGATGCTCTCGTGCGTGACGGTGATGCCCCGCTCCGCCAGGATCAGCTCCACATCTCGCAGGCTCAGGCTGAACACATGTTAGAGCCAGACCGCGTGGCTGATGATCTCTGCCGGAAAGCGGTATCCTGGATCGGTGGCAGGCTCTGACGTCATCCCGTCAGATTGCCCCGGCTCGGTTGTTCCGACCACAGGTCATCAACTTGCCAATGCCCAGCAATACGCTGTGCGAGGAGAAGGTAGGGAGCGTCAGACGAGCCTGAGGTAGGCGTGACCAGCCGGGCGGGGTGCAGGGCTCCGCGGCATGGC
>NZ_JONP01000063.1 GCF_000711725.1 Roseomonas aerilata DSM 19363 | reverse complement strand
CAGCCCGGCGCCAGTCGATCTGCCCGGCTGCCTGAAGGCGCTCCAGCAAAGCCCGGTGCAAGGCAGCCCAGACACCGGCCTCCTGCCAGTCCCGGAGCCTGCGCCAGCAACTCATCCCAGAGCCGCACCCCATCTCAGAAGGCAGCATCTCCCAGGGCAGGCCGGACCGCAGCACGAACAGAATGCCGGTCAGCGCCGCCCTGTCGGGCAGCCGCGGCCGCCCACCCTTGGGCTTGGGCCGCTCACGCGGCAGAAGCGGCTCGATCGCCGCCCAGAGATCATCCGGAACCAGGGGCTTCGCCATGCCCCGCAAAACGCTCACCAGCAGGTTTCGTTAGGTGCTCTAAGTAGGCGCATGGTCGGGCAGGAGTTCAGGCCCGTAAAGACCGTAAACACGCCGTTGAAGCGTAATTGGCGTAAAGCGACCGTAAAGCTACAAAAAAGCATTCAGTGTGGATCACACGGCGCGGCACCAACTGCTGCACAAATCTGCACACCAGGGCATAATACCACCTTTGGAGGGGAACCCCATGGCCGCTGCAGCATCCAGTCGAGTTTGGGCCTCCCTCACGAAAGAGGAGGCCGAGGAGGTCAACAAGGCAGCCGACACGCGGGGCGTAAGGTCGTCCGAGCTGGTCCGGATGGCGGTCCTATTCTTTATTCGGCAGGCCCCTGTAGGGACCGCCGCCACCGTCTCGGGCGCAATAATCCCGGGCCGGCTGGAGGCGCTGGTCGAGATCCTTGGCCGGCATGTGGAGGCCATTGGCAAGGCCGTCCCGACCATGGAGGATGCCTGGGAGGAGCATGAAGCTGTTCGCGGATCGCTCCGGGATATTGCCCAGGCTGTAGGCACTCTGGCCGGGTCCATCGAACCTCCGCACAGTGGTCCAACCGGCGGGCCGTTCTGAGACGCTGGACCCCCAGTGCTCAGCGTCAAGCGCATCGGTGGCGGCCGGAGCGGGCTGAACCTCTCAGCCGCGGCCGACTACTACGAGGGGGAGGCCCGGAAGGCTCTGCCCGATCAGGCTGACCCCTCCAGGGCCGCCGACGAATACCTCATGGCCGATGCCTTGGCGTCGCTGGCCACCTGGTGGAGCCCGTCCAACAGCCTAGCGCCGGATGTGAAGCCGATCGTCCCCGGGCAACTCCGGCAGATGCTGGATGGCAAAGGGCTGGACGGCGAGGCGCTTGTCCAAGCCGCCGCCCGGAACAGCCGGGTCGGGGGCTGGGATCTCACGTTCAGCGCCCCGAAGGCTGTAGGGGTCCTCTACGCCACCGCCTCGCCCGAGATCCGCCGGGGGATCGCGGATGACATGGTGGCCTCCGCCCGGGCCGGTCTCCGCGCCCTCCATGACCGCGGAGTGTTTGAGACCCGGCGTGGTTCTGGCGGAGAGACACGCGAACGGGTGCGGGACGTGGCTGTCGGCATCTTCCCGCAGTTCACGAGCCGGGCCGGCGACCCCCAAACCCACGCACACGGTGTCCTAAGCAACATCGGCCTCCGGACGGATGGCTCCACCGGAGCCCTGGATCCGCAGAAGCTCTACCCGTGGAAGACCTACGGGGGTGCCATCTTTCGCGCCGAGCTGGCCAACCGACTGGCCCAGCGTGGCGTCGCGATCCAGGAGGACGGGCAAGCCTTCACCGTCGCTGGGGTACCGCCTGAACTCATCGCCGTCTGGTCCAAGCGACGCGTCGCCATCCTCGATGCCCTGGACACCGTGCGGGCCAACCTGGAGCGGGCAGGTGAGCAGGAGCGCGCCGCTGCCACCGCCCCAGGGGTCCGGCAGGGACCACTCCGCGACGCGCCGACGGCCGACCCCAACGAAGCCAGAGGCAAGCGCCTCCGGCTGTTGAAGGAGGAGATCACCCGGAGCACCCGGCGCGCCAAGGGCACAGTCCCCGAGGACGGCAAGCTGGAGGCCCGCTGGGTCAGGGAGATGGAGGAGCTTGGCCTCACCCGGGAAAAGGTCTGGGAGGCCGTACGCAGGGCCGCAGCGCGCCACCAGCGTCCCGAGCAGCGCGCGGCCGACGCGGCGCTCACCGAGGCCCTGGAGCGGTCTGCCGTCGTCAAAGACCGCACCCTCCGCCGCATGATCGCGGAGGCGTCCCAGACGCGCGGTGGCGGCGCGGAGGGCGCCCACGCCGAGTACGATCACCTCATCGCCGACAAGCGCCTCGTGGCCCTGGAGCCAAACCAGCGCGGCGAGATGGTCTTCACCACGCACGAGACACTGGAGCGCGAGCGCCGGATGCTGCTGGACGCGATGGAGCGCCGGGACAAGGGCAGCCACATCCGCAAGGCCGACGCCGAGGTCGCCATTGCCGCCCGCCCCAGGCTATCGCCTGAGCAGGAGCAGGCCGTCCGACACACCGCCCGCGGCGACGGCGTGGTGGTGGTGGAAGGCGTCGAGGGCGCTGGCAAGAGCTTTACCTTGGCCGCCGTGGTGGACGCCGCCCGGCGCAGCGGCGCGGAGCCGATCGGCCTTGCCGGGTCCTGGACCGCGGCGGACGTGGTGCGGCAGGAAGCGGCGCTTCCCGGCTCCCGCGCGCTGCAGGGCTTTGTCAAAGACCTCGACGCAGGGCGATTCGCCTTGCAGCCGCGGTCCGTCCTGATCGTGGACGAAGCTGGCATGGCCGGCTCGCGCGATGTCGCATCACTGCTATTTCACGCGTGCGACAAGGGTGCGCAGGTTATTCTGGTTGGTGACCGCCGCCAGCTCGCCAGCGTTGAGCCGGGCGCGCCGTTCTTCGCCCTGGCGGATACGTTGGGTGTTGCCCGCATGGAAGATGTGCGCCGGCAGACCACGCCATGGATTAAGAAGGCGAGCCAAGCCTTCGCTGCGGGCGACAGCGTGGAAGGATTGACGCGCTACGACGCGAAGGGCCGCATCCGCTGGGGCCGGGATGCGGCCCACACCGTGCAGCGCGTGGCCGACGCCTGGGAGAAAAACCGCCAGCAGAACCCCGAGGCAACCCGGCTGGTGCTGGCCGCGCGCAACACGGACGTACACGCCCTCAATCGCGAGATCCGCAGCCGGATGTTGGCCGCCGGGGAACTCGGCGCCGATGCCATCACTGTTCGAACCATCCACGCCGGAGGGCGTCGCGGCATGCAGGGCGAGTTGCGGGAGATCGAGCTGCGCGCGGGTGACCGTCTGGCGCTGGGTGCGACGTTGACGAAGACCGGCCGCAACGGGCTAGCAAACGATGTCGCGACGCTGCAGGGCTTCACGCCTGGCGCCGACCCCACGCTCACCATCCGGCTCGACCGTACGAAGCAGACGCTATCCCTCCGCTTGTCCGAGATCGCCCCTCCGGCAGGGAAGGGTCAGGAACAGCCCTCGCCGGTCCTTCAGCACGCTTTTGCCCACTCGATTCACAAGGCGAAGGGCTGGACGGCAGACTTCGCTATCATTCACGCGGGGGTTGGCCTCGATGCCTCCCGCGCCTGCGTGGCGCTCACCTGCCACCGGGAGGACGCGGTGATCGTGGCCGATGCTGGAGCCCTCGCGCAGCGCTTGGCGCCTGATGGTGAGAAGCCAAAACAGGGGGCCGTTCGGATGGCTTTCCTGCGGAGCGCCAAGGCGGCCTCCGAAGGGCTGAACGCGTCCGACTACGTTGTCGACAGGGACACATGGTTGCGTACGGGTGATCCCAGGAAGCTGCCCGACACCGCACAGGAGACACAGATGCAGGCCATCATCCGGATTGCCGCGCAGGACGCGGCACGGGTGAGGCGCCTGGTGCGGTGGCGGCCGGAGAAGATCCGCGCACCAAAGAAGCCGGCGCCAACGTCAACACAGGCCTGGGCGCCCGACGCGCCGCAGGAGCAGCAGGCCCTCAGCAGCGGGCCAAGGATGTCAGAGGTGCCCGCGACCGAGCGCTTGGCGCGCGTCTATGCCGCGAAGGTGTCGCGCGGCGGGATGGGCTTCACCGATGCCGTGGAAGCGCTGGTGTCGGCCGACCGGCGCGAGGCAGAACGCGCGCTCGAGTATTACTGGAACCCGGTGCACCCGATCGCCATCCCGAAAGGCGGACGGCGGCCGGCCGATCCCGCGGTTTGGATGAAGGAAAAGCGGAACGAGAAGATCCTCCCTGACCGTCAACCGGTCGGGGGGGCGATGCCAGAACTCCTCACCCCCGAGGACCTCGCCACCCTCCGAGGCATCGGCGGCGAGCGAGCCGTCGATGCGATCCGCCTCCGCGGCCTCGAGCGGGAAGGGGAGGGGCCTGTTGTGATGCGCGTGGTCGACTACTGCGCTGTCCTCCGCCACGCGCAGCGCGCCGAGGAGGAGCGCGTCATCGCCGGCTTCTTTCGCCACGAGGGCAAGTCAGCGTCGCAGGTCCGCGCTTGGCTCGATGACCAAGTCGGCAACCGCCGCGATCCCTCCGTGATACCCAACCGTCAGCTCGGCGACGCCGTCGCCCGCATCCAGGCGCTCCGGGCGCACGAGGCGCGGATCCACGAGGCGATCCGGGACGGAACCCTCCTGGCCGACAGCACGATCCGCGCCCGCGATCCCGACGGCATGACAACCGTCGAGCGTGGGGAACACCTCGCCGCCGGTGCCTCAGCGTCCCGCTTGACGGCGGCGCTGCCGGCGGAGCTCTTCGGCGGCCGCCAGCACCCCGCCGGCGACGTCGCCGCTTATCTCCGCGTACTCCGGCGCCTCCTGGGCCCTGGGTCGGCGGCCGAGCAGGCGGCGCCCGGTTCCCCCGCCGCCGTCCTCGACAGCGCCCTCCTCCGGCTCCGCGCCGAGGGCAGGGAGGACCGGATCACCCGCTCCACCCCGCTGCGGCTCGCGATGCCCGGCTCATCCGCGTGGCGGGAAGCCATCCTCGCGGCCCGCTCCGTCGTGGTCGCCGGGACCGGGGGCCGCCTTCCCTCTCCCGACCCGTCCGCGACGCTCCGGAGCCTCGCCGCCCGGGGCGTTGCCGATGAGCAGAATGCCGTACCGGACCGCTCCCGCGACGCTCCGGAAGCCGCCGCGGTCCTGGTGCCGGCGGAGCCTGCCCCGCCGCAGGCCAAGGGCCCGACGCCGCGGGCATCACGGCTTTCGGGTTCTGCTCGCTGAGCACCGACAACGGGGGCCTGGCCCGCGGCCGCCTCCACTTCCATGCCGAAGGACTGTCATTGTGAAAAAGCCCGGACCGTGCGGAACATGCTCGCACTGGCGCGCGACCGGCGACGCCGTGCCCCCCTCGTTCAGCGACTATGTCGCGGCGAAGAACCGGGGCCAGGCCGATCGCGGCCTCCCGCCGATCCCCGACTTCAGGGCCGACGAACTGCGGGCCCGCCACGTCCCGGGCCGGCTCGGTCTCTGCGAACGACGTCTTCATTCGCGCGGCAGAGAGCGGCGTCAGCCCGTGATGCTCGAGCACGACGGATGCGGCGAACACACACCACGTCCTGCTCCACCGCAGCTTCCGGCCGGCTGCTTCGAATGCAGGTTCTTCGCCGCGGTCCCCGACGCCGACACCTCCTCCCTGCCGACCGGTGTCCAGGTCGGTCGCTGCATCGCCTACGCCCCGCTGCGCGACGGCTCGCCCTGGCATCCGCACCCTGCCGAGACGCTCTACAAGTTCCCCCGCACGCAAAGCGACTGGCGCTGCGGAGATGGCGTCAGCGTAGCCTACGAGGAGGACGACATCTGACGCTGCATTCGATCCTTCTCGACAAGAAGTGTGCTTTAGCACCGAACAGAAACCCCTCTGAAACCCGCTGGAAGGGACTGACCTCCCAAGTAGCTGAGGCTGGAGGGTTCATTTCGCGTTTCTGGAAGGCTTGCTTACGCGGAGACTCTCGCGGTGCCCGACCGCGTTCCGAGTTCCCCTCTGCCTGCCGGCTTGGTGGTGGATGATGTCGAATTCGGCTCCAACCTAATCAGCAGCACGGCCCAGCCAGCGCAGACCTTCGGAGGATGCCCTACCTGCACCAGCAGGCCGGTTTAGGGCCACTCTGGAGCTTACCCGTCCGGCGCAGAGTTCATTCTTATGGAAGCAACAACGTTTCATCGATCGCTGCTCGAGAGGGGAGTAAGCAAGAAGGTTCCCTGAGGTGCCTTCGCGCGCCGCGGGCGGGTGCCGGGTCCGGTCCGTGGGCCGGCCCGGCACCCGCCGCCGCCGGCGCATCTGAAAGCCACCCATCGAATGAAGATCAAGAAGTGCGCCTGGCAAGTGCCAGGCGTGACCACCCGCGTTCTCGCAAATAGCGGTGCAAACGGACCCAGCGGCTCGTCGCGGCCCGGCTGGATAAGGGATCAGCGCCCATCGCGGGTCCCTGCGCCGCCCTGCCCTGCTCGGGCGGAGGCTGCGGCATGAGCCCGCCGCATACTCGTGCTCCCCGCCGCAGGGGCCCCGACGACCGACTCACCGCCCTCTGCTCGCTCGTGCTGCTGCTCCAGCGGGAAACCAACAGGGCTGGCGCCCTGGAGAGGAGGGCAGAGAGCCTGGGCGACCTGGGTACAGCCGGGCGGCACCACGCCCGGCAGGTGGAGCTGGTGCAGCGACGTCACCAGCTCATCGACCAGCTGTGCCGCCTGCCGGCCACCACCCCTGCCACGCGCCGCGCCAAGTCGGCCGCGCTCATGACGCTGGTGACGGTCGATGAGAGGGGCTTCCCCGAGGAAGCGGACGACCTTCCGCTCTGGTCGGCCTTGAGGGACTTGGCGGCCGACTGGAGCGATCCTACCGATCCCGCCTCCCCGGCGGGAGCGCGGTAGCCGGGCGGGCTGAAGGAGCCCACGGGCTCCTTCAGCCCTTCCCTCCGCTCTGCCGGGCGGCGGGCACCTTGAGAACGGCCGCGACGATCTCGTGGGGGTCGAGCTTGAGGGCAGCGGCGTAGTCCAGCACCTCCTCGAGGTCGAGGCGCCGCTCCCCTTGCTCCACCTTGGAGATGAAGCTCTGGGGCTGACCCAGGCGCTCGGCCAGCTCGCCTTGCAGAAGGCCGAGGGCGAGGCGCCGGTCGCGCAGGAGTTCGCGGAGCTTCGTCGACCGGGGTGACCACCGCGTGCGCGGCATTCGGGGACCTATGAAAGAGAGGCGAAACCGATAATAGGATTGCCAATCAAACCCATGATCGGTTATGGGATGCACCGACAGCACTGATCCCGCGGAGTTCAGGCGAGCAGCGCGTCACCCGGGGTCCGCTGCGGGTGATTAGGCAAGTCGGCAAAGGAGGCGGTCAGCATTGATCATCCGTGGCTTCCTAGAGGCGATCGTCGAAACCGGCACTGAGAAGGTGATCTGGTCGTTCCATGATCCCGGCCTGCCAAGTCATGAGGGCTGCCATCTGCTGGAGAACGGCGACGAGCTCCGCGTGCTGGATGACGCGGGCGGTACCCTCTGGGAAGGGGTAGTGCGCTTCGAGCGGCTCGCCGCTTCGCCCACCTCTCGCCTGGACGGGAGCCCGTGCGGGGAGGGTGCTTTGGGTGTGTGCTTCCACGGCACGCAGGAGGGCGTGGATCCCGAGACGTGGCGCCACCTGTTCGCCGAACGCCGGCGAGCCGTTCTGCGCCGCTGCTCTGCGAACTCGAGGGACAGGGAACCGCACCCGTTCAGCGGCCCGGTCGACGGTCTGCGCGCGCGCCTCGCCGCGCTGCCGCCGGGGCGCGCCGAGGCGCTGTTCGAAGGTGCCCTCTGCCGGTGGCTTGGGTCCGGAGCCAAGGCAGAGTGGCGCGGCCTGGCTTACGCCTGGGGTTTGGGCCCTGCTGAGGCCGTGTCGCTGCTCAACTACCCGCTCACGGGGTCGGACGAGGTATCGCTGATTATCCCAGAGCGGGGAGGGGAGACGTTGCTGCCCTTTTTCTTCCCTGTTTTCGAGCGCCTCGGTTTGCTCTTCAGGCTGAACGCCGCCCTTCTGTGGGGTCTCCCGGACGCGCGGTCGCGGGCTTCCTGGCTCACGTCGGCGAACGCACGTCTCTTTGGCCTCCGTCCCCTTCACCTTCTGCACGGCGGCGAGATGGAAGGGGTCAGGCCGGCGCTGGATGCGGCGCGTGCTGACCTGGGCATGGAGGAGGCGGAGGGAGCGCCGTCGACTGAGGAACGCCGCCACTTCGCTGTCGTCGAGGAACTGGATGCGGCGCGCCGGCACAATGCGGCCCGTGTGCTGTCCTACGTGGAACGCCTGGCCGGTATCCTTCCGGCTCTGGCGAGGGAGGTTTTTGGATCACGCGACGCGGCCACGGAATGGCTCATGCGGCCTACCATAGCTTTGGCCCAGAAGCGCCCGATTGACCTGCTGGGCTCGGCCGCGGGTCGCGACCGTATCGAACGCCTGCTTCGCCGGCGTCAGTCTGGCGCGGCGGCAATGTATGACCGGGCGGCGGTCAGACGAGCAGGCGAGTAGGCGAACAGTGCGACCAACGTGGGGCGGCGCACCAAGGCAGGGCGTCTGCGTCGACCTGGACCAAGGCGACCTTGAGTGGAGGCGCTTATGACCAAGATTGTGCCTGATGGCGAGGGACCGGATAACCTGAAGCCGCTGGCAGAACAGCTCCTGGCCGAACTGCCTGTTCTCCTCGTCCGTCCCCATCCGTCGGTGCGGCTCGAGAGCATGGACGGCTCCGCTGTCCGCTGGAGCGACGAGTGCGGTATCTTCGCGGTGGAGCACGAAAGGGTCGAATACGTCTCGACGTTCCAGTTCCGCGTCGGGCGCCCGCGTCCCACGATCTGCACGGTGCTCCTGGCCTTCCCGCCCGAGGTGACCGCATGGGACCAAGCCTACTGGTTCGTGTCCGCTGATCGAGGGCTGGGTGGCAGGCAGCCTTGCGAGGCGCTCGACGACGTCGACGCCCTGGTCACCTCGGCGAGGCTGGTGGGCGCGGAGATGGTCCAGAGGTGGCAGCAGGCGGCACATATGCAGTCCCTTCACGGACGAGCGCGGGCTTGACCAGAGGTCAAGCGAGCCCCGCCTTGCAGGCTGGTGGCGGACAGCCGGCAGGAGAGGTGCGCGGCTTCCTCGCGCCCTTTTTCGAGACCGGCATGGAGGGCGTGGTCTGGTCGCTCGATGATCCCGGACGGCCGGGCTACGACAGCCTCCACCCGCTGATGGACGGGGATGAGCTCCGCGTCCTCGACGACGCGGGCGGCACGTTGCGGGAAGGCGTCGTGCGCCTGGACTGCACGACGGGTCTCCTACCGCACTGCCTGGGCGGGGAGCTGGTCCAGCAGGCGGTGCTGGGCTACTGGGTGGATGGCTTGCAGGAGGGCATGGACCCAGAGGCCTGGAGTCGCCTGTTCTTCGAGGGCCGGAGAGCCGTCCTGCGCGAGGTCGGGTGGCGGCACCTTCCTCGCGAACCGCATCCTTTCAGCGGCCCTGTCGAGGGCTTGCGCGCCCGCCTTGCCGCGCTGCCGGAGGCACGCGCGATAGAGGTGGTCAGAAATGCCCTCTACCCGTGGCTGTGCTTCCGCCTGGACGGCGAGTGGTCCGGCCTCACCCAGGGCTGGGGGCTCGGGCTGGAAGAGACCCTGGCCCTTCTCAGCCACCTGACGCCCAACGATGCCAGAGCGCGAGCCCTTCGCCCAAACGGGGACAGGGAAACGCTGCTGCCCTTCTCGCTTCCACTCCTCGAGCGCCTCGGGTTGCTGTTCGGGTTGAACGCCGCTCTTCGTTGGGATCTGCGGAACGAGGCGTCGCGCGCAGCCTGGGCCCGGGCGGCGAACGCGCGGCTCGAGGGGCGCTCTCCCCTCGACTTTCCGCTCGACAGCGAAATGGAGGGAGTGCGGCGCGTGCTGGAGGTGGCGCGCGCCTGCCTGGATAGCGAGGGACAGCAAAGGTGAGCACTTCTGACGAGGAGCGCCGGCATCGCGAAGCCGTCGCGGCGCTGGACGCCGCAGTCCAGCGCGCCGGGGTTCGTCAACTGGTCCAGCTGGAGCGCTTGGCCGGCGACGTCCTGACGCAGGCGGCGGAGGTCTTCGGCTCGAGAGAGACCGCCGCCGACTGGCTCATGCGACCTGCTATGGCACTCGACCGGCAGCGTCCGGTCGACCTGCTCGGCACGGCCGCGGGCAAGGAGCAGGTTGAGCTCCTGCTCATCCGCCTGCAGTACGGGGTCTACACATGAGCGAGCAGCTACTTGAAGGTCAGACCCGCTTGCGCGCGGCTGGCCGCTTGGACCTGCATGAGCCTGCGAGCGTCTGGCACCGCTTCCGACGAGGTCAGCAAGCGTGCGGCGCGGTGTTCACTGGTGACGCGCAAAAGGTAAGTGCGTCCTCCAGTATAGAGGCAAGGCACCAGGGCATGGTGTCCGCGTACCAGCCAGGGTGAGTGAAACCTGCAGCGGTGGAAAGGATGAGAATGGCTATACTGAGCGAGCAGATGGAGAACGACTTCAGGGATTGGGCAGAGTGGATAAAGGCGGAGGGCCCCGCCTTCTTTCTCCGCCACCATCCATCGGTGCAGATTGAAAGCCTGGGCGAAGCCGCTCCACAATGGCGCTGTGACGGTGACATCTTCGCGGTAGAGCACGAAGGGGTCGAGTACTTCCCCAAGTTCCAGTTTCGTCGTCAGCGCCCACATCCAACAATCCGTACGGTGTTGCAGGCGTTCCCGCCTGAGTTGACCTGCTGGGATCGGGCATACTGGTTTGTGTCGGATGACCCGCAGTTGGGTGGCCGAAGGCCTTACAAAATGCTTGAGGACGTCGACAGTCTTGTGGCAGCAGCGAAGTTGGAAGGATCGAAGGTCGTGGAGAGGCGCCGGCAAGTTAAACGCAATCTTGCCTTCTACGCTCAGGTGGGAGCCCGGCGTGGACTGCCGGGGTAGTACACCAGCGGCGGGACAGGAACTCGTGCGGAACCGCACGCCGTAGCTGACAGTCGGTGCGCAAGCGAATGCCCGCCATCGCCACGCTTTGCCGCAGGTTGAGCATCTCTGGGCCTCGCCTCGTACGGAGACAAAAAGGGTAAACAGGAGTGCCCACCCGGTCTCGCTTGGAGCAGCCTTATTGGCCAGGTTGCCGGTGCAAGCCGTTGACGACACAGGGGAGGGGCCCATGAAGCACCTCGTACTTGACGATCCGCCTCACAGCCTTGTCGAGGCACTAGAGCCAAAGGCGGCCCTGAACGGCCGCTCCGTGGAAGCCGAGCACCGAGCCATTCTGGAGCAAGTTCTTGGCGGGCCGAAGTCGACCTTTCAGGAAACGGCCCGGCAGCTGAGGGAGAGCACCGGCAAGATCGGTACAGAGAGCGGAGAAATAGTTCGGGAGCAGAGGGACGCTCGGCATGGACGATTTGGATGAAGCGCTCGATCGGAGGCTTGGAGTCTGATCAAGACAAGCGCGTCTGTTCGCGCCAGCTGGCCGCAGCGACACCGGGCTTCCTCCATGGAACCCTAACATGAGCACGCGATCCACCATCAGCACCGGGCAAGACCCGGACAGTGGCGATGATTTCCACCTTTGCCGGGAGATCCTCGATGACCAGGGCGGTAAAGATCGGGTGCGACTAAGACCGACGCGGGGACGTTCATGGCCTCCTGGGGCGAGTTGGACGAGGTTAATGTGGCGATGCCGCGGAAGATGGCGATTGCGCTGGGCTTGGTGCCGGCCCATGCCGCCTGATCTTGTCCGGCCTTCGATCAGGGTGGGGCAGGGGGTGGCGGTTCCGCTGGGTTGCCTCCCTGCAGGGCTCGCCTCGCCAAATTCGCCAAATACGTCACCGCGGCCTGCGCGCAGAGATGGAAGGGGTAAGTCACCAGAAATGGCGACACTGGAAGCGCCGGGCGACTTCGTGCTGGACGAGGGGAAGAGGGCTCTTCTGTCATGGCTTCCTGAGGATGTTCAACAGGCGCGGAGGAGCCTGACGGTCCAGAACAGCAGCCGGGCTGAAGGCTGCCACGTCGTCGATCGAGGAGTCAGGATCATCGAGCTGGCCGAGCACCAATGCTGAGCCACTTGGAGCCATCCGACCGCCTGCTCATGCGCCGCCGTGGCGCGCAGGAGTGGGGCATGGCTGATGGCACGATCCAGCGGCGGCTCCCGTGAAGATAAACGGGCCAGATCTCAAGGTAGAACTCATGACGAGCGACGCCATTCGGGCAGCCGTTCAGGACGATGCCTTTGCGCAGGCGCTCTATGCCGCCATGTGCAACGTGGACTGGCGAAAGGAGGGGCACGCCGCCGAGCCGTGGGGTACAAGCTGGCGCCAAGCCGGGCAGATCGTCGCCGACCTTCGAAGGAGGGGTGAAAGCTACTTGGCTTTTTACTGCTCGTGGACCGACGATCGCGATCGTGTCGACGAAGGTGTTGTGCGACCCGACGTGGCGGAAGCCCTGGCTCGCCTCGGCTGGCATCCGCAACCCATGAGCCGGTCGACAGTCGCATGACCCGATCGATCTCCGCACAGGTGGAGCAGGTTCTCGCGGGTACCTGATCCATCTGCTTCACGTCGAGCAAGCTCGCCCTCCAACTAGGCGGCCCTACCACGCCCATCACGAAGGGCGGACGAGCCGTCTCCGGGAACCCGAGCCGAGCTCGCTCAGGCAGCGGAAGACGGATGAGGAGATGCACAATGCTTGGCCTGCTGTCGCCGCTTCCGCAGAGTGAGGATGAGCCCGCCTCGCGTGTACCTCGCTCTTGGCACGATAGGAGGCGATAGTGACACCGCAGACAGCCGACAGGCTCCTCGAACAGGTGCAGGCGATGGTCCGTGAGTCGGGAGACCCGGTCGGCTTTGATGCTGCCGCCTGGCTGTCGCGATGGCTCTCGGCGCCACTGCCCGCGCTCGGTGGCGCGCGCCCGATAGACCTACTGAACACCGCGGAGGGTGAGGCCCAGGTTTCTAACATTCTGGGCCGGATGCAGAGCGGAGCCTACTCGTGACCAGCACGCTCGACCTCCGGGTTCACCACCGGCGGGTTGGCGAGGCCCACGTGCTCTTCGTGCCCGAGGGCGTTCTCGCTGCCAAAGGTGCGGGCCTCGTGGTGACGGCAAAGGATGAGATCGACGCCGTGGGCTTGTTCGAAGTGGCGCTTGCCACAGCCAGTCGGCGTGGCCGGCTGCCCGATGGAACCCGTTGGCACTTTGCCGATGTTCAGCTCCACGGGAGACTGGGGCCGGTCATCAGCATCCTCGGCGAAGCGGTCGCGCTCAGGGACGGGCCTGCTGCCTACGAGGCGGCCATCCATTGGTTCCGCAGCCAACCCCTACCAAGCTTTGGCGGTCAGACTGACGAGAGCCTTGTCAGGGCCGGTCAGACCGATGCTGTACATTCCTATCTGAAGGACCTTGCTAACAGGGGGTTCACGTAATGGCATCAGCACCCGGCCTTGAGCGCGCCTACGTTGTTGGTCAAGCCGCTGCCCAGACAAGCGCAACCAGTCCAACCGTAGTATTCTTTTGACGCCGAAGGAGGCCAGCATTGCCTACCGTCCAGCGAACCGCGGAGATTGACAGCAATCTGATTGAAGCGGCTGAGCAGGAGGGCAGTCTTCTGAACCGCTCCACGGCCGCTCAGATTGAGCACTGGATCCGGTTGGGTAGATCGTTTGAACGTACCCCTGGCGTGTCTCACGCCAGAATTCGGCAAGCCCTGGCCGGGGAGATCACCATCGACGACTTCACCGAAATAGAAGCCGAACTTTTCTTTGCCGACCTGGGCACAAGCATGCAGACGCCAGCTCAGGCCGAGCGCGACTACTACGCCTCTCTGGGCGGTACACCGGAGGCTCCGGGGATGAGCGAGGCAGAGCTCTACGGCGACACGCCCTCGCATTCTGACCAGCGGGGTACAAGCGCTGGCAAGTGAGCGCACCGGTCCTGAAGTTGCGAGGCAAATGCGGCATGGTAAGCGACATGACGAGGTCCGTCTTCCAGCATGGGCCGTGAATGTGTCGGGTCGGCGTGGAGCATGGAACTCCAGACCGACATCATGGTCCACATGAGTGCTGACACGAAGGCTGGAGGCTACCCGCAGGTAGAGGTCATGCCGGGCCAAGCCGTCGACGGAAGTGGGCAGACGAAGACAGTGCTCGCCGTTGTTCAGGCGGCTGAGCACCCGGACCTGACCAATGCCGCATTGGATCCCAGCCCTGCTCCAAGAGTTTGCGGCTCTGACATGAACCTTCTCTTGACCAAGACTGTCGCTGTGGCGTCAGGGGGGAAACGCCGGAGCCTCGCCGAAGAACCGAGGCCGCAGCGGGGGTGATCGGTGCTCTCGGGCTCAACCCGGACACCGAGCGGCCAAGTGCGCGTCGACGATGTTGGGGATGAGGATAGCTGGTGGCGCGCCAATCATCGCCCTTGAGCCGCAAGAGAATGTCCGCATACTTCAAGTCATGGAGAAAGCACCCAAAGCGCCGGTAACAATCAGCCCTGTCGCTCCCAAGCGACCTGAACTGACCTCCACGGAGGCCGTCGTCCCACGCTTTCAAAGCCTGGAAGAACTTGTGGAGGGTTACGACCGTGAGGCTGCTCGCGCTGTGCTCGGATCGTGGCTCGACTAACCTCCTGCTGGGATCGGTCGTCTTGGTTCGTAGCGATCCGCGAAGGCTGGTCTCGGCAGCTGGGCCTCCTTCGACCTCGAACAACTCGGCGCCCCGGACGGCTTGACACTGACGAACGCCCTCCGCGCGTTGGCCGAGCGGTCCGGAAACCCTGTGGGGCTGATCGTGGACGAGGCCCAGTATGCCCTCACGACGGAAGCCGGTGTGGACGCGATGTTTGCGTTGAAGGCGATGCTCGACGCGCTCGGCGCCGGGGCTGAGAGGCGGCGCCTCTCCTGGTGAGGACCGGGTCACATCGCGACAAGCTCGCCCACCTGGCACTCCGGCGCGACCAGCCCTTCTTCGGCGGCGAGGTGTCCGATCTGCCCGTCTCGGGCGAGACTTCTCCGACGCCTATACCGCTTGGCGGCATTGGCAAGTTGATGGGCGGTGGTCGGAACAACTGAGCCAGAGCAATCTGGCGGGATGACGTCAGACTGCCCCACCTACCCTGGATACCGCTTCCCAGTGGAGATCATCAGCTATGCAGTTTGGCTCTACCATGTGTTCAGCTTGAGCCTGCGGGACGTGGAGCTGATCCTGGCGGAGCGGGGCATCACCGTCACGCACGAGAGCATCCGGAATTGGTGCCGCAAGTTCGGTTCGGAGTTCGCCTACAGGCTTCGACGCCGCCGGCCGAAGCCGGGTGACACTTGGCACCTCGATGAGGTGTTTCTGCGCATCAATGGCGTGCTCCACGACCTCTGGCGGGCAGTGGGCCAGCATGGCGTAGTGCTGGACATCCTTGTTCAAGACCGGCGGAACGGAAGTGCAGCCAAGCGGTTCTTCAAGCGCCTGCTAGCCGGGCTCAAGTACAAGCCGCGCCGGTTGGTCACTGACGGGCTGAAGAGCCACGGCGTGGCCCAGCGCGAACTCCTACCCGAGGTCCGGCATCGAAGCAGCCGCTACTTGAACAACCGGGCCGAGAACTCGCACCGCCCTACCCGACGGCGGGAGCGGCAGATGCAACGGTTTAAGTCGGCTGAGCAGGCTCAGCGGTTCCTCTCGGCGCACAGCATGATCTACGGCCATTTCCGTCCTCGTCGACACCTGATGACGGCCGGCGAGTACCAGCGTGCGCGCACCAAGGCCTGTCGCAGCTGGCAGCAGGAGACCTGCG
>NZ_JONP01000062.1 GCF_000711725.1 Roseomonas aerilata DSM 19363 | reverse complement strand
GCTCGCCTATATGGCGTTCCCGGCGCCGCACCGGACTAAACTGCACTCGACGAACCCGCTGGAGCGCCTCAACAAGGAGGTGAAACGCCGCGCCGACGTGGTCGGCATCTTTCCCTCTGAGGCGTCCATCATCCGCCTCATCGGCGCTGTGCTGCTCGAGGCCAACGACGAGTGGCAACTGCAGCACCGCTACATGGGCGTCGAAGCCATGGGCGAGATGCTCAACCCAGCGCTCACCAACGAAACCCTGCAACTTCCACCCAAGGCCGCCTGAGCCGTGGCCACCTCAAGCCCAGACGCAATTTCCACCACATTGACGGACGCTACCGTGCCCCGTGCCCGATTGGTCGGGGTCGATGTGGAAGTAGCCGATGAGATAGGTAGCAAAGCGCTGCCTGGCCGTTTGTCCCCGCCGACCTGGGGTAAGCGGCTGATGCCGTGCCGCTCCAGGCAGCGGTGCAGGGTCGAGCGCGTCAGATGCGGGGTTGAACGCATGCGTTCAACGGGCTGGAGGGCGTAGAGGCAGTCGTCCAGCGGTAGCAGGGTGTGCCGACGGAAGGCGATGACGCGGGGCTCCTTTGGCCCCATGGGAGCGTCGGCCGTCGTAGACCGCTTGCGCCATTTCTGGACCGTGGTGGGGCTGACACCGAAGCGCTGGGCCAGGGTCCTTACGCTCTCTTGTTGTAGCTGGATCGCGCCATGAACCGCCTCCGTCGTGCGGGCGCAGGCGTGAAGAACCTGGCCCATAGCGCGTTCCTCGCAGCATGATGGTCAAGCGTACCGCCATACTCCGGGACCAAACACCTGGCTTGCAATTCTACATGTAAAATGTAATCTCGCCGCATGCCCAAGCCCAGAGCCATCGTCTTCGACCTCCTCACCGCCCTCCTGGACAGCTGGTCTGTCTGGGACGCCGCCGCCGGAACCCAGGAGGACGGCCGCCGCTGGCGCGCTCGCTACCTGGAGCTGACCTATGGATGCGGCGCTTACCGGCCCTATGAGGTATTGGTGGCCGAGGCGGCGCACGACGCTGGCCTGCCGCCCTCCGCTCCCGCAGCGCTCCATGCCGGGTGGGACGGGCTGCAGCCCTGGCCCGAAGTCCCGGCTGTGCTTCGGGATCTCAGGGCGCGCGGCTTGCTCTTGGGCGTCGCGACGAACTGCTCCGTCGAGCTCGGCCGACGCGCCGCGGCGCGCTGCGGCGTGCCCTTCGACGCGGTCATCACCTCTGAGGAGGCAGGCTTCTACAAGCCACAGCCCGAGCCCTACCGCGCCGTCCTCGCTGCGCTCGGGGTGGAGCCCGTGGACGCGATCTTTGTTGCAGGCAGCAGCGCCGACGTGCCCGGCGCGGCCGGAGTTGGGATGGCGGTGGTCTGGCACAATCGCGTCGGCCTGCCTGCCCGGCCCGGCCCCGCCCCCTTGCGGGAGGCGCGCACCCTGGACGCTGCCTTGGAGGGCCTGCCATGACCACGACGCCTCGCCTCCTGCTCGACCGCGGGCGGCTGGAGCGCAATGCCGCCCGCCTGCGCGCCCGTTGCGCCGCTCTCGGCGTCACACTCCGTCCGCATCTCAAGACCGCCAAATGCGTCGAGGTCGCGCGCGTCGTCCATGAGGGGCGCACCGGGCCGGTCACGGTCTCCACCCTGCGGGAGGCAGAGTTCCTGGCTGAGGGGGGCTTCGCCGACTTCGTCCTGGCTACCGCGATCACGCCCGACCGGCTGCCACGCGTGGCGGCGCTTCAGGACCGGGGGGCGCGGGTCACCGTAGTCGCCGACGACCCCATCATGGTGCGAGTGCTCGGGGAGGCGGCGGCTCAGCCGATGGACCTCCTGCTGGAGGTAGACTGCGGCGAGCATCGCTCGGGGACAGACCCCGCTGGCACCACCCTCCTCGCCGCAGCCGAGGAGATTGAACGACACCCAATTCTTCGCCTCCAAGGGGTCCTGACCCACGCAGGGCACTCCTACGGCACGGACGATCCGGCGCGCCTCGCCGATCTCGCGGAGGCTGAGCGCGCTGCGGCGGTGCATGCGGCGGAGCGTCTCCGCGCGCGCGGCCACCGGTGCTCAGTTGTCTCGGTCGGCTCCACTCCCACCCTGCTTTTCGCCCGCCACCTCCAGGGCGTGACGGAGGTTCGGGCGGGCGTCTCGCTCTTCTGGGACCTGGCGCAGCTCTCGCGCGGCATGTGCGGCTGGGACGACCTTGCCCTCTCGGTCGAAGCGGCCGTTATTGGACACCAGAGGACCTTCCCCGGTGCGGCGGGGGCACTGGTGCTGGATGCCGGGGCGCTCGCGATGAGCAAGGACACCGGTGCCAACGCCTTCATGCCGGAGGCCCGCTTTGGGATCCTCGCGGAAGCCGCCACGGGAGAGCGCCTCCCGCTCTCGGTCACGGTTCTGCACCAGGAGCACGGCACCGTGCCCGTTCCGGACCCTGGCTGGTTCGAGCGGCTGCCGCTCGGAGCACGGGTTCGCGTCCTGCCCAACCACGCCTGCCTGACCGCGGCTGGCGGTCATGGCGGCTACGACGTGCACATGGGCGACGGCGTGCCGACGGCACGCTGGGCACGCTGCGACGGGTGGTGAGCGTGCAGGTCGTCACCGCGCCTGATCTGCCCCCGCCCGCGGGGCACTACGCCCACGCGGTGCGCGCGGGCGGGCTGCTCTTCATCTCGGGCCTGCTGGGCGTCCGGCCAGAGGAGCCCGGGGACCCGCTGCTGGATGCAGGTGCTCAGGCCGCCGCCGTGCTGCGCCGCCTGGGCCGGGTGCTGGCGGCGGCGGGGTTGGAGGGCCACCACGTCGCGCGCCTCGGCGTCTACGTCAACGATGTCACGCACTGGGCTGCGGTGAACGCTGCCTGCGCCGCCTATTTCGGCCCCCATCGCCCTGCACGAACGATCCTGACCTGCCCCGGCCTGCATCAAGCCTCCCTCATCGAGGTCGACGCCGTCGCCGTCTTTCCGGAGCCCGCCGCATGATCCTGAGCCGCCGTGCCGTACTGGCCGCCCCGATGATCCTGCCCGCCGCGGCACAGGCCCAGGCCGCCTACCCCAACCGGGCCATCCGCCTCGTGGTTCCCTTCGCGCCCGGCGGCCCATCCGACACCCTGGCGCGCACTTTCGCCGAGCGGCTCTCGGCCATCCTCGGCCAGCCGATGCCGGTCGAGAACCGCTCCGG
Organism: Roseomonas aerilata DSM 19363; assembly: GCF_000711725.1. Taxonomy (GTDB): domain Bacteria; phylum Pseudomonadota; class Alphaproteobacteria; order Acetobacterales; family Acetobacteraceae; genus Roseomonas; species Roseomonas aerilata. The sequence continues at coordinate 13,022 of NZ_JONP01000062.1, read as the reverse complement.
CGCGGGCAGCACCGTCGGCAGCGACGCCGTCGCGAAGGCGGCGCCGGACGGCTACACGCTGCTGTTCAACAACATCAGCCAGGCGACCAACCCCGCCTTCTTCGCCCGCCTTCCCTTCGACCCGCTGAAGGATTTCACGCCAGTCGGGTTGCTGGCCGAGAGCCCCGTGGTGCTGCTCGGCGCCCCAAACCTGCCCGTGAACGACCTGCGGGCCTTCCTGAACCTCGTTCGCGACCATCCCGGCCGCTACGACTATGGCAGCGCCGGGAACGGCACGGCGGCCCACTTGGCCGTGGCCAAGCTCCTAGCTTCGGCAGGCCTTTCCATGAACCACGTCCCTTACCGTGGGGTGGCGCCCGCCACGAACGACCTGGTGGCCGGGACCATTGCCCTGGTTGGGGATACGGCCACCACGGGCCTCGGCCAGGCGCGGGGCGGCGCACTCAAGGGCTTGGCCGTAACCTCCGCACAGCGCCTGTCCCAGGCACCGGAGATTCCGACTGTCGCCGAGAGCGGCTTCCCGGGCCTGGCCGACTATACGATGGCCTCCTGGAACGTGCTGCTCGCCCCCACACGCACGCCGGAGCCGGTGGTGGCGCGGCTGAACGAGGCGGTCCGGCAGGCCAAGGCTGACCCGACCTTCCGGGCACGGTTGGAGGCGCTCGGCAACACCCCAATGGACGACGCGGCACCACCGGCGATTGCCAGCTTCCTGGCTGCCGAGCAGGCGCGCTGGGGCGAGGTGCTGCGGGCCGCTGGTATCCGGGCGGACGGATAGCCCGACTTGCCGGGTGCCTCGAAGTGCCCGACATCACCGATATGACGACCCAAGTCAGGACCACGGACGATCCCCTCCCCTCCATCGGTCCCGCGCGTGTGGTGGACGAGACAGTGGCCGCCCTGCGGCAGGCCATCCTCTCGGGTGACCTCCGGCCGGGTCAGAAGCTCTCCGTACCCGCTCTCGCCCTCCGCATGGGGATCTCCCGGTCCCCGGTGCGGGAAGCCGTGCTGGCCCTGACCGCAGAGGGGCTCGCCGTAGAGAGTCCTCGCCGCGGTGTCGTCGTCACGGAACTCGGCCTGAAGGAGACGCAGGCCATCCATGAGGCGCGGGGGCCTCTGGAAGGCTTCGCCGCGCGCCTGGCGGCTGAACGAGGGCCCGCCGATCTCGGCAGGCGGTTGGATGGCATCCTGGCCGAGCAGGCCGAAGCTGTGGCAACGGGCGACGAAGACGGGTACTTCCGCACGAACGCCGCCTTCCATCGTGCGATCGCCGCGGCCTGCGACAACGCTGAGGTCCACCGCCTTCTCGTCTCGCTGGAGGGACGCATGGCCCTGGCACTCCGGCAGGTTGCCGCTCGTCCCGGGCACCGGGAAAGTGGCCTCGAAGAACACCGCAAGGTCGTCGCCGCCATCAAGGCGCGTGATGGAAGCGGCGCGGAAACCGCCATGCGCGCGCATCTCGCCGCTACCCGTCAGCGGGTGGTGATCGCGCCAGGGTCAGAAGACCAGATGATCGTAGGCTCGAGCTCGGCCAAGTAGAGCGCACTGTTCTCCGGCCGCTTCTTCAAGTTCCAGCCTGAGAGCAGACCTTCCGCTTCCGGCCAGGACCGCCATGTTGAAGGCGACCAACGCGCCCCCTGGCGAGCGTCAAACAGTTCATGCTGGATGTGAAGGACGGCAGAACGGCCCTGTTCGGGAAGACTGCCCCTCGAAGAGGACGACGACCTTCAGTCCCTGGTGGATGTCCTAATCCTGGAGCTTCAGCAACTCGCCTTGCAGGAGCAGCAACTCGCGGAAGTACACGCCGCGCTCGATCGTGCTCCGCTTCCGTCGCTGGTGCAGCTCCCGCAGCGCGGCCGGAAGCCGCTCGTCATCGATCTCCTGCTCGATTTCCTCGTCGAGATCGTCCTGGGGCTCGAGCTTGAGCCAGGAGGAGTCCTTGTCGTCGGCCTGCATGGCGGGGGTACCTGTTTGGGTCCGCCCCGCCTGATTAACCGGAACGCGCGGCCTTGCAACGCCCGATCGATGACATCGGAGATCCCGGCGCTGCGCGCTACAGCGCGGCGTTGGTCATCCGCAGCCGGTGCGCCAGCTCGGCCATGGTCCACCACGCAAAGTGCGGCACCTCCTCCACCGCGAAGCGGAACTTCCGCGCGTCGATCGCGGCAACCTCGCAGGCCTTCCTGGCCTCGGCCGTGACGGTGCGGGGCTCGTTGTCGAGGAGGGAGACGATGCCCAAGGCCTGGCCGGGCCCCACCGTTTCGATTACCACCTCGCGCCGCCGGAGCTCCACCTCTCCGTCGAGCAGGATGTACATGCAGTTCGGCTGGTCCCCCTCGCGGAAGAGAAGGTCCCCGGCCGCGAAACGGAGAACGACGCCGAGCGATCGGGATATCTGCCGCACGTCCAACGGCTTCTGGGCAAGGTCGAGCACCGCAACCTCCGGCAAATCAGGCTATGACGATTGCACTTTCATGACGGAGATTGAAGCAAAAGAGGGTGAGGCAGGGAACCGGCGTAGCGGGGATTACCGGCCGCGACCTGAACCAGCGGCCCCGCCGGTGGCCAGTAGCGGGACTGCGCGCCATCGCCGGGCCGGGGAGATGGCGGCCGGCCGCTTCGGTGCCCCGGCCATGAGGGGACGCCGGACCGCCAATCACCGCAACCCGCACCCGCGCGTCCCGCTGGGTGACGGGCGCTCAGGCAGCCGCCACGACCTGGTAGCCGGGCGTCTCCAGCAGCGGTGCGTCGGTCACCTCTAGGATGCCCGCCCGGTCGAAGCCGTTGAAGGCGGTCCGCAGCGCGCTACCATAGGCGCCGAGCTGGCCGACCTCGATCCAGTCACCCTCCGAGACGTCGGCCGGGAGGAGGAACGGCCCTTCCATCCGGTCCGCGCTGTCGCAGGTCGGCCCGAAGAAGGCGAAGGGCACGAGCGGTGCCGCGCTCCCGCCACCCGGGCGCAGCAGGCGCACGGGGAAGCGAAAGCCCGGCGCGCCGGCGTCGGACAGGGCTCCGTAGACGCCGTCGTTCACGAACAGCGCGTCGCCCCGTCGGTGCTGCACCTGAAGGACGACGGAGGTGCCGCCAGCGACCAGCGCCCGGCCGGGCTCGGCCCAGAGCTCGAGGTCCTCCAGCCCCTCCACCTCAACGGCCGCCGCGATGGCCGAGGTGAAGGCCCGGAGCGGTGGCGGCATGACCTCGGGATAGGCGACGGGATAGCCGCCTCCCACGTCGAGAACGTCCACCTGCACCCCTGCGGCCTGGATGACGCGCGCGGCGAGGGCGACAGCCCTCGTGTAGGCCGCGGGCTCCAGGCACTGCGAGCCGACGTGAAAGCTCACGCCAAGCCGCGCGGCGTGCGGGCGGGCGGCGCGCAGCAGCAGGGCAGCCTCGGCCTCCTGGGCGCCGAACTTGCCGGAGAGGTCGTAGACGGCCGGACCCTTCGGAAGGGCTAGCCGCACGACGAGCCCGAGCCGACCGGAGCCGCGCCCGGTCTCGTCGAGGATCTTCTGGAGTTCCTCCGCGCTGTCGAGCACGAAATCGCTGACGCCGTGCCTCTCCCAGGCCTCGCGGATCGCGCCGCGCGCCTTCACCGGGTGCATGAAATGGATCGAGGCCTCCGCGAACATGCTGCGTACCAGCCGCACCTCACCGAGCGAGGCGCAGTCGAAGTGGCGAAGCCCGCCGGACCACAGGGCACGTAGAACCGCGGGCTCCGGATTGCACTTCACCGCGTAGAGCACCCTGCCTGGAAAGCTCGCGCGAAAAGCGGCTGCCGCTGCGGCGATGGTGGCGGGGCGGAGGCAGTGCAGCGGCTGCTCCGGGCGCAAGGCCGCGACCATCGGGGCCACGCTGGAGGGCAGGTTAACCGCAGGACGGCGAAGCGGCGCGACGGCGCCGCGGAAGCGGATCTCGGGCATCGCAGGTCTCGTTGGGGACGGGAGAACGGGAGAGGGAAGCGACCAGCGCGCCCCGGGTTGGGGCCAGGGCCGGCAGGCACGCTGCGCCCGCGCGGCGCCGGGAGGGCGTGCGCGTCGGTGCGGCGACGTCAGGGTGTTGGTGTGGGTCCAACGCCGTGGAAGTTGGGCAACATAGGCGGCTCCCTCGAACCTTCCGGCCCACCTCCGGCGCCACGGGGTTACCCGCGGCGCGAGCGGCCGGATCGAACAAAGGACGCGTCCCGTCGTTGCTGTGCCTGCCCCACGAACGGGCGTCGGCTCGCGGCACGTGCGATGGCGTCGAGCAATCCCCTGGCCAGGCAACGGCACCTGGGCTCGGGGCAGCCGCTATGTAGTGGTCGTCCAGCCGTCACGCAAGCTTTTTTCTGGCCGATTGGCTGAAGGGCCGGACTGATGCCTGCATCGATCCCGGTGCCCCGAGGATTTTTCAGGTGGGCCGGCAGAGATATTCCCAGACCACCGTCGCGGCGGCGAGGGCAGTAATCTCGGCCTGGTCGTAGGCGGGCGCCACCTCAACCACGTCCATCCCGCGGAACCTCACCCCGCCCAGCTTTCTCAGCAGGGACTGGACCTGCCACGTGGCGAGCCCTCCCGCCTCCGGCGTCCCGGTGCCCGGGGCAAAGGCGGGGTCCAGCACGTCGATGTCGAAGGAGAGATAGGCGGGAGCAGACCCCAGCACCTCCCGCACCCGCGATGCCACAGCGGCCGGGCCGGCCTCGTGCGCCTCGATCGCCGTGATGACGGTGACGCCCTGCGCCAGCGTCCAGTCCCAGACCTCACGCTGCACCGGGGAGCGGATGCCGACCTGGATCATCCGGCGGGGATCCACCAGTCCCTCCCGGATGGCGTGCCAGAAAACGGACCCGTGCCCGTAGGTCTGGCCGAAGCTGTCCGGCCAGGTGTCGACATGGGCGTCCATGTGCAGCAGGCCCAGGGGCCCGCCCAGGCGCCGGGCGAGCGCGCGGAGCAGCGGTAGGGTCACCCCGTGCTCGCCGCCCAGCGCAACCAGGTGATCGAGGCAGCCCGCCTGCTGCTCGATCAGCGCGAGGCTTGCTGGCAGGTCCCCGAGCGCCACGGCGAGGTCACCGATATCGGCCAGCGGCAGCGTCGCCGGGTCGAGCCAGCTGCCGGGATGCGCCCCGTCCACCAGCATCCGCGACGCGGCGCGGATCGCGCGCGGGCCGTCGCGCGAGCCGGCGCGGTTGGTCGTGCCGATATCGAGCGGGATGCCCGCGATGGCTGTGGCGCCCTCGGCGTCGCGTCGCGAGATGCCCATGAAGCCGGGCGGAATGGCGTAGGTGGGCGGGCCGGCCATGATGCTCCCCGATCGGATGAGAGATGGACCCTGCCTGAACCGGCGACGCCGGGCGTCGTTGCCCACCCGCCACCGGAGAGGCGAGATCGTCATGTGGGCGGCCCCGGTCGCGCCACCCGCCCGCTCCCGCGCATTCAGGAGAGGCGGCCGAAGCGCAGGGTCGGGCTCGAGATTGCGACGGAACTCAGGCCGGGCCGGAATCGAGCATGCGGTTGAATGATTCAGTAGCGATGGCCACCTCGGTCGCTTAGCGCCCATCCGACTGCGATCGCAAACCGGGGCCAGTGACGCGTTTCCAGCGCGACACGTCGGCTTCCAGAAGGGCTCGCCGGTTGTAACTAGACGCCCTCTGCCAAGCCATGCGGCCGTGTTCGGCGATGGACAAGGGATCCCGATCCCGCCGCGTCGGCGCGGTATCTACGGCGGCACTCGGCACCGCGCTTGACCGCAGTGGGATGACCTCCGCATCGGATGCCTGGGGCGGGCGCGTCCCGAGCGTTAGGGCGGGAACTCCTGCACGGTCGTCTAAGCATGGCGCGATATGCTTCGCAGAGCTGAACCGTTCACCCGAACTTCATCCAATTGCCGCACGAGCTTGGTCGAACACTGGCGTAAGAACCGGCAAGGCTGCACTTGCGCGACCAACTCAGACAATGTGGCGTGAGGAAAGCCTGATTTGGCCCTCCTGACGGTTTCAATGCTGAGTTGGAGGCATGGCTGAAGTGGCCTTCAAAAGGGGACACTTATGCCACCGTTGGACAAGCTCGCGCCGCGACCAGCGCTGGAACACGGCGCCAAGGAGCTGCCCTACGTCCGGCTGGACACGTACAACGCGGAGCTGAGCGACCCGTCGGGGGAGGGCTTCCTCGGAGACCGCGCCAGCAACCGTGCCTTCTCGGCGATCCTTGAGGACTGGCGTGAGCGTGCCCGCCGCGGCGGTGGTGACGCCGACCCGCTTGAGGGGACGGCCGGCGAGAACATCCCAACCGAGAAGATCGACCGCACCGACCTGGACGCCCTGCTGCACGCCGCGGACCAAGCCCCTGAAGCGGCTGGCCTGGTTCACTCCGCGATCGAGGACTTCGCGCAGGAGATGACCGCCGTCATCCGGCGCTTCCTCCGCCTGCCGGGTTGGCGTGGCACCGAGCGCATCGCCGTGGGTGGCGGCTTCCTTGAGGCACGTATCGGGTTGATGGCTGTCGGCCGTGTCGCGATCCTTCTCAAGGCTGGTGGCGAGCAGATCCAGTTGGTACCTGTCTCCCGTCATCCCGATGAGGCTGCCTTGTGCGGCGCGGCCCACCTCGCCCCTCCAGAGCTCCTCGCGGGCACTGACGCTGTTCTCGCTGTCGATATCGGCGGCACGAACCTCCGGGTAGGCTTGGTTGAGCTCGGGCTGAAGGAGGCGCCGGACCTCTCTCGCGCGCATGTCGTCGCCGTCGAGCGCTGGCGCCATGCCGATGAGGCATCCGACCGCGATGGCGCTGTCGCAAGGATCGCAGGGATGCTGGGTGAGCTGGCGGAACGAGCCCGTCGGGAGAAACTCAGCCTCGCTCCCTTCGTGGGAGTGGGTTGCCCTGGCCTCATCGCGAGTGACGGGACAATCAAGTGCGGCGGGCAGAACCTGCCTGGTGGCAACTGGGAGGGAGATGAGTTCAACCTGTCGACGCAACTGGCGGAGGCCGTCTCGAGTATCATTGGCCGGCCATTCCAGGTGGTGGTGCACAACGATGCCGTCGTGCAGGGGTTGAGCGAGACCCACGGCATGCAGGGCGTGAAGCACTGGGGCGTGCTGACCATCGGCACAGGGCTCGGCAACGCACGTTTCACGAACCGTCCGAGCAAGCAGCCATCGTAGAGGGTGGCACTCGGTGACCGTTCTAGCAGCCTCTTGAGGTGGCCTTCCTGAAGAAAGCCAATCCAGCGGCCGGCCAGCACCACGGCGGCCCCTACGAGGAGCGACACAGCAGCTGAGGCGCGCAAAAAGCCATGCACCTCCCCGCCGGTGAGCGCGACCTGCCACCCGGGATTGGCGTGGACGACGGCGACGTTCAGCAGGGCAAGCCCGATCGGCCCGAGCTTCAAGAGAAAGGCTGGGCTCTCAAGATAGGTGAGCGGCCGGGTGCTGAAGAGAAGGAAGCCGGTAGCCGCGGCAAGCACAAAGTCGCAGGCGGCGCCCCGCACCGAGGGGCCGGCGACAGCGCCCAGCGGGCTGCCGCGGAACAAGCCAAGGATCCGCAGATCCAGGACGGCGATACCGCCGAAGAGCAGAGCAAGGGCAAGAATGTGAGCGGCGCTGACCAGCGGGTAAGCGATGGCCGAGCGCGAGAGAGCCAGTGCGACCGGCCAGGCAGCCAGACCCCGAAGAAGCTCGAGCAGGGTGAGCCTCAGCTCCGGATACGCTCGGGGTAGATGTCTTAGGTCCGTTCACGCACCTGCAGGCGCACAGCCTTCATCCGGCGCTCACCTCGGTCACGCGCCCGGTTGCCAAGGGCCATAACCGTGTCGCCGGTTCTGTCAGCGCTCGCGTCAGAGATGCCGCGGCATGCCGCCTGAGGCTGTCAGCCTACCCTGCCGCGAGAATGGCGAGCACGGTTGTCGCTTGACGGAGATGAATTATGCGGCGGTGATTGGCGGGAACATGCTGGTTGCGGCGAGGGCGAGGACGGAGATGGTTGCGGAGTTCGTCATAGGCTCGACAGAACCGGCTCGTCGGGTACTGCGTCCGGTTCAGCACCCCGACGCTGCGCTCGTTGAACCCTCGGCCGCAGGCGCGGCAGCGAAAGCGCCGGTAACCCTCTCTTCCTTAACCACCCCATTCTGTCTCATGAGCCCTGACGGCGGACACCCCATCCCCACACCTGAAGCTGAAGGCAGTCTAGAGATAACTGCACATGAGGGTGTGCTCGATCTCTGCTGCCTCGGCGAGCAGGTAGAGGAGTTGCTCCCGGCTTCCCGTGACGACTGCCGGCTCCTCGCCAGGATCTATCTTGCTGTTCATTTGCGCCCGACCTTCAACTCACTGATCCCAAGTAGCCGATCTCGACAAAGAGTGGCCTGGCGAAGCTCTGCTGAAGGCCTCGAAAGATGTCAGGCTGCTGTGGACGTGGGACCTTGATCGTCATCTCGCCTCTGACGCTGGCAAGTCACGTGAGCGACCCTCCTCATCAATGGCAACATACGTGAAAACGCCCTCAGTTACCTTCTCTGCAGGTTTGCCGCCACGTTCGCGAGCCCAGGTTTCAATCCTTACCGCAACGGACGATTTGCCCATCTCCTGCAGCGTACAGTAGCAACTGACCTCGTCGCCAACCGACACAGGCCGCAGGAAGCGCATGGCGTCGATGCTGACGGTCGCCACGCGTCCTTCCGCGTGTTCGGCCGCAAGGGTACCGCCGGCCAAGTCCATCTGCGAGAGCGTCCAGCCGCCGAAGATACTGCCTCCGGCGTTGGTGTCCCGTGGCATGGCGATTGTCCGCAACTGTGCGCCACCAGGGATTTCAGGGGGCTTGCCGGTCAATGCTCGGTTCCTTCGTTAAAGATGTTCGCTCGACCTGGATGTTTGAACGCTGCCCTCCCCCTTCCTGCTGCATAGCCGAGGCGGCAGACTTTCAGGGGGATGCGCCCGCCACCACCGGGTTATCAAATGGGTGATCCTGCCGAGAAACTCGGCCGCCGGCTCAGGGCGAAGGAGCACGGAGGCCAAGTTGTCTTGGAGGAGCTTTCTCCGCCCTGTTGCGTTTCCTCCGTCACGGCTGAGTTGACGGGGTGGCCAGGACAGGAGCGTCAGCATGGGCACCGTCGAGTTTGTCGCCCTGCTTCTGGCCGGCATCGGGCCGCTCCTGGCGCTGGCGCACTTCCTCAAGCTTCCCGCAACGGTGCTCCTCTTTGTTGCGGGGCTCGCGACTGGGTTCCTCCCCGGGCCCGCGCCCATTCAGGTGGACCCGGACCTCGCGATCGGGCTGTTCCTGCCGCCCGTCATCTACGCCGCTGCCGTTCGGATCACGCCCCACCTTCTGCGTCACCTCTTTCTGCCGGGCGTCCTCGTTGGGGTGGCCGTCTCGCTCTTAACAGTGCTGGGCGTTGCCGCCCTCTCGCGCTACGTCCTGCTGCCCGGCCTCACATGGACCGCGGCCCTCCTCCTCGGCGTCGTTGCCGCGCTCTTTGACACACGGCTGTTCCAGGAGGCCAAGGGGGCGCCTCACGTACCCCGTGCTCTCACAGACGCGCTGAAGGCGCGGGAGATGGCATCGCGTGTCGTGGCCCTGACCACCCTCGCCCTCGTCACGGCCGCTATGCGAGAGGGTGCGGCACCGAAGGTAGCGGAGGCGGCCCTTGACGTGGCCTGGGCTCTCGCGGGTGGCGCGGCGGCCGGCTTCATCATCGGCCGCGCCGTGCTGTGGCTCCGCGATCGGGCGGGACCGGCGCCGGTCGAGATCGCAGTTTCCCTCGCCGCGCCCTACCTCGGAGCGCTCGCGGCCCGCGGTCTCGGCCTGTCGCTCGCAGTCACGATCATCGCGGCAGCGCTCGCTGTCTCCGCCGCCCGCGTCGACAGGGAGACAGGCGAGGCCCGCACCTCGGCCGAGGCCCGCATCTCCGCCATGGCGTTCTGGGAGGAGGTGAGCCTCCTTGTCTCCTCTCTCCTGTTCTTCCTCGCCGGCCTTGCCGTGCCTGAAGCGCTCGCTGAACTCGGCGGATGCCATACCTGGCAGGCAGGAGCAGCAGCGGCTGGCATTCTCGCCATGGTGATTGCGCTCGGCTGGCTTGGCTCCCTTGTCTCAACGCGGCTTCCCCCGCTTGCGGCAGCACTCGCCGGGGAAGATGCCGCAGGGCGGGCGGCAGCAGCTGGGGTGATGGCCTGGGCCTCGACACGCTCAGTCCTCGGCCTCGTTGTCGTCCTCTCCGTCCCCCCGGCATGGCCGGATGGGACCGCCTTTACGGAAGGTGGGCTGCTCCTCGTCGTGGTTGCCCTGGTCGTCCTTGGTTCGGTTGGCTTGCAGGGCCTGACGCTGCGTCGCGTTACGCGGGCGGCAGCCCTCCAGAAGGGAGGTGACACCGAGCATGAGGAGACGCGGGCTCGGACGCTGGCGGCAGAGGCGCGGGAGAGTGCCGGCGCAGGGGACGACGTGGCGGACGCTGCCGGCCTGGCAGCGGAGCGGCGCGCGCTACTTGATCTCCGGGAGCGCGACGAGATCGGCGACGAAGGGCTTCGGACCCTGCTGCGCGAGGGCGACCTCCGGAAGCGAGCCGCTGAAGGTAACGCCGAGCCGGGCGCACCTCCCCCACGGCCCTGACTCTCCCGCCGGAGGTTGGGTCATCGTCCATCACTCCGGCGGCTCTGCTAAAGCTTTGCCATGTCCCTAACCTGAGCCATGCCTTCGCTTACTTGCTTCTCCGTCTTGCGCAATACTTCCGCAGTGCTGGAGCTCTCTCCCCTCTCGGTAGAAACCGAAGGGTATGCCAAGGAGGTACCGCTGCTTTACTCCGCCGCGTGCTCCTGCTCTGGGCATCTGCAGCACCTCATCTTCATGCGGAAAACCTGCGGTTTGATACTGCTCTGCCCATCGTGAAAGATTGCCCGGCTTCTGCCATCAGGGGAACTAGAGATGAGATCTTCGATGGGTGAAATGGCATGACCAACGATTTGGCACTCGCCTGGGACATCCGGGTGGCCACGTTGCTTTCAAGACTGCCGAACCGGACGAAGAGGAGCATCGAGTGGCTCCGAGAGCCGTCACGCCGGTGGCTGAGGGGCCCCTGCGCCCTGCTTCTCATACTCGGTGGGGTGTGGCTCCATCCTTCCCATCCTCGGCCTCTGGATGCTCCCTCTCGGGCTTGCCTTGCTGGCTGAGGACGTTCCTGGGATCAAGCCGTTACCGGAGAGGGCAGCTTGCTGGTGCGTGCGAACCTGGCACCGGATTGGGGGCACCAATCCGGCCTGAGAGCGATGATCGGGGCAGGGCTCTCAGCTGCTCACTTGGACACTCGGGCGCGGTGAGCGCGTGTCGTCCGCTCAGGTGGTCTGGATGGCGGGTTGTAGCGGCGCTTTGCCGGCTACGTATTCTCTGGCAATCCCGCACACAAAGTCCTGAGGCGGCGAGACACTGAGGAAAGCGATGGACGGACGTGACAACCGCTGATCCCTTCGGCCCGGGTCTGGTTGCTATTTCCCTTCCACTTGGGGCCATGGCAGACGGCCCACTGGTGGTTCCGCGGCCTCGTGCGACGCCTGCTGTTCCGAACCATCCACGATGTCACACTGATGCCTGATCGAGAGGCGGCGGGTCGCGAGGCGAGCTCCTCGGGTGGGGTGCTCGACAGCCGGGCGGCCAGGGCGCCGTTCGCCGAGGCGCGGGGCTATGGTGGGCGCAAGCGCCACGTCGCGCTGGACACGGGTGGGCGGCTGCTGGTGCTGAACCTCACCACGGCCGACATATCGGACAGCGCGGGTGCGCAGACGATCCTGGCCGCAGTCCGGAAGCGCTGGCCTTGGCTGAAGCACCTGCTCGCCGACGCGGGCTACGATCGGACGAAGCTGATGGACAAGGCCGCCTTCCTCGACTTCATCGTCAAGATCGTCCGGCGTTCCGACCAGAAAGGCTTCCACGTTCTCCCGCGCCGCTTGGTGGTGGAGCCCACCTTTGGCTGGATGATCCGATGGCGCCGCCGCGTGCGGAATTACGAGCGACGCCTCGATGTGTCCGAGGCCATGATCCACGTCGCCATGGGCGCCCTCCTCCAAAGGCTCGCCCATCACTGAATTCTCAAACAGTCACTCAGTATTTGATGGAGTTCGCGCCGCTGATCTTAGCGTCCAGCGCCTTGCCCGCGACGCGGCTGGTGGCCGTACTCGGCAGGTTGCTGATCACCACGCAGGCTACTCGAACGATTTGCCCGCCTTCAACAATGCCTATGGCTCCGTTCTGATACGTTCAGGCCTTTCTCAGCCGCTCCGGCGGCCGGTAACAGCGTGGTAGATCCAAAGCACGATTACAGCGCCGATAATAGCAACAACCATGCTGTACAGGTTGAAGCCTGTCACACCTGCACCACCGAAGGTGTTGAAGAGAAAGCCACCAACGATCGCTCCAATGACGCCGAGGACGATGTCAAGGACTACGCCCTGACCAGAGCCAGCGTAGATCTTGCTCGCCACGAAGCCTGCAATCAGTCCGAGTACTAACCAACCAAGGATCGACATGGACGTCTCCTGAAATGGGGATGCAATGATATGTGGTGTCTATCGTGCGGTGAGGTGAGTGGGGGCTGCTTGAGCAACCCCCACCACTTCACAAGCCTTAGCGCTTGTTGGGGTTCGCGCCGCTGATGTTGGTACCGAGCGTGTTGTCCACAGCGCGGCTGGCGGCGGTGCCGGGCGGGTTACTGCTCGTGGTGCCGGTCACACCGACGCTGCTCGCAGTGTCGGCCGTACCCGTGGTATCGTCCACCTCGACCTCGGTGCGGCGCACGGTGTCGTGTACCGTCTCTGTGCGATCGGAGGCATCCTTGCGGATCACCAGTTCCTCCTTCACCCGCGCCTCCTTGCCGACCACAGCCTCTTCCGAGTGCTCGGTCGCGTCGATGACGCGCTCGCGGAAGGCCTCGTCAGCGTCGGTCAGCGGACGGTCCACTGCGCGCCGCTGCACGTCCACGTGCTCCTCGCGCAGCGTCACCTGCTCGGTGACCGGCGTCTCCACGATGTAGGAGCGCACCCGCACCCGACCGCGCTCGACATCGCGCTTGCCGATCCG
>NZ_JONP01000061.1 GCF_000711725.1 Roseomonas aerilata DSM 19363 | reverse complement strand
CCTCGAAGGTGACGGTGTGGGCGGTGGCGAAGTTGCCCATGCTGCTGACCGAGGTGGTCTGCACGTCGAGCGCCGGCTGGGCGACCTGGGGGAAGCCGATGGAGAGCGCGGTGACGATGGAGAAGTTGGCGGAGCTGCCGGTGACGAGGAGGGCGCCGCTCGACGAGGTGGCGGCGGTGCCGGGGACGAAGACGCCGTCCTGGAAGATGCGCGCCGAGAGCTCGGGCGCGGCCTGGGCCTGGGAGGCCATGCCGAGGGAGAGAAGGGCGGCGGCAGCGAGGAGAAGCTTGCGCATGGGAGGGTTCCTTGGGGGCGGGCGGTGAGGGGTGCGGGGGCACCCGCTTGAACCTTAGAAGAGCATTCCGCGTGCCAACCGAACCGGCCTCGTAAATACAAGCACTTGCGCCCGCACCGGGCTTCCATCTCGCTCCAGGTGTAAAAGGATCCGACAAGGCAACGAGGTGCGCGGACCTATCGCGCGGTGTTCAACGGCGAGCTGACATAAACTCGTTCTACGCTACGCGCCGGCGATCGTGCCGGGGGAGGGCAGCGTGAGCCGATTGACGCGAGGTCTCGATCTTAGAACCGCCGGAGGGCACCGTGGCCGCCTCGGTCCTGGCCAGGGAACGACCTTGCCGGTGAGCCGCGGATGAGCGATGCCGCGGCTTCCCCGCCCCCCAATCCCAAGGCCGAGCGGGCTCTCGACTTCCTCAGCTTTGCGCTCTCCGATGTCCGCTACGGGCTCGGCGCCTATCTCGCCGTTTACCTCCTGACCGAGCACGCCTGGGACGAGGCCAGTATCGGTCTCGCCCTCTCCTTCGGCGGCATGGTCGGGCTGGTCTCGCAGACACCGCTCGGCGTGCTGGTGGACGCCATGCGCGCCAAGCGCGCCCTGCTGGGCTGCGCCGTGGTGGTGGTCACGGCCACCTCCCTCGTCATTCCCCTGGCGCCGCACTTCTGGGCCGTGGCGGCGGCCGGCGTGATCGGGGCGCTGGCCGGCACGACCATGAGCCCCACGCTGGCGGCCATGTCGTTGGGCATCGTGGGGCCGGCGCGCTTCGCGCACCGCGCCGGGCGGAACGAAGCCCTGTTCCATTTCGGGAACGGGGCGATCAACCTGGTAATCCTCCTCGCCGCACCCTTCGTCGGCACCGCGATCGTCTTCGTGATGATGGTGGTGACCGCCGCCGCCAGCCTTTGGGCTGTCGCGCGCGTGCCGGCGAACGCCATCGACTACGAGCTCGCGCGCGGGCTGCTACCGGACCGGCAGGGGCATGGCCACCGCCCCTCCCCATGGAGCACTCTCCTGGCCAGCCGCCCGCTGATGATCTTCGCCCTCACCGGTGCGCTCTTTCACATGGCCAACGGGCCCATGCTGGCCCTCGTGGCGCAGCGGCTGGCGCTCAGCCATCCCGGGCAGGGAATCATGTTCACCGCCGCCTGCGCGATCGCCGCCCAGACCATCATGGTGCCCGCGGCGGCCCTGGCCGGAGCGCGGGCGGATGCCTGGGGCCGCAAGCCCCTCTTCCTCGTCGCCTTCGTCGCCCTGGCCCTGCGGGGGTCCCTCTATACCTTGTCGGATCACCCGGCCTGGCTGATCGGGGTGCAACTGCTCGACGGCGTGGGCGCGGGGCTGATCGGGGCGCTGTTTCCCGTGATCGTCGCCGACCTCACCACCGGCAGCGGCCACTTCAACGCGGCACAGGGCGCGGTGGGAACGGTGCACGCGATCGGCGGAATCCTCAGCGGCACCCTCGTCGGGTTCCTCGTCGTCAACGCGGGATACCACGCGGCCTTCCTGGCCCTCTCCTCGATCGCAGCGGCCGGCGGCCTGATCTTCCTCATCGCCATGCCGGAAACACGGGCGGGCAGCACCGTACCGATGGTGCTTCAGGCGAAGTAGGGCTCCGTTCGGGACCGGAGGCGGCTCCCGTGGCCCTGGAGAGGGCTCCGCCCTCTCCAGACCTCACCTGCCAAGGGCCTGAGGCCCTTGGATCCCCGTCCGGCTGTCGCGGATGCGGTGATTGAGGGCCGGTTCTTTCGTCGTGCCCTTGCCGGGCGTGCAGTCGCCCCGGGTTCATGACCCGAGGCGCACTGGCCGCCAAGCTGTTCTAAAAATCGAGGAAAAAGATGATGGTGAGGGGTCCCGGGAGAGGAAGAATTCCTTCTTCCTCTCCCGGGAGTCACCCGCGAAGGCCACCCAGAAGCTGAAATCAGCTATGGCGCTTCAGGCTGCGGGCCTGGCCTCTTCGCCCCAGAGTTCCGGCTGCACCACGAAGCGGTCCGGGCGCCGCCACCAGCCGGGTTTCTGGGCCAGCGGCCCGGAGAAGCGGCCGTCGGTGGCGAGGGAGCGCACGACGCCCGCAAGGGGGGTGGGGCGTGGCGGGCTGAAGCGGGCGTCGAAGACCCCCGGCTCGTAGGCGCCATCGCTGCGGCGGAGGAGGGACACCCAGTCCATCGCTCCGAAGAGCGACCAGGGGGTGACCGCGAGGATGTCCACGCCTTCACCCCGGAGGGAAACGGCCGCGTTCCAGGTCTCGAGCAGCCAGCGCGCGCTCTCGTCGGGGTCCTCGCAGCCGAGATGGGCCTCGGTTACGGCGATGGGCAGGTGGTAGCGCTCCCAGGCCTCGCGGAGCCGCGGCTCGAAGCCGAGTTGGGAGCGCGGCACGGGCACGCGCACCGCCTCGGTGTCCACATAGCGGCGGCCCCCGCCGCCTTCGCCGGTCAGGCTGGGGTGGTAGAGGTCCACCCGGTGGTCAAGGAAGCGGTCGCTCGTCACGTAGTGGTTGATGCCGAGGACATCGGGGACGCAGGGCTCGGCGACGAGTTCCTCGAGGTGCTCGGGGAGGATCCCCGCGGCGATCAGGGCGGGGTAGAGGGGGTGATCCCGGTCCACCCGCCCCCAGAGCAGGTCGAGGCTGAGCCAGCGCCGCGTATTCTCGTGCTCAGCTTGGTCCATCAGCGGCTCGGTCGCGAAGACCTTGCCGAGATCCTCGGTCTGCACGAGCCGCGCCTCCGGCTGCACCTGGCGGATTGCCCGCATGGCCAGCGCGGTGCCCCGACACTCGTTCATGAGCGCGGTGAGGAAGCTGCGCTCGTCGCTCCCATGCGGGTGCCAGTGGGCGTAGAGGGCGGAGAAGCGGGCCGTGGTCAGCGGCTCGTTCACCGGCGTCCAGTCCATGACCCAGGGGTACCGGGCCGCGGCCAGCGCGGCATAAGCCGCCAGCTTCTCGGGGAACCCGGGATCGAGCAGGTCGGTATAGGCGGGGCCGGAACCGTGGTGGATGAGCCCCGCGATGGGCGCGATCCCCAGGGATTGCAGCCGCGCCAGCCGGGCATCCGACCAGGACCAGTCGCAATCCGACAGGCTTTCCGGCGCCACCCGCTCCCAGAGCACGGGGTAGCGCAGGCGCCGGACGCCGAGGGAGGCGACCAGGTCCAGGTCCGTCTCCCGGTGGTGATGCCCCGTCTCACGGAGCTGGTCGCGCCATTGGCCGTTCACGCGCAGGACGGTGCATTCGATGCCGCCCCAGATCTCTGGCAGCATCATCAGTAGCACCGGCCTCCGCAGGGCCGAGAATGTGCCCCCTGCGGGCGGTCCGTCCGCGTGGTGCGGCGGGTGGCCGCGCGTGGCATGCCGCGCGAGCGGCCGGGTGTTTCACGAATCATGCGAGGATCCTCCATGAGCCTTGCCTTGTCTTCTCGCAGCAGCGGCGCGTCGACGCTTAAGCGCGTTAATCCGTCGCTTCATCATCTTCACGATTTCACGAGATAAAATGCCGAATGCCTATTTTCCCGAAGCCGCGGCGTGAGAACGCGGGAGGGGCGTTCAACTAGGTTAGCGCGTGCTCGGCAGCCCTCCCCCAGCTTCGCCCGAGGGGTGCGCCAGGGCGTGCCCCGGACCGGGAGCGCCCGGCCAGGTGCTATCGCAGGGCAGGGCTGAACGTATGGCGATCACGACGCAGGGCGCGGCGGCTGCCGGGGCCCACGGGCATGGCGCGCTCGATCACGCGCATGACCACGGGCCGCCCGGCTTCATCGCCCGATGGTTCTTCTCCACGAACCACAAGGATATCGGAACGCTCTACTTCATCTTCGCCCTCCTCTCGGCCACCGTCGCCATCGCGGTCTCCATCCTCATGCGGACGGAGCTGTCCGAGCCCGGGCTGCAGGTCTTCTCGGGCGGGCAGAGCTGGAACACGACGGTGTCGGTCCACGGGCTGACGATGATCTTCTTCGTGGTCATGCCGGTTCTGATCGGCGGCTTCGGGAACTGGTTCGTGCCCATCCTGATCGGGGCGCCCGACATGGCCTTCCCGCGGCTGAACAACATCTCGTTCTGGCTGGTGATTCCGGCGGTCGCGCTGCTCTACGGCAGCCTGTTCGTCGGCCAGGGCGCGGGCGCGGGGTGGACGCTCTATCCGCCGCTGGCGGACGACACCTATCATTCCGGTCCGGCGATGGACATGCAGCTCTTCGCCCTGCACCTCTCGGGCATCAGTTCGCTGCTCAGCGCGATGAACTTCATCGCCACCATCTTCAATATGCGCGCCCCCGGCATGACGCTGCACAAGATGCCGCTCTTCGTCTGGGCGCAGCTGGTCACGGCTTTCCTGCTGCTGCTCGCGCTGCCGGTGCTGGCCGGCGCGATCACCATGCAGATCACCGACCGCAACTTCGGCACCTCCTTCTTCAAGCCGGAAGGCGGCGGCGACCCCGTGCTGTTCCAGCACCTCTTCTGGTTCTTCGGCCATCCAGAGGTCTACATCGTCATCCTGCCGGCCTTCGGCATCATCAGCCACGTGGTCTCGACCTTCAGCCGCAAGACGCTCTTCGGTTATCTCGGCATGGTCTACGCGCTGGTGGCGATCGGGGTGGTGGGCTTCGTGGTCTGGGCGCACCACATGTTTACCTCCGGCATCTCGGTGGACACGCGGGCCTATTTCTCGGCGGCCACGATGATCATCGCGGTGCCCACGGGCATCAAGATCTTCTCCTGGATCGCGACCATGTGGGGCGGGTCGATCCAGTTCAAGACGCCGATGCTCTTCGCGGTCGGCTTCATCTTCGTCTTTACTGTCGGCGGCGTCACGGGGGTGAAGATCGCCAATCCCGGCGTGGACGTGATCCTCCACAACACCTACTACATCGTCGCCCATTTCCACTATGTCATGGGCATCGCAGCAGGCTTCGCGATCTTCGCCGGCTTCTACTACTGGATCGGCAAGATGAGCGGCCACCAGTATCCCGAGTTCCTGGGCCAGATCCATTTCTGGACCTTCTTCATCGGCGTGAACCTGACCTTTTTCCCGATGCATTTCCTGGGCGCGCAGGGCATGCCGCGGCGCTACCCGGACTATCCGGACGCCTTCCAGTACTGGCACTACGTGGCGACGGTCGGCTCCTATATCACTGGCCTGTCCTTCCTGATCTTCCTCGTGCTGGTGGCGCAGACGCTGCTCCGGGGCCAACGGGCCGCGGCCAATCCCTGGGGGGAGGGGGCGACAACCCTCGAATGGCAGGTCTCCTCGCCACCGCCCTTCCACACCTTCGAGAAGCTGCCGGTCATTCACTGAGGTAGCGAAGTGGCCGGGGGAATAGCTTCCCCGGCCGTCACGCCCCGGCCGGAACCCCGAGGGGCGCCGCCGCCGGCGCCTGGCCGCGGACGAAGTGGTAGATCGCGAGCACCCCAAGCGCCCCCGGCAGCACCGCGAGCGAGGGCACGGCGGTCGCCCAGGCGACCAGCGCCGCCAGCATGCAGCCGATCGTCGCGCCCATGTCCCAGCCCGCCTCGGCCGCGAAGTGGAAGCGGTAGGCGGCCCCCGAGTCCTTCGCCCGGTCGTAGATCACGCTCATCAGCACGGGCACGTAGAGGCCGGCGACGGCCGCGCCGCTCGCGTTGGCGATGGCCGCCGCGGCCGGGGACCAGCCGGCGAGGGCGCGAAGGGCGAAGCCGAGGGTCAGCGCCGCGCAGACGAGGACGAGGTAGCGCTCGCGCTGCCCACGGTCGATCCCGCGGCCGCAGGCGATGCCGGCCACCGCGCCCACCAGCCCGGCCGCCGCATTGGCCATGCCGAAGGCCTCGTAATGCGAGCCGAGCGAGGTGAAGAGCACCATCGGCCAGGCGAGCGTCAGGCCGGAGGACATCCAGCCATCCGCCGCGAAGGCCGCGATTCCCCTGACGTCGATCCCGCGCATCGAGTCCCGCATCCCGGGTACCGGCCCGGCAGGGATCTGACCCATGCGCAGGAGCGGCAGGACGGAGAGCAGGGTGAGGCCGCCCGCGATGCCGAAATCCACCGCCGGGCCGAGGTGCTCCATCATCAGGCCGCCCGCGATCGGCCCGACGATGCCGATGAGCGAGCCGAGCGCTGTGCGGAGGCCGATCTCCCGACCCCGCTGGGCGCCGCCGCTCACGACCGCCGCCGCCGCGTGGTAGAGCGGCCAGTAAAGGGACTCGGCGATAGAGGCGAGCAGCAGCCAGGCTGCGAGCCAGATCGGCTGATCCGCGCCCATCAGGGGCAGGAAGCCTGCGGCGCAAAGCGCGGCGCCTGCCATCATGGCGCGCCGGTAGCCGAGGCGCCGCACCACCTCGAGCGAGATCAGGCGAAGCCCGAAACGCGCCGTCAGCAGGGCGGCATAGGCCAGCAGGGCGACCGGCAGGCTGAAGCCGAGCTTCATGAGGTAGGCGCCGACGAACCCCCCCGCGAGCGCGACGGAGAGCTGGAAAAGCGCATAGTGAAGGGTAAGCAGCCGAAAGGGGCTGGGGCGGGGCACGGCCGGAAATCCTTATGGAAGCACCGCCCCCGATGCGTCCGGCGCCGATCTGGCCGGTGGCTGGGCGGTGGGGAAAACATACTCACGAAATCGTGAGGGTCAAGATCGAACGATAATCGTTCCGCCAGACAGCGCAGGTTTCACCGCCCCCGGCGGGCGCGGTCCTTGCGCTGGATCAAGGCCGGGCTCCCCGCCCCATGTCATGGGCGCGCATGCTCGCCGACTGCCTTCATGGGCTGACCGCCCTTGCCCCGCACGACATGGTGGCCCTGATGGGCGCGATGCTGCTGGCCGGGCTGGCGGGCAGCGTCACCCACTGCGCGGGGATGTGCGGGCCCTTCGTCATCGCGCAGGCTGCCGAGGGTTCCGGCGATGGCCGGCTGGCCCGGCTCGCCGGAGCGGCACTCCTGCCCTATCACGCGGGCAGGGCTGTTGGTTACGCGGGACTGGGCGCGGTCTCGGGCGGCGCCGCCGGGCTGGTCTCCCTTCTCGCCTGGCGCGGGCTGCTGGCCATCCCCCTGCTGGCGGCGGCGATCGTCATGCTGGGACAGGCGGCGGCGCGGTTGCCGGTCCTCGCCCGCTTCCGGTCGCACCTGCCGGCTCTGCCCTTCCGCCTGCCGAGGGCGGGCCTCGAGGGCCTGCTCGGCGGGCCGCCGGGGATGCGGCGGGGCTTCCTTCTCGGGCTCATGCTGTCGGCCATTCCCTGTGGCCTGCTCTACGGGGCGCTGGCCGCCGCCATGGCGGCCGGGAGCGCCGCCGCAGGGGCCCTGGCCATGCTCGCCTTCGTTCTCGGCACCGTGCCCGCCCTCATCGGGGTCGCGCTGCTCGGGCGCTTCTTCGGGCGGCGCTTCGGTCCCGCGCTGCGCACCGCCTCCGCCGTGGTGCTCCTCGTCAACGCCTGTGTCCTGGCGGTCCTCGCGGCGCGAGCCGCAGGTTTCGTTTGATCTGAATCAAGGTTCCGCAACCCGACCCGTGGGACGAGGGCCCCATCAAGAGGAGCCCCCCATGCCAGAGGGTCTGACCACTCAAACCCTGCTCTATTCCGGCGCCGTGACCAGGCCCCGCGCGCAGCCCGATTATGTCGAGGCGCCGCTGCGGGCCTTTGCCATCGCCACCATCTTCTGGGGGATCGCGGGCTTCCTGGTGGGCGTGCTGATCGCCGCTCAACTCGCCTATCCCGCGCTGAACTTCGGACTCGAGTACACGAGCTTCGGCCGCGTGCGCCCGCTGCACACCTCGGCCGTGATCTTCGCCTTCGGCGGCAACGCGCTCTTCCTCACCAGCCTCTACGTCGTGCAGCGCACCTGCCGCGCGCGGCTCTTCGGCGGCGAGGAGACGGCCTGGTTCCTCTTCTGGGGCTATCAGTTCTTCATCGCCATCGCGGCCACGGGCTACCTGCTGGGCATCACCCAAGGCAAGGAATACGCCGAGCCCGAATGGTACGCCGACCTCTGGCTGACGGTGCTCTGGGTTTCCTACCTCGTCGTCTACGGCGGCACGATCCTGCGGCGCGAGGAGCCGCATATCTACGTCGCCAACTGGTTCTTCCTCGCCTTCATCATCACCGTCGCGGTGCTGCACCTCGGCAACAACGTGTCCATCCCCGTCAGCCTTTTTGGCGCGAAGTCCTACGGTGCGGCCTCGGGCGTGCAGGACGCGATGATCCAGTGGTGGTACGGCCACAACGCGGTGGGCTTCTTCCTGACCGCCGGCTTCCTCGGGATGATGTACTACTTCGTGCCCAAGCAGGCCGAGCGGCCGGTCTACTCCTACCGCCTGTCCATCGTGCACTTCTGGGCGCTGACCTTCCTCTACATCTGGGCCGGCCCGCACCACCTGCACCACACGGCGCTGCCCGACTGGGCGCAGACGCTGGGCATGGTGTTCAGCATCATGCTGTGGATGCCCTCCTGGGGCGGCATGATCAACGGGCTGATGACCCTCTCGGGCGCCTGGGACAAGTTGCGCACCGACCCGGGCCTGCGCTTCTCCGTCGCCTCCCTCGGCTTCTACGGCATCGCGACCTTCGAGGGGCCGGTGATGAGCATCCGTGCCGTGAACTCGCTCTCGCACTACACCGACTGGACCATCGGCCACGTCCACTCCGGCGCGCTGGGCTGGAACGGCTTCATCACCTTCGGCGTGCTCTACTGGCTCGTGCCGCGCCTCTGGGGGCGCACCCAGCTCTGGTCCACGCGCATGGCGAGCTGGCACTTCTGGATCGCGACGCTCGGCATCCTTCTCTACATCACCTCGATGTGGGTCTCGGGTATCATGCAGGGCCTCATGTGGCGCGCCTACGACCACCTCGGCTTTCTGCAGTACGCCTTCGTCGAGACCGTCGCGGCGCTGCACCCCTACTACGTCATCCGTGCCCTGGGCGGTGTCCTCTATCTCACCGGCGCCCTGCTCATGGCCTACAACCTGTGGCGCACGGTGCGCATGCCGGTGGCGGAGGCCGTGGCCGACCGCACCGTCAACGCCCTGCCCGCCGCCGCCTGAGGGAAAGCACCCGTCATGTTCGGCATCAAGTTCAACCACGGCCATATCGAGCGGAACCTCATCCTGCTCGGCGTGCTGACGCTCATCACCGTCTCGATCGGCGGTCTCGTGCAGGTCATCCCGCTCTTTGCCGTCGAGAGCACCATTGAGCGCGTGGGCGGCATCCGCCCCTACACGCCGCTGGAGCAGGCGGGGCGCGACATCTACGTGCGCGAGGGCTGCTACACCTGCCACAGCCAGATGGTCCGCCCCTTCCGCGACGAGCGGGAGCGCTACGGCCACTACTCCCTCGCGGCCGAGAGCATGTTCGACCACCCGTTCCAGTGGGGCAGCAAGCGCACCGGGCCCGACCTCGCCCGCGTCGGTGGCCGTTACTCCGACGACTGGCACGTGCTGCACCTTCGTAACCCACGCCACGTGGTGCCCGAGAGCATCATGCCGGCCTACGCCTTCCTCGATCGCCCGCTGAACTACGGCGACATCGGCCAGCGGTTGGCGACTCTCCGCATGGCGGGCGTGCCCTACACGGACGAGATGGTCGCGAATGCCCGCGCCGACCTCGAGGCGCAGGCGCGGCCGGCGGAGGACGCCAGCGCCTTCGCCGCCCGCTACGGCCGCGCGCGGCAGATGGATCCGGACGGCGACGCGAAGGCGATCACGGAGATGGACGCGCTCGTCGCCTACCTGCAGATGCTCGGCACCCTCGTGGATTTCAGCGAGGTCACGCCCGAGCGGCTGCGGCAGCAGTAAGGAGGGATCCGTCATGACCATCGAGCAGATCCACAGCCTGCTGCTGACCACCTGGATCGTTTGGTTCTTCGCCCTCTTCACCGGGATCGTCTTCTGGGCCATGCGCCCAGCCCGGCGGGAGAAGTTCGAGCGCGCGCGGCTCATCCCGCTGCGCGAAGCCGAGTAGGAGCGCACGCCATGCCTGATGCCATGCACGACGCCCTGCACGCCGCGCCGCACGCTACTCCCCATCGGGACGAGCACACGGGCACCACCACCACCGGCCACGAGTGGGACGGCATCCGCGAGCTGAACACGCCGCTGCCGCGCTGGTGGCTCTACACCTTCTACGCCTGTATCGCCTTCGCGGCGCTCTGGGTGGTGCTCTATCCCGCGCTGCCCTTCACCGGCACGGGGCTGCTCGGGTACACGGCGCGCGGGGCGGCGGATGCGGACCGCGCGGCGCAGGCCACCGCGGCCGAGCCGATGCTGGCCCGCCTGCGCGCCGCCAGCCCGGACGAGATCCTGGCCGACGCGGACCTGCGCGGCTACGCCGTCGCCGGCGGGCGCGTCGCCTTCGCCAATACCTGCGCGGGCTGCCACGGCGCGGGCGGGCAGGGGAACCCCGGCTTCCCCAACCTGGCCGACGACGAGTGGCTCTGGGGCGGCAGCCTCGCGGCGGTGGAGAGGACCATCCGCCACGGCATCCGCGCGCCGGACGACGAGGAGACCCGCACCTCCATGATGCCGCGCTTCGTGGCGGACGGGCTGCTGACCTCGGCCCAGGCGAACGACGTGGCCGAGCACGTGCTCTCGCTGACGGACCGCGCGACCGACAAGGCCGCCGCCGGCCGCGGCGCCGCGGTCTTCGCCGAGAACTGCGCGAGCTGCCACGGCGAGCGCGGCGAGGGCAACCGCGAGATGGGCGCGCCGCGGCTCAGCGACCAGGTCTGGCTCTATGGCGGTGACAAGGCGACGATCTTGCGCATCGTCTCCTACGGCCGCGGCGGTGCGATGCCCGCCTGGGAGCGCCGGCTGGACCCCGCCACCATCCGTATGCTGACCGTCTACGTGCAGAGCCTGGGCGGCACGGAGCCCGCGGCCCAATGAGCAAGATGCAGAAGCCCGCGGCCTTTTCGCCCGACGACCGGGACCAGCCCCTCTACGCCGATCGCGTGCGGGTCTACCCGCAGGCGGTGAAGGGAGCCGTCCGTCAGGCGAAGTGGGCCGTGCTCGGCTTCTGCCTCGGGCTCTACTACCTCCTGCCCTGGATGCGCTGGGACCGCGGCCCCGGCCAGCCGGACCAGGCCGTGCTCGTGGACCTGGACAAGGGCCGGCTCTTCTTCTTCCCGATCGAGGTCTGGCCGCAGGAGGTCTATTACCTCACGGGCCTGCTGCTGCTCGGCGCGCTCGGGATCTTCGCGGCCACCTCCCTGTTCGGCCGCGTCTGGTGCGGCTTCGCCTGCCCGCAGACGGTCTGGACCGACCTCTACATGCTCGTCGAGCGCTGGATCGAGGGCGACCGCAACGCGCGCATGCGCCGCGACGCGAAGCCGCGCTGGAGCGCCGCCGACTGGGGCCTGAAGGTCGGCAAGCACGCCGCCTGGGTGGCGATCGCGGCCGCGACCGGCGGCGCCTGGGTGATGTACTTCACCGACGCGCCGACCCTGATGCGCGACCTGCTGCACTTCGACGCCTCGCCCGCCATTCTCGGCTTCGCGGGGCTGCTCACCCTATCCACCTATCTCCTGGCGGGCTGGGCGCGGGAACAGGTCTGCACCTATATGTGCCCCTGGCCGCGCTTCCAGTCCGCGATGCTCGACGACGACAGCCTCGCCGTCTCCTACCGCGACTGGCGGGGCGAGCCGCGCGGCAAGGCGCGCGACGCCTCGGCCGGCGACTGCATCGATTGCCGCGCCTGCGTGAACGTCTGCCCCACCGGCGTCGACATCCGCGAGGGCCTGCAACTCGGCTGCATCAACTGCGGCCTCTGCATCGACGCCTGCGACAGCATGATGACGAAGGTTGGCCGGCCGACGGGGCTGATCGCCTTCGAGACGGTCGGCAACCTCGCCGCCGCCGCTGCCGCGACCGCCGCCATCCCGCCCGGCCCCGCACGCTGCGCGCCCGGCATGGCCGCGCGCTGCCCCGCGCGCCTGCTGCGCCCGCGCACCTGGTTCTACGCCGCCGCCATGAGCGTCATCGGCGCGGTGATGATCGGCGCCTTCGCCGGGCGCACGGATGTCGGCCTCGAGGCGCTGCGCGACCGCTCCCCGCTCTTCGTCCGCCTGGCCGATGGCAGCGTGCGGAACAGCTACACCCTGAAGATCTCCGACCGCCGCGCCAGCACGGAGCGGCTCGCGATCGGGGTGGACGGCCTGCCCGGCGGCGCCTCCTGGGGCGTGCTGAACGGCGGCGAGCCCGATGCTGCCGGCCGCCCGACGGTCGAGACCCGCGCGGACGGCGTCGCCGAGGCCCGCCTCTTCATCACGACCGCGCCGCAGTGCCGGCCGGAGGAGGAGAGCACCCCCATCCGCATCCGCCTCCTCCAGCCCGGCACGGACGCCGAGCGCGCGGCGGTCGGCACCGTCTTCCTGAGGCCCCGCACATGAACGCCATTGCTGCACGCGCCCCCGCACGTCTTGGCCAGCGCGAGCGCTGGATCCCCTGGGTCTTCGTTGCCGGCTTCCTGGTGGTGATCGGCGTCAACGCCGTGCTCATCACGGCCGCTATCGGCACCTTCACGGGCACGACGACCACGGGCGCCTATGACCGCGGGCTCGGCTATGGGGCGGTGCTCGAGGAGGCGGCGCGGCAGAAGGCGCTCGGCTGGAAGGCGGAGGTCGCCCGGGCCGAGGGCGCGGTCGTCGTCACGCTGCGCCTACCGGACGGCTCGCCGCTGCCGGCCGATGCCGCCGTCACCGGCACCCTCCGGCGGCCGCTCGACCGCACCGCTCTCCCGCTCACCTTTCAGCCCTCCGCTCCCGGCACCTGGCGTGCCGCGGCCGAGGTGCCGGTGCCCGGCGCCTGGGAAGCCGTGCTGACCGTCACGCGTGGCGCCGACCGCCTGGAGCGGCGCGAGAGGCTTGTCATCCAATGACCGCCCTTCCGGCCCGCCTCGACGCCGCCGAACCGCGCCTGAGCGCCGCGGCCTGCGCGCATTGCGGCGCGCCGGTTCCGCCGGGCGCGGGGCGCTTCTGCTGCACCGGTTGCGAGGGGGCGGCGGCCCTCATCTCCGGCCTCGGCCTCGGCGCCTTCTACCACAAGCGGGAGGCCGCCTCCGGCGGCATTCGCCCCACCGCGCTGCCGCCCGTGGACTTCGCCACCCGCGCGATCCCGTCGCGCGGCGGGGCGGAGCACAGCCTCGACCTGATGGTGGCGGGCCTGACCTGCGGCGCCTGCGTCTGGCTGGTCGAGCAGGCGCTCGCGGCCGATCCCGACGTGCTGCGCGCCCGCGCGAGCCTCGCGACGCGCCGCCTCACCGTCACCTGGCGCGGCCCGGCCGATCGCGCCGAAGCGCTCGCCTCCCTCGTGGCGCGTCTCGGCTTCCAGGTAGCCCCCTGGTCCGCCGCCTGCCTCCGCGCGACCGAGGATGAGGAAGGGAAGGCGCTGCTGCGGGCGCTCGGCATCGCCGCCTTCGGCGCCTCCAACGTAATGATGCTCTCCGTCGCCGTTTGGGTCGGCAGCGACATGGGGGAGGGCACGCGCGGGCTGATGCACTGGCTGGCGGCGCTGATCGCGCTGCCCGTGGTGCTCGTGGCCGGCATGCCCTTTTACCGCTCCGCCATCGGCGCGATGCGCGCGGGTCGGGTGAACATGGACCTCGCGGTCTCGCTCGGCGTGCTCGCCACCACCGCGATGAGCCTTTCCGAGGCCGTCCGCAACGGCCCCTATACCTGGTTCGACGGGGCGACGGCGCTGCTGGCCCTGCTGCTCGGCGGCCGCGTTCTCGACCGCGCCGCCCGCCGCCGCGCCCGCCAGGCCTGCGCCGAACTGCTGGCCCTGCAATCCGCCGAGGTGACCCGCCTGGAAGCGGACGGCACCGCGCATCGCCTGGGCGCCGAGGCCGTGCGCCCCGGCGACCGCCTGCTCGTCGCCCCGGGCGAGCGCCTGTCACTGGACGGCGTGCTGGAGGAGGGCGAGGCCTTGCTCGACACCGCCGCCATCTCCGGCGAGAGCCTTCCCCGCCGCTTCGCCGCCGGTGCCGCGCTGCCGGCCGGCGCCGTGAACCTCGGCGCCGCGCTCGTGCAGCGCGTGACCGCCGGGGCGGCCGAGGGGTCGCTCGCCGCCGTCGCGCGCCTGCTGGAGCGGGCCGAGCAGGCGAGGGGCCGCTACGTCTCCATCGCCGACCGCGCGGCGCGGCTCTACGTGCCCGTCGTCCACGTCGTGGCGGCCGCGACCTTCCTCGGCTGGTGGCTGGGGATGGGCGTCTCCTGGCAGGCGGCGCTCGTGCCGGCCGTTGCCTCGCTCATCGTGACCTGCCCTTGCGGCCTCGCGATCGCCGTGCCCGCCGTGCAGGTGGTCGCCGTCGGCGCGCTGTTCCGCCGGGGGGTGCTGACGGGCTCGCCGACGGCGCTGGAGCGGCTGGCGGCCTGTGACGTGGCCGTGCTCGACAAGACCGGCACCCTCACCACCGGCCGGCCGGAGCTGCTGCCCGACGCCGACCGTCCCGAAGGCGCGCTGGAGGCTGCCGCGGCGCTCGCCGCCAGCAGCCGCCACCCGCTCTCCCGCGCACTCGTCGCCGCCTGCCCCACGTCCGTCCGCGCGGCCGGAGCGGTGGAGGAGATCGCCGGCGCCGGGCTGCTGCACGGCGAGGAGCGGCTCGGCAGCGCGCTCTTCTGCGGGGCCCCCGAGGTCGGGGAGGAGGGCCCCACCCTCTGGTACCGCGCGGGCCCGCAGGCCGCGCCCGTCGCCTTCCGCTTTGCCGATCCCCTCCGCCCCGACGCGGCCGAGGCCGTGGCCGCGCTGCGGGATCTGGGGCTTGAGGTGGAGCTTCTCTCGGGCGATGCGCCGGCGGCCGTGGCGCGGGCCGCGGCCTCTCTCGGCATCACCGAGTGGCGCGCGGCGGCGACGCCCACCGACAAGGCCGCGCGGATCGAGGCGCTGCGCGCCGCCGGCCGGCGCCCGCTGATGCTTGGCGACGGAATCAACGACGCGGCCGCTCTCGCCCTCGCCAATGCCTCGGCGACGCCCGCGGGCGGGACGGACCTTGCCCAGGCGGCCGCTGACCTCGTGCTGCGGGCGGAGGGGCTCTCGGCCCTGCCGGCGGCGGTGAGGACGGCGCGGCGGGCGCAGCGGGCGGCGCGGGGGAACATCGCCTTCAGCCTCTCCTACAACGTCGTCGCGGTGCCGATGGCCGTGCTCGGCTTCGTCACGCCGCTGATCGCGTCGCTGGTGATGGCCTCGTCATCGCTCGCGGTGATCCTCAACGCGCTCCGCGTGGGGCGGGAGGCTTCGGAATGAACGCGCTTGCCCTTCTCGTGCCGCTGGCCCTCGGCCTCGGGATGCTGGCCCTGCTCTTCTTCGGCTGGACGCTGGGGAACGGGCAGTACGACGACCCCGAGGGAGCGGCCAGCCGCATCCTCTTCGATGACCCGAAGGAGAATTCCTGATGCCCGCCACCGGCTTTAGCACCAGCCACGCGCTGTTCATGATCCTCTCGGCCGCGCTGGCGCTTCTCGGCGTCGCCGCCGCGTCGCGCGCGACCGATGCGGGCTTCGCAATCTTCGGCGCGGCGCTGATGGCCTTCGGCCTCGGCTTCGGCTTCTGGATGCTCAAGCGCGGCCTGGACGCCTGGGAGAAGGCGCGGCACTGACCGGGCCCTGAAACGATGCGGGGGCCCGGGCTGATGCCCGAGCCCCCGCTCGTCGCTTTGCTTCTCAGGACTGCCCGGCAAGCCGGGCAGGCGAGCCTCAGCCGCGCTGGCGGCGGATCAGCCCGAGGCCGAGCAGGCCCATTCCGAAGAGCGCCAGGCTCGCCGGCTCCGGCACCGGGGCGGGCGTCGCCACGACAGGGGAGAAGGCGAAGATGAGGTCGTTGTAGTCGTAGTCGCCGTCCCGCATGTCCTCGAAGCCGACATAGGTGACGTTGTTCGGGAGCTGGGCGATCGCCGCCGACGCGGCCGCCGAGAGGGGACCGACGCCGAAGCTGGAGAAGTCGGTCGAGTAGTTGGCGTAGTAGATGCCGTTATCGGCCACGCCCGTCGCGAAGGTGGTGCCCCGCGTCAGGTTGTTCAGCTGGAAG
>NZ_JONP01000060.1 GCF_000711725.1 Roseomonas aerilata DSM 19363 | reverse complement strand
CGGACCGGGCACCGGGGCCGTCCCCGGCGCAGGCCGGGCAAGCTTCACGCCGACAAGGCCTACGACCATCGCCGCTGCCGTCGTGAGTGCCGTGCCCGCGGCATCACCCCGCGCATCGCAAGGCGAGGCATCGAGAGCAGCACCCACCTCGGACGACACCGCTGGGT
This sequence comes from Roseomonas aerilata DSM 19363, assembly GCF_000711725.1. GTDB lineage: Bacteria > Pseudomonadota > Alphaproteobacteria > Acetobacterales > Acetobacteraceae > Roseomonas > Roseomonas aerilata. The sequence goes on along the minus strand of NZ_JONP01000060.1, from coordinate 16,374 downwards.
TGTCGAGCGCACCTTCGCCTGGCTCGCCCGCTACCGCCGCCTGACCATCCGCTATGAGCGCCGCGCCGACATCCACCTGGCGTTCACGACGCTCGCCTGCGCCCTGGTCTGCCTCGGCCAAATCAAGCGGTTCTGTTAGGTGTTCTTAGTGTGGGACCTTGGTGCAGACCGATGGCGGAGGATGCGTTTCGGGCAAGGCTGGCGGAGGTGGAGCCAGCAGGCAAGCGGCAGGAACCGTCCGCTGCCCGTGTCCGCATCCAGGCTACGTTTGAGGACCTGACGGCGGCCCGGAAGCGCGGGGTCGCCTGGCAGCAGATCGCCGCTCTGATGGCTATCGACGGGATCAAGGCTGCAGACGGTGAGCCGCTAACTTCCGACGAGGTGAGAGCCCTCTACCATGCGGAGAGGTATGCCCGGGGAGAGCGTCGGAAGCGGCGGCCAGAGTCGCAGGCTGGAGAGGCGGCCACCCCTCGCTCCCGCCGCGCCGTTCCGCCCGCAGAGCCCATATCGGTGGTGGAGACAAACGCAAACGTCGCGTCTTTGCCGTCCGTCCTCCCCGTCCCTGAGAGCGCCAGGAATGCGGACCCCTATGCCGAGCTGGACCGCCGCCAGGCCGAAGCCAGCCAGCGCCGGGAACGTGCAGCCAGTGATCGGGAATGGAACCCCTTCGACCTTACCAACAAGGAACAACCGAAATGAGCCAGCCAGGCATGGCTGAGAAGACGAAAGTTACTGGAAAGGGCGCGCCTTCGGCCGCGCTCGCCATCCAGCGATTCATCGTGATCAACGACAAGGGCGGCATCGGGAAGACCATCATCATCCACGGGCTGAGCCTGGAACTAACGTCGGCCGGGGTGGACCACCTGGTTATCGAGGCCGAGAGCGACCCGCGGCTGCAGCGCGTCCTGGGCAAGGATCGGGTGATCTTCCACGCCCTGTCGGAGGACAGCCTGCGCGACATCCGGCGGAACCCAGACTTGGTGGCTGAGTACTGGGACGCCATCATGGAGGAGTTCATGGAGGCGGTGCGGCTGCTCGATATGGGTGCCAATGCCTCCAAGCTGTTCTGGAACTGGTGGGACAGCGGATCGGGCCGGCTGATACTAGGCGATGGCACCGGGACGGGCGTCCTGATCGTCACCACCTACGAGGTCGAGGCCATGCGGCTTGCCCGTGAGGCTTTGCGGCGGGCGGCGGAGGAGATGCCGAACGCCCGGCTCTTCTTGGTGGTCAATGAGCATCAGGGCACGCTGCCGGCCACGCATTCGGCTCTGGACAACCTGTGCGCGGCTGCCGGCGACCGTGCCGGCGAGGTGGAGCGGATCATTCTGCCGCGCTGCGCTGCCCCGGCCTGGCCGGTCATGTTCGGCATGGGCAAGCCCCTGAACGAGCTGGCCACGCTTCGCCCGCAGGATCTCCAGCCGCATGGCTACCGGCTTGGCGCGGCGGCTCGGTCGGTGGCGGACGTGGGCGAATGGCTGGCGGAGTGGCGCCCGCGGATCCGGCGCATCCTCATCTCCGCCGGCCTCGTTCGCGCGCAAGGGTGAAAGCCAGTAGGATAGGGAGTGGGATAGGCAAGAGCCCCTCCCCGGCTCGGCCGCCGGCCTTCGATGATGCGGCCATCTCTGAGGCCCGCCAGTACGCCCGGGATGTCTGGACGGCCGAGAGCGCCCGGGTGCGCGACCGCATCCTTGCCGCGCCGGTGGCGAGGAGGCTGGAGGCTTTGGACCACGAGGAGGTCCGAGCGGCTCTGACGCCTGAACACCGGGCTGACATCCGCGCATCGATCGTCAGGGCAGCTGACGCCTCCCGGATCCGGCCCCCCACCCCCGCCGCGCCACCGCAGGAGGAAGAGGAGGAGATCGAGCGAGAGCAGGCGGCTCGGCGCGCGCACAACGAGGCGAACCGCGCCGCACTAGAACGCGAGAACCGCCTGGACCGCGTGAGGCCCTGGATTGCGTGGGGCTTGGCACCGGCCGGAGCGGTGCTGCCAGTGGCGGTGGCCGCCTTCCACCATGGATGGAGCCCGCTGCACTTGGCGTCGGTGGTGCCCTCGCTTGCCAGCCTGCCGGCCGGGCCTGTGTGGACCATGGTGGGGGCCGTGGTGGTGGCCGCGATGTGTGCCTTCATCGCGTCCCGCGCGCAGGGTGTGCGGCGGGCGCTGGGATGGGCAGCCGGTGCGGTCCTGGCGGGGGTGCTGCTTCTAGGGGCAGCGCGCTACCTGCCGCTCAAGATCTTCAAAATCGGCGTAGCCACCAGCGCGGGGGAAGCGGAAGCTGGCGTTGTGGTGAGGCTCCGCCCTACCCGGGTCGGGCTCGCAAACTTGGAGGTTCTGCGCGGCGCTGGGAGTTTACGGCGCGGCCAGCTTCTGGAGTGGGAGGTTGATCCAGCATCGTTCTTCGATAGCCGCTAGAGCCATCCCGCTCCCGCCATTACTTCTGCCCTGCATGAGCCTGAGGTGGACTGCATCGCCCAAGGCAAAGCGTGGGTGCGTTACAAGTGGGGGCGCCCCCTCCCGAGGCGCAGGCCCAACGGATGGCGACGCTCGGCATCGCCTTCATGCTTGACTGAGGTGGGACGCGACGTGCGCCGCAGGAACCTCATCAGGGACGAGGTCGAGTGGCGCGGCATCGGCTGCCTCATGCACTTCACGCAGGCTCAGAACCTGCCGAGCATCGTGGAGCACGGCCTCCTCCCACGACGCAGTTGATCGAGCGCGACGACATCAACGCCTACGTGAGCAGCCGAAGTCGGCTCGACGAGCGGGACGACGCCATTTCGGCGTCAATCTCTGCCATCAATGCCGAGATGTTCTGGGTGAAAGACAGGGACTGCGGGCGGCCCCACTAGGTGGTCCTCCTGCTGGATTCCATCGTCCTCTGGACGCGCAGGTGCCGCTTCTGCCGTCGGAACGCGGCGACGAACGACATGCGGGACTACAGGGGTCGCCTGGACGGCCTCTGGGGCTTCAGCCAGATGTTCTCCAACGAGCACCGTCCCTGGAGGCTCCAAGAGACGTCGTATCGCGAGGAGACTGGCATCCCCAGCTTCCTGGCGACGTACCCTGATGCCGAGGTGCAGGTCTTCGGCCCCATACATCATGGGGGTGTGGGTGAACGAGGAAGCCTTCGCCCATGCTGTTCAGGAGCAGCTAAACCGGCTGCCCGGACCGGAGCGGACGACCTACTTGGCGCCCTTTCGTCACTACACGAATGGCCATGACCACTGGCTGGTGCCCTGCGAGAGTTGACTTGGGAGCCGACGAGACAATGATGGCCGCGCTCCAATTGCATGGTGGGAGGACGGAGTCGTTGCCTCGAGCCAACGGATGTCACGTTCCTGTCATGAGAAGCGGCGAGCCGCCCGGAGGCCGTCCATAAAGCCTGCCCAACCTCCATCGTCCTGCTCACCCTGCTCGGGTGGGGGCGCGGCCGCGCTTGTGAGCCAGCGGAGCATCCTCGCCGACCGACTCGCCAAGGCCGCCGTACGCCGGGCGGTCGCGTTCTAAGTGACGTCGTCTGTCTGGATTTAGCCCCGTCCTCGGACCCGGGGGACGTCCTTGAGGACGTCTCCCGGGTCCGAACTCCACGAGTTCGTCCCGGTCCCTCTCGTACGGCTGGAAACGGTCGTACGATGTCCTATGTTTGCGTTCCTAGAGTGTCCTGTTTTTGTCCTCGAGGGCGTTCCTTGTTTGCTATAAGCGTGGTCGCAAGGAGGTAGCCTTGACGACTGCGAGGAAGCCAAAGACGTTGATGGCTCGCGTCTCGACCCGCATCCAGCGGTCGAAGTCCGACGTCTTCGTCCCGCGCGACTTTGGAGACCTCGGCGACTACGACCAAGTCAAGCGCGTGCTCCGGAAGCTCGTCGACGAAAAAGCGGTCACGCGCCTCGGCTACGGGGTCTACGCGAAGCTCCGGACGAATCCCCTCACGGGGCAGCCCGCGCTCGCGGCCAAGGGGGGCTTCGACGGCGCCGTCCGGCAGACCCTCAGGAAGCTCCGGGTTCCTTGGGGCGAGACACAGGTCGTTCGGGACTACAACGCGGGCCGAACCACTCAGATCCAGGCCAATGCCGCCTATGCCGTGCGCGGTCGCTTCGCCCGGAAGCTCAAGTACAAAAACTTGGAGGCGCAGTTTGAGAGAGCTCACGGCTGAGCTCCTCGATAACGTCATCGACGCTCTGGAACTTCCCTCGTCGCAAGTCGTCGAGAAGGACTTCCGGGTTGTCGAGATTCTCTCGGCAATCGTGGCCGCGCCCATGCCTCCCGGCGCTCGCTTAGTTTTGCGGGCGGAACGTGCCTCGCGCGGGCGCACGGGCTCGTCAGCCGCATGTCTGAGGACATTGATCTCAAGGTCGTGGTCGACCCGATCCCGGCCTCGAAGAACGCCCTCCGGACCGCGCTGAGCAAGATCAAGGTGGCGGTCCACGCTGCCATCCTGAGGGCCGGGTTCCGGGAGGCGACGGTGGCCGCGAAGAACGACAACCAGAACGTTTCGTTCGAGGTCTGGTACCGCGCCCCGGATGAGGTCGACGGCCCGCTGCGACCGCACCTGCTCGTCGAGCTGACCTACTCGCCACCTAAGCTGCCGACGGTCAGGCGGAGTATGCGGTCCTTCGTCAACCAAGCGACCCGGCAGGACCCCGAGATCACCGAACTCGAGTGCGTGTCTATCGAGGAGACGGCGGCGGAGAAGTTGGTGTCCCTGACGCGCCGGACCGCCGGTGACCTCGAGGGGACCAAGCCCGACGCCCACGACCCATTCCTTGTCCGCCACGTCTACGACCTGCACTGGCTGCTGCCGCACGTCGACCGCGCGACCGTTCTCAGGCTTGCCCGCGGGATCGCCAACTCGGACGCGGAGCAGTTCGCAAGCTGGTTTCCCGGCTATCGGAGTGATCCGCGAGGCTGGACGATGCGGGCGCTCGAGCACCTTGAACGGGATGGGGAGTGCCACGCCTCCTATGCCCTATTCCTCGGACGCATGGTCTACGTCGAGCGGACCGCCTTCGCCGAGGCGTTCCGGTCCGTGGCGGAGCTCGGCAGGGCTCTCTGGGAGGCTCCCTAAAGTTCCCTGGCGTTGTCGTTGTCGCTCGCCAGCGGCTGCATCGTGCCGCAGGGGGCAGCGTGGTACGGCCTCGCGAGGGGCGTCCGGGCCGCTGTGTGGAACAAGGTCGAGCGGCGCGAGCCACCTACGGGTAGGCTCCCAGCGCTTAATCCACGCCGCCACAGCGGCGCAGCGTGCAGCCGTTGTGCGGGATGCTGATGCATTCGAGCATGGCCGTCACCCTCACCGGAATATCCATCGGGCTGACAGCGGTGAAGTTCTGGACACGAACGAAATTCAAAGGATCGCTCGCGCTCAAGCAGCACATCAGCCCCACGCGCACGCCGATCGAGACGAAGGAGAGCTACCGCTGGCTGGAGAATCTGCGCTAGTCTATCGCGCTTGTTGGCACGCCCGAGCGCTGCGTGCATGTGGGCGACAGAGAGAGAGCAGCGTGGTCCAGAGTCCCAAGCGCAACGTCTGCCAGAGGACGGAAAGATGGTAGATGTCGCCCGAGAGGCGTTCGTAATGCATGCCGGTGAACTGGGCGTCTGGGCGGACCAGCGGGTTTGCCGTCAGCACGCTCATGGTCATCATGGTGGCGAAGGGAATGGCGAAGCACAGCAGGAACAGTGCCGCTGCCGGTGCCACCAACAGGACGGCCTGTGTTCGTGGACTGTGTCGATTCATCGGCGTACCGCTTAGCTGATCGTCGGCGGGGTGACGGTATGCTCATCTCGGTGCCGAGAGTTAGTCGCATGCCCCGTGAAAATCGTTACCTGGCGCAAAGCGTGCTCCATTTCATCCCAAAATGAGTAGAGCGAAGTCAGGGCAGCGACATCAGGCGAGGGACCTGATCAAGGGCGGCAACACGGCCTCTAGCGAGGCGCGCGTAGGCCTCGCGTGGCTGTCCCATTACCTGTTCCACCGAATGCTGCCGAACACTACAGCTCCTGTGGGGCCCTCCGCCTGCTGGAGCAGCGCCATCAAACGTAAAGGTCCAGCCGCAAGTGGAAGGCGAGCACACCCGTTGGCGCTTATCCTCCGGGCGGCGAGCCATGCCCTTTGCCCCGACGCTGACCTTCCGCCCCTCGATCAAGGGGTTGCTGCAATCCACATAGGTCGGATGAGTTACCTGAGGTCCTCGTCGGGCGTGTCGCCAGCATCCGCACCGGGGCCTCTGCCCTCCCCGGCGGCCGGGTAGGCCATGAGCCAGTCGGCCGTCCAAAGCGCCTCCACCACGCCCACTGAGGTTCTGGCTGGGCTGGTGGAGCGGGTCACCTACCACAATGCCGAGAACGGCTTCTGCGTGCTGCGGGTCAAGGCCCGCGGGCATAAGGACCTAGTCACGGTGGTGGGGCACGCCGCCAGCTAGTGGGTCCAGCTCTCGGGCACCTGGACCAACGACCGCACCCATGGCCTGCAGTTCCGCGCCGGCTTCCTCAAGGCGAGCCCGCCCACGACGCTCGCGGGCATTGAGCGCTATCTCGGCTCGGGCATGATCCGCGGCATCGGCCCCGTGTACGCAAAGAAGCTCGTCCGCGCCTCCGCGGAGAGGGTCTTCAACCTCATCGAGGCGGAGCCCGGGCGGCTGCGCGAGGTCACCGGCATCGGCCCCAAGCGAGTGTAGTCTCATCTTACGCGTTGCTGCGGCACGGATTCCCCGGTCGTCATCCCGTACCCCGTCGATCCCTCGTGAGCAGGAATTGGTGCCGCACCATGTGTGGAAGAAGTTGTTCTGCGCCGATTCGGGGGCCGCTGGCCGGGGCCCGGCACCCCGAGAAATGTCCACCCAGACCGTTGTTGCGGCACCAATTCCGCCTAAATGGGACGGCTTCGCTCAAGATCACCAATGGATATCAAAGGCCTGCTCGCGCTACGGCAGCATTTCCGCCGAAATGCCCCTGCCGCATCTCTCCTGCCCCAAGTGTCTGTTGAGTTTTTTGGCCGACCCAGAAGAAAGACCGGAATCGCTGCCGCACGAACGCCTATTTAGGCTTGCTGCGGCAGCGATTCCGGGACTTCTCTCGTTCAGCACTGTCGGGGGAGCCGCAATGGATGTGACCGAGCTCCAGCGAGCACTGAACAAACCAGGTATCACGCCTGTGGAGCGCAAGCGGCTCGAACGCCTCTTGCGCTCCCAGAACAACCGCCGAGGCCGCAAGCAACCCGTTGTCATTCCTGCCGAGTTGACCCGGACCAGCGCCTTCGCCCCTCGCCAATTCGGACTGATCGAGGATGCCAACTTTAGGCGCGTCTACGTCGTCACTGCCCGGTCTGTGATCGAGGTCACCGGACGAGAACTGGGGAGTCAACATCGTGACGCGCTGTACGCAATCTTCCGTCTTCCCTCCCGCAAGATCAAGTTGGCGCGAGAAGCCGATGACATGCCGAACCTTCCCGGTATTCCTCAGGTCGATACCATCATTGAGGCCCATGGAACTTGGCGTCAGGTTCTCCAGCTGATGAACCTGTCTGAGCATGCCAACAACATGCTTACGGTTTTGAAGAACTTCGAGGAGCTTCGATCCGTCAATTTGCGCGTCTTCACCGGCTCGTACTCTGACTATCAGCAGTACGTGACCACCAACAAACTGCGGGGCGCAGGTTTCAGCGATAACTTTTTAGGCCGTATCAACTGGGACGGCGCGCGCCTGGATTCGAAGATCACTATCAGATACGGCGAATGGCTTCGATGGGCTTTCGAGCAGAAGCGCTTGGTCAGCCTTAACAGCGTCGTCTATTTCAGCCTTCAGAGCGATTACGCGAAGTCTTTTTGGCCGTACATTGACGGTCAGCCTGAGCACACTTGGGTCGATGAGACCGTTCTCGGCGAACTCATTGGCCGCGATCCGATGGCTATGACTCCTCGAGAGCGGTCCAATTTCCGTGAAGGCTGCCGTCGTGCCTTCGACGACATCACCGCGGCTGGGGGCTTCGTCTCCTGGCGCATCGAGGTCATCGGACGAGGAAGGGTGAAGCTACAGCGTTATCACTACGTCCATGCTCTTCCGCGTGCGATCGATCTGGCTGCCCGAGCGACACAAGCCAATCTCGGAGCGAGCCAGTCTGTGGATAACGTGGGTAATGGGGATAATTCAGCTCTCCTGGCGGCTATGGAAGTTGAGGCAGCGGAAACGCTGCCGCAGAAACTCCGCTCTCCCTCGCTTCGCTAGTGCCTCCAAGGCCAGGCAGGACTGGATTTCAGTTGTTGCTGCGGCAGCGTTTCCTGAACAAAATACCTTAGATGGAAACGGTGCCGCACGACCGGGAATTGGTGCCGCAAGTTCACCCTGCGGTTGGCCTCTCACATCGTTCCAAGTACCTATTTTCATGCGCCCCCAGGGGCGATGGTGTCAACGCCAGCGGGTCAAAAGCGGAACCTGAGGACTCTAAGAGTCAGATTCAGTCTTTAAGTGTCTATGGTTGAATTTGTCCAGGTTTTCAGTACCTTGTGGCCCGACTTTGCGGCAGCGTTTCCCGTCGTTGCGGCAGCCATTCCGGGAGTTGCGGCAGCATTTCCAGGTGGTGCGGCACCGTTTCCGCTTGCTTAGATCCTGCGGCAGCATTTCCTGCATGGAGTGGCCCCCTCCCCGCTCCCGGCACCGCCCGCGCTATCGCCTGAGCCCGACAGGTGCTCGCCCCGGCCACGCTGGCGGCCTACCCGGCCAATCGGGCGCATTTATCGTAAGCGAGGGCTATAGGCCCTCGCCGTGATTGGCTGACGCTCAGGGCGTTTTCGGGTCGGCCCAGCACCAGGGCATGAGCCCGTCGATGCGGCTGTTGGGCCAGCCCTGGACAAAGCGGGTCAGCAGCTCGGTGAAGTAGCGCTGCGGGTCGACGCCGTTCAACTTGCACGTCTCGACCAGGGAGGCGATGTCGGCCCAGCGGCGGCCTCCGTCATCGCCGCTGGCAAACAGGGCGTTCTTACGGCTGAGGCAGAGGGGCCGGATGGCGCGCTCGACGGTGTTGGTGTCCGCTTCGATCCGGCCGTCCTCGAGGAACCGCTGGAGCCCCTCGCGGTGGTTCAGGGCGTAGCGGATCGCCCCTGCCGTGGGGCTGCCACCGGGCAGGCGCGCCAGCTGCTGCTCCAGCCAGGCGAACAGGTCCTCGACCAGCAGCCGGCTCCTGGCCTGCCGCGTGGTTCGTCGCTCCTCCGGTGGCTTGCCGCGGATTTCGGCCTCGACGGCGTAGAGGGCGGCGATGCGCTCCAGAGCCTCGGCCGCGATCGGCGCCGTCTTCTTCTGGGCCAACTCGTAGAACTCGCGACGCACATGGCTCCAGCAGAACACCAAGGTGGCGCCCGGGCCGTCCGCATCTGGCGCGGCCAAGCCCTTGTAGGCGGCGTAGCCGTCGCACTGCAGGATGCCCCTGTAACCAGCCAGCAGCGCCCGGGCATGCTCTGCGCCGCGGCCGGGGGCGTAGCGGAACACCACCGCCAGCGGGTCTGTCCCGCCCCACGCCCGGTGATCCCGCGCGATCGCCCAGGCATAGCCCGTCTTGGTCTTTCCCCGGCCCGGATCCAGCACCGGCATGGTGGTCTCGTCCGCGAACAGCCTTGCCGAGGACAGCAGGAGCTCGCGCACCCGCGCCACCACCGGCGACCTCGGCCGCCGCTGTGCCCACCCAGGAGGCCAGCACCTCGCGGCCGATGGTGAGGCCCTGGCGCGCCAGGATCTGGGCCTGGCGGTACAGCGGGAGGTGGTCGGCGTAGCGCGACACCAGGACATGGGTGACGGTCGCCTCGGTCGGCATGCCGCCCTCGATCAGGCGCGCCGGCGCGGGCGCCTGCACCACCACGCCCTTGCAGGCCCGGCAGGCCAGCTTGGGGCGCTTGGTCACTAGGACCTGGGACCTCGCCGGGATCACCTCCAACTGCTCCGAGGTGTCGGCCCCGATCTCCACCAGCGGTCCCTGGCAGCACGGGCAGGCGGTGCTCTCGGGCATGAGCACCCGCTCGATGCGCGGCAGGTGCGCCGGCAGGCGGCCGCGGCCTGCCGGCGCCTGGCGGTGTTCGTCTTGCGCAGTTCGGGCGAGCCCTTCTCCGCCTCTGCCTCGTTGCCGGCCAGGCTTGCCTCGACCTCCTCGAACGCGAACTGCAGCTGGTCCTCGGGCAGGCGCTCCGAACGGCGCTCGAACCTCATCCGCTGCAGCTTGCCGAGCAGGTGCCGCAGCCGCTCGTTCCGCACTGCGAGCGCGTCGCGCTCCTCGGTCAGCTCCCCGCACCTGGCCATCGTCGCCACCAGCAGAGCGCGCAACGCCTCGGGATCATCCGGCAGGCTCTGCAGGTCAACCCCGACGGTGCTCATCGGCGAGGAGTCTAGGCGGCCGTAGTTAGCCGGGGAATCCGTTTCGCGTCCCCCATCCGCGTCCAGTCGTTCCCGTTGAACAGGGCCGCGAACTCCACCGGCGTCAGCCGCATGACCCCGTCCACCACCGGAGGCCAGCGGAACGCCCCGCCCTCGAGCTGCTTCCACACCAAGACGAGACCCGACGTGTCCCAGACCAGGATCTTGATCCGGTCCGCCCGGCGCGACCGGAACACCAGCACGGCGCCCGAGAACGGGTCCTGCCCCAGCATCTCCGCGGCCAGTGCCGCCAGGCCATGCGCCCCCTTGCGGAAGTCCACGGGCCGGGTCGCCAGCAGCACCCGCGCCCCGGATGGCAGCGCGAACATGCCACCGAGGCCCGGAGCGCACGCAGCACCATCGTCAGCAAGGCAGCGTCCGTGTCAGGTCCGACCCGCAGCACGGCACCGGCCAGCCTAACCTCCACTGGCACGACAGGAGGCGGTGCCATCGAGACCGGGCCTGATTGCCCCTCAGTGGTCAGCGGCGTCTCCGGCACGATCTCCACGAAGCCCCGCGGCGCCAACTCAGCAGATCCGCCAAGTCGCCTCCCGGGCCGCCAACCGAACACCTGCTGCGGGCAGACCTGCCAACGACGGGCCACCTCCGCCACCACTGCACCCGGCGCCAACGTCTCCGCAACGACCCGGGCCTTGCTGTCCTCAAACCATCTTCGCCGACGGCCAGGACCCGTCAGAACCTCGATCCGGCGAAAACCGCCACCCTTCGCGTCGTCAGTAACGTTTCCATATCGATAGCTCGAAGCCCTCCGCTCCGAGCCGACCCAGCACATCCGTCACCCGCGCCGGAAGAAGGGTCGTCACGCCTCGCTTACACGCGTGCGGACGTGTGCGGAAGAGAAGGATGAGGATGTCGGAGCGGGTCGGCTGAAATAGTCGGATGCGCGCTCCATGGACGATCGTGAGATGCCCTCCTCCAGAGCGTCGGCCAGCAAGCTATTCGCCGTCTCCTGACAGAAGAGCTTCGATCTCCTCGCGCCGCCGGCGAAGGTTCCCCCTTTCCACGTCGAGGGCTTCAAGCCGCACCTGGACGCGGCGTAGCTCCGAGCGGAGCGCTGATAAATCAATCTGTGCACCCGGGCGCGCCGCGGCTGTTATCGCCCTCCTGAATGCGAGTAGCGCCGGGCGTGTGACACCAGGCCCCACCAGTCCCTTCTGTCGTGCCGCCGAAAGCTCTTCTGCGTCTAGGAGGGTTAGCTGGTAGGCCGCGGCATAGGAACCCGGACACTCATTTTCTTTGATGACTCCGCCGTCTACGGCACGCGCTACGGCACGAAGCTGGGAAGCCACCGCATCACCAAAGGGAAAGATTCGCGCGCACCCAGCGCGTAGTGCGCGCTGTGCGTTCCCGCCACGAATTTGGGCCTCCAGGCGGTTGAGGGTCCGCCCAATCGATAGGAAGTTGCGGGTTGCTGCCTCCCAGGAGGCCGTCACCTCGCGGCGCGCAACCAGCACGGCTGCAACGGCCTCATCTGTGTCGTTCAGCCCAGCCGAGACGAAAACCTCGCGCACGGCCTCAAGTACATCCTCCGGCACCGCGGAGAGCCGCTCCATTTCCACGGGGCGAGTGTCAGCTACCTCTCCCTCGCCGTCGCTGAGACCTGCTAGCAGAGCCTTCCGTGAAAGCCCGCCCTTCACAGCGGCATCTCCTGCATGACATAGCCCCAGAGCGCTGAGAAGGTGTCGGCCGAATTGGCCTTTGTCATGTCCATCACCCCGAGGCCATTTCCAGCGGCCAGCATTATTTCCTCCAGTTGCGGCACCTCGACTGGGCAGAGGGGCCCCATGTTCAGCAGCTTGGCTCTCATTACCCCGAAGCTTTTGGTGCGCCGGTTTGCCCTGTTCAGCACAAAGACGCCTTTGACCTTCTCGGCTCGGAGCTGCCGCATCCAGGGGCCGACCGAGTCCAGATCGTCCTGGCTCGGTTGGGTCGGTACCAACACCAGGTGCGCGTGCTTTACCAAGCCAAGAACCGCCGGCAGGTCAGCCTCAATGCTCGGCGGCGTGTCAATGACGGCGAAGTCGGCGCCGGTCGCCTCGGCTTTCCTTAGCGCAGCGCGCCAGTTAGACAGGTCGCCCGTGACTACGGGAATTGGCAATATCTGGGGCGCGGAGACCCGCACCTTGTCCCTACGGCCCACCCAAGTTTTTGTGGTTGCCTGCGGATCCAGATCAACCGCGACGACCTGATGCCCGGCCTGAACGGCTAACACCAAGAGGTTGCGCCCAAGCGCGGATTTGCCAACCCCCCCTTTTGGACTAGCCATCACCACCACGTACATGCTGCAAATCCCCCTCGCAGACAAACCATGCGACATGGTGCTTTGACACGTCAAAGGTTCGTAGTCTGTTCTTGCGGCAGGGGCACCGCCCATCTCTGGCAATTTGTTGGCCATTTCCGGCTTAACGAGACCTGTCAGCGTTCACGCAAGGGGTAAGATTGGCGAGGCAACATCAGGCCCTAGCCCAATTGAAGAAGCGCAGTTAAGGGCTGGGTGGTAGCCGGCCATGAAGCAGCTGGCAGGTGCGACCTGTCGACGCCGGCTAGCGCCGTGTGCGGTACCGGGGCCGAGCGCGGCAAGGAGCACCATCGAAACGATACCCGCTACCCGATTTACGTTAATAGCATTGGCAGCGAGGAATGCCTGGATTTGCATGCTGGCGAGGCACCGCCAAACGGCCCGGGTGAGGCTATTCCAGGTCTTCGCCTCGCCGTGGAGGCCTTCAACCAGGCCACAGCGGCGTTAGGGTGCTCGCTCGGGTGTTCCCCAGCGGACATATCTGCGGCGGGCGTGCAAAATGGCTGGGTGGCCCTTGTGCAGCAGAGTCGCGCCTCAAAATCCTTGGTGTCGCGCTGCGCGGCGGTGGCCACCGCAACGTCGAGCACCATGCCAGTCGCTGGTTCGACTGACGTATGCTGCTCTGCGGCGGGCTCCACCCGGCGCCCGATTGCTGGCTGCCGGACTGGCGGTGTTCGGCGAGAGGGGTGGCTGAACCTTACTATTCCGCCGCCCCCTTACGCACGATAATCCCCCTTTTACCGTGCCCACGGAGTGGGGGGGGCGTTGCCACGGCCATGCGCGTCCTGGCCGAGGCGCTGCACTGCCGGCGGTAGGCGGGCGCAACCTGATCGTCGCTTGACGGTGATCCGCACCGAGGGCGCCGTGGCGGGGCGGGAGCCGCCGCTGCAGGATGCGGGCGTTCCTGAGGCGGACAAGGAAGAAGTTGGAATTGTTGGCCGGCATCTGACAGCGTCGGGCGATTGCGAGCGCCGGCCCACGGCGCCGCGAAACAGGGAGGTATGCATGACGTCCTGGACGAGGCGGGCCGTGTTGGCCGGCGCGGCCGTGGCCCCGCTGACGCGACTTCGAGCCGAAACCGGCGCTTGGCCGAGCGAGACCATCCGGCTCGTGGTGCCCTTCGCGCCCGGTGGCTCCACCGATGCGGCGGCGCGGCTGGCGGCGCCCGGGCTGCAGCAGCGGCTGGGGGTTCCGATCATCGTCGAGAACCGCAGCGGCGCGGCCGGGAGCATCGGCTCGGATGTCGTCGCGAAGGCGAAGCCGGATGGCTACACATGGCTGCTGACCTTCGACAGCCATGCTGTGATGCCGGTGCTGGTGCCGAGCCTCCCTTTCGACATCAGGAAGGACTTCGCGCCAGTGACCCAGATTGGGCGCGCGCCGTATGTCATTGCCTGCAAGCCGGACAAGCCGTACCGCCGGATGGAGGATGCCTTCGAGGTGGCGAAGAGGGGCAACCTGTCCTTCGGCTCCACCGGAAACGGGACGATCGGCCACCTCGTCATGCTGATGATGCTCGAGCGGAAGGGCGTGCAGATGACGCACCTGCCCTACCGCAGCGGCGGCCTGGCGGTGAATGACGCGGTGGCGGGGCATGTGGACATGATGATTGGCAGCGCGGCTCTGTTGGCGCCACAGGTCTCCTCGGGGACGCTGCGGCCGCTGCTGCAACTCGGCGCGAAGCGCCTGTCCGCGCTGCCGGAGACGCCCACGGCAGAGGAGGCGGGGTTCCAGGGGCTGACGGCTGAGGCTTGGTGGGGTGTTTTCGGGCCGGCGGGGGTGCCGGAGTCAGTGCTGGCGAGGTTCCAAGCGGCGCTGATCGAGAGCTACCGTGAACCGCGGATCGCGAAGCAGTTCACCGAGACGAACCAGGCGGAGTTGGTGCTGGAGGACGGACCGGCGCTCGCGCGATTTGTGGAGCGGCAGATCTCGACCTGGGGCGAGGTGGCGCGCGCCAGTCGTGTGAAGCCAGATTGAGGAGGAGCCCGGCGGATGAGCAAGCTGGCGACGGCCGCGCTCTGCGGGTCTCGACCACTATACCGTCGTCGAGGGCATGTTGAAGGCTGTGGGCGGCAAGGCGCGCCACGCCGCGCAAGCGGAACCACGAAGGGGAGAAAGGCCGTGAGCCAGAAAGAAGAGTTCCACAACTTGGATGCGCCCGTTGGTGGGATCTCGCGCGAGCTGGCGCCGGGTCTGAGCACCCAAATCTTTCCGGGTGAGGGGGCGATGCTCTCCATTGTCAGCATCGCACCGAACGCGAGTGGGACGGTTCACGCCCACCCTGAGGAGCAGTGGGGAGTCCTGCTCGAGGGGACGGCGGTTCGCGTGCAGGGAGGCGAGGAGATTGCCGTGCGTAAGGGCGACTTCTGGCGGACGCCCGGCGGCGTGCCGCATACCATGCGCGCCGGCCCCGAAGGCGCGCGCGTGCTGGACATCTTCAGTCCGCCGCGCCCCGAGTACCGGGTGCCAGGCGAGGGATTTGGAACGGCCGACGCGTGACCCCGACGCAAGGTGGATCGCACCGGGCGCGGCGGTGGCGCAGCGAGCCGCCGTGCACTAGTAAGCCCGGCTTGAGTTCTGACGACCCGATCCAGAAGAGGAGCCCGCCCTAGATCCCGGCGCAGCAAAGAGAAGCCTAGGGCTACTCCGCGGCGGCCAACATGGCCGCAGCTCCGCCTTGGAGAAAGCGAGGCCCTGGCCCGTCGCACAGCACGGGGCAGGGGGCCGTCGGGCTGAGGCGGAGCATCCCCGCCGTTGAAGGAGGCGGAAGGCTTGCGGCTGGCTGCCCGGATCAGCTCGCAGAGCCATTCTTTTCTGGAAATCAGTTGAGCAGAGGATCGGCTGTCTGTGTTGGTCATGTAGGAACGGCCGCATTTAGAGCCGTGGCATCAGGTCGAGAGATGGGGAGGGGCGCGCCGTTGCCCGCTCGAGGGGCGGCAACGGCGCGCCCGAATGTTTATGCTGCTCTGTGTTCGATCATTTCGGGGCGGGACGCCGTACCCGAGCCAATGGCAATCTGGCGCGGCTTTGCCTCCTCCGGCACTTCCCGGGCCAAGTTGATCGACAGAACGCCGTGCGCGTAGTCGGCACCCTGCACCTTGACGAAGTCGGCCAGGTTGAAGCGCTGCACGAAGGCGTCGCCCTTGATGCCGCGGTGCAGATACTCGGCCCCCTGGACTGCGGCCCTCTTACCCTCGATGACGAGGACGTTCTGCTGAGCCGTGATCGACAGCTGCTCCGGGGTGAAGCCGGCTACCGCCAGTTCGATGCGGTACTCGCCATCGCCGGTCGTCGCGATGTTGTAAGGAGGCCAGCTGCTCTCGGTTTCCGACGAGGTAGCGTCCACGGAGGTGGTGGAAAATCCGGCTTGGTCCGGGGTGTAGGGCTTGGGTGGCCATCGGACCTGACGGCTAGGGTGGAGTTGCGAGGCTCCCACCCCTGACCGGCCGAGGACCCGATGACCGAGGACAGACTGCCACTGGCTGACCTGCTGGCGAAAGCAGGAGATGGTGACTTCCTACGCAGCGTTGCCGAGGCGGTGCTGCAGATGCTGATGGAGGCGGACGTGGAGGGGCAGATCGGCGCCGCCCGGCACGAGCGCACCGGCGAGCGGCTGAACTACCGCAACGGCTTTCGCGACCGCACGCTGGACACCCGGCTG
>NZ_JONP01000059.1 GCF_000711725.1 Roseomonas aerilata DSM 19363 | reverse complement strand
CGGTGTCGGCATCGGTGGCGAGATGGAGCTTGCGCCACCCGTGCCGCGTCCTCGTGCCGTGCTTCTCCACAGGCCACTCGCCGGGGCCGCAGAACTTCAACCCCGTGCTGTCCACCAGCAGGTGGACGGGCTCCCTCCCAGGCGGCGGACGCGGTGCCGCCAGAGCCTCGGCCCGGCGGCTTATCGTGCTGTGGCCGGGCACGGCGAGGTCGAGCCCGAGCAGGGCGATGATGGAGGCGATGAGGCCTTCCGTCTGGCGCAGCGCCAGGCGGAACACCGCCCGCAGGGTCAGCGCCGTGGTGATCGCCAAGGCGGAGTAGCGGGGCTGACCACCACGGCCGGTGCGAGGCTCTGCGCCCCACGCCTCGATCGCCTCCTCCGTGAACCAGACGGTGAGGCTGCCGCGGGCGCGCAGACCAGCCTCATAGGAGGGCCAGTTCGTCACCCGGTGCCGCTGCTTCGGGATGCGGTGCTGGCGGACAGCGTTGGCCTTGTACGGCATGGGGGGCGCCTCATGAACCATCGAGGGTTAGCCCTCACGCCAGCCTACCCGAGAATGCCTAACCGGACGACCCGTGCACCAAGGTGATCCCGTGCGATAGCCCACAGCCCTGATGCCGACCTGATCCGGATCTGCGATGCCCGTCCTACCCTGCTGGCGGAGTTGAAGGCCAAGGGCATTGGTCAGGACTAGCCCGCGCTGGCAGGCCTCGGATGAATACTCAGGGCCTGTGCGCCTCGCTGGTGTCCACAGCACGCTGGTAAGCGACGAGATCAAGAAAGGCCTCAGCCTCCACAACGATTCCGTTTCTCATGGTAAATATCCATACAAACTGGTTGCTGTAGGCGTCTCCCGAAGTGGTCGTCGCCGCCGCCTCGAAGCGGATGATGACCGTGTCGCCGAAGGCCCAGATATGATGGACTTTAGGAACGAGCGGCGTTGCGAGGCGGGTCATGAGCGGACGCGAGGCGCGTTCAACGAAATCCTCTCGGCTCCGGTAGATGCCAGCGACCGGGCCAGAGCCGTGGATTGTCCAGACCACGTCCGGCGCGAGGAGCTCCACAAAGCCGCTGCGGCCGGCAGCCCATCCTTCAAAGGCCCGGCGTACGATGTCCTCGTTGCGGACTTGGGTCGAGGCGTCGATCGCCGCGGCTTGGGCATGCGCGGGCGCGGGCGCGGGCGCGGGCGCGGCGGCTAGTCCGAGCGCCAGCGTGATGGGCAACCCAACACCGGCGCTCGCAAAGGGCCGTATCAAGGATCGTAGGTTCACAGCATCATCCCTTTCGTTGCAGAGTTTTATGCATCATGCGGCACGGTCCGGACCACGCGCCCCGGACCATCTGCCGGGCGTGGTCAGGGCGGCGGCGCGATATCGGCCGGCCGCGGCCGACGGCGCAGCACCATGCCGCCGTGGTAGAGGGTGTCGCCGACGAAGTCGCCGTCGGCCGTGAAGCCGGTGTCGTCCCAGTATTCGATGTGGCTGCCGGTGACCTCGTACCGCCCCCGATACGCGCTCTCGCGCCCGCCGCGCGCTTCGTCATAGCGGCCATTCGGCAGGAGCTCGTGCTGCACCCGCCCGTCATCGGTGACCCACATGCCCACATAGGGGTGCACCACCCACGCCCTGGCCGGCTCTGCGACCGTGGGACCAGCGGGCGCAGCTACAAGGCCTGCCGCGATGAGGCCCGCTATGATTGTGCCGGGGCTGCGCATCAGTGCGCAGCCCGCGTCGGACGCACCACGATCTCGTTCACGTCCACATCGGCCGGCTGCTCCAGCGCGTAACGCACGGCGCGGCCGATGGCGTCCGGCTGGAGCGCGATGGCGCGGTAGGCCTTCATGGCCGCCGCGGCCGCGGGGTCGGTGATCGTGCCGGCGAGCTCGCTTTCCACTACGCCCGGATGGATGCAGGTGACGCGGATGTCGGCGCGCTCTTGGCGCAAGCCGTCCGAGATGGCCCGCACGGCGAACTTGGTGGCGCAGTACACGGCCGCCGTGGGCGAAACGGTGAGCGCGCCCACCGAGGCGATGTTAACCACATGGCCTGACCCGCGCGCGGTCATCTCGGGCAGCACGGCCGCGATGCCATAGAGGACACCCTTTATGTTGACGTCGACCATCTGCTCCCACTCCTCCACTTTCATGGAGGCCATGAGCGAAAGCGGCATGATCCCTGCGTTGTTGACGATCACGTCCACATGGCCGAAGGCGTCCCGGCCCGCCTGGGCGAACGCCTCGACGCTGTCGCGATCGGTGACATCGAGGTGGCGTGTCACAACGCGCGAACCGACGCTGCGAAGCTCATTCGCCACGGCTTCCAGGCGGCCCGTGCGGCGGGCGCCGAGCACCAGCGTCGCACCAGCGGCGGCGAGTTCCCGGGCTATGCCGATGCCGATCCCACTGGACGCGCCGGTGACGAGGACGACCTTCTCAAGAGCCATTGTAGCTTCTTCCATCTTGCACTGCCGCCGCCCGGATCTGCCCCTTCAACACCAGGGAGGATCGTGCTGGCCGGCGGGCAGAAGCTACGCGACGGGAACCGGAGCGATAACCAGCCTTTCGGGTGATGGGTTGGTTAGTATAAATGGACAATGCGCACCGATCTCAATGCCCTCGCTGTTTTCGCCACGGTGGCGGAGGAACGAAGCTTCCGTGCCGCCGCCGACCGCCTGGGCGTGACGCGGTCGGCCGTCAGCCAGTCCATCCAACGACTGGAGGAGGCGCTCGGCACAGCGGTGCTGATCCGGACGACGCGAAGCGTCAGGCTAAGCGAGGCCGGCGAGCGGCTGCGCAGCGACATCGCGCCCGCGATCGCCGAGATGCGCGTAGCCCTGGACAATGTGCGGGGTTTCGGTGGCGCGCCCCAGGGGCTGCTACGCATCGCCGTGTCCTCGATCGCGGAAGGCTTCCTTTCCGGCCCGCTCCTCGCCAGCTTCAGCCGCGCCTTTCCGGACGTGCAGATCGACATCTTCGTCACGGACGAGGAGGGCGACATTGTGGAGATGGGCTTTGACGCGGGAGTCCGCCTGGGCGAGGTGCTCGAGCGGGACATGATCGCCGTTCCCGTTTCGGCGGATCAGCGCCAGCTCGCCGTCTGCTCGCGGGCTTACCTGGCGGAGCGCGGACGGCCTGAACACCCGCGCGACCTGACAGGGCACCGCTGCGTCGGCTGGCGTCCAGCGCCCCATCGCCCGCCCTATCGGTGGGAGTTCTCGGAAGGCGGGCGCGAGTTCGCCGTGGACGTGGCGCCCGAAGTCACGACCAACGACATGGCGCTGATGATCCGTATGGCGCTCAGCGGCGCCGGGATCACCTTCGGCATGGCAGACACCTTCCAGAGCTTCCTGGAGCGCGGCGAGCTCGTTCCCGTATTGGAGGAGTTCAGCACCCCCTTCGCAGGCTTCTTTCTTTTCTACCCGAACCGTCGGAACGTTGCGCCGAAGCTTCGTGCCCTTCTCGACCACGTCCAACGTCACCGGGGCGGCGACAGGCAGTAACAGCCCGCTTCAGCGATGCCGAAGGACTGTGGTGCATGGATCAGATCTGATACGCTCGGCGCTGATTTCTAACTTTCTGGAGATTCCGTCGTAGTACCTGGAGTGATTCGCTTGTCCTGCTGGTGGCAGCGGGAGGGTGACATGGTTGGTGTGGTTGTGGTCACGCGGACGAATCTGGATGAGGAAGTGCTGCGGCGTGCAGCTTGCGGCGTGCGGCGGCGTCGCGTCGGATGCCAGCCTTGGCACGGATGCTGGAGAGGACGTCGCCCATGGAGGTAGCGCGGACCGCAGGCATGGATCATCAGACGCTTCGGGATAAGGTGCATCGCTACACCTGCCGACCGGGTTCGCGGTCGATGTGTCACTGAGTGAGACGCCCACGGATCAGACTCCGAGATGCGACAGTAGCACCGCCAGCATCATTCCGGCGCTTAACAGCAGCGCATCACGTGGTTGAAGAGCATGTTGTTCGAGACAGTACGGGCGAGCTCCTTCGCCTGCCGGACGATGCTGCTGTCTGGAACCTTGACGTCGGAGATCATCGCCTGTGTGCCTCTGCACCGGGAATGCTGGTGATCCGTAGCCCCTAAACGGCGATGGCCTAAACGACATAATTACCCCGAATTCTGCCAACGGGACCAAACGCCGTCGGATAACATACGGCAGCACGTGCCTGTCGTGTCGGGCACGAGCAACAACGTCAACGCGGCTGTGCTGTTGAATCGGCGCTGTTGCAGAAAGCGGCGTGAGGATGTGGCTTGGTCTTTGATGGCCTGATCAGGACACAGCGATGGTGTCGGGCATACCAAGGCGGTTGAAGGTGTTGAGGATGGCGCAGCGGATCTGCGCCTCTGCGACCTGACGGGCGGGGTTGCGGGCCGCAAGGCGCTCACCCAGGCGCTTGGGCCGTGAGATCGCCGTCTCGGCCAAGCTCCTGCGATGGTACCCGCTGCATCGTTTCCACAGCCGCCGCCCGAGATGCTGGATGGCGCGCAGCGTCTCGTTCCGCTCGGTCGCTCTGGTGGTTCTCACCTTCTATGGTTTGCCGTTGCGCCGGGGCGGTACGTCCAAGTCGGCCCGACGAGCGGCAGATGCTTCGTAGACGCCTCAGGTAGGTAGGCGCCGTCGCCGCTGATCACCGCGATCTGCTTGCCGGCTCTGGCCATCCAGGGAGGTCGGTCATGGAGTACTTTGCTGCGGTCGACGTCTCGCTCAAGCTGAGCAGCGTGTGCGTGGTGGACGGCACGGGACGGATCATGGTAGCTGATCGGGAACATCAGGTACCAGCGGACGGCCCAGAGGATCACCTCGGCAGTGAACTGTCATCCTTGAAGGACCGACCCGGCTCCACCGCGGCCACTTTCCGCTGTTCCGCCATGCCTCGGTTTGTACCTGCCCGGCGCAGCACTGCAAGTTCGCAACAGAACCCCCTTAACGGGCTCGCGCCCGGGGTTTGAGATTGGTGCCTTGTGCAGTGTGTGATCGTGCACCGTTGAGAAAGAGGTTAATCGAGGATCTTGCGGACGCCACGATCGTATCGTGGCTGATGTCGGTCGGCTGATTAAGCACGAGGCGCATGTGGACGTCGGTCTTAAGCAGGCCGATGAGTTGGGCCGCTGCGAGGTCAAGGTCGATGAGTTCAAGCCGCCCCTTGCGGCACTCGTCCTCCAGATACGATTTGAACGCCGCCTGCGAGCGTCGGACGGGGCCATCTACCATCATGGCTCCAACTTCCGGGAAGGCGCGGGCATCCGCGACAACCGTCCGGTAAAGTTCTACCTGCTGCGGCTCGTAGAGGGCACGAAGGAACGATACAGCCATTTCGACCAGCACTTCCTCTATACTTTGCCCGGCAGCAACTGAGGCTAGAGTTTCCGGCGCTACGTCGGCGCACCGGCGACGGATGACCGCAGCATAGAGTTCGCCCTTGCTGTGGAAGTTGCTGTAGACCGTGCGCTTTGATACGCCTGCCAACTCGGCAATGCCGTCCATGCTCGTGCCGCCAAAGCCGTTCCGAAGGAACGCCGCCTCCGCAGCGTCAAGCACCAGTTCAGCCTTTCGCGCTTGACCCCCACGGCGCGGCACCGGCACAGGCTTGACCGAGAACGGCCGTGGGCACTCGTCCGTCGCAGTGTTTTTTGTGGCCGCATCCATCCCCACCATCCCACGTTCGCAACCTGTCCTCTGTAGCGCGTAGGAGGTGGAATTAAGAGGGAGGAGATCTAACTTCACCTCAGGCGCCAGCAGGGGCTGCCAAGCCAGCCCGCTTCTCAGCTCTCCATCGTGCGCGGTTCCGGCCGCTGTCCCTCCCGGTAAACATCAATGATTGGTTCGAAGATCGCCGGATGCCCCTTAACTCCGGGGATGAGGTTCTCCTTCGGCTTGTAGTCGTCGTGGGTCGCGCGCCACGCCTCGGCGCTCTCCCAAGTGGCGATGTTGATGAAACGAAAAGTTGAGTTCCCGACTCCAGTATTACGGTGCAAGTGGGTTTCAATGAAACCAGCCATTTTAGAAAAAACTTGCGTTGTATTCTGCCAGTTCCTAAGGAATTCCTCTTCCTTGTCTTCCGGCACAATGAAGGCATTCAGCAGGGTGACGGGCATGGCTTGATGTCCTTCTGAATGATCTATTCGGCGAGCCGCAGGTCGCGGACTAGGGCAGCCATGGTGGCATCGTCCGCCTCCATCCGCGCAGTTAAGGCGGCTCGGCTCGTGTGGGTTCCTTGTACCGCTTGACGCTCGGCCATAGTGGTATAGGCAGGGCTCGTCGCGGCCTCCGCGCAGGCAGCCTCCAGTCGGGCAAGTATCGGGACCGGCGTGCCTTCTCGCACGAAAATGCCACCATAAGTGACACTCGTCGTAGAATAGCCTAGTTCGGCAACCGTCGGCACTTCAGGGTGAGACCGAATGCGTTCCGTCGCGATCACCGCGAGGGAGCGAAGCCCAAGGCTGGTCGCAAGGTAGGATGTGATGATGCCGACGTCCGGCGTGCCGCTCATGAGAGTTGCAGCATACTCCGCCTCCCCGCGATAGGGCACATGGGTCAAGTCGACTCCCGCACGGCGCCACAGCCCAGCTCCTGCGATATGAGGGGCTGAAGCGACGCCGCTATGTCCATACCGGAGCGCTCCAGGGTGCTCCCGCGCGTGGGAGAGCAGGGCCGCAAGGTTGGGAAAGCGCGAAGTGGGTGAGATAGCGACATGGTAGACGTTTTCAAAAGTACCGCAGACGGGAACAACAGAGCTGCGAGCGTAGGGTAGCCGCACGCGATGGGGCTGCACGATGAGTGGCGTAACGGGCGAGAAGGCGAGCGTGTAGCCATCTGCCGGTGCAGAGGCGAGTGCCGCCATCGCGATGGTGAGCGCTCCTCCTGTGCGGTTCACGACGATGATGCGGCTGCCGAGGACCCGTTCCAGCTCTCCGGCGAATACCCGGGCAAGGACGTCCGTGCCGGAACCTGCGGGCAGAGGCATGAGCATCTGAATAGGGCGATCTGGGTAGATACCTTGAGCCAGGGCAGGCGGTGCCGCGAAGATGAGGGCTCCGAGGGAGCGGCGGGCGAGGGTCATGACGCGGCTTTGCCAATGATGGTCCGCAAGGTACCGAGGCCCTCAACCTCAGCCTCCACCACATCACCGGGCGAGAGGAAGTGGCCGCTCTCCGCACCCACACCCATCGGCGTTCCGGTAAGGATTATGTCGCCAGGGTGGAGCGTGAGGCGGGACGAGAGGTGCGCGATCTGCTCGGCAGGGGTGAAGATCATCCGCGCCGTGGTTGAGTCCTGTCGCAGATCCCCGTTTACCCGGAGCCGAATGGAGAGTGCGAGCGGATCCGGTACGGCGGCTGCAGGTACGATCCAGGGGCCGAATGGGCAGGAGCCATCGAAACATTTCTGGCCCACCCAGTCGAACTTGAAAGGGGAGCCATCGGGGACACCAGGACGGCTGACAAAATCCCTCGCTGAGAGATCGTTCGCAACCACGTAGCCCGCAACATGCTCCAAAGCTCGCTCGACCGGCACATTGCGGGCAGTGCGGCCGATAACGAGCCCGAGTTCGACCTCCCAATCCAGCTTTTGCGAAGGCATCTCGACTGTCGCATCCGGCCCGACCGCGCAGCGCGAGGGTTTGATGAAATGCCAGGGGTTCAGTCCGACCTCGTGCGGGTCGGGATCAGGCGGCAGCCCGAGGACCTCCGCCATGCGAGCGACATGGTCGGTGTAGTTCGCCCCTGCGCAGTAGATGGTGGTAGGATAGTGGACCGGCGCAAGCAGGACAGCCTCAGCGAGGGGCGTAGTGGCCAAGTCACCCGCCATCATCGCGCCGACCGCCCTGGACAATCTTACCTGAGCGGCATCCCAATCTTCCAGAATGCCGATGATTGTGGCGTCACGGACCTCACCTGTCCCTCCGGCAGCATCGGTGAAGTCGTCACCCACTGCGATGCCGGCGCGCGGCCCACTGTCAGAGCGGTAAGTAAGGAGGCGCCAACTGATCATCGCTCGCCACTCATAAGTGCGATGGCACGTGCGGAAGGCCCGCCGGTACCCCAAACGTTTGCGGTGTCGGGCTCGCGTGGCCATTCCTTCGCGATCCAGGATGTGGGATCGTCAATTTGGAGTACATCGCTCGTGAATTCGATGACGAAGCCCGCGGGGTCCTCGAAGTAGCAGAACACGTTGCCCCCCGGCCCGTGCCGACCGGGACCCCAGATGGGGCTGTGACCCATCTTCGCCATACGCCCAACACCTCTCATCACACCATCCACCGAGCCGCAGTCCATCGAGAAGTGGTTCAGGCCTGAGGCGACACCCGGAGAGACGCCGATGCAGTGATGCTGCGGCTGGTCGCATCGTAGGAAGGTGAGGAGATCACGCTCATAGCGGTCAGCGACCGTAAAGCCGAGCGTGTCGGTGAAGAAGGAGACGAGCCGAGCTGGTTCGGTGGAGTTCAGCACCACGTGGCTAACAAAAAGCGGGTATCCGTCATTGCCCTCGCTAGAGGGCAGATCCTCGTCGTGGATGAGTTCGATCTCCTGCCCGTCGGGCCCTGCGATCAGGACCGAGGCTTGGCCCGACGCCCCCGGGAGGCGCAGGACGGGCACACCTGCGGCCGCGAGATCGCGAGCAGCCATGTGCACCGCAGCCTCCGAGCGTAACGCCAAAGAAAGCCCCCGGAAACATGCGGCCGCCGCGCGACGCAGATGCAGAACCGGTCGCGCGTCGCGGCGAGTGACAAGCATCACGCTGTCTTCGGCCGCCTGCGCCTCAGCCAGGCCATAGGCGTCAACGTAGTACCGGACTGAGGCGTCCACCTCGGTCACATCGAGCGAGAGGCTGCGAAGGTGAGATATGGGCTGGATCAAAATGGAGCCTCCTCCGTGCTTGCACAAAGTAAACTACACGGTGTAGGTTAAGTCAAGGATCAAGGGAGGGGTGGCGCGATGCATAGTGCGGGAGACCGCCGGACGATCGGCTTCGTTGGGTTGGGCAACATCGGCGTGCCGATGGCCACCAATCTGCTTCGAGCCCAGTACGACGTACTCGGTTTCGATCCGGTGATGCCCGATGCCTTCCTCGCGGCGGGTGGCCGTGCAGCGACTGATGTCGCCGAGGTTGCGCGCTGCTGCGATGCAGTGGTGCAGAGCCTTCCAAACGAGGCCGCCCTCGTCGCGTCGGTGAACGCTCTCCTAGCTCACGCCGCCGCCGGCACGGTGCTTATCGAAATCAGCAGCTACAAACCGGCTGTGAAGCGCAGGGAGGCCGACCGCTTAGCGGATGCCGGGATTACTATGCTGGACTGCGAAGTAAGCGGGCTGCCGCCTCAGGCTGCGCAACGGAAGGCTGTAATCTTCAAGGCAGGTGACCGTGATGCCATGGCACGCGTGACCCCGGTCCTCGACGCGATGGCGGAAAATCACTTCGATCTGGGTCCCTTCGGCGCTGCAACCACGATGAAGCTCATTGCCAACGCAATGGTCTGTGCCAACAACCTGCTGGCCGCCGAGGCACTCAACCTCGGCCGCCGTGCGGGCCTGGACCCCGCCCAGGTCGTGGCCGTGCTCGGGCCAAGTGCGGCTGGTTCGGCCACGTTTACGAACAAGGCTCCGCTGATGC
Organism: Roseomonas aerilata DSM 19363; assembly: GCF_000711725.1. Lineage (GTDB taxonomy): Bacteria > Pseudomonadota > Alphaproteobacteria > Acetobacterales > Acetobacteraceae > Roseomonas > Roseomonas aerilata. The sequence goes on along the minus strand of NZ_JONP01000059.1, from coordinate 7,536 downwards.
TTTCACGCGAGTTCGGAACGGGGCGCGGACCCTTTCGCCACATGTTCGGGTATCTCAGCCGGGCAGCGGACCTCGCGCAGGAGGTGGGCGCCAGGACCCCGCTTCTGGACCGCACGTGCGAAATCTACAGGAAGGCAGAAGCAGAAGGGCGGCACGAGCAAGATATTGCGGCCATCATCGAGGTTGTGGAGGCGCAGCCTTGACCGATACCGAGGAGATCGCCGCGCTCAAGGCGCGAATGGCGAAGAAGCGCTACTTCATGATGCGTCGTCAGGTTCGGGACCCTTCCCGGATCGGCCTCGTGCTGCTCGCCCATTACCGTTGGATCATCGAGATGGAGAAGAGGGATAGCATCTTGCTGTCCGGCCCCCTGTCAGATCGCCAGGGCGGAGCTGGAGTGGGCATGACGATCCTGCGCACCGAGACCTGGGAGGAAGCCGAGAGGATCGCCGCAAGCGATCCCTTCTGCACCTCCGGCGCGATGACTTTCGAAATCATGGCGTGGCAGGTGAACGAGGGTCGCCTCAAGCTTTCAGTCGATCTATCGGACGGCACCTTTCACCTGGCGTAGGCGGGTGCGCCCGTCTTGAGCTCGGGCGGCATGGTAACGGCCCAAGCGCTGCTGAATGGCGAAGGCAGCTTGATGCTCATGACGAAGGAATCGCTTCGCAGAACTCCCGCTCAAGATGCGGGAAGCAACGCAAATGCCTGCAAGCAGGAGAAGACGACCATGACAATGGGCATTCCCACCGCGTCGGTAGCCGTGTCTCGCAAAGGCAGGTTCGGGCGCCGTGCGGTGCTGGCCGGTTTGCCTGGCCTTTCATTGGCACAGGCTGCGCATGCACAGGGTATCTCCACCCGCCCCATCACCATTATCTTGCCCTACAGCGCCGGCTCACCACCAGACGTCGTTGCCCGCCTCGTTGCCGACGGCTTCTCCCGGCGCTGGGCTCAGCCCTTCGTTGTTGAAAATCGTACTGGCGCAAGCGGCAACATTGGGGCCGCCGCCGCCGCCCGCGCTGCACCTGATGGGCACACGCTCCTGATCTCGGCCGCCACACTCGTGATGAATGTCGGCCTCTATCGCGACCTGCCCTACGACCCTGTGCACAGCTTCACACCACTGTCGCTCCTGGCCACATCGAACTTTGCCCTGCTTATCCATCCTTCCTGTGGGTCGAACCTGAATGAATTCCTTGACCGTGTACGTCATCAACCCGGCCGCCTGAACTATGCCTCGGCAGGTGTTGGCACGCCGCACCACCTCCTCATCGAGTTGATGAAGCAGCGTGCGCAGGTCGACATCAACCATGTTCCCTACCGAGCGGTCGCGAGTGCCGTGAACGACCTCCTCGGTGGACAGGTCTGCGCCATGACCGTGCCGATCGCGAGCGCAGTTGACCTCGTACGAAGTGGTCGCGTCCGCCTTGTCGCAACATTGAGCGAGACGCGGCTGCCAGTCACCTTGGACACGCCGACCCTTTCGGAATTAGGAGTCCCCGGCGTGATCCATCAGGACTGGTTTTCCCTCTTCGCCCCGCATGGTCTGCCAGTTGATTTGGCTGCGCGCTTTAGCGCAACGGCGCGGGAGATCGTGCTCTCCCCTGACGTCTCCGCCGTGCTCTACTCGGCGGGCCTTGAGCCAGTGGGCAGCGCGCGAGAGGCGCTACGGGATCGTGTGGCTAACGACCTTCAGATCTGGGGAGGCATCATCCGAGCCGCTGGCATCACTGCCGACTGAAACGCACGGAGACTTCGTTGTGCATCACCTTGGTGCACGGGTCGTCCGGTTAGGCATTCTCGGGTAGGCTGGCGTGAGGGCTAACCCTCGATGGTTAAGGAGGCGCCCGCCATACCGTAACAAGGCCAACGCTGTCCGCGAGTGTGTTGCATAGGTCCGATTGGCAGTCGGGGAGGGTCAGGTTCCTGAGGAGGCGACGCTCGTCATTCTCCAGGAGAGCGCAGCTTGCGGTACAAGGCCAATGCCGACCGCCGTCACCGTATCCCGAAGCAGCAGTTCCGGGCGACGAACTGGGCGGAGTACGATGCGGCCCTGCGCGGGCGCGGCAGTCTGATCGTGTGGTTCACGGAGGCGGCAGTCGCGGCCTGGAAGGGTGAGCCCCGGACCACGCGGGGCGGCCAACCCCGCTATTCGGAGCTGGCTCTCTCCACGGCCCTGACGCTTCGGGCCGTGTTTCGGCTTGCCTTGCGTCAGACCGAAGGCCTGATCGGCTCGATCATCGCCCTGCTCGGGCTGGATCTGGCCGTGCCGGACCACAGCACCCTCAGCCGCCGGGGCGAGATCCTAAAGGTGCCGCAGGCTCGTGCTGGCACGCGCCCCATACACCTGCTGGTGGACAGCACGGGGCTGCGGCTATGTGGCCCGGGCGAGTGGCTCGTCGAGAAGCACGGGAGCAGGGCACGCCGGTCGTGGCGCAAGTTGCACATCGGGGTGGACGCCGACACCGGGCGGATCGTCGCGTCCACCCTGACGGCGCACGACGTCGACGACGCCTCGTAGGTTAGCCCCTTGCTCGACCAGGTCGCAGACCCAATCGCCTCGTTCACCGCCGACGGCGCCTACGACCAGCCTGCCGACTGTCCCGTCGCGCGACCCTGGCTTCTCCCTTCATGGCTGGCTTGTTCTCAGCGCCCGGGCACGCCCAGCCGCTGCCCTCTGACGCTCGGCCACGCGCCGTGCCGGCTCGGCTATTGCCAGTCCCGAGATCGGTCAGCCCCGCGCTGCAACACCGCATCGCCGCACCTTACCCGGTGGGTTGGGATACTGTGCCGCAGACGGCAGAGGACTGGCGAGTTCTGGCTGCGCGCAGTGCCGCTGAGGTCACCCCACACCTCCAAGCCATCCAGCAGCAACTCGGCGTGCGCGTTGAGACCTCGCAGATCGCGGGCGTCCGGGTCTTCGTGGTCACGCCCAACGACCTGCCTGACCGACACCGCAACAGACTTCTCATGCACGTCCATGGCGGCGGCTACGTCTTGTACCCGGGAGAGGCCGGCGCGGGCGAGGCGATGCTGATGGCCGGCTACGGGCGCTTCAAGGTTGTCTCGGTCGACTACCGCACGGCGCCCGACTACCCGTATCCCGCAGCGCTCGACGACACGTTAGCTGTCTGGCGTGCCCTGGTGGCGGAACACGATCCACGGCGCCTAGCGATCTTCGGCAGCTCCGCGGGTGGTGGGCTGACGCTGGCAGCCGTCCTGCGAGCGCGCGCGGAGGGTCTCCCGCTTCCCGGTGCTATCGCGCCTGGTACGCCCTGGTCGGACCTGACGGGGGAGGGCGACTCCCTTTCGGCCAATGCCTTCGTGGACAATGTGCTGGTCTCGCTGGAGGGTTGGGTGGGCGCTGCGGCAAGCCTGTACGCGAACGGTCACGATCTGCGTGACCCGCTGATCTCGCCGATCTGCGGTGAATTCACCGGCTTTCCGCCGGCGATCCTGACCTCGGGGACGCGCGACCTGTTCCTCAGCCAGACAGTGCGAGCCCACCGTAAGCTGCGTCAGGCCGGCGTCGAAGCGGCTCTTCAGGTCTTCGAGGGGCAGAGCCACGCTCAGTTCCTCGACCCCTTCGTGCCAGAGACCGAGGAGGCGTTCGGCGAGATCAAGCGGTTCTTCGATACGCACCTCCTGCCGTGAGAACCTCGGCAGCCTCATTCCCCGACGCGTGCGGTGGCCAGGACGGCCTCCAGGAGGGTGTCGGCACCCTCCTCTCCCGGAAGAGAGGCGATCAATCCATTCAGCCGGCCATCGATCAGCAGCGTCGCGAAGCCATGCACGAGCGCCCACAACGCCGTCGACTGCGCGGCCATCTGCAAGGGAGTGAGCGGCTGGCCTGGAGCACGTGCGGACGCTGCTGCGCGCAGGGCGCCGCGAGCGTTGGCGATCGCGTCGCGCAGTGCCGGTCGGGCAAAATCCAGGCGCTCACTCCGGTACATCAGGGCGAACAGGCCTGGGTGCTTTCGAGCGAAACCAACATAGGCGCTGCCCATGGCCCTCATCCTGGCCCTGGGATCATCCCCTGCAGCCTCCAGAGCCTCCGATACCGCCCTGCCGAAGCGGCGGTACCCATGTGCCGCGAGCTCGCTGAGCAAACCGGTGAGATCACCGAAATGGCCTGCAGGAGCTGCGTGGGAGACCCCGGCCGCGCGGGCCGTGGCCCGGAGCGTCAAGCTTTGGATGCCGTCTTGCTCAAGGATCCTCTCGGCGGCTGACAGGAGCGCGGCCGGGAGGTCGCCGTGATGATACGGGCGAGACGGCTTCGGCTCTCTGCTTGGCATGGCCAGTTAACGGTTCACATCGTGAGTTGACACCAATGAAGAGATACAGCTACTCAATCTTGCCACCGTCAAGATGGATCCGACGTGCTGGTGACGGTCGCCCGCCCGACTGCTCGCTTGCTGCGCCCTCAGGATCACGCCCCGTGTAAGGGCCGGCTTGGTTCGGGAGATCGGTGATGAGCATCCTGCTGGCCTTCGCGCCCTTCATCGTCTTCGCCGCTGTCGACCGATTGGTCGGCCCGACGGAAGGGCTGGTTGCCGGCGCCCTGACCTCGCTGGCCCTGCTGGTGCGGGACTGGCTCAGCCCAGGCCGAACGCCGAAGCTGCTCGAAATCGGCACAGCGCTGCTCTTCGGCGGCATGGCGCTCTACGCCGTGCTCGGCGATCCCGCCTGGTCGATCATGGCCGTGCGGCTGCGCGTCGATGCTGGGCTGCTGGTGATCGTGCTGGGAACGCTGGCGATCGGACGTCCCTTCACCCAGCAGTACGCGCGGGAGAAGGTACCCGCCGCCTACTGGAACAGCCCCTCCTTCTTGCGGACCAATACCGTGATTACTGCGGTCTGGGCGCTCGCCTTCCTGGTGATGGTGGTTGCCGACCTCGTCCTCATCTACATGCCCGATGTGCACCCCCGGGTTGGGATCATCGCGACAGTTCTTGCCCTGGTCGGCGCCATCAAGTTCACCGGATGGTACCCGGAGCGGGCGAAGCGCCCCGCTGCTGGCTGACCGGCACTCCGGACAGAAGCCGTGAGCGACATCGCCACTAGTCTCATCGTCGCCGGCTGCGTCTTTGCCGGCGGCTTGGTTGGCCTGCAGCTCCACCGTGTGCTGCCGCCGCACCACCTTGCCAAGGAGACGCTAGATGTTGTCCGGCTCGGCGCCGGCATGGTGTCCGTTCTGGCCTCCCTTGTCTTCGGACTTCTGATCGCCACGGCCAAGTCGGGCTCTGACACCGCCGATCACGCGATGCGCGCCTACGCGGCCGACACCATTCTGCTTGATCGCACCCTGCGCAGCTATGGAGCGGAGACGGCAGCCGCACGCGCTCTGCTGCGCCATACCACGGAGCGCACGCTTCGAGACCTCTGGCCAAAGCCGGGTGAGGCCTTCATCGGGATCGACGATCCTTCGGCAGGCGACCTGTTGGGGCGGGCACAGGAGGCGATCGAGCTTCTACAGCCCGTTGGTCCGCAGCAAACCTGGCTGCGGCAGCAGGCGCTGCAGCATTGTTCGTCGCTCGTGCGTCAGCGCTGGCTGCTGATCGAGCAGGCGGGTCCGAACGTTCGGCCGATGATCCTGGTCGTGCTGATCATGTGGACCGTCGCTATCTTCGTCAGCTTTGGCCTGAACGCGCCGCGCAACGGCACCGTGGTCGGCGCCTTCCTGATTATCTCACTGGCGATCGGTGGAGCCGTGTTCTTGATCCTCGAGATGGACAGCCAGTTCGAGGGCTATCTTCGCCTTTCAGAGCTGCCACTGCGCAACGCGCTGGTACAGCTTAGCTCCGGGGCGGGCGGGACGTGACACTTCAGCCGAACATTCGCGCGCCTGTAGCCGGTTAAGGTAAGGCCCTATCATGAGCCACCAACCCGGCCTTGGTCCCTGATCGCGTTTGGTGAGCAGGCCCAGGCAGCGACATCGGCTTGGTCGACTTGGCATTACTCAATGCGGATCCGATTATCGCGCACGACCCGCTGCCAGACGGCAGTCTGGTTTTCGATGAACTGGCCGAAGGTGGCAGGCTCTGACAGGACGAGATCGAAGCCGAGCCCGCCTCTCAACTGAGCGTTCGTCGTGGGAGCTTCGACGGCCCGGACAAGCGCTTCCCGGAAGCGCTGCAGGATCGGTGCCGCCGTGGCGATGGGTGCGAGCACGCCGAGGAATGATGCGGCGTCTATGCCGGGCACGCCGCACTCGGCCAAGGTCGGTAGGTCCGGATACATGCCCGAGCGCCTCGCTCCCGTCTGCGCCAAGGCGCGGACAAGGCCGGAAGCGACGTGACCGGACAGTGCGGCGGCGCCCATGGCGATGTCCGTCTGGTTCCCTGCGGCCGCCGTCGCCAGCGGTCCGCCGCCGGGATAGGGCACGTGCAGGAACTGCACCCCCAGCACCCCCTGCATTTGCGCCAGGACCAAATGCGCCATGGTGCCGTTGCCGTTGGTGGCGCAGGAGACGGCCTCGGGCGGTCCGCGACGAGCAGCCTCCACCACCTCCGGAAAGCTGCGCCACGCGCGAGCGGCAGGGGTCACGATCAGCAGGGGCGTCGTGCCGATCAGGGTAATGGGGGCGAGGTCCCGGGCGGAATCATACCCAGGATTAGGAATCAGCGCCGGGTTAGTGACGTGACTGTCGAAGACGAAGACGAAGGTCTGTCCGTCCGGTGCCGCCCGCGCCGCTGCGGCTGTGCCCAAGGTCCCGCCAGCTCCCGCTCGGTTCTCGACCACTACGGGCACGCCGAGCTCCGCCTGGAGCCCGGGCTGCACGAGGCGCGCGACAGCGTCCACCGTGCCGCCCGGCGGATAAGGCGCGATGATGCGGATCGGCTTCTGAGGCCATCCGGCAGTCTGCGCCAGTGCCGGCGCCGCGACACCGCTCGCCATGCCTGCCAACAAGCCCCGGCGTTGCACGATCACGCGCTCCGCTGCGATAGCACTGCCCGCGTTCTGCCACTGGCTTTGCAACGCGCCGGCACCCTCGATCTCCGCCAAGACCCTCTTCTCCCTAACATCGTCGAGCGACTGAACCGCCCGTTATTTGAGATCACCTACCTCCTTCCGAAAAAGGGCAAGCCTCAGATCATCCGCTGCCCCAAGATGTGATGGTATGGCGGTCCTGGCCTGCTGCGGAGCGGCATTGGCAAGTTGTTTGAGAGGAAGGCGAGATCTGTCGCGTGATCGAGCGTGCTGCAGGATCATGACGCCGTCTGGACGCAGGTTTCCTGCTGTCAACTCCGGACGGCCTTGTTCCGGGCGCGCCGGTACTCGCCAGCCGTCATCAGGTGCCGACGTGGACGAAAGTGGCCGTAGATCACGCCGTGCGCCGAGAGGAACCGCTGGGCCTGCTCAGCCGACTTGAAGCGCTGCATCTGCCGCTCTCGCCGTCGGCTCCGCCAGGATCAGTTCCACGTCCCGTAAGCTCAGGCTGAACACATGGTAGAGCCAAACGGCATGGCTGATGATCTCCGCCGGAAAGCGGTACCCAGGGTAGGTAGAAGGGTCTGAGGTCATCCAGGCAGACTG
>NZ_JONP01000058.1 GCF_000711725.1 Roseomonas aerilata DSM 19363 | reverse complement strand
GAGAAGCACGGCACGAGGACGCGGCACGGGTGGCGCAAGCTCCATCTCGCCACCGATGCCGACACCGGACGGATCGTCGCGTCGGCGCTGACCGACAAGGATACCGATGACGGCACGCGGGTCGGGCCTTTGCTTGACCAGGTCAGCGGGCCGGTGGCGACCTTCACCGGCGATGGAGCCTACGACCGGGACGACGTCTACGGCGGGGTCGCCGCGCGGCATCCGGCGGCCGGCGTCATCGTTCCACCTCGACCGAGTGCGGTGAGGAGCGATACGGCTGAGACCGCGCCGACGCCACGGGACTGACATGTGCAGATCATTGCCGAGCACGGCCGCATGGGCTGGCAGCGGGTGTCGGTGTACAACTGGCGCGCCCTTGTGGAGGCCGACATCTCGCGATGGAAGCGCGTCATCGGCACGGCCTACGCTCGCAGACCGACGGGCGTCAGGAAGCTGAGGTGGCCGTCGCCGTCGACGTTCTGAACCGCATGCTCGATCTCGGGTGGCCGGAGTACGTCCGTCTCACATGAACCCAGATCAGGATGGGGCGCAGTCCGCCCACACCCGCGAGCCATGCAACACGGTGGTGGAGAACCGGTCGGGAGCCAACAACACCCTCTGCGGCGCCGAGGTCACCCGCTCGACGCCGGACGGCACCACCCCTCTCGTTAACGCCGACATCCACCTCATGGCTCGCCGCGTCATGCGCGCCGTGCCCACGACCCGGTCGCGGACTTCACGCCCGTCGCCTGCTTGGCAACCGTCCCTATGATGCTGTCGGCAACTCCCGCACCACGCCGGAAAGCGGCGCGGCCTTTGCCTGTTTCATCGATGCGGAATCGGAGCGCAATCCGTAGATCGCGCAAGGCGTGGGGATCCAGCCGGGGAAGGCTAGATGGCATCCTGGCCCGGCGGCGCCTCCCAGCCCTCACCCTCTGGCGCCGCCATGAGTCGCAGCAGGGCGCCGCGCAGCGCTATCTCCACGCGGTTCAGCGGCCGCCGGTCTGAGTGGACGAGGCAGAGGCGCCGCCCTACCACCGGCCTGACCAACCGTGCCGCGACGAGGCGGCCGGCTCGGATGTCGTCGATCAGCGCGCCATAGGGCAGGATGGCTCCGAGGCCAGGGTCCGACAGCAGGGCGCGCGTCAGCCCCATCGATTGCACCTCGTGCGCGACGATCAGGTCCAGCCCAGCCGCGCGGGCCGATCCCTCGATCATCCGCCGCAGCACCTCGTTGCCCAGGGCGGACATGACGAGCGGCACCGCCGCCGCCTCAGCGAAGGGGATTTCGGTCCGGCCGGCAATGCGGCCGGCTTCGTGGGTCTCCACGAAGACCAGCCAGTCCTGGGCCAGGGTCTCGCCGCGCACGCCGCGGCGGTCCACCGGCATGTCGTAGCAGACGGCTAGGTCCACCGCCCCTTCCGCCACTTGGTCGATCAGCGCGGTGGAGAGAGCTTCAACGAAGGAGAGCGCCACGCCCGGCAGGTCCTGCGTAGTGGCGCGCAGCAGCGGGGCGGCCAGGAGGTTTCCGGTGGAGGGCGTGACCCCCACCACCACTCGCCCGCGTGGCGTGTTGCCGAGATCTCGGATGTGGTTGGCCAGGGCGTCCAGCCCTTCCAGCAACGGCCAGGCCCCATCCCGGAGCGCACGCCCCGCTTCCGTAGGCGTGACGCCGCGGGAGTGGCGGAGGAGGAGAGGGACGCCCAGTTCCTCCTCCAGGTGCCTTAGCTGGGCGCCGAGGGCAGGCTGGGCGATGCCGAGCCGCTCCGCCGCCCGGCTGAGCGAGCCGTGCTCCATGATGGCCAGCACGGTGCGCAGGCGCCTGAGATCCAAGTGCTTCCTCCGCCTACAGCATGAGGGCGGGCCCAGGGCGGAGTCCAGCCGGCCATAACGGCTCGCTACAGCAGCGAACGCCATCCGCTTCTGGCGGGAGCCCGGCAGGGCCGGCTACCAGCCATGGAATGGACAGCACCGCTCCGCACCTTCCTGAGACGCCGGTCGGCCTCTCCAACGCCCCTGCCGGGTACGGCTCCGACGTGGTTGCGGAGACGATCCGCTCGCTCGGCCTACCCTACCTGGCGCTGAACCCCGGGGCCTCCTTCCGCGGCCTGCACGACAGCTTGGTGAACCACACGGGCAATCGCGACCCGCGCATGCTGCTCTGCCTGCACGAGGAGCACGCGGTGGCTATTGCTCATGGCTGGGCGAAGGTGGCGAGCATGCCGATGGGTGCCGTGGTGCACTCCAATGTTGGGCTGATGCACGCGACCATGGCGGTGTTCAACGCTTGGTGTGACCGCGTGCCACTGGTGCTGCTGGGCGCCACTGGCCCGGTGGACGCGGCGAAGCGCCGCCCCTGGATCGATTGGATCCACACTTCGCGGGACCAGGGCGCGCTGATCCGCAACTATGTGAAGTGGGACGACCAGCCGGCTTCCGTCGCTGCGGCGCAGGAGGCTCTGGTGCGCGCGCGGCAGGTGGCTTGCACCATGCCCTGTGGTCCCGTCTACGTGAACCTGGACGCCGCCATGCAGGAGGAGGCGCTGGCCGCGCCCGTACCACCCCTGGCCGTGGCCCGCTACTCGGCGCCGGAGGTGCCCTGGCCTGCCCCCGCCGCCCTGGCCGCTGCCGCGGAGGCCCTTCGCGGTGCAAAGAGGGGCGTGATGATGGTCGGCCGCGTCTCGCGCGATCCCGCGGACTGGGCGGCGCGCGTGGCCCTGGCCGAGGCGCTGTCGCTGCGCGTGATCTCCGACATGCGGGTGGGCGCGGGCTTCCCCACCGACCACCCGCTGCACGCGGGCGCCCCGGGCATCTTCCCCGGTGCCGAAGCCCTGGCAGTGCTGCGCGAGGCGGATCTGGTGCTGGACCTTGATGGGGTGGACCCGGCTGGCGCCTTCAAGGCAGCGGGCAAGGTGCCGCCCCTCGTCATCCGCGCCTCGATGGACCACGCGCTGCACAATGGCTGGTCGCATGACCACCAAGCCCTGGCGCCCGCCGACCACTTGCTGGTCACGGCACCGGACGTGGCCGTGCAGGCCCTGCTGCAGGCGCTCGACATCCCTGCGGAGCCCGCCTCTCAGCCCGCGCCTGCCGCACCGGTGGTGCCCGAAGGCCCGCTGACCACGGACGGGCTCTCGGCCGTGCTGCGTCAGGAGACCGCGGGGCGCGAGGTGACGCTGATCCGCCTGCCCCTGGGTTGGAACGGGGGTAGCTGGCCGCTGCGGCACCCGCTGGACTATCTCGGCTACGATGGCGGCGGCGGCATCGGCTCCGGCCCGGGGATGGCGGTTGGGGCAGCGCTGGCCCTGCGCGACAGCGGTTCTGGGCGCCTGCCGGTGGCCGTGCTGGGCGATGGCGACACGCTGATGGGGCTGACGGCGCTGTGGACCGCCGCGCACTATCGCATACCGACGCTCGTCATCGTCTCCAACAACCAGTCCTTCTTCAACGACGAGGTTCACCAGGAGAAGGTGGCGCGCCAGCGTGGTCGTCCGGTGGAGAACAAGTGGATTGGGCAGGCGATCCGTGATCCCGACCCGGACTTCCCTGCCCTTGCCCGTGGCCTCGGCGTGGCCAGCTTCGGGCCCGCCTCCGATCCCGCCTCTCTCGCGGCAGCACTGCGCGAGGCTATCGCGGTGGTGGAATCCGGCCGACCCGCCCTCGTCGAGGTCCGTGTGGCCGCGGGCTACACGCCAGCCATGGCCTCCGCCCTCACCCGGGAATCCTGATCCATGGACATGCACATCCCTTCCCCCGTGCTGCCGGTCGAGCGGGGCCTGTTCTACGGCGGCGCCTTCCACGCGGCCTGCTCCGGCCGCCGCATGGCGGTCTTCGCCCCCGCGACCGGGGAAGCGCTGGGCGAGGTGGATGTGGCGGGGCCGGAGGACGTGGACGCGGCCGTGGCCGCCGCCCGTACAGCCTTTCCCGCCTGGGCCGCGCTGCGCCCGGCGGAGCGGGCCGATCTGCTGCGCGGCTTCGCGGCGCTGCTGCGCCGGCACGCGCAGGAGTTGGCGATGGTGGACGCCGTGGATGGCGGCAACCCCGTCTCCGAGCTGGTCAAGGATGTCGGCATCGCCGCCGGCGGCTTCGACTTCTTCGCGGGACTGGCGACCGAGGCCAAGGGCGAGACGATCCCTATGGGCGAGCGGCGGCTGAACTACACGCTGCGCCAGCCCTGGGGCGTGGTGGCAAAGATCATCGCGTACAATCACCCACTGATGTTCGCCACTTGGCGCGCCGCGGCGCCGCTGGCCGCTGGCAACTGCGTGGTGGTAAAGACGCCGGACCAAGCGCCACTCTCCGCCCTGCGCCTCATGGAACTGGCGGGCACGCACTTCCCACCTGGCGTCTTCAACATCCTCTCCGGTGATCGAGAGACGGGCGTGGCGCTGGTCGCGCATCCCGGCGTGGACAAGATTGGGCTGGTAGGCTCCGTACCCGCCGGCAAGGCGGTACTGCGCGCGGCGGCCGAGCGCGTGGTGCCTTGCCTGCTAGAATTGGGCGGCAAGAACGCACTGGTCGCCTATCCCGATGCCGATCCGGCCAGGGTCGCGGCGGGGATGGTGAAGGGGATGAACTTCGCTTGGTGTGGCCAGTCCTGTGGCTCCACCTCCCGCGCCTTCCTGCACGCCTCCATCCACGACGAGGTACTGGAGGAGGTACGACGCCTACTGGCTCCGATCCGCCCAGGCTTGCCGACCGATCCCACCACGCGCATGGGAAGCCTCGTTAGCCAAGCGCAGCTGAACAAGGTGCTGTCCTACATCGAATCCGCCAAGGCAGAGGGCGCACGGCTGATCGCCGGCGGCGGCCGCCCGCATGAGCCGGAGCTGGCACGCGGCTTCTACGTGGAGCCAACCGTCTTCGCCGATGTCACGCCCACCATGCGCATCGCGCGGGAGGAGATCTTCGGCCCCGTCCTCTCCGTGTTGAGATGGGAGGACGAGGCAGAGATGATGCAGGCTGTGAACGCAGTGGAGTACGGGCTCACCGCCTCCGTCTTCACGCGGAGCGTCGTCGTCGCCCACCGCACTGCCGCGAGGCTGCAGGCTGGCTTCGTCTGGGTAAACGACACCTCGGAGCACTTTCTCGGCGCACCCTTCGGCGGATTCAAGCAGTCCGGGCTGGGCCGGGAGGAGAGCCTGGACGAGCTTCTCGCCTATACGCAGGTCAAAAACATCAACATCTTGCTGGAGGAATAACGCCCATGGTGCAGCGTAGGACGCTTCTGCGGGCCGGACTTGGTGCCCCGCTGATCCTGCCCGGGCGAACGCTGCACGCACAGGCGACCTCCTGGCCGGGGGAACGCCAGGCGAAGATCATCGTTCCGCTCGCCCCCGGCGGAACGGCCGATCTCCTCGCGCGCCTGATCGCTCAGCGACTGACAGAACGCGCCGAAGGACGGGCGACTGTCGTGGTCGAAAACCGCACGGGTGCTGGCAACGCGATCGGCTGGGCCGCTGCCGCCCGCGCCGCACCGGATGGCAACACCGCCCTCCTCACCGACAACTCGCTCGCGATGGCGATTCCGCTGCGCCAGGAAATGGGCTTCGACCCGCGCATGGACCTCGTGCCGGTCACCCGGGTCGCGGACCTCGCGCCGGTGTTCTGCGTACCGGCCGAGTCGCCATATCGCACGATCATGGACCTCGTCGCCGCGGCGAAAGCGCAACCCGAGGCCATCAACTACGGTTCGGGCGGCAATGGCAGCGCGCCCCACCTCGCCACGGAGTATTTTTCGCACGTGGCAGGCATCCGTATGACCCATGTCGGCTATCGCGGGATGGCCCAGGCCACCCAGGACCTCGCGGGCGGGCGCGTGAGTTTCATTATCGCGACCCAGCCAACGGTCGCAGGCCTCCTTGGGGCAGGCAGCCGGATCCGGATCATCGCCGTCGGCACCGGATCCAGGCACCCCGCCCTGCCGGATGTTCCCACGGTAAAGGAGGCCGGGCTGCACTATGAACTGTCCTTCTGGTTCGGCCTTTTTGCGCCGAGGGGAACGCCGCAGGCCCTGGTCACGGCCATGCAGGAGGCGGTGGTCGCCTCCGTCTCTGATCCGGCATCGCGGCGGAAGATGGAAGAGATGGGCGCGACCTTCGTCCTAAGCACGCCCGACGCCTTTCGCGCCGATATCGCGGCCGAGGCTGGCCTCTGGAGCAGCATTGTCCGCGAGCGCCAAATCAGGATTGAGTAGGCGGCATCAAGGAGCTGTTTGCGGCCATGCGGTTGCTGAGCCTTCGCGACGCGGCAAGCATCGGGGACCTTGCGGCGATCGCCCGGCGCCGCATGCCGGGCTTTGCCTTCGACTACCTCGACGGGGCGGCGGGCGACGACCGGGGCATGAGGCGGAACGAGGAGGCACTCGCCGCCATCCTCTTCCGCACCCGCCACCTTGTCGGTGGGCCCGCGCGAACGGCGGTGGAGTTCCTCGGACGCAGCTACAACCTGTCCACGGGGGTCGCACCCATGGGCATGGCGAACATGCTCTGGCCCGGCATGGACCTTGTCCTTGCCCGACTGGCCCAGGAGGTCGGGATTCCCTATGTCCTCAGCACGGCCGCGACGACCAGCATCGAGCGGATTGCTGAGGCAGCCCCGGACATGGCCTGGTTCCAGCTCTATGTCTCCCGCGACCCAACCATCAACGAAGGCCTTCTGAAACGCGCCTGGGCCGCGGGCATACGGGTGCTCGCGGTGACGGTGGACGTGCCGGTGCCGCAGAAGCGCAACCGCAACCACCGCCATCGCTTCGATCTGCCGTTCCGTCCTCATCCCCGCTTCCTGCTCGACCTCCTGGCGCATCCCCGTTGGGCAGTGGAGACGCTGCGTGCGGGGATGCCAAACTTCGAGAACTTCGTCCCCTATGCCGGGCTTGCGCGAGGCGGCTCCATCGCAGAGGTCGGGCGCTTCCTACAGGCCCAGGGCAAACGCGACCTTCTGTGGGAGGATGTCGAGCGTATCCGGGGTCTTTGGCCAGGCCATCTCCTCATCAAGGGCGTGATGGACGCCGAGGACACCTCCCGGTTCCTTCGGATCGGCGCAGACGGCTTGTGGGTATCGAACCATGGCGGCCGGCAGTTGGAGTCCGCTCCGGCTTCCATTGATGTGCTGCGCCAGGTGCGGGCGGCAGTTGGGCCGCATGTGCCGATCGTCTTCGACAGCGGCGTGCGCACCGGGGAGAGCATCGTGAAGGCGCGCGTTCTGGGCGCGGATCTCGCCATGTCGGGGCGTGCCTTCGCCTATGGGGCGGCGGCAGGGGGCGCAGCCGGCGCCCGGAAGGCTTACGATCTTCTGGAGCTTGAGACGCGCTACACCTTGCTCCAGATCGGCTGCCCGGACATCAACGACGTATCCGCGCACATCTTGCGCGACGGGACCGACAAGACACGTCCGTTGCACCTTGGTTCCGTGGCTGGGCACTGATCTCAAACGTAGCCGCTCCGGCACACCCGACCCAGCCGGACGCTGTACGGCTGTGGCAACCGCCCTCTCCCCGCTCTTTAGGCATGATACACAGTAGTTATCGTGCGTAGGGGCGGCCAAATCGGGCTAAAAGCTAAGGACAAAACCTCCTGATTTGGCGCAGGTAGATGACAGCGCAGGCGAGGGTTGTCAGGGCGAGGTGGAGGTCAGCGCGGCGTTCGTAGCGGACGGTCAGGCGCCGGAACCGGGCCAGCCAGGCGAAGGTGCGCTCAACCACCCATCGGTGTCGTCCGATGGCGGGCGCTGCTCTCGATGCCTCTCCTTGCGATGCGTGGGGTGATGCCGCGGGCGCGGCACTCGCGGCGGCAGCGGCGGTGGTCGTAGGCCTTGTCAGCGTGGAGCTTGGCGGGCCTGCGGCGCGGACGTCCCCTGTGCCTGGCTCGCACGCCCGGCACGGCATCGAGCGTGGGCACCAGCATGCGGCTGTCGTGGCGGTTGGCCCCGCTCAGCGTCAGGCCAAGCGGCGTGCCGCGGGCGTCCGTGACAAGATGGCGCTTGGTACCCGGCTTGCCGCGATCCGTCGGGTTCGGCCCGACCTCCGAGCCCCCCTTTTCGCGGGTAGGCTGGCGCTGTCGAGCGCCGCTCGGCTCCATTCCAGGGCACCCGCGTCCTGCAGGCGCTCCAGCAGCACCCGGTGCAGCCGCCTCCAGACCCCGACCGCGTGCCACTCGCTAAGCCTTCTCCAGCAGGTCTTCCCGCAGCAGCCCAGCTCGGTCGGCACCTCATGCCACTGAATGCCCGTTCGCAGCACGAACAGGATACCCGCCAGCGCCGCACGGTCGGACGCGCGAGGCCGACCGCCTTTCGGCTTGGGCCGCTCTCGCGGTAGCAGCGGTTCCACTACCGCCCAGAGGTCGTCAGGAACGAGGAGCGCCATCTCTCCTCAACGCCTCAGCGCAGGTTTTGTCCCTAGCTTTAATACGCGTTTCTGGCTGCAGCTTTCCCTGGCGCGGCGTGGCGGTGGACACCTGCACGTCCCGCGACGCCATTCCGTCCGTTAATCCCCCTTACAGACGGAACGGGCGCGCGCCATACCCCCGTCGGCCCGACAGCGCGCCCTCTTCCCTGCCCCGGCCGCCGTCTACGCCCCCTCGCGCGCGGCGAGGGCACCCGCCGCGCCGACCGCCTCGCATGGTGCGCCTTCGAGACCTAGTGCGCCTCGCTTGGCCGCGAGCCGCTGGCGGGCGATCCCGAAACACTGACCATGGACCCCGTCCGCTGCGCCGATCGCGGCCTCGCCGTGTCCAGCCTGCGCGTCCACCTCGCGGCAATCCAGGCCGCCCACCGCCTCGCTGTGGTGGCGCTCGACCTCCGCCATCCGCGCCTCGTCATGGTCCTGGAGGGCATCGCCCGCGACAAGGGAACCCGCCCGCGCGGAAAGGCGGCCGCCGCCGGCCCGGATGTGCTCTGGCTGATGCTCGCCACCCGCCCCTCCCCTGCCACCCTGCTCGGCGCGCGACCGGGCGCTGCTGCTGCTCGGCTTTGGTGCCGTCCTCCGCCGCAGCGCGCTCGCGGGACTCTGCTTCGGCGATGTCTGTCAACGCCGATTGGATCCTCCTCAGAAGTGCCGAGGTAAATTTCCCCAATTGGCGGGCGGTCAGGTAGCGTTTGGCGCTGAGGGTCTGGCCTTGGGAGGCCTGCCTCGCCGGCGTGGCGGTACCTGGGTGAGCGCCGCGGACGGGACGCGCATGGTGTCTGGGACGAGGTCGAGGTGCTGGCGCAGGCGGTAGCTCGAGCCCTCGATCTGCACCACCACGGCGTGGTGCAGCAGCCGGTCCAGCAGCGCCGTGGCGACCACGGGGTCACCGAACACCTCACCCCACTCGGCAAAGCCCCGGTTGGAGGTCAGGATCATGGCGCCGCGCTCGTAGCGGGCGTTGACCAGCTGAAAGAACAGGTTGCCGTTGCCGGACGTGATCGGCAGGTAGCCGATCTCGTCGACGATGAGCAGCGAGGCCCGGCACAGGAACCGGATCCGCTCGCGCAAGCTCCCCTCCCGCTCGGCGCGGGCAAGGGAGGCGATGTCGGCGAGGGAGGCGAAGTAGACGCTGTGACCGGCCCGCACCGCCTCCACGCCAAGGGCAACCGCCAGGTGGCTCTTGCCGGTGCCGGGCGGCCCGAGCAGGTGCACGACCTCGTGCCGGCGGATGAAGTCGAGTTCGGCCAGGGCCAGGATGCGGTTGCGGTCGAGGGATGGCTGGAACGAGAAGTCGAAGCTGGCCAGCGTCTTGACCACGCCAAGGCGCGCCATCTGCAGCGCCGCCTTGATCCGCCGTCCCTCGCGCAGGGTCAGCTCCTCGGCGAGCAGGGCGTCGATCGCCTCCAGGGTGCCGACCTCGCCGCGCTCGACCTGGCGCACGACGTGGTCGAGCACCTCGAGCGCGCGCGGCATGCGCAGCCCGACGAGGTTGCGGCGGACCCGCTCCAAAGTGGCCGGGGCTGGAGCGTCGTTCCTCATGAGCGGCGACCCTCCCCGGCCAGGCGTTGGGCAACAGCGGCGTAGAAGGCGAGCGGCCGGCACGCGACAGTCTCGCCCGCGCGGATGGGGAGGACCGGGCCACTGGTCCCTGCTGGACGACTGGCTGGCCAGGAAGGCCGCCGGTGCCAACCGGCGACCCGGCGGTGACCGCGGCCCTCCAGCACCGGGTGGCTTGCGACGAGGCGGTTCTCCTCGAAGATGCGCAGCTCGTCGGCGAGCAGGTGCACCTCGACGGTGCGGCGGCGCGTGCTGTCCGGCACGCTGTAGAGATTGCCATCCACCGAGACCATGCCGTCGCGGGTGATCCGCCGCTCCAGGCGCAGCGTGGCCTGGAAGGGGCCGGCGGGCAGCGGCCTGGGCCGTTCCTCGGCGAAGTGCTCGGCAACGACGCGGCGGGTGGTCGCGTGCACCCTAGCATTGGCCACCTCGTCCAGCCATTGCCGGAGCTGATCATTGAGATCGTCGAGATTGCGGAAGCTCCGGGC
Source organism: Roseomonas aerilata DSM 19363 (assembly GCF_000711725.1). Lineage (GTDB taxonomy): Bacteria > Pseudomonadota > Alphaproteobacteria > Acetobacterales > Acetobacteraceae > Roseomonas > Roseomonas aerilata. Next base: position 7,366 of record NZ_JONP01000058.1, on the reverse strand, counting down.
GAGGAAGAAGTCCTCCCGCACGTAGCGGAACGGCCGCTCGACCTTTCCCTTGCTCTGCGGCCGGTAGGGGCCGCACGCCGCCGAGCGCCTCGAAGGCCACCACGTGGCACCGCAGCACCGTCGGCAGGTCCTGGTGCAGGACGAAGCACGCCCACAGCATGCGGCTGTGCCCGAGAACCACGGAGAACAGCCAGACGATGCGCCCCACCCCGGGCTCGTCGGTGAACTCGGTCCGGAACTGCGCGAAGTCGACCCTCCCCTGCTGCCCAGGCGCGGTCTCGAAGCGCTGCTCGAAGCCGGGTGCCGCCGGAGGGCGGATGTCGCGCAGGAAGTCGGTCACCCGGGTGTAGCCGCCTTCGTAGCCAAGGTCCCGCAGCTCCTGGTGCAGCCGCCGCCCGGTCAGCTCGGGAAAGGCCGCAACCCGCTCGCGCAGGTAGCGGCTGAACGGATCGAGCACCGTGCCCCGGGGCTGGCGCGGGCCGTAGACCGGCGGCTCCAGGCCGCGCTCGACGTATTTGCGCACCGTCTTGCGGTCGAGCCCAGTCCGCCGGGCAATGGCGGACACCGAGAGGCCCTGCCGGTGCAGGTCCAGGATCATGACGATCTCCCCAAGTCGGACCACCGGCGCCGCTCCTCCGCAGGACGGCAGCAGCATCGGCTGCCCATGGCCGGTCGACCGAAAAATCCGGTCCGGTCAGCCCCTCAGGCCACCTGGGGAATTTTCAGTCGGCACTTCTGGGGAGTGTTGTCCCGGCACCTACAACGTCACGCCGGTTCCCGGACGCGGGCTCCGCGTCCTCATTCGCCGCTCAAGACCGACCGCGAGAATGTGCTGAGCGGAGGTTATCGTGTTTCCGGCGGTTCAGATCGGTGCCACGGGATCACACCGGGCAGATGGCGAGGGCGAGATCCGCGCCGTCAAAGCGCACCGGGACCTCCAATCCCGCTCCAGCTGACGCTTGCGCGGGAACCCGCATCATCTCCCGCCCTTCGCGGGTATTCCAGAGCACAGCCTCGTATGAGCCAGCCGCTACGCCTGGAACTGTGAGGATGAGAGCGGCCTCGCCACTCTGGTCGGCTTTGCGCAAACGCCGCCCTCTGTTGACCATCGCTTCCACTAGGTTCGGTCGCAGCAGCCAGATGACGGCCTGGTGTTTATCGGCACATCCGAAGACATGGACCGGGGTTCCGCTTGTGAGGATCTCCTCGTTCAGGTTGCGGCGCTGGAACCTTGGCCAATCCACCAGCGGGAGGAAGCGCGCGAGCGCCGCCTGCGCCTCCCGCATTCCGGGTGTGAGCACGTGCGGGCTGCGGTTCGGCCAGCGCATCCCGCCCCCCGCGCCGCCGGAGGCTAGGTGGGCCCACTGGATGTGGCGGAAGTACTCATCGTCGAAGGCCTCCGGCAGGGTACTCCGCCGATCCTTGAAGCTGTGAATCGGGCCATGCTCGGAGTCAAGGAAAGGCCGGCCATCGGTGATGTGGCTCAAGGCATCCCGCGTCAGCCGGCCAACGCTGACGGCGGGCGCCACGGTGTCGGCGGGGTGATCGATCGTCCCGCTCTCGTAGAAATGGCTGCTGGCGAAGTCGAGCTGGGGGTGACGGAAGATCGGGTCGGCGATGGCCGGGCTGGAGAGAAGCTCTGGCCCGAAGACAGATACGCATTGGAGGTGGGCCCGGCCGTGGAGCTCTGTTTCAAGGTCACGAAGAAAGGGGCCGACATCGTCGATGAACTCGGCGAAAGCACCGTGCTGGTTCTCGGCCTGGGCAGGGTGCATCTCGTTCCACAAGTCCCAGGCGAAGATCACCCCACTGCCGCCCCAGCGCCGTGTGGCAAAAGCAAGCCGTGCCTTCACGAGCTCCCGTGTCCTGGGGCAGACGAGAAGGCGCGTGCGGGAGGAGCAGGGACCGCCATTGGCGGCGTTATAGGGGTGATGCTGCCAGCGCACCCAGGTGAAGAAGGTGTCGAAGGGCGTGAGCAGGATGCGCAGTCCCACGCGCTCACAGAGCAGGAACAGGTCGTCCCAGAGCTGGACCATGGCGGGCACGAAGCGCCCGGCTGGACGTTCCAGGAAGCGGTGGTTGCCCTGTGCGTATTCCAGCATCAGCCGGAGGCAGGTGACGCCGCTGTCACGCAAGTGCCGCAGATGCCGCTCCACTGCCGGCAGGTCGCTCCGGCGGAACAGCCCCTCCAGCTCAGGCCAGGTGATCGCGTCGTTCTGTCCGATGGGGGTCCAGGGCTCGCCCGCGGAGGTGACGAAGTAGGGGGCGCTCACGGCGCGCTCGATCCAGGGAAAATCGGGCAATTCTGGTGTTCCGGGTCGTGGCTGCCGGGAGATCGGAAGCGGAGGGGGTGAACGCCGGTGGCCGTTCAGCGTTCCGCATGACTTGCACCTTCGTCTGCACATGCGCTTGCCGAGCAACGCTGCCACCCAGGACGGGGTGCAGCACCGCCTAGCTCTACCTGAGCAATTTAGGGTTGATGGGCGGCAGGAACCGACGTCGGCAGTGCGGGCATCGGGCGTGTTTGACGAGGTGGACGAACAGCCGATGGAAGATGGCCTGACGTAGGGCGGGCAGGCTCGCCGACGCGCCGGGGCTACGGCAGCAAGCTAATCACCCGCGCGCTGCCCTACCAGATGAGGGCGGAGACGGCGCTGGAGTTCACCCCGGACGGGGTGCGATGCTCCATCGCGCTGCCCGCCGGAGCCTTCAGGACAGGGGAGATGACCGGGTCATGAGTGGCACGGGTCACGCTCTGCGGGGTCGGCGCATCCTCGCTGCGGAAGACGAGTACATGATCGCCGACGAGGTGACGGAGGCGCTCGGGGTGGCCGGCGTGGAGGTGGTCGGTCCGGCCGCCAGCGTTGGCACCGCCCTGGATCTCTCCAGGGGCGCGGGAACCCTCGATGGCGCGATACTCGACGTGAGCCTCGGCAGGGAGATGATATGGCCCGTTGTCGAGCTGCTCGCCGAGGGCGGCGTGCCGACGGTACCGGTGACGGGCTACGACGCAGGCACCGTTCCGCCGGCCTATGCCCACCTGCTGCGCTGCGAAAAGCCGATGACAACGCGTGACCTCTTGCGCGCGCTGGCGAAGCGGATCGAGGTTGAAGAGGTGGGGCGTGATGGGGTGCACCTCCGGGCCGTACCGGCGCTGTCGCAGAAATCGACGTGAGGATGTTCTCCTTGGAGCCCAAGGCGGCTTCCCAGATCCAGTGAACCTAATCGCCGCCTCCAACAGCCTCACCGGGCTGGATGACGGGAAAACGAAGGCTCTGGTTGGTGCCGGCACGATCGCCTGGCACCGCCTCAAGCCGCCCCCCGAGCTGAGCGCTGAGGGCGCGCACCAATCGGCGGCCTATGCCACTCCTCTGAGCACCGCTGACCGGCTTCTCCGGCAGATCCGAGGGCATCCCTACCCCATCATCGGAGACGGTCAGCAGGTACTCCGCCTCCTGGCGGCAGAAGCGGACCGTGATGGTGCCGGCGCGCTCCTCAGGAAAGGCGTGCTTCACCGCGTTGGTGATGAGCTCGTTCACGATCAGCCCCAGCGCGCCAGCCCGGGAAGCTGACAGCATGTGTTCCTCCGCGCTGAGAAACAGCCCTATCGGCAGCCGGTCGGTCATCGTCGCCCTCAAGCTAGTCGTCAGGTCGAGCAGGAAATCGTGGATGTTCACCGCCAGCCGCCCGCTCTGCAGGGCCAGACGGTCGTGGACGGTGGCAACCACGCGAAGCCGATCCGCGGTGGCGTAGAGCGCGGCGGCCACCTCGGGCGGGGCAGCCGTGGCCTGCAGCCGCGTGCCCGCGATGAGGCGCTGAATGTCGTTCTTCACGCGGTGGCCGAGCTCCAGCAGGAGAAGTTCCCGCTCGCGTTCTCCTGCTTCCGCACGGCTCCGGGCCGCTTCAGCTTCGCGGCGTGCCAGATCCGCCTCACGATAGGCTTTGTACAGGGCTTCCGTGGCGACCGAGAGAAAACCTCCGATCATGATGAAGAGCACGACGCTGATCGTTCTCTCGGCATCCGGCAGAGCCAGGCTGTAGATCAGTTCCACGAAAAAGTAGGCAGCCAGCAGCGCGCTGAGCGCGGTTGCCACAAGACCACTGCTCCAACCAAACAGCGCGGCCGAAATGAGCACTGCCGGCAGGAACAGCAGAAAGGGCGCCATCGGTGTCGGTCCGATGAGGAAGTAGCGCATCCCGCACGCGGTAAGGGCCAGCGAGGCCGCCCCGCTCCACCGGACGGGCAGAGGCTGCGCGTGCAACTGAGCGGAGGGCCGGAACAGCTTCCGGAGAGCCATAGGCGAACTCGTGACGGGTTACGCGGACTGAGCGGAAGCGTTGCCAGAGCAGAATGCATCCTGCAACCACAAATCGCAGAACCGTGAGCTCGATGGTAACCGCCTCTGATACTCGATAATCCCCCACTTCCGGAGGGAACGGGGCACGCGCTCCCCACCGGCTCGGCGACCGCCGGAAGCCAGGGAACCCGGCGCCGCCGTCGACGCCCCCCGCGTCGGCGGAGAGGGCACCCGCCGGGCCGACCGCTCCGCCTAAAGCGCCTTCGAGGCCTAGTGCGCCTCCCTCAGCCGCGAGCCGCTGGCGGGCGACGCCGACACCCTTACGCCATCCGCTGTGCTGACCGCCGCCTCGCCGTGTCCAGCCTGAGCGTCCACCTCGCCGCCATTCAGGCGGCGCATCGCCGCACAAAAGGCGGCGTGGCGTCCCCCAGACGACTGGACTGGTTGTGGATCAGCCGGCCCGTACTGCTTGCAAAGGCGCGCTGGTCATGGCGCTTGCCTGATCAGGCATCACCTCCTCAGCGGCTGAGGCGGCTTCGGCCATGATGATGTGCATCTCCCGCAGCAGAGCCGCCCCCCTAACCGTTCGCTGCACGAGCACGGAGCGGCGGTCCTTCGGGTCCGTCTTGCGGCGGGCGAAGTCGAGTTCGCCCAAACGGTCCAGGGCGCGGGTGATGGCGGGCTTGGAGACGTTCAGCTGGGCAGCCAGGCCGCGCACGGTGTGTGGCCCCTCGCCAAGGTAGACCGTGAGGAAGACTCCCAGCTGTCGGGCCGAGAGGTCTGGACCATCGCGGCGGACAAGCGAAACCACAGTCTCCCTAAGGATCCCGACGAACTGGTCCGGTGTGCCTTGCACGGGCATGGGCGGTTCCTTCTCATGGAATATTAGCGAGACGGGTCGTTCCGGCCTTTCTGTTTATAGGTTGATAATTCCTATTGTGCAACCTCGGGTTGAGACTGCAACATTGCTTCTCGCCAATGAGGACCATCATGGTTTCGGAGCCAGTCCACCGACCAGCCATTAGCCAAGCTGGGATAGGTACCTCGACAAATCACCCAACCAGACACCCGCCCAGGCTCTGGAGCCCGGCTCATGGCTGACACGCCCCCCTACCCTGATCCACCGGCGCCGCTCCGCCCGGCATTTGGGTTCATGGGTGCCGATTGGAGCAGCCCGTTTCTGCCAAGTTCCAATCCGCCATCTCTCTCGGCCGAGACGCAGGCTGCGAGGACTGACGGCCCTGACACTGACCTCATCCGCCTCTGCGCCGAGCATCCCAAGCGCATGGCCGCGGTGAAGGATGCTCCTGACGAAGAGGAGGACGGACCAGCCTGGCGCGCCTACGAGGAGAGCCGGGATGCAATCAGCGCCATCACGCCACAAACGCTCGCAGGAATGATCGCCAAGGCTCGCGCGGCCAAGCTCGAGGCGGGGTTCTGGGACAGGTACGAAAACGTCCATGGCACCATGGCCGAGCCCTGGGCATGGGATCTGGTGAGCAGCCTCCTGCAACTGGCAGGCGAAGGGTAAGCCGCCGACTGGGCACCGCCTCCCTTCCCGCATCTTGGACACGACAATGGGCCTTACTGACGCGGAGGCTTGATGCTGCGGGATGTAGCGATGAAGGCGCTTCCGCGCGTCGCCTAACCGCACTTGAATGGCTCGCGCTCCTCCTATGGGAGTGCAGCCCAGGTGGTGGCGAGGACGGCTGCGGCGCCCGACCTGGGCGGAGTACCGCCTTCCTGAGCGACAGCGGACGCTGCGCCAGAACTAGCTTCCTCCTGATTCGTCCACAGCCTTAAGCACCGGATCTGTGGATGGATGCAGCGCGGGCGGTCTTCCTCCCCTTCCCTCCCCGGGATTGCCGCCCGGCCTTAGTTCATCGTCAGAGGCCAGATCAGCCTGTGCCGCAGGTCGAGGGCTGGGCACCGGCGTGACGGGTCACCAATTGCGCGTTCACCACCACGGCCCGGAGCCCCGACCCATGTCCGATACAGAGACCGGCACGAAAGCCGTCGACCTCCCCGCCCTGCAGGCGGACCTCGCCGACCTGCTGCAGCTCGAGAATGACACGCTGCCCATGTACTCCGTGGCCATCTCCGCCCTGCGCGACCCGCTGCTGAAAGAGAGACTCCGGGTCTACCGCGAGGACCACGAACGGCACGCCCGCGACCTCACGGCCCTCATTCGGGAGATGGGCGGCGTACCGCCGGTGCTGCCGCATCTGCCGACCGGGCTGCTCAAGCTCGGGGTGCAGATGGCCGGTCTGCCGGGCGGCGACCGGACGATCCTGCTGGGGTTCGTCTCCAACGAGTGGCAGTCGCGCGAGAAGTATGCCCGATACGCCGCCAAGCCCTACCCCCCGGCCATGGCGGCGCTGATCGGGAGCCACGCGGCCGACGAGGCGGTACACTACGCGTGGGCCACCGAGGCGCTGCGCGCGCTCGGCTGTGGCGAGGAGACGCTGACTGGGCAAGCCACGCAGGCTTTCGCCCGGATGCACGGGTCGGTCGCTGACGTCATCGAGGGGATCGGCCGCGCGTCCAATGAGGCCGTGCTCCGCCTGACCCGGCGCCCTTAGCCGGCGCGCGGTACGGCACCTTCCGCGCGATCACTGCCAGGGAGCAGAGTGACTGACGCCCCGCTCCTGCATCTTCTAGAAGAACGCGCCTAAAGAGCGCCACCTTTAACGTGTGGGCATTTCTATGTGTCACGCCTCTCAGCCAAGCCTAAATGAGAGGCTCACAAGCCGTTCGTTCGGCCGCGCCGAATTGCGGTGCAGGAGGTCGAGCTGCGCCGCATACTGTGCCCATCGTTAGTCTGACTTGCATGCACGCGCAGGTGAACTGACGAATTGCACGGTTTAGCAGGGCAGCACTCCAAGGCAGCGAGCGGCTACCTAACCCGACGTGCGCGACCACATCGAAGACGGCATGGCAGTCAGAGTTACCTATGGTGCCAACATTGGCGAGGTTGAGGTCAGTAGGGGAGCGTCAGGCGGCTGCAGCCTGAGGCACGTCCTGCCAGAGGGATCCAGCATTGGTAACGTAGGTCCAGACATCCGGGC
>NZ_JONP01000057.1 GCF_000711725.1 Roseomonas aerilata DSM 19363 | reverse complement strand
AGAAGAGTTCGCCGTTGATCTTCAGGTACACTTCATCCATGTGCCAAGTGTCACCCGGCTTCGGGCGACGCTTGCGCAGCCTGGCGGCGAAATCCGTGCCGAAGCGGAGGCACCACCGGCGGATGCTCTCGTAGCTGACCATTACGCCTCGCTCAGCGAGAAGCAGTTCGACATCTCGAAAGCTCAGGCTGAAGAGGTGATAGAGCCAGACCGCATGCCGGATGACCTCGGCCGGAAAGCGGTAGCCGGGGTAGGTGGTGGGCTCGGACGGCATTCCGCCAGCTTCACCTGACCATCTCGTTTCAGCCAGACCTGGACAACGTGACAATGCCGATGCACATTATCATGGCCGAAGCCGCCTCAGCCGCTGAGGAGGTGATGCTTGATCAGGCAAGCACCATGACCGAGCAACCTTTCCAGGCCATGCGGGCCGGCTGATCCGCAACCAGCGACGAAGGCTCGCAATATCGTCCTCATCAAGGCCTAGAGTTCACCACCCAAGATGTGTCGAGATCGACAATGTGTTGAAATGCTAATAATTTGTTGAATACACAATCGGCGTGCTGGTTGTGTCTTGTTAATGTTTTTCAACTGAAGGTATGATCCATCTGTATGGATGGAACCGATGCCACTCGCGGTGCGATGAGCATATCTGCGTCGGCCTGGGAACAGGTCGGCGGCAGCTTGCCACGGCAGGATGATTTCACCTTCCAGCCCCAGGTGCAGCCGCAGGTCCCCGATAGAAATCGGCACACTCAGCCTAGCCTTAGAACGGTGCTTGCCGCCTCCTTCGGGGCCCTTGGTCTGATCGCAACCCTTGCTTCGTCGCTGGCTGTTGGAAGGATAGCTGACCGACGCATCCGAGCAGATATCGGAGCTGAGTTCGCCGCTGCGGCAGAGCGTGTGGCGGATTTGCTCGACCGCGGCTTGTTTGAACGCTTGCGCGACGTCCAGGTGGCCGCCTCTCTGGACGCCATGACAGACCGGGAAGCGACGCCTGCAGCGCGGCAGGCCATGTTAAGACGCCTGCAGGACACTTACCCCGACTACGCGATCCTGTTCTTCATCAATCCTGACGGACGGGTTCAGGCAACCAGTTCAGGTATCCTGATGGGTGCGGACGTTTCCAAACGGGAGTACTTCCGGGAAGGGTTAGAGCGACCCTTCGTCGCTGATGTGCATGAAGCACTGCTGATGGCACCCCTCCTGGGACGTGCACCGGAGAACCCGCCCCGCTTTGTCGACCTATCGGCGCCGGTGCGCGCGGCGGACGGCACCCTCGTGGGCGTGGTCGGAGCTCACCTGTTCTGGGAGTGGGCCGAGGGCATTGAGCGCGATGTCATGGCCCCCTTGCTCGCGCGCCACCCTGGCGCAGAGGCGCTTGTGTTGTCGCGCGACGGGCAAGTCCTGCTCGGCCCCAGCGCGCTGCGTACAGCATCCTTAGCGAAACTCGCACCCAACCTGGCTCATGAACTTGCCGCTGGCCGCACAGGCAGCAAGGTGGAGATCGGGCAAACAAGCGATGCGCCGGCGAACCGCACCTACCTCGTCGGCTATGCCGCTACCCATGGTCACCGCACCTACCCTGGGCTCGGCTGGACTGTCCTCGTACGGCGTGATGCGGAGGCAGCCTTTGCCCCCGCACGTAAGCTTGTTTGGGAGGTATCCGCATGGGGCATTGCGGCCGCCGCTATAGCCGCAGCTCTGGGATGGCTGTTGGCAGGCGTGATCGCGCGTCCTCTGGCAGATCTATGTGAGACTGCGGACCGACTGAAGGGAGATCCTGAAGCGACAGAGGTACCCGTCGGACGCGGCCCCCGTGAAATTGTCTTGTTGTCGTCTGCGCTGGCGGCCCTCGTCGCGGGAGTTCGCTGGCGCGAGGCGGCGCTACGCGACGGGGAGGCGCGCCTCAGACACGCAACGGAGGGCGCAGGTATCGGCACGTGGGAACTTGATCTTGCTTCGGGAACCGGCCTGAGCTCGCCCCGCCACGGCGCAATCTTTGGCCATTCCGAGCCTCTCACGAAATGGAACTTCGACACCTTCGTAGACCAGGTCGTGCCTGAGGATCGGACGACCGTAGCGTTGACGGTTCAGAACGCAATTGCGGCCGGGTTGGAGTGGCGTTCTGAGTGCCGGATCACGCGCTCAGACGATGGAGAGGAACGCTGGATCGAGATCCGTGGTGTACCGCTTCGCGCTCCGATCGCAGGAGCAGCGCCACGGTACTCTGGTGTGGTCGAGGATGTCACAGGCCGGAAGCAAGGGGAGCAGGCACTGCAGCTTCTCGTGCGCGAGCTGGACCACCGGGTGAAGAACCAGTTCGCGATCTTCGATGGGCTTGTTCAGTTTACCGCGCGCACGGCGCAAGACTCGGCGGCCATGGCAAGAGTCCTGCGCGGCCGGGTAAGCGCGCTCGCTTCGGCTCACGACCTGGTTCGAGACGCGAGCGGGGATGGGCGCACACGCGGTCTCCGTTCAAGCACTCTGAGTGCCCTTACCGAAGCTGTAATTTCGCCTTTTAGCATCTCTGAGGGTGGGGACAGCCATTTGCATTTGCGTCGGGTTCGGCATGGTGGCGCTCACGTGGAAGTAGGCCCGGTTAGCGCGTCTGCCCTCGCACTTGTACTGCACGAGCTTTCGACCAACGCCGCGCGGCATGGAGCGCTCTCCTCGCCTACCGGTATGCTCGAGGTGTCCTGGTCTGCTGCACCAGAGGGCAAAGTATGCCTCCTCTGGAAGGAGGCCGGCGGGCCGGCGGTCACCGGCGAACCTGAGCGGCGAGGCTTTGGAACGACACTGATACACCAGAGTGCAAAGTCGCAACTGGGCGGCACGATCAGGTTTGATTGGACTAACGTTGAAGGGCTCCTCGTAGTGTTGGAGCTACCAGCAAGCCGTTTGGCGCGCTGACTTGGCCAAAGCCATCACACCGCCTTGTTGGATTAGCCGATGTTGCTGAGGCGCTCAGCCTTGCTCTGATTGAGGAAGAGCGATCCCCTACCCACCCGAGTTCTCGCCCGTGGTGTCCAACTCTCCTTACCAAAATCCTAGCCGAGCCTCGAAGGCGGCTAGTGGGCAGATGCTCAGCTTTTTTGGATTGCTTCATCATGGTCACGCCCGCACCGTGAAGCACGCGCCAGGGTTCCGGTTGCTTTCCACGGCCATTTCCGCGCCGATGCGGCCGAGCATCGCCCGTATGACCCGCATGCCGAGCCCGCCTGACGCATCAGGGTCGGGCTTGCGCTCCCAACCAGGGGAAAGCCCCCGGCCCGAGTCGCAGACGCGCAGTTCGACGCCGCCGCCGTTGCGCCCCCGGATGCTCACCTCGACAGGTCCCTCCTCCCCGGGCCGGTAGGCGTACTTCAGCGCGTTCGTCACGAGCTCCGTCGCGATGAGGGAGAGCGCGACCGCAACCCGGCTCGGTACCATCAGCCCCGGCTCCGTTGCCACTGCCAGCCTTCGTTCCGCGCCGGTCATCCCCAACGCGAGGTCGCCGCAGAGGCGGTGCAGGGTGGCACCGAGGTCGACGTTCTCGATGTCCTCGGCCTGGTGGAGCGTGTCGTGCACCCGCGCGACGCTCATCACGCGCGCGTAGGTGTCTTCAAACGCGGCGCGGGCGACTGGGTCCGAGACGCCGCGGGCCTGCATCAGCATCACGCCGGCCACGATCTGGAGCGAGTTCTTCACCCGGTGGTCGATCTCGCGCGCGAGGATGTCCTTGGCCTCCAGGGCGCGGGAGAGTTCCTCCCCTTTCGCGGAGAGTTCCGCGATCTTGCGCCCTTGCCGGAGCACGACACCCTCGATCGATGCGGCGAGCGCGCGCGCTGCACCGAGCTGCCAGGGTGCCCAGGGCTCCGCGCGCCCACGGCGCTCCTCCACCCAGCGCTCGAAGGAGCGGCGGGGGAGGACAACGCGGGTCGAGGGGTCCGCGAGGACCGATTTGCGGGGATCCCCGCCCCAGACCACTGTCGCCGTGACTTCAGGGCGCAGCCAGACGAGGAGGTGCTGTTGCGCCTCGTCCACGAAGGCAGCGAGCACTCCTGAGGCGCTCTCCCGCCAAGCCGCGGCCGGGCCATGATGCGCGGATAGGTCGTCTGTCGCGAAGACGCGCTGATCCGGAGGCAAGGTGGCCCGCAGCCAGGAAGCGAGTTCTGCCAATCCCTCATCGGGCGGCGTGATACCAACGCGGGCAATCCGTTCCTTACTCACCACCGCCGCGCCGGACGCGCCGAAGAGGTCGAGGAGCGAGGCCGCCTCTCCCTCGTAGGAGGTGAGTGCCGCAACGAAGTCGTCAGCGCCGGCGAGCCGCTCCAGGAGCAGGTTCTGGGTTGCGAGAGCCGCTCCTTGCTCGCGCATGGCCTCTAAACTCGCGAGTTCGTGGAGGCGGAGCGCGAAAGCCTCCGCGACGAGGCTGGCGAGGGCACGCGTTTCCGGCGTGACATAGTGCGAACGCCGGTGATGGCCGATCACGAGGCCCCAGAGCGCACCCTCGACCAGGATGGAGGCGGACATGGAGCCGTTCACGCCGAGGTTGCGCTGGTACTCGAGGTGCACGGGCGAGAGAGCGCGCGAGGCGGCGTAGGTGAGATCGACCGCCGTGTTCCTGGCCGGTGGCCCGGAGAGCACGGCCGCGGGCACCGCATCACGGTCCACGACCCAGCGGGCCGGTGCGCGGGTGTAAAGGGCACGCGCCTGGGCGGGGATGTCGGAGGCGGGGAAACGAAGGCCGAGCAGGGTGTCGTCCCAGCTCTCGACCCGGCTCTCCGCAATCGCCTCCCCGTTCCAGTCGGCGTCGAAGCGATAGACGAGGACGCGCTCGAAGCCGGTCATCGCGCGTATCTCCTCGGCACAGACGGCCGCTGCACGGGCAAGGGTCGGGGCGGCGCGGAGTTCGCGCACGGCGTCTGTCACCTGAAAGGGTGAGGCAGCTCCGAAATCCTCTGGTCGGTCGGGCAGGGGTTCGAGCTCGACGATGAGACGTTCGTCGTGCAGGTGCGCTGCCATGGCGAAGGGCCGCCCCTCCGCTCCGAGCCGGATATCGCGCCGCAGCGGACGCGCCGGGTCGGCGAGGGTACCATCAGCCAGGGCAGTGCGAAGCGCGGTGGCAGCCTGCGCGGGCAGCAGCCGCTCGAGCGGCTCCCCGGGCAGCCCGTCCGGCCCGCGCCCGAACGTGTCGGCGACGTTGTCGCTGCAGGCATCAACGGTGAGGGCGACCGGGTGGAACGCGAGCAACACCGCGTGCGGCTGCACGGCGCCGGGCCGATGGATCGGCTCGCGCTCGCACACGTCGGGACCGATGGGCTCGGCACGGCTGCGCCGGTCCACGACCTCCTCAGCCGCCCGGGAGACGAGGCGCTGGGCACTCGAGGCGAGGGCGCCGATCGGATGAACAGTGATCCAGTAACGGCCCGGCACGCGGGCACTCCGCATGGCCACCCGGACGCGGAGGGGCGGGTCGAAGCCGAAGACGAAAGTGAACTCGGTCGAAAGGTGGCCACGGCGGACGCCATCGAGGAACCGACCGTGGAAGGAGGGAAGGTGCGTGCAGGGTGCGACGTCCCGGAAGAAGTCGCGCCCGATCACCCGGGCCGGCGCGCGGCCTGAGAGGCGGCTCTCCGTGGCGTTGTAGAAGGTCACCCGTCCCTCGCCGTCTACCCCGATGGCGCCGTAGGGGAGCGCGTCCAATTGCTCAGTCGAGAGGTCGTCGAGGTCGGCGTCACCGCCGTTCGCCCGCTTGTTAGTCTCAGTCATGCCCTCGGGGGTGCCCCAGAAGCCGAGTTCGGGCGAACCATCCTCATGCAGAGGTCCTCGCAGGGTTTAAGCAACATCAGGAATATATCCGTTTCCGGTCAGACCTGACTACTGCACTCGCGCTCGTTGCAGCCGCTGCATGCTGGGAGATCCGGTGCTGGCGCATTCGCCGCTTTCGCTCGGCGCGGCCCCGTTCGATCAGCCTTGCTTTCCCGGCGCGCCCCAGATCCCCTGAGTGGGGTTGGTGCGCCACGGATCAGCGGGTCTGAGGTAGCCGAGTGCCACGTCGGCGGAGCGGTGGCGGGTCTGGCGCATGACCTGGGCGAGGTCGGCGCCGGCCTCACCGGCCGCCGTGGCGAGCCCCGCTCGCAGTGAGTGCCCCGAGAAGTGCTCCCAGCCCTCGAATCCGGCCGCCTCGGCTGCGCCCTTCACCAGCCGCCACACCGCCTTGTCCGACAGGCCCTGGCCCGTGAGCCGCCCGGCTTTGCTCATCCCGACAAAGAGCGGCCGCGGCAGGGGAGGGGGCGTGTCGTCGGGCATGCACCACCTTGGTGCGCGCCTTTCCGTCCGGAAAGCGCTCAAAATCGTGCTCTTTCAGCGCCGTAGGCACGACAACCCCCTTCTTATCGTGCCCAGTCAGCAGGGTAGAGGTACCTGTCACAATGCTCGGCGACCATCGAACTGCCCCATTGCAGACTTTCCCAACTCTGTTCGGGGAAGCAGATCCTGGCGGAGGAGGAATGGCGGATTACGCACTGTCAGTAGCCGCACCGCTGCCTTTCACGCCAGCTTGCCGAGCGGCTACGGCGAGCCATGTAGACCGCTTCCTTGCGGATGTGCGCGCCGCCTGAAAGCGGCCCGCCCCGCCACACCGTTAGGTCTGAGGGAGTGGCTGGTCAGCCACTCCCCGCAGGTCAGAAGAGTGGCACCGCGCTGGGCTGGTGCATTTCACCCCACCAGCCCAGCACATCAGCGCGCCCGCCGACGACGAAGGATACCCAGTCCGAGCAGCCCGGTGCCGAACAGCGCAAGGGACATCGGTTCCGGCACAGGGGTCGGGGCGACGAGGCTCGCCAGCTGCTCGCCGACGAGCCGGTGCACGGCGGTGGTGACGTGCACACTATCCCAAAACACGTACTGGTCCGGATTGGCGCAGACAACGCCGTTGGTGACGCAGGTGTCGGTCGCGTTGGTAAAGCCGAAGCTTCGGAAGTTGGCGATGATGTTGTCGAGAATGGCGCCGCGCTCAAAGGCGAAGATGTCGGCCGAGAGCGATCCGGCGAGTGATGACGCGAGTGACCGGTAGGCGGTGTTCAGGTCTTGCGTCAATTGGCCGTATTGGGCTGCCCGTGCGGGCCGCGCGACCGGCAGGGAGCCGATGTTGTTGATGGTGGAGACTGCGACGTGGTTGGCGCCGAGACCGACGAGTGTCTGAACCTCAGAGCTGATGCTGCTGACGGCGTTCGGCACAACGGTGACCGGGTTGCTACCAAAGAAGCCGATGCGGAGGATGTCGTTTCCGCCCCCGATGATCAGGAACAGCGTGGTGGCAGGGTTGAAGGTGACGGCGCCGCTGGCCACCCGGGTCTGGAAGTCGTTTACCTGGTTCTGGATGCCATAGCCGTTGCCGAGTGCGACAACGTTGTTCCGTGTGTCGGTAAGCGAGCCGCCGATCGCGAAGTTGAGGCTCTGGTTCCCCGCGGCCGGGTTCTCCGAGTAGGTGAGCGGGATACCGAGCGTCTGCGCCATGTACTCCACCGCGACAGGCCCGTTGGAGTAGCGCTGGGCATAGGGTGGGCTCGGCGGCGTCGTGCCGCCTGTCAGGGCGTAGATGTTCCCGCTGTCCGACTCGCTGGCACCGAAGACGTAGACCTTGTCGTAGGTCGCGGCCGCGACCGGTCCGGTGGCAAGGATTGAGACAAGCGCAGTGGCTTTCAGTGTTTGAGCGTAACGCATCGGCGGTCCTCCCTCAGCTGGCAGCCCGTCGAAGTGCGAGCTTGCCTGCGAAGGGAGGCAAGCTTTGCGCCAGCCCGGAACCATCCGCCCGATCAGTAGCTTGTCGGTTGTTACGAGAAATCAATTACGTGAAGTGTAAAGCGGTTTGACGGAGTGTTTTGCGCCGACCAGCTTGGAGGCGCGGTCGGCTAGCGGCGGGTCCGAGGTCACGCGAGCCGGACATACTCCGAGCCACCGAGCCATGCAGCGGCATCTCACGAGCATGCAGCCAATCGCCTTTTGCCGAGTTATGATCTTGCTCAACTACCGGTTGCTGAGCGCGTCTGAACAAGGTGGGTTATGGGGAGCCGGAATGTGCCGATCGATCCGTCTCGCGGTGCAGGCTGGAAACCAGATGTCAGTGTGATCACTGGCGAGCATTAGGATGTCGGATCCGCGGCAACTCCATGGTGGCCGGGCTGCAGCGGACTTTGCTTCCAGAGCTCGCCTGCGTGAACTTGAAGCCAAGATTAGTGCGTTGGAACAAGAGTTGTCCTCTGCGCGTGCGGCGCTGAGTGACGCACGAGCTCACGGCGATACGCTGATGCATGTCTCGGCCTCGATAGCTTCCGAAGCCCGCGTGAGCCTGACTTCGTCACAAGCCGAGAATACGATGCTACGCCAAGCCAACGCCGGGCTCGCAGAAGAGGGCCGGATGCTTCGGGCGAGCAAAGGGCAGCTCGTGCGTCTGCTCGGCGCGGCGCCTATCGCCATCCTTGAGACCGATGCTGTCGGTACGTTCGTCTATGCCAATAAGATAGCTTCCAACCTCCTTGGACTGACTGGGCTGTCCGTTGAAGGCAGCCGCTACGATGCGATCGATTGGCACTTGGCCTGGCCTGATGGCCGAGATGTAGCGTCAGCAGACCGGCCAATAACGCGGGCGCTCCGAGGTGAAATCGTTGAGGAGCTCGAGATACTGGTCGCGAGCCCACACAACATCGGACAAGGTCTGGTACTCCGCGTCGCCGCTGTTCCGGTATGCGGTGCGAGCGGAGAAGTCGAGGGCGCTCTCGCAACCCTCATCGACGTCACAGCACGTCATGGCGCGACAGCGGCACTGCAGGCCAGCGAGGAGCGATCACGGCTGGCTTTCGAGATCGCTGGTGCCTGTGCCTGGGAACTTGACCCGGCCACAGGCTTGTCGACCTGGGACGCGGCCGCGCGCACCCTCCTCGGCTTGCCAGAAAGCCTGCCGTTCGACGATGCAGTTGTCAGCTTCGTGCACCAAGATGATCGGGATCGCGTGCGCGCCGCTATCGCATCAGCCCTCGATCCTGACGGCGATGGCCGCTACTCGCTCGAACATCGTGGGCCTCCAGGACATGAAAAACCGGGAGCGCGTTGGCTCCAGTCGCATGGACAGGCCTATTTTTGGGGGGCAGGTCCGACGCGCAGACCGGTCCGCTTGGTATGCGTCACCACCGATGTGACGCAACGTCGTGCGGCTGAGGAACGGCGAGCGCTGTTGGTGGGCGAGCTCAACCACCGCGTCAAGAATGCGCTCGCGGTGGTGCAGGCGCTTGCCGAGCAAACCCGGCGCGCGACCGATAAGCGCGTGCCGAACTCTCCCGAACAGCGCCAATTTCATGTTGCCTTCCAGTCCCGCCTACTCGCATTGGCACGCGCCCATGACTTGCTGACCCGCGAGGATTGGGAAGGGGCAACGCTGAGCGATATCCTCACCAGCGCTGTCGAGCCTTTCACCAGGGGCGCTCAGAACGACGCAGCACAACGAGACGAGCCAGCCCGGATTGAAATTGCCGGTCCATCAGTGCGCGTTGCACCCGAGGCGGCGGTGACACTCGCCATGGCCATCCACGAGTTGGCCACTAATGCTACCAAGTACGGCGCCTTGTCCGCGCCCGACGGACAGGTCACCGTGACGTGGAGTATTTCGCAGGACCGGACCGCCGTTGACCTTCTCTGGGCTGAAGCGGGTGGTCCGCCCATCACTGGGCCGCCGCCAGCGGAGCGACATGGCTTTGGCTTACGCCTGCTCGAGCGTGGCCTTGCCAGGCAGCTTGGCGGTTCGGTCGGTCTCGAATTCCCCGCAAGCGGTCTGCACTGTCTGATGCGATTACCCCTCAATGAAGAGCGTGTGTCTCCGCACTAACTGTTCCACATTCCAACCAGTTTATTGAAGCAATACATACATCCTCGCGGGAATGTGGAACGTCCGCTTCGCGGAACCCGCATCCCGATGCGAACGTTACTGTTGCTGGCGGTTCTAGGGCCGGAACGGGCTCTCTCACATACGCTTCTCACAGAGAATGCGTCGGCGCTGGAGCCCGGGATGCCTCAGGGACCTATTCTATTGTTGGAGCGCCTTCGCTCGCTACCTTGGTTTATACGCTGGTTTGGAGCAGGAGCTTTGCCAGCTGGCGTTGCCGCCGTTGCGGTCCTGATGCCAACCGCGCTCTCCTCGGCACACCTCCAACTACTCCTTCTGATCAGCATCGTCTTCACAGCCCTGTTGCTCGGGCTTGCGGCTGGCCTAGCCGGGGCAACGCTAGCCTTTGGTCTCATGCTCTTGAGAGCGGTGGAACGTGAGACTGGGGGCAACTGGTCCCTGAGCCTGGCGGCGGTGTTTGACGCCTTTTTGTGGTTTGCGGTCGCCAAGCTCATCGTCGCGCTCATTGCTGCTTTGCAGGGCGCTATCGTGCGCTCAGTGCAGGCGGAGAGCCGCTCAAGGGAGGATGCGCGACGGACGGAGCTTCTGCTGGTTGAGCAGGCTCATCGGGTGAGCAATGACCTGAACTCCCTCGTTAGCATGTTGCAGATGCAGGCTAGCACTGAGCCCGAAGCGGCCGATGCGCTCAATGCTGCTGCAAATCGGGTGCTTGTCCTGGGGCGCTTGCACGGACGTCTGTCGAGCGGCGCAGATCCCCAAGCAGTCGTCGACAGTCGCCTCTTCCTTGAGGGGCTCTTGGCAGATGTACAGTCCAGTCTCGTGGGACTGCGATCCATTGTGCTCACGTCCGCGGTCGAGGCGCACCCATTGCCGCTGGCGCGGGCAGGCGATTTAGGCCTCGTGGTAAACGAGTTGGTCACCAACGCGCTGAAGCATGCCTTTCCTGGCGGGCGGGAGGGCATCATACGCGTGTGTTTCCGCCGGGACGCAGACCTTTATGAGTTGACGGTCACAGACAACGGTGTTGGTTACGCCTCTGGTCGCCCACAACAGAGTGACGATAATGGCGGCCTAGGGAACCGCATCTTACGGGCGCTGGCGGCACAGCTTGGCGGCCGTTTGAACGTCGCCAGTGGCGACGTGGGCGGCACTGTTAGCAAGCTGCGATTTCCGCTTCCGCTACCCGAGGCCGGCCCAGCACCTGTTGTTAGTGCAGAACGGAGCCCGGAGGCGGACAGGCACCACCATGATGCCAAGCCCGAGCGCCTTCGCCGCACCCAGCCCTAGTACGAAGGTACACATATGGTGAGGGCCGCCTCCTTCCGGGCCTGGACCGCCGTTCTGCTCTCGCCGACGTCTGCAAGCACGAAGGCACAATAACCCTCCAACATCGTACCTGATGGGCAAAGCAGGGGCGCTTGCCATGATAGGCTGCTAAAGCTGGGTTCGGCCCCTTCGAAGGCCTGCCATGCTGCCATAGATCCAGTAGGGCGGCTTCGGCAGTCACTTGGCCAACCGCCAGGAGCAAACACATGAACTTCCAAACCTGGATCGCCGAGATCGAAGCTGTCGTGACCTTCTATGTGGATGCGGATCTGTGGCGGAAGTACTTCGACGCTGGGCTGACGCCTCTTCAGGCGATTGAGCAGAACCGCATTGATGAGGAAGTCTGACACCACCCCGGTAGAAGACACGACAAGGCAGCCCAGCGGAGAACCAGGACCACCGGGTGTGGCATTGGCCAGATGGCTGAGGCAATGCCGAGTTTCGTTGAGCATCCGGTCAACCAGCCCGACGTTGCTCTAAGTGAAAGCAACACTGGCCCGCGCTGGCCAACAACAGGGAGGCGGCCGGCGTCTCGTGAA
This sequence comes from Roseomonas aerilata DSM 19363, assembly GCF_000711725.1. Classification (GTDB taxonomy): domain Bacteria; phylum Pseudomonadota; class Alphaproteobacteria; order Acetobacterales; family Acetobacteraceae; genus Roseomonas; species Roseomonas aerilata. Next base: position 6,332 of record NZ_JONP01000057.1, on the reverse strand, counting down.
CTTCCACAGCGTTTTCAATGCTTCACCGAACCCCTACCTCATCCTCGACCGGCGCCTCCACATTGTCGGAGCCAATCAGGCTTACCTCGCCAACGTCAAACGCGACTTGGCGGACATCGTGGGGCGCTGGGCCTGGGACGCCTTCCCCGCCGATGAGGAGACGGTTCGGCAGTCCGTCGCGTCCTTTGAGCGCGTCATCCGGACCAAGCAGCCGGACACCATGGCGCTGCTTCGCTTCGACGTACCCCGCCCTGAGGCAGAGGGGGGCGGCTTCATGAAGCGGTACTGGAGCATCACTCACAGCCCGGTGCTCGGTGATGATGGTGAGGTGGAGGCGGTCCTTCAGCATCCGATCGACGTGACCCCGCTGCAGCATCTTCAGGGCGCCATCGAACGGAGTGGCTTGGCCTCGACCTTGGGCATCTCGCCCGACCAGAGCGGCATCTTCGAGCGGGCGCAGAGCGTTTTCGAGAACAACCTAGTACTGAAGGCCGAGAGCGAACGCCTGAACGAAATGTTTGCCCAGGCACCAAGCTTCATGGCCCTGCTCCGAGGACCCGAGCACCGGATCGAGATGGCCAATCCGGCTTACCTGACACTGGTGGGCGACCGCCCGGTGCTGGGCCGGACGGTGATGCAGGCCCTGCCAGACGCGGTCGAGCAAGGATATCTCACGATCCTCGATATGGTCTTCCATGAGGGAGAGGCTTACCGGGCAGACGCCGCGGTCTACGCCGTCCGGTCCGAGCCCGGAGGGCCGGTCAACGAGCGCCTGCTCGACTTTGTTCTTCAGCCCATCCGGGATCAGAATGGCAAGATCGCGGGGATCTTCGTCGAGGGCACCGACGTCACGGCACGCGCGATGGCCTTTGCCGCCTTACGGGAGAGTGAGGCACGGCTTCGCCTCGTCGTTGAGGGCGCGAGAGACCACGCTATCCTGACCATCACCGCCGAGGGGATCATCAGCAGCTGGTCCGCAGGGGCTGAGACCATCTTTGGCTGGACCGAGAAGGAAATCGTCGGGCAGCCCTACGGCACCATCTTCACGGACGAGGACCGGGCCGAGGGAGCGGACTGGTCCGAGCTCTCCGTTGCCGCCCATGAAGGCACTGCGCCGGACGAGCGCTGGCACGCGTGCAAGGACGGTGGCCGGGTTTATATGAGCGGGTCCGTGCACCCGCTTCCGTCCAGGGCCGGTGAGAGCCCGAGCTTCCTTAAGGTGGCCCGCGACGACACGCGTCGCCGCCGGGCTGAAGCGCGACGGGCAGCTCTGGCAAGGCTGTCGGACCGCATCCATGATCTTACCGAAGCCCGGGACATAGCCTATGCCGCTGCCCAGGTCATTGGCGAAGTCCTATCGGTCCGCCGTGTGGGTTACTCCACGGTCGATCTCATCGCCGAGACGATGCTGACGGAGCGTGATTGGACAGCACCCGGCGTTGCCAGCGTCGCCGGGAGCCTGCGGCTAAGAGACTTCGGCCAAGTCATCGACGTGCTCAAGCGTGGCGAGTTCATGGCTATTCCCGACGTTGCCGTGGACGCGCAGACTGGGGCGGCAAAGGAAGCGTTCATTGCCCGTGACGCTCGTTCCCTTGTCAACGTGCCGATCCTGGAGCGGGGCGAACTCGTTGCGGTGTTCTTCATCAACGACGCCAATGTCCGCCACTGGAGCGCGGAGGACTTGGCACTCATTCGCGAGGCCGCCCAGCGTACCCGGACCGCGGTGGAACGCGCCCGGAGCGAAGCAGCTCTCCGTGAAAGCGCCCGGCGTCTGGAGGAGAGTGCGCGACAGCTCCAGCTAGCAAACGAGACCCTCGAGGCCAGGGTGGAGGAGCGTACCGCCGAGCGCGACCTGATGTGGGCAACCTCACCAGATCTCCTGTTGATCCTCAACTTCGAGGGCATGTTCCTGCGGGTGAACCCGACCTGGACCACACTGTTGGGCTACACCCCCGAGGAGCTCGTCGGGCACCACGTCAACGAATTCGTCGTTCCCGACGATCACGGGGAAACCACCGATGCTTACAAGTTGGCGGCGCAGGGTGGGCAACCTCGGATTGAGAACCGCTATCGCCACAAGGATGGCTCCACGCGCTGGATCTCCTGGGTCGCGGCACCGGTGCGCGAGGTGACCTACGCCACGGGGCGCGACATCACGGCCGAGAAGGAGCGGGAGGCCGAGTTCGCCAAGGCGCAAGAGTCTCTGCGGCAGTCCCAGAAGATGGAGGCGGTCGGTCAGCTCACAGGCGGCCTCGCCCACGACTTTAACAATCTCCTGACCGGCGTGACCGGTAGCCTAGAGCTCATGCAGACCCGCATCGCCCAGGGGCGGATCAAGGATGTGGATCGGTACGTCAATGCCGCCCAGGGCGCGGCCAAGCGCGCTGCGGCGCTGACGCACCGCCTACTGGCCTTCTCCCGCCGTCAGACGCTCGATCCTAAGCCTACGGACGTCAACCGCTTGGTGGATGGCATGGAGGAGCTGATCCGGAGGACGGTGGGGCCCGAGATTACGGTACAGCCGCTGGTGAGTGCCACCGGGCTCTGGTCCACTTTGGTGGATCCTGGTCAGCTCGAGAACGCTCTGCTGAACCTCTGCATCAACGCCCGCGACGCCATGCCGGATGGGGGCAAGATCACCATCGAGACCGGGAACCGCTGGATGGACGAGCGTGCGGCACGCGAGCGCGACTTGCCGCCGGGTCAATACATTTCTCTCTGCGTGTCCGACACCGGCACCGGCATGCCGTCCGACGTGATCGCCAAAGCCTTCGATCCGTTCTTCACGACGAAGCCGATTGGGCAGGGAACCGGGCTCGGCCTCTCCATGGTCTATGGCTTTGCGCGCCAATCAGGCGGGCAGGTGCGCATCTACTCGGAGGTGCGCCAGGGCACGATGGTGTGCATCTACCTGCCGCGCTACCTTGGCCAGGAGGAGGAGGTGGAAACAGCCCCGGACCTAGCAGATGCTCCGCGGGCGGAGCAGGGCGAGACGGTGCTGGTCGTCGATGACGAGCCGACAGTGCGGATGCTGGTAACCGAGGTGCTGGAGGACCTCGGCTATGCTGCCATCGAGGCGGCGGATGGGGCATCCGGGCTCCAGGTGCTTCAGTCAGATGTGCGGATCGACCTCCTGGTGACCGATGTCGGGCTTCCCGGCGGCATGAACGGCCGGCAGGTCGCAGATGCAGCGCGGGTGGCCCGGCCGGGGCTGAAGGTGCTGTTCATCACCGGCTACGCCGAGAACGCGGTGCTCAGCCATGGCCACCTCGACCCCGGCATGCACGTGCTGACCAAGCCGTTTACGATGGAGGCTCTCGCCAGCCGCATCCGAGATCTTATCTCGGGTTAAAAGATGCCCGGAAGCTCCAGCCTTTCCCACGTTTACGAAGGATGTTAATCAAACACCCTTCTAGCGAGGAGAACCCGGTACAATTTTGCTCCTTATGCGCTGCCGCCAGTCTGCGGCTTTTCGCAGCGTGCGCGAGAGTTCCTCGACCGAATAGGGCTTGTGAAGCAGTTCAAAGCCTGAGGTACCGTTTTCCGCAAGGAAGTGGCTGTAGCCGGAGGTCAGTACGACCGGCAGATCGTGATGAAGTCGCTGGATTTCACGACCGAGATCGACACCGTTCATGCCGGGCATCACCACATCCGTGAACACCACGTCGAAGCAATCCGCACCCTTGGCCAGTTCAGCCAAGGCCGCCTCGGCGTTGGCGGCTAATACTGTACTAAAGCCAAGCTCAGCCAGGGCTTGTGTAGCGAATTCACCGACCTCGACGTTGTCGTCGACCAATAGCACACTCGTGCCGTGACCATTTATCAGCGGCTCTGGCTCGCTGCGGTCCACCGCCGGAACTTTGCCGGTTGCACGAGGGAGGTAAAGGGTGAACGTCGTCCCTCGACCGATCTCACTTTCAACCAGCACCTCGCCATTCGATTGTTTGGCAAAGCCGAAGACTTGGCTCAGGCCCAAACCGGTGCCTTGCCCAATGCCTTTGGTGGTGAAGAACGGCTCAAAGATCCGCTCAAGCCACTCCTTTGGAATGCCGCGCCCGGTGTCGCTGATCGACACCGCCACAAAGGGCCCTTGAACGCCAGAGTTAGCACGCACGCCAGGCATATGGTCGACCGGCTCCACGCAGATTGTCAGTTGTCCCTCGCCATCCATCGCATCGCGGGCGTTGACTGCCATGTTCACCAACGCCGTATCGAATTGGTTCGGGTCGGCGTTCACGTAGCACTTCGCTTCGGGTAAACTGGTCATGATTTGGATGCGGGCACCGGTGAGCGAGCCCAGCATGTCAGAGACTGACCGAACGCTGTCGCAAGCCGCAAACACTTGAGGTTTGAGCGATTGACGCCGTGCAAACGCGAGAAGCTGACTGGTGAGCTTCGCAGCGCGGTCCACGGTATCTGAGATCGCCGTGACGTAGCGGGCGCGGCGATCCTCGGCAAGGTCGGGCTTCTTCAGAAGGTCAGTTGACGATTTGATAACGGTTAGGAGATTGTTGAAGTCGTGAGCCACGCCACCAGTGAGCTGCCCGATCAACTCCAGCTTCTGTGATTGTCGCAGCACATCCTGGGCGTCCCGAAGCTCGGCCTCAGCCGTTAGCCGTGCACTGATGTCATGCGCCTGATGAAAGGCGCCGATGATCGTTCCTGTCTTGTCGCGCAACGGCGTGTAAGTGATCTCCCAGCAAGGCTGGCCGAACTCTGGTCGACCGAAGACGGCTTCGATCTTGAACGTTTCACCGGCGAGAGCCCTACCCATGTTGGCTCGCATCACCAAGGCCTGCTCGGGAACGAATAGGTCTGGAAAGACATCTCCAAGCTTCGTATAGAAGCCATTGACGCGGAAGAACTCGTCGTTGTGAGCTTTGTTGAAAGCGATCAGGCGGTACTCCGGATCGAAGACGCAAACCGGTGCTGTGTCGGACTGAACGATGTTCTCGTAGAGGTGCAAAGCAGCAGCACTCGATGCGACGCGTTGGTTAGCATCGAGGTGAAAGGCAATCAGGTCGGCAAACATCTTGAACATTCCGATGATCGCGGGCGTGTTCAGCTTGGCTGGCTTGGGGTCGATGGCGCAGAGCGTGCCGAAGAACATCCCGTTCGGCAGCGTGATCGGCATCGAGATATAGCTCTGAAACCCGTACATGGCGGGGGTAGGATGACCGCAGTAGGCAGTGTCCTCAGCGACGTGGTTGATGACGACGGCCGAGCCCGCCTGTCGGATCTCGTGGCATATTGTGGTTTCGACCTTCAACTCGCCGCCGGGCTTGAGACCAAAGGCGATGTCATCTTTGACGCCACAGGCAACCCAGCGGTCCTCGGTGACCCGCGCCACTGCCGCGAAGCCCATGCCAGTGGTGCGACAAACCACGTCGAGGATCGTCGGTATTGCCGCGATGCTCTCGACTGCGACGACGTCCTTGTAGAGGTCGTGCGGGAGCCGCAGGACTGGTTCGGGATCTGTCATGCGCCGCGCCGGTTCAGTTGGCGTCTCGTCCTTGGACCACCTGAATCGGTTAGTCGTGTCGAATCCGTCAACACACGATCACGCTCGATCAGGAGGCGGAGACCCGCTCGGACGACCTCACTAGCGTTCGAATAGTGGCCTGAGGCGACCTGCGCGTGGATGTAGGCGGTTAATTCGACTGTAAGAGAAACGTTACGGGTCGGTGTATTAGACATTCCTATTTTTCACACGTACCGACGGCACTGTCAAAAGTTGCCAACTTTGCCCTGTTACCTAGAAGGGGACATTTGGGTGTAAGCCCTTACAGACGCTTCCTCACTGTCCAGAACTCGGCGTTCCATCCAAGATGCTACGCGTGTTGAGCGACTGTGTTTCGGGCTCGGCAGGGCAGAGAGCTGTCCTGCCTTGTCCCGCCTCGCTCACGAAAACCCAGCGACGCCGACCCAAACTCATTCGTTAACAACCACCCACACACGATAATCACCCAACCTCGTGCCTAAGCCGAGCGGGCAGGGTGGTTGCCACGATCTTCCACTGCGCGGGTTTTGACCCCTTTGCAGACGTGGAGACCACGCGCTACGGGACGGCACCCAAGGATGCGGTCGATAGGAATGGCTGAAGCGGCCGGCTTTTACTTCAAGCAGATCAACTCAGCGTCGTACCGTATCCCACCCCTGGTGCTGTTGCATGGCAGCGGCGGCTCTGAGGCTTCGCTGATGGACTTCGCGCACGGTATCGCACCAGATCGGACGGCTTTCTGCCTGCGCGGCGGCGTGCCTTGGGAGGACGGGTACGCCTTCTTCCGGCGGAACCCGGATCGGACTCTCGATTACGAGGATCTCGACCGACG
>NZ_JONP01000056.1 GCF_000711725.1 Roseomonas aerilata DSM 19363 | reverse complement strand
CTGAAGCATCCGCTTAGGCTGGAACAGCAATCGCCTGGGCGACAGCAACACCAACTTCGCAAGGACGCTGCAGCGGAAACTAACCTGATTACAAGGCACTAAACCTTGTAGACTAAATCGCCCAAGTCCCAAGCTTTGGAGACCACGGCCTCTCCGGAGAGGCAAAACGGCGCTCGTTCCGCAGCCGAAGTATCAAGCTATTTGCGAAAAGTGAGGCCAGAACACACGGAGAAACGCGATACCAACCTACCAGAGAAAAGTTGTCTTGTGGAAAGTTGGAGCAGCGAGAGAAACCGGGCGCAAACATTCTCTGGGGCGCGCGGTCCTGGGTTGAGCGGTGCCGCCCCACCGTCCTGAGCGCCATGACATCAATCGTCAGGTGCCGCGGCCCGTCCCGCGGTCGGTAAGCATGTCGATCGCCAGGTCCGACCGACGCCGTGATCGTGTGCTCTTGTGCAGCGCATGCCAGTTCAGCATCCAGGTGTCGCCTTCCGCCCGCGGCGAGTGCTGGAGAGGACCTTCGACGTCAATCCCGTCTGGATCGCCGCGGCCGTGATGACCTGCGGTCGCCTCCGCCGTACCGCGCCCTACCCAGCCTACAAGACCAAGCTCGGCGAAATTCAAGCTTTCAGGTTGCCACGGGTCGCCGAGTTCTGAGGGGCTGCGCAAGCTTCCTGTTTGCTAACGCTTCCGCATGCCACGAGCCCTCGCCTTTTATCTCTCACTCCAGCGACCCCCGCAACAACACTGAAACGGGGTGCCTCCCGTCCTGGGCCTGTTCAGAAACCCACCCTGTCGCCGCCCTTGAGCGATAACATCTCGCGCGCCTCATCCGGCGTTGCCACCTCAAAGCCGAGCCCTTCGATGATCTGTCGCGCAGCCCGGACCTGTTCAGCATTGGTCTGGGCCAGGCGGCCGGGGCCGGCCCAAAGACTATCCTCCAGCCCCACGCGGATATTGCCGCCCATCGCAGCGGCCATCGCGGCGATGTTCAACTGCTGCCGCCCGGCGCCGAGCACCGACCATTGGTATTTGTCACAGAACAGCCGGTCTGCCGTGCGCTTCATGTGCAGCACATCCTCCGGGTGGTTGCCAATGCCGCCCTGCAGGCCGAACACCGTCTGGATGAACAACGGCGCCTTGACCATTCCCTGATCGTAGAAGTACTTCAAGTTGTAAAGGTGGGCAGTATCGTAGCACTCGAATTCAAAACGTGTGTCGTTGCCGGCGCAGGTCGTCAGGATATGCTCGATATCCCCGAAGCTGTTACGGAAGATAATGTCCTTGTTGCCGAGATAGTCACGCTCCCACTGGTGCTTCAGGTCCTTGAAGCGGTTGAGCATGCCAAACAGGCCGAAGTTCATGGATCCCAGGTTCAGTGAGGCCACCTCCGGCTTGAACGTCGCAGCCGGCCGTACCCGTTCCTGGATCGTCATGGTCGGCGCGCCACCGGTGGTGAGGTTCACCACCACGTTGGAACGCTGCTTAATGACCGGCAGGAACTTGCTGAACGCCTCGGGCGACTGGTCGGGCTGGCCGGTTTGGGGGTCGCGGGCGTGCAGGTGGACGATGGCGGCGCCTGCCTCGGCGGCGCCAATCGCGGCTTCCGTGATCTCCTCCGGCGTCACTGGCAGGTAAGGCGACATCGAGGGGGTGTGGATCGCGCCCGTCACGGCGCAGGTGATGATAACTTTGCGCTTGGTCGCCATGATGGTCAGCCTTCCTTCTCGGCAGATGCCTTGTGGGCCCGCAGCGCCGCTAGTCGGCGGTCGCGCCAGCGCATCTTGGCCGGCAGGTCTCGTTCCGAGGTCCATTGCTGCATGATCGCGGCCACTGCCTCGCCCTCATAAACGGCGGGTGGCGCCGGTTCGGCGGCGAGGCGCTTGTAGAAGCCGGTGTAGCGGGCACAGTAGTCTTCGACCCCGCCCGGCGCGTTCAGCTCGATCGTCGCGAAGGGGCCGAGGAAGCTCCAGCGCAGCCCCAGGCCTTCCGAAACCGTCAGGTCCAGGTCCGCCGGCGTGACATAGCCTTCGGAGACCAACCTGAAGGCCTCGGCCAGCAGCGCGCCCTGCAGGCGGTTAAGGATGAAGCCCTCCACCTCCTTCAGCACCGTAACCGGCACCTGGCCAATTGCTTGGTAGATGCCGCGCGCGCGGGTGATGGTCTCGGGCGCTGTCCAGTCGGCCCCGGACAGCTCCACCAGCGGGATGAGGTGTGGCGGGTTGACGGGATGGCCGATCAGGCAGCGCGAGCGGCCGGGTAGGCCCTCGGTGAACAGGGAGACCCGGATAGCGGAGGAGGAGGAGGCGATGATCGCCTCGGCCGGAGCCGCCGCGTCCAGCCGCGCGAAAAGGTCGCGCTTGACGTCCAACCTCTCGGGGCCGTTTTCCTGGATGAAGGCGGCGGTGCCGACGGCCTCCTCCAGCGTGGTACTGGCGGCAATGCGCATGGCGGCGCCGGCCGGATCGTCGCACAGCCCGTGCGCGGCAAGATCCCGCAACCCCTCGGCGCAGAGGCCGACCGCGGAGGTGGCCACGCCCTCCACCGGGTCCCAGAGCCGGACGTCCCAGCCGGCGCGGGCGAAAATCATGCCCCAGGCGCGGCCGATCAGGCCGCTCCCGATGATGGCGACGGTTTGGCTCATAGCCACAGCACCTTCCTGCGCAATTCCTCGTCCTCACGCAGCAGGCGGGACTCGCCGCTCCACTGCACCGTGCCGCGTTCCAGCGCCACGGTGCGGTCCGAAATTGCGAGCGCCAGGTCGAGGTGATGGTCGACGATAATGATGGAGACTTCCTGTCGCAGCTTATCGAAGGTCTCGAAGAGTTCCTCAGTGACGGCGGGGGACAGGCCCTCGAAGGGCTCGTCCAGCAGCAGCAGCCGCGTGTCTCCTGAGAGAGCGCGGGCCACCGCCACCATTTGCTGCTCGCCGCCCGAGAGCCGATCCGCCGCCACATTCCAGCGTTCCCGCAGGCGCGGGAAGTATTCCAGGATACGCTCCTGCTCCCAGTGGACTCCGGCGCCAGTGATGCGCTTGAGCCGGCCGAGGCCGAGGTTCTCGCCCACCGTCATGCCGGCGAACAGCGCCCTGCCTTGCGGCACGAAGCCGACGCCGCGCCGCGCCACCTTGTCCGGTGTCATGCCCGCGATCGGGTCTCCCGCCAGGGTGATGCTGCCGGATCCGGGGCGCGCGGTGCCGATCAGCGTCTTCAGCAGCGTCGACTTGCCGGCGCCGTTGCGGCCGAGCAGCGCGACCACTTCATTCTGCCGCACGGTCAGCGAGATGTCGTTCAGGATGTGCGACTTGCCGTAAAAGGTGTTCACCTTCTCCAGCACCAGCAGCGGCGCATCCTGCACGGCGGAGGGCCGCGGCTTCTCCGCCAGCGCATGGGCGCCGGCGCCGAGATAGACCGCCTGCACCCGCGCATCGTCCCGCGCGTCGGCGACGCTGCCATCGACCAGCACCTCGCCATCGGCCATCACCGTCACACGGTCGGCCATGCGGAAGACCCGGTCGATGTCGTGCTCCACCAGCAGCACCGGGATGTCGGCCGAAAGCGTCTTGATCAGGTCACCCACCCGCTCGCGCTCGGCGGCGGCGAGACCGGCCAGAGGTTCGTCCAGCAGCAGGATGCGCGGCCTGGTCGCAAGCGCCAGCCCCATGTCGAGCAGGCGCTGGCCACCATAGGAGAGGCTGCCAGCCTCGGCATCCTCCACGCCAGCCATGCCGGTCCAGCGCAGCAGCTCGGTCGTGTCGTCGCGAAGGTCCGCGATCCTGCTGGCATCGCGGAACAGCGAGAAGCGCGCCGGGTGGCGGGCCTGCACGGCGAGGCGGATATTCTCCTCCACCGAAAGCCCGGGAAACAGGTTGGTGATCTGGAAGGATCGGCCCAACCCGGCACGGGTGATGGCGTGCGGTGGCATGCCGTCTACCCGCTGCCCATCCAGCAGCACATGCCCCCGGTCCAGCGGGAACATGCCGGACAGCAGATTGAAGGCGCTGGTCTTGCCGGCACCGTTAGGGCCGATGAGCGCGTGCAGCTGCTTGTCCTCCACCGTGAAGGAGACGCCGCGCACGGCCCGCACGGAGCCGAAAGACTTCTGCATGTCCTGCGCCACCAGCACAGGGCCTTGTGACGCACCCTCACGGATAAAGCGCGCCGGAATGCGGCCGGTGGCCCCGGCGCGGCGCGCGGCCATCGCGGCCGCATCCGCGGGCGGCTTCGGCCGCACCAGCCCCAGCACGCGCCTGCCGATGCCCACCAATCCATCGGGCGAGAAAACGATGAAACCCACGAACAGAATGCCGAAGACCAGCAGCCAGTTGGCCGTATAGATCGACAAGAACTCGCGAAACAGAATGTAGAACAATGCGCCAAGGGCGGGCCCCAGGAAGCTGCGCATGCCGCCGATGACAACCATCGCCAGCAGCTCGCCCGAGAAAGCAAGATTGATCGGATCGGCCGAGGCGAAGCGGTGATTATAGACGCTGAGCACGCCGGCCAGCCCGGTGATCGTGGCCGACAGGATGAAGGCCAGCAGCTTGTACCTGTTGCTGTCATAGCCGAGGAAGCCGGTGCGCCCCTCGTTCTCACGGATTGCGACCAGCACGGTGCCGACCGGCGAGCGGCGCAGGCGCCAGAGGGCCCAGAGCACCACCAGCGCTACGCCGGCAACCACCATGTAATAGCTGTTGGCGTTCTGCAGCGCTTCCCAGCGGGTCACGTTGCCAAGCCCGTTCTCGCCGCCGGTCAGCTCCGTCCAGCGGAAGGCGATGGAGAATAGCATGGCGGTGAAGGCTAGCGTCAGCAGGGAGAAATAGACCCCGCGCCGCCGCAGGATCAGCAGCCCCGCAACGAAGGACAGCCCCGCCACGACGACCAGGGCACCTACCGCCGGCATCACCATGCCGCCCGGCAGATAGTGGCGCTGAATCAGGGCGGCGGCATAGGCGCCGATGCCGAACCAAGCGCCATGGCCAAAGGAGACCAACCCGGTCCAGCCGACCAGGATGTTCAATCCCATCACGGCCAGTGCGAAGACCACCACATCCGTGCCGGTGGTCATGGTCAGGCCGAGCGCGTCCATCAGGAAGGGCAGAACCACTAGCCCTGCCAACGCGATGAGCAGCGGGCGCAGCTCGCGCGCCCATGCGTTCCGCATCATGTTCGCGGTGCCCTATTCGAAGCGCTGGATACGTTCGCCGAACAGGCCGCGCGGACGCAGCAGCAGGACGAGCACCATCAGCAGGTAGACGGCGGCCTCGGTGGCCGGGGGAAAGGCATAGGCGGCGAGGCCGCGCACGATGCCGACAATCATTGCGGCACAGACCACGCCCCAGAACGAGCCGAGCCCACCGATGACGACGACGACAAAGGCGAAGGTCAGGATCTCGGCACCCATCGTGGGCGTGACGCCGGTGACCGGCGCCATCATGGTGCCTGCCAGCGCGGCGAGCGCCACCGCGATCATCACCACCGCGGTCATGTACGGCTTAAGTGAGATACCCAGCGCTGCCACCATGTCCGGATTCTGCACGCCGGCGCGCACCACGCGGCCGAATGCGGTGCGCTTCAGCAGCAGCCACAGCCCGGCGACGCAGACGACGGCGACCAGCAGAATCAGTAGGCGGTACTTGGAGTAGATGAATTCACCCAGGAAGACCTGACCACGCAGAAACAGCGGGATAGAAAATGGCACCGGGGCGGCGCCGAAAATCATGCGAAGCGACTGCTCGGCCACCATCGCCAGCCCGAAGGTCAGAAGCAGGCTGAGGATCGGGTCACCGCGATAGAAGCGGCTGAGCAGAAGGCGCTCGATCACCAGCCCTAGCAGCGCCACCAGAAACGGCGAGACGATGACGGCGCCGCCGAAGCCGATGCTGGGCGCCAGTGCCACAGTCAGGTAGGCGCCGACGGCATAGAAGGCGCCATGAGCCAGATTTACCACGCCGCCCAGGCTGAAGATCAACGAGAGGCCCAGTGCGATAAGTAGGTAATTGGCTCCGATAAGCAGGCCGTTCAGCACCTGCTCCAGGATGAAAACGAATTCCAAAGCGGATCTCCCGGGGTGGCGGGGCGCCCGCGCCATTTAGCGCGGGCGCGATCGGCGCATCAGGCCGGGAAGGTGCAGGCGTTTTCCTCCTTACTGGCGGCCATCGTCTCCAGGTTTTCGCTGGCGGCGGGCATGGCGGCGGAGGTCGTGAAAATGTCGTAGGCGTTCCTCGCCTGGCCGGCCGGCAGGGCGGTGATCGCGAACATTTCCATCATCAGCTGGTGATCGGCGGCGCGGAAATAGCCTTCGCGGGACTTAAAGACGTCAAACTTCGCGCCGCTCTCCAGGTGTTCCACGACCTTGGTCGGATCGATGCTCTTGATCTCGTTCATCGACTGCGCGATCACCTTCATCGCGGTGTAGTCGCTCCAGCCCTGGTTCTCGGGCGGGCGGTTGTACTTAGCCCGGAAGGCGGCGGTGAAGGCCTTGGCGGACGGCGCTTCCAGCAGGTGGTGCCAGACCACCGGCCAGGTCCCGAGGAAATTGCCCGGCCCCGCGCCCCAGGCCAGCGCCGTGTCGAAGCCAAAGCCCGCGACCGGGAAGCGCAGCCCGAACTCGCTGTACTGCTTTAGGAAGTTGGTGATCTGCGCGCCGGCGAGGTTGCAGATCACCACGTCCGGCCGCGCCTGCCGCAGCTTCAGCAGGAAGGGCGAAAAATCGGTCAGTTCAGTCGGCACAAGGTCGGAGCCGCCGATCGACCCGCCGTTCTCGCTCAGGTACTTGTTGGCGACGCGCAGCAGGTCGTGGCCAAAGGCATAGTCGGCGGTCAGGGCGTAATACCTTTTGCCGCGCACCAGCCCCTGGTCGAGGATCGCGCGGCCGGCAGCCTTCACCATCATCGTGTTTTGGGCTTCGGTGTGGAACATGTAGCGACGGCAATCACTGCCGCGCAGCGCGTCGGAATTGGCGCCGGTGTTGATGAACAGTACCTTTTCCCGCTGCACTACCTGGCCGATCGCCAGGGCCGAGGCGGAATTGATCTCGCCTACGATGCAGGTGACCTTGTCGCGCTGCGTGTAGCGCTCGGCCTTCGACGATGCGGTTTGCGGGTTCACACTGTCCTCGAACAGCACCTCGACCTTACGGCCGTTGATGCCACCGGCGGCGTTGATTTGCTCAGCCGCTAGGGCGGCAGCTTGAACAGCAAACTCGCCCAGAGGGCCAAGGAAACCGGTGCGCGGTGTCAAGTGCCCGATCTTCAGGACATCCGCTTGGCCATATGAGATCGAGGGCATCGCCAGTAAGGCGGCGCCCCCGGTCAGCAACGCACGACGGGTCGAGCGTGGAAATTCGGTCATGGACATTCCCTTCCGGCCCCTGTTCACGGGGCTCGATACTGCGATCTGAGATCACAATCATCATGGCAACGCCGTCCGGCCGTGTCTATCGTCATCTCGATGAACCCCGCTGTCGCCGAATTGCTCCCCATAGACCGCCGCACGCTGGGTGACGCCATCTACGCCCATCTGTCGGAGCTACTGATCTCCGGCCGGCTGGCCCCGGGCGAGAAGCTCTCGTTGCGCGACAGTGCGGCGGCCCTCGGCGTCTCAGTGATGCCTGTGCGCGAGGCGGTGTCGCGGCTGGTAGCCGACGGCGCCCTGGAGTCTCCGCCAAACCGAGCGGTGCGCGTCCCGGTCATGACGGTGCCGCGCTTCCGCGAGCTGGCGGACACGCGTATGGCCATTGAAGGCCTAGCTGCCGGACGCGCCGCCACGCTGCGCACCCCGGCGCAGCTGGCTGCTATCCGCAGCGCAGAGGCAGCGTTCCGCACCCTTGCCCGTCAGCCGGATCCGGCGCTGGCCGTGGCGCTAAACCGTGACGTGCATTTCGCCATCTATGCCGCCTGTGGCCTGCCCACGTTGCGCTCCATCATCGCAGGGTTGTGGCTGAAAGCCGGTCCGGTAATAAATCTGGATCTGCGGGCCAGCAGCGATCGGCTGAACGCCGGCCATGCACTGCGCTGCCATACCGAGGCGCTGGCCGCTATACAACGCGGCGACGCCGGCTCCGCTCAGGCTGCCATCGCCGCCGACATCAATGAGGCGGCAAAGTTCATCATCGCCCGCGGCATCCTGCCGGCAGAGGCATGACGGAGGAAACGACAAACCATGGATCTCGCCATAGAGGGATTGCGCGTGCTGGTGACGGCGGGCGCCAATGGAATCGGCCGCGGCATTGTCGAGGCCTTTTTGAACGAAGGCGCAAAGGTATTCACCTGCGACCTGGACGAAGCCGGGCTGACGACTCTGCCTGCGGGCGTGGGACGCCGCGTGGCCGACGTGGCAGACCGCACACAGGTGGGGGCGCTAGTGAAGGATGCGGTCACACATCTCGGCGGGCTGGACGTTTTGGTGAACAATGCAGGCATTGCCGGGCCGACTGGCAGAGTGGAGGACATCGCGCCGGAGGACTGGGATCGCTGCCTAGACGTCTGCCTGACTAGCCAGTTCAACTGCGCGCGACTGGCGGTACCACACCTGCGAGCGAGCACGAACCCATCCATCATTAATCTGTCCTCGGCCGCTGGGCAGTTCGGCTTCGCACTGCGCAGCCCTTACTCCGCCGCCAAGTGGGGAGTGATTGGCTTCACCAAGTCCCTCGCGATCGAGCTGGGTGACGCAGGCATCCGCGTCAACGCCATCCTGCCTGGGTTGGTGGCCGGTGACCGGCAGCGGCGGGTGCTGGAGGCCAAGGCGCAGCAGCGCGGCGTGCCCTTCTCGGAAGTTGAGAAGGCCGCTTTCTCTTACGTCTCCATCAAGGACTATGTGACTCCGCAGCAGCTGGCAGACCAGATCTTGTTCCTGTGCAGTCCACGCGGGCGGACTATCTCCGGCCAAGCCATCGCTATCGACGGTGATACAAGGATGCTGGCTTAAGGCGGCGACGGTCTTGCAGCTGTGACGCTTGGCTGTAGCGGAGCCTCAGGCTCTCGTTGCGAACAACAGTCAATAGTATTCCTCCTGGTCCGCTTGAGAGCACCTTCCGATGATCAGCGTCAGGCAGCCATGGCTGACACTTCCTTTTTTAACCACGCACTGGCTACGATCGTTGGATGTGTAATCTCTACAACATCCGCACCAACCAGGCCGCAATCCGCGACATCGCTCGTGCCATGCGCGACAGAATTGGCAACCTGCAGCCACTGCCCGGCATCTACCCTGATTATCCGGCTCCGATCGTCCGTATGGCCACTGATGGTGTGCGCGAGTTGGCTATGGCGCGCTGGGGCATGCCATCGCCGGCGTTCGCCTTGAAGGGCAAGAAGACTGATCCCGGCGTGACGAACGTCCGCAACACCTCCTCGCCGCACTGGCGCCGCTGGCTCTCACCTGAGCATCGCTGCATTGTGCCGCTGACCGCCTTCAGCGAGCCGGAGCGCCAGCCGAATGGCAAATCGGAGCCCGTGTGGTTTGCCTTGGGGGAGGACCGGCCGCTGACCTTTTTTGCCGGGATCTGGGTGCCACATTGGACATCAGTGCGGAAGGTGAAGGAAGGTGAGGTGACGACCGACCTCTATGCCTTCCTTACCACGGAGCCCAATGCGGAGGTCGCGCCGGTTCATCCGAAAGCGATGCCGGTGATTCTGACCCAGCCGGATGAGCTAGAGACCTGGATGACGGCACCTTGGGCGGTGGCGATGGAGCTGCAGCGGCCACTGCCGGACAGGATGCTGACGATCGTGGCCCGAGGGCGGTCGGACCAGCCCGAGGAGGAGCTGCCGGGCGGTGATGTGCGGCCGGGGACGGCCATGTCGGACCAGGGCAGTTTGCTGTAACAAACCCGCCCCCCGGCCGGAGAGAGGTGGCGACTTGCTCAGCGGTTCGCCGCCTTGTTCGAGCCGACATTCTCGTGCCATTCGATCGGCATGCCGTCCCAAGTGGCAATCTGCTTGCCTGCCCATTTCCTGCGGACGTGCACGTGGAATCCGTCTGCAGTGACTTCGACGTAGCCTGACTTACCATCCGTGAGCCGGAGGTGCTGGGCGAGAGCCGCGCCCTGTTCCTTCATATAGTCGTCGCTCATGGCTCAAGTGCTCCGAATGCTTGCTTTGTTATAAACGTCCCTACCTGGATGCTCGCGGTGCTATGTGCGAATGGTGACCGAGGTTAGGCTTCATCCTGACCCGATGCACCGGCTCAGTGCCAGCTATTTTGCCTGAGTTTGCCAGGAGCTTGGCGGCCGAGGAGAGAGCTATCTCCGCCCGCGGCGGACCAGCCGTTCGCATCGGGGGTCGTCGCCGACACCGAGCTGAATCGTGGGTAGGGCGGCGAGCACATCACCAAGGCCACCTCCACTGCCTCCCGAGCGCTCTGGTCCGGCGGTTGCGGCCTTTAGGGTCCCGCTAATCAGCAGCGGTGAGGGTACCACGCCCAAGGTGAGGTGCTTTGATTCTGTCCTGACACGAAGCTCCACGCGCTCACGCCTGAGGTCCACCGAGCCACGGCCCTCCAGTACCGCATCCTCAGTTTCGAGCAGCAGGGATCGAGTGGACAGGATGCCTCGACGCAGCCCCAGGTCGGCCAGGAAGCACTCCACGCGCGTCTCGCCCTTGCCGGGTACATCGGGCGGCTGCTGCAGCTGACGCTCTTGGCACAGAATCTGGTGGGAGCAGTGCTGAAATAGCAGCAGCCTCTACAGCTCGATCCATCTCAACTATTGAAGCAACTTCCGGCTAACTGGGAGCAACAGGGCTGGGCACAAGCCTCAAGAGGGGGGCGCGCACTCGGTGGCTCCCCGCCCACCCACTCAGAGGCATTTTGCGCCCACTGCACCCTCTCAGCATGCACGCCGCACTCCCTGGAAGCGGCCGCCGCTCGCCTGGAATATTCAAGGGTGGTACGCCGAAGTCAGCGACGGCACCATGGGTCGTTAGGCTGTAAACTGACCAACCCAGATCCGACTTGTTCCTCGGCTGCGCCTTGCGCCGTGACTGTGCCCGTCGGATACGCCGTGCGTCCTGGGACATGCTGCAGCCGGCGTTAGTCCAAGCCTATGCGCCGTGCACCTTCCCGGAACAGACTTTCGCCCTGCGGCACGGGTTGCATCGCAGCGATGAGGTCGTCCACGCGGTAGCTCGGCAGCATCCTGCGGATCGCGGCAACATGGGCGCGTGCCTCGTCCAGCCGCTCGGCCAGGGCGAGGGAGACGGCCGCGATCGCCAAGATATGGGCGTGAGCGTTCGGGCGTGCCGCCGCCTTCAGTCCCGCATCGGCCGCCTCCTCGAACTGGCCGAGGCGCAGGAGCGCCATGGCGCGCGAGCCGAGAATGCCGAAGAGCAGGGGGTCGAAGGGGCTGAGTCGTTGCGAGTGCTCGGCGGCAGTTACGGCTGCTGTCGGATCGCCGGTTAGCGAATGCACGAAGGCGAGCGTGTAGTGTCCGAGCGCGAAGTTCGGGCTCAGCTCGACGGACCGGCCCAATTCCTCCACGGACTGATCGTGGCGGCCGCGCAGCCAAAGGGCCCGGCCCATGGCCCAATGAGCGGCGGGGTCGCGGTCGTCGGCCATCAAGCCCTGCCCCGCAGCGGCGTAGGCCCGCTCGATTTCCTCCTCCCGCGCTGCCCAGCCCTGGAACGCGTTCTGCCAGTGGGTAAAGGAAAGGCCGGCATAGGCGCGCGAGAACGTGGGATCGAGGCGCAGAGCCGTCTCAAAGAAATGCCGAGCCTGCTCGTTGTCCGTCTTGTTGAAGCGGTACATGTGCCAGAGGCCGCGGTGATGTGCCTCCCATGCGTCGAGCGAATCCGGTGGCTTCAGGACGGCGAGGTTACGCTCGATCGCCTCGATCTCGCCAACGATAGAAGCAACGATGCGATTGCCGATCTCCTCAAGGGCGAGAAATGTGTCGTTCGCTAGATGATCGAAGACCTCTGCCCAGACGATGCGAGCGGTCCGTGCCTCCGCGAGTTCGATCGCGACGGCAAGGCGCTTTCCGCGCCGCTGCACCGATCCGCTGACGACGTAGTCCACGCCGAGCGTCCGGCCCGCCTCCGCCGGTGCGACGCCGCGCTCCCGCAGCGCGAACATCGTGCCCTGCGCTATGACGAACAGGCTCCGTAGCTTCGCCAAACGCGTGATCACGTCGTAGGTAAGGCCGTGGGCAAGCCCGCCGCCGGGCAGCGGCCCGGCGGTGAGGTCGGTGAACGGCATCACGGCTACCGAGGCCCGGCGGGCCGCAACGGATGCAGTCTCCGCTGATGCCGGAGGCGGCGCGGGGCTCGCTGCTATCCGGGACCGCGGCGCGTCGTCCGGTCCGGCCGGTCCTCCACCGGCAAGGGCCGACCGCCACAGGGCGCGGAGGGGCGCGGCGTCGAGGCCTTCGGCCGCGAACAGCCGAATCGTTGCCGCGAGGTGCTCCTCTCCCTCGCGCAGGCGACCGCGGCGCGCGAGCGTGTTCAGGACGGCCTCGTGCGGGCGGAGGTCGAAGGGAGCGAGCCGGAGCCAGCGGTCGAGAATCCCTGACGCCTCGGTGTCTGGGATCTGCTTGGCGAGCTGTTCCAGCAGCGCGGCGTGGAGCTCGCGAAAGTGGCGGCGCTCAGCCACGAGCCAGATGTCGAAGGCCGGCTGGCGCTCGATCTCCAGCCCTTCGAGGAAGTCACCCGCAACAAGATCGGCCAGCGCTCTCAGCCGCGCGATCGGAAGCGTAGCGAAGCCTTCCCGGGCAGCGCGGTCGAGTTCAGCCGCATCGACGGTGCAGCCCGCTAGGTCCAAGGCAACCGCGTCCATCCGCGTCTCAACCCGCCGACAGCCGGGCTCGTCCAGGACGCTCCTGATACGGCTGAGGCACCATCGAAGCTCGCCACGCGGGTCGTCGGGAACGTCCCACAGGAACTCGCAGAGCTGGCCGCGGTGAGCTGGCTGCGGGGCCAGAGCGAGGTAGGCGAGGAGCGCGCGAACTTTGCGCGATGCGGGCAGTGTGAGCGGCACGCCAGCCTGGAGGACGGTCATCGGCCCGAGGAGGCGGATCTCCAGCGCGTGATCGCTATCTCCCTGGCCAATCGGTCCCGATTCCATGCGCATTCCCACGCCGCCTCCCACGGCCACTTCCACGCGCCACTGCTACGAGAAGGGGGCGAGGAGGCGACGTGCTGGGCAACGGGCCCGCGGGTCCTCTCCGCGCAGCGGCCGGTGACCATAGCAGCGAACTGCAGAAGGAAACGCAACGGTGTTTGCCGACCGCGCCACGACCCCATGCCGCCTCCCTCCAGGGGCGGCGCATCGAAGCCCTGTTTTAGCCGAAGGAGAATGATTATGTCTGCCTCCGCCACCCTGTCCCAGCCAGCCGCTCCGACACCCGATCTCGCGGCCGTGAAGGCCCGTCAGCAGGCGACCTGGGCGGCGGGTGACTACGCCGTCATCGGCACCACCCTGCAGATCATCGGCGAGCGGATCTGCGAGGCCGTCGACCTGCGCGCGGGCGAGCGCGTGCTTGATGTCGCGGCCGGGAACGGCAACGCGACGCTCGCGGCAGCCCGGCGCTTCACGCAAGTGACCTCGACGGACTATGTCGGTGAGCTGCTGGAGCGCGGCCGGGAGCGTGCTGCAGCCGAGCGCCTCGTCGTGGCCTTCCAGTCCGCCGATGCTGAGGCTCTGCCCTTCGAGGACGAGAGCTTCGACGTCGCGCTCTCGACGCTCGGCGTCATGTTCACGCCGGACCAGGAGACGGCTGCGGCGGAACTGATCCGTGTCGTGCGCCACGGCGGCCGGATCGGTCTCGCCAACTGGACGCCGGAAGGCTTCATCGGCCTGGTCTTCAAGACGATTGGAAGGCACCTGCCGCCACCGGCGGGCCTAAGCTCGCCCGCGCTATGGGGCACCGAGGCGCGGCTGGCCGAGCTGTTCCCTGGCCAAGCGGTAGCGGCGACGAAGCAGGTCTTCAACTTCCGCTATCGCTCGGCCGCCCACATGCTTGAGATCTTCCGGACCTACTACGGCCCGATGAACCGCGCCTTCGCGGCACTCGACGGCGCGGGAGCCGAGGCGCTGGAGAACGACCTGCTCGCGCTGATCGAGCGGATGAATCGTGGCGGCGCGGGCACGCTGATCGTGCCGAGCGAATACCTCGAAGTCGTCGTGACGCGGCGGTGAGAGCCGTGGCTCGCGATCAAGGAGAAACACCATGAACAGGTTGAGACAGAGCCGCCGCGCGTGGGGCGCGGTTGTGCTCCTCGGCGCCTCGGCCGTCCTGTGCGGGACAGGCCGCGCCCAGCCCGTCGGCGCGGCCGGCGCCGAGGCCCATCCCGGAACGTGGCGGACCTGGGTACTGGCCTCGGCGGGCCAGTTCCGCCTGCCCCCGCCTCCCGATGCGGCGACAACGCTCGCGGAGGCGGGGCAACTTCGGGCGATGCAGGTCTCGCGCGACGCGGAGACGCTCGGGCGCATCGCTTGGTGGAACACCGCCGCGCCGTCTTACCGCTGGAACCAGATCGCGGTGGAGGAGGCGCTGCGGGCCGGCATTCCGGTCAATCTCGCCTCGAGGCACCTGGCGGTGCTGCACACGGCGCTGGCCGACGCGATGGTTGCCGCCTGGGACAGCAAGGCGACGTACAACCGTCCACGGCCGGGCTCGGCCGAGGAGGGGCTGCGGCCCGCCGTCGTGCTTCCCGCAAATCCCTCCTACCCGGACGAGCAGGCCGTCGCCGCGGCTGTCGCGGCCACCATCCTCTCCGAGATCTTCCCACGTCGCGCGGCAGAGTTCTCGCGGCTGGCAGAAGAGTCCGGGCGGCTGCGACTGGTGGCGGGCGTCACGTATCCAAGCGACGTCGCGGCCGGCGCCGCTCTCGGGCGGCAAGTCGCGGCTGCGGCGCTGGATCGGGCCAGGCGCGACCGCACGGACCAGCCCTGGACAGGTTCGGTGCCAGTGGCCCCAGGCGGGTGGACGGGCTCCAACCCGGCTCTCGCGCAGGCGCCGGGGTGGGTACCGTGGCTGATGTCCTCGGGCGGTGAGTTCCGGCCGCCACCGCCGCCAGCGAGCGATTCAGTGGAGCGCGCGACGGAAATGGCAGATCTGCGCGCCGTGGAGCGCACCCCGTTCACCAACGCCCGCGCCGTCTATTGGGACGCGGCGGCCGGCAGTCTGCGCAGCCATGAGTACTGGAACAACCACACGGGGCGGCTGCTAATGGAGTACGGGCAAGGGGCGGACGCAGCCCGCGCGGCGCGCGCCTACGCCTTGCTGAACGTGGCGCTCTACGACAGCGGGGTTGCTTGCTGGGACGCGAAGTACGCGTACTGGACGATCCGGCCGATGCAGTTGGACCGCGAGTTCCGCCCGGTGATCCCCGTGCCAAATCACCCGAGCTATCCGTCGGCGCACACTTGCTTCTCGACGGCGGCCGCGGCGGTGCTGGCGCACCTGTTCCCGCGTGACAGCGAGGCCATGGCGGCGTTGGCGCGCGAGGCCGGGGAGTCGAGGATCTGGGCGGGCATTCACTACCCGGGCGACGTGACTGCGGCGGATTTGCTCGGCCGCCGCGTGGCGGAGCGCGCGATCCACCGGGCGCTCGACGACGGCGCGAGCACCGCCTCTCCGTGAGGGAGCGCGGCACCGATCTCCCCGGTCTGGCCGCCCGCGTCACTCCCTGGTCGTTAGGAACCATCGGGCGCGGGGTAGAGGACCCCGCGCCCGTCGCCGGCAGAACCGGCTTCCTCGGAGGAACCAACATGATCCATCGCCGTGTCTCCCCTTTGCCGTGCGCGGCCGGACTCGTCGTCGCCCTGGTGGGCCCAACGGCACGCGCGCAGCCTGGCCCGGAGATTGCCGCGCCACCGGGCCTGTCGGTGGTGGCGATGACCCACGCGCAGGGGGCGCAGATCTACGAGTGCCGCGCCGGCATGGACGGCCGCCTTGCCTGGATGTTCCGCGAGCCAGTCGCGACGCTGCTAGAGGAGGGCCGCACCATCGGGCGGCACTACGCCGGGCCGAGTTGGGAGTTGGCTGATGGGGGAGCTACGCTCGTCGGGCGTGTCACCGAGCGCCTGCCAGGTGCGGGCACGGGCAACATTCCGTGGCTCCGGCTGGAGGTGGCGGAGCAGCGCGGACCGGGAAGCGACGGACGGCTCGGACCAGTCACGACGATTCTGCGAGTAAATACAGTAGGAGGGCTCATCGAAGGCCCGTGCCGGACGGCCGGCGCGTTCCGGGCTGTGCCTTACGCAGCCGACTACGTTTTCCTCGCGCCGACGACCAAGGGCTAGCGGACGTCGCCCGGTTGTCGCGGCGGAGCCCGCGGTGACGCCCGTCCCTCCTACGACGGAGTTGCGCGCGGGAGCCGCGCAATCTTCGGACCCGTCGCGATCTCGAGTGGTCGTGGGTCTCGGCCAGAAGCTGCCGAGCCCCGGTGTAGTTCGGCGGGAGCGAGTTCCGGTCCCTGATCGGCCTTATTCGCGAGTATTCCGGCTCCTTACGGCCAAGTGGGTGCACATCGTGCGGCTGCTGATCGAGTGGGCCGCGGCGTTGATCCGTGAGCGCGGACAGCGTCAGTCGTGGGTGATCTCAGGTGGCCGTCGCGATGACGACGGCCCTTCCCGCCACCACCCGGGTCGGATGAGGAACGACTGAACCACCTTTCTCGTGGATGAGAGCAATGACGCGCTCGTTCGACTGATCTGCGTTCTCGCGCGTGTCGAAGAGCACGACAATGGCGGCGCGCGTCCGAGCAGGGTCGCCCCAGGCGGCGTAGAAGCCGCGGAACCCGGGCGAGCCGCTCTGTGCAGGGATAGAGATCTCTCGCGTGAACTGCTCCGCCTTGTCGGGCTCGCTGATGTTCTCGAATTTGCGGATGAGCACATAGAGCTGATTGCCAGCGTCGCCGAAGCGGGGTTCACCGCCCTCTGGCCCCGCCTGGATGGCGACGGGCCCTGCAAACACCTCTGGCGGGTCCGGCAGCAGGTCCAATAGGTTTGACTGAACCCATGTCCGGGCCTCGTCGTTTGCGCGGGTCGCCTGGCCCTCGCTGTCAAAGAGGGTCATGGAAACACCGTCCCCAGCCTCGCTGGCAAAGGTGCAGTACCCCTTGAAGCCGGGCAATCGCTTTAGGATAGGCACCAGCCCCGCCTCGATACGGGGAGCGGCCTCGTGCACCCGCGGCCCCGCGTCGGCGTAGCGTCTAAGGGTGAGGTACATGACCGTCCTCCCTTTACTTTGCAGGCTTCCGCCAAACCTGCGACTTGGCTGCCAGACATGTCAAAGGAAAGCTGTATTGGAGCTGGGCATGTCGAGGTATCGATCAGACGCTTGTCTGGACGTCGTCCGACCAACCGGGCTGACCTCTTCGAAGGTTTGCTGAGATCAGGGCGCGGCGTTGCGGTGCCAGTGCGGCCAATGGCACCCTACGTCCAGCTTTCACCACACGAAGAGCGAATGGAGGAGACGAAGCTTATGCCCTTCCTTGGCAAACCAGAGCGTTCCGTGCGCGAGCTCTATCAGGACGACCCGGAGCGGTCTGACGCGCTGGTCTGGGGTCGCCGAGGGGCGCTCAAGGGCGCCGCCCTCGTCTCGATGGGCGCTGCGCTCGGCGCCACCATTCCCTTCGCCGCCCGCTTGCCAGGTGGATTGCTGCCAGCCGCGCTTGCCCAACCTACCTCCGTGGGCGGTGGGCCCCGCATGGTCCAGCTTGGCGGCAAGGCGCCGCTCATCCTGCAGGGCGAGCGCCCGTTGAACGCCGAAACGCCGGAGACGCTGCTCGACGACGATGTCACTCCGGCAGAGAAGATGTTCGTCCGCAACAATGGGCAGGTGCCCGAGGCACCTTCTAATCCGCGCGCCTGGAAGATCCGTATCGATGGGGAGGTGAACCAGCCCCTGGAGCTGACGGTGGGCGAGCTGGAAAGCGGCCGCTTCCCGCTGGTGACGCGGCGCTTGCAAATGGAGTGCGGCGGCAACGGCCGGTCGTTCTTCTCACCCGAGACCCGCGGCAATCAGTGGGGCAACGGTGCCGTCTCCTGCGCCGAATGGACCGGCGTGCGCCTGCGCGACCTGCTCCAGGCTGCGGGGCTCAAGGAGGGCGGGAAGTTCACCGGCCATTACGGCGCAGACCCGCATCTCTCGGGCGACCGCGAACGGCAGGCAATCAGCCGCGGGATGCGGATAGAAAAGGCGGTGGACGAGGACACGCTGGTCGCGATCCGCATGAACGGCCAGCCCATCCCGCTGATCCATGGCGCGCCGCTGCGGCTCGTCACGCCCGGCTGGCCGGGCTCGCTCAGTCAGAAGTGGCTGACGCGGATATGGATTCGTGATCGCCCGCATGATGGCCAGGGGATGGGGGGGACGAGCTACCGCGTCCCCGTACAGCCCATCGTGCCGGGCAGCCGCAACGACGGTAGCGACTTCCGCGAGCTGGAATCGATGGCGGTGCGCTCGGTCCTGACAAACCTGTCGCATGGCACACGGCTACCGGCCGGGACGCGGGAACTCCACCTGCGCGGGCACGCCTGGGCAGGCGACAAGACCGTGGGGGCGGTGCATGCCTCGGTAGACTTCGGTACCACCTGGCGGGAGATGCGGACGGACTCGCCGGCTAACCGCTACGCCTGGCAGCGCTGGTCGGGGCGCGTAGACTTGCCTTCGGATGGCTACTTCGAGGTTTGGTACCGCGCCACCGACAGCGACGGGCTGATGCAGCCGCATGTCGCCGCCAATTGGAACCCGCAGGGCTACGGCAGTAACGCGGTCAGCCGTGCGGCGATCATGGTGGGTTAAGGCGAGATGCCATGCCGTTCCAGCGCACCTAAGACGATCGCTGCCGCGTCCGCGGGTGTCCTCGCGCTTCTGGTACTCTCGGGTAGCGGCTTCTCGACCGGTCACGTTGCTGCGGAGCCTGCATCAACCGCGTCGCCGGCAGCTTTGCGTCAGCAGCCGGAGCAGCCGGAGCAGCCGGAGCAGCCGGAGCAGCCGGAGCAGCCGGAGCAGACGGCCACCCTTGACCAGATCACGGAGACGCCCGAAGCCCTGCCGGAAGGACATGGCCGGGAGGAAGCGTTCTACCGCTGCACCGCTTGCCATAGCACTGCTGTCATTCGCCGCTCGCGCCTAGCGCGGGATCGATGGGATGAGCTGATGGACTGGATGACGGAGCGGCACGGAATGCCGGTTTTGGAAGGTGAGGAGCGCCGGCTCATCGTCGGCTATCTCGCCAGCGCTTTCCCGCCCCAGGAGCAACGGCGGCGGGGTTCCACCAATCCCTTCCTGACCGATTAGATCCTTGGGCTCGCAAGGTCCCTGACCGGCCCGCCACACTGTTCATGGCTGCCACGCGCGAGCCTGCTTTCGGGGTGCTGGACTGCTTCGAGTTGAGCTATGAGGCTCGGTGAGAAGCGTACGTCTTGTGCGGCGACGCAATCGCCTGGGCGACAGCAACACCAACTTCGCACAGACGAGGCGGGAAAAAATAATATGATTACAAGGTGCTAAACCTTGTAGACTAAATCGCCCAAGTCCCAAGGTTCGGAGACAACGGCCTCTCCGGAGAGAGAAACCGACGCTCGTTCCGCACTCGAAGTATCAAGCTATGTGCGGAAAATGAGGCCAGAACACACGGAGAAGCGCGATCCCAACCTGCCAGAGAAAAGTTGTCTCGTGGAAAGTTGGAGCAGCGAGAGAAGCTGGGCACGAACATTCTCTGGGGCCGCAGTGTGACGCTTGATGAGGAAGTGCTAGCTGTCGTAACGTTGGTGACGGTTCGGTCCCGCCCAAAGTCCTGCGGCTCGTGACTGGTGTTGTCGGAGAGGCACTGCACCACTTCGGCACAAGGTCGCGTCAGAAAAGCGACGTTTGATCCGGCCCTGTTATTGACGACATCATCATGCGAACGGCGATCGGCCGATCGCGGGGGAGAGTCCGATGCCGAATGCCGAGTTGGACGAAGTCCGCAGAATGCTGACCTCAAGCCCGCGTCCAGCCGGGCTGGCAGAGCGGCGGCAGCGCCTCGACGGTTTGGGAG
>NZ_JONP01000055.1 GCF_000711725.1 Roseomonas aerilata DSM 19363 | reverse complement strand
ATGGAACAACTCGCCGCGGCCGCCTAGGCCGTAACCCGTGTCCACTCAAACAGGGGAAGGTCAGGTCCTCGCTGCAGCAGCCCGCGAACTCGAGCACCCCGGCGATCTCTTCCTGCTTGCGACACTTGACCATCCGTCAGTCCCTACCGACAGATGAGAAGAACGCTGGCGCAACATCACTCAGCGATCCCCCTTGCTGCGGCCGCTCCGCGCGGCCTTACTCACGCCGCCCTGCTTGCCCTTGCCGCTCCCACCACCGGCACGAGCGTCCTTTGGATTGGCCTTGCCGCCAGTGGCGCTCTTGCTTTCTGCTCCTTCGCACAGCCGGCTCTGAAACGCGGGAATGTCAGGCCGGTTAGCTTGGCGGAACTCTGCTCCGGGAGGCAACATATGCAACAGGAGCGGCGCGCCGAACGCGCCCTGGACGCGCTGAGCTTCTTTGTCTCCGATGCCCGGTACGGGCTTGGTGCCTTCCTCGGCGTTTACCTGATGACCGAGCACGGATGGGACGCGGGGAGCATCGGCGCGGCCATCGCCATTGGCGGCCTCACCGGGCTGATCTCCCAGGCGCCGATGGGTGCGCTTGTGGATGCCGTACGAGCCAAGCGTGCCCTGATTGCCTGCGCGGCCGTCATCGTCACCGTGACCTGCCTCGTGGTCCCCCTCGCACCTCAGTTCTGGTCGGTTGCGGTAGCCGGCTTGGTTGGCGCACTGGCCGGTGTAACTATCGGGCCAACGCTTGCGGCCATTTCGCTCGGGGTGGTCGGTCCGGCTCGCTTCGCCCGGCGGGCAGGTAGGAACGAGTCCCTGTTCCACTTGGGAGATGGGGCCGTCAGCTTGGCCATCCTGCTCACGGCACCCTTGTTCGGCAGTAAGGTGCTGTTCTGGTCCATGGCGTTCACCCTGGTGGCCACGCTGGCCGCAGCCGCAGCAGTGCCCGCCCGCGCCATCGACCACGATGTCGCTCGGGGGTTGCTGCCCGGTGAGGCGGGGCTTGTGGCTAGGTCCTCTGCTTGGCGCGTCCTACTGCAATCCCGCCCACTGCTGATCTTCGCTGCCTGCGGAGCCCTGTTCCACCTCGCCAATGGGTCCATGCTCATGCTGGTCTCGCAGAAGCTCGCACAGCAAAACCTCGGGCAGGGGATCGCCCTCACGGCAGCCTCCGCCATCGCAGCGCAGTTGGTGATGGTGCCGACGGCGGCGCTCGCCGGAGTGCGGGCGGATGCTTGGGGGCGTAAGCCGCTTATCCTCGCCGCCTTTGTTGCACTAGCGCTGCGTGGGGCGCTCTATACCCTGTCTGACAACACCGCCTGGTTGATCGGTGTCCAGCTGCTGGACGGTGTCGGCGCAGGACTCATGGGTGCCCTCTTCCCGGTCGTCGTAGCCGACCTGACACGTGGCACCGGGCATTTCGCGGCTGCCCAGGGCGTTGTGGGCACGGTGCAGGGTATCGGCGGTGTCGTCAGCTTGGCAGTGGCCGGCCAGCTGGTAGTCCATGTCGGCTATGACGTGACCTTCTTTACCTTGGCCGCTGTCGCAGCCACTGGCGCCGTCGTGTTCTGGCTGGCGATGCCTGAAACCAGGAACGCCGCGGCAGCAGCAAACGTTAGCCGCTCCGTCGTTTAGCCTGCGGCTTAGTTTTGTTCCTCGAAGTGTTGCCTAACCCAGCTGGGCCGGCGGCTCGGCTGGTAGGGAGTGAGGCGACATAACCATTGTCGGGTTGGCGAAGGGTACAGTGAAGGCTTGGGCATGAAGCGTGCGCTTGTCCGACAACGACAATCGCTCAGGCAACAGCAACATCAACTTCGGATCAAAGAAGAAATTAGAGGCAATACGATTACAGGGCGCTAAACCTTGTAGACTAAATCACCCAAGTCCCAAGCTTCGGAGACAATGGCCTCTCCGAAGAGGCAAAACGGCACTCGGTCCGCACTCGAAGTATCAAGCTATATGCGGAAAATGAGGCCAGAACACACGGAGAAGCGCGATCCCAGCCCGCCAGAGAAAAGTCGTCTCGTGGAAAGTTGGAGCAGCGAGAGGAACTGGAGGCGAACATTCTCTGGAGGCAATGCGATGTTAGGCTCCAAGGTAAGGCGCACACAGTCCAGTACCGCTTTGGGGATAGGCCAGCTCTGGCATGTTTGTTCGGGATGGCTGTGGCCTGGAGGCGGAAGGCGGTCCTAGTCGCGTTCATTCGTCGGGGTAGGTATTGATCTCGACTGCACCGGGTATCGCCTCCTCGATGCTGAGCTGCCCCCCCTTGCCGGCTGGGCCGGAGATAAGCCGCATGCTGAAGCGGTCCCATCGCCAGTGCCCGGATAGAAGGTGCAGCGGGTGGCCCGCCGCATCGCGCGAGAGCCGCTCCGTCCGGAAGGTCGGCTCGCCCGGACGCATCCCTAGCAGGGGCGCGACGGCACGGGGGCAAGGGGCTGCTCCCATCTGCCGCTCGGTCGAGGCAGGCACGTGTCCGGCAGCGCCGAGTGCGTCGTAGAGGGAGCTGCTCTCCAGGGTCCGCCGGTTGAGCAGTGCCCCGACCGGGGCGGGCAGGTGGCTCACCGTGTGGAACACAGGCGCGCCGTCCTGGTGGCGAAGTCGCTCGATCCGCAGCATTTGGTCGCCCTCCTCGATCCCAAGGGCGCGCGCGATCGCGCCGTCGGCCAGGCGCCACTCGAAGGCCAGCAGCCGGACCTCGGTGCCGCGGACGAAGCGGAGCGGATTCGTCGCGTCCTCGAAGGCCGCGATCACCTGGATGAGGCGCGGCTCGGCGACGCGGGCGGGACGGCCGGGGCTGCGTGCGATCAGCCCCTCCTGAGCCAGCGCGTCCATCGCCCGACGTACGGTGATGCGGGAGACGCCGTATTGCGCGCCCAACTCCTTCTCGCTCGGAAGGGCGGAGCCGACGGGTAGGGCGCCCGCGCGGATCTCCGCTCGCAGACCGTCCAGCACACGGCGGTAGAGGGGGAGTTCGGGAGAGGGATCGGAATTCATGAGGACGATCGCCGACGACCTATCATAACAGGTTTCGTAGGTAGCATGATAGGTTCATCATGCGTGATGAAGATAAAGGAGGAAGCGGCAATGCCGGAAGCCGGGGACCTGCGCGCGGTCCGCGAGCGGGGCGGGATGACCCGCCGTTCGCTCCTTCTTGCCGCGTCCACCCTCCCGGCAGCAGGGCCGGTGCGGGCCGCGCGCGACGACGCGCCGCTGCGCCTAGTAATCCCCTATGCTCCCGGCGGTGGGACCGACGTCTTCGGGCGGCTGCTCGCTGAGGTACTGTCCGGCCAGCTCGACCAGCCCGTCATCGTCGAGAACCGCGCAGGCGCCAATGGCATCATCGGTTCCGAGGCGGTGATGCGCGCGGCGCCCAACGGTCAAACCCTGCTGATCGCTGTCAGCACGCATGTTCTCAATCGCTACGTGATGGCGCCGCTTCCCTTCGACCCGCTGAAGGACTTCACGCCGGTCGCCCGTCTCTGCCGCACGGCGAGCGTCCTCGTCACCGGGGCGCGCTCCCCCTTCCGGAGCGTGGACGACGTGCTCAGCCGCGCGCGGGCGGAGCCGGGCACGGTGAGCATCGGCTATTCCGAGGCCTCTACTGCCTATGCCGGCTACATGCTGGCGCAGCGCACGGGCACGAGCCTCATCGCGGTGCCCTATCGCGGCGGCGCGCCGCTCATGACGGACCTGCTCGCAGGCAACCTGATGATAGCGGTGACCAGCACCGGCTCCGCCGCTGCCCATCTGCGCGCCGGCACGGCCCGCGCCCTCGGCGTCACGCCCGGGGAGCGGATGCCGACGCTGCCGGACGTGCCCACCATCGCGGAGCAGGGTGTGCCCGGCTTCGACCATGCCGGCTGGTACGGGCTTTTCGGCCCGGCCCGCCTGCCGGCCGCGATGGCGGAGCGCCTGGCGGCCGCCGTTTCCGCGTCCATGGCGACACAGCCGCTCCGTGCCCGGCTCGAGGAGCTGGGCGGCGCGCTGGACGTGCTGCCGCCCGCGGCCTTCGCCGCCTTCCTTGCCGAAGATGACCGCCGCTGGGGCGAAGCCGACCGCGCCGGATCCTTGCGCAGCATGCGGGATCTTTGAGCCCGCCATGACGAATGGAACCGAGAGGGAGCCGATCATGACGCCCACCGCCAAGCTCCGCGCGCTGCTCGCCGGCCCCGGCATGGTCCGCGCGCCCGGTGTGTACGACGGCATCACCGCCAGGCTCGCCGCGCAGGCCGGGTTTCCCGCCCTCTACATGACGGGGGCCGGCACATCCGCATCCCGCGGCTTCCCCGACTTCGGCCTGCTGACCATGAGCGAGATGGCGGGAAACGGCGAGGTCATTGCCCGCTCCGTGGACGTGCCGGTGATCGCCGATGCTGATACGGGCTACGGTAACGAGTTGAACGTCACCCGCACCATCCGGGAATATGAGAGGGCGGGGCTGGCGGGGCTGCATCTGGAGGACCAGGGCTTCCCGAAGAAATGCGGCCACCTCGACGACAAGGAAATCATCCCGCGCGAGGACTACGTGGCCAAGATCCGTGCGGCCGTCGCCGCGCGGCGCGACCCGAACTTCCTCATCATCGCCCGCACCGACGCCCGCGCGGTCATCGGGCTGGAGGAGGCGGTGGCGCGCGTGAACCTCGCGCTCGAGGCCGGTGCCGACATGGCCTTCGTCGAGGCCGCGCGAACGGTGGAGGAACTGGCGGCCATCCCGCGCATGGTTCGCGGGCCGTGCCTCCTGAACGTGGTGCGCGGCGGCAAAACGCCCGACCTCTCGATGGGGGAGGCGGAGGCGATGGGCTATCGTATCGCGATTCTGCCGAGCCTTCTGCTCAGTGCCGTGGTGGGAGCCTGTGACGAGGCGCTGCGGGTGCTGCGGGAGACGGACACGCCACCGTCCTCTGCGGGCGTGCCTTCCGTCCGCGAGCGCTTCCGCCGCTGGGGGGCCGACGAGTGGGACGCATTGCGGACCTGCTTCCGCGACCCTGTCCTGGCGGCCGAGCCCGCGCCCGCCCCGGTGCCGGCGAAATAGGGGCGGACCATGCCCTCCACCCTTCTCGACAAGCTCTGGAACCCGCATGCCGTCGCCGATCTTGGCGATGGCTGGTCGCTGCTGCACGTCGACCGCATCCTCATGCACGACCTCTCGGGCTGGCGGGCGATGGAGGAGATGCGCGAGCGGGGGCTGGCCGTCCGCGCGCCGGCCCTGACCTTCGCCACACCCGACCACGCGGTCTCCACCGTGCCGGGCCGCACCGGCGACGAGCCCGGCCCCGGCCTGCGGTTGCGCGCCGGCCTGCGCGACGGGGCTGCGCGCAACGGCATCCCGTTCTTCGACCTTGGCCAGGTCGGGCAGGGGATCGTGCATGTCATGGGGCCGGAGATGGGCATCGTGCTGCCGGGCGCGACATTGGTGTGCGGGGACAGCCATACCTGCACCAATGGCGGGCTCGGCGCGCTCGCCTTCGGTATCGGCTCCTCGGAGCTGGTGCATGCGCTGGCGACGCAGGTGCTGCGCCAGCGCAAGCCGCGCGCCATGCGGGTGCGATTCGAGGGCGTTCCCGGGCCGGGCGTGACGCCGAAGGACCTCATCCTGCACCTGATCGGCCGCATCGGTGCCGATGCCGCCACCGGCCATGCCATCGAGTTCGCCGGCGCGGCGATCCGGGCGATGAGAATCGAGGGCCGGATGACGGTTTGCAACATGGCAATCGAGCTCGGCGCCAAGATGGGCTTCGTCGCGCCCGACGAGACCACCTTCGCCTATCTCGCGGGCCGCCCCTTCGCTCCGTCCGGCGCGATGTGGGACCGCGCCCTGGCGCATTGGCGCACTCTGTCGAGCGATGCGGATGCCGCCTTCGACTGCGAGGAGGTCGTGGACGCCGCCGCCGTGGCGCCCACGGTGAGCTGGGGCACGAGCCCCGAGCACGCCATTCCCGTGGACGCCGCCATCCCCCGGCCGGAGGCGGCGCCGGATGCCGAACGCCGCGCCGCCTGGGCAGCGGCCCTCGACTACATGGGGCTGGAGCCAGGCCGCCCGATCGCCGGCACGAAGGTGGACTGGGTCTTCATCGGCTCCTGCACCAACTCGCGCATCGGCGACCTGCGCGCGGCGGCCGAGGTGGCGCGCGGCCGAAGGGTGGCGCCGGAGGTCCGCGCCTGGGTCGTCCCCGGCTCCGAGGCGGTGAAGCGCGAGGCGGAGGCAGAGGGGCTGCACGAGGTCTTCCTGCGCGCGGGCTTTGAGTGGCGCGAGCCCGGATGCTCCCTCTGCGTGGCCGCGAACGGGGAGCGCGTGCCGGCCGGCGCGCGCTGCGCCTCGACCTCCAACCGCAACTTCGTGGGGCGGCAGGGAGAGGGGGCGCGCACGCATCTGATGGGGCCGGCGATGGCCGCCGCGGCCGCGGTGACCGGCGCGATCACCGACGTGCGGGAGCTGGCGGCATGACCCCCTTCACCACCGTCACGGGCCCCGCCGCGCCCCTGATCCGCCCAAACATCGACACGGATGTCATCATTCCCATACGGCGCCTGACCGGCACGGCCCGCGAGACGCTGGGGAGGTGGGCCTTCGAGCCGCTGCGCTACTGTCCGGACGGGTCGGAGAACCCCGACTTCGTCCTCAACCAGGCCCCGTTCCGCGGCGCGCCGATCCTGATCGCCGGCGCCAACTTCGGCTGCGGTTCCTCGCGCGAGGGGGCGGTCTGGGCCCTGAT
Organism: Roseomonas aerilata DSM 19363; assembly: GCF_000711725.1. Taxonomy (GTDB): domain Bacteria; phylum Pseudomonadota; class Alphaproteobacteria; order Acetobacterales; family Acetobacteraceae; genus Roseomonas; species Roseomonas aerilata. The sequence continues at coordinate 13,591 of NZ_JONP01000055.1, read as the reverse complement.
GGGCATGGGCCTGCGCTGCGTGATCGCCGAGGGCTTCGGCGACATCTTCACCGGCAACTGCTTCCAGAACGGCATGCTGCCGGTGGTGCTGCCCGCGGCGCAGTTGGAGGCGCTGGCCCGGCAGGCCGGGTCGGGCGCGCCCGTCACCGTGGACCTCGCGGCGCAGCACGTTGTGCCGCCGGTGGGCGAGCCCATGCCGTTCCGGACTGCCCCGCTACGGCGGGAGGCGCTGCTGGAGGGGCTCGACGAGCTGGGCCAGACGCGGAAGCGCGAGCCGGAGATCGCGGCCTGGCAGGCGCGCGACAGGGCGGCGCGGCCCTGGATCTGGCGGGACGAGGCTTAACCGCAGCGCGGCCCGAGGGAGAGAAAAGGGAAATGGACGAGACGATGCGTCGTGGGGCGACCGACCCTGCCGGCCCCACAGGGCGGCTGGCCACATGGCTGGCGGAACTGGAACTGGAGGCCGTGCCGGAGCAGGTGCGTGAACGGGCGAAGCACGTCACGCTGGACGGCATCACCTGCGCGCTGGTCGGCGCGCAACTCCCCTGGTCGCGGCGCGCGGCCGGGATCGTCACCGGCCTGGAATCCGGTGGCGTCACCCTCATCGGGCATGGGACGCGCACCTCGCCTACGGCTGCGGCGCTGCTGAACGGAACCTTCGTGCAGGGCTTCGAACTGGACGACTTCCACCCGCTGGCGCCGCTCCACTCCGCTTCGGTCGTGCTGCCAGCCCTGTTGGCCTGCGCCGAGCACCGCGGCGGTATGACGGGAGCTGACCTGCTGCGGGGCGCGTTGGCGGGCTACGAGGTCGGGCCGCGGGTCGGCCTTGCGCTGCATGGGGCGCAGATGCTGTCCCGCGGCTGGCACTCCGGCGCGGTCTTCGGGACGCATGCCGCCGCGGCGGCCGCGGGTTCCCTGCTGCGGCTGGACGCGGCGCGATTTGAGGACGCGCTCGGGCTTGCAGCGACCCAGTCCGGTGGCCTGATGGCGGCGCAGTACGAAGCGATGTCGAAACGCATGCATCACGGCTTCGCGGCGCGTGCCGGGCTTACGGCGGCCTTCTTCGCGGAGGGCGGCTATACCGGCATCAAGCGGGTCTATGAGCGGGAATACGGTGGCTTCCTCTCCACCTTCGGGGAGGGGCACGACCCTGACGCCTCCCAGGTGGCCGTGGCGCTGGGTGAGCGCTGGGAAACCGAGCGCATCGCCATCAAGCCCTATGCCGCAATGGGCGGGCTGATCGGGCCGATCGACGCCGTCCTCGCCCTGCGCGAGCGCCGCCCCTGGCGCCCGGAGGAGGTGGAGCGCATCGAGGTCTGGCTCAACCATGCCTCCTACCACCACGGCGGCTGGAAAGCCGAGCGACCGCTCACCGAGATCGGCGCGCAGATGAACCTGGCCTATGCCGTTTCGGTGGCTGCGATCGACGGCGCCGCGCTCGTGGACCAGTTCTCCGCAGAGCGCATGGGGCGCGACGATGTCTGGGCGCTGATCCCAAGGGTCGAGGCGCATCACGACCCAGCCTACGACCTGCGCGGGCCCGATGGGCGCGGCAAGTCCCGCATGAAGGTCAGCTTCCGGGACGGGCAGGTGGAGGAGATTGAAATCAACGGCCCGCGCGGCGGCCTGCGCCGGCCGCTCTCGAACGACGAAATCGTCGCGAAGTACCGCCAGCTCACTGGCCCGATCGTGGAGCCCGCGCGGCGCGAGGCGATCGAAAGAGCGGTGCTGGGCCTGGAGACGCTGGGCGACGCGGGAGCGCTGATCGCCCTTCTCGGCCCGCCTGTGGGCCAGGCGCTTGGCCGGGTGCTCGACTAGGGACGTGGGAACGAGGGAGGACAGGAATGAAAGAGCTCATCACCCCGCGTCGGGCGCTCCTTGCGCTTCCGGCCCTCACCGTCCTGCCCCGCGCGGCGCGGGCGCAGGCCGAGCTTCCGAGCGGTCCCATTCGCATGATCGTCGGCTACGCCGCTGGCGGCGGCATCGACAGCTTCGCACGCATCGCCGCGCGCGCTGCATCCGAGCGCTCGGGCCGCACCTTTGTTGTGGAGAACCGCACCGGCGCCTCTGGCACCATCGCGGCGGTCGCCGTGGCGCGCTCTGCCCCGGACGGGCGAACTATCTTCGTGGCCGACAGCGGCTCTACCACGATCACCACCGACATCATGGTCAAGCCGCCGATCGACGCGCGGCGGGAGCTTGCCCCCGTCATGCTCGCGGTCCACTCTCCGCAGGTTCTCGTCGTGCGTCCCGGGGTCGCCAACACACTTCCCGACTTGCTCGAGCGTGCGCGGCGCGAGCCGGGTCGGCTGACCTATGCCTCCGCCGGTGCCGGCAATGCCACTCATCTGATGATCGCCGACATGGCATCGCGGGCGGGCATCCAGATGACACATGTGCCTTACCGTGGTGGCGGACAGATGGCGACTTCCGTGATCGCGGGGGAGACGGACCTTTGCATGCTCAGCTTCAGTAGCGCGCTATCGCATTTGCGCGCGGGCACGCTGCGTGCCGTTGCGATCGCGGCCGAAGAACCGCTTGCCGAGCTGCCCGGCGTGCCCACCATCGCCTCGGTGGTGGGGGACGCGGCGGCGCGGCCGTTCTGGTACGGCTTCAACGTCGCCGTGGACACCCCGCCGGGGATCGTCGCGGCGCTCAACGCCACGTTCCGTGAGGCCCTGGGTGCGCCCGAGACTCGCGCAGCCCTGGAGCCGCTGGGCATTCGGGTGGTGGCTTCCACGCCCGCCGCCTATCGGGAATGGATGGAGGCCGAGACCAAGCGTCGCTCCGAGATGGCGCGGGCCGCAGGGATACTGCCGGAGTAACTGAACTGCCAGCAAGAGCGCAAAGCTGTTACGATCGGCGCTGGACGCGTTGGCATTCTGGTCCATCGCTGCAGGCACCGCTGCGCCTCCCTCTGTTTCGGGCACAACCTTGCGCGAAATAATCCAGAGCCGCCGCATCGTGCTTGAAGGGAGGGAAGACCCAGCCCTTCAAAGCTTGGCTTCACCACCGAACAGAGCGAAGCGCAGCAGCGCGGAGGTGCTTCCTTCCCGCGCCACCGCAGGGAAGGGGAGGAGGCTTGGCGCCTTCGAGCCCCACGGCCGCGCCAAAGGCCTAAGTAGTCGGCCTTAAATAACCTCTTCAGGCTGTCTGGACCGTAACCGGCTGGTAGTCCGGCTGGCCCATCGCCTGAATGAGGGCGAGCAAAAGGGCCCTGAGGTAGGCGAGGATCTTGCGGATGTTGTGCCCGCACCCGCAGAGCACGGCGTAGAGGGCATCACCGATGGTGCCCTTGAGGGCGCATCGGGCGAGGCGTCCGTCGGACTTCATGTGGCCGATCTCGGGCTCGATGGCGCTGCGTCGCTGCAGGAGCTTGCGCAAGCGTGACGTGAGGCCGCGACGCGTGCCGCTGACGAGCACCGTCGTGCCGTGGGCGCGATGGCCGCGGTAGCCACGGTCGACCACGGCAAGGGTGGGGAGTTACCCGGCATGGAGCGCATGCCAACAACAAAGCCGCCAGCAAGCGTGGTGGCGATGCTGACCTTGCAGCCGAACCTATAGCGGATGCGGGCCTTGCCCTTGGAGATGCAGTCGACCTCGGGCTCGTGCAGGGCGTAGAGCTTGCCCGCGCTCTTGGGTGTCTGCCGCAGCAGGCGGGTGACGAGCGCGATGCGTTGCTCCATCTGCCTCCGCAGCCCTCCCTCGGGGATGGCGCCGAGCTTGCGGCCGATGTCGTGCAGGACGCGTCCCGTGTAGCCCTTAAGCGTGCGCAGCGCCTTGCGCATGCGCCGGAACTGCCGGGCATGGGCGTGACGCCCAGCCTGGGCTGCCAGGCGCGGAGCCTTGCGGTTGTAGTTCTGCCGCAACCGAATGCCCGCCTCTCGAACCGGTTGGCCAGACCCGGCAGCGGCATGACGTTGCGGGTGAGGTCGATCGCGTCGGGCGCGCCCTCCTCAATCCGGAAGGACGCGGCGTCCCTATGGCCCGGCGGGCGCGCAAAGCTGCCGCGCCCGACCTCGCCCACCACCAGGCCGCGCGCCTCCAGCAGGCGCATGGCGCGACGCCGTATCGAGCGCCACGCCATGCCGGAAGGCGAGGTCGCGGTGGGTGGGTAGCCGAGCGCCCGGCAGCAGCCGGCCCTCGCGGATCTCCGCCTCCAGGATCGCGGCGATGTCCTTCGCGCCGTTGCTCATCAATGGGCCATTGTCGCTGCGACAATGCCCCGATTGCATCAATCGGCCCTCGCTTTCAAGCTTGGGGGATGAACGATATCGCCACCACCCCCTGGCACCTGGCCCCGCCCTCCTTCGAGGAGATCGAGGAGGCCGCCGGCCGGATCCGGGGCGTCCTTGTCGAAACGCCGCTCCTGGAGAGCGAGCGCCTGAACGCGCGGCTGGGCGGGCGCCTCCTGGTCAAGGCGGAGGGGCTCCAGCGCACCGGCAGCTTCAAGGCGCGGGGTGCCTGGAACCGCCTCTCGGTGCTGTCGGCGGAGGAGCGCGCGCGCGGCGTGGTCGCCTTCTCCTCGGGCAACCACGCCCAGGCGGTGGCCTGGGCCGGACGGCGCCTGGGCATTGGCACGGTGGTCATCGCCATGCCGGCGGACGCGCCCGCGGCCAAGATCGAGCGCACCCGTGGCTGGGGGGCGGAGGTGGTGCTCTACGACCGCGCCACCGAGGACCGCGAGGCGCTGGGACGCCGCTTGGCGGAGGAGCTCGGCTTGATTCTGGTGCCGCCCTATGACGACCGCCGGGTGATCGCGGGCGCGGGCACGCTCGGGCGGGAGGTGGCGCAGCAGGCTGCTGCCATGGGAGCGACGCCGGAGGCTCTGCTGGTTTGCTGCGCCGGCGGCGGCCTCACGGCCGGCTGCGCCCTGGCTCTGGAAACCCTGCTGCCCGCAGCCCGCGTTTTTGCCGTGGAGCCCGTGGGATTTGACGATACGGCGCGCAGCCTCGCCGCTGGAACCCGGCTGGGCAACGCGCCCGGCACGACCTCCATCTGCGATGCCGTGCTGGCGCCGATGCCCGGGGCGTTGACCTTCTCGATCAATGCCCCGCGCCTCGGCGGCGGCCTTGTGGTGAGCGACAGCGAAGCACTCGCCGCCATGCGCGTCGCCTTCGAGGAGTTCGGACTGGTGGTGGAACCGGGCGGCGCCGTCGCGCTCGCTGCCGCCCTGTTCGAACGCCTGCCGGTCGCTCATCGCACCGTAGCCGTCGCACTCACCGGCGCGAACGTCGACGCAGGCATATATCGGCGGGCGCTTTCCCTGGGCGACTGATAGCAATGCTGGCGAAGGTCTGCTGATGGCTCAACCCGGCCATCGGCCGCCCGGATGGACAGATCCGCTTTCCGGAGAGCGGCGATGGCATGTGGACGACCGAATTGGGCGCAGAGCGGACCTAAGGCGTGGAAGTTCAGACAGGGTTCGGCTCGTGACCGTGCTGCCTGAACGGATCACCACTCGCGCTCCTACCTTCTCGGGGCTGCTGGAGGAGGGGCTCTCCATCCGGGCCGCCGACATGCAGGGTGCGGACGACCTGATGATGCGGGTCTATGCGGCCATGGCGCAGAAGGAGCGGGAGCTCATCTCGAAGCGTACCAGGGCAGGGCTGGCGGCGGCACGGGCGAGGGGAGCGGTGCTGGGCGGGGATAGAGGGTGGAGGCCAGCAGCTCCGCCCTGTGCCGCCGCAGCCACCCAGGCGCGCCGGGAGCAGGCCACCCGCACTGCGCACCGGCTTGCGCTCGAACTGGCGACGTTGCGGGCCGAGGGCGTCGTCACGCGTCAGGCTTTGGCACGTGCGCTGACGATGAGAGGGGTGCTTACCCCGCGGGGAGCGGCGGTATGGACCCACACGACCGTGGCTCGGGTGATCGAGCGGCTCGGGGTGTAGGCGCCGATCGGTCTTGCTCGCCCTAGGGTTAGCCACCTGTATGTCCGGTTTGCCCGAAAGCGGCAGGTCGGCTTCCAAGGATTGGCCAGGAAGCAACAGACCTTGTCTCCGCGCCCGTTATGCTGCCGGGCTCAGCTTTGAACGGCTCCCTCCAGGCTTCTCGATCTAAGTACACTGAGGCCCTGGCCCTGGAGACGGCTCGGCCTTCGCGGCAGCACGATTGACGTAGCTGGGCAGCCACGCTGTAGAGGAGCCATGCTGGCCCACGAAAAGCGCGACGTATCGCTAACACCTGAGATCCGGGCTCTCCCCCAAGGTTCTATGAGACTCTGGCGCTATCGCTTCGCGACCGAGCTTACCGGCTCGGCCCAGGTATCCCTCGACGGGCGCGAGATCAGGCAGGGGGATCCGCTTCGAAGTCCTTGGCGGAAGCACTGCATTCAGGACGGCCCTTATGGCCGTTGAGGGCAGTCCGAGTGCTCGCGTGCCCGCCTTTCTCGCTGGCGGCGGCGAGATGGGCGCGCGTATGCGCGCCCACGACTGGGGGATGTCGCTGCTCGGGCCGCCCGAGCGCTGGGCGCAGCCGCTCAAGACGCTGGTCGCTGTGATGCTTGCCTCGAACCAGCCCATGTTCGTGGCTTGGGGGCCGCAACGCCTCATGCTCTACAATGACAGCTACTCGGAGATCCTCGGGCTCAAGCACCCCGCGGCGCTCGGGCAGCCCTTCGAGCAGGTGTGGTCCGAGATCTGGGACGAGCTCGAGCCCATCATGGCCCGCTGCTACGACGGCGAGCCGACCCAGATGGACGACATCACGCTGCTCATGCATCGGCACGGATATCTAGAGGAGACGCACTTCGCCTTCTCCTACACGCCTGTGCGCGATGAGGCGGGAGGGGTGACCGGGGTCTTCTGCGCCTGCGCCGAGACCACGGCGAAGGTACTGGCGGAGCGCCGGCAGGCTTTCCGGCTCGGTCTAGAGGACAAGCTGGGCGGCCTGTCCGACCCGAGGCAGGCCATGGCGGCGGCGGCCAAGGCGCTCGGGTGCCACCTGGACGCGGCGCAAGTCGGCTATGCGGAGGTCGATCGTGACGGGCACGCCACCACCGGAGGGGAGTTCCACGACGGTCGTCTCCCGGGCTTTCTGCCAGGCCGTTACCGCCTCAAGGATTACGGCACAGCCATGGCCGCTGACATGGCTGCGGGCCGGATCGTGGTTGTGCATGACGTATGGGAAGATGCCCGGACCTCATCCTCGGACATCCTCACCGCTTACACCGCGATCTCGCTGCGCGCCTTCGTCATCATCCCGCTCGTGAAGGAGGGCCGTCTGACGGCCTACCTCTACGCGGCCCACTCCGAGCCGAGACGCTGGTCCGACGAGGACGTGCTGCTCGCCCGTGAGGTGGCCGAGAGGACCTGGGCAGCGGTCGAGCAAGCGCGCGCCGAGGCGGCCCTGCGCGAGAGCGAGGGCAGGTTTAGGTTCCTTGATAGGTTAGGCCAAGTGACGGCGCACGCCACTGCGCCACGTGAGATCATGGCAGCCACGGCTGGTCTTCTTGGCGAGTACCTGCGAACCACCCGCTGCGCCTACGCCGACGTGGACGCCGACAACGACCGCTTCACCATTCGCGATGACTGGACGGACGGCGCCGCCAGCAGCGCCGGGGAGTACAGCCTGGATTTGTTCGGCTCGCGTGCGGCAGCCGAGATGCGAACCGGGCGGACGCTCATCGTACGGGACGTGGATAAGGAGTTGGCCACGGGCGATGGTGGCGCCATGTTCAACGCTATTGGAATCAAAGCGATCGTCTGCTGCCCACTCGTCAAGCGTGAGCGGCTCGTGGCAATGATGGCGGTGCACCAATCCTCCCCACGCGACTGGACGGCGGGCGAGGTGGCCCTGCTGGAGACAGTCGTCGAGCGCGCCTGGGCGCACATCGAGCGCGTTCGCGCCGAAGAGGCCCTGCGGGAGAGCGAAGCGCGGTTCCGCCTGACGGCCGATGCCGTCCCACAGATCATTTGGATCACTGATGCCGAGGGCCGGACGGAGTTCTTCAACCGGCAATGGTCCGACTACACCGGTGTACCCTACGAGCCGGCAACTGCGGCGGAGGTCGCGGCCAGTTTCGTGCATCCCGACGACGCGGCACTAACGATGGAGCGGTTCGAGGAGGCGCGACGGACGGGTGGCACATTCCTCGTCGAGCACCGCATCCGCTCGAAGGCCGGTGACTGGCGTTGGTTCCTGGTTCGGGGCGAACCCCACCGCGACCCACGGAGTAGCAGGATCACCCGCTGGTTCGGTGCCTCGGTAGACATCCACGACCGCCGGCACGCCGAGACGGCGCTGCGCGAGAGCGAAGCGCGCTGGCGGGGCCTGTTCGAACGCATGCAGGAGGGCTTCGCGCTTTGCGAGTTGATCTATGGCGCCGAGGGGCGCGCTGTGGACTACCGCCACCTTGAGCTCAACGCGGCCTGGGAGCGGCTGACCGGCGTCCCTAACGAGGCGGTCCAGGGTCGGCTCGCGAGCGAGGCCATCCCGGGCCTCGAGCCGTTCTGGCTGGAAACCTACGCGCGGGTGGTCGAGACGGGAGAGCCTGCGCACTTCGAGCACTACCTTGCAGCGTACGGGCGCTGGTTTGAGGTCACGGCCTACCGGACGGAGCCGGGGCGCTTCGCCGCGGTGTTCTCTAACGTGACGGGGCGCAGGCGAGCGGAGGAGCGGCAGGCGCTTCTGGCGCGCGAGGTGGACCACCGGGCCAAAAATACCCTGGCCGTGGTGCAAGCCGCACTCCGTCTCACCAAGGCGCCGGACCTATCAGGTTATATCCGCGCAATCGAGGGGCGCGTCGGGGCGCTCGCCCGGGCACAGACGCTGCTGGCCGACGACCGTTGGGCAGGGGCCGACCTACGGACACTGCTGCGCGGCGAGCTGGCCCCTTTTCTCGGCGCCAGCAACGGAGGCGGACCGCTGGCCGAGCTGGACGGGCCAGCGGTGGCGCTACCCGCAGGAGCCGCGCAACCGCTGGCGATGGCTGTGCACGAACTCGCCACCAATGCCCTGAAGTACGGTGCGCTCTCAGTGCCGACCGGCCGCGTTGCGGTGTCCTGGCGGCTGGAATCTGAACCCTTGGGAACCCTGCGGCTGCGGTGGGCCGAGAGAGGCGGCCCACCGGTGACAGCACCGCCGAGCCGCCGCGGCTTTGGCTCGCGAGTGCTGGAGGGCACCGTGCGGGGACAGCTCGACGGCACGTTGGTGCTTTTCTGGGACGCAGCCGGTCTAGTCTGCGACATGGACGTGCCGCTCGGGCGCGATCCGTTGCCGGGCGGAGTGGTGGGCTCGGACGCGAATATAATACCCCCCTGACCGTAGATCCGATCCAGAGCAGGTAGCGCTGGCGTTTGGAGGATTGTTAGGGGCCCGAAGCGGACCCGTGTGGCGCTTGCGGCGGCTCGGGCGCGTGGGGTGGTGCGCGGCGGAGATAGGGGATGGCTGCCACCGCCGCCGCCCTGCACCGCAGCTGCGGCCCACGCGCGCCAGGAGGAGGCTAACCGCACTGCGCACCGGCTCGCGCTGGAGGTGGAAGCCATCCAGGCAGAGGGGATCACCACGCATTTGGGGCTTGCGCGAGTGCTGACGGAGCGACGTGTACCGACACCTCGAGGAGGAGCAGTCTGGACCCACACGACCGTGGCGCGGGTCATCGAACGGCTCGGGAAGTAGCTGCCAAGTGACATGTTCGCCCTGAGCCGGTCGCCGCCTCGATGCCTGGATTTGGCCGAAAGCAGACCGGCAGGTTTCGATAGTGAAGCATGTCGTGCTGGACGCTATCCTTGCAGCGCTTGGTGACCGGCAGTGTTGATGCCGAGCCTGTCCGCCACTCGCCGCGCCGTGACCTCGCGCTGTGCGGTGATTGCCTTCACGCTGTCCCGCATAGCGGCGACGATCTCCGGCGGTGCGCTTGCCGGCGTGCCGGCGTCGAAGGGCGGCTCCGGCGCATAGACCATGTAGAGTTGTACCGCCTGCGCCGCCGCATCGCCGCGCAGCTCAGCGACCAATCGCAGACCGTCAGGGTGGCGAAGCAACCAACTGCGCCAGTTCGGCTATGAGCGACCTCAGCCAGCGGTGCGCCGGATCGTGGCGGTACCGCACATGCCAGGCCATCTCGACCGGAAAGGTTCCGAGGTCGACGGGCGATGGCAGGACCTTCAGCCGAGGGTCGTGTGCCAGCCTGCGGCAGATCAGCTCCGGCAGGGTCGCGCAGTAGTCGGTGACGGCGACCATCTCCACGACCGCGAAGAAGTTCGTGACGGAGATGGCGACCTCGCGCCGGAGCCGCTGCTCCGCCATCGCCTGGAACAGCCCTGCCCGCATGCGGCCGGGCGGAACCACGTTGACGTGCTTGAGCCGCTCAAATCCCTCGCGGGTAAGGGTGTCGCCTACCTCGGGGTGGTCCGCCCGCACCACGCAGGCGAGCCCCTCATCCATGAGGTGCTGCACGACGAGGTTATCGGGCGGATCGACGATGCGGCCGAGCACCAGCGCGGTGGTGCCGGAGGTGATGCCGGTCTCGACCAGGTCGTTGCTGTAGGGTGTCAGGCGCAGCCTAATGCCAGGAGCCACCTGCTGCAGCCGCGCGACGATCGCGGGCACCAGCACGAACTCGACGTAGCCATTTGGCGCGATGGTCAGGAGCCGCTCGGCCCTGGCGGGATCGAAGTCCTGCTGGCCGAGCACGCCGTCGTCCAGCCTCGCTAGCGCCTCGGCGATGCCGGGTGCCAGTTCCAGGGCCACCGCGGTCGGCTGGATGCCGTAGCGCTCGCGGATGAAGAGCTGGTCACGCAGCATAACCCGCAAGCGTGAGAGCGCGTTCGACAGCGCTGGCTGCGTCATGCCCAGCCGCTCCGCAGCGCGCGTGACGCTGCGCTCTTCCATGAGGGCGATGAAGATCGGCAGGAGGTTGAGGTCGTAGCGCACGACTTATAATGCGGGAGCAATATCTACAATCAAGTAGATAAAGTTCTGGAATATCTCAGCCTGAGCCAAATTCTGCCTGTCCGCAGGAGACGCGGATCGCGCAACGGAGGCTCAGATGACCAAGGGTGCAGTGCTTGTGGCCGGTTCCAACGCCACGCGGATCGAGTTGCGGGGCGGCGGCACGGCCGCGATCGGGCAGTACCTCAACGAGACGGTCGTGCCCGCGATGGCGCTGATCGAGGCCGGCTACGACGTCGTGCTCGCCACCCCGGACGGAACCAGGCCGCATATCGACGAGGCCTCGGACTCCGTGCAGCATTTCGGAGGCGACGAGGCCGCCTATGCGCGCGCCCGGCGCTTCTACGCCGACAACCCCTCGATGAACGAGGTGCGCAGGCTGCGCTCTGTGGTCGAGGACGGGCTGGACCGCTTCGCCGGCCTCTTCGTGCCCGGCGGCCATGCGCCCGTGGTGGACCTGATGCAGGACGCCGATCTCGGCACGATCCTCCGGCACTTCCATGGGGCCGGAAAGCCGACGGCGCTGCTCTGCCACGGCCCGGTCGCCATCGCCGCGGCGATGCCCCGTGCCCGCGAGTTCCGCGCCGCGCTGATCGCCGGGGACAAGGCAAAGGCGGCTGATTGCGCCCAGGGCTGGGCCTATGCGGGCTACCGGATGACGGTCTTCTCGGCCAGCGAGGAAAGGATTGCCGAGGATGCTCTCCTGCACGGTAAGCTGTACTTCGATATGCCCGAGGCGCTGCAGACCGCGGGCGGCAGGGTGAGCGTCAGTCCCGTGAACTTCGCGCCCAACGTGGTCGTCGACCGCGAGCTGATCACCGGTCAGAACCCAGGGTCGGATCATCAGCTTGCTGCCAGGCTGATCGAGGCGCTCGACCGCTTGCTTGCGGCAGCGTGAGAACGCGCATCACCGGCGGGGCGCTTCGCCCGCTCCCGCCGAACCGACCCATCGAAGAGGGAACAGCACCATGGCCAACCACGTGAAGATCATGGCGATCCTCGCCGCCCGGCCTGGGAAAGCCGCGGAGTTGCGGGCGCTGCTCGACGGGATGACGGCCGCGAGCCGCGCGGAGCCCGGCAACCTGCGCTACGACCTCTGGCAGGATCAAGCCGACCCCGCCCGGCTCGTTCTTGATGAGCTCTATGCCGACCGCGAAGCGGTGGCGGCCCACCGTGCGACCCCACACTTCCAGAATTACCTGGCAGTTATCAACGACCTCGCGGAGCGGACCGCCATCGTGCTCGACCCCGCCACCGTGGCCTGGCCCAGTCACGTAATCTCACCTCGCTCAACTCAGTCCTAGATTTCCAACGCCTTCGTGGACGCTTCGGGTTAGAGGGCCGTGTACGACATCCTGACGAAGGACGGGTACGAGGTCCTGGTTGTCCAGAACCCTACGATCACGCTGCAGGACGACGTGGCTGTCACCCGACGGGCAATTGCAAAGGCTAAGCATCCCGTCGTCCTGGTGGGTCACTCCTATGGCGGTTCAGTCATCATCGAGGCCGACAACGATCCAAAGGTCCGCAGCCTGGTTTACCTCGCGGCCTTTGCGCCGGATGGCGGAGAGGCGGTGGCCAAGCTGGCCGAGAACCCGCCCCCAGGTGAACCGCACGCGCCGCTCCTGCCACCCGACGACGGCTTCCTGATCGTCGATCCTGCCAAGTTTCCGGCCGCGTTCGCCGCCGACGTCGACGCCTCGACGCCTCGACGACCGAATTCATGGCGGTGGCGCAGGTTCCGTGGGGGCTGGACGCCGTGGGCGGTGTCGTCACCCAGGCCGCGTGGAAGTCGAAGCCCAGCTCCTTCATGATCACGACAGAGGACTGCATGGTACCGCCGACCGCTCAACGCGCGATGGCCAGGCGCGCCGGCGGCAGGACGCAGGAGGTCAGGAGCAGTCTCGCCGTGATGATGTCGTATCCGCAAGAGGTCGCGGGCTTCATCGAAGGCGCAGGTGACGCGACCCGCTAGTGTCCCGAATCTGAAGTTCGCGCTGTTTCTGCGATTAGTGGGGTGTTTCGGACGCAGAGGCGGTCGATGCTGGCAAGGATGTCGTCGGCGGACTTGGTCCAGCGGAAGGGCTTCGGGTCGGCGTTGTGGTGATCGATGAAGCGAGTGACTGCGTGAGGCAGCGTCGGCCTTCCACAGAGTGGATTCCTGCATCGCGGATGTGCGCTCGCCTGATTGCGTAGTCGAAGGCGCCCTGCCCGTCGGCTCGTGCTAGCGCTGGATGGAAGGGCCCGATTGCGGCGCTTGCCCAGGGCTGGGCTGGGCTGGGCTGGGCGCCTGCGCTGGAGGACCAAGGGCGGGCCGCATCCCGTACGGCTACCGCCGCACGAGCAGCCGTCCCCAGGTCTCAGGCAGCGTGAGGCTTGCGGCCCTTCGCCTCTGCCTCCGAGCGCTCCTTCCAGAAGGTCATGTCCGCCTCCTTGCTGAACATCACCCGAACGCCGGTGGCGCCCTTGCTCATCCGGAGGTTCCCGCCGTTCTGGGCCCGGTGCTCGGCAACCCAGCGCTTGAACGTCGGGTCCTCAGCGGAGGTCCCCGCGAACTCGAGCACTCCGGCGATCTCTTCCTGCTTGCGACGCTTGACCATTCGTCAGAACCCTACCGTTGTGTGTGAAGAACGCTGGTGTCGTGCCGCTCAGCGCTCGCCTGCTTAACGCCGTTCGAAGAGGAACGAGACGGACGACGCAG
>NZ_JONP01000054.1 GCF_000711725.1 Roseomonas aerilata DSM 19363 | reverse complement strand
GGAAGAGGGGCGCAATCCGCCGCACCTGAGCCCTCGTCAGCCAGAACAGATCAGCCATGCAGCACCTCCGGCCACCATGAAATCAGCCATCCAGATCAAGTGCCAGTTCCATCTAAAGGGTCCTGAGCCTAGATCTCTGGCAAGTGCAGCCAAACTGCCACTGCACTAAGGATCATGTTGACGGCGAGTGCGGCCAGTATCAGGCCCATGATCCGGCGCAGCACGTTCGAGCCGCTGCTGCCTAGAAAGCGTCGGATTGGCTCACCCAGTAGGAACACGGCCAGCATCAAGGTCAGTACAGCCGCCAGGGCCAGCAGAGTGATACCTTGGTGCATGGCTGAGAAGCGGTTGTTGTCCATCAGCAGCACCATCGTGAGCAGAGAGCCAGGGCCGGCAATGATGGGTGTCGCCAAGGGATGGACAGCCACCGAGAGGGCGCTGTTTTCGCCTCCGGCCGCGGTCGCCGCGGCGCCGGGTGTGCCGAGCACCATGGAGATGGCGAAAAGGAAGAGGATGATGCCGCCCGCAATCTGAAAGGACAGCAGGGAGATGCCCATGGCGTGCAGCAGGAACTGTCCGAGCAGCGAGAAGAACGCGAGGATCAGAAATGCCAGCCCGACGCCGACGCGCGCAGCAAGACGCCGGTCGTTGGGGTTCAGCGCGGCTGTCGCGGTGAGGAACAGAGGCAGGTGCCCGATTGGATCAAGTACAATCCACAGAGTGACGAGCTGGGTCACGAAAAGATCGTAGTCGCTCAGCATGACGCAACCTCGCTGAAGGAGGGGAGAGATGAAAGCGTCCGGGCGGGTTGCCCCACCTGCGAGCCACGGGTGCGGCCTTTGGGGGTGCTTACCGGCAAAGATCCAGGTGGTCCCGAAAAAGGGGCGATCTCACCCAGGCGCCTCACCGGCTCGACCGCAGCACCCGCGAGAGTTCCTCGGCCGAGTAGGGCTTGTTCAGGAGTTCGAACCCCTGCGCGCCGTCATTCGCCAGCACGTGGCTGTAGCCGCTGGTCAGGACGACCGGAAGGTTCGGCCACCGGCGCCGGATCTCCTTTCCGAGCTCAATTCCGTTCATGCCGGGCATGACCACATCGGAGAACACCACGTCGAAGCGGCTCGCGTCGCCCTCCAGCAGCTCGAGTGCCGCCTTGGCGTTCGGCGCCCAGCTGGGCACGTAGCCGAGATCCTCGAGCATCTGGCGGGCGAACTCGCCGACCTGGGTGTTGTCCTCGACCAGCAGCACGTTCCGGCGCCCGTCCGCTGGCGCGTCGGCCCCCTCCGCAGGCTGCATGGGCGCCACCACCGGCTTACCCTCTGCCTGGGGGAGGTAGAGCGTGAAGGTCGAGCCCCGACCGACCTCGCTCTCGACGTGGAGTTCGCCGCCTGACTGCTTGGCAAAGCCGTAGACCTGGGAGAGGCCCAGCCCGGTGCCTTTTCCTGCCTCTTTGGTCGTGAAGAACGGTTCAAAGATCCGCCCCAGCAATTCAGGTTCGATACCGACGCCCGTGTCGGACACGGAGACCGCGACAAAGGAGCCCCGCGTGCCCGCGTGCCCGCGGGTCGGCGGCACCCCGCAAGCGAGCCAGGTTCTCAGCCTCAGATGCCCCCCGCTCTCCATCGCGTCGCGCGCGTTCACCGCCAGGTTGACCAGCGCCGTTTCGAACTGGTTCGGGTCGGCCTCGACTGCGCGGCCTTCGCATTCGATTGAGGTCTCGATCGTCACGGGTGCGCCCACCAGCGGGCGCACGAGTTCGACAACCGACCGGACCCGATCCCCCACGACGAATACCTCGGGCCTGAGCGGCTGGCGTCGCGCGAAGGCCAGCAGCTGGCCTGTCAGCTTGGCCGCGCGCTCGGCGGTCTCGGCGATGGCCTCGACGTAGCGGCGCCGCCGCTCCTCGGGCAGGTTCGACCGTCGGAGCAACCCGGCGGACGAGCGGATGACGGTGAGCAGGTTGTTGAAGTCGTGAGCCACCCCGCCGGTGAGCTGGCCCACGGCCTCGAGCTTCTGGCTCTGTCGCAGCGCCTCCTCCTGCAGGCGGAGCTGCTCGGTGCGGCGGGAGACCTCGACCTCGAGATGCTCGTTCAGCCGCCGCAGCTCCCTCTCGGATTGCCTGCGCGCGGTGATGTCCAGCATGGCCCCGATCATCCGGAGCGGCTCGCCACCTGGCCCGCGCACCATGAAGCCGCGGTCCAGCACGTCGGCGTAGCCGCCGTCGGCGCGCCGGAAGCGGTACTCGTCGCTCCAGCGGTCGCCGCCACCGTCGATCACCGCGTGGATGGACCGGGAGACCCGCTCCCGGTCCTCGGGGTGAACCTGCTCGAGCCACCAAGCGCCGGAGGGGCACACCCGCTCCGACCGGTGGCCGTAGGTTTCCTGGAGGGCCTCGTTCCACTCGACACGGTCGCACCGCAGGTCCCAATCCCAGATCGCGTCATTGGTCGCCCGGACGGCGAGCTGGCAGTGCTCCTCGATGACGCGCCGCGCCTCCTCCCCTCGGCGCTGGGCAGTGATGTCGGTGTTCGTCCCGACCCACTCGCGGATGCTCCCGTCGCCATTGCGCACGGGGACGCCGCGCGCGGTGACCAAGCGCCACTCCCCGCTTGAGCTGCACAGCCGGTATTCGGTGTTGAACATTGTGCCCGCGGCAACCGCCGCGGCCCATTCCTCGGCTGCGCGGACGCGGTCGTCCGGATGGACGGCATCGGCCCAGCCGGTGCCCAGCCACTGCTCCAGAGCCTGGCCGGTGAAGGCACGCCAGCTCGGGGAATCCTCGCGGACCAAGCCATTGGCGTCGGTGGTCCAGACCGTCGCGGTGGAGGCGGCCACCAGGGCGCGGAAGCGCTCCTCGCTGAGGCGCAGGGCCTCGCGGGAGCGCTCGCGCTCGGTCACGTCGCGCGAGGAGGCCAGCAGCAACTCCGGCCGCCCGTCGGAGCCCGGCACGGCCGTGACCTGAACGTCCCACCACCGGGGCGCGCCCGTGACGGTGGGGCGGAAGCCGTGAAAGCGGCCGACCTGCCCGGCAAGTGCCTCGGCCAGGGCCGCGCTCACCTTGCCGCGCTCCTCCTCTGGCCAGAGCTCCCCCCATTCCTTACCCCGGACATGCTCGGCGCCGTCGATCTCCAGCATGCGGAGGCCGGGGCCGTTCATCGAGGTCAGGCAGCCGTCAGGCGTGAGGAGCTTGAGGCTGTCGGCGCTGTTCGCGAACACGCCACGCAGCAAGGCCTCGCTCGTCCGAAGCCGCTCCCCGGCGAGGTGCTGCTCCGTGCGATCCTGGACGATCTTCACGTAGCCGATTTGCTCGCCGCTTCGGTGGTCCTCAAGCCGGGTCATGGAGCCCGAGCCCCAGAAGCGCGTGCCGTCCTTGCGCAGGTGCCAGCGCTCGTCCACCGCCCAACCGCAGCGCCGGGCAGTCGCCATCTCGGTCGAGCAGGCGTCCGTCGCCTCGTCCTCGGGCGTGAAGATCATGCAGGCGTGGCGACCGACCGCCTCCTCCCCGGACCAGCCCATTACCCGCTCGGCGGCGCTGTTCCAGCTCGTGATGACGCCGTCGAGGCAGATGGTGAGCACGGCGAGGTCGGCCGAGCTCTCCAG
The DNA here is from genome assembly GCF_000711725.1 of Roseomonas aerilata DSM 19363. Taxonomy (GTDB): domain Bacteria; phylum Pseudomonadota; class Alphaproteobacteria; order Acetobacterales; family Acetobacteraceae; genus Roseomonas; species Roseomonas aerilata. Next base: position 17,346 of record NZ_JONP01000054.1, on the reverse strand, counting down.
GACGAGTTCGGCAAGGCGGCCGGAGCTCGGCAGCCTTTGGCGGGCGAGGTCAACCTTGCGGCTATTCATCGGCATTGCTCGGGGTCAGGGCGACGGTTCGATGGGCGGTTTAGATCGCAGGGCTTCTGCGCGCTCCAGCAAGCGCAGTCCGCCGCGGGCGACTTCACTGGACGTCTTGTAGCAGCCGGAAGCGCGAGGCGCCCGACAACCCGGCACAGTTCCGCCGTCAAGGCGCCATGCAGGCTGTGTTGGGACTGGCATAGCGTCTCCTTAATGACGCCTGGGCAGGGTGTCACCTTGCGCTCACCCAGCAATGTCGGCGAGACGGGCGCGTGCGGCAATCCTGCCACATAAGGAGTGATCTTCGCTGATAGCGATGGGGGCGTACCGCTTACACCCTCTGTCCCTCGGAGGCGGGTCTTGGTTGTAGAAACCGCCGGCTGCTTGTCCAGCCAGGGTGGCAGCAAGGCCTGACGCCATGCATTGCAACCGGTCAGGATGCCACCCTGCTCGCTTCAGCGATCCGGCCCACAAGGGTAGGCAGCCATCCAGCGAAGAACGGTATCTGGGCCGCCCTGTGAAAAGAGCTTAATGGAGGCACAGACGCCTGGCCCCGACCAACGCCAGTTTCGTTATGATGTTGTAGTCAGGGCCGAGGTCTCAGAATGGCGGTTGTTGCCGCGTACCTTTACCGCCAGGGGGAACGGATACAGGCGCTGGACGTCAGCAAGCCGAATCCATGCACGGGGAATCCCGCCGAGTTCGCCTGGATCGGCCTGATCGACCCGACAGCCGAGGAGCTGAAGCAGCTTCAGAAAACATACGGCCTCCACCCGCTCGCGGTCGAAGATGCGCTGAAAGGCAATCAGCTCCCGAAAGTTGATGTCTACGGCGAACAGCTCTTCGTGCTCGCCCGGACAGCACACCTACAAGATGACCATATCGTCTACGGGGAAACAGCGCTTTTCGTGGGCCGCAACCACGTCATCACCGTTCGTCATGGATCAGGAAGAGGGCACAGCGAACTGCGCGCTCACCTGGAGGCCGCCCCCAAGCTGCTCGCGCACGGCGTCGATTATGTCCTGCATGCAGTGCTCGACTTCATCGTCGATGGCTACCTGCCAATCGTGGAAACCATTGAGGAGGATGTGCTCGCCATGGAGCAGCACGCGATCGACAACTTCCTTGATCGTGAGCAGGTCACGCGCCTATTTCACCTTCGTCGTCAGCTGATCCGGTTCCAACGTGTTCTTGGACCTATGGGTGAGGTCTGTTCCAAGCTGGTTCGATTGGATCTTCCATGTGTTGATGACGACGCCCGTCCCTACTTCAGCGACGTCCTCGACCATGTCCGTCGCGTCCAGACGATGGTGGATGCCTTGCGGGAGGTGCTCACCTCCGTGTTCGAGGTGAGTTCCCTGCTTGAGCAGAAGAGGCAGGGCGTCATCACGCGTCAGCTTGCGGCCTGGGCCGCCATCCTCGCTGTGCCAACGGCAATTGCTGGGATCTACGGGATGAACTTCGAGAACATGCCCGAACTGAAAACGGAGTACGGGTACTTCGTTGTCCTGGGTGTCATCACAGTCCTATGCGTCGCGTTGTTCATCAGCTTCAAGCGCGCGAGATGGTTGTAAAACACTGCTATGGCGCGGATCCGATAATTGCACTTCGGTTAGCGGGTTGGCTCTGGCTTCAGTGAGCTAAGACAGATGCTAACTATTCTGCAGACGGATGCCCGGCAAGCTTGCAGCCCGTCTACTGGTCCTGCGCAGCTTGATCCAAACCGTTCTTGGTGTAGCCATGCTCATAATCTCCTGCCGCGTCGCGGCCGGAGATCATTGCCAAGTGTAAATGCCCAAAATTTCTCGGCAAGGGCGATCGTTGAAATTGAGTCCGATTGTCAGGTGGCCATCGATCTGACAACCACCTGGGCAAGCGCGGCCAAGCCCAAGAAAGTGACAGCCTCATCCCACCGGTTCAGGCTCGCAGCCAGGGGGCGCTCCCGGTTGGCGACGGCGTAGCCAGCAGCAACGAAGGACGCCATGACCAGCATCGGCACCGGCGTGACCGGCCGCGCCGTCAGGATGTGGATCAACGTGCACCATGCCCCGATGAAGCCGCCAATCAAGCCTACCCGCGCCACCGCCCGAGCCGATGCGGGATCATCCCGGAGAAGCTCGGGCTCCTTAGCCATGTTAGGCCACCCGCCGGACACAGGGCTGTGCAACGGCAGCGGCTGTGGTTTCCTCCTGGCCCATCACAAGGGCAAGCGTGTGAGTAAGCCGTGTCACTGTGGCCGGTTCTGCTCGGGTCAGCGGCAGCCTTACGCCCGGCGCGCAGAGCCTTAGCAGCCCAAGTGCCGCCTTGACCGGAATGGGATTGGTCTCCCCGAAGAGGGCGGCATCCAAGGGCGCGAGAAGGTCGCGCAGCGTTGCCGCAAAGCTCAGGTCGCGTGTCGCGAAGGCCGCCTGCAGTGTTGAGCATAGAGCGGGCACGACATTGGCGGTGACGGACACGCAGCCCTGTCCGCCCATCGCCAGGTGCGCCAGCGCCGTCGCATCGTCACCGGAGAGCTGGATCAGCGCGGGTCCACAGAGGCGGGCCAAGCGCGGCGGTCTGGCTAAGTCACCGCTTGCGTCCTTGAGCGCCTGGATCTGACCATCCTCGAAGAGCCGCGCGATCGTCTCATCGGCAAAGCTGACGCCAGCGCGAGAGGGAACGTCGTAGAGCATAATGGGCAAGCCAGTCGCGGCTGCGACAGCGCGAACATGTGCCCGCAGACCAACCTGTCCAGGCTTCACGTAGGGTGGCGCGGATACCAGCAGTGCTGTCGCACCGAGGTGCTCGGCGGCTACCGCCAGCGCCACCGCCGCCTCTGTGCAAGGTGCCCCGACGCCAGCAACGACAGGCCGCCCACCGCTCGCCTCTGTCACGCACGCAACGGCGCGGGCATGCTCAGCTGGTGAGAGTGCCGGCGCCTCGCCAGTGCTGCCGCAGACGACCAACCCTGAAACGCCACGGTCAACGGCGCGCGTTGTCAGGCGGGACAGGGCAGGGAGGTCCAGCTCGCCAGGATCACCGGCAAGGAAGGGAGTGATGAGCGCGGAAAGGACACTGCGCAGGGCAGGAGGGGGACGCATCTCAGCGCCCCTTCGTGATCGTGCCGCCGCCAGAGAGACAGCAGAGGATGAGGGCGCCTTCAGCTTGGGCACGCAGACGCACGCGCTCGAAGCCGTAGGTGCCGAGGCGATCTGCGATCGCGCGGGCCAGCTCGACCGCGCCGTGCCCGACTGCACGCAAGACGAGCCGTCCACCAGCCGGTAGGGCGCGCCGCGCGCAGGCTGCTACGGCCTGGCCCGCGTCCTCGGTACGGATGGTGGGCGCGACCACAACCTCCACCGGATCGGGATGGGAAGGTGCCGCACGGAAGGCCGAGCCGCCCCGGCAGCCGCGCCGCATGGCGTCCCAGAGCGTGTCGGCCGCAGCCCCTCCGATGACAAGCACGCGGTCGTTGGGCCCGGCCGAAACTGCGCTCAGCAGATCGCTCGTGCGCGTGAGCCCGACGGTGTGCAACCGCAGGCTCGGTGGCCAACTCTGGCTCGTCCCACGGACTGTTGGATCCTCCCGTGAGGCTCGAGCAGGTCGGGCGATCGTGGGTGAGCTGGCGGAACGGATGAGAGCGGGCATGGGAACCTCCACGCCGCACCAGATGACAGTGCCGCCATAAAAGCGCGATGTTGATTGGAGACGGACCGCATAAAATCGGCATAAAAAATAGAGGGAGAAGGTTCTCTATTCTGGGGGAACAAGGCGATAACCGACACCGGGTTCGGTGCGTATCAGGTTCGCCGCCTCCCCAAGTTTCTGGCGGAGATGGCCGACGTAGACGCGGAGGTACTGCGCATTCTCGGCGTGCCCCGGACCCCAGACCGCTTCGAGCAACTGGCGCTGCGTGACCACACGTCCTGCACCCGCATGCGCCATCGCGGCAAGAAGATCGTACTCGCGAGGCGTCAGCCGCAGCGGCACTCCGTCCAGCATCACTGTCCGTGCGGCGAGATCAATCGTAAGCGGGCCTGCCTGTACGACTGCCGCAGGCGCGTCGCGTCCCTCCGCGGCCGCCGCGCGCCGCATGGCCGCCCGCAGGCGCGCCAGCAGCTCACCAAGGACAAAGGGCTTCTCCACGTAGTCGTCGGCGCCTGCATCCAGCGCCGCCACCTTCGCCTTCTCACCGTCACGGGCGGACAGCACGATGATCGGCGCCGCGGTGAACGCCCGCAGACGGGGGATCACCTCCTGCCCATCGAGGTCAGGAAGTCCGAGATCCAGCAGTATGGCGCCTGGAGAACGGACGGCCGCGAGATGCAGCCCCTCTGTGGCATTCTCTGCCCGTAGCGGCTCGTAGCCGGAGGCAATGAGAGCCGGGCCCAGAAACCGATGGATCTGAGGCTCGTCGTCAACCACCAGCACGCGGGGTGTTGCAAGACTGGCTGTCGCCTTGTTCATGCGGGAAACCGGACGGTCACGCGCGTTCCCCTGCCGTTAAGGACCGGGCTGTCGGCCGTGATGCCCCCGCCCATCGCGCGGGTGAGACCGCGGGCAATGGCGAGGCCGAGGCCGCTACCGGCGGCGATCCGGTCGGTGCGGGACGCCCGGAAGAAAGGATCGAAGATCCGGGTCAGGTCGTCGCGCGGGATGCCCGGTCCGTCATCCTCGATCGAGACGGCGACGTTCGCGCCTTCCCGGCGCGCAATCACCGCGACCTGTCCGCCCGGCCCTGAAAACTTCAGCGCGTTGTCGAGCAGGTTGACAAGAATCTGGTTGAACAGCACGGGATCAAGGGACGGCGCTGGGAGGTGGGGGTCAATCCGCCGCTCCACGTTCCGGCTCGTGCCGTGCCGCACCCGCTCGACGGCCCCTGCGATGGAGGAGGGCAGGTCCAGTGGCTCGGGCTGCAGCGTCACCTGCCCGCTTTCTATCCGCACCATGTCGAGGATGTTGTTGGCGAAGCGCCCGAGCCGCGCCGCTTCTTCTTCGGCGGCCAGGATGAGGTCGGCTCGCGCCTCGTGTGACAGGGCGTCGCCCATCGTTCGGAGTGTCTCGAGCGAGCCGCGGATCCCGGTGAGGGGGGTCCTCAGATCGTGACCAAGGGAGGTCAGCAGGGTCGTCCGCAGCGCGTCCGCCTCTGCCCTCACGACACCCCGTGCGCGCTCCTCCATCAGCTCGGCGCGCTCGATCGCAATGGCGGCCTGGTCCAGCAGTGCTTGCAGCGCGCGCTCGCGCTCGGCGTCCAGCGGCTCCGTGCGGTCGGCGAAGCGTAGGCCGACCAAGCCGGCGACGCCCTGTGCCGTCGGTAATAGCTGAAATTGCCACGCGCTGTTCGGAAGCGTGTCCGTCCCCCATCCGGTCATCCGGCCCTTGGCATAGGCCCAACGCGCCGCCGACATGGAGGCGTCGTCCGGCTCGGTACCCGAAGGGGCAGAGGCACGAGGAATGAGGTCGGTATCGTCCGCCCGGCGCTCGCGCGGAAGGCCCAGTCCCGGCACTTCCTCGCCCGAAAGCGGCATGAGCACGCAGGCGGGGCAGCCGGCGATGCGCTGCGCTTCCTCCGCGATAAGGGAGAGCAGGGCGGCGCGATCCATTGGTACGCCCAGGCGGCGGCTGAACTCCACCAGGCGGCGCAGGCCAAAGACGCGCGCCTGCGCCGCGCGGACTGAATGCCCCAGCCGTCCCGCAGTGCCGGCCAGCATCAGGGCGATAAGGCCGAAGACAATCGCTCCGAGGATCTCCTGCGGGCCGTCGATAGTGAGGGTGTAGCGTGGTGCGATGAACAGGTAGTTCCACAGCAGGAAAGAAAGCACCGCAGCGGCAAGGCCGTGCACCGGCCCGGAGGCGACTGCAGCTGCCACGGTTGCAGCAAGATAGACCATGCCGAGGGAACCTTCGGTTACTCGCTGGTCGAGATTGAGATTGATCCCCGTGGCTGCCAGGACGAGAACGGGCACGATGGCCCAGCTGAGCCAGCCTGGAAGGGAGCGCCGCACAGGCGGCGCGGGCGGCCGTCCTGTGGTGGCCGCATTTGGAACGAGATGCAGCGCGAAGTCGGAGGCTTGACGCAAAAGGGTGGCGGAGAGGGTGCGCCCGAACAGGCGGCGCCAGAGCCGGGGCCTGCCCCGCCCGATGACAAGGTGCGTGACGTTGCGGGCCCGCGCCGCGAACAGGATGGCGCGCGGCAGGTCGGTGTCGACCACGGTCTCCGTTTCTGCCCCGAGTGCCTCCGCCAGGCGCAGCGCTGGGGTGGGATCGCCGACCGCCCCACCTGGCCGCTCGACGTGCAGCGCGACGAGTGAGGCGCGCAGCGCGTCGGCGATACGCCGGGCCTGGCGCACCGCCGCCTCAGCCGAGGCCTCGCCACCGACGAGCACCATCACCCGCTCTCCAGCCGGCCAGGGGCCGGCGATGGCGTTGGCGCGCATGTAGCCCGTGACGTCAGCGTCCACCCGCTCCGCCGTACGGCGCAGCGCCATCTCCCGTAAGGCGGCTAGGTTCCCCTCGCGGAAAAAGCCTCTCAGCGCACGCTGCGCTTGGTCGGGCCGATAGACCTTGCCCTGGCGCATGCGCTCCAGGAGCTCGGTGGGCGGAATATCGATCAGTTCGACCGCGTCTGCGCCAGCCAGAACGTGGTCGGGCACCGTCTCGGCGACGCGGACGCCGGTGATACGCGCCACCGCGTCGGAGAGGCTCTCCAGATGCTGCACGTTCATCGCCGTCCAGACCTCGATCCCAGCCGTGCGTAACTCCTCCACGTCCTGCCATCGCTTCGGATGGCGACTACCGCGCGCATTGGTGTGGGGCAGCTCATCCAAGACCAGGATCGCTGGATGGCGGGCCAGGGCGGCGTCGAGGTCAAATTCTTCCAGGACCTGACCCCGGTAGTCCAGGCGAGCGCGCGGTAGCACCTCCAACCCGGTCACTTGCGCGGCGGTTTCGGATCGGCCGTGCGTCTCCACTAGGCCGACTACGACATCGGCTCCACCGAGCGCACGGCGGCGTGCCTCCGTCAGCATCTCGTAAGTCTTGCCCACCCCCGGTGCGGCACCGAGGAAAACCTTCAGTCGTCCGCGGCCCTCCCGCGTTGCGGCGGCAAGAAGGGCGTCCGGGTCCGGACGGGCAGGCTCCCTTGGAGTGCCGGACGATGGCATGCTCAGGCGGGCCCCAGGCTCGCAGGGCGCCAAGACTCGTGCGTCATGTGTCTTCGCCTTGGCCCACGAGCAGGCCGGCTACCATACACAGGAGGGCAATGGCCATGGCGCCCCCGAGCCATAGCCGAGCTATGCCGGCATCCGACGTTGCTGGTGTCCGAAGCCCCATGGCGAGAGACCCGACCAAACTCCACAGCAAGAGCAGGACAAGGCTGAAAAGAGGCAGGCGGCCTGATAACAGGATCCGCAATCTGCGCCGAAATCGGCGAGGGGTTGTTTGACGGATTGCTCGTACGGAACTCGTCGCCGGCCGTTCCGGCAGGTGCGAGATGGCGGCGGACATGCCTTGTTGCTCCCATCATCATATCCTGCCTTCTTTGATCACCGGCGCATAAAAGCGCGATGGTGCATTCGCCGCTGCCGCCTAAAATTCCCATAAAAGTTCGGGCCCAGCTTACCGGATTCCACCCTTTTTATGAGATTTTTATAGAGTGGGCCCAAACCACGAATAGCTTCTTTATGCCCGGCTGCCGATTGATGGTTCGGTAGCTGGCCCTCTGCCAGCAGGGGACACCCATGCTCGATATCCTTCTCCTGGCACTTGGTCTCGGCACCTTCGCGCTCATGGCCGCTTACGTCGCTGGCTGCGACCGGGTCTGACGCGCCATGCTCGACCTCATCCTGGGCGGCGTCGTGTGCGCCGGCCTGCTGGCCTACCTCCTGTGGGCGCTGCTGCGTCCCGAGGATCTCTGAACCATGACACTCCTCGGTTGGGCGCAGATCGCGCTCGTCCTTGCGCTCACCATGGCGGCCGCCGTGCCGCTGGGGCGCTACATCGCCGCTGTCGCCGGCGGCCGCGTTACCTGGTTACGACCGATCGAGGCGGTGCTCTACCGCGCGGGCGGCGTCGACCCCCGGCGTGGGCAGGATTGGAAGGGCTATGCTCTCGCCATGCTCGCCGTTAATGCGGTGGGCTTCCTGCTGCTCTTCGGCATCCTGCGCCTGCAGGGCGTGCTGCCGTTGAACCCAGCCGGCGTCTCCAGCATGTCATCCTGGCTCGCGTTCAACACGGCCGTCAGCTTTGTCACCAACACGAACTGGCAGGCCTACTCGGGCGAAGTGGCGGCCTCCTACCTCTCGCAGATGGCCGGGCTGGCGGTACAGAACTTCCTCTCGGCGTCCACCGGAATTGCCCTCGCGCTCGCCGTCTCCCGCGCCTTCGCGCGCGGCGGGGTGCAGGAGCTCGGGAACTTCTGGGCCGACTTCACCCGCGTCACCCTCTACGTCCTGCTGCCGCTCTCGGCGGTCCTGGGTCTCGCCTTCGTTGCGCTCGGCATCCCGCAGACCTTCGCGGGCTACGTGACCACGACGACGCTGGAGGGCGCGGAGCAGACCATCCCACTTGGTCCGGCCGCCTTCCAGATCGCCATCAAGCACCTGGGCACCAATGGCGGCGGCTTCTTCGGGGTCAACGCGCTGCACCCCTTCGAAGGGCCGAACGCGATCGTGACGGCGTTGCAGATTTGGGGACAGGCGGTGATCCCCTTTGCGCTCTGCCTCACCTTTGGGCGCATCGCCGGCGATATCCGGCAGGGCCGCGCGCTGCTGGCCGTGATGGTCGGCTTCGTCGTGGTGGCCACCGCAGCCATCTACGCGTCCGAGGCCGCGGGCAACCCGCTGCTCACCGCGCTCGGCGTTGATCCGGCCATGGGCAACATGGAGGGCAAGGACCTTCGCTTCGGTCTGCCGCTCGTTGCGCTCTTTACCGCCACCACCACGGGCGCCTCTTGCGGCGCGGTGAACGCGATGTTCGACAGCTTCCTGCCGCTGGGCGGGATGGTGCCGATGTTCCTGATCCAGCTGGGTGAGGTTCTCCCGGGCGGCGTCGGCTCAGGCCTTTACGGCATGCTCGTTTTTGCGCTGCTCGCGGTTTTCGTCGCTGGGCTCATGGTTGGGCGCACGCCGGAGTACCTGGGCAAGAAAGTGCAGGCACGGGAGATCAAGCTCGCGATGCTGGCGGTGCTCATCCTGCCCACCGCCATCCTCGGCTTCACCGCCGTCTCGGTCGTGCTGCCGATGGCCGCCTCCTCCATTCAGGATGGCGGTCCGCACGGCCTCTCCGAGATGCTCTACGCCTACACCTCGGCCGCAGGGAACAACGGTTCCGCCTTCGGCGGGCTCACCTCTGACACGCCCTGGATGAACGTGACTCTTGGCATCGCCATGCTGCTCGGGCGCTTCGCCTATGTCATCCCCGTTATGGCCATCGCGGGCGCGCTTGCGGCCAAGGCCAAGGCACCGGAGAGCGCGGGCAGCTTCCCCACTCACGGGCCGCTCTTCGCCGGCCTGCTTGCGGGTGTGATCCTCATCCTTGGCGGACTGCAGTTCTTGCCCTCCCTCTCCCTTGGTCCGATCGCCGAGCACTTCACCATGCTCGCCGGCAAGACCTTCTGAGGCCAATTCAGATGCTCGACACCACCGGTTCGGGCGCGGCCACGTCGCGCGCCCGCCCCCCCATGCTCGATCCGGCGCTGCTGCCGCGGGCCATTGGGGATGCCTTCCGCAAGCTGAACCCTGTGACGCTGCTGCGGAACCCTGTGATCTTTGTCACCGAGGTCGTCTCCATCGTGGTGACGATCCTGGCGGGGCGCGCGGCCCTCAACGGTGAGGCCTGGGCCTTCCAGGCCGGGATCGCTCTCTGGCTCTGGTTCACTGTGCTCTTCGCCACCTTCGCCGAGGCGGTTGCGGAGGGGCGCGGGCGCGCGCGGGCGGAGAGCCTGCGCAAGGCCCGCACGGACACCCAGGCGAAGGTGCTGGTGCGCCTGGACGAGCGCGCTCTCTGGCAGCCGCGCAGCGCCACCGAGTTGCGCGTCGGCGACCACGTGCTCGTCGAGACGGGCGATCTCATCCCCTCGGACGGCGAGGTGGTGCAGGGCATCGCCAGCGTGAACGAGGCGGCCGTGACGGGCGAGAGCGCGCCCGTGATCCGTGAGAGCGGTGGCGACCGCAGCGCCGTCACGGGCGGCACGCTCGTGGTCTCCGACTGGATCGTGGTGCGGATCACCGCCGCGTCCGGTTCTACCTTCATTGACCGCATGATCTCCCTCGTCGAGGGTGCTTCCCGCCAGAAGACGCCGAACGAGATCGCGCTGGACATCCTGCTGGCGGGGATGACGATCATCTTCCTGATCGCCGTTGCCAGCGTGGTGGGCCTCGCCTCCTGGAAGGGCGCTCCCCCTTCCGTGCCCGTGCTGGCCGCGCTGCTTGTCACGCTCATCCCGACGACCATCGGCGGCCTGCTCTCCGCCATCGGCATCGCCGGCATGGACCGTCTCGTGCGCTTCAACGTAATGGCGACCAGCGGCCGCGCGGTAGAGGCGGCGGGCGATGTGGACGTGCTGCTGCTGGATAAAACCGGCACGATCACCCTCGGCAACCGACAGGCCGCGGCCTTCGTGCCGGTGCCCGGCGTGGCGGAGCGCGACCTGGCAGAGGCCGCCGTGCTCTCCTCGTTGGCCGACGAGACGCCGGAGGGCCGCTCTATCCTCGCTTTCGCGCGGGACCAGCACGGCATCGCGCCGCCAGAGCTTCCCGCCGATGCCACGGTGGTGCCCTTCACGGCGCAAACCCGCATCTCCGGCCTGGACATGGGTGGCGCTCAGTACCGCAAGGGTGCGGCAGAGGCCCTTATCCGCAGTACGGGCGGCGAGACTCCAGTCGCGCTGCGCGAGGCGGTGGACCGGATCGCGCGCGTGGGCGGCACGCCGCTGGTGGTGGCGAAGAACGGCCGCATCCTCGGCGCCATTGAATTGAAGGACATCGTCAAGCCCGGCATTCGCGAGCGCTTCGCCGCCCTGCGTAAAATGGGCATCCAAACGGTGATGGTGACGGGCGACAACCGCCTGACCGCCGCCGCCATCGCCACCGAAGCCGGAGTGGACGACTTCATTGCGGAGGCCACGCCGCAGGACAAGCTGCAATACATCCGTGATGCCCAGGCCGAGGGGCGCCTCGTCGCCATGGCTGGCGACGGCACGAACGACGCGCCGGCGCTCGCCCAGGCCGATGTCGGCGTGGCCATGCAGACCGGCACCCAGGCTGCGCGCGAGGCCGGAAACATGGTGGACTTGGACAGCGACCCCACGAAGCTCATCGAGGTGGTGGAGATTGGCAAGCAGCTCCTCATCACCCGCGGGGCGCTGACCACCTTCTCCATCGCCAACGATGTGGCGAAGTACTTCGCTATTCTGCCGGCAATCTTCGTCCTGCAATACCCGGAGTTGCAGGCGCTGAATCTCATGCGCCTGGCCAGCCCGGAGAGCGCCATCCTCTCGGCGGTGATCTTCAACGCGCTGATCATCGTGGCCTTGGTTCCGCTGGCGCTGCGGGGCGTGCGCTACACGCCCGAGGGCGCGGCAGCGCTGCTGCGGCGAAACCTCCTGATTTACGGATTGGGCGGCATCGTCGCACCGTTCATCGGCATCAAGATCATCGACCTCATTCTCCAGCTTCTCGGGATCGCATGAGCCATGTCCATCCTTCGTCCCGCCGCGACCATGGTCGTCGGCTTTACCCTGATCCTTGGCGTGGCCGCACCGGCCGTCTTCACCCAGATTGCCGGTGCGGTCATGCCGCACCAGGCCGGCGGCTCCCTCATCGAGCGGGATGGGCGCGTGGTCGGCTCCGCGCTCATCGGGCAGAACTTCACCGAGGCGCGCTACTTCCACCCGCGCCCCTCCGCCACCAGCGCGGCCGACCCGCAGGACAGCAGCAAGACGGTGGACGCGCCCTATAACGCCGCCGCCGGCGCCGCCTCCCAGCGCGGGCCGTCGAGCCAGGTGCTGCTGGACGCGGTGAAAGAGCGGGTGGCGGGCGCCGGGCCCGCCCCCGTGCCGGCGGATGCGGTCACCGCCTCTGGCTCGGGCCTGGACCCCGATATCAGCCCGGAGAACGCCGCCCGGCAGGTGGCGCGCGTCGCACAGGCTCGTGGTCTGCAGGAGAGCCAGGTGCGCGCCATCGTGGCGGAGAACACCACGGCGCCGGTCCTCGGCCTCCTCGGCGTCCCACGCGTGAACGTGCTCCGCGTCAACCTCGCGCTTGACGCCGCGCGCTGAACGAACAGACCTGAGAGACTACTGACCCCATGCGTATCCACCACGTCCTCTGTGGCTTCGCGCTGCTCGGCGCCACCACGCCAACCCGGGCCTTCGAGCTTGAGCAGGCCGGGCTGACGGTCGGCATCACGCCGACCGTGTCGAGCGACTACCTGTTCCGCGGCATCAGCCAGACCCGCAACCGCCCGGCGATGCAGGGCACGATCGACATCCAGCACACCAGCGGCCTCTATGTCGGTGCCTTCACATCCAACGTCGCCTTCCTCGGCACCAACGCCCGACAGGAGGTGGACGCGCTGGCGGGCTGGCGCACCACCGTCGCCGGGGTGAGCCTCGACCTCGGCGGCATTGCCTACACCTACCCCGGCCACGAGCACGGGCCGAGCCTCTACGACCTCCAGTACTTCGAGCTGGCGGTGAAGGCCTCCTACGAGGTCCCGAACCTGCCCATGCCGGTGAAAGTGCTCGGCGCCTTCAACTGGTCGCCCAACTACCAGAGCGAGGCTGGCGACGGCTTCTACGTCGAGGGCGGTCTCGAGGTTAGCCTGCCCTACAACTTTGCCCTGGCCGGGCGGGCCGGCTACCAGTGGATCCAGAACAACGCGCGTTGGGGCACACCCGACTACGCCAACTGGAACGTGACGATGTCGTACAAGTTCTCGGACTTCGTGGTGACCGCGGGCTACTTCGACACCAGCATCCGCCGCGGCGAGTGCGTCGGTGGCCAGAAGATCTGCGAGGCCCGCGCCATGGTCTACCTCAGCCGGACCTTTTGACTTTACCCCTACTGGACCCAAGGCGTCGGCGCCCATCCCCGGGTGGAGGTTGCCGCCATGTTCCGGGGCTAGCCCTCGCGAGGGGCAACTTGAGGCTCGGCCGGTCCCCCAAGGGGCGCCCGGCCGAAACCGGTTGAAAGAGAGCCATGACCGTCATTGCACCATTCCTCCGCGAGAACAGCCAAGCGGTTCGCCCCGTGGCTGTGGACGAGCCGACGCCTTGCATCAGCGATCAGTCCGAGTTCGTCTGAAATAGCCTTCTGGAGCCCTCGAAGGCGGACCTGCGGCTCCTGCAGGAAAGGTCCGGCCTGCATTCCCTCTCGGTGGAGGATGCCTTCAAGTCCCACCGGCTTCCTAAGGTGGACGTCTACGGCGATCAGCTCCTCGTCTCCGCGCGCACCGCCCGTTCCGGGAATTTCGCCGTCATCCTGGTCCTCTGCGTCACCCGCCACGTCAGCTTCAAGCGAGCCAAGTGGCTTTGAGCGGCCTGCCCATGGACGCGGTCGCAGCTGCCGTGGGCGGTCCGCCCCAGGTGCCGACACCTCGGTCGGATTGCCGACAGCCACCCAACTCGAAGCGCGGGCTTCCGGGAACAAGGCTCTGGAACAGCGGACATGCAGCAGGCCGGTCGGTCGGTTCCGAGCCGAGCTGACACTTGCACTCCAGCGCACAAACTGGGATGTCCCGCACCTATCATTAACTCGCTGTAATCGGAGACATCGGCTTTGCAGGAAGTACTCCGGGCGCAGGACCACGCGCCTACCTTGCGCGCGCGCGCCGCGCGGCTGGTAACCTCGGCGGGGTTCCAGCAGGTTGTGATCGGCCTCATCCTCCTCAACGCCGTCACTCTGGGACTGGAGACATCGGCCAAGGTCATGAGGGGCTTCGGCCCAGTGCTCGAGTTCATCGACGGCGCCCTGCTCCTGCTGTTCACGGCCGAGCTGGCCCTGCGGATCTTCGCCTTCCGCAGCCGCTTCTTCCGTGACCCCTGGGGGATCTTCGACCTGCTCGTGGTCGGCATCTCCTGGGCTCCATCAGGAGGGGATCTCTCAGTCCTGCGGTCCCTGCGCGTGCTCCGAGTGCTGCGCCTTCTCTCGGTCGTTCCGTCACTGCGCAACGTGGTCGGGGCCATGCTGGGCGCCTTACCGGGCATGGGCAGCATCGTCCTGCTCATGGGATTGATGTTCTATGTCTCGGGCGTGATGGCGACGAAGCTCTTCGGCGAGAGCATGCCGGAGAAGTTCGGAACCCTTGGAGACTCGATTTTTACCCTGTTCCAACTCATGACGCTGGAGGGCTGGGTGGAGGACATCGTGACCCCCGCTCTGGAAAACCACCCGTGGGCCCTGCTGTTCTTTATCCCCTTCATCGTCGTTTCCACCTTCGTCGTGCTGAACCTCTTTCTCGGCGTGATCGTGGAGAGCATCCAGACGCTGCGGGCGACGCGTGAGAGCGCCGATGCCGGGGCCGCCCAGGCCGCGACCGATGCCGCTGCTTCCGCCGCTCACGCCGACAGCCAGATGCTGATGTCGGAACTGCGCGACCTGCGGAAGGAGATCGCCGCGTTGCGGGCAGAGCGAGGCTAGGCTGGGCTCAGCGACAGGAGAAGCGCCGGTCCCCTAGCTTTGTTCATGGAAATCGGCTGCTTCCTTGCCCCATCTATGCTCCAGCGGGAGGAAAACTGGTCACCTCACTGGCTTCTTCTCAAGCACGAGGATGGCTATGAGGCGGGTCCCCTCATTCGGCTAAGGTATTAAGGCGAGATCTGGCGGAGGCGCTTTGCACTTTGCGGTTCTCATCGAAGGGGTGATCCACTTCCAGGCCGATGGATAGCGAGTCCGGAGGATGCCTCGACCGGAGTGGCGAGCACCTTGTCGACGCGGCGCCCGTCAAGATCCACGACCTCGAACCGCCAGCTATCCACCTCCACGGCCTCGCCGACTTGCGGCAAGCGCTTCTTGGGCCGACGGCTCCACCGAATGGGTGATGGAGCGGGTGCGTGAGGTGCTGGACCGCTTTCCCGGCCTCTTCTTCGCCTTCGCTCAGCCGATCGACATGCGCGTGCAGGAGATGATCATCGGTGCCCGCGGCGACGTGGTGGTGAAGATCTTCGGCAGCAGCATCGGCGAGCTGAACCGGATCGCGACCGAGATCGCCGGCGCCGTGCGGGGCGTCAGTGGTGCCACCGACGTTTTTGCCCTCCGCAACGAGGGCATGAAGTACCTTACCGTGCGCGTGGATCGGCTGGCCGCCGGGCGGCTGGGGCTGAACGCGCGCGACGTGCAGGAAGCCCTGCGCGTCTGGGTGGACGGGCAGGAACTGGGTATCGTGGTGGAGGCTGAAGGGCCTCGCGTGCCGCTGATGCTCCGCGGCTCGGAGTTGCTGCGCCGCTCGGCCATCGACCTCTCCCGCGTGCCGATCGTGCTGCCGGGTGGCGGCACCGTGCCGCTCAGCGCCATCGCCGGCATCCGCGAGGAAGAAGGGCCGGTGCAGGTGGTGCGCGAGGGCAGCGCCCGCTTCGCCACCGTGCTCGCCAATGTCAGCGGCGGCCGTGACCTCGTCAGCTTCGTGGCGGACGCCCAGGCGGCGGCGTCCAAGGTGGCGATGCCCGCGGGCTACCGCCTGCAATGGGGCGGGCAGTTCGAGAACCAGCAACGCGCCTCCGCCCGCCTTGCGGTCGTGGTGCCGATGGCGCTTGGGGTGATCTTCCTGCTGCTTTACCTCACCTTCGGCTCAGTCCGGCAGGCGGTCCTCGTCTTCTGCAACGTGCCCTTTGCGGCGATCGGCGGCATCGTCGCTCTCTGGGCCTCGGGTGAGTTCCTGTCTGTTCCGGCTTCGGTGGGCTTCATCGCCCTCATCGGCATCGCCGTACTGAATGGCGTCGTGCTCATCAGTGCCATCAACCGCCTCATCGCCGAGGAGGGGCTGAACCTGCGAGAAGGCGTCCTGGAAGGAGCCAAGCGCCGTATGACGCCGGTGGTCCTCACCGCCACCATCGCGGCCTTTGGCCTCGTTCCCTTCCTTTTCGCGGACGGGCCGGGCGCGGAGATCCAGCGGCCCCTCGCCATTGTGGTGATCGGCGGGCTGGTGACGGCGACGCTGCTCACCCTCGTGCTCCTACCTATTCTTTATGACCGCTTCGCCCTGCCGAAGGGCAAGCGCGCGCAGGCGGCCGTGGCGGAACAGCTTCATCCGACAGGCACTCCACCCCAATCCGAGGCCGTGCGCCTCCCCTCGGCTGCGGAGTAAGCCGATGCGATACGTCATTGCGGCCGGTCCGGCGGCATCGTTGATGCTCGCCCTCGTGGCGGCTGTCCCTCTTCCCGCGGCGTCGCAGGGTACCAACCTCGGCACCGCTCAGGGGACGACCCAAAGAACCGTCGATGGTCCTGTGCGAGGTGAAGCGCGGAGCGGCCAGACCCCGGCGACGCGCCGGAGCACGCCTCGGAGAGCGGCCCCCGCCGTGCCCTCGGCCGCGGCGCCGATCGCCGCTCAGGGTACGCTTAGCGACCACCTGGAAGCCGCTGTCGCCATCGATGCGGAGAGCCGCGCGATTGAGGCGCAGCGCGAGGCCGCACGCGCCCGCTCGGCGCTTTCGGACAGTCTCGTCCCGGGCAGCTTCGCCGCCTCCGGCAGCTTCCGCGCGGACACTCGCGGCCCCGGCACGGCGCGGGAGGCGCAGGTGGACCTCGCCGCGCCGCTCTGGCTGCCGGGACAGCGCTCCGCCGTTGCCAGCACGGTGGTGCGCGACGTGGCGAGCGCTGATGAGCGGTTCCGCCTGCGCCGACTGGAACTCGCCAATCTGCTGCGGGAGGCGTGGTGGAAGGTGGCGCTGCGCCGCGCCGAAACGCGCGTGCAGCGCGACCGCTTGGCGACCGCGGGCGACATCCTCGGCGACGTGCGCCGCCGCCTCAACCTCGGGGAGATCGCCGAGCCAGACCTCCTGCTCGCCCAGAACGAACGGATGGCGGCCGAACTGGCCCTCGCCCAGGCCCAGGCGGCCGAGCAGGAGGCCGAGCTGGCCTACCGCGCGCTGACTGGGGGCGCCGCACCGGGGCAAGGTGAGGAAGGTCTCGCCGAACCGCGCGCAGCGGCGGACCTGCACCCGGCATTGCGCGCGGCCTCGGCTGCGGTGGCCGCCGCCGAGGCCGAGGTGCGGCTCGTTGCGGCAACGCCGATCGATAATCCCGAGCTCGGCGGCTACGTCATGCGCCAGGAGGGCACCGTGACGGAGCAGGGGACAAGCTTCGGACT
>NZ_JONP01000053.1 GCF_000711725.1 Roseomonas aerilata DSM 19363 | reverse complement strand
GATGCCACCCACCTCAAGGCGCACCGCACGGCCGCCAGCCTGCTCAAAAAGGGGATGTTCCCCGCCGTATCGGGCGCACCAAGGGCGGCTTGAACTCCAAGCTCCATGCCGTCTGTGACGGCAAGGGTCGGCCCGTGATCCTTCTCCTCTCGGAGGGGCAGATGAGCGACCACAAAGGGGCAGCCCTGATGCTGCCCCGCCTGCCACGCGCCAAGGAGCTGCTCGGCGACAAGGGTTACGACAGCAACCGCTTTCGCGAGGCCCTGGGCGAGCGCGGCATCGAGCCCTGCATACCCTCATCCGAGAGCCGCAAGGTGCCGCTCCCGTACGACAAGGCCCTCTACCGCCAAAGGCACACCATCGAGAACATGTTCGGCCGCCTGAAGGACTGGCGCCGCGTCGCCATGCGCTACGACCGATGCGCCCACACCGTCATATCCTCCATCTGCCTCGCGGCCGCCGTGCTCTTCTGGATCAATGAGTCCTGACCCTAGTCCGGCGCATAGAATGCTTCCCGCACCGCGTTGGCGATCGGGCCCGATCCGATGACGGCCGTCTGCGTCATGACAACCCCAACCACGCGGTTCGTCGGGTCTATCCAGAACTGCGTGCCGTAGATGCCGCCCCATCCATAGCTGCCGGAGGGCAGGCCAGTCTTGGCAGCGGCAGGGTCGGTCACCACGCCAAGGCCCAGGCTGAAGCCCCAACCCGGCCCGCGTAGGGTGGGCATGGTGCCCGTGGCGTTCGTCGTCAGCTGCCGCACTGTCTCGGCGCGCAGCACTCGCGCCCCATCCAGCTCACCATCGTTTAGGAGCATCTGGGCGAAGCGTGCGTAGTCCCCGAGAGTACCGCTCATACCTGCGCCACCCGAGTGATAGGCAACCGGCGAGAAGGCCCGGTTCGGGTCGAGGGTCGCGGTACCCCGCGTCGCAGGATAAGGAACGCCTTCGGTGGTTGTCACTGGGACATAGCCCGTACCAAGCGTGCCCGTGGGCTGCCCCGGGCGTGTTACCGGCACGAAGCGGGACCGTGCCGCTTCCGGCGCGTTGAACACCCAGCTCTCGATCCGGAGCGGCTTCGCGATCCGCTCCGTCACGAAGGCACCGAGCGTGCCACCTGCCACCTGCTCAATCACCGCGCCGAGCACATCCGTGGTCAGGGAATACTCCCAACTTGTTCCCGGCTGGTAGCCGAGCGGCGCCAGGGCCAACCGGCGCATCGCCTCGGCCGTCGTGACCTCTGGCTGGTCCAGCCCGTCGGTGACCCGCCCCTCGCGGTAGGCATCCACGATGACGGGACGGTTGATAAAGTTGTAGGAAAAGCCCGCCGTGTGGGTCATCACCTCGCGGATGGTGGGCGGCCGGGCGGCCGGCGTGTCGCTTCCATCAGCTCCACGTACCCGAAGGTTCGAGAACGCGGGAAGATAGCGGCTGACCGGCTCATCGAGCCCGATCCGCCCCTCCTCGACCAGGATCATCGCGGCGACGGAGGTGATAGCCTTGGTCATGGAAGCGAAGCGGAACATGTCCGTCGCTGCGACCGGCGCAGTGCCGCCCGGCTCGCGCGTGCCCATGCTACGGCTGTAGACGGGGCGGCCTTCCTGGAGGATCAGCACCGCAATGCCCGGCGTGCTGCGTCCCTCGACGAGCCCACGGACGGCCTCATCGACCTTCGCCATGCGGGCTTCGGGCGTACGGGCCAGCGCCGGGCAGAACGAGATGCCCCCAACGGCGAGCGCCCCAGCCCCCAGCAAGCCGAACAGATGCCGATGCGAAATCATTTTCAGGTTCCTCCCACCGGAGATTTTTGGTGTCTCGCGGCTAAAGTATTCGTCCGCAGGAGCGTCCAAGGGTCAAGGGGCCCGCCAACAGGGCTCGTGAGGCAAGCGGGGATGGTCAAGGAAAGCCGGCGCCTTTCACGACGCGGCCAAGGAAGCTTGCGGCTGGTGCTGTCGCTGGCGCCCGTGCCAATGTTCCCTCCAGAGTAGCCCGAACAACGGGCTCGTCTTCCGGAGGAAACACATGATCGAACACGAACCCAATGCGACCGGCCGCCGTGCTATGCTGGGCGTGGTAGCTGGCGCGCTCGCGGCCGGTGCTGCCATGCCTGCCAGTGCGCAGCGTAGCTACGAACGCGGTGCGTCACCGGTGCGCTATCCGGATGCAGATATCGTGTCGATCGATCCCAGGCGCTTTAAGGCTTCGCTTGGCAACTCCTCCATCCGGCGACTGGCCACCGGCTTTGCCTGGGCCGAAGGCCCTGCCTGGCACGCGACCGGCCGCTTTCTGGTCTGGTCCGACATCCCGAACGACGAGTGCCTACGCCTCAACGAGGAGGACAACTCGGTCCACCGCCGCTTTCGCTCGCCCTCCGGCTTCTCGAACGGAAATACATTCGATCGCGAAGGGCGACAGATCGCGTTCCGACACTTCGATCGGGACGTGGTGCGCTATGAAGCGGACGGGCGACGCACGGTGCTCGCCGCGGGCGGCCCGGATGGTCCCTTCAACGCGCCCAACGACGGGGTCGTGCACCCGGAGGACGGTGCCATCTGGTTTACCGACCCCGGCTACGGAGCACTCATGAATTATGAGGGGCAGCGCACGCCTGAGAGCGCGAACAGCCCACGCCCCTTCATCAAGGAGGCGGTGTACCGCATCGACGCGCAGAACGGACAGGTGACAAAGGTGGCAGACGACGCCTTTAAGCCGAATGGCCTCTGCTTCAGCCCGGACTATCGTCGGCTCTACGTGGCAGACAGCGGCACGAGCCACTACCCGCAGGCAAAGAACATCATCTGGGTCTATGACGTCGACGGTCCGGTCCTGCGGAACCCGCGCACGTTTTGCGACATGGAGTTGAACGGCAAGTCGGGTTTTGGTGACGGTGTCCGCTGCGACGAGCAGGGCAACGTCTGGGTGGGCGCGGGCTGGGTTGGTGAGGGCTATGATGGTGTGCATGTGTTTGCGCCAGATGGGCAGCGCATCGGCCAGATCCGTTTGCCGGAGATCTGTGCCAACATCTGCTTCGGTGGCACGAGGCGAAATCAGTTGTTCATGACCGCAAGTCAGAGCCTTTACGTGGTGCCTGTGGAAACACGTGGCGCGCATTTCTGTTGAATCGTAATGGCGGGGCATGGACACAGGGGCGAGCGTCCAACGGACCGCTCGGCATTGCTGCCTGCCCTGGCGAAAAGTTGTCGCGAAGCCTGGGTCTCAGGTGGTGTGCCCGCAAGGGCCAGGAATTAATACGAACCGGAGGTATCGGCCCATTCTGAGTGTGCACGGGGACCGCCTCTGTTCCGCTGTCCTCCTGTAAGGCACCCTGCGCTAGGCTGCCCCGATGACGAACAAGACCGAAGCGGGCGTCGTCAGGTTGGCGAGGTAGGAGCCAAGGAACACCTTAGCTGGCGCAGCCCTCCTCACACGGTCGTCAAGTTCTGGTCACATCGCGCCAAGCGCTGAATGCGGTATTGCGGAACTGTGTTGCACGGATCAGCTTGCAGGCGCAGTGAACCGCGGGAGCATCCGCGTTCACGTGATGCGGACATACTCCGGGCGTCCGAGCTCAAGCATGCGGTCCAGTACACGGACAGCGACGGCCACTTCGGTCGCACGGCGCTCGTCCGTGCGCGAACGCGCCATGTCGCGCCGCCGATGACCCGCTTGAACCTGCTGATGTCTGCCTCGACCAGGGCCTGATTGTTGTAGCCAGACCTCTTCTGCCAGCCCAAGCGTCCCCGCTCAGCAATCGCCCTGAGGTGCTGGTCGCGCTGGGTTGGCGCCGCCCCAGCCGTGGCGCTCCGAATGGCACTGGACCGTGGTGGCACGATCACCGCAGCATCGGCATGCCGGGCAGCAACCTCACCATAGACGCCGTCCTGGTCGTAGGCGCCATCCGCTGAGAAGGATGCGAGTGAGTCCGCCATCTGGTCGAGCAAGGGACCAATCTGCGACGCGTCGTCGACGTCGTTCGTCGTCAGGGTGGACGCGGCGATCCACCCAGCGTCGGCATCGTAGCCGTCCGGCGAGGGCCGCCTTCGTTAGAGGGATTTATGCGGTACAGCTCTGGCCGCACGCCTTCACGTGGCTGGATTGCCATGCTTGGCTGGTTGGGCATGCAATATTGGTCATCTTCGAGGACGCGATGCGGTCCAAGGCTTCAGTTTGGTGGACCGGCTTCGCGTTGAGCGTGGCCGGTTGCGTCGAGCCACTTCCGCCTTACGACAGCCGAGTACTGTCAGGACCGGACGAGCTCTTGCGCCGCATAATGGCGGTCGCCGACTCTGGTACGGCGCGGGATCCAGCGATCTCAGAACGTCTGCTCGGGCTTCAGTGGCGGATGGATGGGAGCACACCCGGACCATCGCAGTGGCTGATGGTCTCGGTCACACAGGGGCCGGCCTGGCTATCGCAGACGAGGAGACCCGCCGCCTCGCTACGGGCTGGACCTCGCGATAGCCCATCTTCGAGCGGCTACTTGTCGCGTTGGCGCGTGTTGCTGGAGTTCCGCCTGGTACCAGAGGCCGTTTGCATCCCCATGGACCAAGTGTTGCGGGAGTTCGGCCAACGAGGCGAGTGGCGGGGTTCGGAGTTGAGCAGTGGTTACGGTACACTCCACTATTTCGCGGTCCGCTCCGGCCCCGGCAATGAGGTCTGGTTCCATCCGACGAACACTCACCCATTTTTGGATCGCGGGCCGCCCGACTGCGTCATAGAAGTCGGGATTGCCCAGGAATGCGATGCGCGCTGCAGTACATTTGTCACCTACCCGCCCAATACCGAAGTGTTCGGGGCTTGGCCGCCTAAACGTTAGACATCGGTGCCGCAGTTTACGATCATGCGGCTTTTGAGAGTGGCGTGGCTTTGGGCGTCCAGTTCCACGGCAGGAGTTGGTCAAGCTTCGAGGCTGCATGGTCAGCGATCCGCGCCAGCACATCAGCGAGCCAGGCGCTCGGATCGACGTCGTTGAGCTTGGCGGTGACGATCAACGAGTATATGGCGGCCGCTCTCTCGCCGCCGCGGTCACTGCCCGCGAACAGCCAGGCTTTGCGGCCAAGGGCGACGCCGCGGAGGGCGCGTTCGGCGGCGTTGTTGGTCAAGCAAATGCGGCCATCGGCGAGGAACCCGGTGAACGCGTCCCAGCGCTTGAGGGCGTAGTCCAGCGCCTTGGCGAGATCGTTGAGGCGAGCAGCCTGGCCCTGGTTTCGAGCATCCAGGCGTGGAGGTCGGCGACCAGCGGGGCCACGAGGGTTTGGCGGTGCTGCAGGCGGTCGGCTGCCGGAGATCCGTTCACCTCGCGCTCGGCGTCGAACACCCGGTCGATGCGCCGCACGGCCTCGGCGCCGAGTGGCGCGCGGGCGACCTCGGCGAGCTCGAAGGCTCTTCGACGGAAATGGGCCCAACAGGCGGCCTCGGTAATCGGCCCCCGCTTGCGATCGGGCCGATAGAGCTCGCCGAACCCGGCATAGGCGTCAGCCTGCAGGATCCCGGCGTAGGCGGCCAGGTGGCGCCTAGGGTGCTCGGCTGTGCGATCACGGGAGAAGTGGAACAGGGCGGCCGGTGGGGCTGGCCCGGCAAAGGGCCGGTCATCCCGCACATAGGTCCAGAGCCGGGCCGTGGGCCTGTGACGGGAGGTGAGATCCTTGCAACAGCTGCAGGAGGTCGACACCTTGCGCGCCCTCCTGCTGCAGGATGACGCGCCGGTCGCGCCCGCTCGCGTCCTGGCACTGGAATGGATAAGCCGGCTCGAGCGGCTGCCCGACCTTGCCGCCGCGCGGGAGGCGGTCGCCAGCGCGCCCGACGTGCCGCTGCTGCGGGCGACCCTGCGCAAGCACCTGGGCGGATCCCTGCGCGAGGCCACACGGACGGCAGGGAATCGGGCGGCGCTGGAAGGCGGGGTGGTCGTGGCGATCAGCCCCTCGCCGGCGCTGGATGGGGTGCTGGCAGGGCTGCGCGGGCTGTCGCTGCTGCGGCAGGTCGCGGCGATCCACGGCATGCGCCCGGGTGCGGCGGTGACGCTCGCGCTGCTACGGCGGCTGGCCTGGACGGCGGCGGGCACCTCCGGAGCGGATCTGCTCGGGCAAAGCTTCGCCGACGCCGCCTTGTCCCACATCCCAGGCATCAAGCAGCTCGCCGCCGCCCTGCCGGGCTCGGGCCTGACCGCGCTCCGCCTGAAGAGCCTCGCCCAGGTGGCCGCGCGGGCCTGCTCACCGATGGAGGTGTCGCAGTAGAGGGCCGTGCGCTGCCGCTCAGGCGGCCAAAGTTTCTGGCGCAGCGCTGAGCGAGTGCCAGTGCCGCGGCAAGCAAGGGACGAGCGCATTATTCCGAAGATGCACCATAAATTCACGCCTCGTGCGTTAACTCCCGGCTGCCCCAGACATTCGAACAGCCTTTGGAGCGGACACGCGGGACCATGGAACCCTCCTTCGACTTCGCGGCCCTGGCGGCACGTGCGACAGCCCACAACCCGGACGCCGAGCTGATCCGCCTCTGCGACGCCCATCCAACCCTGCTTGCGGAGCTGAAGACCGAAGGTGCCGGTCATGGCTACTGCCGGCGCTGGCAGGCCTACGAGCGGAACCGGGACGCGATCAGTGCTGCCGTCCCGATGACAATGGCCGGCATCGTTGCCAAGGCCCTCGCAGCCAGGGCAGAGGCCAGGGGTTCGGATGAAACGGTTCACGGCACCGTGGCCGAGCTCTGGGCCTGGGATCTGGTGAAAGACTTGGTGCGCCTGGAGGGCGAGGGCTGAAGCCTGAACAGCAGCCTGGCAGTTCCTGGATAGCCGGCGCTCCTGAGGCTCGGACGACTGCCACAGGACGCGTTACTTCCCACCATATCGGTGCATATTAGTTATGTTATGGTAACGAGATCGTGCGTACTCTCGGGGCGCTGGTGGCCTTGAGGACCTCTGCGAATGTTGGAGCTTGTGGGCCGGCGCATCCTCGTGGCCGAGGACGAGTGCCTGATCGCCATGCTGATCGAGGACTGCTTGCGCCAAGCAGGAGCTGAGGTCGTCGGGCCCGCCGCAAGCGCCGAGGACGCCCTCAGGCTGCTCACGAAGGTCGGAGCGGAGGGTACCTTGGATGCTGCGGTCCTAGACGTGAGGCTCGGCGATGGGAGCGTCCTTCCCGTCGCCGACAAGCTCACTGCCCTTGGTGTGCCGTTCGTCTTCGCGACCGGCTACGAAGCCCCTGAGCTTGGCAGGTATACCGCCGCACCTGTCCTTCTGAAGCCGATCTCCACGGGGAATCTGATGACCACGTTGGCGGACCTGGTGCGAGCGCCGTGTAGTTCAGCGTTGGCGCAGGTACGGACGAGCGGGCCACTGGCGACCTGTGTGATACGGGTGAACTGACCACCCTCACTGCCGCCGCAGTCGTGCGCGCAGGCGTCCGACCAGCCGGCCCTCTTGATGCGAGGAAACATTGCTCTCGCTCCTGTCGGTCAGCTGTTCGATGAGCCGGCTGGCGATCGGACCCCGGTGTCCGCCCTCCCAGTGATCGGCGGCATCATCGGCCGGCAGCCAGCCCGGCAGGCTCAGCACCAAGGCAGACCCGAGCCCGTCAAGCAGCGGCTCGTAAGTCGCGCGAAGGGCAGCGAGCGTCTCCTCGGCATTCGCCCCGCCCCGCCACTTCAGTCCGGCCGCGCGCAGCCGGTTCTCCAACCGGTCGTACGCCTCGCGCGGCAGGCGGTCACCTCCGTCGTACCGCGACGGGCTCACCCGGGGGGAGCGCGCCATTTCGACCATGACCTGGCGCGCCATGGTGAAGGTCATGCGCGCCTGTAGAGGGTGCAGCTCCTCGACGCCGACCAGGATCAGCGCGCAGGTATCCATCACCGCGGCGGTGGCCGCGAGCCACGACTGGTTGTCGTGCTGTGAGCGGTAATAGACGAGCATGGGATAGGAGAGGTGGCTTTCCAGTAGTTCGGAAGCCTAGACCTCCCACTCGCGAAGCAGCTCGTCGAGTTTGTCCAGACCACCGCCTGCGACGTGGCGGCAAAGCATGGTGCACGCTGGCGCGGAGACCCGGCGCGGCCGTCGAGCTGGATCACGTGGGCCTCACGTCGGGCAAAGAGCTGGTAGAGCACCGGCAGGTAGCCGATCACAACGACGATGAAGCCGATCCAAGTGCCGGCCTCGACGACGCTCACGACGCGGGCCGCGGCCGTATGCGGGACCACATCGCCGTAGCCCAGGGTGAAGAAGGCGACCCCGCTCATGTAGATCTGCTCCGGGAGGAGCCGACCACGGGGAGTGATCTGCCTGCAAGGCCCACTCGAGCAGGCCGAAGCCGGCGATTAGGGCCGTGCCCCAGAAGGCAAACAGCACCACCATCGACAGTGCGCCAAACACCCCGAGGAAGCGCTCCCGCCGCGCACCGACAGGTAGGCGAAGGGCCAGGGCCGACCAGGCTGCCCAGCTCAGGCCGAAATACAAGCGGCTCAGCCGAAGATGCCGATGCACGCGCCGGGGTAGGAGCATCACCTTGAAGGCGTCCTGCAGCACGATGCACAGCAAGAGGACGGCCAGGAAGGCGGCGATCAGCGGGACCATGCCCCTTCAACGTAGGAACACCGCCGTCAGACACCTCGTCCTGCACAAGGGCCTTCAGCGCCGCTCAGCCTATCCTGCCTCCTCGGACACAGGGAGGGCGGAGTGGTGATGGCGTTCAGCCACTCGCCGACAACCGATGGCGTGCTGGCGGGCTGCCGCCGCTAAGGCAGGTTACCTGCGCGGCGGGCACTTCCAGAGCGGACCTGCTCGGGCAAGGCTTTGCCGACAGTGCGCTCTCGCACATTCCTGGTCTCAAGCTGATGCTGCCATGGCACACGTGCCGCCCCACATGACTGCTAAATGTCCGGGAACGCCCGAAGCGGGGGGCAGGGGACGAGCACCGTCTCCGATGACGTGTCCCGGTGCGCAGCCAGGCCGATCCCGACCATGCCACCCCGCCTGGGCGCCGGCAAGCTGGCCAGCGGTCTTGGAATGCCGCCGGCCAGCGCCCGCTGCACGTTGACCTCGGCCTCCCGAGCAGCGCGCACGACGTCCGCCGCCCGAGCAGGCCTCGCCAGCAGAAAGCCCTGAACGAGGGACACACCGCAGCTTGCCACGGCGCGGAGTTGGCCGGCCGTCTCTACACCTTCCGCGACCACCCTGACGTCGAGCGCGTGGCCGAACTCGGCGATGAGGCTCACCATGTGCGCCTGGACAGGATCGGTGCAGATCTCCCTGACCAAGCTTCGGTCGATCTTGATGCCGGTGCAGGGGAACTGCCGCAGTGTCGTGAGCGAGCCATGCCCGGCGCCGAAGTCATCCAGCGAGACCCTGGCGCCGAGCGCGCGAATACCCTGGATCGCCCTCTTGGCCTGTACCGCATCTCCCGCGAGAGCGGTTTCGGTCATCTCGACGACGAGCCGGGCCGCGGGCAGGCCACTCGACGCAAGGGCGTCCTTAACCATGGCGGCGACGTTGATAAGGCCGAACGACACGGCCGAGACGTTGATCGAGACCAGCCAGGGCTCGGGCCAGGTGACGGCCGCCTTGCAGGCGGCGGCGAGCACCCAGCGGTCCAGATGCGAGATGAGGCCGAGCCGCTCGGCAAGGGTGACGAACTCGGAAGGAGGAATGGAGGTCCCCGGGCCGACGTCCCACCGGACCAGGGCTTCGAGCGAGGAGGTCCGCTGAGTGCTCAGGGCAACCACCGGCTGGAAAGCAAGGGTGAAAGGCTCCGCCCCGCCCGGCACGAGCGCCCGGCGCAAACGGTCCGCCAGGTCCATCCGACCGATGCTGCACGCGCGTGGCAGGGCGGGCTGAGCCGGCGTGTCGGCGGTCGCTGCCCCCGGTTCTACGGCAGGCGGCCAACCAGCATGGCGTGTCCTTCCCCGGCCAGCGCGCTTGGCATCGTAGAGGGCGACGTCGGCAAGATGGACGAGCTCGGGCGGCGTTGTCGCGTCGTCGGGCAGCCCGGCGACACCGATCGATGTCCGCAGCGGCACGGCCTGCCCCTCAATCATGAAGGTGTCCGCCATGGCGGCATGGATGCGATGCGCAAGCGCCTGGCGTGCCTCGGTCGCGGTCATGCCGGGGCAGAGCAGGGCGAACTCGTCGCCACCGAGCCGGAAGGCATGGTCACCGGCACGCACCGCCGCCTGCAACCGTCTGCCGACTTCCTGCAGGGCGAGGTCGCCGCCCGGATGCCCGAAGACGTCGTTGATGGCCTTGAACCCGTCCAGGTCCAGCAGAAAGAGCGTGGCGCCATGGCCGGCCAGCGGCTCGAGCGTGGCCTCGAACTCGCGCCTGTTCCCAAGATTGGTCAGCGGGTCGGAGCGGGCGTCCATCTCCAGCCGGCGCATCACGCCGTGCAGGCGGATGGCGGCCGAGGCGCCAGTGGCGAGGTCACGCAGCCGGTCCAGCTGCCAGGTGTCCGGCGTCTGCGGCTTCTGGTCGGCGACGCAGAGCGTGCCGAGGGCGTGGCCATCCTCCGCCAGGAGCGGGACCCCGGCGTAGAAGCGGATGCCTCCTTCGCTGAGGACATTGGGATTGTCGCAGAAACGGGGGTCGAGCCGGGCGTCGGGAACGCAGAGCACCTCGTCCGGCCTGAGGATCGCGTGGGCGCAGAACGAGGCATCCCGGTGCGTCTCGCTGATCGGCGGACCGACGATCGCCTTGAAGATCTGCCGGTCCGCTTCGAGGAGCGAGATCGCGGCCATCGGCGCGTGGAAGAGGGCACCGGCCACCCGCACGAAGCTGTCGAACACCTCGCTCGTAGGCGTGCCCAGGATGTCGAGGGAGCGCAGGGCGCTGAGACGCCCGGCCTCGTCACGTGGCAGTGGAGCAGATGGCATCGTCCATCCTCAACAAGATTGTTCTGGCATAGCAATACATGGCGCAGAACATTGCTTATTCTTAATGGTGACTGATTTCCTGAGGGTTGGTTCATTACACCAAAATACCTCACGACACCGTGAGTTTTATGCTGCTAGAGTTCTGGATGTCGCAACGATCCCCGTGGTCGAGCAAGGCAGCAACAGGGTGGGACATGCAGGAAGCGGCCGGACGTCCGAACGTCTTTCGTCCACGGACTTGGAGGCCGACTACCGTGGTCCGAGCCTTGACCCTCGCGGGGATGAGTGTCGCTGTCGGCGTGCTCGGGCTGGGCGCTCTCGTGCTGCTGGACGCCCGGTCGGACGCGTGGCGCCAGGCAGAGCAGGCATCGACCAACCTGACGCGTGCCCTTGAGGGGGACATCGCGCGCAACATTCACACCTATGATCTGTCTCTGCAGGGGACCAGCGTCGCGCTGAGCCAGCCCGGGCTTGACCTCGCCACTCCTGAAGTCCGGCACATGGCTCTGTTCGATCGCGCTGGCACCGCCGAGTACCTCGGCTCGGTTCTCGTGTTGAACCCAGAAGGCACAATTGTCGCCAATTCCACATCGCTCGTGCCAGAACGGCTCAACTTCGCTGATCGTGAATACTTCCGCGTCCATCAGGAGCGGGCTGATGCCGGGCTCTACATCAGCCGGCCCTACCAGAGCCGCCTGCGGAGGGGCGACCCGAGCATCGCGATCAGCCGTCGCCTGCCCGATGAGGGGGAGCACTTCCAGGGCGTCGTCATGGGCGCCATGAGACTGGCCTACTTCCAGGACCTGTTCAGCAAGCTCGACCTTGGCTCTCAAGGATCGGTGACCTTGCTTCGGAGGGATGGGACCGTGGTCGCGCGCCACCCCTTCCGCGAGGGCGACGCGGGGCGCGATCTCAGCGGCTCTGACACTTTCCGCCGGGTCAGTGCCTCACCATCAGGACGCTTTGTCGCGGAAGCGCCGTTAGATGGTGTCAAGCGCCTCTACACCTTTCGCCATGTGGGCGATCTGCCGCTTATTCTGAGCGTCGGTGTGTCGACCGCCGAGGTCTACGCCGCCTGGTGGAACAAGGTGAGCAGCCTTGGTTCCATCCTGCTGGTGCTATGCGGCGCGACCGTCGCCCTTTGCCTGCTCTTCAAGCGTGAGATGCTACGTCGTTTGGAGGCGGAGAAGGCGCTGACCGAGGCGGCCGACCGGCTCTCCGTCATGGCAGCAACGGACGGGCTGACAGGGCTCGCAAACCGGCGCCAGTTCGACGCGGTCCTGGACCGGGAGTGGCGCCGTGCCGCCCGCAACGCGCTTCCGATCTCCCTCCTGCTGCTCGATGCTGACTTCTTCAAAGCCTACAACGACAGCTACGGGCACCAGCAGGGCGACCGGGTGCTCCGAGGCATCGCGGCCTGCATCCGCTCCGCCCTGCTACGCCCCGTCGACACGGGAGCTCGCTACGGGGGGGAGGAATTCGTTGTCCTCCTGCCCGACACCGATGCCGTAGGCGCCTGGACGATGGCCGAGCGCCTTCGCGACGCTGTTGCTGCCCTGGAGATCCCCCATGCCGCAAGTTCCCTGGGGTGGGTCAGCGTGAGCATCGGGATAGCGACCGCCTACCCACAACCCGGGCAGCTGCCAGATCCGCTCGTCGAGGAGGCCGATTGCGCCCTCTACGGGGCGAAGCGCGGCGGGCGTAACCGTGCCTGCGCCGCCACGCAGATCCCCAGCGTCCTACCAGCAACCGCCGAGCTTACACAGAGGCAGTAGCCCGGGCTCGCGAATGCCAGCGCCCGGAAGGCCGCTGGCTTGTGACAAACGCGACCAGGAGCGCCGGCATGAACCGGGAACTCAACGAAGCGAACAGGTCGGCGATGGACGAGGACAGCGAACTGACACCGAAGGAGCAGGAGAGGATGCTCTCGGACTCAATGCCTGAGGCAAAGAGCAGCACCCTTCATGACCTGGTAGAACTTGGACGAAGCCGGGGCCACGTCACCGAAGCCGAGGTATCCGCCGCCTTCCCTGCCGACCGCCTTGAGGAGGTGCTCGCCGTCCTCTCCGTTGCTGGCATCCATGTTGCCGATGAGGATCAGGATGAGGAAGAGGAGCAGGTTCATCAGGAGCAGCCGCGCGCGGCACCAGAGGAGGGTAGCGACGCCGCTGAAGAGAACGGTCCAGGCACGACCGATTCGGTTCGCTTGTACCTGAGAGAGGCTGGAGCCGTCATGCGCCTCAGCCGAGAGGGCGAGGTCGCCATCGCCAAGCGCATCGAAGTTGGTCGCAGCATGATGATCGAGGGGCTCTGCCAGTCCCCGATGACGTTGACGGCAATCGTGGGCTGGTACCGGGCGCTCCAGAGCGGAAGCATGCCGCTGCGGCAGATCCTTGACCTGGAGGCGACCGCCGACACCGCCGATGGTCTCAGCCTTGAAGAGGACGACGGCCTGGAGGGCGAAAGCGAGGCGGGGACCAGACCGCCGGCTTCTGCTCTCGAGCAGCAGCTCAGGCCAGGGGCTTCAGCGGCCTTCGCCGCCATCGAGGCGGCGTCGGAAAGCCTACGGGAACTCCAGGCCCGCCGCATGGCCGCTTATGCCGACGGCCGTGCCCTCAAGCCGGCTGACGAGGCGAGGTTTGCGCGAGGCCGGCGCGAGTTGGTTATCCTGGTAGGCCAGTTACACCTCCACCCGACGCGCTTGGCGGAACTCGTGGAGGGCTTGCGCCAAGTCAACAAGCGCCTGACGAGCGCCGAGGGCCGCCTGCTCCGGGTCGCTCAGGTGGCCGGAGTCGGGCGCGACGACTTCCTCACAGCCTATCATGCTTCCGGTTCCGCGCCCGTGTGGGTAGCCACCCTGGCTTCACGCAAAGGGAAGGGGTGGATGGCTCTGGCGACGCGGCACGCCGCGGAAGCCGAGGAGGCACGCGCACCGATCCTCGCCATCGCCGCCGAGGCGGGCCTGCCGATTGAGGAGTTTCGCCGTGTGCAGGCCCTGGTGTCACAGGGCGAGCGCGACATGAACCGGGCGAAAGGGGAGATGATCGAGGCCAACCTTCGCTTGGTTGTTGCTGTGGCCAAGCGATACACCAACCGAGGCCTGCAGCTGCTCGATCTTATTCAGGAGGGCAACGTTGGCCTGATCAGGTCGGTCGACAAGTTCGACTACCGCCGCGGCTTCAAATTCGGCACCTATGCGACGTGGTGGATCCGCCAATCCATCACGCGTGGTCTGGCCGATCAGGGCCGCACCATCCGTGTTCCCGTGCACATGGCAGACACCCTCAACAAGCTGAACCGGACCTCACGGCAGCTGGTGCAGGACCTCGGGCGGGAACCGAGCGCGGCAGAGCTTGCGGAACGGATGGGCCTACCGGTCGAGAGAGTGACCAAGGTCCAGAAGATCGCGCGCGAGCCGGTCAGCCTTGCGACACCGTTGGGCGATGAAGAGGACAGCCAGCTCGGTGACCTTATCCGTGACGAGAACGCCGTCATGCCGCTGGATGCAGCCGTGCAAACCAGCCTGCGGGATGCCGCGAACAAAGCGCTGTCCGGGCTCAACCCGCGCGAGGAGCGTGTCCTGCGCATGCGCTTCGGGGTTGGCATGAACACCGAACACACGCTTGAGGAGGTCGGCCAGCACTTCAACGTGACGCGCGAGCGCATCCGGCAGATCGAGGCGAGCGCCCTTCGCAGGCTGCAGCAGCCTACCCGCTCCAGGCAGCTCCGCAGCTTTCTGGAGGGCTGACCGGGGCTATTGGGCTACCGCCGCTGGGTCGAGGCCGCTGCTCCTCCGCCTATTGCCTCGCAGCGATCATGGCGCGCAGGTCAGACAGCTGATGGCGCGTGATGGCGGCGAGCCCATTCAGGATGGCTGCGTCCTCCGGCTGGGTGCTCAGGGAGGCCAGGCGCACACAGCGCTCGACCTTGGCCTGTAAGTCCCGCACCTGGCCTTCTACCCCCTCCATGATCGCCTCCGCCGAGTAAGTCGCGGCAGGCTAGGGATGAGCGATAAAGCGAGGGTTAACGACAGTACCGCTGAGTGACGACGGCTTTACGATTCCGGACGACACCGCGAGATTGCTCCATACACAGCGCCTTCTCCGGGCTCAGACCACCTTCATCCGCCCGAAACCTCCTGGAGCTACATTCCCGAACAGTCCCCTCGGAGAATAATGGTCGTGGCTTTCCTGGGTTCCCTGCGTACCCGCACCAAGCTGCTCGCCAGCTTTGGCCTTCTCCTCCTCCTGCTGTTCGCCATCGGCGGGGTTGGTCTCTCCCAACTCGCCGGGGTGAATGACCGCGCGGCCGACATCCGCAATAACTGGCTGCCCTCCACCCGTCTCCTCGGTCGCCTGGAGACCACGCTGAGCCGCTATCGCCTGTTCCAAGCCACCTTCATGCTGGCTGACAATCCCGAGGTTAAGTTGCGTGAGGCTCAGAGCATCGCCACCGTTGGCCAGGAGATCGAGACTCTCTGGCGTGCCTACGAGCCCATGATCTCTGACGGCGAAGAACGCCGCATGGCCGACGCTGTCCGGCAGGGCTGGCGAGACTATCTCGCCCTCAGCCCCCGCCTGCTAGACCTGGCGCGCACCGACCAGCCCGCTGCCGTCCGGCTCTATTCCGGCGAAGCACGTGTTGCTTTCAACCGACTCCGTGAGGCCCTAAGCGCGGACATCGCCCTCAACGCCGAGGCCGGCGCGGCCGCCGCGGCCGCTGGCGAGGCCATTTACCACCGGGCCTTCTGGCTCATCCTGGCGGTCATGGCGGGCTCGGCGCTGCTGGCCATCCTCTCCGCCCTGTGGCTCGCCCGTGACGTGGGCGGCGGCATGGCCCGGCTGGCCGCGAGCATGCTCCGCCTCTCCCGGCGCGACTACGCGTTCGACCTGCCCGAGACGGCGCGCGGCGACGAGCTCGGCGACATGGCTCGGGCGGTCGACACCTGCCGCACCGGCCTCCAAGAGGCCGATGCCCTGGCGGCTGCTCAGGCCGCTGAGGCCGCCGTCAAGGTCCAGCGTGCCGCCCGCGTTGACACCCTCGTTCGCGGCTTCGAGGCTGAGGCCGCAGGCGTTCTGCGCAGCGTCGCTGCCGCGGCGACGGAACTCGATGCCACGGCCGGCGAGATGGAGGGGGCAGCGCGCGACGGGACCGAGCGCGCCGTCTCCGTGGCCGCCGCCTCCGAGCAGGCGAGCATGAACGTCCAGACCGTAGCGGCGTCCGCCGAGGAGCTCGCCGCCTCCATCTCCGAGATCGCCCGCCGCGTCGCCGAGAGCGCCACCATGGCCCAGCAGGCCACCACCGATGCCCGGGCGACCGACACGGCGGTCCAGGGTCTCTCCCAGGCGGCCAAGGGCATCGGGGCCGTGGTCAGCCTCATCAACGACATCGCCGGCCGGACCAATCTGCTCGCGCTGAACGCCACCATCGAGGCGGCGCGCGCGGGGGAGGCGGGCCGAGGCTTTGCTGTGGTGGCCTCCGAGGTGAAGGCGCTGGCGGCCCAGACTGCCAACGCGACCGAGGAGATCGGCGCCCAGATCGCCGCCATGCAGAGCGAGACCGACCAAGCGGTCGGGGCAATCGGCAGCATCGTGCGCACGATCGAGGCAATGAACCACGTCACCGCCCAGGTGGCCGCGGCGGCCGAGGAGCAGTCCTCGGCCACCCAGGAGATCGGGCGCGCCGTGGCCGAGGCGGCGTCTGGCACGAAGGAGGTCTCGCGCCACACCTCGGGCGTGACCCAGGGAGCGGAGCGGACTGGCGAGGCCGCCTCGCAGGTCCGCTCGGCCGCCGGCGAGCTTGCCCAGCAGGCGGAGGCCCTCAACGGCCAGGTAGTCACCTTCCTCACCGCCATCCGATCGGCTTAGGGACTCCGGATGGACGCCGCAGACACCGTGGCCGAGCTGCGCCTCTGGGCGCAGCTCGCGGCGACCCTCGGCCGCGATCTCACCTGCCTTGCCGCGTCCCTGGACGGGCTGGGCGTCACGCAGGTTGCCGCCCAGGTTAGGGAGATCGACCCTGTCGCCCTGCTCGCCTTGCCACCTGACGAAGCAGTCCGATGCCTCGTTTGTCTCAGAACAGCCCTCGGCCGCTTTCAAACAACCTCGGTTCGCTGACGGCTGGCTCAGGGTAAGGATCTGATTGGGACGGTCAGCCGTCCGAAACACCAGCGACCTTGTTGTGCCCTGTCCATCCTCTCCAAACGACTCGCCGCCGAGATGCTTGGTCAGTCCTTGGATGAGTTGGATTTCTAGTACAGCTGGCCCCACGTTGCAGGCCGGGGCTGCTCCGGCAGCCCAGCCTCGTCATCCCCGATCCTGAGCACTATCCGCTGGGGTCAAGCTGCTCCCCTGCTCGCTGCTGCCGCGACGTCGGCGAGCATCGCCGGTACGTCGGCAGCAGGTTGGGGTCGGCTAAACAAGTAGCCCTGTGCCTCATCACACCCTTGACGGCGCAACGCCGCGAACTGCTCCTCGGTCTCAACCCCTTCCGCCGTGGTAGTCATGTCGAGGGCACTGCAGAGATCGGTGACCGCGCGAACGATCGCAGTGCTTTTCCGTGAGTCGTCGACACTGCAGACGAACCCACGGTCGATCTTCACCTTGTCAAACGGAAAGCGCTGCAAGTAGCTCAGGGACGAGTACCCAGTACCGAAATCGTCCATCGCGATCCGTACGCCGAGCGCCTTGAGTCGGTGCAGCGTGGCCAGTGTGGCCTCGGCATCGCGCAACATCACGGTCTCGGTGATCTCAAGCTCGAGGCGCCTGGGCTCCAGGCCAGAGGCGGCCAAGGCGGCCGCGACGCACTCGACCAGTTCGGTGCTGGCGAACTGGGCGGCCGACAGGTTGATCGCGACCTTAGGTCGACCGGGCCAGGACACCGCCTCGGAGCAGGCCTGGCGCAGGACCCACGCGCCGAGAGGGATGACTAGGCCGATCTCCTCGCAGAGCGGGATGAAGTGATCGGGCGGCACCAGGCCGCGTTCCGGGTGGTGCCAGCGTACCAGGGCCTCCAGCCCGGTCACCTGGCGGTCCATGACGCCAACGATGGGCTGGTAGTACACCTCGAACTCGCGTGCGGCGAGCGCCCGGCGCAGGTCGAGTTCGAGGACACGACGCATCTGCATGCGCGCGTCCATCTCGGGCTCGAAGAAGCGCCAGGTGCCGCGTCCATCGGCCTTGGCACGGTAGAGGGCCATATCGGCGCCTCTCAGCAAAGCGTCAGGATCGAGCCCATCCTCGGGCGCCAGCGCGATACCCACGGAGGCGCCCACCGAGACATGCTGGCCGTCAATGTCGAGGGGAACTGAACCCGCCGCCACCAGCCACCGGGCGAGAGCAATCGC
Organism: Roseomonas aerilata DSM 19363; assembly: GCF_000711725.1. Lineage (GTDB taxonomy): Bacteria > Pseudomonadota > Alphaproteobacteria > Acetobacterales > Acetobacteraceae > Roseomonas > Roseomonas aerilata. The sequence continues at coordinate 2,777 of NZ_JONP01000053.1, read as the reverse complement.
GCCGCTCGGCTGGTCGATACCTGCCTGCACGATAGCGAACTCGTCACCACCCAGTCGAGCCAGAGTATCGGTCTCGCGCAACTCCGCTCGAAAACGGTCGGCAACGGCACGAAGGACGGCGTCGCCTGTGGGGTGGCCGAGCGTGTCGTTCACCTCCTTGAAGCGGTCGAGGTCGACGCAGAGCACGGCAAAGCCCTCGCCGCGCCCGGCCCACGCCAAGGCCTCGTCCAACCGCTGACGAAGGCGCAACCGGTTGGGCAAGCCGGTCAAGGCGTCGTGGTGGGCCATGTGCGCGACCTGCGCCTCGGCCTCGCGTCGTTCGGTTACATCAATGGCGACACCGGCGGCTGCGATCGCCCGCCCGTCCTCAGCGTACTCGTAGTGGGCCCGCATCTCTATATGGCGGACCAGCCCGTCCGAGGCGCGACGAATGCGGAAGTCGCACGACAAGTCGGGCTCGCAACACGCTCGCGCGCCGTGGATGGATTGCAGTGTCCGTGCTCGGTCACCAGGAACAATAATGCTCAGGAGAGCGCCGATTGGGATAGGACCGTCTGCTGCAGGCAACCCGAGCAAGCGCCGAAGCTCGGGACCACCCTCAACCTCGCCCGTATCCAGGTTACGCCAGAAGGTGCCGATCTGCCCAATCGCTAGGCTTAGTCGGAGCATCTCCTCGCTCACCCGCAGCCGTTCCTCAGCGTGGCGCCGCTCGGTGACATCGATGAGGACACCGGCTGAGGCGACTGGCTTTCCCTGAGCATCGAACTCGTAGCGGGCCCGCATCTCAACGTAGCGGAGCGCCCCATCAAGGGAGCGGCGAATACGGAAGTCGCAGCTGATGCCGGCGTCCCGGCGGACCATGGCGTCCCGTATGAGGGCGGCGAGACGGGGTCGGTCCTCGGGCACCAGGGCCTGCATCCATTCGTCGGACGGAAGGGGCTCGTCAGTTGCGGGTAACCCGAAGATCCTACGCAGCTCCGGGCTACAGTGAAGCGCACCGGTGGCAAGGTCGCGTCGAAAGCTGCCGATGCGGCCGGCGATCTGACCGACGCGAAGCATCTCCTCGCTCGACCGGAGCCGCTCGATCGCAGTGCGGTACTCCGTGACGTCCTGGACAATGGCAACGCAGTGCGTCGGCCGCGTGTCGGCGTCCCTTGCGGAAACCGTCATGCTCAGCCGCACCCAAGCGACGGATCCGCCGGGCTGTAGATATCGCTGCTCCACATCCCAGCCCTTGCCGTCATGGCGAACAACCTGCCAGCGGGTGACTTCGGCTTCGAGGTCGTCGGGGTGCACAACGTCCGCTGGACCAAGTCCGTTCAACAGCTCGTCCTCAGTACGCCCTGTCATGCCACAGAAGCGGGAGTTCACCTGAACGAACTGACACGTTGTGGTGTCGACTTCAGCAATCCCAACCGTACTCGTCTTGATCACTGCTTGCAGGGCACCTACGCGTTCAGCAAGGAAGCGCGCGGCAGCCTCGCCCTCTGTGAAGAAGGACCGAGCCGCGGTTTTATGCACTTTCCTCACGAGCAGCTTATGCAATCCGCCTGACTTACGCGATTGGCGGTCGGTCAGGAGAATGCCGCCCATGATGAATGCCTCCTACGGTGTTGCGGTGTCTCTCGTTCCGCATGATTTGGGCGACCAACAACGCGGTTGTGCATCTTTCGAGTGCTGACCTCCTGCGTCATCCTCCCCGGCAGTATGCTGCCTGCAAGCAGCTGATAACGGTCTCGTCGCGCAATCCGCTCATTAGTGGATCAGCCCTCGGTCCGAGAGGCCGCGGCTCGCTTCGCCGTCAGTCGGATCACCATGCCAACCGATGCAACACACTCCCCGCCGCCCCTGTGCCGTCCGCGTCGAAGGCAGGAAGGGCGGATTCACCGAACGAGGATTTTTGCCGCTTCCTTCGTGTTGGAAACGGCTGTAGCCACCTGGTTCACGGCCGCGGAAATCTGCCCAACACTGGCCGAGACAGTTCCTACAGCTTTGGACGCGCTGCCCATGCTGGCGGACATGCTGCTGGTCACGGCGCTCTGCTCCTCCACCGCCGAAGCCGTCACGGCCACGCTCTCCCGCACCGATTCAACCGCCTGGCGAATGGTCGAGAGCGTGCCGGTGACGGTGTCGGAGATGGACTGGACCCCCTCGATCTCCTGCGCAATCTTTTTGGTGGCGTCAGCAGTCTGGCTCGCCAGGTTCTTCACCTCGGCCGCCACCACGGCGAAGCCCCGGCCAGCCTCGCCGGCGCGCGCCGCCTCGATGGTCGCATTCAGCGCCAGCAGGTTCACCTGCCCCGCGATGCTCTGGATAAGGCTGACCACCCCGCTCATGGCCTGGGCGGCAGCAGTCAGTTTCTCGGTGCTTTCCGCATCCAGGCTTGCCTGCTCGGAGGCATTTTCCGTGGCGATGCGGGATTTTGCCATGTTCCCGGAGATTTCGCCCACGGAGGAAGCGAGCTGCTCGGCCGCCGCGGCGATCGTCTGCACGTTTCCGGCCGTCTCGTCCGCCGCGCGGGCTGCCGATCCGGCCTCGGCCAGGGAGAGGCCGATCGCCGCGTCGATGTCGCCGAAATTGTTGTCGATCAGCGTCTTCAGGTCGGCCAGCAGCTTGATCTGGTCGGAAACGTCGGTCGCGAACTTGACGATCTTCTCCACCTTGCCGGTGGCATCGAGGAGCGGGTTGTAGGACCCCTCGATCCAGACGGGGCGGCCGTCCTTGCGCACCCGCTTGAACTGCGCCGCCTGGTACTCCCCGGCGCGCAGCTTTTCCCA
>NZ_JONP01000052.1 GCF_000711725.1 Roseomonas aerilata DSM 19363 | reverse complement strand
CTGGTTTTGTGTTGCTGCGCGTTCTGACGTCAGTGCAAACTGGCGATGGAGACTTGTTGGCCAAAGCGTCCCGCGCCTTCCCGTTCTAGGACGTTATCAACCCTCAGGCTCTTCGGCTTGCCCGGAGTCCGCACGAGCTGATCCAGGGCATCGACGATCTGGGCCGCCCTGAAGTCGGCTCTCGGTGTCGTCGAGAGCCCCTCTCGCGTGTGGATGTCGACCACGGTCAGGTTCCGGATCGGGCGCCCGTCGAACAGCTGGTCGGACATGAAGTCCATGGCCCAGATCTCGTTTGGCGCGGTCACGCCTGGACGCCCTCGCCGGTAGCGCCAAGCTCGCTTGCTCCGCGGCAGCTTGGAGCGGATCGCCAGCCCCTCCTCGGCGTAGAGCCGGTAGGTCCTCTTGTGGTTCACAGGCCACCCCTCACGCCGTAGCAGCACGGGCAGGCGTCGGTAGCCGTACTGGACCCTGGCTGCGGCCAGGTCACACAGCCGCATCCGCAGCTCCGTCTGCGGGTCACGCAGCGGGAGGTAACGCTGCGACGAGCGGTGAAACCCTGTCGCGTGGCAGGCCCGTCGTTCGCCGATGACGTAGGCGCCCTGCAGATGGCGCAATACTTCACGGCGCAAGGCAGGCCTCACTATTTTCTACGCAGCACGTCCTGCAGCATGGTCTTGTCCAGGCTCAGGTCGGCGACCAGCCGCTTAAGCTTGGCATTCTCTTCCTCCAACTGCTTCAGCCAACGGATCTCGGCCGTCCCCATCCCGGCAAACTGCTTCTTCCATCTGTAAAAGGTTAGCTCCGAGATCCCGAGCTTGCGGCAGATCTCGGCAACCGCCGTGCCGCTCTCCGCCTGCCTCAGGGCAAAGGCAATCTGTTCGTCCGTGTGCCTTTTCTGCTTCATGGCACCGACCCCTCCTCAGCGGCTTACAGTGCCCGAAAAACTTGCACCTACGCCGGACCAGTTCCGAGGTCAGGACCAGGCCAGGATCAGGCCAGGACCAACGCGGAGGGTTGTAGCCGAGCCCCTCGTCGGACCGCACGACGTGGCCGCGCCAATAGCCTCGCCGGCGCAGGCTCCCGGATAAGATCCTCAGGTCGGCAGTGGCCGAGTGTCGTCGATGATGCGCCCATCGTTCGGCAGCGTGCCCGCTGGAACGAGGGAGACCCCACCCCGGAGGCGCGTGACGCTCTGCAATACGGCGGCCAACCGGTCGCGCAGGGTGGCTTCCTCGACGCTGCCACGGGGCACCTCTGCACGCAGCTCCATCTGGTCGTGTCCCGCTTCCTCCGAGATAACCAGCCGCATTCGGCCGAGCCCTGGACACTGGCGGGCGATCTCCGCCACCATCTCCGGCCGTACGAACAAGCCGCGCATCTTGGCGGCTTGGTCGGCGCGCCCCATCCATCCGCGGATTCGCACGTTCGTTCGGCCGCAGGGGCTGGTGCCCGGCAGGAACACCGAAAGATCGCCCGTCGCGAAGCGGATCAGTGGGTAGGCCTCGTCGAAGACCGTGACGACCACCTCGCCGACTTCGCCCTCCGCCACCAGATCGCCGGTGCCGGGGCGGACGATCTCGACGATCACCTCCTCGTCCAGGATTAACCCCTCGCGCGCCTCGCTCTCATAAGCGATCACGCCGCACTCCGCGGTCGCGTAGGACTGGAGCACGGTGAGCCCGCGATCGGCGTAGAACCCACGGAGCGCCGGAAGGTAGGCGCCGCCCGAGACGTGGCCGAGCCGGAGGGACGACACATCGAGGCCCAGCTCGTCCGCGCGCTCGAGGATCGTCTTCAGGAAGTCCGGTGTGCCCGAGTAAGCGCGCGGGCGGAGATGCGCCATCGCGCGCGCCTGCGCCTCGGTGTTCCCGGTCCCGGCGGGGATCACCGGACAGCCCAGCGCGCGGGCGCCGCCCTCTAGCATGAAGCCGGCAGGGGTGAAGTGATACGCGAAGCAGTTCTGCATCACATCGCCCGCACGAAGCCCTGTTGCGTGCAGCGCGCGGGCGAAGCGGAAGGTATCGGTCCCCTGCCCCTGCGGCTCATGGATCGGACCAGGGGAGACGAAGATGCGCGCGAGCGAGCCAACTGGCACCCCGTTCAGCCCTGCGAAGGGGGGCGCCGCCGCCTGGGCCTCAATCAGGTCCGACTTTCGGGTCAGCGGCAGCGCCGCGAGCGCCGGGCGCGACATGATATCCCCCGGCTCCGCCCTGCCGAGCACCCGCGCGGCGTGGGCCGAGCCCGCCGCCGCCCGCGCGAGGAAGGCGGGCAGCCGCGCCATCAGCGCCGCCTCGCGGAGGGCGGGCTCGCGCGTCTCGAGCGCGTCGAAGAACCCGCTCACAGCCAGCGCTTCCGGCGCTTGTAGGACTTGAGGTTGCGAAAGGATTTCCGTTCCGCCCCGTGCCCGCCGAGGTAGAACTCCTTCACGTCCTCGTTCGCCGCGAGGGATTCGGCGGTGCCGTCCAGCACCACCTTTCCCTGCTCCATGACATACCCGTAGTCGGCGACCGAGAGCGCCATGCGCGCGTTCTGCTCGACCAGCAGGATCGTCACGCCCAGCTCCGTGTTGATGCGCCGGATGATGCCGAAGACCTCCTTCACCAGCAGCGGCGACAGGCCCATCGAGGGCTCGTCCATCAGGATGAGCTTCGGCCGCGCCATAAGCGCGCGCCCGATCGCCAGCATTTGCTGCTCCCCCCCCGAAAGGTAGCCGGCCAGGCCCGTCCGCTCCTTCAGGCGCGGGAAGAAGGAATAAACCATGTCGATGTCCTGCCGGACCTCCCCGTCCCGGCGCGTGAAGGCGCCGAGGCGAAGGTTCTCCAGGCAGGTCATGTCGGCCACGATCCGTCGTCCCTCCATGACCTGGAAGATGCCTCGGCGGACGATCTCGTGCGGATCGATGCCGTCGATCCGCTCACCCGCGAAGCGCACCTCGCCACGCGTGACCTCGCCCTCCTCGGTCTTGAGCAGGCCGCTAATCGCCTTCAGCGTGGTGGACTTCCCGGCGCCGTTGGCTCCGAGAAGCGCCGCGATCCCCCCCTGCGGCACGGAGAGCGAGAGTCCGCGCAGCACCAGGATGACGTCGCTGTAGACGACCTCGATGTTCGAGACCTCCAGCAGCGGCCGCGCGGGCTGCGCCGCCGCCGCGGGGGCCGGCCGCTGCACGGCGTCCAGCATCACCAGCCCAGCAGCTCGCGCTTGCGCTCGAGCTCCACGGTCGTCACCGGCTCCAGCCGCATGGTGCCCGCCCGCATCAGCTCCGCGACGCTCCCCTGCGAGGTGTCACCGGACACGACGGCGCGGTAGATCGCGACGCGCATCGTGCCGCGATGGTCCTCGTTGGTGAAGGTAGAGGGAGTGCAGACACCCTCGAATCCCTTCGGCACCCAGTTCGTGCGCTCGTAGAAGCCGCGCTGGATCCGCTCCCCCGTCACCTGCCCGCCATTGGCGGCGGCCGTGTCCATGGCCTCCACCATCAGCATCGCCGCGCAGGCGCCGGCGAGGTAGTGCACCGGGCGGTAGACGTTCCCGGTGGGGTCGGAGAGGCGGCTGATCGCCCTGATCGTCTCCATGCCCGGCGCGTCCTGCCCTGTCACGACCTGGGTCCGGACGGGAAAGACCACGCCGTTGGCGGCAGCGCCGGCCGCCTTCATGGCGTTCTCGTCCATGCCCCAGACATTGCCCATGAACTGCACCTGAACCCCGGCCGTTTGGCAGGCGCGCAGCACGGAGATATTCGAGCCCGCGGTGTTGCCGAGATAGGCGTAGTTCGCGCCCTGCTGCTTCAGGGTCAGGCACTGCGAGGTGTAGTCGCCGGGCGTGAGGGCGAACTGGATGGCCGGCAGGACCTCGAAGCCCAGTTCCCGCGCCATGGCCTCCCCCGCCTCCTTCGGCGAGTTCGGGTAGGGGTGGTTGCCACCCATGTGCACGTATTTCGGCCGGCCCTGGCCGCCCTTGGCCTTCCAGTCGTCGGCGGCCCAGCGGAGCATCCCGCGCAGCGCGTCGGAGTAGGAGGGGCCGAAGAAGAAGTTGTAGGGCGAGGCCTCGACGCCCTGGCGCCCGGACTTGCCGCCCGCATCCGTCAGGGCGGCGGAGTAGGAGCCGGAGACGAAGGGAATCTTGTCGCGGTTCACGAAGCGCACCAGCGCCTCGGTATCCGCCGTGCCCCAGCCCTGGATGGCGACGACGCGGTCCCGGCCCGTCCAGGACTGGTACTGGCTGACGGCGCGCGGCGCCTGATAGCCGTAGTCGAAGCCGAGCACATTGAGCTGGCGCCCCGCGACGCCCTGCCGCGTCTGGTTCACCCAGGCAAGCGTGTCCGCGACGCCCTGGCCATAGGGCACACCGACGTCAGAGGTTGCGCCCGAATTGTCCATCAGGTGCCCGACCGGGATGCGCTGCTGGGCGAGCGCCGGGGTGGCGAGGGCCACGGCCGCGGCGATGGCGAGGGCTGTCTTCATGATCCGCATTCCTCCAATGGCCGCTGTTGCGCGGCTCGTTCTCAGTGGGAGTAAGGATAGAGCTTCCAGTAGGCCTTGATCAGCTTCCATCGACGCGCCAGGCCATCCGGCTCGAAGATGAGGAAGAGGATGATGGCGGCACCGATCGCCATCTCCCGCAGGAAGGAGATGTTACCGCCGATCTTGAGGGCCCGATCGATCGCGCCGCCCGCGAGGGCGTCCGCCGCGGCCTGCACGACCTCCGGCAGGGCCACCATGAAGGCGGCGCCCATCAGGCTGCCCATGATGGAACCCAGGCCTCCGATGATCACCATGCCCAGGAACTGGATAGAGAAGAGGATGTTGAAGGCCTCGACGCTGACGAACTGCAGGTGGTGGGCGTAGAGCGCGCCGCCGATGCCCGCGTAGAAGCTCGCGATGCCGAAGGACAGGGTCCGGTAGTAGGCGAGATTGATGCCCATGATCTCGGCCGAGAGGTAGTGGTCCCGCACCGCCACCAGCGCCCGCCCGTCCCGCGTCCGCATCAGGTTGGCCGCGGCCACGAACATGATGATGACGAAGGCGAGGACGAGGTAGAAGTAGCTCTCCTCCCGGTCGAGCGCGAAGCTGCCGATCGCCGGGCTCTCGGTCAGCCTTCCGGCCACGCCGCCGGTGAACCAGCGGGCGCGGGCGAAGAAGTCCTCGAGGATGAACTGGGCGGCCAAGGTCGCGATCGCGAGGTAGAGTCCTTTCAGCCGGGCGGCCGGCGCGCCGAAGACGAGCCCGACGAGGGCGGTCATCAGCCCGGCCACGGGAATGCAGAGCAGCACGGGGAGGCCGAAGCTCTCGTGCAGCCAGGCGGAGGAGAAGGCGCCAAAGCCGAAAAAGGCTGCGTGACCGATGCTGATCTGCCCCGTGAAGCCCACGAGGATGTTCAGCCCGAGGGCCGCGATACCCAGGGTTCCTACATTGATCAGCAGGCTGAGCAGGTAGCGGTCGAGCACCAGGGGCGCGCAGAGCAGGACCGCGAGCCCGGCCCAGAGCGCGGCCCGGCTGCCCCGTGTGGGAAAGATCGTCGTGTCGGCGCGGTAGCTGGTGCGGAAGTCGCCGGCCGGCGTCATCACGGTCATGCCGTCAGATCCGCTCGATATTCCTGGTGCCGAACAGCCCGTAGGGCTTGATCAGCAGGATGAGCAGCAACGCGTAGAAGGGCGCCACCTGGTACATGTTGCCCCAGTTGAGCCACTGGCTGTCCACGTACTGGGCCAGGTTCTCCAGCACGCCCACGATCAGCCCGCCCAGCACCGCGCCGAGGATGGAATCGAGGCCGCCGAGGATCACGGCCGGGAACACCTTGATGCCGTAGAAGGACAGTGCGGAGGAGACGCCGTTCACCATGCCGACCGTCACCCCGGCCACGGCCGAGACCACGGCGGAGATGGCCCAGGACATGGCGAAGACGCGCGGCACCGATATGCCGAGCGACTGCGCCACCTGCTGGTCGAAGGCGGTGGCCCGCATCGCCAGTCCGTGGCGGGAGTAGCGGAAGAACCAACCGAACCCCGCCATGATGGCGACCGAAATGCCGAGCGACAGCAGGTAGGCCGTCTGCACCTCCAGCCCCAGCACCGAAACGCGCTCGGCGGTGAAGACCGGCGGGAAGGGCTTGGCGAAGACGCCGAAGATCCACTTCATCAGCGCCTGGAAGAAGATCCCCATGCCGATGGTGGCCATGATCACGCTGATGACGGGTTCCCCGATCAGCGGGCGGAGGACCACCACCTGCAGGATGATCCCGAACAAGGTCATGAAGACGAGCGTGAACAGGAAGCCGATCACGAAGGGCAGCTGCCACTCCGTCAGGAACCACCAGCACATCCAGGCGCCGACGAGCAGGAACTCGCCCTGGGCGAAGTTCACGACCTGGCTTGCCTTGTAGATGAGCACGAAGGACATCGCGACGACGCCGTACAGGGCGCCCACGATCAGCCCGTTGAGCGTCAGCTGGAACAGCAGCGTGCCATCCATGGTCAGGCATCCTCCCGCGCGGGCTCGGTGGCGGCGACGGACAGCACCGTGCGGATGCGCTGCCGGGTGCCGTCCTGGAAGGCGATGGTGGTGTCCACGGGGATCGCCCTCTCGCCGGCGTAGATCGCCTCGATGATCGTGCCGTACTTTTCGTTGATCACGCCGCGGCGGACCTTCCGCGTGCGCGTCAGTTCCTCGTCGTCCGCGTCAAGCTCCTTGTAAAGGAGCACGAAGCTGCGGATGCGCTGGGCCGGCGGCAGGGTGGCGTTGACCTTCTCCACCTCCTCCCGCAACAGCTCCAGCACCTGCGGCCGGGCCGAGAGGTCGGTGTAGGTCGTAAAGGAGATTCGCTGCCGTTCCGCCCATTTGGACACGATGGGGAAGCGGATGCAGAGCAGCGCCGCTAGGTGCGGCCGGCCGTCCCCCAGCACCACGGCCTCGGCGACGTAGGGGCTGAACTTGAGCTTGTTCTCGATGAACTGCGGGCTGAACCGCTCGCCGCGCGCGGTGGTGGCGATGTCCTTGATGCGGTCGATCACCACGAGGTGCCCGGCCTTGTCGAAGTAGCCGGCATCGCCGGTATGCAGCCAGCCGTCCCGCATGTCCGGGATGCCCTCCACCCCGTGGTAGCCCTGGAACATGTTCCCGTGCCGCGTCAGGATCTCGCCGACGCCGTTCACGTCGGGATCGTCCACCCGCAGCTCCACGCCCTCGAAGGGTACGCCGACTGTGTCGAAGTCCACCTCCCCCGGCCGGTGGATGGTGTAGGCGCCGAGGCTCTCCGTCTGGCCGTAAAGCTGGCGGAGCGGAACGCCCATGGCCTGGAAGAAGCGGAAGGTGTCGGGGCCCAGCGCGGCGCCGCCCGTCGCCGCCGAGGTCAGGCGCGTGAAGCCCATGCGGTCCCTGAGTGCCCGGAACAGGAGAAGATCCGCGAGCTTCGAGCGCCGGCCCCGGGCCTGTGCGGCCAGGCCCAGGCGCATGCCCCAATCAAAGGCGCGGCGCTTCAGGGGCGAGGAATCCATCACCCGCGCCCGCACGTCCGCCGCCAGCGTCTCCCACACCCGCGGCGCGAAGAGGACGAAGCTGGGGCCGATCTCGCGGAAATCGGCCATCATCGTCTCCGGCTCCTCCACGAAGGAGACGCGCATGCGCGCCACCAGCCCAAAGCCGAAGACGTACATCTGCTCCATGATCCAGGGCAGCGGCAGGACGGAGACGTACTCGTCCGCCGGCCCCTTGGGATCGGCGGCGAGATAGGTCTCGGCGTGCCGCACCAGCGCCCGCCCGCTCAGCATCGCGAGCTTCGGCCGCGCGGTCGTGCCCGAGGTCGTGCACAGGACGGCCACGCGGTCCGCGTCCACCGCGTCCACCATCCTGTCCCAGGCGCCCAGGTCGGCCGCGTGCGCCGCTTCCCCCTGAGCGACCAACTCGGCCATCGGTAGCAGGCGCGGGTCCGAGTACTTCCGCATCCCGCGCGGGTCCGAGTAGACGATGTGCCGCAGCCCTGGCACCGCCTCCGCGACGTTGAGGAGCTTGTCCACCTGCTCCTCGTCCTCGGCGATCGCCACCGTGGCGCCGGCATGGGCGAGGAGATAGGCCACCTCGTCCTCGAGCCCGTCGCGGTAGAGGCCGAGGGAACGGGCGCCCAGCGCATGGGCCGCGACCTCGCCCATGACCCAGTCCGGCCGGTTGTCGCCGATCAGCGCCACCACGTCCCCGGCGCCGACGCCCAGGCCGAGGAGACCGAGCGCGATCGAGCGCGTTCGCGCCTCGTACTCGCCCCAGGTGAAGGACCGCCAGATGCCCAGGTCCTTCTCCCGCAGCGCGACCTCCCCGCCATGGGCCCGCGCGTTGCGGCGGAGCAGGCGGGGGAAGCAGTCCTCCCGCCCCGCGGGGCCGCCGGTCATGCCGGCACCGCCTCGCTCGGCGCCTCGTCGACCTCGCCGAGATAGGCATGGCGGACATCCGGATGCGCCATCACCTCCTCCGGCCGGCCCTCCGTCAGCTTGCGGCCGAAGTCGAGCACCATCACGCGGTGGGAGATGTCCATGACCACGCCCATGTCGTGCTCGATCATGAGGATGGTCATGCCCCATTCCTCGTTCAGGTCGAGGATGGTGCGCGCCATGTCCTCCTTCTCCTCGAGGTTCATGCCGGCCATCGGCTCGTCGAGCAGGATGAGTTTCGGCCGCAGCGCCACCGCTCGCGCCAGTTCAACCCTCTTGCGCAGCCCGTAGGACAGGGTGCCCGCCTGGGCCTTCCGGATGTGCTGGATCTGGAGGAAGTCGATGATCTCCTCGACCTCGCGCCGGTGCCGCAGCTCCTCCTCCTGAGCGCCGCCCAGCCAGTAGGCCATCCCCGACAGGAACCCGGATTTCAGTAGGTGGTGACGGCCGACCATGATGTTGTCGAGCACACTCATGTGCCCAAACAGTGCCAAGTTCTGAAAGGTGCGCCCGAGCCCAAGGGCCGCCCGCCGATTTGGCCGCAGCCGGGTGATATCGTTACCGTCGAACAGGATTTGCCCTTCGCTTGGGCGGTAGCGGCCGGACACGCAGTTAACCATCGAAGTCTTCCCGGCGCCGTTCGGGCCTATGATCGAGAAGATCTTACCGCGCTCGATGGCGAAGGAGACCTCCGTCAGTGCCCTGATGCCGCCGAAGCGCAGCGACACGGAATTCGCCCGCAGGATCGGCTCGCCCTCGCCCACCCGAACGCTCCCTTATGACTTCTTATTAAGACGAGCATGGGGGGCGGGCGAGGCGCCGGCAAGGGGTTTCAAACAAGCAATGAGCATGGAGGAGGCACTAGATCCACGGGCAGCGGCGGAAGGACGTCTATGTTCTGAGAGGATCTGGGCTATTATGAAATTCTGTTACATCTCCAAGGTCAGGCCCCATGAATTAAGGTTGGCGCCTGATCTGGATGGCTGGTTCCATGGTGGCCGGAGGTGCTGCCATGGCCGACCTGTTCTGGCTCACGAGGGCGCAGGTGCGGCGGATCGCGCCTCTTGTCCTGCTCTCGCGCGGGGTGCCACGGGTGGATGACGAACGGGTCGTCAGCGTCAGCCTGCGGCGTCCCGGGCAGTACTCCGAACCCGCCGCGTGATCCGGAACGGGCGGCGCTGGCGCGACGAGCCTGGCGAGTACGGGCCGCGCAAGACCCTGTACAACCACCTCGTGCGATGTAGCCGCCCGGGCATGTTCAACCGCATCTTCGCCGGGCCTGCCAGTTGCGCTGGTGAGCCCGAGTGCCTGCCGGTCGACGCCACCCACCTCAAGGCACACTGCACCGCGGCCAGCCTTCTCAAAGGGGGACTTTTCCCCGGTGCCTCGGCCGGACCAAGGGGGAGCTGAACTCCAAGCTTCACGCCGTCTGCGACGGACAGGGGCGCCCTGTCGTGCTGCTGCTCACTGAAGGCTAAGGCCAGGGAAGCCGGCACGCTCAGCCGGTGCTGTGCGGGCGGCCGCCGCGGCCGCGCATGAGCACGAAGCCGGCCTGCCGCAGGTGCTCCGTCAAGCGCTTGCCAGCCAAGCTCGCTGCAAAGTCGCCGCCGCCGCGTCGGGCCTTGCCGCGGGCGTCAAAGCGCAGCGCATGGGCGAGAGCCGCCACAATCTCCTCAGCCGTCGTTGGCACTAGCGGGTCATCGCCCGCCCGTTCAGTGGTCATGCCGCTCAACCCTGCCCGCCGGCAGCGTCGGTCGGGAGATCCGCCGCATTTACCCGCGGCAGGCGGCCCTTAACCTCTGCCCAGGCCCGGACCTGCGCCAGCATGAGCGTTCGCGTCTCAGGTGCTGCGGCGTTCCAGAGGGCGATGAGCTCATCGCGCCCACGGTCGGCTGTGACGGGCTGAGGAGGGGAGGGGCGAAGGTTCAGCACGGCAGGGCTCGCACGAATCGGATCGGCCGGTTCAGGTTAAGGCGATCAGAACAAGACGGGAACATGTAAGCGCCGATGACGGTTGCAAAGTTGAGCGGCCCGGTGCCAAAGCCGCATGGCTTAGGCTCTGAATAGAGCGAAGCGTCGTCATGCAGGACGGGAGGTACCTCCTATCCTGGCCACCCTGCAGACCGGCAGCGGGGCCCTGGGTCGTAGGACCCGGCTGATCGGGTCCGATCCAAGGACCTGACGATGACAAAGCCGCTCTCCCCCACCCAAGCGCAGATCCTCAGCGCCGCCGTCCAACATCCAACAGGGCTGGCCGAGGCGCCGGCCCTGCCAGCTGCAGCTCGCCATGCGGTGTTCGGGAGCCTGCTCAGGGCAGGGCTGTTGGAGGAGGTGCCCTCCCTGGAAGGTTCACCCACGACGCTCCGGATCAGCGCGGCCGGGCTGGCGGCGGTGAGGGGCACCGACGCAGACGAGGTGACCAGAGGGGATGCTGTGGGCGCGCAGAAGGGCGGCGAAGGCGAGCGAGCGATGCTGGGCGCGCCTGGGGCGCAAGAGATGCCTATGGGCCTGTTTGCCACGCCGCGGTCCAGCAACGCGCTCCGGGCTGCCGCAACGGCGTTGCTAGTGGCCTGGGACGCGGGGGAGGGCCAGACCAGCCTGTCGGGCGCTGTCGAGGGCCTCCACGCCGCCCTGAGCCGCGCTGTGACGCCCCGCTCTGCCTGTGACCCCTCGGCCCCACGCCGCCCACGTGAAGGCACGAAGCAGCAGGCCGTCCTCACTCTCCTATACCGGACAGAGGGCACCACGATCGCCCAGGTCATGGAGGCGACCGGCTGGACCCAGCATACGGTCCGCGGCTTCCTGGCCGGGCTGAAAAAGTAGGGCCACACGGTCGAGGTGCTGGAGCGAGTGCGACAGGCCGGGCCGGGAGCTCAGGGCGCGAAGGGCGGCTACAGCGTCTACCGCATCGCCACTGGGGAGCAGGGCTGATGGCCGCTCCTCGTCGCCACTCGACCCAGCCCCGGTACGCGGTGGCGCTGTACCGGGTCTCCACCGCCGAGCAGGGGCACTCAGGCCTGGGGCTCGAGGCGTAGCAGGCCAGCGTCCGCGCCTTCGTCGAACGGGAGGGCTGGATCCTGGTTGTCGAGTGCCAGGATATCGCCTCGGGCAAGGACGATCGCTGACCCGGGTTCCAGACGGCGCTGACCCGCTGCAGGCAACTTGGAGCGGTGCTGGGCGCAGCTCGCCTCGATCGGATCACCCGGCGCGCTCACACCTTCTCGGGGCTGCTGGAGGAAGGTATCTCGATTCGCACAGCCGACACGCCCGGTGCGGACGACCTGATGATGCGGGTCTACGCCGCCATGGCGCAGAAGGAGCGGGAGCTGATCTCGGAGCGCACGCGGGCAGCGCTGGCGGCGGCGCGGGCACGTGAGGCGGTGCTCGGCGGGGATCAAGGGTGGAGGTCGCACAAGCCGCCCTGTGCCGCCGCAGCCGCGGAGGCGCGCCGGGAGCAGGCTACCTGCACAGCGCACCGGCTTTCTCTGGAAGTGGAAGCGCTCCGTGCTGAGGGGATCAGCACTCACCTGGGGCTTGCGCGGGCGCTGACGAAGAGAGGGGTGCCGACGCCGCGGGGAGGGGTGGTATGGACCCACACGACGGTGGCGCCGGTATTGAACGGCTCGGAGCAGAGCTCCCCGTCACGCGGCGTCCTTCCGGACCTGCTGCGCAGACGATGTAGGTCCTGCGGAATGAATTTTCCGCCTTAACGGTTGTGGAACTATCCGGCCGCACAACCTACTATCAGGGCCGCATGAGTGACGCGAGCCCAGTCGGCGCGGAGGAAGTCACATGGCCCTGGCGACCAACAGCAAAAGCGCTACCGCACGAGGTGTAGTGGTCACGTGCGAGCAGGATGCCGCAACACCTCTCCTGGATCATCTGACCGGGACGGATCGGGATAGACCAGAGCGCTTGCCGGTTGGGGCTGCGGGGCTGGTCATTGCAGGCAGCTCCGCAGCCTTGTGGTGGCTCATCGCTCGCTTCATCTGGTGACGGCGGGCTAAGGTCCGGCCGCGGTGCAGATCAACCGCTAGAGGCGGCAGATCTCAGTTCCGGCCACACCAACCGGTCAAACCCGGCTTTTGCCCCGGCTTGAGGTAAGCGCCGAACTTGGCGGCCTCCTGCGCCCCTGGCGTGTTGAGCGGTTGCGGACAGGGACCCACCAGGGTCAGATCCCCGCGGACAAGGTTGAGAAAAACGGGAAGCTGATCAACGCGGGTGAGATGGATGAGGCGTCCCAGCGCTGTGAGCTTCAGGGGCAGAGCGGAACTGTAAGCAGCCATCGGACCTCGGAAGGTCAGGAGACCAAAGACCTGACCTCCAGCCCCGAGACAAAGTTCGGGGCAGAGCAGGGGACCAGGACCGCTCAGCCGGACAACCAGGGCGGTCAGCACAAACAGGGGAAGCGTCAGCAGGAGCATGAACGCCCCAGCGATTACGTCAACAACCCGTCGATAGAAGGTCCCAGCTGGCGAATTTCCGGCGCGGCTCTGCTCAGGGCGATGAGCATCGCGGTTCAGCATGAGCGAGAGGGGCATTACATTGGTCCATGGGCTGGGGGGAGCCACAGGGGCTTCAATACCGCGAGCATGGCGCCGTTACGTCTAAAATATGAACTAATCACTAATAAATCATTGCAAAACTCTTCCGTTCCAGCCTGAGCGCTTTCTGCGTTCCTGTACTGAAGTCTTTTCCGCCGCAGAGAAGGTCTGCGTGACCGTCACGGCGGGGAGGGCACGAGCCAAGTCCTAGAGCAAGCCAGCAGGACGATAGTGGCGGGGCAGGCAGCGCGGACAGTACTCAGAACCATCGAGGGCGGCTGGAGCCCCCCTGTGCCACTGCAGCCGCAGAGGCGCGACAGGACGGCGGACCGCACACCGGCTCGCGCTCGAAGCGGAAGCGCTTCGGGCAGAGGGGATTACCACGCACCAGGGGCTTGCGCGGGCGCTGATGGCGAGGGGCGTGCCGACACCGCGGGGAGGGGCGGTATCGACCCACACCACGGTTTCGCGGGTGATAGAGCGACTTGGGGCGTAGCGCTCTGGTGGTGTGCCGCTCCGTCTGGAGTCGACATCTGCCTCTGTCCGACCTTGGCCGAGAGCGGAACGGCGGCTTCCAGGCGGGAGAGCACAAGAAGCTGACCTCTGTTCAGCTCGCCGTTAGCTGGCCGTTTGGGTTCCTGATCGTTCATCCGGCAGGAGGTAATCCCGGTCGCCGCGGATCGAGCAAAAGGGAAACCCGTCCCTGGTTTCGGTGCTCGTTATAAGCATTGACCCGCAGGCGCCGTCAGACGGCAAAGGAGAGGCTCTTGGACAGTCCGCTCGTCATGAAGATGGAGCAGTACAGGCGCTTTTCTGACGAGGACAGGCGCTCGCTGAACGACCTCACATCCAGTCGCCAGCAGGAGTATGGGACGCGAGAGGACATCATCCGCGAGGGTGAGCACTCGCCCGACATCCACATCGTCCTGTCCGGCCTCGCCTGCCGTTACAAGCTGCTGGAGAACGGCAGTCGGCAAATCATGGCCTTCCTCGTGCCGGGCCACCCCTGCGACGCCGAGATCTTCATCCTGAAGGAGATGGACCACAGCATCTGTGCCCTGGCGCCGAGCGTCATCGCCTCGGTCCCGGGTGACATCATGCGGGACCTGATGCTCCACCGCCCTGGCATCGCGCTCGCCTTCTGGTGGAACACCCTGCAGGACGAGGGTGTGCTGCGCGAGCGCATCATCGACGAAGGGCGGCGTGACGCCTACGGCCGTATCGCCTTCCTGATCTACGAGGTGATGCTGCGGATGCGGGCGGTGGGCGTCATCAAAGACCAGTCATTCGACTTCCCGATCACCCAGTCCGACCTAGCCGATGCGACCGGCCTCACACCCGTGCACGTCAACCGCATGCTGGTGAAGTTGCGGGAGGAGGAACTGATTGCGATCGAAGGGAGGCGGTGGACGGTGCTCAATGCCGCTGGCCTGCGGAAAGCAGCCAAGTTCGAGGTCAGTTACTTGCATCTTGACCGGGTAAAGGACGAGCCGGAGAGCGAGGCGGGCAAGCGGCTCAAGGGGCTTATCTAGCTCCTTTGCGCCATCGCGTCTCCCAGGGCCGCAGCAACCGCTATGGCAAGCGGTGGGGAGCTGTGAAGGGCGGCCGGCTGGGCGCCGGGGTAGCGTCACCGTCCGGCAAGCTCCCTAGCCTGCCCGCGACCCAGTTCTCCGCGGCGTGCAGGTCAGAAAAGGTGGGAGGCAGGGGCACGTCGAGTCTGCCGAAGCCATGTTCCAGGTACCAATGGCCCGCTTCGTCGTGCCCCTCGGCCAGGCGCACGAGCACCGCGACCAGACGATCCCCGGCGAAGACCAGCCGCCCGTCCTCGTCCGCTGTGTCCGTCCCGACCCGGACCGGCGCCAAGGTGATGCCCTGGGCCAGGGGCATCTCTAGTGGACCTGATGCAGGTAGGTCGCGTCGAAGAGGCCACGCACCTGCAGTTCCTCCCACTTCAGGATGCTGACCGTGTGGTTGGTCCAGGTAATCAACCCATCCCGCCGGAGATCCATCAGAACGCGGTTCACGTGAACATTGGACAGGCCAAGCGCGTCCGCCATGTCGTTCTGGGTCGCGGGTATCTTGAAGGTGTCTTCCGGGGCAAGGTCCACACCCCTGAAGCGCAGCAGCATCTCGCAGATGAGGTGGGCGATGCGCTCATGGGCATCCCGCCTGCCGATCCCGATCATCCACTCCCGGAAGATGGCGGCATCGATCAGGGTATCGCGCCAGAAAGCGTGCAAGAGCCCGGGAAAGCGCCCCGTCAGCTCCCGTATGCTCTTGTGCGGGATGAAGGCTGCCTTGGTCGGCATCATCGCCGCAACGGAGTGGTCCATCACGCGGATATGGAGGCTTTGCAGGTCCGGCATGTCGCCCGGCGTGTGGAAGGCCATGATCTGCCGCCGCCCGTCGGGCAGCAGCTTATAGCGGGAGGCAAAGCCATCGAGGATGAGGCAGCACTCACTCGGGATGTCGCCCTCCCTAACGATGTCCTGGCCCCTGGCGTAGCTGCGAACCGTCATGGGCAGGTCCATGAGGGCCTGCCGCTCCTCGGCGGTCAGGTCCGTGATGCTCCGCAACTTATGAACGAGGTGCAGCCGCTCGGGCGGATGCTCGGTATAGGAGGTGGCGTGATGGGTGGCGTGCTGTTGCATGACGTGCTGCTCCAAGAGGAGCAGACCTGATCTATGCCCCGGGCACCCCGAAGCGGGGTGCCACGCTGGATGCTGTAGACCTTCCACAAGGAAGACCCTGCCAACATAGGTTAGGCCGCGGGAGAATAGGTGCTGTCAGTCGGGGGGTAGCCCATACCGCTGGCGCTCCGCCTTGCATCGTCAGTTGCAGCCTTGTGGCCCATCTTGCCTCGCCATGTCGCAGGCGACGCTCGCAAGGTGGGTAACTCGGCCTGGTCCGGATGCCTGGGGTAAGAGGGCTTCTTGTGTGACCTGTGGCGGTTACTTTTTGCCCTGCTTGCGCGTTTCGCACGTTGCTCGCGTGCGGACCAACGGCCGAGATGCCGCTCCACATCAGAGTCGGAGAGTCGTTCAGGGCGAGAGGCTGTGATGCCGATATCGGACGCATGTTGAAACGCCAGCAGGTGTTGGCTGACTTTGGTGATGTTGCCCTGCGCTCCGACGATCTCGACGGAGTTCTGAACGAGGCCTGCCGCCTTGTGGGTGAGGCACTAGGGACAGGCCGCGCCAAGGTCCTGGAGATCGAGCACGAGGAGCAGTCCCTCTGGGTGCGGGCTGGGGTGGGGTGGTCTCCTGGCATCGTCGGCCATCTGCGCCTGCCCATGAGCGAGCACTCGTCCGAGACCTTTGCGATCGAGGCCGCCAAGCCTGTGATCACGCAGGACATCGGCAAGGAGGAGCGCTTCGACGTTCCACCCTTCATGAAGGAGGCTGGGGTGGTCGCGCTGGCGAATGTCCCGATCTTCCTCCCCGGTGGGCGACCCTACGGCCTGCTGCAGGTGGACGATGTCAGGCCGCGTGACTTCGACGACGAGGACACGCAGTTCCTGCGCACCTACGCCACCATCCTGGGCCCGGTGATCGACCGGCTCCTGCTCGCGCGTGCCCTACGCACCACGGAGGAGCGCTTCCGCCTCACCGTCGAGGCGGCACTCGACTACGCCATCCTCATCTCCGACCCAGAGGACCGGATCACCGACTGGCTGCCCGGGGCGGCGGCGGTGTTCGGCTGGACGGCCGAGGAGGCGATCGGGCAGCCCAGCGCCATTATCTTCACGCCTGAGGACCGCGAGAACGGCCAGGATCGATGGGAGGTCGAGACCGCCCGCAAGGAGGGCGTCGCGCCCAATGTTCGCTGGCACCTCCGCAAGGACGGCAAGCGGGTGTTCATCGAGGGTTCCACCCGGGCGCTCCGCGGTCCCAACGGCGCCCTGCTCGGCTTCCTGAAGGTCGGCCAGGACGTCACCGAACGTCGCAGGTCGGAGGAGCGGCTGCGCGAGAACGCCGCCCGGCTGGAGGTGCTGGTCGGTGAGCTGCAGCATCGCAGCCGCAACCTTCTCGGTGTTGTGGCCTCCGTCGCCTCCAAGACGCTGGGTGAGGATGGGGCGGCCGCAGCCTATCAGGCGCGGCTCAAGGCGCTCAGCCGCGCTCAAGGCCTGCTCAGTGAGTTCGGCAGCGATACCGCCGATATCGGCGCCCTGGTTCAAGCCGAACTCGCCGCCCATGTGGAGGTGAAGCCCCCGAAGGTGCTGGTCTCCGGCCCGGAGGTGCATCTCACGTCGCGTCAGGTGCAGAACTTCACCCTGGCCCTGCACGAGCTGACCACCAATGCGGTGAAGTACGGGGCCTTGCGCGACGGCACGGGGCAGCTCGCCATCAACTGGGAAGTGAGCCGGAGCGAGAAGGGGCGCCGCCTGGCGCTCACCTGGATCGAGAGCGGTGTTCACCTGGAGCCCGGGCAGGTTACCCGGCGCGGTTACGGCCGCGACCTGATAGAGCGAGGTCTGTCCTACGCGCTGCGCGGCCGGACCGAGTATGTACTGGGGGCGGATGGCGTTCGCTGCCGGATCGAATTGCCGATCACCTAACCAACCTCGGGTTCGCTGCCGAAATGGCTGCCGCCTCTCACGCCACACCCTGACTGCGAGATCTGATGCCCGACACGGGAAAGCTGCTGGTTGGCCGCCGTATCCTCCTCGTCGAGGACGAGTATTCAATCGCCGTTGAAATGGAGCGTTGGCTTATCGAGGCGGGAGCCAAGGTCCTGGGACCGGTGCCAAGCGTCGAGCAGGCGGTCGAGCTGATCGGGGAAGAGATGGTTGGTCTGGACGGAGCGGTCCTGGACATCAACCTGGGCGAAGGCGAGACGGTTTACCCGGTGGCGGACCGGCTCAACGAACTCGGTGTGCCCTACCTGTTCACCACGGGCGACATGCGGATCGGCGGAAACCCGGCACATCGGGAGCGCCCGCGGCTGGCAAAGCCGGTCCTGCGGGCGGAGCTGATCACAGCGATCGCGAACCTGCTGCACTCTCAGGCGCGCACGGTCTGAGAGTGTCCGCTTCTGAGCGCCGGCAACTTACCCGACGCCGTCCAAAATGGGCGCGAAGCGGACCTGCGTCACCTGCCTTTTCCTTTGCCGATGGGGTGTTCACCACCGATCAACGGTCGATGGTGGGTGGTGAACATGGGGGACGAGCTGATTGCTGTCGCAGAAGGGGCTGGCTAGCGCGTCGGCAACTGCAAGTTCGGGCAGGTGATCTCCTGCTGGCGTAAACGGGCCAGGAACCCGAGCGCTGCTTGTCGGGCAGCGGTCCCCTGGTCGGCCAGGAGCGCTGGGTGCCCGACGCCCGGCAGGAAGGCTCCACCGGCCGGGCAGGGAGCTTCTGCCAGCATTCTGCGGCCCTGCTCCACGGGCACGATGCCGTCGCGTTCTCCATGCAACACGAAGACGGGAGCCCTTACCTCTGGCAGGCGTGCCAGGCTGTCGAAGGGATGGCGCAGGAGCAACCGAACCGGTGCCCAGCGGAAGGCGCTCGCCGCGATCTGACGAACTGAGGTGAAGGGCGAGTCCAAGATGACTCCCGCGAATTGCCGCTCCGCAGCCAAAGTGACTGCAACGCCGGTGCCGATGCTTTCGCCCCAGAGCACGAAAGGCGCATCCGGCCAGCGCGCTACTGCCCAGTCCGCCTGGGCACGAGCATCGGTGATCAGCCCCTTTTCCGTGGGCAGACCCGGATTCCCGCCATAGCCACGGTACTCAGCCAGTACGACGCCATAGCCGGCGGCAGTGAAGGGCCGAAGCGCCTTCTCGCGGTGTCCCGCGTGCCCGCCATTACCGTGCAGATAGAGGATGACGGGCATGCCAGCCTGCGGCTCTGCAGCCCAGAATCGTAGTTGCAGCTCGTCCGCGTTTCTGACCACGTGGGCGGAGAAGTGGGAGCCTGGTGATGGGTCACCCAGCACACCGCCCCCGGCAGGAAACATGACGCGTTCTTGGAACCACCACAGAAGAGCTACGGCGAGGAGCCAGACCAACGCGAGCAGGCCAACGACGGACACCATGCGCCTCATTCTCCCCTTGAACTCCTGCTTGCCTCCCGAGCGCTATGCGGTTGGTACCCGCCTAGTGGCGCGTGTCGTTGCCATTCGCCTCGGCGTCCGCAACCCTGTCTTCAACAGGTGTGTGGGACACTAAAACGCGACAACATCGGCAGCAGCTGACCGAGATGAGGTCTGCGGAGCGGCTCTTCCCGTATAATCATGCTGGCGGGAAGAACCGGGTCGCATCAGCCAGCGGGGTTGGCTGAGGTCGTGCCGTCGTCGTCCTTTTTAGGGTCGGCGCCTTCCTTGCCTGAGCCGTAGCCTTCCTCGGTGCGCTCCATAGACTCTTCGATCGATTGTGTGGGTGCGTTCTTGTCCTTGCCGGGCTCCTTGTCCCACGTCTGCTCGCTCTTGCGGGCGGCATCGTTCCAATCGCCAGTCAGGGACTTGTTATCAACCACGATTTTACTCTCCTGTTCGGGAAGTTCAGCGCCCCAACTCGGAACGGGCACACCGTGTCGGTTGGCGAAGTCCCAGCCTGGATATGGTGTGTCGCCTCGGATCTGTAGGATTTATCCGGTTCAGCCGATCCGACGATGAGGCCACGCCGCCCTTCAGCGTTGCTGAATGCTCGCTTCTACACACGACCTCAGTTGGCAGGAGCTGCACCCAGAGGTTGTAATCCGATCAGCGAAACGGGAGTCGTCAGACGGTCTTCCAGGACGTGACGCCCTCTTCGTCATCGTTGGCGAAGAGCTTGGCGTAGCGGTCCTCCGGCTCGTCCGGCTGCGGCCTCGGCGCGCTGCCCTTGACCATCCTGTCGAGGAGCTGCCCGACCAGCCCAAGGGCATCGACCTGGTCGTCGTGCCGACCCGCTGGAAAGGTCAGCAGCTCCGCCGCGAAGCCCTGCCGCCAGGGTACGGCGCGTGGCAGGTGCAGGCCGTCCAGCGCCATGCGGCCGCGGATGGACTGCGCCCGCACTGCCTTGTCGCCGCGGGTGGGGAAGGCGTGGCGGGCCACATAGGCCTGCCGCTCCCGCATCCGCCTCTCCAGGAAGGGACCCACGCCCGCCCTGATCTGCCCTGTCTCCTCCGACCAGCCGATCGGCCGCCACTGGCGCACGAGGTCGCAGAAGGCCTCGATCCACGCGTCTGCCGCTGTCTGCCCGCGCAGAGGTCCAGCAGCCAGAGCCGCCCCTGGGGGTCCATGCCGACCACCACATGCACGGTCCAGTCGCCCCCACCCGAGGTGACCGCGTAGTCCGAGCCGCCGTAGACCCGCAGGGTGGCGCGGTCCGGCAGGGTGTCGGCCGGGTGCAGCCACTCGGCGAGGAAGTAGTTGCCCGTGTCTGGGACGGGGCGCTGCTGGTAGAGCGCCGACCAGCTGCGGGTGCTCGCCTCGGCCTTCACGCGGGTGAGCGAGGCGGCGTAGCCGTAGCGGTCGTCACCCCAGAGCATCTGACCAGGGGCCCTCCCCAGCGGGTCGTCATCCTCTGCTTCAGCAGGCAGGGACACCACGCGCCACTGGCCGGGCTGGGCCTGCAGGAGCCGCCCGGCGAGGTCATCCTCGTGCCAGCGGGTCTGCACCACCACGATGGCGGCACCGGGCCTGAGCCGGGTGCGCAGATCGTCTCCGAACCAGGCCCAGATCCGCTCCCGACGTGCCTCGCTGTCCGCCTCCTCCCTGGACTTCACGGGGTCGTCGATCAGGGCGAGATCAGCCCTGAGGCCGGTGATCACGCCCCCGATGCCAGCCGCCGGTACTCGCCCCCGTTCGTGGTGGTCCACAGGTCCTCGGCCTCCCGGTCCAGCCGGTACCCGAGCGTCAGGCCATGGGCGCGGATCCAGCCCCGTACCCGGCGGGAGAAGGCGCCCGCGAGGTCAGCGGTGTTGGAGGTGGCGATCACCCGGCGGTCGCGGCCCTGGGCGAGGAACCAGGCCGGGAAGAGGTCTGACGCGTAGGTGCTCTTGGCGGAGCCCGGGGGCATGAACACCATCAGCCGGTCGTGCACGCCATCAGCGACGGCCTGCAGCTCGCGGATGAGCAGGCGGTGGTGGGCAGCCGGTGCGAAGCCCTGGGGCGCGAGGGCGTGCTCGCACCA
>NZ_JONP01000051.1 GCF_000711725.1 Roseomonas aerilata DSM 19363 | reverse complement strand
CGTGGCCCAGCGCGAACTCCTACCCGAGGTCCGGCATCGAAGCAGCCGCTACCTGAACAACCGGGCGGAGAACTCGCACCGACCCACCCGACGGCGAGAGCGGCAGATGCAGCGCTTCAAGTCGGCTGAGCAGGCCCAGCGGTTCCTCTCGGCGCACGGCGTGATCTACGGCCACTTTCGTCCACGTCGGCACCTGATGACGGCTGGCGAGTACCGGCGCGCCCGGAACAAGGCCGTCCGGATTTGGCAGCAGGAAACCTGCGTCCAGACGGCGTCATGATCCTGCAGCGCGCTCGATCACGCGACAGATCTCGCCTTCCTCTCAAACAACTTGCCAATGCCGTCCTGACCCTAGCCTACGCCTCAGCTTGAAGACGAAAGCAGCAAAAGCAAACTCTGAACATTTACAAATTGTAATTATCCCAAGCCGAGACGATTGGCTGCAAAATTTACGCCGCCCAAAAACCGGTTTAGTTGAGGGATGGCTTGGCGCCGCGGCGAAGCGCGCTACTCGCCACAAGCAGGTTTACTGCGGGGACGAAGTGTTTCGATGAACCATGCAGCGGAAGCCGCCAGTGAGTTGCGAACTCATCACAGGCTTCGCGAGCTCGACGGCCTACGCGGTTGGGCAGCACTGGTCGTAGTGATATTTCATTTCACCTGGGAGATGTTCGGAGCGCAATTGCCAGTTCTGCGCTCCCACCTGCCCGGACCGCTCAATGACGGGCATCTCGCAGTCAGTGTTTTCTTCGTACTGTCCGGAATTGCACTGTCGATTGCCTTCGTCAGGCGTAGACAACTGGGATCGATCGCCGCACTCGCGCTCCGCCGGTATCCGAGACTGACCATCCCCATTCTTGTGACCTCGCTCCTCACCTGGGCGATGATGTCGTCAGGGCTGTTGTACAGTGACCCGGCCGCGCAGGTGCTCGGTCGAGCGGACTGGCTGGGACGGTTTTACTGGCACCCACCCAGTCTCACGGCGGCGCTCAGCTTCGCGACCTTCCACGTCTATGCTGACTACAACACCTCGCCAAATTACGGCGTGTTTCTTTGGACCATGCGGTACGAGATGGCTGGATCCATGCTCGTCTTCGGCCTCTTGGCCTTGTCTATGGCTCTTGGCCGGATCTGGCACCACATCCGCTTCCCGCTTCTTCTGATCATTGCTGCAGCCTGCCTGCTAACGGCACCGTTGCTCGCCTGCTTTGTTGCCGGACTACTGCTGTCGGAGTTGCTGGCTTCGGGCGTGCTCGCGCGCGCGTTCGCTGGTGGACGTGGCAATCTCGTTGGCCTGTTCGCGCTGGCTTTAGGTATTTCAGGGTCTGTTGTTTATCGCGGTCACCCTGGCTTGCCGGGCCTCATCGCGGCGACAGCCATTGTCCTAGTTCCACTATGCAGTCCTGCAGCACGCGCGTTGCTGAATAGACGTTTCTCGCAGTGGCTCGGACATATATCGTTTCCTCTCTACCTCACACACAGTCTAGTGCTTTGTGGCCCAATGAGTGCGGCTGTCGTTTTGCTGGAAAAGTGGGAAATAGGGATGGTCTCTATCGCCGCAATGATCGTGCCAATGGCAGTCACCATCAGCTTGCTCGTCGCATGGCTATTCACACCAATTGAGGATTTCGCGGTCGCCGCCTCGCGCCGCTTCTCCGATGGCGTGCTCCGTAGTCATTTGGCACGTCACACCCTAGCGATGCTCGAACGGAAATTAGGTTCTGTTAGCGCTTGAGCCAGTCTATCGCGGTAGCAAGGTGAAGAACGCCGAGGAAGGACACGGCGGTTTTCTCGTAACGGGTCGCGACGGCGCGCCATTCCTTCAGCCGTCCCCAGAGGCGCTCGACGCGGTTGCGGTTGTTGTAGACCCAGTTTGGGCAGGTGACGGGGGCCTCGTTGCGCTTCGGTGGGATGGCGGGCCGCGCGCCGAGGTTCCAGATGTGCTCGCGGAAGGCATGGCTGGAATAGCCGCGGTCAGCCACGACCCACAGCGGCACGCCCGGCAGCCGGGCCAGCAGCGGTGCGGCGTACGGCAGTTCGTGGGCCTGACCCGGTGCGAGGGCGAAGGCAACTGCGCGCCCCGCGCTGTCGGTGATCACGCAGGCCTTGGTCCCGAAGCCGCCACGAGAGCGCCCAAGCGCCTCACGCTCGTCCCGCTCCTTCGCAGAAACCCCTTTTTGGTCGCCCCAGCCGCTTTGGCGTGCGCCCGCACGGAGGTGCCGTCGAGGAAGGTCATGCCGAGCCCGACGCCGCGCTCCTGCGCGAGGCCGAGCAGGCGCTCCCATACGCCGAGGCGCGCCCAGCGGGTCTGACGCACTGCGTCAGACGGTCTGGGCCGCCATCCACCACGGCCCCTCCGCCTTGGGCAGCGCCCGCCACTTCGCTCCGTTGTCGTGCCGCCAGAGGATCGCGCCGATGGTCCGGCGCAGGTGTTGCGGCGGCACCTTTGCCTGCGGGCGGCAAACCTCGATCAGCGGCTCCACCACCGCCCATTGCTCGTCCGTCAGTGCCATCACACCCTCTACAAAGTGCGAAGAACGCCAACGTCACGCGATGGATTCAGGCGCTAACAGGACCTAGCTCATCGGCATGGTCAGGTTGCAGTGTCCGCTCAGCTATCTCCTCAGATAGAGGATGCGCCGGCCATCAGCACCTCGCCCGGATGAACATCGAAATGCGCTCGCCAGCCAAAGATCTCGGCCGTCCTCTCTTGTCCCCACATGCAGTAGGTCAAACGCTCATTTAGAGCACCTAACGAAACCGGCTGTTGAGCGTTTTGGGGGGCATGGCGAAGCCCCTGGTTCCGGATGACCTCTGGGCGGTGATCGAGCCGCTGCTGCCGAGTGATGCCTTCTGAGATGGGATGTGGCTCTGGGATGAGCTGTTGGCGCAGGGCATTGCCGAAGTCCGGGACGAGTACGGTCGAGATGATCCGCCATCTCCAAGGTCGCCCGCGACGCTGTGGTCAAGGCGCGGAGCTAGGCCATGCGGGCGCTCAAGGCCATCATCGTCAGCGCGCCCTCGGCACTGCGCGAGCACCTTGAACGCCTGCGCGGCAAGATGACGCTGCTCCGGCATCTCGCCGCCCTGCGTCCAGGCCCTCTCAGCTCGACCACAGCCTCTGCCAAGACCAGTCTGCGTGCCGTCGCTCGCCGCTGGCTGGCTCTCGACGCCGAAGTCAGGGACCATGATGCCGGCCTCGGAAGGCTGCCCCAGAGCCTCGCACCGAAGTTAATGCAGGCCCACGGCATGAGCACGGGCACTGCGGCCGAGATGCTCATCCTCGTCGGCGACAACCCCGAGCGCATCCACTCCGAAGCGGCCCTGGCCAAGCTGTGCGGCGCCTGTCCCGTCCCGGCCTCCAGCGGTAAAACCACCCGGCACCGCCGCAACCGCGGCGGCAACCGGCAGGCCAACGCTGCCCTCTGCCGCGTGGTCATCGTCCGCATGCGGGCTCATCAGCCCACCCGCGCCTATGTCCGGCGGCGCACCGCCCAGGGGAAGAGTAAGTCGGAAATCATCCGCTGCCTGAAGCGCTATGTGGCACGCGAGATCTTCGGCTATCTCTGCCGCCCGACCGCTCCACTTCAGGCAGCTACAGCGACCCCTTGACCGTTACAGGAGCTTCAAGGCCACACAGATGCCTAAATCCGATTTTTGGCATTAGTTAAGCGGCGAAGCGCGTCAAAAATTCTGTAAATTTCCGATAGGAGGCGGCGGAAGCCGGAAGCGCGAACAATCGGATATGTAAGATCTGCATAATGCGTCGCGAACAAGGTTTTATGATCGCTGTTCTCCCGATACACTGAATAGTCCAGACCAAGATCATCATGCCCTGCAACTAACCGATGCAGGTTACTTGGCATTAATGGCAACATAGCCAGTGTGTAAGCAATAGGTCCGGTTAGTCGCAATACTGCATTGCGTCCGCCACCGTGCATGTGCGGGATATAACAATCAATGTTCCGCATTACGGCCTGTATGACTGCGTATATGTAAGGGTGACCCGGTGCGCAGATAATGTGCCACTGCTGAATTTCCCCACCTTGAATCTTACCAGCAAGATCCCAGTCGTGGATGCCTGCGCCTTTGAAGCGCCCCCCCTGTGGCCACTGCGCCAACACTAAACGGTCATTTGGCTGTAGAATCTCGTCTAACGGGAGGTGCGCTGTGCTTTTGATGTCTAAGTAAACCCCACCCACCCGATAAGCCAGTAGGTAGCGGAACAGGTCAGCCCGGGCTGCACCGTACCGGGGATCGATACGTTCAAAGCGAGCGAGGACGGCTGCCCCATATGCATCACGAATAAAGTGAGCAACATCGGCGTCATCGTAGAAGCGGTACTCCCAACCTGCGTTGCGCGCGCGTAACTCCTCGATACTGTCTCTGATATTCTGAGGCAGAGCATCCCAGGATCTGTAGGTTTGATGGATAATCCTAGGAATGGAGAAAGATTCGGGCTGGCGCGGAATGTATTCGCGGCCAGTAACCTGATTAAGAGAGAGCAACTTTAAAACGTTCTGCTGAACCATGTGATGATGTCTCTCCGCATATCATCAAAATGTCGCCCTGCTTTATTATTGATCCTGGCCACTTCAGCGCTCGGCAACGCCTCGACCCGCAACCAAAATCATCATTCCACGTACTCAGGGCAGGCGGCGAGATCTGCGGTGGCCGGCCAGCCTGTCCCGGCACGACTTTCCCTCATATCAAACGCCAATGCCTGCCAGATTGCGCCGGCTCGGTCACTCTGATCTTTGCTCATCAACTTGCTCATACCGATTAAGAGCGCACTCACCATTCAAGATCTGGCGGCCTGTAAACGCATCTTTGTTATCAGTCGCCGGTACCTAGCTTGAAGTGAAAACTTTACTACTCGTTGGATGGTGGCAGCAAAGATCTTGGGGGGAAGGAGCTTCCTGAGCTCTTTGAACCGTCGCCGATAAAACATCTTCGTTCCAACAACAATCAGTCGTTCCTTGATTTCTCCAGCGTTTTCCAAACTCATTGCATGTAATTTGCCTGATAGCGTCGTTCGAATGAAATCGCAGTCCTCCAAATCCAGGTGATGCAAGCGATATCCAGCACTCTCTGCGAGTTTTGCTGCTACGGCAATCCTGAGGTACTCATATTCACTTTTCGCAAGATCCTTGGCAACAATCTGGAGCATACCTTCGATAGTTCCGGCAACCTCACATTCTGCGACGCGTTCACGAGGAAAATCCAAGTCGGTCTGGCCTGTTCGGCGACGAACTGCCGAAATAGCCGCAAGCTGGGAATTTATCGCCCCAACGCGAGCGTTTCTCATAGATTTGCTTGTGATGCTTCCGGCATGAATTCTGTATTCACCAAGAAGTTCAGGTATATTGTACAACCTTCCGAGCTCTTGTAACCGCCAGTAAAGATCGGTATCTTCGGAGTGAAATGCGTATCGGTAGCCGCCGACTGCCTTCAAAGCATCCCCTCTCATCATGAGAAAAGGATGCATCAGATAAGGCTCGCGTGAAGGGATCCATTTGGGATCGGCAAGCTCTGGAGGTGGCAGTGTCGAGTATCCACCAAGAGGCCTACCATCTGCATCTATATGGCGCGCGACCGCACCAACTGCCAAACATTCAGGATGGCTTGAAAGATAATCTAACTGGACCTGAAAACGATTGGCGTATGCCAGATCGTCCGCATCATGCCGCGCGACGTAAGGCGCTTGGCAACGTTCCATTCCTAAATTCAAGGCGTCAACGATACCGCTATTAAAAGGTTTCCGGATGTATTCTACTCTTGGATCTTGCGCAGCTATTGACTCTATAATGGCCTGGCTATTGTCTGTTGATCCGTCATCCACCACAAGAATGCGAATATTCGACACGGTTTGCTTCTGAATAGACTCGATCGACTCGGCGAGAGTAGCCGCACTATTATAAACAGGAATCAAAACATCAATGATAGGAGAGTTACTAAAGGTCATAGGTCGATCCATCTTTCTAAATTGCCGTAAGGTGTGGGCGTAGCGCTCTTTGCCGCAACCAGCACTGAAGGTTCTTTAGGGGTCAAGTGGCTCGCGAAAATATTCTCAAGACTGAGTTGCAGTAGCTGTTCGAAGGGGGGTGCGTTGCCGGATCGGCTTGCAAGCATGGTGGGCCGAGGAGGCATTGCGACGTTGTTGATGTATGACCGAAACGAAGCGGCTGGGTGAAGTTGGTCGGAAGTCGCCAGAGCACGCCACCTACCGCAGCTACCGCTTCCCGGCCAAGGTCATTCGGAACTCGGTGCGGCCGGTTCTGTCAGAGCGCGAGCCAGAGTTGCTGTCGGTCGTCGTTTAACGCTGGCACTCTATCCTGTCGCGAGAATGGCGAGGGCGCTTTCCGCGCGACGCAGATGAAGCACCCGATGGCGGCTGGCGGGAACATGCTGATTGTGACGGACACGAGGGCGGAGGTGGTTGCGAAGTTCATCGTGGCTGGGACAGAAGCGCTCTGCCGAGGTGAAGCTCCTGAACCCGCGCACACATCGGATGCGGCCTTTGACGCCCCGGTGATCCGGCTCAAGCCTGTTGTTCTTGAAGACGGTGATACGATGGGTGACCCGCCTGCCCAAGGTCGAGCGGATCGCTCGTGGCGTCGGCTCTGAACCAGGATGTCGAGCACATTGCCCTCCTGATCCACCACACGCCAGAGGTAGTGCAACTTGCCGCGGATGCGGGTGAACACCTCGTCCACAAACCATTTGTCGCCCGGCCGTGACCGACATCGTTTCAGATCGTTCGCGACAGCCGGCCAAAGCGCAGGCCCCACTCGCGGATGCTTTCGTAGTTGACCACGATACTGCATGCAGCAAGGATCAGCTTGACGTCACGCAGGCTGAGGCTGAAGCAGTGGTACAACCACACTGCATACTGGAAGACCTCGACTGGATAGCGGAAGCCTCGGTACGGATTAGGCGAGTTCATGCGGTGCAGGCTGCCACGCCCCTCCGGACACGCCAACCTGACAAGGCGCCCGCGAACCGTGCAACACCGTGATGTGCCCCGTCACGCGGCTCCGGTGTTCGGCGCGAGGTGGATCATCGTGCCTTTCTGGCCGGGCTGTCGCGCCCACATCAGGGGTCGAATGACCCGCCCGCGACGCTCGCTCCTCGTCGCCATGCTCAGTGGCCTGTCGGAACCCGTGTCCGCAGCCAAGGATGCGGCGTGGCAGGCCCTCCGCTGCGGTGGCATCCTGCTCTTGCGGCATGCCACCGCGCCCGGTGGTGGCGATCCGCCCGGCATGCGCCTCGACGATTGCGCCACCCAGCGCAATCTCGACGACGCCGGCCGTGCACAGGCCCGACGCATCGGTGAGGCCATTCGCGCGGCAGGGGTGGACGTTGGTTCCGTGCTTGCATCGGCATGGTGCCGTACCCGGGAGACGGCCGAAATCGCCTTCCCGGGCCGTGTTGTGCTGGAGCCTGCCTTCAACTCCTTCTTTGCCGACAGCCGCGCCGGACCCGCACAGACAGCGGCAGCCCAGGCCATTCTGCGCGCGTGGTCCGGACCCGGCGCGCTGTTCGTTAGCACGCATCAGGTCAACATCACCGCTCTGACCGGGATCGTACCCGCATCAGGCGAGGGTGTGGTCTTGCGCAAGGAGGGAGACATGCTGGTGATCGTGGGCCGTATTCGGCCGTGAACCTGCGTTGCCTGGCTTCTTGCGGGTTGGCGCACCGCTGAGCGCCTCAACTTTGGATCAATCCTACTGGAGAAAGCCGATCCAGCGGCCCGCAAGGATCACCCCTCCCCAGACAAGAAGGGATGTCGCCGCGGCCACGCGCAACGACCCGTGCATCGGGCCGCCTGAGAGAGCGACGCGCCAGCGGGGATTTGCATGGAGAGCGGCGACGTTTACCAGGCTCAGCCCAATTAAACCGAGCTTGAGAAGAAAGGCCGGGTTCTCGGCATAAGCAAACGGGCGGGTACTGAAAAGGAGGAAGCCTGTGGCTGCAGCTAGGGTAAGCCCGCAGGCGGCAACCCGCACCGCGGGCCTCGCGATAGCTGCCAGCGGGATGTCACGGAACAGGCCAAGAAGCCGCATATCCAGGACCGCGATAGCGCCAAAGAGCAGAGCAAGGGCGATGATGTGGGCGGCGTTAATCAGCGGGTAGGCGATGGCGGAGCGCGAGAGGGCAACGCCGATCGGCCAAGTGGCCAGACCTTGAAGAAATGCCTGCAGGGTGAGGCTCAGCTCCGGATACGTTCTGGGTAGATGTCGTAAGTTCGTTCGCGAACCTGAAGACGCACGGCCTTCATGCGGCGCTCTCCCCGATCACGAGCGCGGTTACCGATCGCCAGGACCATGTCGCCGGCCCTGGCTGAGTTTGCGTCGAACCCGGCCCGTGCCGTCTGGCTGGGATTTCCAAGCTCCACCAGCCACAGGCCTTCACCAGGAACCTCGACGCGCAGCGTGGGATGGGGCTGGCCGACATAGACCTCGCGAATGGTACCGCGCAGCTCCTGCTGCTCGTCCTCCGCCCACGACCAACCATGATGCGCCGCCGCGGTGGTGAAGTTTGCGGCTGCCGCGAGCGCCGAGAGCACGCCGACGCTCAGGAGTTCACGCCGACCTGTCCTGCCTACCATCGGACCGTTCCTTCCGTTCACCCGTCTGCCGAAAATAGGTTGCCAACCTGTGGATTCCAGCACCTCCGGAGTTCAACGTCCGCAACAGCCAAATGCCTCATCGGTCTGGTGCAAGCCGGTGCTCGCCTTCATCAGCGCTTCTCGATGTTCCAATAAAGCATCACTGGTGCATCGAGCACGCCGGAGATGCTGGTGCGCCGGGCATAGGGTTGATCGAACTGGCCGAGCACCCGGTAAGGCTGCACCCCCGAAAGACGCCGATGAAGAGCCTCGACCGCAGTCAAGCGCGCCGGTTCGTTCGCCGCCTCCACTACCGCATTGCGCAGCCGCTCGGCCTCCGCATCACAGGGCCAGCCGGCCCAGGCACGCTCGCAGCCCATGTTGGTGCCGATGTTGGTCAGCGGCGACTGCATGGTGGCGCCGGAGGAGTAGGTGACGAAAAGGTTGTAGCCTCCCTGCGAGGGCGGATTGCGGTTCTGCTGACGCGTGGTGACCGTGCCCCAGTCGGCGACCTGCAGGTCGATGTTGAAGCCGGCCCTCTTCAGCCGCTCCGCCGCTACCTCCGCCATGCGGCCGATGGGCGCGATGTCGTAGGAGGTGGTGAGGACGAGCGGCTCACCGCGATAGCCGCTCTCGGATAGCAGGCGGCGTGCCGTATCGAGGTTCGGCGTGACATAGCCCTCCGTCCCCGCCTCAGTGCCGTTCACGGTCCCGCAGACAAAATAAGCATTGCAGCGCCGCCAGAAGCGCTCGTCGCCAAAGCCGGCGGCGAGGAAGTCGGACTGGTCGGTGGCATAGGCGAGGGCGAGGCGCGCGCGTGGATCGTTAAAGGGCGGGTGCAGGTGGTTGGGCCGCAGCATCACCTGGCTGGAGAGGCTGGTGTAGCGCTCCACCCGGATGTCGCGGCCGCGCGAGAGCAGGGGCAGGAGGTCCTGCGACGGCTGCTCCCAGATGTCGATCTCGCCGGTCTGCAGCGCGGCCGCGGCGGTCTGTGGGTCCGGCATAATCTGCCACTCCACCCGATCCACCTTCACCTGGCGACCGCCGGCCAACCCGTCCGCCGGCTCGCCGCGCGGGACGTAATCCGGATTGCGGTCATAGACGACCCGTGCGCCCGGCCGCCACTCGCCGCGGTTGAAGCGGAAAGGACCGGAGCCCATCGCCGTGGTGATGGGGGTGTAGGGGTCGGTGCGCGCATCCTCCTCGCGCATGATCACGGGAATGGCGCCGACGGCCGAGCCGAGGGCAAAGGGCACCATGCCCAGCGGCTTCGTGAGCTTTAGCGCGATGGTGCGGTCGTCCACCACGTCCAGCGAGGCAAGGTATTCGCGCAGCTTGCCGCCGATCGTGTCCCGCGCCATCCAGCGGTTCAGCGAGGCGACCACGTCACGCGCGTTCACCGGGCGACCGTCATGGAAGCGCAGCCCGTCCCGCAGGCTGATCGTGTGGGTGAGCCCATCCGCTGAGACCTCGTGGCGGTCTGCCATTTGCGGGTGCGGCGTGAGCTTGGAATCCCAGGCGAACAGGGCTTCGTAGACCATCAGCCCGTGGATGCGGGTGATGGTGATCGATGCGACCACCGGGTCCAGCGTCCGCAGGTCCGCATGGGGCGCGACGCGCAGCACGCGCTGTAGCGCGGGCTGGGCCGCTGCGGGTGCAGCCAGAGCGGCCAGGCCGGTGCAGGCGAGCAGGAGGCGGCGCAGAAGCATAGCTGTGTTCCCTGTGTTCCGACACAGGTCAGCACGCGCTCAGTCGCGGCGGAAGACCAGGACACGGGAGCGGTGGGCGAGGAGGCGCAGCGTGCCGTCGGGCTGCAGCCAGAGCAGCGGGCGGAGGTTCCAGGGACCGTGGCGACGCGAGGCGATGGCACGGGCGCCAGGAAGCGCTTGCAGTGCGCAGGTCTCGCGGGGGTGGGTGCCGGGGAGGATGGCGGTGCCGTCCCGCGCCACGGTCAGCGTCGCGCCGAACGCCTCGTTCCGCCAAGTGCCAGCCAGGGCGGGATCGGGGGGTGTTCCCTCCCCCACCCGGCGCAAGTGCCGCCACACGCCGCCTACGCGACCCTCAAGGTTGCCATCCGTCCGGGCTCGCAGCTGAGCCTCGAGATAGGCCGGCAGGGTGCGGACACCCTCCCCACCCGCGAAGAGCCGGTCGGTCACGCCCATGAAGGTGATCAGCCCGCCCTCTACCTCCGCCCAGGCCTCTCCATCCTCCTCGGCATAGAGGCCGGGCGGCAGGGCGGCGGGCTGCGGCAGGGGCTCGCCCGAAGCAGCAGCCAGCACGCGCATGGCAAGCCAGAGCGGGTCCGTGTCCTCCCGGTTTGACACCAGGGCCACGCCGAGCCCGATGGAGGGCGCCATCAGGAGGTGCGTCTTCACGCCCGGCAGGGAGCCGCCGTGGCCAATCAGCTCCAGCGCCCCCAGCTTCTGGGTGGAAAGGCCGAGGCGATAGAAGCTCCCCTCCCCTTCCAGAGTATGGCGCGGGGCACCGAGCCGGTCCAGCATGCCAGCGGCCGGCCCGCGCCCGGCCAGGAGAGCGGCGCCCCAGCGGGCCAGGTCCTCCGCCGTGCCCACGAGGCCGCCGGACGGGGAGAAGTGCAGCCCATAGCGACCGCGGCACCAAGCTTCGCCATCACGCCAGTAGGGGGTGGCGAGGCCTGGCAGGACGGTTGCCTCGTCCTCGGGGAAGGCGACGGCGTGCAGGCCCAGGGGAGCGAGCAGCAGACGGCGGAGCGCCTGGCCGTAGGTCTCACCGTCGCGGGCAGCGAAGGCGGCGGCGACCAGCCGCCAGCCCGTGTTGGAATAGGCCATCTCCACGCCCGGCGCGCCGCCTGTGCCGGGCAGGCGGCGGCACAGATCGAGCAGCTCGGTCTCCGACAGGCCTGTGGTGAAGGGCAGCCCCAGCAGCCAGAGCGTTTCCATCAGGTCGGGAATGGCGCCGGTCATATCCAGCGCGCGCGATAGTGGGACAGCGCCGATCGCGGGCGGCAGGCCTGGGACGAGCTCAGCCAAGCGATCCTCCAGCCGCAAACCGGCCAGCAGGGCCGTCACGGCGCAGAACTGCTTGCTAATGGAGGCCCAGCGCGTCGGCGTCGCGGCGGTGAAGGGCAGGCCGTGCTCTAGGCTGGCCAGTCCGCCGAACGCTGCCTCGCGCGGCCCAGTGGCGTCAAAGAGAACCAGGGCGCCGCCCGGCCCGCCTTCCGCTTCCCAGGCGGTGGAGATGGAGCGCGCCTCGTCGGCGGCGCGGGAAAGGTCAGCGCGGGTCATGCCGAATGGTTCCCCCATTCCGGGTCGCTGGCCAGGGGGGCTGCGGGACGCGGCCGCTCGAGCTCCTGGGGCAGGCCAAGCTGCGGCATGGCTGCACCGCACCTACTTCGGTGGGATGACGCCGCTCCTACCTCGGAAACCGGACATCATGTCCTTCGGCGAGGCGCGCCTGGTGTTCTCCGACAGCGCCTACCTCGGGTAACCGGACGCCTGCGACACCACCTCCCTCACCGGTCCTACCAGTACGGCAAGCGTCTCGGCTGGGAGCGCGCCGGCTGCCATGTGCACCACTCTTTGCTTCACCAAGGTGGCGCCAGTGAACATGGTACCGTGGCAACCGCCCCCTCCTACCCCTTACGCACGATAATAGAGGGTTATCGTGCGTAACTAAGAAGAAAAGCCCGGTTTTGCTCGGGTTTTCGTGCTTCTTGAGAAGCCGGCGGCGCGCCCCGCGACGGACTGGGGCATTCCGTCCGTTAATCAGGTTTTGCGGACGGAAGGGGCGCGCCACACCCGCCCATGCCCAACGACGCGCCCCCTGCCCTGACCCGGATGCCCTCACTACCGCCTATCGCGCCTGTAGCGGCCGAGACCCTCCTGCTGCACACGCGCCTGCTGGGTGACCTCCGGGTTCAGGGCAGCCCCGACCAGGCGGCCGAGCTGCAGGCGCTCTCCGCCCGAGCGGCCGTCTACGCCACCCGCGCCCGCGGCGAGGGCACCCGCCGCGCCTTCACCATGTACGCCGTCCGCTGCGCCGATCGCGGCCTTACCGTCGCCAGCCTCCGCGTCCACCTCGCCGCCATTTAGGCGGCCCACCGCATCGCCGGCGTGCGCTGGACCTCCGCCACCCGCGCCTCGTCATGGTTCTCGAGGGCATCGCCCGCGACAAGGGTACCCGCCCGCGCCAGAAGGCGGCCGCTGCCGGGCCCGACGTGCTCCGGCTGATGCTCGCCACCAGCTCCTTCCCCGCCACCCCGCTCGGCGCCCGCGACCGGGCGCTGTTGTTGATCGGCTTTGGTGCCGCCCTCCGCCGGAGCGAGCTCGCGGGGCCTGCCCTCGGCGACGTCACGCCAGCCCCCGGCCGGGGGCTGGCGTGCTCGTGCGCCGCTCCAAGACCGACCAGCGCGGTGCCGGCCAGGAGGTCGCCGTCTGGGCCAACCCAGGGGAGCCAGGCTTCTGCCCGCCCGCCGCCCTCGAGGCCTGGCGCCTCTTCCGGAGCAAAGGGTCGGACATCATGGGCGGTGCCTCGGACGGGGAGTCGCCGCTCTTCGTCGACCTGGGGGAGGCGCCCGGCACGGTCGGTAGAGGCTGCGCTCAGAACGTACCGGGGAACTCCCCCCCATCAAGCAGCAGGTTCTGCCCGACAATGAAGCTCGCTTGCCGGCTGCAAAGATAGGCACAGGCATCGCCGAACTCGGCAGGATCGCCAAAGCGCTGCGCGGGCACCACGCTGCGCTGCCGTTCGAACTGCTCCTCGTAGCTGATGCCGGCGGACTTCGCGCGGCCGGCTACACCGCTGCGGAACCGATCGGTCTCGAAGCGTCCGGGAAGCAGGTTGTTGATGGTGACGTTGTGTCGCGCAACCTGCCGCGCCACACCCGCCGTATAGCCGGTCAAGCCGAGGCGCGCTGCCGTGGATAGGCTGAGATCTGCCACAGGGCTTCGAACGGCCCCGGATGTGATGTTCACGATGCGGCCGAACCGCTGCTCGATCATGCCGTCGACCAGAGCACGGATCATCTCGATTGCCGCAACCATGTTATCATTGACTGCTGCCATCCACTGGTCCGGGGAGAAGCTCCGGAAGTCGCCGCGCGGCGGTCCGCCCGCGTTGTTCACGAGAATATCCGCACGCGGCGCCGCCGCCAGGATGGCGGTGCGCCCCTCTGGCGTGGTGACGTCGGCGGTCACAGCAGTGACCGCGACACCATGGGCCGTGCCGATCTCGCCCGCGACCGCTTCGACGTCAGCCTTCGTGCGGGCAGCGATGGTGAGGCTGACTCCTGCCCGTGCAAGGGAGACGGCACAGGCCCTGCCAAGACCTTTGCTCGCGGCGCAAACGATCGCGTGGCGACCGGCGATTCCGAGATCCACTTCAGTTCTCCAGCTGTATTGATCACTGCACGGTCTGAGGCGTAATGCCCATCGACGTCAGCAACTGCCCGAGGCGTTCATATTCGGATCGGAACAATGCCTCATGCGCCTCGGGGGAGCGTTGGCTCTCGGGATAGACAGTGGTCCCAAGCTGCGCAAACCGATCGACGATCGCCGGATCCGATAAAGCGGCACGAAGCGCCCCGTTCAGCCGATCAATGATCGGCCGCGGCGTCGCGCGTGGGACGTACAGGCCGTGCCAGACTGCCAAGTTTACCTGCGGAAGGCCAAGCTCGGCGGCGGCGGGCACCTCCGGGATGCTCGCGA
The DNA here is from genome assembly GCF_000711725.1 of Roseomonas aerilata DSM 19363. Classification (GTDB taxonomy): domain Bacteria; phylum Pseudomonadota; class Alphaproteobacteria; order Acetobacterales; family Acetobacteraceae; genus Roseomonas; species Roseomonas aerilata. The sequence continues at coordinate 7,051 of NZ_JONP01000051.1, read as the reverse complement.
TGCGGTTGGGGCCAGCGACGAGTATGCCCTGGACCGAGCCCGCCTGGATCTGCGGCACGAGGGCCGTCGATTGATCGCAGACCAGGTCCAGCGCCCCTGCCAGCACGTCGTTCAGCGCCGGTCCACCGCCACGGTAGGAAACGAGCGTCGGCCTGATCTCGAGTGCCTTCAGCAGCAGGAGCTCGCAGAAGTGCCCGCTGCCGCCAAAGCCACCATTGCCGATATTCGCGTGATTGCCGTTCTTGCGAAGCCAGGCGACGACCTCCTCCGGCGTCCGCGCCAGGCCCTTCCGCGCGACCAGAACCGGGTAGCCGGCGTTGATCAGCCCGACCGGGGTGAAGGCCGTCTGCGTGTCGTAAGCGAGGCCGGCCATAAGGAAGGGGCCTGCCACAAGCGGCAACTGGTTGATGGGAACCGTCGTTCCGTCTGGCGCGGACTGGGCCGTGCGCGCCGACCCAACCGCACCGGACCCACCCGAGACATTCTCGACGACGATGTTCTGCTGCAGGGTCCGGGACATATGGTCGGCCAGCAGGCGAGCGATAACGTCGGTTCCGCCTCCTGTCGCATAAGGAACGATGATGGTCATGCGGCGGCTCGTTGGCTGCGCGAGGGCGTCGAACGCCAGGACGCATGTCAGAATAGCCCCAAGCGCAAAAGCCAACGCCCGGCGCATCAGACCAGAGGCGATCATGGCCCGTGACATGGATTGTTTCCTCCCACTGGCTGCGTTCACGCAGCGCGTTCACCCGGGTCGCGCGGCACTGCCCTCAGAGCGGCAACGCAACCGCCTGACGAGCGATGAGCCGCCAACGGTCGGGCTGCTTCTGCCAGACCAGGAGCACGCCCAGCTTCGAGGGTACGACCCGCCCGGCATTCTCGGTCTCCACGGCCAAGTTGTGCCGGACGGTCGCAACATCACCCGACACGATGATTCTCTGATCGGAGACGGCGATCGAACGATAGATGCTGCGGCGGCTCACGAGCTGGTCGATGAACTGAGCCTTGTTCTCGATCCGCCCCGCCGAATGGCCGTAGGTCAGGGTGTCCGCCGATACGGCGCCCAGGCGCCCAGCGTCCGCGGCCAGGATCGCGTCATGCAATTCAGCGACCGCCGCGGCGATGAGAGCCTCGTCACTGGCCTGAGCGTTCGCGGGCACCGCGGCCAAAAGAGTGCCGAGGCCAAGGACACTGTGAAGAGTTCTCCGTGTCGTCATCATACGCCTCCTCGTTTTCTTTGTTGTTCCCAATCGCGGGCTAGAAGTTGGTAGTTTCCTCAAGGCTCATCGCGGCGCGAATCATCGCCTCAAGCTGCGCGTACTCATCCCGCGTAAGATCAGACAATGGTGAGCGCACCGGCCCCGCAGACCGTCCGACGATCGTCGCTCCGGCCTTGACGATGCTGACGGCATATCCGGGCTGCTGCGCCCGCAAGCGCACATAGGGCAGCACGAAGCGCTTCATGGCGTCATCGATGAAGTCGTGATCGCGGCGCTAGACTGCTTGATAGAACTGAATCGCGAAGCGGGGCAGGAAGGCGTAAATGGCAGATGAATAGGTCGGCACGCCCATCGCGGCGAAGGCGGGCGCAAAAACCTCGGCGGTCGGCATGCCGTTAAGGAAGGCGAGCCGATCTCCCAACGCGAGCCGCATCGCCCAGAGCTCTTCCGTGTCGCCCACGCCGTCCTTGAGCGCGATCAGGTTCGGGCACCGCTCCGCCAGCCGGGCAAGCGTGTCCGCCTTGAGCCGCCCGTTTGCCCGACTGTAGACGACAACCGCAAGCCCGGTGCTCCCGCACACCGTCGCGATATGCTCGGCGAGCCCTGCCTGCGACACCTCGGTGAGATAGGGCGGCAGCAGGAGCAGACCGTCCACCCCCTCCTCCTCGGCGAGCCGCGCATGCGCCACTGCCTCTCGCGTGCCCAGTCCCGCGGCACCGAAGATGGGCACCGCATCGCTGCGGGAGGCGGTGGCTGACGATAGAACCCGGGCGTACTCCGAGGTGGTCAGCGAGAAGAACTCGCCCGCACCGGCGGCTACAAACAGGGCTGAACAGCCCCCACCGACCATATTGGCGACACGCGCCGCGAAGGCTTCAGTGTTAAGATCTCCGTTCGCATTGAAGTCAGTAAGCGGAAATCCAAGCAGGCCACCGCTTAGGCTCGCCTTGAGTCGAGCGAGGGTCATACGGCAACCATCCTGGCTGCCGTACTCAACGATTTGTAGCACGTCATGTCGTTCCCTCGAGCTTTTATACAGTGACTGCATCCTCCTGAAATCGGTGTTTGCTCACCACTCAGGCGTTCGGAATTCTGCTGTCGATATCACCGTCGGCTAACTGGATTACCGGCGTCAATTGAAATTGCGATCAGGGATGGCTATCGCCACTGTTGCAAAAATCAGGCTGAGGGTGTGTGTTTCCCTTGCCCGCTTTGATCAGGCACGGGCGAGAGTATTAGGCATATCAAGCGTTGAAGTATTCGGGATGGCTCCGTAAACCTGAACTTCGGCGACCTGACGCGTGGGATCACGGGCTGAGAGGCGCTCACCCGGCCGCTTCAAACACGACATCGCGGTCTCATACCAACCGCCTCAGACTTTCCTGCGCCCAGGAGCGTCGCGTGATGGAGGCGACCTACTCGGGCGTGCTCTTCAGGGCGAACTAGGCATGGCAGCAAGCATCGACGACGGCGTCGTAGCTGTCCCAAACGCGCTGGCTGCAGAGGTTTTTGCGCAGGAACTCCCAGATGTTCTCGACCAGGTTCAACTCCGGCGCGTAGCGGGGCGGCGGCAGGAGGCTGATGTTCTCCGGCAGGCGCAGCCTGGGTGAGGTGTGCCAGCCCGTGCCGTCGAGCACGAGGACAGCGTGCGCGCCCTGGGTCACGGGGCGGTATATGGGGAGGGCTGTACCGCAAGGCTCAAGGCTGCCTGACGACGTACCCTGCGCAACAGCATGGACGCACTCGGCGAAGAGCCGTGCCACCGGTGCCGGGGTGCGACTGGCCAGCGATACCAGCGCCATCGGCTGCCGGGTCCGCGGCTGCCCAATCGGAAGCGTCGCGGGCGCAAGGTAATAGGCCAGGAAGCGCAGCATCGCCGATGGACCCATGCTCAGGCATCGACGTCTGCCGCCTGTGTCCGCTTACCGATCAGCAAGCGCCAACTTAGCGGAGAGCAGGCGCGCTGCGAGCAACTCGCTGGCGTGACAGTCCGTCAGGCTCGTCACTCGATCCTGATATTGGCCGCGCGGATGACCTCTCCCCAGCGATCCCGCTCGGCCCGCTCGAACTCACCGAAGGCGGGGCCGGACACGGTGCCGGCGTCCAGCCCTAGACCGGCCAGCCGCTGCCGCACCTCCGGCCGGCCAAGCATCTGCACCACGTCCCCCGTCAGCCGCCGCACCACTTCGGGATCAGTACCCGCCGGGACGTAGAGGCCATACCAGGGGATAACCTCAAAACCTGGGAAGCCGGACTCCTCCATGGTTGGCACCTCCGGCAAGGCAGTGGACCGCGTGCGGGAACTGACGGCCAGTGCCCGAAGCGTGCCCGCGCTCACCAGCGGAAGCACGGTGCCGAGTGTGTCGAACATCATAGAAAGATTGCCGCTCATGAGGTCGTTCAGCGCCTGCGGGCTTGAGCGATAGGGCACCTGCTCCAGTTCCAGGTTTCTCTGCAGGGCGAACAGCGCCATGGTCAGATGTGGGGTCGAGCCGGTGCCGAAGGTGCCGTAGCTGAGCCGGTTGCCGCCGCTCCGCGCATGCGCGACCAGCTCGGCGACCGTGCGCACGGGGAGTGCCGTGGGGCTGACGACGAGCACGTTTGGCATGGAGGCCACGAGCGCGACTGGCGTGAAGCTGCGGACCGGATCGTAGGGCATCCGCGCATGCAGGTGCGGGTTGATCGTCATGATCCCGGCCGTACCCATGAACAGGGTGTAGCCGTCGGGCGCCGCCCGCGCGCCGGCCTCTGCCCCAATGAAGCCCGATGCGCCGGCTCGGTTCTCGACCACGACGCTCTGCCCCAGCACCGCCGGCAGGTCTTGCGCGAGCGACCTCGCGAGGATGTCCGACACGCTGCCGGGCCCAGCCGGGACGATCAGGCGGACGGGTCGGTTGGGATAGCCCTGCGCCATGGCGCAGGTGGCCAGGACCATGCCCGCGCAGGCCAGCACCCATGTCTTGATCTGCTTCATTCTTGGCTCCCGGAGCTCTTCTGGCCCCTCTCCCCGTTTCGCCCGCGCCTTCGTCGCGCGGTCACCCCCGCCGCCAGACCTCCGGGAAGACGCTTCCTCCGATCGGGGCACCGGGAGCGAGGCCCGGGTCGCGGTGCGGCAGCGACACGCCCGGGCGTTCCGGATCGTAGGTCACGTCGTCGCCGAGCCATCGCGTGCTGAACCCGCGGCGCCGGCGGAGGCTGTTCAGGCTGCCGGGCGCGCCGTGGATCATCCGGCCATGGAAGACGGCGCAGTCTCCTGGCTCCAGATCAAAGGAGACGATGTCGTAGTCGCCGCGGTGCGCCTCGATGTCTGGCAGCTGCGGCAGGGCCGGATTGCGGCGCCCGCCCTCCCCGCTGAAGTCCTCGGGTTGGTAGAGCTGGGGCCAGCGATGAGAACCGCGGATGTACTCAACCCGGCCGTTCTCCTCCGTCACCAGGTCGAGCGCGAGCCATACTGAGCACACCTGGTCCCCCTTCACGCACCAGTAGGGCAGGTCGTGGTGCCAGGGCGTGGGGGTGGAGGTGCCCGGCTCCTTCACGAAGAGCTGGTCCTTGAAGAAGTGGACCCTGGAGGACTCCATGAGCGCCCCGACCAGGGCGCCGGCCGGGCTGTCGAAGACGAAGCCTCGCACGTCCGGGTCGGTCTCCCAGAGCAGGCTCGCGAAGCGGAAGCGGCCACTGCCGCCACGCGTGAAGTCCCGCGTCACCCCCCCCGGCGTGTCGAAGGCCCGCTCCGCCGCGCCGCGCAGCCGCTCCACCCAGTCGGTGAAAGCCCCGCGGATGTGGACCACCCCGTCCTCTCGATAGCGGGCGACCTGCTCATCGGTCACGAGCGGGGTGTGCAAGAGGTCCTGTGACACGGCCGTTCCTCCAGAATGCATAATCTGTGTTGGGGACAGCTGGCCGTCTGGCGTTCCATTGCGCAAGCAAATGATGATGATACGCGGCATGGTCAAAAGACATGCTGCTCCCTTCGACCTCAACCTACTTTTGGTGCTCGACGCCTTGATGCGGGAGCGGAGCGTGACCGCCGCCGGGCAGTCGGTCGGCCTGTCGCAGCCCTCCATGTCGAATGCACTCCGACGCCTGCGCGCGCTCTGCGGCGATCCGCTCTTTGTCCGCACGCGCGACGGGATGCAGCCCACCCCAGAGGCCGAGCGCCTCGCTGGCCCGATCCAGCAGGCGCTCAATCTCTTTCAGGCTGGACTGCAGGGTGGCTTGGCCTTCGATCCCTCCACCAGCCGCCGGAGCTTCCGCATCCTGCTCAGTGACGTCGGCGAGATCGCGGTGCTGCCGCGGCTGTCCCGCCTCCTCGCCGAGGGCGCGCCGGGGGTCACCATTGAGTCCATTGCTCGCCGGCGGGACGGCTACCTTCGCGCGCTCGAGAACGGAGAGGCCGATCTCGCCGTCGCGCGCGCCATTCCGCGCGCCCCCGGCCTGCGGCGGCGCCACCTGTTCACAGACCGCTACGTCTGCCTCGCCCGCCGCGACCACCCGCGCATCCGTGGTGGCCTCACGGCCGCGACATTCCGCGAGGAATCCCACATCGGCGTCGGCCCACCCGGCAGTGATGGCGACGCGCTCGGCCGGGCGGCGGCGCTGCACAAGCTGGACCTGCGGATTGGCATGCGAGTCGCCCACTTCGTCGCCGCCGCCATCATCGTGGCCAACGGCGACATGCTGGTGACCGTCCCGCACGAGATCGTGGCGGAGCTGGAAGTGACCCGTAGCCTTCAGGTGCTGCCGCTGCCCCTCGCGCTGCCAAACTTCACCGTCCAGCTCTACTGGCACCCGCGATATCATTCGGACCAGGCTAACCAATGGCTCCGCAAGCAGTTGGTTAAGGCGTGCTCGGACGTCTGAAGGAGTGGTGCCAGCGCATGGGCCTTGTGGTGAAGGCCGATAGTCGCTCTCACCCACTATGCGGGCCTCTTGCCCCGATCTAGGCAAGTTGAGCCAAGCGCGTCCGCACTCCTGGCAGCTGTCGGCAGCTGCCAGGAGGACGCCTCGTGAGGCAACCGCCCCCTCTCTCACCCTCGAGCGCGATAATGCTGTAACGTCGTGAGTGGAGAGCAGAGCAAGAGAGTTTGCCATAGTCACGCGCTACAGCTGGGTCCGACCCCTTCGTAGGACCGCTCTCTTGCCGTAGACCCAGTAACGGGTCTCGGCAGTCACTTGGCCAAGCACCGGGAGCAACCACATGGATTTCGAGACCTGGATTGCCGAGATCGAAGCTGTCGTGACCTTCGACGTCGATGCCGAGTTGTGGCGGAAGTATTTCGACGCTGGCCTGACGCCTCTTCAAGCGATTGAGCAGAACCGCATCGACGAGGAAGTCTGACGCCAGGCCTCGTCTGCCCTGCTCGCCACAACTGCAAGTTCAGCGTGAGGCCCGGCCGACACTGAACCCCTCGAGCCAAGCGTCCCTTAGTGGCGCCAAGGAGCGGGAGTAGGGGCAGTCACCGGCAAAGCTTCCAGGGTCGCGCCCCGCTTGCCACCCTGACGCAGCGGCGCGAGCCAGCACGTCGAGTAGGAGAACCTGGGTCTCGATGTCGGTCGGGTAGTCGTTTGGCGTCATGCCTGCCCGCTCCGTTGGGTGGTGGTGCATCCATTAGAAAAACGGCGGGTGGTAGACCGCTCAACTGCGTTAATTCACTTGGGACAATGCAAGGAACGGTCGCTCACACAATGGTTAGAACCATCTGTGCGTTTGGCCCCGGCAAGCTCGCTTTGTGCCTTAGACGCGGTTTTCAGAATTCCTGAGCGAGTCGTCCTGCAACCAGGAATATGCATGCGGTCTGGAGCAGGGACTGAATGATGAAGCCGCAGCGATC
>NZ_JONP01000050.1 GCF_000711725.1 Roseomonas aerilata DSM 19363 | reverse complement strand
CGGGCCAGGCACCGCGGGCGCCCGCGCCGTAGGCCCAGCAAGCTTCACGCCGACAAGGCTTACGATCACCGCCGCTGTCGCCGTGAGTGCCGCACCCGCGGCATTACGCCGCGCATCGCACGGCGCGGCATCGAGAGCAGTGCCCGCCTCGGACGACACCGCTGGGTGGTTGAGCGCACCTTCGCCTGGCTCGCCCGGTTCCGGCGCCTGACCGTCCGCTACGAACGCCGCGCCGACCTGCACCTCGCCCTGACAACCCTCGCCTGCGCCGTCATCTGCCTCCGCCAGATCAGGAGGTTTTGTCCTTGGCTTTAAAAGTGAGAGCCGACTAACCAGCCAACCCGGATCGATATCGCAACACTAACGAGCAGCCAAGAACGGCGTCAATAGCAGCGTGGCCGATGGCCGGCGAGTAGCCCAAGGCTGCCGACGCGCCGTAGTCGGCAGCTCCTACAGGTTCTTGATCACGTTGAGGTAGGCCTCGTTCAGTGAGAGCGGTTCCACCAGAGGTGTGTGCTCGAGGAAGACCTCGCGGTAGCGCTCGAAGCGTGGCGGCACGAAGCGAATCCTTGGACAGTACCGAAGCGCCGTGCGAGACGGCACGGCCGAGCGCACCCCGAAGGAGCGCGCCTCGTAGCCGGCAGCGACCACGGCACCGTCGTGTTGGGTAGGGCTTGGGGGACCAATCCTGGCCGGGGGATGGCAGCCAGATCAGGCAGCACCCTGGAACAGCCCGGCGACGAAGGTGGTTTGAGCCCGCATGTCGCGTCCGCCGACATGCCGAACCTGCCCCTTCCTGATCATGGCCATTGCCTCGTAGCCCGCCAGTGTCCGTCGTGCCGTATGGAAACTGCCGAAGCCGAGCTCAGGTCTGACGAGGCGTTTCACGCGCCGGTGGTCCTGTTCCACGATGTTGTTGAGAAACTTGCACTACTGTAGCCGCGAGCGTCGCCACAGCTCGCCGTCCTCCTTCAACTGCTCGATGGCACACGGGTAGGCCGCGTTCTTGTCCACCGCGATGGTGCGTGGGTTCACCGTTTGCGGCTGCCCAAGCGCTTTGCGGACGAAGCGCTTCGCTGCCTCGGCGTCCCTGCTTGGCCGAGAGCAGGAAGTCGGTGGTCTGCCCACAGCCATCAACCGCGCGATGTTGGCGCGGGGGCGCTGATGGTTCCGGACAGTAGGGACGGAGTTGGGTGTAGAGCACCGTACCGAGGCGCTGGTGTGTGATGCCGGTGACCTTCTGGTGGGCGCTGGCAAACAGCAATTCGGGACCGGCAAAGCCGCTGTTACTGCCCTACACTGATGTCCCGCTCCGGCAGCCATCGAGCTGCCTGCACCGCCGACTGGCGTATCCAGTCGCTGAGCTTCCTGTGCCGGAGGCTGCGAACCCGGCAGTTCCGCTCCGAAGCCGCCAGGGCAGTGAGGAAGGACAACGCCCAGGCTCGTCCGGCCCTCGGGACGAGGAACCAGCAGCATCAGGCGGATTCAGCCCGGGCTGAAAGCCTTCACAGAACACCAGTGGCTGGAGCGCACAGGGTGACGGAGGATGCCCTTGGCTCCGCTTTGTCCGTAATACGAAAAGCTCTCGATCTAGTGATCGCGTCGCTGCTAAGGTGGCGTCCGCAGTGAATGCACTCTGCGGCCGCACGAATGGGCACCTGATAGGGTATGCAAGGAGCAGCCACCGGCTTGAGCGTCTTTCGCCCACGCACCTGGAGCCCTCCTGCGGTCGTTCGGGCCCTTACCTTTGCCGGGATGAGCGTTGCTGTGGGCGTGCTCGGGCTGGGCGCTCTCGTACTGCTGGACGCCCGGGCGGACGCTTGGCATCAAGCGGAGCAGGCCTCGTCCAACCTGACGCGCGCCCTCGAGGGCGATATCGCGCGCAACATCCATACCTACGACCTGTCACTTCAAGGCGCCGTTGCCGCCCTAAGCCAACCCGGCCTCGATCAGGCGACGCCCGAGGTCCGGCACATGGCTCTTTTCGACCGCGCCGGCACCGCCGAGTATCTCGGTTCAGTCGCAGTGCTCGATGCGGAAGGTACGGTCGTGGCGAACTCGACGTCGATCGTGCCGGAACGGCTCAACTTCGCCGACCGCGAGTACTTCCGCATCCATCTGGAGCAGCCCGACGCCGGGCTATTCATCAGCCGCCCCTACCGGAGCCGCCTTCGGAAAGGCGAGCCGAGCATCGCCGTCAGCCGACGCCTGCCCGGTGAGGGTGGGCGCTTCGGAGGGGTCGTCGCGGGTGCGCTCAGGCTGGCCTACTTCCAGGACCTGTTCAGCAAGCTCGATCTCGGCTTGCAAGGATCGGTAACGCTGCTGCGAACCGATGGCACGGTGATTGCCCGCCATCCCTTCCGCGACACAGATGTTGGCCGCGACATCAGCAATGCTGACACCTTCCGGCGTGTCGTCGCCGCACCATCGGGCCAGTTCATCGGCACGGCGGCACTCGACGGCGTTGAGCGTCTATTCACCTTCCGGCGGGTCGGCGACCTGCCGCTCATCCTGAGTGTTGGGGTCTCGACCGCCGAGGTTTACGCGGCCTGGTGGAACAAGGTGAGGCATCTTGGCTCCATCCTGCTGGTGCTTTGTGGCGCAACCGTCACTCTGTGCCTCCTTTTCAAGCGTGAGCTGCTGCGCCGGATCGAGGCGGAGCGTGCACTGACCGCGGCGGCCGAGCGCCTGTCCGTTATGGCTGCGACGGACGGGCTGACCGGGCTTGCGAACCGCCGGCAATTCGACACGACGCTGAACCAGGAGTGGCGCCGCGCCTCTCGCAACAGGACGCCGATCTCCCTGCTGCTGCTCGATGCCGATTTTTTCAAAGCCTATAATGACAGATATGGGCATCAGCGGGGGGACGAGGTGCTCCGCGGCGTCGCGGCCTGCATCCGCACAGCCCTGCTCCGCCCCGTCGACATCGGCGCGCGTTATGGCGGAGAGGAGTTCGCGGTCCTGCTCCCCGACACCGATGCGGCAGGCGCCTCGACCATCGCCGAACGAATTCGCTGCGCCGTCACGGACCTTGAGATCCCCCATGCCGCGAGCCCGACTGAATGGGCAACCGTGAGCATCGGCGTTTCCACCGCACATCCACGCCACGGGCAGCAAGCAGGCTTGCTCGTCGAGGAAGCCGATCGCGCGCTCTATGAGGCCAAGCGCAGTGGCCGCAACCGTGTCTGCGTTGCGGGGCACTTTACCGGTGCACGTGTGGAACCCGAGCCTCTGGCACCTGGGCGATAGCCGAAACTCCTGCCATCCACGTTTTGGGAGCCGGGACCTTGAGATACGCGCCTCGTGGCTCCGCCGCAGGCGAACCGCTTCGCTCCCGGGTTCGCCTGTTGCCCCAGGTGAAAGGCATCGCGCCAACTCGCTCCATCAAGTCTGTGGAGTGAAACGTCGGGTAGCGGGTGAACTCAGCACGTCACCGTTCGAGACGCACGCAAAAAAGTTGCTGGATCGGCCTCCGATGAACTCCAGACACAAAGATCCCACGCTGGAATGGTTCGTATCTTGCGACCAGCTCATGGGCTTACAAGGCCCTTGAGCACTCGCCCTGGTTGTGGGATCTACTACGTCACGATACGAAAATGATCATCTTGCCCTTCATTGGCGCGTGATGATTGTCCTGAGTAGCCATGTTCAGATCTAAGCGCGATGCGGCCCGCACTTGAACTGGAGGGATGTGCCGCGAATGAGCCTCTCAGCTCTTGATAGGTCAGGCCGACCGGCCTTGAAGTGGCGTGATCGAGCCGGGAGAAAAGCGGGCTGCTACGGCATCCTGAAGCTCCCGAAAAAGCCGCTAGGCGGTCCGCCACGTGAGCGCCGTCTCGATTTCCAAACCGTCGCTGATCATGCGCCGATCATGATCTGGGTAACCGACCCAGACGGCTCTGCGAGCTTTCTTAACCGTTTGTGGCTCCAGTCAACTGGACAGACGATGGAGGAGGCCTCCGGCCTGGGTTGGACCCGCGCGCTCCATCCAGAGGACCAGGAGGCAGCAGGTCAGGCGTTCCTGGAGGCCAGCGCGCAACGCATTCCCTACCAATACGAGTACCGGTTGCGCAAAGCCGACGGAGGCTGGGCCTGGGTGATCGATGTGGGCCAGCCACGCTTCTCTGACGATGGGCGCTTCGAGGGCTATGTCGGCTCCGTGCTCGACATCAGCCAACGGCGCGCGATGGAAGCCGCCCTGCGGGAGAGCGAGGATCACTACCGCTTATCAGTGGAGCTGAACCCGCAGATCCCCTGGACCGCGACGCCAGAAGGGCTGGTCAGCGAGGTTAGACCGCGTCTGCTCAAGCTGATGGGCATGTCCCTCGAGGATAAGCTGGGTGAGGGCTGGGCTGCGGCGCTGCATCCCGTCGACCTCGAACCAACTCAGGACGTTTGGGCTCGCTGCCTCCTCACGGGTGAGCCTTTGGACGTCGAGTGTCGCCTTCGCCTGGCTGACGGAAGCCATCGCTGGTTCCGTGTCCGTGCCGCAGCCCGACGTGATGCCGAAGGGCGCATCATCCGCTGGTACGGCACGGTGGAGGACATCCAGGATCGCAAGCTTGCGCAAGAGGCGCTGAAGGAGAGCGAAGCCTTTGCGCGCGGTGTTCTTGAGAGCAGTCCCGACTGCATCAGGGTGCTCAACCTGGAAGGCGAGCTCGTCTTCATGAATAACGCGGGTTACGACCTGCTAGAGGTTGAGCGCGGCTCGGATCAGGAGCGCATGAGCCTCGACGCCTTTGTCGCGCCCAATTACGCAGAGCTGCTTCGTGCGCAGCGGCTTGCCGCCTGGGCAGGCCAGCCGCTTCCAGCTTCATCGCGATCGGAAGGGCGGCTCGGTGCAATGGCTGGACGTTGCGGCAGGGATCATCCCGAGCGCTGTGGGCGATCCTGCCTGCGTGATCTCCGTTGTGCGTGACGTCACCGCCGCGAAGCGAGCGGAGGAGGATGCCAAGCAGGCACGCCTGGCTGCCGAAGCCTCTGCGAGCCGCCTCGCGTCTGTGCTCGAGAGCACGACCGACAGCGTGGTCATGCTCGATCTCGAATGGCAGGTGACGTACGCTAATCAGAGGGCCCTTAGCGTTCTAGAGGCACGCGGCCTTCGGTTGGGAGAAAGCCTGTGGAAGGCGTTTCCAGAGGAGGAAAACGGCGTCTTTGCTCAACACTACCGCAGGGCTCTACAGGAGCAGACCCCGGTTTCGTTCGAGGCTTATCTCACATCGCATGGCATATGGCTTGAGGTCCATGCCTACCCTGCGCCGGATGGGCTTTCGATCTTTTTTCGCGACATGACGGAGCAGCGCGCGGTAGAGCGGGAGCGGGTCGCGGCGCAGCAGCAGATCGCGCATTTGGCCCGGCACGACGGCCTGACCGGCCTGCCGAACCGCCTCTTCTTCCGCGAGAGGCTGCAGCGGTCGCTGACGGAACACCCGCAGGACGGGCGCTGCGCGGTGCTCTCCCTGGACCTCGACGGGTTTACCGCGAGCAACGATGCCCTTGGCCATGCCTCGGCCGACAAGCTGCTACGTCAATTCGCGGAACGTCTCCAAAGCAAGCTACGAAGCACTGACATCCTCGCGCACTTCGGAGGCGACGAGTTCGCGATCCTGCAGGGCCCGATCAGGCAGGCTCAGCACGCGACCAGGCTGGCCCGCCGCATCGTCGAGGCTCTGGCACAGCCCTTCGATGTCGACGGGCATCAGGTGTCCATCGCCGCCAGCATCGGCATCGCCGTCGACTCAGGCGAGGGTACCACGACGGATGAGCTGATAAGAGGCGCGGCTGTCGCCCTCTACACGGCCAAGACCGACCGGCGCGGCAGCTACGTTGTCTTCGAGCCCGGCATGCAGAAGGTGCTCCGAGCGCGGCAGGCCATCAAGGCCGCTCTGCAGCAGGCTCTTCCCCGAGGTGAATTGGAGCTGCACTATCAGCCCCTGGTGCGGCTGAGCAGCGGGGAGGTGAGCTGCTTTGAGGCGCTGCTGCGCTGGCAGCATCCCCAGCGGGGCAGCATCTCCCCGGCTGAGTTTATACCGGTGGCCGAGGAAAGCGGGCTGATCCTCTCCATAGGGAAGTGGGCCCTTGAGGAGGCATGCCGCACGGCGGCAAGCTGGCCCGGCCATATCAGCGTCGCGGTGAACCTCTCCCCCGCGCAGTTCAAGGCGGATGGTCTCGTCGAGGCCGTTAAAGCGGCGCTCCGCGCCTCCGGGCTGCAGCCCGGGCGCCTCCAGCTTGAGATCACGGAGTCCCTACCCCTTGAGAAGAACGGCAGGAACCTCGCCATTCTCCAACAGCTCCGGTGTCTGGGAGTCCGTATCGCCATGGATGACTTCGGCACCGGCCACTCGTCTCTCAGCTACCTGCAGAGCTTTCCCTTCGACAAGATCAAGCTCGACCAATGTTTTGTAAGGGGCCTTCCTGGTAGTCCAGAAGCCCAGGCCATAGTGCGGGCAGTCGCGGGTCTGGGCGCGACACTCCGCATGACGACCGTTGCCGAAGGCATCGAGACGGAGGATCAACTCACCGCCTTACGGGCCATGGGTTACGACGAAGTCCAGGGCTACCTTTTTTGCAGGCCGGTTCCGGCAGGGCAGATCGGCGCAGCGATCAGTGCTTGCCGAAGGCAGATCGCCGCGGCCACGTAGGCCGATACTCGTGTCCACTGCAGTGAGGGAAGGTCACTTGGAGGATCGCCCCGGGGGGTCGTGCTTACCGCAACTCGAGCTGCGGGCAGGCTCTCCTATGGGGCTCACGCATTCGAGGATATGGGCTCCGTTCCTCAATGCTCAGGGCCTCAACGGTGTCTATTTGAGCTCGCCGATTTTGAGGATCCGGCCCAGGGACCATCGGGTCCCTGTCCCCGAACACCTCGACCGCGATAGAGGCATCCGGGATGCGGAGTGCAACAAGGCGCGCCCGTACTGCATGTCCGCGAGCGAAACGGAGAGCGCACTGATCGCATGCCAGGGGTGCTGGTTACGATCGTCGCTGAACTCATGGTGTCAAGCATAGGACGGTCGAACTTTGCCACACCTTCCCCGTTCGTCACTTGGATCTTTCCACCGATCGTCAAAATTGGCGACTGTGTAGGATGAGGAAGGAATGAGGCTTGCCGTGACGCCCGGTCCTATGCCCAAGCAGGACCTACCGTCGGCACTGATCCCAGGCCAATCAGGGCTGGCAAAGCGCGCCTCCTAACCAGTGGGTTCATCACGCTGGGACCCTTCCCGCATCGGTGTCAGCTCGCGAGTACCGGCGCACCCGCGCCAAGGCTTTCCTGCTCTCGCAGCAGGAAACCGGTGTCCGGACGGCTTCATGCTTCAGCCGTGCTGCCAGCCCCGCGGAGGAACTTGCCTTCTCGTTGATCGACTTGCCAGGGCTGCATCTCGGCCACGGGAGGATGACCCCACACGCCGCCACGCAGAAGCAGCGCCTCGGCCCCGTCGGCCGGCAGGGGGCGGGAGATCCAGTAACCCTGAGCGTTGTCGCAGCCGAGTGCTTCCAGCTCATGCCACTGTGCCTCCCGCTCGACGCCTTCCGCGACGATGAGGAGGTCGAGGGTGTGGGCGAGCTGAACGATGGCGCTCATGATAGAGGTCTGGCGCGCATCGTCACCGAGGCGATCAATGAAGAGACGGTCGACTTTCAGCTCGTCCACCGGCATTGCCTGGAGGTAGGCTAGGGAGGAGTAGCCGGTACCGAAGTCGTCGATCGCGACGCGCACTCCTGCGGCCTGGACATCCCGCAGCCGGGCGACGGCGGAGCCATCCGCTAGAATACTCTCGGTTACCTCAAGCATCAGGGCCGCGAGTGGCAAGCCGGTCTCCGCCAACGCGCTCAGGACGGTCTCGGTGAACTCTGCCCGCGCCACCTGCTGGGTGGAGACGTTGACGGACACGGTGATCGGGCGCCGATGACGCTCGCGCCACGCCCTGGTCTGCCGCAACGCCTCTCGGAGTACCCAATCGCCGATTGGAATGATGAGGCCCGTCTCCTCGGCGAGCGGTATGAAGCTCACGGGCGAGACCATCCCGCGGACAGGATGCTGCCATCGCAGCAGCGCCTCGAACGCGAGGAACTCGCCCGATGCCACTCGGGCTAACGGCTGATAGTGAAGCTCGAACTCGCCCCGCTCCAACGCCCGGTACAGGTCCTGCTCCAGCTCCAGCCGCTGCATCGCAGCCTCGTGCAGGCCGCTGTCGAAGATAACGGCTTGGTTCCCGCCTCGCCGCTTGGCGGCGTACATTGCCGAGTCGGCGGACCGCATCAGATCCTCCGGCTGGGCCGCGTCGGCCGGTGCGACGCCCACGCTGGTTGTCAGGCGGTAGGGCCGGCCATCGAGCAAGAAAGGGGCGGCGAACGCGGTGACGAGGTGGTTCGCAATGACCTGCGCCCGCACCAGCGTTGTGTCCTCGCAAAGCACCACAAACTCGTCCCCGCCCAGCCGCGCGACGAGGTGCTCGGCCGGTACGGTCTGTACGAGCCGGTTTGCCACCTGCACCAGCAACTCGTCACCCACCGCATGGCCAAGCTTTCACAGCGCGAGCCAACTCCAGCCCGGCGACAAAGGTGCTCGCAAAAGCGGCCCGGCAGCTACGCCCTGCCCTTCCGTCCCGTCCGGCGCGTAGTCCGGCGTGAGCACAAAGAGGAGCTCGGGCCAGTTCTGCCCAAGCCGCACCACGGCCTGCCAGGGCGACCAGTCGGCCGACCAGAAGCCCACCCGCAGCTCCGCCATCTTCTTGCGGCGGCGGTCCAGGGTGGATGGCAACTCATCCACGTGCCGGAGTGGACGGGTCACGCCCCAGTGCCAGGCGAGCCAGGCCCGGCTCTCCCCCTCCTCCGGTCCGCGCTGCAGGATGCTGGCCGGCACCGGCAGCAGCCGGTGCAGATCGAGGGGGCAACTCCGATCGGTGCCGATCCGGGCGAGCGAGCGCTGATGGTTGACGGCCACCGCCTCCCTGAGCCTCCTCGCCAGGAGCTTAGCGCCCGCGAGGCTGATCGCCGGCACACCGACCTCGGGAGCCGCCATCGGCAGGAGGAACTCCTCCATTGCGGCGAGGTCCAGCTCCCAGGGGATCACGCCCGCTGCCGCGGCCCGGAACCGCACCACCTCGTCGCTAGGTCCGCTCACCACCAGCGTGTTGCCCAGCCAGTCGGTGTGCGTGCGCTCCGGCCGCCAGGACGGGTCCTGTAAGTCGAGGCTATCCGCACCGGTCGCGCGCTCCTGGCTTGGCATCCCGCGCCCGCGCACCTAGGACGCGGCCATGCTGACGAAACCGCCCCACTCTTCGCACGAAGCCCCCAAAGCGAAGGAGATCCGCATCAGCCGGGAGGGACCGGGCCGGAACAGCTGGTGCTGGGCGATCGGGCAGGGCTCGACCCTGGTGGCCCGCTCGCCAGCCGGCTTTGCGGGCGCCGAGGCCGCGTACGAGGCCGGCCGCCGCGTCCTCAACCGCTGACCCTCCGGCCGGCCCGGAGCCCGTGCGGCGAGAGCCGCTCACCCTTCGGCACGGTGAGGTTCGCCATCTCGGCCCGGCGTCGGAGGATCCGCCACACCCCCTGCGGCGAAAGCCGGTCCTCAAGCGACCCGCCCGTGCTCACGCGGCGGAACACGGATCCCCACTCGATCCGCGAGCGCCGGAGCCAGGCCTCCACCGCCCGCACCGGGCAGGCGAGCGGGTTCGGCCCGCGCGGGATGCCGATCGCGGCGCCCTCCTCCGTTGCCTTGTGCCCGCCACGCGGGACGAGCAGCGTCATGTCCTCGGGCGCGAAGCGCAGGTGTTCGCGGTCAATCGCCACCAACTCCGAACGCCGCAGCGCCCCCGCAAATCCGACCAGCAGCAGCGCCCGATCCCGCAGCCCCGCCACGTCACTTCCACAGCTCGCCAGCAGGCGCTCAATCTCCACCGAGATCAGGGCTGCGGCCGGACGGGTGGGCCTGCAGTGAGCGCGAGGATGCCGCGTAGGGTGGCGCTGATCGCCGGCTGGCGCGTCTCCCACGGGTGCCCGGCCTGGCGGTGGTGGTGGGCAATGGCGGCCAGCCGCCGGCGCAGCCCGCTCCGACCGAGCGTCGAGGCGAGGCGAGGCGAGGCGAGGCTCACGAGGTGGCCTGAAATCACCCGCGGCGTCGCCGGCAGAGTCACTACCCCGCCCGCCTCGCACCACGCGAGGAAGGCATGCCATGCGCAGCATCGTGCGGCAGTGGCCCCTGCTCCGGCCCCCTCCCTCTTCAGTCCGCTATCAGCCTTTCTGGACAGAACATGGCGCCGGTCCTAGCTCGTCATTCCGGGTGGCTTGCAATCGGCGTCCCGGCCGGGGCCCGCCGTCCGGGTCAGCCGAACCGACCGCACGGGATAGCGGATCAGCCGCTCCGGAGGCAGCACGCGTCGGAAGGCAGCATAGGTGACAGCAGCGGATCGAATGAGCCTCTGAGGAGGCGAACCATCGGCAGGACCACCATGCCCCGCTACTTCTTCCACACCCACGAGAGCGCCTCCTTCCCGGATCGGGAAGGAACGGAACTCCCTGCCCCCAGAGCGCGCGTCACATGGCCATCGAGACGGCAGGCGCGATGCTGCGCGAGAACCCGGACTGCCTGTGGGCGGGCAAGCCCTGGCGGATGGAGGTGACGGACGAGGGAGGCCGCATCCTCTTCACGCTGGACTTCGCCTTGCGGCAGCCGAAGCCGGAAGGCTGACGAGACCTCAACGGCATCCGCATGGCGGTCAGCTGGTCAGCACTTCGTAGCAGCACCCACTGAAGCAGATGAGTAAGCTGCCGGACCGTCTAACTAGGAGGCATGGCCCCATGCCTGATCGAGACGCCTTGCACGTCCGGCTGATGGCAATCAGGGGGCGCCTGCATCGAGATCGGCTCGAAATGGAAGCGCTCGACCGCGAGATCATCGCCTTGGGGGCACTCGTTGGGATCGAGGACGACGAGTCAGCTCCGCCCCCGGATCACCCGAACCACCCGCTCCCAAGGCGGCCTGCAGGCCTCTCTTAGCTTGGTCTTCAAGAGCGTCACCGACCTCGAGGTCGCCATTCACACCTACCTTGTCGAGCACAATGACCATCCCCGGCCATTCGTCTGGACTGCCAAGCCCGGCGACATCCTCGAAAAGGTCCGCCGTGGGAAGCAAGCGCTGGAGTTAGAGCACCAGGACGCGTATCGGCGGCAGCCACATCGCTGCCGCACATGTCGTGATTTTCGTTTTGTAGGAAGCGCTTCTCCTTCGTGGACGGCACAGGGCAGCGGATCCGACGAATCAGGCCAAATAGGCGCTTGTTCGGCCTTCCGGCTGTCGTGTGTCACCGCCCCTCGGTACCAGGTGCGTGACGCACAAGCGGTGCGTCGGTCGGTGATTACACGTGGCCCAGTGAATACAGGTGAGGGGACCAAAGATAATGTCCGGTTCGATGCAGCCCAGCGACCTCGAAGTTTACTTCCTGCAGCTGGTTAACGCGACAAGATCTGCGGCCGACGTCGCGCCGCTAACCTTCAACGGCGAACTGGTGGACGCCGCCGGCGGGCACAGTGACTGGATGGTCGCGCAAGACATTTTCTCCCACACTGGTGCGGGCGGCAGCGCGCCGGGCGACAGGATAGCGAACGCAGGCTACGGGGCGAATGCTTGGGGCGAGAACGTTGCCTACATTGCTGGCCCTGGCGCCGACGTGCTGGACCGGGTGGACGTGGAGACGCTCCACGCCAACCTCATGAACAGCTCCGGGCACCGGGCGAACATCCTCAGCGCGAACTTCGAGGAGGTCGGCATCGGCTTGGCCCAGGGTGATTACAACGGAATGCCTGCGGTCTTCGTGACGCAGGACTTCGGCGCGCCGAACGCTGCCCAGGCCGCAGAGTGGGATCCGATCTCCGGGACTGCAACCTCGGCCGCCACTGCTACGGTCGCAGCGCCGGCCGTGAGGCCCGCCGTCGCGCTAACGGCCGGGAGCGGCGCACACACGCTCATGCTGAAGCTCGCCCAGGACGCCTGGGCGGGGGACGCACAGTACACGGTGAACGTGGACGGCACCGGGGTCGGCAGCGTCTTCACAGCCTCTGCCCTGCGATCCGCCGGTCAGGAGGACACGCTTACCCTCAAGGGGGACTGGGCCGCGGGGCCCCATAAGGTCGAGGTCACTTTCCTCAATGATGCCTGGGGCGGGACGGCAGCGACGGACCGGAATCTCTACTTCAACGCGCTGAGCTATGACGGGGTCGATCAGGCCGTCGGCAACGCCCTCTACAGCAACGGCACGGCCTCGGCAGACTTCGGCAGCTCCGCGGCGCCTGCGTCTCCGATCGGGACGGGCACCGTGACGCTGCACCTCTCCGAGGACGCCTGGCTCGGGCACGCGCAGTACACGGTCAGTCTGGACGGTGTGCAGGTCGGCGAGGTCCGCACAGCGGCGGCGTCCCACGCTGCGAGGGCGCAAGAGGACGTGCTGCTCACCGGCCTCACGTCGGGTCAGCACACCGTTGGCGTGACGTTCCTCAACGACGCCTGGGGCGGCACGGCCACGACGGACCGGAACCTCTACGTGGAAGGGATCTCGGTGGACGGGCACGGCGTCCCGGGCGCAACGGCCTCGCTCCTCCAGGAGGGTACAGCGACATTCAACCTCGACGTCTGGGCATAGCGCGGCCGTCCTGCGGCAACAGCTCACCGATTGGTAAGGTCCGGCCCGGGCTGTCGCGGCCGGCGGCCGCTGCGTAGCGCTGAACCTTGTGCCCGATTATACGCACGGCTCCCGTTGCAGACCCGATTGGGACGAGCTCCTGCGGCTACGGCAGGAGCTCGCTCGGGCAGGCCAGCGTCTGGTGCTGACGGATCTCCGAGATCTGTCAGCGTTCGCGCCAGAGGTGCCCGGATCGGCGAGCGGGGGCAGGGTCAGATAGGCTGTTGGCTGGTTGATTGGCGGCTGGGAGCCTGAGGTGGAGTGCGTGGGCTGCCGTCCGGCGGGGCCTCGGATGAGGAGAGGCCGCTCTTTGCCGGCATGAGCAAGGCCGGGCGGCTCACCGGCCAGTGCCTGTCGGACAAGGCGGTGTGGCGGCTGGTGAAGGGGGCGGCGCAAGAGGAGGGGCTGGAGGGCTGGGAGCGCTTCTCGGGGCACTCGCTGCGCGCGGGGCTCGCCACCGCCGCCGGTGAGGCCGGGACCGACCTCGCCCAGGTCATGCGCCAAACCCGCCACCGCCCGGCGGACGTCGTCCTCGGCTGCCTCCGACCCGCCGAACTCTGGCGCAACAACCCGACGAAGAGCATCTGGGGCGAGGCGGGTCCAAAGCGGGGCTGACCACCGGGCGGGCGGAGCATGAGGCAGCGCATCCAGCGGTCGATCGAAGCTGTAGTCGCTGCCAGCAGTCGCAGCTGCGACTGCTGGCAGCGATAGCCGAGTTGCGTGCCTGGTAGAATGTAAGTTGTCTCGCCCTCAGTGCAGGCTTCCATTGCCGAGATTGCGTGGCCGGGCCAGCTCATCGAAGCTTCCCGTACCGTGGTGGCGCGGTGCCGGCTGCTCCTTGCGGGTACGCGGACGTCGCTTCCGGCGGGCCGCGCATCCTGCGATCTGGATAAGGCCCCGTACTCCGCCCGGTGGGTGCGCAGGGAGGCCGTATGCAGCGCTTCCGCAACCCACACAGAAAACGTATTCTGCGCGTGCCGGGGTTCCCGGTTTACGCGGCTCCCCGGCGGGGAGGAAACCATGGCATCATACCTGGTAGTTGACTGCTGGGCGGTCGCTTTTGGCCTCGCGCTTGGCTCCGCGCAAGCTCAGCAACAGCACCACGACCACAATCACGGTGGAGCGCCGCCGTCGCCGGCCGCGCTTGGCTCGCTCCAAGTCCCGGTCAGTTGCACACCCGAGGCACAGGCCGCCTTCGACGACGCGATGAAGCTGCAGCACTCCTTCTGCTACCAGGCCGCTGACCAGGCACACCGCCGAGTGCTGGAGTGTGACCCGGTCTGCGTCATGGGCGACTGGGGCCGGGCGCTGGCGCTGCTGCGCAACCCCTTCAGCCCGCCGCCACCCAACGCCCTGCCGCAGGGTCGAGCGCTGCTGGAGCAGGCGCAGCGGATCAGTGCAAAGACCGAGCGGGAGGCGGGCTTTATCGGGGCGCTCACATTCCTGTTTGCCGGTGACGACATGCCGGGCCATCGCGCTCGGATGGTGCAGTATGCCCAGGCGATGGAGGCGCTGAGCGGGCGCTTCCACGACGATGCTGAAGTGGCCGTCACTCATGCGCTGTCTCTAGACCAGATGTCCGTCTGAGGCGGGGTGGCCCGCCTTGGACGGACATCTGGTCTAGGACGCGTCGCTACGACGCAGCCAAGCGGACCAAGGGGCGCAAGCGCCACGTGGCTGTGGACACGGACGAAAAGCGCCTAGACGTGTCCGACGCTATGATCATCTCGGCCTGGGCGCACTCCTGCTGCGCCGCGTTGCTCATCCTAACCTGTAGCAATTCTCAAATGGGGTCTTAGCGGATGTGGAGCCAGCACTGGCGACCGTGCAGTATCGGGCGGCCTTGTGGGCGCGGGTGCAGGAGCTGGCGTGAGTGCACTCACCGGCGGCAGCGTCGGAACTGGTGCCCTGATTGGTGGCGCAGCAGGCGCTGCGGGCGGTGCGCTGACCAGCGGTCGAGATGTGAACTTAGGCCGTCCTGCTTGGCGTTAGCAGTGACTTCAGGGCTATGGGGTTGTGTAGACGTGTTCTTCGGGACTGCGCCGCCTGGATCAGTATGAGGGCATGGGAGGCCGTGGTTGGATCTACGGTCACGCGAGCCGAACACACTCTTGGCGTCCAAGCTCAAGCATGCAACTCAGCACACTGACAGCGACGGCATCTCGGTCGCCTGGCATTCGTCTGCTTGCGAGCGCGGACCGTCACCGACGCGCTTCCAGCGCGATACACCGGCCTCGATCAGGGCACGTCAGCTTCAACCAGACGATCTCTGCCAGCTCATATGGCCGCGCCCGGTAATAGTCCGCAGGTGGCGGTCACGCGTGCTTGCGGCGGTCTCGACCGACGCACTTGTGACGGCGCTTGATTGGGGCGATCGGGGCGGCACGGTGGTCTGCGTCTTGGGACAACGTGCCGTAACCTCGGCATCGACGTCGACGCGGTCGTAAGCTCCATCAGCGGTGAAGGACGCGGCAGGTCCGTCCACTCTCTCGAGCAGGGGGCCGATCTGCCCGCCATCATCGGGATCGTGGCCCGTCAGCACCGACGCGACGATCCGCCCCGTGTCGGCGCCGGTGGCAAGCTGCAATTTGCGCCACGACCGGCGCCGTCGTGTCCCGTGCTCCTCCGTCAGCCACTCGCCGGGCCTCGCAGAGCTTCAATCCCGGGCTGTCCACCAGCAGGCGCACAGGCGTTTGCCCGCCGCGTGGCCGCGGCACCTCGAGCGTCTCAGCACGGCGGTTCGAGGTCGTATGGTCGGGCTGGGCGAGATCGAGTCAAGCAACTGCGGAATTGAGGCGGTCAGTCCCTGTGTCTTGCGCAGCATCAGATGGAACACGGCACGCAGGGTGAGCGCCGTGGCGATAGACAGGTCCGAATAGGACAATTGCCCACCGCTAGTAGTCCGAGGTGCCGCCCGCCATCCCTCGACGGCCTCCTGGGTGAACCACACCGTCAGGCTGCCAGGAGCGCGCAGGCCCGCTTCATACTCGGCCCAATTCACCATCCGATGCCGCTATCTCGGGATCCGGTGGCGCCGATCCCTATTCGCTTTGAAGCGCAGGCGCGGTGTCTCTGTCGCTGATCGGGACGCCCTGTCCTAATTCTACCCTACCTTGGGCCCAAGCCCGATCCATGCACCACGGTCACCCGCAGAGGTGCGGTACCGGAAGCCCCGGACCGTACGGTCTCGCCTTTCGGCCACCTCGGCCGAACAGCGGTCCACGCAGACCATCTCAGCCGCCCCTCACCCGCCCACGAACTTATCCACGCAGGAGCGGCGGGACGGCCGGGAGGGGCCTGAGCATTGGCTCTTCTGCGCGCATCAGGTGAAACGCGGTGCGCTTCCTCCGTGGAAACCAATCCGGCCGCGCGCCTTTCTAGGGCGTGAGGCCCGCACCGCAAGCCACCCGGACCTGGAGAACTACTTGAACCGCCGCGCCATCCTGAAAGGCCTTGCCATGGCAGGGCTGCTTCCCAGTGCCACGCCGGCGACCATCCGGGTCGCCAACGCCGCCGACGTGCCGGCGCGCCCTTTCGACGACACCACCGTGCGCGAGATGGCGCGCGAGCTTGCCTCGAAGCCCTTCACCGCGCCGGATGAGCGCCTGCCCGGTCCTCTCTCCGACCTCGGGTACGACCAGTACCGCACGATCCGCTACGACGCGCAGCGCGCGCTGTGGCGCGACCGGAACCTTCCCTTCCAGATGCAACCCTTCCACCGCGGCTTCCTGTTCAAGCAGAAGGTTGACCTGTTCGAGGTTGCGGAGGGCCAGGCGAGCCCCATCGCCTACGACCCCGCTGCCTTCACCCTCTCCGAGGTCGGCGGGAAACCGACGGGCGATCTCGGCTTCGCGGGCTTCCGCCTGACCCACCCGATGAACCGCGCTGACCATTTCGACGAGGTGGCGGCCTTTGTCGGCGCCTCCTATTTCCGGGCTGTGGGCAAGGGGCACATCTACGGGCTCTCCGCCCGCGGGCTGGCGATCGCCACCGCCGAGCCCTCGGGTGAGGAGTTTCCGGTATTTCGCGCCTTCTGGCTGCAGCGGCCACAGGAGGGAGGCACTTCGGCGGTCGTGCACGCGCTGCTGGATAGCCGGAGCACGACGGGCGCCTTCCGCTTCACCATACGCCCGGGGGAGGAGACGGTGTTTGACGTGGAATGCCGTCTGTACCCGCGCGCCGAGATGGGCACCGTGGGCATCGCCCCCCTGACCAGCATGTTCCTTCTTTCCCCGCTGGACCGCCTCGGCATCGACGACTACCGCACCGCCGTGCACGACTCTGACGGCCTGATGCTCTCCACCGGCCGGGGCGAGGCGATCTGGCGGCCGCTGGCCAACCCGCGCGAGTTGCAGGTCAGCGTCTTTGCCGATGCCAATCCGCGCGCCTTCGGCTTGATGCAGCGCCGCCGTGCTTTCAATGACTACAACGACCTCGAGGCGCGCTACGAGCGGCGCCCAGGTGCCTGGGTGGAACCGATTGGGGACTGGGGCGAGGGCGCGGTGCACTTGGTGGAGATCCCGACCAGGGAGGAGATCCATGACAACATCGCCGCCTTCTGGCGCCCCAAGGCCCCGCTGCGGCCCGGGCAGGAGTACAGCTACGTCTATCGCCTTCACTGGGCCTCGGCGGCGGCCTTCGCGGCGGGCGGCCGCCCGGCGCCCGCGCAGTTCCAGGAGGCCCGGCAGGGCGGCAAGCCGCAGCCGCAAGGTACGCGGCTCTTTGTGCTCGAGGCAGCAGGCGGGCGCCTTGCGGCCCTGGCCGGGGGCGCACAGCCGGCCGCCGAGGTATCGGCGAGCGCCGGGAAGATCGAGAACGTGGTGGTGCAGCGGAACCCGGAGACGGGAGGCTGGCGCCTTTCCTTCGAGCTCGTGCCGGGCAACGAGAAGCTGGTCGAGCTTTGGGCCCGGCTAAAGGATGACGAGGGACCGCTGAGCGAGACATGGCTCTTCCGCTGGACACCTTGACCCCCCGGGAGGCCGGCGCGCCGCCGCTGGCCGCCATGCCCCCCGATGCTCCACTTGCCATGCCCGTGCAGGATTTCCGCGAGGCGCCTAGGTCCGTGCTCGCGCCCGGCACCGGGCCGCGCGGCATGGGCTGGCGACGCCTCGCGGTATTCGGCGCCGCGCTGCTGCTGACGGCCTTTGGCGCGCGGGAGATGGCGCTGGTCTTCGGCGTCGATTCCGTGCTCACGCCCGGCGCGCTCGTGCTCGCGCTCTTCGTGCCGCTGTTCGGCTGGATCGCACTGTCCTTTGTCAGCAGCCTTTGCGGCGTGCTCAGCGTCGTCTCAGGTGGGGGATGGGCGCTGGGGATCGACCCCGCGGCGCCGTTGCCCGCGCCGGCCTCGCGCACGGCGCTGCTGATGCCCGTCTACAACGAGGACCCTCGCCGCGTGCTGGCAGGGCTGGAGGCGATGCTCGAGGCGCTGCGCGGCGCCGGCCGCGCGGATGGCTTCGACCTGTTCATCCTGAGCGACACCACCGATCCCGACGCCTGGGCGCGGGAGGAGGAAGCCTTTCTCGCGCTCCGCGCCCGTACGGGCGGCGGGGAACGGATCTTCTATCGCCGCCGCGCGAAGAACACCGACCGCAAGGCCGGCAACATCGCGGACTGGGTGCGCCGCCACGGCGGGGCCTACCCCCAGTTCCTGATCCTGGACGCGGACAGCGTGATGTCCGCCGAAGCCCTGGTGCGCCTTGCCGCCGCCATGGAGGCACATCCGCGCGTGGGTCTGATTCAGAGCCTGCCGGTAATCGTGAACGGCCGCTCGCTCTTTGCCCGCATGCAGCAGTTCGCGGGCCGCCTCTACGGGCCAGTGATCGCGCACGGCATCGCCTTCTGGCACGGGGCGGAGGGCAACTACTGGGGCCACAACGCCATGATCCGCACGGAGGCCTTCGCGAGCGCGGCGGGGTTGCCCCACCTGCCCGGCCGCAAGCCTTTCGGCGGCACGGTAATGAGCCACGACTTCGTGGAGGCTGCGCTGATGCGGCGTCGTGGTTGGGGCATCCATTTCGTCCCAGCCCTGCCAGGCAGCTACGAGGAAAGCCCGCCGGCCCTGTCCGACCTCGCGATCCGCGACCGGCGCTGGTGCCAGGGCAACCTGCAGCACCTCGCCGTGCTGCCGGCACGGGGGCTGCACCCGATCTCGCGCTCGCACCTCCTGGTCGGGATCGGGTCCTATATCACGGCGCCGCTGTGGCTGCTGTTCCTGATCTCGGGCGTCCTCCTGGCCCTTCAGGCGCGCTTCGTCCTGCCGGAATACTTCTCCACCGGGCCCACGCTGTTCCCCAACTGGCCGGTGGTCGACCCCGTGCGCGCGAAATGGGTGTTCATCGCCACCATGGGCCTGCTGCTGGTGCCCAAGCTGCTCGCCTGGGGCGCCATGCTGGCCGACCGCGCGTGGCGTCGCGGGCATGGCGGGGTGCTGCGCTCGCTGGCCAGCGTGCTGATCGAAACCGTGCTCGCCGGGTTGCTTGCACCTGTGACCATGCTCACTCAGTCCACCGACGTCGTCTCAATCCTGCTGGGACGGGATTCCGGCTGGTCCGCTCAGGTGCGGGACGATGGCGTCCTGCCGATCGGGCAGGTGGCGCGCCTCTATTGGCGGCACACCGCCTTTGGCTTGGCCTTCGGCGTCGCGGCCTTCCTTGTCTCCCCTTTTCTCGCGGCCTGGATGTCTCCGGTCGTTCTGGGGTTGGCGCTGGCCATCCCGCTCGCGGCCTGGACCGCGCGCCGGGCGGTCGGGCAGGCGCTGCGCCGGGCCGGGTTGCTGCTGATCCCGGAGGAGCGCGACCCACCGCCAATCCTTGCGCGCACCGTGGCCCTTCGCCAGGACTGGGAGGCACTGGCACCTGAGGGCGAGGCAGTGGCTCGCCTGCGTTCCAATCCCGCGCTTTTGGCCGCGCACCGCGCGATGCTGGCGCCAGCCGCCCAGGCGCGGCCCGGAGCGCTCGAAGCCTCGCTGGTGCTGGGCCGCGCGCGTGTGGCGGCGGCCACGTCGCTGGTGGAGGCGCTGGATGCCCTTACCCGTCCCGAGAAGGCGGCGCTCCTCGCTGACAGCGAGGGGCTCGACGCCCTGCTGGCCCTGCCCGCCCAATAAGCGAGGTGCCGCTGATCCTGACACTGCGCTTCGACGATGAGGCCTTCGGGTGAATGGACGGTTATGCCGCTCGCATTTCTCGCCCGAGCGGAACCAGTTCTCCGCCCACCCTACCCTGTTCCACGCCATGCCGGACATGCAATGAAGGAGGTTCTCGCGGGGCTCGTCGCCGACTGCGCCGCCAATGGAGCTTCGCTTCACCAGCCTCCGTTTCCTCGGGCACGGCGTAGTGCTGGATGACCGGAACTGTTCGCGCTCGTCCACGGTGAGTTCCCCAACTCCACCCGGCGCCTGAGGATTCGCCACACGCCCTGCGAGCTGAGGCGCTCCTCCAGTGCCCCGCCTGCGCTCAGCGCCGGCACCGGTCCGCACTCCATGCGGCTCCGCTTGAGCTGGACTGCACCACCTGCACCGGTCAGGAGAGCGGGTTCAGCCCGCGGGAGATACCCACCGTCACCCGTCTCCCTCCTGGTCGCCATTGGCGCGCGGGATGAGCACCGTCCTGCCCTCGCTTGTAAACCGCCGGTACTCCCGATTGCTCCCGACCAGCGCAGAGCACTGCAGCGCCCCCGTGAAGCCCACCAGAAGGAGAGACTTGTCGCGCAGTCTTGCCATGTCACCCCCGCATCTCGCCAGCAGGCGCTTAACCTCGGCCGAAGTCAGCGCCTCGGCTGGGCGCGGAGGCTTGCCGTGGCTCGCGAGGGTGGCGCGGATCGCCGGGCGGTGTTTACGGAGTCGTCGATTCGTCCAGTAGATCATTGCAGGCAGACGATCGTGTTGACCCACATTATATCTCTAGCGCTCGTGGAAAGGACGGCTCCGGCAGGTCGGTCAGCCCCGCCGTTCGCAGCCTGTCCAACAATGCGCGTAAGTCGTTCTCGTCGGCTCGGATGCGTCGCTGAAGGGCCACTGCCCTGCGGTCGATACGATCAAGGCGCGCCTTAATTTGGTCAGTCGCCGCGTGGAGGCTGAGCACACCGCTGAACACGTCGATACTAACGCCCCATCCCCACCAATTTCTTCTTGGTGGGTTGCATCCATGAGCCTCCCCGATGGCCGCTGCTATCGCCGCTCGCTCCTGCTCTAGGCGCTTGGCTTCCTGTCGGAGCCATTCAGCATTGCCAGTGTCACTGGGCATGGCGTCCCCTTAGACGTGCGCTGGAGAATGGCGCCGTATGGGGAGGGTAGCGAGGGGTGAACGTGCTGCAGACATCCGCTCTCATCTCCCCAGGCTCGTCCGGGGGCGCCCTCCTGGACGCACACGGGAACCCGATTGGGATTATCGCCTTCATCCGGGGCGGTCAGTCGCTCGGCTTTGCCATTGCGGCCGATGGCTACTGGTCTATGCGTTAAGGGGCAGACCGGAGGCGAACACCCAGCCATTCCCCCTCAACGCTGATCAGGAGTGATGGGAGCGATCTCTGCAGCCCCTACGAACTGCTCGCTCGCTGCCGTGCTGTTGGTGCTGTCGTGCCTTCCTGGAAGACGGTGGCAGCCTCCGCCATGGTGGCGCTGATTTCGCGCAGCAGGGCAGAGCCTTTGGCGGTGGGCTGCACGAGCACGGAGCGGCGGTCTTTGGGATCGGTCTTGCGACGAGCGAAGTCGAACTCGCCGAGGCGGTCCAGCGCGCGGGTGATCGCGGGCTTGGAGACATCCAGCCCCGAGGCCAGGCCGCGCACGGTATGTGGCCCTTCACCGAGGTAGACGGTCAAGAAGACGCCGAGCTGCCGTGCGGTGAGGTCGGGTCCGTCGCGACGGACGAGTGAGACAATGGTCTCTCGCAGGATCTCAATGAACTGGTCCGGCGTGCGTTGCACGGGCATCGACCTCCTAGGTCAGGGAGCGCACAGGAAAGCCGGGCGCGTGAGCGCCCGGCCTTTGTCGTGTCATGAGCAAGCGGCCCAGCGCCACCTGCCGAGCCCTGGTTCAGGCAACCGGCTTCTTGTTCTTGCGCTGGCGGATGAAGCCCATCCCGAGCAGGCCCATTCCGAAGAGCGCCAGGCTCGCCGGCTCCGGCACCGGGGCGGGCGTCGCCACGACAGGGGAGAAGGCGAAGATGAGGTCGTTGTAGTCGTAGTCGCCGTCCCGCATGTCCTCGAAGCCGACATAGGT
>NZ_JONP01000049.1 GCF_000711725.1 Roseomonas aerilata DSM 19363 | reverse complement strand
CTGAGACTGACCCAACAGCGCGTGATCGCCACCTGCAGACCATTGCCGAGCGCGGCCGCATGGGCTGGCAGAGAGCGTCTGGCTACAACTGGCGTGCTCTGGTCGAGGCTGACGTGTCGCGTTGGAAGCGCGTCATCGGAGATGGCCTGCGCTCGCAAACGGACAGACGGCAAGCGACCGAGGTGGCCCTCGCGGCCGAGGTGCTGAACCGCATGCTAAACCTGGGTCGCCCGGAGTATGTGCGCACCACCTGATCGCCAGGGCTCCTGGGAGAGATGCGTCCAACGCTCCGATCGATGCACCAACGTCCAGGCGGGCGACAAGGGTCATGCGTTGCTCGATGCGCGTCCGCAGAAGCCCTGCGGGAACGGCGCCGAGCTTGCGGCCGATGTCGCGCAAGACGCGTCCCGTGTAGCCCTTCAGCCTGCGCAGTGCCTTGCGCATGCGTCGGAACGGGCGGGCATGGGCGTGACGTCCGACCCTGCCGGCCAGGCGCGGGGCCAGGCGGTTGTAGGTCTGCCGCAGGGCGATCCCGGCCTTCCCTGCCAGTGCCACCAGCGAGCGGCGCGCCCTCTCGTAGAGGCGGCTGTCGGTCGGATGCGCGATGGCCCTCTCCATCACCGTGGTGTCCACCGCGATCTCAGCCAGGCTGCGTTCCGACACGGCGCCCGAGGCACAGGCCGCCTCGATGGTCTTGGTCAGCAGCCACTCCACGCCTTCCTCACCGATACGGTTGCGCCAGCGGCTGAGGGAAGAGGGGTGGATGGGAGCCCGATGCTGGAAAAAGGTCTCGCCGGTGAAGTGCTGGAGGTACGGGTTCTCCACCCAGCGGGCGACGACCGCGTCGTCGGAGAGGCCATAGGCATGCTGCAGGTACATCAGCCCCGCCACCAGGCGCGGGTGGGTGGCGGGCCGTCCCTCACCGGCGGGGAAGAAGCCGGCCCACTCCCGCTCGAACCAGGACCAGTCGATCAAAGCGGCCAGCCGGACCAGCTCATGCCGACCATCGATCATGTCGACCAGGCGCGGCCGTAGCAGGTCGTCCTGCTCAGCCGGGCGGGAACGGTGCTTCATGGCCGGCAGAATCGCAGGCCTTGCCGCTTATTCCAATCAAACCTTGCAGTTTCAGCAGCCCAAATCCCGAGCTTTCCTGCCTCAGATCAACAGGTCGCTGGTTGTTCAAGGCCGACTTGGTAAACGGTAGCCGTAAGCAGCAGGCGGAGTAGTTCAGCGATCGCAGCCTTGAGGGCGTCGACCTCGGTCTGCAATCCAGTGTCACCACGTTGCCCGCGATGAATCTTGAGCCGATCGGGTCGCGAGTGCCGGGCGAGACGCTTCAACACCTCAGTTATGCTTAACAGAGCGGCCGTCACTTACCGACAGAGCGTCTCACACGGTACCCCATCCCGATCCCCATCCAGCCGCGAGAGCCCGCACTGGTTGAGGTAGAACCGGGCCTCAGCGCAGCTGGTCATCTCCCGGCAGTACTGCTTCCCGCCGCAGCTGAAGCCGCTGGAGGCTGCCGGCGTGGATCGCTGGGGAGCGACAGCCGGCGGGGCTTCGGTTGGCCTGGCACCACCACTACGCTCAGCCGCTCGCCACTCCCACGGCGGCGTCCTCTCCGCCTCAGGTAGCGCCCAGAGCCCGCGTCGAGCCGCCTTCGCCTCAGCCTCAAGCTGCAGCAGCGAGGCATCCCGGCTGTACTGCCGATAGACCCAGGCCGCGCCCTGGCGGACCATCTCTGCATTTACATCTACCGAGCCGGCATAAACCCGCCCGACCGTCCGGCCGTAGCGATCAGTGTCCTGCACCACCACCCGCGCCTCCTTGCCAAACACTAGCTCGGAGAGAGCCTGCTGCGCCCGCGAACCGTAGGGCTGTCGGCTCTCGGGCGTGTCGATCTCGCCGAGGCGGACCCGGACTTGGCGGCGCTCTGGTGTGAGCAGGGTGAGGGTATCACCGTCAGCGAGACCGACCACCCTACCGGTCAGCTCGGCGGCCCAGGCGGAGAGCGGGACGAGAAGAGCGAGAGCAAGGAGGAGCGAGAGGCCGAGGCATCGCGTGCGAATCATAAGCCATCGTGCCACGGTCGCAGCACTGGGCAAGCAGGTGTCCGAAGGACAGTTCTGAGCCGCGGCAAGGTCAATTGCGGTTGGCCGTGAACTCATTTGGTTGCTAGAATGTTCGTCGCCATGCCCCTGCCTCCCACCCCCTTCGACGGCCGCCCCAATCCCCTCGATGCCAGGATTGAACCGGCCGAGGTGTTCCAGCACCCTGCGGCTGGCGTGGTCGGCCAATGGATCGACAAGGCCTTGCATGGGCCGCCCAGCCCCGGGGTGGTTGGCCGCATGGAACTGCTGCGCCACTGGGACCAGCTGCCGGCCGACAAGCGCAGGGCGCTACTGCTACTGGCTCGCGAGATGAGCCAAGCGGAGCAAGCCTCAGAGGGCATCTCGGCCGACAGAGGTGGTTACGGCGCGGCCGGCGATTTGGCAGCATCAGGACATGGCCAGCCGCGCAATCCCGATCCGTCCACCACCGTCCATGGACGTCCACCCTGGACGGCGCTTCTCCCTGTGTGGTGAGGCGCTCGCCCCCGCCTTGGCTTCTATCATGGCCGAGGCGCAGGACGCTGGCTGGCACGAGCGAGAGGTGGCTGTGGCGGTCATGACGTGGGCCGCTGGCCGGGCCGCCATGATCGATGGTGGTGAGGCTGCCAGCGAGGCGCTGATGCTGTCGCTCGATGCCGCGCGGGGGCAGGGCGGATGAGCGGTGACGAGGATGCTGTCCGCCTCGCCCGCTACGAGGTGGGGATCGACAGCTACCGGGCTGCGAAGATCCTGATCGATAAGCACGGGGCGGAGGCATCCGCGGCGGCCAGCCGGCGCATGCAGGAGCTGGTGGACCTGGGTGATGAGGCCGGCGCGGGAACGTGGGCTGACATCCTCTTCGCTATCGGTGAGATGCAGCGTGGTCCCCGACCTGGTGAAGCAAAGAACTGAGCGGGCACAGTAGAGCATCCCGCTCATCGATGCCGTTGACGGGCCGAGCACGCTGATCCCGGTCGTGCTCGGTTGGCTCGTTATGGCCCGCCGGACACCAAAGGTGCTCCGGTGAACTCGAACCCTGCCCGGGTGCCGTTCACCCATCGGCGCCGCGCAACATAGGTTGCGCCGTCCTCGATATTCAGAACGGCAATCGCTGAGAGGGGGATAGACTCGGCAACATCGATCTGAGCTCCCCCTTCGGACAGGTCGATGACGGTGCAATCGAAGGAACCTGCACCCGATAGGAGCTGCGCGCGCAAGTGGACCTGGTAACGCGGCCACCGGCGCCTCTCCTCATAGCCCAGGGCAGGGTGCGAACCTGTGCTCGTCGATCCGGCGAGCGCTTCCTGCTTGCTGATTTCCTGCTCGAACACGCAAGCTAGGCGAGCGCGCAGGTCAATCTCCGCTACGTCGCCACCCGTCATCGGCGCCTCGGCAAGGACCTTCGCCAATTGCCACCGCAATGTCTGCAGAAGTTCTGCCGGAGCTTGGGCTGGCTCCCTGCCAGTGAGCATCCTCTTCAGTGCTTCGGCGACTACTAGCGAAAGGCTATCGTCGCCCGGTGCATTCAGCCCATCTTGCATGACTTCCTTCCCGTGCTCTGATCGGAGGTCCCGAACGCAGAGGAACCGAGGCAGTTCTTGGCTGTCGATGAGGCGAAACCTTTTGTGATGCCGCACCACTTGGACTGGTCTGTAATTATGCACGGTGTCCTAACCGCGCGCTAAAAACATTAACAAAAGGTCAGATCGCCCGATGACCGCAGACCCAGCCAATGGCGACGAAGCAGCTCCAAGGCGCAACGAACCTGATTTGACCTTGTTCGTAGTAGCCGCGCACGACCTTGCCTTATTTGCTCGCCAGAACAATCTCAGCCAGGCTGACGGGCTGCTCACCGAGCTTCTCGCGGTACTGTACGCTAGGAGGAGGTGACGTGCGGAACTGAAAATGCCTGCCTGCTTCCTACATGAGGCTGCCAATGAAGAGGGTGGCCTTTGGCAGGGATGATGCAGGAGGCCGACATCCGAACCTGCTTCCAAGCTGGCGGGCGCATTGAGAACGTGCTCATCGTGGCCCGGCGCGACGAGGCTGGTGGGGTGGAGCATGTCCCCTACCTGCTGCCGAGTTGGCGTCGCGGTTTTGTCGCCATTGGCCTGTTCCGCGGCGCTGGTGTGCGCGCCTACCGCGACCTCACCCGTCTTGTGCGGTTCATCCGTGACGATCTGAGCTACCATGGCACAATTGCGCTGCACGAGAAGGGATCGCCTGCTTTCGCGAAGCTTCGTTCCTTTAGAACCGCCAGCTAGCAGGCTCCAACATGAGACGCCGCCCGCTGGCTCCTCCAGATAAGCGGCTAGTCAGCGTCAGGCTCCTGGTCCATTTAGTCTGCAGGGGCACGGCATAGACGCCGGCTTGGAAGGGACCAGTAGCCGCCATGCGCGGAATTGCCACATTCGCGCTTCTTCTGACCTTCGCCCATCAGGCGTCCGGGCAGGACCTACCCTCAAGAGGTCTCTCGGTGTCGGGCGTCGCGCAGTCCAAGTCCTACAGTTGCGACTTCACTCTTACTCTAGGCAACCAGCTTGCCCAGCGCTTGGACTTCCTCAGTGGCACCATCGAATTTGGGTGGCGCGGTAGGACCGAGAGGCGTGGCTTCAACGCTGGAAACATAATGCCCGGCGCATCGCAGAACGAGACTTTCCTTCTGCCAATGAGGTGCGATGACGAGTTCACCGCGAGCATCGTAGAAATCGACAACTGCCGCATTGGCGGGAAGAGCCTTCCCCACCTGCCTGTGACACCGCGATGGAAGGAAGATGCCGCCTCTTTCATAGCCGCCGTGAGGTCGGGCGAGCTTCGGAAGCGCCCGCACCGAATTGAAGCCTGCTGCGCCCCTACGCGAGGTCGGCCGCCCGCACCGGCAGTTGGCAGCGCAGGCCGTCGCGCAGGATCACTCCACCCCCCTCTACGCTTCTCTGCAATGAACTCCACGCCGGCAGCCTCCAGAGCGACTGGGCGAAGCGCTCCTCCGCCTCTACCCGGCCTAACCGCCTCCTCGAAGTAAGGAGCAGCAAGGTACGCGGCTGGGATGAGTAGGGAGGGGCGGCTAGCCTCCGCCCACCCCTAAGAGCGGACGCTAGTCAGGTGGGAACGGCGTAGCGTAACAGCGCCGCGCTACCAACGGTTGAGCGTTAACATGGGTTGCACTTGGCGTCGGCTGGAACTCTGGGCATTCGCCCCTGGTCATTGCACTACCTCAACGCAGCTACTGGGCCAGATCAGGCATCCACCATATTCGCACGGAGCTGACGTTCAGCGGCCTGCAAGGTAGCGGCGATCAGGGCTCGGTGAGCGGCCAGTTCGTCATCGGCGATCGGCAGGGGTGCGGAGACCAAGTAGTCAGCGATACGTCCGCAGGTAGCCCGGATTTCTGCCGAGCGGACCGAGGGATCAATAATGCCGTCGAGATGAAGTT
This sequence comes from Roseomonas aerilata DSM 19363, assembly GCF_000711725.1. Taxonomy (GTDB): domain Bacteria; phylum Pseudomonadota; class Alphaproteobacteria; order Acetobacterales; family Acetobacteraceae; genus Roseomonas; species Roseomonas aerilata. The sequence goes on along the minus strand of NZ_JONP01000049.1, from coordinate 17,053 downwards.
CCAAGCCTTCGTGCAGCGCGGCTTGAATGGCCTTGGCGACGAACAGTGCGTTACGAGCCATACATCAGTGTCCTCAGTCTTGACGCACTATTAACGTTCCGGTGGCGACCTACAATTAGTTCCGGAGCCGCAAAACCAATCTCAACCGATTGCATCTCGGAAACGAAGGACGGTCGGTGACTGTGACATTCATGCATCAGTGATGAGAACTGGGGTGTATCAAGCTGTTACAGCCTCACCCTTATCTACCGTGGTCAGTCCGGCTCCTAGGCGAGCAGACAGACCGTTTCTTTAGCTTTGCAAACCCGGTCACCGGATGAGAAATGTTGCACACAAAAAACGTGTGCGGCGGACCGGCAGCACACCTGCAGCGAGAGCCACAGAATGTCGCCACGCGAAACCACCGAGCGGACCTTCGAGACCGAACTGCGGTCTGTTCTGGCTATTTTGCAGTGCCTGTCCGAATACGCCTCCGAGCGGGGCGACAATCAGTCTGCCGCCATCCTGCACAACACCGCGGCCTTGCTGGAGCTTTCAATGCCGGCGCCTGAGCCGCGGGTGCAGGTACGCACTGAGGTGCTTGGTGGTGAGTACGTAGCTACCGCTTTCGCCTGACACCCGCCATAGAGCCTGAGTGCGCCGCATTGATCGAATGCACGCTTGAAGGTCACGGGCAAGCAGCCGGCCGGTCAGGCTGGCAGGCACCACCGGCCGGCTGCTCCCGAGGAGGGCTGGCGTGGCTGCTTTCGCAGACCACACCAGCCCAGGCCGTAACCCCCACCATGCGCGGATCGAATTACCGATGGCCCTCTCGTATCTCGATCAGACCACGGTAAGGTAAAACGGGATTTAAGAGGCGCTTCGCTTGAGGGCGCGCAATGCCGCGGGCGGTCGTGGCGAGCGGTGTCAGCATGCGCCGACTATCCGAGTCCTGGGGTCCCGATGATGACCGGGCTGGGCCTGCCCTTGAGACAGTCATCTGTGACCCGTGCCCTGACGAGCGCGCTGTCAACGCTGAGGTCGCCCAGTGGCCCGTACACCCGGTCCTCCGCCTCAGCGCCCTTCATCTGGCAGGCGTACAGCCTGTCCTGAGGCGTGGTGGGAACGGCTTGGCCGGACGGTGCCGAGTTCTGCGTGCATGCGGCAAGGGATAGGGTAAGGGCTGGTACTAGCCCAGTAAGCCAGACGATCCTGGGCATGGCGCGTCTCCTGACTGGGATCCTACCGTTGCCGGTAAAAGAACGCCGGAGTGCTGATGGTCTACGGCTAAAGCATCATTCAGTCCGCAGTGACGGCTCGTCCAGCGTGAAGCCCACTTTAAGGGTCACCTGGTAGCGTCCGACCTCTCCGTTCACCACTTCGCCCCGGACCTGGACCACCTCAAACCATCGGATGTTCCTCACCGTCGCACTGGCTCGTTTAATTGCAGTGTCGATCGCGTCCGCGACGCTCTCCTCCGAGGTTCCGACCAACTCCACGAGCTTGTAGACATGATCGTCCATAGTGGGTGCCTCCTGCCCTATTGCAGATCCTGTCACAGGTCCCGCGTCATAGCTCCATCTTCCTCAGGCTCACCCCGGCACCGCTCCCAGGTCGGACGATAAACTACGCGCCCGTAAGCTCCAGAACTGCGCGATAGCGGGAGCAAGGCACAAAATTGTGCAGGGCAGCACTGAGGGCCCCTGTGCCAGCGTCGCGATCCGTATCAAGGTACTTTGAGAGCGTCCGACCAAGGCAGAAGGCGATCAACGATTACATTTCTGTCGACCAATGTCTCCGCTCCGATGCGGTCGCCCCGGGCTACACGGACCATCGCTAAATTCAGCGTGACCCGCGCAGGCACGCCGGGCCTTCGGGCCAACGGAGCCAAAAGCGCTTCTGCCTCCTCAAGGCGCCCGGCCAGCATTAGGGATACCGCCAGATTATTGGCAATGCCGATGTCGTCCGGCGACCGGGCAAACGCCATGCGATGGCTGGCAAGTGCGTCGGCATGCTGCCCCTGCAAATCCAGTCCGATACCACGCCCAGATAATGCCAAAGCCGAGTTCGGTTCTCGAGCGAGCACTTGATCGAATAGCGCAACCGCTTCCTGGGCAGCGCCGGCACGCAGCCGTACTCGGCCAAGTCCCTCAAGAAGTGGGCCAGCATCTGGGTTGCGGCGCAAGGCTCGCGTTAGGATTTCCTCAGCCCGGCCTATCTCTCCAGCGCGCAGAAGGGCAGCGGCGTAACGGGATTGCACGACCGTGTCGCCCGGTGCTGCAGCTGCCGCCGAGGCAAGCATGGAGAGCGCCACATCGGTCTGACCAGACGCCTCTGCAGCGGCGGCAACCCGAAGTCGCGCATCGTTGTCATGCTGCGTGATGCCACCTGGTCCGGATCCCACACATCCCGCCAGCACGAGTAGAAGGACAGTCCAGCGGCTCATCAAGGGGATCCCGAGAACTGTCTACCGATCTCCAGCACTGATGGACCGATCAGGGCAATGAATAGGGCCGGCAGGATGAACAGAATGAGCGGGCCGACCAGAAGCGCTGGCAGGCGGATGGCTTTCTCCTCGATACGAAGCATACGCTCCTGCCGCATCTCAGCAGAAAGCACGCGCAGAGCCTGCGCCAGTGGTGTGCCGTAGCGCAGCGTTTGGGAAAGCGTCGCGCCGAGACGCCTAAAACCCTCCATCCCCGTCCGTTCCCCCATTCGCTCAAGAGCCATGCTCCTATCCGGTAGCATGCGCAATTCCTGCACAAGAATGCTGAACTCGAGTGCGATTCCTGTGTTGGAGTTTTGCATTTCGCGCGCCACCCGATCCACCGCCGTCTCCAGCCCAAGCCCGGCCTCGGCGGCCACCACCAGGAGGTCCAGGGCATCGGGCAGACCCAATCGCAGGCGGTTCTGGAAGGGGCGCCGGAGCAGGGAGACGGCCCAGTTCGGTAACAGGATCCCTAAGCACAGGGAACCCGCCAGGAGCATAGAACCCTGCAGCGCCTCGAGGCCGCTCATTCCGATATAAAAAAGGCTGCCTGCGGGCAGCAACACCAATAAGGTGGCTTTAATGCCGATCAGCATTGGCACCGCCGTGCGCGAATCGAGGCCTGCAGCCGCGGCCGCGCGCTGCAACTCCGCCGCGTCCTTATCCGATACGAAGGCTGAGTTCCGCAGAGCCCGACCGAGCCACATGACCGGGCTGAGCATAGTCCAACCAAGATGCATACCGGACGGCTTCACCAAACCCGGCTTGGAATCCCGCACCACACGTCGCAAATGCACCGACAGATCGCGGTCTTCTGCCGCGCGGCCCAGGAGCAGGGCCGCCAGCATGGCGAGACACACGGCAGCCCCAATCGCTGCAACCATCAGCGGCATGTTGGCTGTCGTCACCGGCTCAACCCCTCCCGGCCTGGCGAATCAACCAGCGGATAGTCAGCAGACCCAGCAGCATCATGAACAGGCCTACCCCCGCCATGATCCGCCCTGTCGGATTCTGCGTGAAAGTTTCGATGTAAAAAGGCTGAATGGCCGACATCGCCAGCGCCGCAATGAAGGGAAGAACCACCAACATGCCCGCCTGCATGTTCGCCTCCGCCGCCAGGGCGCGGGCACGCTTGGCCATGGCGACGCGCTTGCGGACGAGATCGGCGAGGTTGTCGAGCGTCTCAGCCAAGCTGCCGCCGGTCTGCGACTGCAGGCCGAGCGTGACGGCTAGGAAGGCGTATTCCTTCACGCCAGTGCGTGCCGATAGACCGGCCAGTGCTTCCTCGACGGGGCGCCCGATCGCCATCTCTCCGGAAACGCGGACGAATTCCTCCCGCGTGGGGGAGGAAATCTCGCGCGCGACGCCACGTAATGCCTCGGCCAGCGGCAGTCCGGCGCGGATGGCGCGCACCATCAGCCCCAGCGCGTCCGGAATTTGCTGGAAGACGGCATCGGCGTAACGGGTGCGCTGCCAGCCAAATAGGAAGCGGGCGCAAACGATGGATGCGACTAACCCGCCGGAGGCTGCCACGAGCGTTCCGAGCCAGCCCGCCACTAGGGAGAAGGTCAGGATGCCGCCTGCTACCGCCAGCACCGCGACCAGGGGCCAAGGCATGGAACGGGCCTGCGGCATGTCGTGATCGAAATGAATCAGGGAGAGGAGCTTCGTCGAGAGCCGGCCGTGCCGGTTACGGTCCACGCGGATTGAACGGGGCGGCAGCGTAGGGCCAGCTTCCGCCGCCGTGCCGGAAAGGCCACGCAGCCGGCATCGCAGCGCATTGCCATCTCCCGACTGACGTAGCGCCACCACGCACAGAAGGACACAAAGCAGAAGCAGTCCAAACAGGACAATCGACAGCAGCTCGCGAGACATCTCAGCCTTGCCCGACCGCGCGCAACCAAGCCTCGCCGAGGCCGAAATATTCTAAGCGATCGAAGAAGCCGGGACGGATGCCAGGCGTCACCCAGCGGCCGAGGATGCGCCCGTTCTCGTCATCCCCCCGGTACTCGAAAGCGAAGATGTCGTTCATCGTTATCACGTCCCCCTCAAGTCCGCAGACCTCAGCCACCTGAGAGACACGGCGCCCACCGTCGCGCATGCGCTCCACCTGCACGATCAGATCCACGGCGCTCGCGATCTGCGTGCGGATGGCGCGGGAAGGAAGATTGTTCTGCCCCATCTGCACCATGTTCTCGATGCGTACCATTGCGTCCCGGGCTGTGTTGGCGTGGACAGTGCAGTAGGATCCGTCATGGCCGGTGTTCATGGCCTGGAGCATGTCGAAAGCTTCGGCCCCGCGTACCTCTCCCACAATGATGCGGTCAGGCCGCATACGGAGCGCGTTCTTCATGAGGTCGCGCTGGCTAATCTCGCCCTTGCCCTCCAGGTTCGGAGGGCGGGTCTCTAGCCGGACGATATGCGGCTGCTGCAACTGCAGCTCCGCCGCGTCCTCGATTGTAACGATACGCTCGCCATGGTCGATGAAGCGGCTCATCGCGTTCATCATTGTGGTCTTGCCTGAGCCGGTCCCGCCAGAGACAACGACGTTCAACCGACATCGCGCTGCTATCTCCAGCACCCGCGCCACGCCCGTCGACATTGACCCGCCCTCGGCCATAGCTTGGAGGTCGATCTTCTTCTTCGAGAACTTGCGGATGGAAATGCTGCAGCCGTCGATGGCTAAAGGCGGAAAGACGACGTTCACGCGGCTGCCGTCCAGGAGGCGACAATCGACAAGGGGGCTACTCTCGTCGACCCGACGCCCGACAGTTGCGGCCATCTTTTGGGCGATGGTCGCCACCTGCTGCGCGCTGCGGAAGCGCACGTCCGCGCGGACCAGCTTGCCCCGCCGCTCGATGAAGACGTTGTCGGGGCCGTTTACCATGATATCACTAATCGTCTCGTCAGCCAGCAATGGCTCCAGCGGGCCGTAGCCCACCATGTCGTGCTCCAGCTCCTCCGCGATCCGCTCCTGCTCGCGAGCGGAAAGGCCGATGCGCTCCCTGTTGGCCATGTCATGGACCAATGACACCAGCTGCGCCCGAAGAGCCGGGCGGGACAGCTCGGAGGCGATGATGGGGTCTACCTGCTCCATGACGCGCGTGCGCAGGTCCTCTAGTGGAACGCCCGGCGCCAGCGGCATCATGGCTCCTCCGGCCTCTATCGGCTGCGGCAAGGATGTCAGCACTGGCGCTTCGGCGCGTCGGCCGAAGGCTTTCACGCCTGGTTTCCAAGCAGGCGGGCCAGCAGACCGGGCCGGGCGGCGGTTGTGTGCACGGCGGCGATCTCCTCCGTCACCGGCGCCAGGGCGCGACGCAGCACGGCGGAATGCGCCAGCGCCGCCCGGCCGAGGTTGGCGGCACGCGGCAGCAGCTTCGGCAGGTCCGTGATGGTGACGTCTGGCGCGGTGCCGAGCCCCTCCATAACGTGCTTGCGCTTCAGGCCACCGGCAAGGCCGTCGCGGTTCAGCACCGTCATCATCCGTGCCGCGCCGCCGGAAACCAGCTTGCGTGCTGCGATGGCCGCCCGAATGCTGGCGACGTCGGGCCCCATGACGGTTAGCATCAAACGGGATGCTGCCAGGACGGCACGCTCCGTTGGGCCGGGCGGCATCCGGAGGTCGACTACCACGTAGTTGAACCGCTGCCGTAGCAGGCCGAGCAGCCCGGTTACGCCCTCGATGGTTGGTGTGGGCATGGCATCCATCGGCTCCTCCGCCGCGATCAGCTTCAGTCGCTCACTGATCGACACCGCGCAGCGTTCCAGGAACAGCCCATCGACCCTCTCCGGATCCTCCAGGGCGACGCGCAGCCCAGGAGGTGGCCGCACGCCGAACATAAGGCCGGTCGTTCCACGGCGCAGCTGCATGTCGAGCAGCACGACATGACCGCGGCTCACCTCCGCCAGATGCATAGCCAGGTGCACGGCGACAGTGGTGGAGCCGACACCACCCCGCGCACCGCAGACGGCAACGACCTGGCCGCCGCGCCGCGTCGTGTCCGACTCGGTCGTGCCTCCGGCTAAGAATGGCCCGAAGAGCCGCGCCGTGCTGTCCCGGGTCAGTGGCTTGTGGGTGTATTCAGCTACGCCTAGCTCACGGGTGAGCTGGCGGTAGAAGCTGATTTCCGCATTGTTGCCGACCACCAGCACCCGGACGTCTGGGGTACAAATGCCGGCCAGGGCTTCAAGCTGCCCCACTGGATCATCAATGCCGGCGATGTCCACCAGCAACACGTGGGGGGTTGCCTCCCGTTCCAGGGCTTTGATGGCGGTTGCGATGCCCCCCCGCCGCAGCGCGATACCTCCACCCCATTCCGCGAGGCCCCCGCGGATGGCCGCTTCCGAGGCATCGTCCTGCACGAAGGCAAGGAAGGCAGCGCGGTCGCCGCTTGCGTGGCTGCCACGGGAGAGATCGGCCGCCTCACGTGGGAAACTATGATGGGGGAAGTCAGCGTGCACCGGCGCCTCCCTCAACCGTGGCAGGCTGGGTGGCAACCGGCTCGGGGCTGACCGGGGCGATGCGGGATAGGGTCGACGCCGGAAGCGGGAAGCGGCGGCCGGATGTCAGCCGGCCCACCGCCACGGCCGCGGCCTGACCGCGGCTATCAGGCGCCGCGCGGCCCTGCCGCGCATCCTGCGGATCGGCCAGCATGACCGCAAGGTTGGCATCATTGGCCTGGCTCGAGCGCCAAGTGCCCGGGCGGGAGAAATCATCCCCCTGGCAGGCGCCCAGTACCAGTAGCGGAAGAAGCAGGAGCGGAAAGGGCCGCTGCGCGCGCATCGGAATCACTCCAGGATGAAGCCTGCGTCCAGGGCGCTGCGGCCGGGCGGCGTGGGCAACCCGCGGGCGATCTGGCGGCGGTAGAGGATCCGATCGAGGTCGGTGGCAGGGCGGATGCCGTCCGTCGGCAAGACAAGTGATCCGGGATCCGAAACAGGACGAACAAGATAGGGGGTCACGATGATCACCAGCTCAGTCTCGTTCCGACGAAACCGGTCGGAGCGGAACAGCGCGCCCAGCACGGGAATATCTGTCAGCCCGGCGAGGCCGCTGTTGGCTGTCGTGCTGCCGCTGGACAGCAGCCCGGCAATGGCGAAAGACTGGCCGCTGCCGAGTTCCACCGTCGTCTCCGCGCGCCGCACGTTTAGCGCGGGGATGCGAACCACCCCGGTGCTTAGCGGCAGGGAAATGGAACCGTTCTCGGTCAGCTCGCTCACCTCGGGCCGTATTCGCAGGTTCAGCCGGTCCGGCGCCAGGACTGTCGGCACGAAGGCCAAGCTAATACCGAAAGGCTTGAACTCGATGGTGATAGCGTTGCTTGTGCTGCTCGCCGCCACGGGCACTGGGAACTCGCCGCCGGCGAGAAAGCTCGCGACCTCGCCTGACTGGGCGGTGAGGTTCGGCTCAGCCAGGATGGTGATCAGCTGGTCCTCGGCCAAGGCATCGATCACCGCGTTGATGTCGAATCGAGACGAGTTGTAGGCTACGCCGTAGCGCTGTGGGACGCCACTGACGGCAGCCGCCGCGCCAGTCAGGGCACCTGCCACGGCGCCCACCGCGCCGCTGCGCAGGCCAATCAGGAAATTGCCTCCAGTATTGGCCAGCGCTTGCCAGTTGAAGCCGAGCTCGCGCGAGACCTGGCGCGAGATCTCCGCTACGCGCACGCGGACGTTCACCTGGATTGAACCCAGCAGCACTAGGCGATTCGAGATCTCCCGGTCCGTGCCGGCCATCGCGCGGGCCATGGCCTCGGCACGCTGCGCGTCGGCGGCGGAGGCGACCTGGCCGGACAGCACGATGAGACGCGGTCCGGCAGCGGCGACGCGGGCCTCTGCGGCGCCGGGCACCAAGCGGTGAATCATGCTCTCGATCGCGGCGGGGCTGGACCCCGGTGCCGCGGCGGCACCCTCGGCGGCGGGTGCTCCTGAAGCCGGCGCCGCCGGGGCGCTGGCCAGTACGGTGACGTCGTACTCCGCCACCGGGCTGCCATCCTCAGCCGTGGCGACGATCGTAGTGCGGCCTGCGCCCACCCCCATGACGAAAAGGCTTGTGGGAGAGGCCGGCTGAACACGGGCGATTCGCGGATCCGCAGCCAGCACGGTCAGGGCCGGGCCGGGAAGGGGTAGAAGTCGGCCGGTGCCGGCCACCAGCGTCAGTCGCGTGGCCCCGCCGCCACGTGCCGTTTCGGGCGATGCGGCGGGCGGGATTTGCGTTCCTGCGGACGGACGGGGAGCAAGCTGCGGCGCCACCTGGGCGCGCGGCATAGACTGCTGACCCCAAGCAGGCGCCGCAATGGCGGCGCAGACGAACAGCGCGAAGAAGCGGATCATCGAAACACGACGTTCTTGGATTCGTCACCCTGGATCACCCGCATGCTCAACCCCTGACTCAGCCCCGCGCGCGCCAGCGCGGGAGAGACATCCGCCCCGAAAAGGGAGGAGGAGGGGGCACCGGCGACCAGGGCCCGTTCGGGCTCAATGGCGCGGACCGTCAGCGCGACACGTCCGAGGCGGCTTCCCACGGCGACACGTTCAGCCTGTGCAGTGGTAACTTCAAGGGTCACCGTGCGCGCCACGCGGTTCACTGTGGCTTCTGCGCCACTTGCGCCCTGCGTGATCTGCTGGTCGACCGCAATCACGCGCACATCAGTCAGCATCGTTTCGCCGACGATGCGGCGGGCGAGCGGCGCATCGCTGGCGCCCAGTTCCTGCGTCAGGATCAGGTCCACTTGGTCTCCCGGCCAGATCAGCCCGGCCGTGCCGGTGACGACATCGACGCCGATCGAGATGGCGCGCTTGCCCGGTGCCAGCACGGCGGCAAGGAAGCCGCGATCGCGGGGGCGGAGGTACTGCGTGCGGTCCAGCGGCGCGCCGGGTTCCATGAAGTGGCGGAGCATAGCGCCGCGCAACTCGGCACGGGCCTCGTCGGTGGGCGGAACGGCGCGTTCCGGCAGCTCGTCCGGCGCGACCTCGCGCGCCGTGAAGTCGTCCTCTTTCAGCAGCGTTCCGGCAGGCAGGGCACGGGCGGCCACGAGCATTCGGGCGCGGGCGGGTGGTGGCGGCGGCGGAGTGAGGGCTTGGCTCTCGGATGCCGGCGGTGGAGCCGGAGGGGCGAGCATCAGCATGCCGGCCGCGCCCAGCCCAGCTGCGGTGATGATCAGCGACAGCATGACAAAAATGCGGAGCAGCATGGTGCGAACCATCTCTCAGCGGAGGTTTGCGACCAGCACGGCCAGGGCCCCGGCAGCGATGGCGAATCCGTATGGGAGCGGGCCGCGGCGCCTGAGGCGCCGGGCTTCGACGGCGGCCAGCCGAGGCAGCAGGCCGGCACCGGGAGCTGCTACGAGGCGCGGGGCGAAAAGCGGTCCGAGGAGATACACCACGCCGAGCAGCCCGCCCGCCAGCGCGGTGAAGAAGGTAAAGTCCCAGGTCGCACCAGGCGACATGCCGACGGCAACTGCGCTCGCAAGTTTCACGTCACCCCCGCCGAGCCATCCGCGGACTGCGCAGAATAGGAGAATTCCAAGAAGCAGAGAGGCGGTGAGGAGGGATAGCAGCGCAGCCTCCACGCCTAGCGAGAGCCGTGCCGCCAGGCTGATGCCAGCCAACGCTAGGGACGCGGTATCCGGGATCATACGCGCGGACAAATCACGCCAGCACGCATAGGCGAGAAGCGGAGCGGTGAACAGAAGCTGAGTAGTGATGTGCATCTCCGCTCCATTCCAGGATCAGCCGGCCAAGACCGGCCCAGCTTGCTCGTTTAGCCTACTGCTGCGCGGCCTGAACGGTGCTGATCTTATCGCCGAGAGCAGTAAAGGCGTCCTTTAGAGGTTCCTTAAAAGCGGAAGCGGCGCCGCCAACGACCACAACGATGCCGACCGCCAGGATCGCGTACTCAGCGGCGGAAACAGCCTTGGTGCTGCGGAGGACATGCAGAGCGGAGCGGATCATGCACTTTATCCCATCGTTGCCAGTGAGAAGACACCATTGGCGCCCGGTCGATGCCGAGGCCGCCAGCTCGGTGTCTGTCGCCAAGGTTTCTCGTCACCGAATTGCGGGGCCGCTGTCTTCTTCAAGCGGCTTTAGGATCGGGAGCCGCGCGTCATTCGCGCGGCTCTCGATAGTTCGCGACTCTTCCTGCCGCCTTGTGTCTTAGGTTCCGGAGGTGGTCTGGGTCGTGGTGATCTTCGCGCCAAGGTCGGTGAAGGCTTTCGCGAGCGGTGCCTTGAAGGCGGAAGCGGCGCCGCCGACGACCACGACGATGCCAACTGCGAGGATCGCATACTCGGCGGCAGAAACCGCCTTGGTGCTGCGGAAAGCCTGAATGGCAGAACGGATCATGGCACATTATCCCATTGTTGTGGTTACCATCGGAGAACACCATTCCCGCCGAACAATTCCGCCTCTGCCGGACTGGTGTCTGTCATACGTAGCCCTTGCTGAGGCCTAATGACATCTGAAGCCTATGCGGAAGTCTTTAGCCACTCGAATCAAAGCTTCTTCATAATCGTTCTTCAAACCTTAACGGAAGGCCCGGTGATTTGTGCTTCTGTTTGCGGAACCGGGCTGCGTTTTTGCGCTTCGTTAACTGCTAGCATAGGAGAATCGGAGAATGCGACGCCTCCCTCCTTGGCTCGATCAGCGCGGCGGTACGACTGCAATTATGGCAGGGGCTGCCACCATGTTGCTGGGTTTTGCGGGCCTCGCGACCGAAGGAGGTGCTTGGTACCTCGCCAAACGTAATGCCGTTACTGCAGTCGACATGGCTGCGCTTGCCGGCGCCGCGGCGGTGGAACGTGGCGTAGACGCCGTGGCGATCGGGCGCGACACAGTAGCGCGAAATGGATTTAGTCCGGCGGCTGATACGATCATCGTGGTCAATAATCCGCCGCTCAGCGGCGCGCAGGCCGGCAATGCGAACGCGGTAGAGGTGCTGGTGAGGCGCGCAATGCCCCTTACAATAGCGCGCCTCTTCATCTCCAACGCGCCAATCGTGCAGAGCCGCGCCGTTGCTGTCGTGCATGCCGACGAGGAAGTCTGTGTATTGGCGTTGGGCGGCGGCTTGGAACTGGGCGGCAACAGCACGCTGAACGTGCGGCGCTGCGCCATGGCCTCCAACGCCACCGCTTCGAACGGAATTTCGATCAACGGCAGCTCAAGAGTGCGGGTAGCGCAACTCGTCACGACGGGGGCCTGCAACAACTGCGCGGGCGGGGATGTATGGACCGATGACACGCGGACTCAGCGACCGATCACTGTTGCGAATCGATCTATGCCGATCCGTGATCCATTCGCAGGGCTCCAGGGCTGGACGCCTTCTCCGCCTGCGGGGTGTCAGACCGTAGATTTCAGCAAGAATGCGGCCACCATCTCACCCGGACAGGCTATCTGCTCCTCCGTAACGGTCGGGACGAACGACACGCTCACACTCAATCCAGGGATCTATTACTTCAAGAATGCGGACCTGACGGTGCGAGGAACTATACAGGGCAACGGCGTCACGATTGTCATGACGGGCGATCCGGACAGCGTAGGGACGATACAAATAAATGCTCAGGCCAAAGGCGACCTGCACGGCCCAACCTCACCTCTTATTTCAGGCCATCCAGAAAGCGACGGGCTGCTATTTTATCGAGATGCGCGCGCAACCAACAACGGATCTCAGAAGGAGGTTCAGTTGAATGGCGGGGCGGCGTTGAGGTTGAATGGCGGGATGTATTTCCCGACCTCTAACTTAGTGATGAACGGCACAAGTGATATCGGATCCACCTGCATGTCCTTGGTAGCATACCGGCTGTCCTTCTCCGGCAACTCCGACACGGACCTCGACGTCTCCGGCTGCTCAGGCTTTGCTCCTTATCCGACAATCCGCACCGTTAGACTAGTAGAATGAGGAGCTTGCGTGAGGCTTTCGGCCGGAAGGGTGCGTCAGCAACGGAGTTCGCCATTTGGGTGCCCGCGCTGGCACTGCTACTGCTCGGAGGCTTCGATCTCGGCAATCAGGTGCAAACGGGAATGAGGCTGGAGCATGCGGTTCGCGCCGGTGCTCAGCTCGCCTTCGCCGCTCCCAGCGACGAGGGGGCCATTCGGCAGACGGTACAACGGGCTTGGCCGGCGCTCGCGGTGGCGGATATTACAATTACCTGCTTCTGCGCGGGCACGGCTCAGGCCTGCGCTGCAGCTTGCACTGCTCCGCAGGCTCGCATCATAACCATCTCGGCCAGTCGGACGCTTTCGCCTTTGCTGTTGCCTGGAACGAACCGGAGCCTTGGACATGCTACCGTCCGCTTGGGCTAAACTGCGGTGCAGGTGCGGTGCCACTGCACTGGAGTTTGCCCTAATTGGTGGGCTAGCCCTCACGCTGTTGCTGGGCAGCATGGAGGTAGCACGATTCGAGTTCACGCAGCAGGCGCTTCGGAGCCTGGCAGGTGAAGCAGCACGCGTCGCAAGCCTCAGGGGTTTCGCCAACATGAACGCGCTACGCGCCCCTTGTACAGGCCTCTCTGGATCTCTGACCGGTCTAGATTTTGGGGCGCCGTTCCTCTCGCCATCGGCGCTGACAGTCACGATGTCCGGCTGCGTGACGCAAGGGGCGGTGACGTTGGTAACCGTCACTGTCAGCCAGCCATTTGTCTTCAAGGTTTCGTTTTTCTCGCCTGTAGAGGTGACCTTAACCGAGTCTGTTCAAGGCGTGTTCAATTGAAACAGTTCTGTAAATGGCGAGTGTTTCAACGAGGAATCCCGAAGGCATGTCCCGCGGTTAGTGTGCAGGCGAGTACTCCGTCCGCGCATGAACACGAAGCCGCTACGCTGCAGGTGCTCGACCAGCCGCTCTGCGGCCAAGCTTGCCGCGAGATCTCCGCCACCGCGCCGGGCCTTGCCACGTGACGGAGATCAGGTCATCAGGTGGGCGCAGCAGGTCGGGCATGGGGTGCTCCAGACGACCCGACGATCGATATACGTCCGCTCGTGATTTGTTCTAGACGAATCGGAGGAGGCGCCAAGCGATGCTGAGGCCGTCCGGACGCCGCCCAGCGATCTCGGCAGCAGCTTCCCTTCCCTCCGGCTCAGACGTGACCACGCTACGCAAGATCATCGACGTGGACATGGACGCCTTCTACGCCTCAGTGGAGTAGCAGGATGACCCGGCGCTGGGGGCACGCTCTAGCAGTCGGAGGCTCCCGGAGCGTGGGGTGGTGGCCGCAGCCAGTTGCGAGGCACGCGCGCTCGGGGTGCGCTCCGCCCTGCCCTCCAGGACGGCGGCTCGGCTCTGCCCGGAGCTGGTCTTCGTGCCGCCCTGGTTGGAGCGCTACCGGGAGGTCTCGGCGCAGATCCGCGAGGTGTTCCTGGAGCACACAGCCCTGGTGGAGCCGCTCTCACCGGACGAGGCCTATCTCGACGTGACTGAGAACCGGAAGGCATGGCTAACCGCAACGGCGGTGGCATGCATGATCCGGCCCGAGATCCTGGCCCGCACCGGGCTGACCGTCTCAGCAGGGGTCTCCTACAACAAGTTTCTCGCCAAGCTTGCGAGCGACATGCGCAAGCCGAACGGCATGTTCGTCATCACGCCCGAGCAGAGGCCGGGCTTCATTGCGGCGCTGGAGGTCTCGCGCTTTCACGGCGTTGGACCAGCGACAGCTGCCCGCGTGGAGGCGCTCGGTATCTGCACCGGGCGGGACCCGCGCGAGCGCAGCCTGGCATTTCTCCAGCAGCACTTCGGCAAGGAGGGCCCCCACTTCCACGGCATTGCTCGTGGGGAGGACCACCGGCCGGTGGTGCCCGACCGGCCGCGCAAGTCGTTCGGTTCGGAGACAACCTATGACCGCGACCTGGCCAGACCTGACGAGGTGGAGACCGCGATCCTGGCGCTGGCTGACGAGGTCTGGGGTTGGTGCGAGCGCACGGGCAAGATGGGGCGGACGGTTACGGCGAAGCTGCGCTGGGCTGACTTCCAGCAGGCCACACGCAGCCGCACGCTGCCGGCTCCAGTTGCCGGCCGCGCAGAGCTAGTCGGAATTGCCCTTGAGCTGGTGCGCGGGCTCTATCTGCTCACACGGAAGGTGCGCCTGCTCGGCGTGAAGGTCTCGAACTTCGACCAGGGCACGGAGATGACCCCGGAACAGCCGAGCTTCGCGTTTGGCCCCTCCTGAAGAGCCCTGGCGGTGACAAAGTCGGCTGCTGCTCATGGGCTATTTACAAAGAGGGCGTAGTCCTCCCCTTACCCAACGTGGTGGAGGCAAAGGTCACGCCACGTTGACGGAAGCTGCCGGCTGGGAACCCGTCGGCAGCTTCCATCTCCTCGCAGTAGGGCGGTTGGTACCGGCCGTCAGCGCGAGTGCTGGTTGGCTTCCTGCAACTGCCGCACCGACGCAGTGGCCGCCTCGTGGGCAGTCTGTGCGCTACGATAGCCACGTGACCCCTCCCCGTTGGACCGGGGCGGCGCCGCGGGGAGATCCTCGATGAGGCGCCACCACCACACGGAAGCGCCGAAGCCGCGACGCTCGATGACGATCTGCACGTCGGACAAAGCAAGTTTGGAGCGCAAGGGGAACACCACCGTTTTGGGGTTGCTCGACGTCGCGAACTTGCGACCACCTGCCTTGCCAATCGGTTAGCCGCATGACCCGCCCACAATCTGCTCGAAAGGCTGGTTGTTCAGAGCAAAGCGTTGCCGCGGCAGCTCACCGAACGCTTGTGGCTGACCCTCCCGGTCGATCCTCGGCGGGGCTCTGGGTCGTAGGACCTAGCTGATCGGGCCCGACCTCGGGTCCTGACGGTGACAGAGCCACTCCCCCCAGCCATGTGAGGATCCTCGGCACCGCCGCGCCAGCACCCGGAGCAGTGAGGCGAAGCGCTCCTCGCAGGGGCAAATCACGGCAAAAAGAAGTGAGGGCAAACTCTTTGCTGTTCGCGCCCTGGGGTCGGCAGGGGTGGCGTTCATGGCTGAGAATGGGGGCGAGGCTGAAGCGCGGATGCATGGGACTAGCATCGACGCGGCGGGCTGATACGATGCTGCTATGAAACGCCGCGCGCTCCTTGCCGCTCTCACCGCCCCGGCCCTAGCGGCGCCTGCCCTTGCCCAGGGAGCATGGCCCAGTCGCCCGGTGCGGGTGATCGTGCCCTTTACTCCTGGTGGTTCGACGGATGCGATGGCACGCGTTACAGCGGCCAAGCTCAGTGAGAAGCTGGGTCAGCCCTTCGTTGTGGAGAACCGACCCGGTGCCAATGGTGCCATCGGTGGACGCGCGGTCGCTGAAGCGGCACCTGATGGCTACATGTTGTGCTTCTCCGCCTCGATCCAGGTTCTGGCGCGGCAGGTGATGCGAAATCCCGGCTATGACCCTGTGGCTGACCTTCGACCGATTGTCCGCACCGGACGGGGGCCGTTGCTGCTCCTGATGAACCGGAGCCGCTTGCCGAACACGCTGCAGGAACTCTTGTCCGCTGTCCGCTCAAATCCGCGGGACTGGCCAGTTGCAGTTTCCTCCCTTGGCGCAGCGGGCCACCTCGCTACGATTGAGTTCATCCGCCAAGCAGGCGTTGAGCTCGTGCAGGTGCCATATCGTGGCACCGCTCCCGCCATCACCGATGTTGTGGCAGGCAACGTCGCGCTCGTCTTCGAGCCCATTCTCGCGACATGGCCGCCCGCGCGCGACGGGCTTGCGAGGGCCCTCGCCATCACCTCGGCCACCCGCAGTGACGCAGCCCCGAACGTGCCAACGGCGGCCGAGGGTGGCATGCCGAATCTCGATATTCAGTCGTGGTGGGGACTCTGGGGACCGCAGGCGCTACCGGCGGAGATTGTTGCGCGGATCGGCGACGCATTGCGGACGGGAATGTTGGAGCCCGACGTTTTTGCGCGTGTTGGCACACTCGGTATTGTTCCAATGGCTGAGGTGGGTACCGACTTCGCTGCCTTCATTCGAAGTGATGTCGAACGAGCTGAGACCCTTTTCCGGCTGGCGAAATTCCAGCCTGAATAGTTCATGGCAGCGACTGACCTTCCCCCGTAGAAGCGGTCCGCCGGTAAGGTGAGACCGGCGGAACCGTGAAGGGTGTTGGGATGGCAAGGAAGCACCACAAGCCGGAAGAGATGGTGGCCAAGCTGCGGCAGGTCGAGGTAATGCTGGCGCAGGGCAAGACCACTGCCGAGGCGGTGCGCACGATCGGGGTGACGGAGCAGAGCTACTACCGCTGGTGAAGCGAATACGGCGGCCTGAAGCTGGACCAGGTGAAGCAGCTGAAGCAGCTGAAGCAGCTGAAGCAGCTGGAGCAGGAGAACGGGCGGCTCCGCAAGGCCGTGGCGGATCTGACGCTCGAGAAGCTGGTGCTGAAGGAAGCCGCCTCGGGAAACCCGTGAGCGCCGCCCGCCGTCGGGCCTGCGTCGAGCACGTCACGGGCAAGCTGGAGGTTTCGGAGCGGTTTGCCTGCCGGGTGCTGGGACAGCACCGCTCGACGCAGCGCAAGGTGCCGCGCGCAGCGGACGACGAGGCGGCGCTCACCGAGAGCATTATCAACCTGGCCCGGCAGTATGGCAGGTACGGCTACCGCCGGATCACGGCCTTGGCTCGCGGGCCGAGG
>NZ_JONP01000048.1 GCF_000711725.1 Roseomonas aerilata DSM 19363 | reverse complement strand
CAGAGGTCGTGGAGCACGCCATTGATGCGCAGAAACACCTCATCGAGGTGCCAGGTGTCACCCGGCCTCGGCCGGCGTCGCCGTAGCTTATAGGCGAACTCCGAACCGAACTTGCGGCACCAGTTCCGGATGCTCTCATGGGTGACGGTGACGCCCCGCTCCGCCAGGATCAGTTCCACGTCCCGTAAGCTCAGGCTGAACACATGGTAGAGCCAAACGGCATGGCTGATGATCTCCGTCGGAAAGCGGTACCCCGGGTAGGTAGAAGGGTCTGAGGTCATCCAGGCAGACTGCCCCGGCTCGCTCCTACCAGCCACGCCCCATCAACTTGCCAATGCTATCTAGGCGGCGAGAGACATACGGCACACCTTTGTATTCGAGCCAACTGTACTCGCCACGCGTAGGGGCGGCCGCTTATCCAGAAGAGTTCGTGATCCATCGTTGAGCCTTCCACGTTCATAGTTCTACCCCTGCACCGGTCAGTGCGTGTGTGAGTGTCAGCGGACGTGATCGGTACTTGTCGCCGGACCTTCTATGTCAGGCCATAAAGCGGACGATTCCTCCGTCCACCCGGAGTGCGGCGCCGCTGGTCGCGGATGCCTGCTCTGAGCAGGCGTAAACGATCATGTTGGCGACCTCGTCGGTCGTGGCGAAGCGCCGGATCAGGCTCGTGGGGCAGAGTGCTTGCAGGAAGCCCTGCTCGGCCTCCTCGACCGTTATACCCTTCTCCGCTGCCTGCTTAACCATGTGATCGCCGAGGATCTCGGATCGGGTCGGTCCCGGAAGCACCGCGTTGACCGTGACACCCGAGCCCGCGACTGCTTCGGCGAGGCCGCGCGAGACGGCGAGCTGCGCGGTCTTGGTCATGCCGTAGTCCAGCATTTCCTTGGGCGTGTTGACCGCGGACTCGCTGCTGACGAAGATCACGCGTCCCCAAGCCTTGCCGACCATGCGCGGCAAATAGTGGCGCGACAGGCGCACGCCGCTCATCACGTTGAGCTGGAATAGGCCAAGCCATTCCTCGTCGGGGATGGCCGCGATGTCGTCCATACCGTTATAGTCTCGGAGAAACGCCGTGCCGACGTTGTTTACGAGAATGTCGGCGTAAGGCGCCTGCGCGATGAAGGTGTTTGCCCCCTCCGCAGTCGCAAGATCGGCGGCGATGCCGGAAATGGCGCTTTGCGGAAACGCAGCGCGCATCTGCCGCATCGCTTCATCAACCCGCGCCTGGGTGCGACCATTGATGATGACCGAGGCGCCTGCCCGCGCCAGCCCTTCGGCGGCCGCTCGGCCGATGCCGGCGGTGGAGCCCGTCACGATGGCCGTGCGGCCGCTCAAGTCGATCCTCATGAGTTTGCCTTCCTGGTTTGGCGCCGGTCACCCTTGAGGATGCCGGCGCCATGGCTTCAGAGTGTTATGCTGGCCGCCCCAAGGGCGCCGTCGATGCGCTCATCGACTTCGCGCTTCGTCGCGGCCCAGGCAGGGACTGTGTCCAGCAAGCGTTGCTGCCAGGTGACAAGGTTGGGGAACTCGTTGAACGGCACCTTCGTGCGCTCGTTCTGCGAAAAGGGGGCCGCGATATCGAGATCCGCCAGCGTTAGATGATCGCCCACGATAAAGCGCCGGTCCGCGAGGTGCGCATCCAGTACGGCTCCAGCAGCGCGAATCTTGGCGAACGCCAGGTCGACGATGGTCTTGTCCTCGGGCTGGCCCATGAGGCGCTTGCCGATCCGCTCATCGAACGTGAGCACGGAGAAAACCCTCCACTGCTCACCCGACCAGAACATCCACTGCAGCACTTCGTACCGCTCTTGCGGCGTGGCGCCGAGCAGGTCGCTGCCAACCTTCTCCGCGAGGTAGATGTTGATCGCTGACGCCTCGTAGAGGACGACGTCGCCGTCCACCATCACCGGCGTCAGGCCGTGCGGGTTTAGGTTCTTCAGGAAGTCGGGCGCGTGGCTCTCACCCTTGAAAAGGTCGACATACACGCGCTCGATGTCGACGCCCATGATGGCTGCTGCGGATGTTACGCGACGCAGGCTGCCCGAACCGGGATCGCCATAGATCTTGATTGTCATTGGTAGATACTCCTTCTCTTGAGTTGATGAGGGTGCTCAGGCCGGGACGCCGGCAGGCAGCCGATCAAGCACCGGCAACAGCTCGGACGGATCGGGGCGCCGCGTGTAGTCGGGGTTGACCTCGGCATAGGCGATCACGCCATCCGTCCCGATCACGTAGCGTGCCGGCAAGATCTAGGTTATCCGTGAAGCCGGGTGTATCCACTCAACTTGGACAACACTTATCCGAGTATCAAATGAGTGCTCGATGGCAGGAGATGGCTGTTTTCGTCCGCGTGGCTGAGAGCGGCAGCTTTTCGCGTGCGGCGCGCGAACTGAAGCTCTCGCAACCCTCGATATCGCGCATCGTCGGCACGCTGGAAGCGCGGTTGGACACGACGCTGCTGTTGCGCACCACTCGCAGCATCTCGCTGACGGAAGCCGGCACCCTGTATCTGGAGCGCGCGAGATACCTGCTTGCGGAGATGGAGGAGGCCGAGCAGGCGACCCGCGGCGTGGACTCGCTGCACGGCGTGATCCGCCTCGCGATGCCCGTGCTCTATGGAACGCGCGCGGTCATTCCGGCGCTGGCGACGTTCCTGACTCGGCATCCGGATCTCCGGGTCGAGATGATCATGAGTGACGCGCGCCAGAACCTCATCACGGACGGAGTGGATCTTGCCATTCGCCTGGGCGTCGGGTCGCTGGATGACTCCACGTTCGGCGCCCGCAGACTTGGCGTGGTTGAGCGACTGGTTGTCGCGGCACCAGCCTATCTCTCAGCAAGGGGAACGCCGGCCAATCCGGCAGATCTCGCCCGGCACGACTGCATCGTCCAGCATGGCCTGTTCGGTCGCGAGAGCTGGCGCTTCTCGCACAATCAGACCGTCACCTCCATCGACGTCTCCGCGAAGCTCTGGATCAACTCAGCGTCGGGGGTGCTCGGGGCTGCGGTCGCGGGGCTGGGCATCGCGCTGGCGACCCGGGTGATGGCAGGAGAGGAACTGCGCACTGGTCAGCTTACACAGGTGTTCAAGCTGCATCGGCTCAATCCGGCCGAAGTTTATGCGGTTTTTCCGGCGGGTCCGCGTCCATCAGCAAGGGTTCGGGCAATTGTGGATCACCTCGGAGCGTCGCTCGGCACTTCGAGGTGATCAGAACTGAGCGCTGTTGCTGTCAGATTATTCCCAAATACGAACGTGCAGCAAAAAGGTGACGCCGCAGTATGCCAAAGCCACGCTGCTCGGTACCGCTTTCCCGATATCTGTTCCGAAATCAGTTATCTCGAGCCTGGCAAACTCACATGGAGAAACGGGAACCGCTTAGACACTGGAACGACCCGCCGCGCTAAGCCATCTATGTCTGCAAACCACCCCACCCGGCGCTAGCGTACCAGCCGGGGAGGCTAAAGGCCGCCGCCCCCAAGCGGAGCTTGACCGCCGTCCTTCAGGGATGACGTGCTCGGCACTATGATACTGCTCCCCGACCCTGCTGCACCCGCCCGCTCTCCCTGTTTCGGCCATCCCCAAGGGTTGTAAGCTCATCTTTGTCTACGCGGTCTGTTCGATCTCCGCAGTGGGAGCAGGCTATGAACGATCTTCTTAAAGTGCTGGCAGGCTTCGTCCTGACATACCTTTTGGGAAGCGTCAGCACGGCGGTCATCGTTGGAAAGGCGTACGGCAAGAATATACTGGAGCATGGCAGCAGGAGTGCTGGCCTGACCAACACGCTGAGAGTTTTGGGTAAGACTGCCGCCGTGGTCGTCCTGGTGGGAGATGTCGTTAAGGGAGTGTTGGCGTGCCTGATCGGCCTGTGGCTTGGCGTTTACGTTCACGCCGGAGCGGCCGTTGAGTGTGTCAGTCTGTTAGCCGCCGGAGCCGGAGCCGTCATCGGGCACAACTGGCCGGTCTACTTTGGCTTCCAGGGAGGCAAGGGGGCG
This sequence comes from Roseomonas aerilata DSM 19363, assembly GCF_000711725.1. Lineage (GTDB taxonomy): Bacteria > Pseudomonadota > Alphaproteobacteria > Acetobacterales > Acetobacteraceae > Roseomonas > Roseomonas aerilata. The sequence goes on along the minus strand of NZ_JONP01000048.1, from coordinate 18,612 downwards.
CTCACCGGCCTGACGGTGCTCTTCATGATAGACTGGCAAATGGCTCTGATATGCCTCGCGCTTTTTGTTGCCGTGGTCGCATCAACTCGGTTCGTGTCCCTGGGAACGATAACCGCCACAGCGGTGTTCGCCGCTCTCTCATTCGTGCCCGGCTTCGCGACCACGGGCTACTTCAACGCGTTCGCTTGCTTGATGGCCCTCATCGTCATCCTCAAACACGGCGCGAACGTGAGACGGTTGTTGTCGGGCACAGAGAACAAGCTGTCGTTCGGATCGGCTTGAGACACCGAAGGACCGCTCACCACCTCGGACAGCGGTAGCCCACCCAGTCGGGAAAGCTATCGCGGCAGTCGCCCCTTCTCGGACATCGCCATACCCCAGTGCAGTCCTGTCATGGCTGAGAACAGCAGTACGGTAATTTCCGAGACTCGCCACCTCTCCACGTCGGACGTGGCGGAGTATCGCGATCTGCGCCTCGCCGGCCTTCAGGCGCATCCGGAAGCGTTCGGCGCTTCCTGGGAGGAAGAGGCCGCCTAACCCCTCACATGGTTTAAGGATAGGCTCGACGGGAACGTCATCTTCGGCGGGGGTACGGCGGTTGTGGCGGAACCATAACTCATTCCCGGAGGCCCGGACTTCTTTCTTTGTGCCTATGCAGCCGCGCTGCGCGACGCAGGTAAAGAATGTGGACCGCCGCGCGCACCGCGTGCTCACTTCCGGCTATGGGAAACCGCGTTCATCTGGAGCTGCGCGGCTCCGGCCTGCCCTACCTCACGGAGGAGGACGAGGAGGCTGTGGTCGGCCTGACGGCCAACAACGGCCTGCCCCTCTTCTGGTTCGCCCTGCTCCGGGAGGAGCACCTCGGCGGCACCTGGGAGAGGGAGTTCCGCACCGCCTTTGCCGATCCGGAGGAACATGCGGTCGACCCCATCCGTCTCGGCTGGCGCGAGGCGAGGGCAAACCTGACCTCGGCCTGCCGGCTGGCAGAGGCGCGCCTGCCGGGGCTGGCACCGGCCCTGAGGGCGTGGGAGGCCGGAATCGTCACCCTGGCCGGGCGGGGACCCTCGCAGGAGGTCCGCCTCTACCTCGCGGAACATGCGAACTTCTACGACAGCGCTGACGCCTTCCTCGATGCACTCCACCGCGCCGTGCGGATCTGGCACGGTCCCGGTCGCCCGGAGATGCCACCGGTCGGGGATGCCTCCTCCGACCTGACAGGCGTCGACCGGCAGACTGACCGACCCTTCCCGGAGGTCCTCCCGGACTGGCAGCCCGGCCGTCCCGTTCCCGGGCTATCCGCAGGAGGGCGCAACACCACGGGAGGGGCCGCGGAGTGGGGCATGGTGGCCCTCTTCTCCGGTGTCGTCCTCGGCGCCGCGTGGCTCTGTGGAGCCCTTCTCGGCCGGGGCGGCATGTGGGCGGGTGGCGGACTCGCCTTCCTTGCGGGATGTGTCGCTGTCTGGCGATGGGCCAAAGCCTTCCCTCCAGGATGACGTCGACCGATCTATGAGCTGTCCTGCTAAGGCGGCAGGGCGCGATGCGCCCTGCCGACCCGAAGCGGCCCTAGGTCGCGGTTGCCCTGCTCCGCTCCTTGAGACCCTTCCAGATGCCGACCCCGCTGATCGCTATCCAAAAGAATTCCATCAGCGCGGATGCAAGATCGAAGTTGAAGTAGAGCGAGAAGGCGATGAGGAATGATCCAAGGAGATTGACGACCGGGAACGCAAGGTCTTCAGAGTTGAGAAGCCTCGTTTGCGTAGCGAAGTAGGCAGCAACCACGATCAGTGTCCCGGTAGAGCCTACGAGGTCGACGTAGGTAAGGTTGCTGAACAGCTCGGTCACGCGGTCCTCTCATAGTCCGATACGCGGTGTGTCGTAACATATTGCGCTTTCCCGAATAGCAGGGGGTGCGCCTCAGCGCGTGTTCGCTGCCACAGACCTGGCGTTAGCTCCAGCCCAGGAGGTAGCGCCGCGCCCGACGCAAGCCGGTTTCTGTGGTCGGCCATAGAGCCTGACCCGGAGGCGAGATACAGGGTTAGCACCGCGGCGTCCCCCAACCGCTGCCCGCCCTGTGTCGGTAGACCAGATCTCCTGGATCCTGCCCCAGGGCCTGGGGGTCCACCGTGGCGCCGATCCGCTCGGCAAGGGCGATGGATCGCGCGTTTTTCGGGTCGACGTAGCTGACGAGGCTGTCCAAGCCGAGCGCCTCGTGCGCCCAGTCCCGCAGGACCGTCGCCGCCTCGGCCGCGTAGCCTCGTCCCTCATGCCCATCATAGATGAGCCAACCGAGTTCCTTCTCGGGGTAGAGCGGCCCGTGGCTGATGCCGACCTGCCCAACGCATTCACCCGTAGCCCTGAGATCGACCATCAGGGCCCCGTGTCCGTGAAGCGTCCACCCAGCCACCTCGTGGCAGAACAGTCCCCAGGCCGCACGGGTGCCGTAAGGCCCGCCCATGCCGCGCGTGCGAGCCGAACTCAAGAAGGCGGCGTAAGCTGGAAAGTCTGCCTCGGTGGGCGCGCGCAAGATGAGGCGATGGGTCATCAGCGTTGGAATGGATGGTGCGGTCACGCCGGCCTCTGCGGGGATGCAGCCTAACCCATCCCTCGTAGCCTCAAGTGGGGCTGCGTCAAACGAAAGTCTGGTTTCCAACTTGAGCGGTCATCCACCAGGGCGGTTGGTATAAGCCAATACATCGTGGGCCTCAGCCGGTCCTGTCGGCGAGCAAGTCCGGTAGTTCCCGCATGTGTCGGAAGGGGACGGCACCCAAGCTGCCCATGGCTTCTGCGTCTGCGTCCGTGCTGACGAAGGCGAGGACGCGCATGCCGGCGGCGCGGCCGGCTTCCACGCCGCCGGTGCTGTCTTCGACCACGTCGCAGTCCTCCGGGCGGAAGCCGAGCGCGCGGGCGGCGTGGAGGAAAAGGTCCGGGGCCGGTTTCCAGAAGCCGGTTTCGGGCGAGCTGAAGAGCCGTCCCTCAAATCGCGGCAGGAGGCCGGCTGCGCCAAGCGTCAGCCGCATCTTTGCCATACTGCCGCCCGACGCGACGCAGGTTGGTCGATCGATGCGATCCAGCGCCTCTGCGATCCCCGGCACAGGCTTTACTGATGCGAGGGCGGTCCTGAGATCCGCCCGCATCTTGTCCGGCAGGTCTGGAGGTAGCGGGGTGCTGAGTTCGGCCTCTATCTCCGCCAGGATCGCCGGCAAGCGCCGGCCGCGGAAGCGCGGCAGGGCCTCGGCGGCTGTAATAGCCAAGCCGAGCGACGTGGCGGCGCGGGCCAGGACCTCGGCGGCGAGGATCTCGCTGTCCACGAGCACACCATCGCAGTCGAAGATGACCAGACCATGCCTGACCATGCGCTCTGTCATCCCTCACGATGCAGGCGGAGCCTGCCCAGGAAGAGGCATGTTGTCATCTGCCTGCGACCATGCAAACCTGTATGCAGGATGGGATACAATGCTGGACAGCATCACGCCGCGATACGAAGTCGCTTACGAGCAAATCCGGGGCATGATCCTGGATGGCCGTCTGCGCCCCGGGGAGACGATCTCCGAGGTCCAACTCGCCGAGCGGCTCCAGGTCAGCCGGACCCCCGTGCGGGAGGCCGTCAAGCGTCTCGTCGGGCAGGGGCTGTTGGAGGTCGTCACCACGCGCGGCTTCCGGGTCTTCCGGCCGACCGCGGAGGACGTGGCGGAGGTCTACTTCCTGCGCGCGGCCATCGAGGGGGCGATCGCCCGGATCGCCGCTGGCCGCCGGACCGCTGCGGACATCGATGCGATGCGCGACCTCCACGTCCGCAGCCGCGAGGCGGCCGGCCAGGGCGACGTGCCGGCCCTCGTCGAGCTGAACGGCCGCTTCCACCGCATCCTCGCCGACGCCTGCGGCAGTGGCCGTGCCCTGGCGGCGCTGGAGGGGCTTGAGCCGCTCGTGGCCGCCTACCGCCGCCTCTCGTTGCTCTCGCCTGCGCACCAGGCCGGATCGGTGGCCGAGCACGCCCGGCTGATTGATCTGCTGGAGGCCGGCGACGGGGCGGCAGCCGAGGCGCTCATGCGCGAGCACATCGCTCATGCCGGGCGAAGGGTGGTGGAGGCGGTGATGCAGATTGAGCCCGCCCCTACGCCAGGAGCGGGCGGGCACCTGCGGAACCTGGACGCCTTGGCTGGACGACCCGTTCCGAACGACTGACGCGGGCCGCAAGGACCCACCTGGAGGAGACGAACATGACGGACCTGAATTACGACGTGGCGATCGTCGGCGGCGGGGTCACCGGCGTCGCAGCCGGGATCGCAGCGGCGCGGAGCGGGGCGCGGACAGTGGTGCTGGAGCCGCGCCCCTTCGTGGGCGGTAACGCGACCACTGGGCTCTGCCTCCACAGCTTCCTGACGCGGGACATGCGCCAGACCGTCTTCGGCATCGCCCAGGAGATGGTGGACCGGCTGATCGCGGTCGGCGCCGCCGTCGGGCACGTCCCTTACGGCGGCTTCGTCAGCGCCGTCACGCCCGTGGACGGCGACTGGTTCCGAATCGTCGCGGCGGAGATGCTGGCCGAGGCGGGCGCGCAGGTCATCTACGGCGCGAGCGTCGTCGGTGTCGAGCGGGACGGCGCAACCGTCACCGGGCTGGTGACGGCAATGAAGGGCGGGCTGCGGACCGTGCGCGCCGCCTCCTACGTCGACACGAGCGGCGACGCCGACATCGCGACCTTCGCCGGTTGCCCAACCCGCAAGGGCGAGGAGGGCACGGGCAAGATGCAGCCCGTCTCCATGCTCATGCACTTTCACAACGTGGACACGAAGACCATCGCCGCTACGATCGGCGAGGTGGCTCCCGCCATGGCGACGCGCCCCGACCACCCTGAGCCGATCCCGGTCTACTTCAACGGCACCTTCAGCGCCTGGAACGACGTGATCGAGCGCGAGGGGATCTTCCCCAACCGCGACCACAAGGTGTTCTTCAACACCGTCTGGCCGAATCGGATCAACGTGAACACGTCCGCCGTCTTCGGCGTGGACGGTACCGACCCGCTGGCCATGTCGCGCGCCATGCAGGACCTGACGCAGCAATGCGTCCGCGCTGGGAACTTCATCCGCAAACACGTTCCGGGCTTCGAGGGCTCCTACTTCATGCCCCAGGTCGTTGCGGGCGTCCGGGAGTCTCGCAACATCGTCGGCGAGTACGAGATCACGAAGGAGGACGTGCTGGAGGGGCGGAAGTTCAACGACACGGTCGGGCAGATCTGCTTCCCCGTGGACATCCACCACCCCGACACCGGCCAGGCCTACTTCGTCGATGTTGGCGGCGACGGCGCCTTCGACGTGCCCTACCGCTCCCTGCTGCCGCAGGGCGTGGACAATCTGATCGTGGCGGGGCGATGCCTCTCGGCCACCCACTTCGCCCACGGCGCGACCAGGAACATGGCGCCCTGCCTCGTCACGGGCCAGGCGGCCGGCACCGCGGCGGCCATGGCGGCGGGGCGGAACGCGCCGCTCGCCCGGCTCGACGTGAGCGCGCTGCAGGACCGCTTGGCAGAAGAGGGGGCCTATCTCGGCCGCGCCTTCGAGAGGAACGCCGCGACCGTGTAAGCCGGTTAACGCAGCAGGGAGGAAACAAGAATGAAGCGTCGCTCGATCCTGGCCCTGACGTCGGGGACCCTCGCGGCCCCGGCACTCCTGAGCGCGAGAGCCCAGGAGGTCTGGCCGTCCCGCCCCATCCGCATCGTCGTGCCCTTCCCGCCGGGCAGCGCGTCGGACACCCTCGCGCGCGGCCTCGCGGCGCGGATGAGCGAGGCGCTGGGACAGACGACCGTAGTGGAGAACCGTCCCGGCGCCGGCGGCACGATCGGCACCGACGTGGTCGCCAAGGCGGCACCCGACGGGCACACCTTCCTCATGGCCACCGCTGCCCACACGATCACGGCGGCGACCTACGCGAAGCTGCCCTTCGACGCGAAGGGCGACTTCGTTCCAGTCACCCGCCTCATCGCGACGCCCCTGGTGCTGGTGGTCCACCCCTCCGTCGAGGCGCGAACCGTGGCGGAACTCGTCGCACTGGCGCGGCGCTCCCCAGGCGCGATCAGCTTCGCTTCCTCGGGCAATGGCACGTCGCACCAGATGGCAAGCGAGTTGCTGAAGTCACTCGCGAAGATTGACATCGTTCACGTTCCCTACCGCGGCAGCGCGCCGGCGCAGACCGACCTCGTGGCGGGACGGTGCCAGATGATGTTCGACAACATCGTCGCCGTCATCGGGCAGGTGCGCGACGGGCGGCTGCGCGCCGTAGCCGTCTCCACGCCCGAGCGCTCGGCCATCCTGCCGGACGTTCCAACCGTCGCGGAGTCCGGATACCCCGGCTTCGAAGTCTCGGCTTGGTTCGGTCTCATGGCGCCGAAGGGGACGCCGGCCGCGATCATCGAGAAGGGCGCGCAGGTCGCCGGAGCGGCGGTGCAACACCCCTCCCTTGCGGAGCGCCTCGTGGCCGAGGGCGCCATCGTGAACCCGGACGGCCCTGCCGCGTTCGCGCGCTTCCTGGACAGCGACTTCAGCAAGTGGGAGGTCGTCGCTCGAGAGGGCCAGATCCGGCTCAGCGACTGACTCCGACAGGCCGAGCCTGCCCAGTCAACAAGCTCTTGCCGCTCGAGGCGTTGAAGAAGGCCTGGAAACGGTAACGGTCAGATGCCCACAGAACCGTCCCCAGCGATCGGGGATAACTTGCCTCCAGTCAGGAGCGGGCTGCTGATCCTCACGTCCGATCCGCTTCTCCGTGTTTGCCCCGATGCGGCGGGTAGGGTTGTTCCGCCAGAGGTCGGCCGGTTGGAGGTACCCGAGAGCGACATCGGCCGAGCGATGGCGGGTCTGCCGCATGACCTGGGCGAGGTCGGCCCCGGCCTCGCCGGCGGCCGTCGCCAGCCCCGCGCGCAGTGAGTGCCCCGAGAAGCGCTCCCACCCCTCGATCCCGGCGTCCTGAGCCGCCCCCTTCACCAGCCGCCACAGCGCCTGGTCGGAGAGCTCCGGACCCGTGAGCCGCCCGGCCTTGCTCATACCTAGGAAGAGCGGCCTCTCGCCATGCGAGGCACCCCCTGTGATGTCCGGTCCCTTCCGGCGGAAGACAAGCCATGCCTCGAGGGCGGCGAATGAGCAGAAGCCCAGCTCGCCCGGATTGACCCAGACGGCGACCTCCCGGCCAGTGCCGCGCTGGTCGGTCGTGGAGCAGCGGACGAGCACGCAGAGGCCGCGCCCGGGGACAGAGGTGACGTCGCCGAGGCTGAGCCCAGCGAGCTCGCTCCGGCGGAGCGCGGCGCCGAAGCCGACCAACAACAGCGCGCGGTCGCAGGCGCCGAGCGGGGTGGCGGGAAGGGGCGGGTGGCCAGCATCAGCCGGAGCACCTCGGGTCCGGCAGCCGCGGCCTTTCCGCGCGAGCGGGTGCCCCTGTCGCGGACGCGGGTGGCGTAAACGGCGGCGCGCGCTGAGAGCGCCTGCAGCTCGGCCGCCTGGTCGACCGTCCCGGGCACTCGGAAGCCGTCGAGCAAGCGGGTGTGCAGCATGAGGGTCTCGGCCGCGGCGGAGGCGGGGCAGGGGGCACGCTGTCGGGCCTGCGCGAGGGCGCGTGCCCGGTTCCGTCCGATAAGGGGATTAACGGACGGAACGGTAAGGGTGCCCCGCCTCGCCCCCGTTCCACGAAATATAGCCGGGCTTGTCTCTGAGAACCCCTGTTTTTGCTGCCTCAAACGAGGTGCCACGCACGATAATCCCCCTCTTATCGTGCCTGATGTGAGAGGGGAGGGCGTGTGCCACGATCTTCCACTGTGCTGAGTTTGCCCAGATCAGACTCTCCCGATGGTGAGGCTAGTAGTGGACGCGGCCGAAAGCGGCTTGGTTGGTGCCGAGGAAGGGAGAGCGCCAGCCCTAACGCGACGCAGTGGTCCGCCACTCGGGAAAGCGACGCCCAGTGTGCCGGACTATCCGAAAATGAGGGACTGATGCACCGCTGTCCCTGCTAGCGCACCGTCGCCCACGGCCAGGGACACGGACCCGGCCGCTCGCGCCGCATCCCCGCAGGCGAAGACGCCCGGCACGCTCGTTCCCCTCCTTGCATCGGTCCAGATGAACGGTCCCATGGGACCGTCCTCAAGGACACAACCCAACCCTTCCACCACCGCGCTGCTGAACCGGGTGCGGGGTACCAGGAACAAGCCGTCCAGCGGGATGCTGCGCCCATCCTCCAAACGCATCATTGCCCGTGCTCCGTCTACGGCGATGACGGGCATCTCCTCGATGCTGACGCCGCGGGCCGCCAGTGCCGCTCGCTGCTCCGCGTCCGGATGATGGATGCCTTGGGTGAACAGCGTGGTGTGGCCCCACTCGGGGATCAGCATGGCCTGATGGAACCAGAACGCCCCGGTCGCCAATACGCCGAGGCGGCCCCTCTCCAGCTCATACCCATCGCAATAGGGGCAGAGAAACACGCTGGCGCCCCAGCGCTCGCGCAGTCCGGGCAAGTCGGGCAACTCGTCGGTGACCCCGGTCGCAAGCACTAGGCGTCTCCCCCCATGCTGCCCACCACCCTCAAGCAGCACCTGGAAGCCGTCCTCGGCCGCGACGGCCGACCCGACGGTTCCCTCGATCCAGGTCACCGTAGGGTACTTCAGCAGCTGCTCGCGGGCGCACTCCGCGATGGCACCGGGCGGCTCGCCATCCCGGGTGAGAAAGCCGTGCGAGTGCTTCGCGAACCGGTTCCGCCGGTGTCCAGCATCCACAACCAGGACTTGGCGCCGCGCCCGGGCAAGCTGCAGGGCCGCGGCCATGCCGCCGTAGCTGCCGCCGATGATGATGGCGTCATGCAGCATGGGTGGCCGCTCCCGGATGGCTGCCCCGGAGCGAGAGGCGGCTGTGGAAATCGGCCGAGAGCGCGGCCAGCGTGACGTCGCCGAGCCGTTGCACGAGCAAGGCCTCGGCGTCCTGCAAGGCGTCACTCAGGGCGCTGTTCACGGCCTGCTCGACCAGGCAGACCGGGTTCTCGGTCTTGTGGCCGATGGCGAAAATCTGCGGGGCGCCGAGCGCGTCGTAGATGTCGCGCAAGGTCACGGCGTGCAGGTCGCGGGCCAGCCGCCATCCGCCGCCATGCCCTTTCTCGGACCGGACCAGCCCCATTTCGCGCAGCCCTGCCATCGTCCGGCGAACCACGGCTGCGTTGGTATTCATGCACGCGGCCAGCGCCTCTGATGTCATGGGGCCGTCCTGCTCGGTCATGTGGAGCAAGGCATGCAGGATGGCCGAGAGGCGGGTGTCACGGTTCATGTATCCTCAAATGATACATGATAGCTCGCTCATCAAGGTCGCCTGTCGATGCTGATTGGGAGGAAGGGTTCGTCTAGGCCGAAAAGGCCCGCGATTCGGTCCCGACGTTCTCGAAACAAACCGGCGGGGTCGTGGCGGGGTTACGGGTCGTTCAGGATGGCCGCGCATGCGCGCTACACGGGGAGCTTCGCTTGAGCACAGGGTTGATCGCGCTGTTGGACGACATCGCCGGACTGGCCAAGGTCGCGGCGGCCTCGCTGGACGACGTGGCGGCGCAGTCGGCCAAGGCCGGCGCCAAGGCGGCAGGCGTGGTGATCGACGATGCCGCGGTGACGCCGCGCTACGTGGTGGGCTTCGCCGCGGCGCGCGAGGTGCCGATCGTGGCAAAGATCGCGTGGGGATCGCTCAAGAACAAGCTGTTGTTCCTTCTCCCTGGCGCGCTGCTGCTGAGCCTGTTCGCGCCCTGGGCCATCACGCCGCTGCTGATGCTTGGCGGCGCCTACCTCTGCTACGAGGGGGCCGAGAAGGTGTGGCACGCAGTGGCGCCGCACGGGGCCGGCCGGCACGAGGCCAAGGTACTGGCGCCGCCAGAAAACCCCCAGGCGCTGGAAGACGCCAAGGTGCGGAGCGCCATCGGCACCGACTTCATCCTGTCGGCCGAGATCATGGCGATCACGCTCGGTACCCTGCCCGACGTGCCGCTGTGGGAACAGGCGGTGATTCTGGCCATCGTCGGGGCCGGCATCACGGTGGGCGTTTACGGGGTGGTGGCGCTAATCGTGAAGGCGGATGACGCGGGGCTGGCGATGGCGGCCGGCGAGCGTCCGATCTCCGCAATCTTCCGCCGGCGGATTGGCCAGCCTAGCGGCGCCGACCTCACGGTGCGGCCGGTGACGCAGGCGATCGGGCGCGGGCTGGTGGTCGGGATGCCCTGGTTCCTCAAGGTGCTGGCGGTTGTGGGCACGGCGGCCATGGTGTGGGTGGGCGGCGGGATCATCGTGCACGGGCTGGCGAGCTACGGCTTGCCGGGGGTGGAGCACGCGATCCACGGGGTCGCCGTCGGGGCGGCGGATGCGGTGCCGGCGGTGGCGGGTGCGGTGGAATGGCTGGCGACGGCGGCGGGTTCGGGCGTGGTAGGCCTGGTGGTCGGCGCGGTGCTGATTCCCGTGGTGCAGTTCGTGGTGTCGCCGCTGATCGGCCTGTTCCGGCGGGAGCCGAGGGGACACAGAGCGGCGGGCGCCTGACAGGGGACGCCGACGCTGCCAGCAGGGTCCGGTTAGGGTTGGGAAAGAGCAATCTGGGGCGGACCTGCACCTTCCACTCCACTCTGCGCCAAGCTGGGTACCAAAATCCTATCGCCGCCCTCGATTCTGAGCGGACTTGGCATGCCATCCTATTCTTCCCCGCTGCCAAGGTGCGGTCGGCCCGTCCGCCAAGCGCGCCAACCTTCCGGCAGGTCCACAAGCTCGTTCAGTGTGCCGTCGCGAAGCATCATGCTGCTCAAGGCATCGATCATGGCTTCCTCCTCCCGCGGCTCGCCCGGCGTGCTGTCGTAGAACTGCCAGCTTCCGTCATCGGCATCGTGAAAGACGAGGGCGATCCACGCACCGTCTTGGACGATACTCCACGTCGTAAACACGGCCACATTCGGAGGGTCGTCGAACATCCATTCCGTCACATCAATCTTCCACCAGGAGCGTGTTGCGCTCCGTCCATGGTCGCGGAATGCCCTCAAGAGCTGGGGCGAGCCATCGACACCGGCCCGGTCTGATTACCGTTGCCTTCCACAGAAATGACTGGATTCCACTCTCTTCGGCGATAGCCCTCCGCCGGGAAGCTATCGCAGCAGGCGACCCGGAGGCATCAGCGCCCAGTCATGCGCTACTTGGGCTTGGCCATCGGCCGGTCGCGAACGGACAGCCCGAACACTGCTACCGTGACGCGGTCGGCAGTAGCATGGCGCCCAGCTCAGAGACCCTCCGGCTTCGAGACGTTTCGGTTAAACCGCCCGCATCCGGCGAACCGCGGCTGTGTCGCCATGCTAGGCGAAGCCTTTGCCGTTTCCGATCTGGGGAACCGAACGCATGCGCCGCACCTCGATGCCACGGAGCGCCCTCACCGCTATGTTTCTTCTCCTCGCCGGAGCGGCCTGGGCGCAGGGCGGTGGGCGGCCGGAGGTGGACTGGGTTGAGCTCGCCATGGGCTTCATCGGTGGCCTAGCGCTGTTCCTGTTTGGTGTCGCGCAGCTCGCCGAAGGCTTGCGAGACGCGGCTGGCGACCGGGTGAAGTCGCTGCTCGGGCGCGCCACGGCTGGCCCGGTGCGCGGCCTGCTGACCGGGGTGGCGGCAACCACCCTGCTCGACTCCTCCTCCGTGACCATTATCCTGCTGATCGGCTTGGTGGATGCCGGTCTTCTCGGCTTCGCTCAGGCCTTGCCGGTGATCCTGGGCAGCAACATCGGGACTACCGTGTCGTCCCAGGTCTTCGCCATTGGGGTGGACGAGTATGCGCCAGTGGCGATGGTGGCGGGGCTGCTGCTGCGCGCCCTGGCCGGGCGCGACGACCTCCGTGCCTGGGGCACGGCGCTGCTCGGCGTCGGGCTGGTGCTGTTCGGCCTGCACGTGCTGGGCGAGGCCGTGGAGCCGCTGCGTGACCACCCGGCGGTCCTGGAGTGGATCAAGGGCATGAGCACCCCCATGCTCGGAGTGCTGGCGGGGGCAGCCTTCACGCTGCTGATCCAATCCTCCTCGGCGACGCTCGGCGTGGTGATCGTGATGGCGGGGCAAGGATTGATCGAGCTGCCCACCGGCCTCGCCATCATGCTCGGCGCCGAGATCGGCACCTGCTCGGACACGCTGGTGGCCACGGTCGGCCGTTCGCGCCACGCGGTCCGAGCAGGGGTGTTCCATCTGCTGTTCAACCTCGTGACCGTGACGGTCGGGGTACTGCTGATTGACGGGCTTGCCGCCATTGCGCGCTACACGAGCGGCGAGGTGCCCAACCAAGTCGCGAACGCCCATGTTGCCTTCAACCTACTGGGCGCGGCGGTCTTCCTTCCCTTCAGCGCCCGCATCGCGGCGCTGCTCGCGCGCGCCATCCCGGACCGCGAGGAGCCCGGAGATGCAGGCCGCGTCGGACCAGTGCCCCGCCCGGCGGACTAGCGGAAGGCGCGAGAGCCTGCCGCATCCAGTTCGTCGTCGCGAGTTCAGCGTGCATCCGACTTAGGATCGGGCAGATTAGCCCAGCCCAGCCCTGGCCAGAAACGTCCAAGCTGGTGGTGACCACCGCGGCAGGCGACCCAAAGCAGCGGTAGAGCCGAAGGCGGGCGTTTCAACGCTGGCCGAAAATACGCCCGTCCAGTGCCAGGAGGCCGAGCCCGATCAGGACCATGCCGCCAAGCTGAGGTGTCGATAGCTGCTCGCCCAGGAACGCTGCCCCCAGCAGGATTGCGCTGACCGGGATCAGCAGCGTGACCAGGGACGTGTTCGTCGCCCCTGCCGTAGCGATGAGGCGGAAGAAGATGATGTAGGCCAGCGCCGTGGACAGGAGGGCCAAGCTTATCAGGGCACCCAGCACGGCAATTCCTGGCACGGCGAGGCGCCAGGGTTGGTCGATCAGCAGCACGAGCGGAAGCGCCATAATCGTCGTGCCGGCGATCTGTCCGAAGGCACTCACGGCGGGATCAATGCCCATCCGCTTGAAGCGGCGGCCATAGGTATTGGCGAAGCCATAGGAAAGCGCGGCGCCGAGGCAGGCCAGAATGCCCCACAGGGCTCCTCCTGCGGCCCCGGCTGCTTGCCCGCCCAGCAGCACGGCCACGCCGGCGATCCCAAGCGCGATCCCGGTCACCTTGGCAACAGTCAGCTTCTCATCCTGCGCCAGGAAGTGAGCAACCAGGATTGAGAAGACCGGCGTGGTGGCATTGAGGATGGAAGCCAGTCCGCTGCCGATGAAGGTCTGCCCCCAGAAGATCAGCGTGAAGGGGACAAGACTGTTCAGTAACCCCATGCCGAGGAAGGCCAGCCAGAGGTTGGCAGAGGTTGGAGCGGCGATGCTTCGCAGTCGGAGGTAGGCCCACAAGGCAACGGCAGCGATGCCAACGCGCGCCAGCACCACCGTCAGGGGCGGCAATTCGGACAGGGTGATCTTCGAGAAGAAGAAGGACCCGCCCCAGAGGAGCGAGAGGAGACAGAGGAGGCCCCATTCGGAGGGGCGCATACGGCGAGGCTCGGACACGCGGGGAAACCTTGTGGTGAAGGGAGGCGCATGGATCGCCTGTCGGAGCGGCGCTGCCTCGCCAGAATCGGACCTCATCGTCTGTGCTGTCTTCCGATCAGTGTATGGTCGGTGACATGACGGACGAGGCTGCGATCTGGGAAAGGGCCTGGGCGGACCGTGACCCCGCATTCGATGGGGCGTTTTTCGCTTGCGTCAGGACCACGGGGATCTACTGCCGGTGCGTCTGCCCCGTTCGCCTTCCTTTCCGCCGAAACGTGGATTTTGCCCCGAGCGCCGCAGCGGCCGAGGCAGCGGGTTTCCGTCCTTGCCTGCGGTGTCGGCCAGAAGCAGCGCCATTCTCCCCCGCCTGGAAGGGCACTCTGACGACGGTGGAGCGGGCTTTCAGGCTCATCGTCGATGATGGTGCGCTCGATGGGGAGGGAGCCACCGTCGAAGGTTTGGCAGCACGATTGGGCATGACGGAGCGACACCTCCGGCGATTGTTCTGCCGCCACCTTGGGGCTACGCCGACGGCAATCGCTCGAACGGCCCGAGTGCAGCGGGCCAAGCGCCTACTGACCGGAACTGACCTGTCGATGACCGAGGTTGCTTTACAAGCAGGCTTTGGAAGCCTGCGGCGCTTCAACGCTGTCTTTGTCGAGGTCTACCGCCGTCCGCCGGGTTCGATCAGGCGAAAGACGCCAAGTCACCAGGCCGAACCCGCATTGGTGGCCGAAGCCCTAACTGGCTCCAGCCTCGGCTGAATGGGGAAGGCGTCATCCTTCACCCCTCGCAGTGGTGCGCAAGGCGCTATGTCTGCTGTCCACCCAAGTCGGCTGTCGCGCCGCCCTGTGTTGACGATCAGTCCCGCGTTTTATCCACGTCGCCCGGCTCACCCCAGATGCCTTTGGTGGGGTTGTTGCGCCATAGATCGGCGGGTCGGAGGTAGCCGAGCGCAACGTCGGCCGAGCGGTGCCGGGTCTGGCGCATGACCTGGGCGAGGTCGGCACCGGCCTCGCCGGCGGCGGTGGCGAGCCCCACGCGAAGCGAGTGCCCTGAGAAGCGCTCCAGCCCTCGAGCCCCGCCGCCTCGGCCGCGCCCTTCACCAGCTGCCACACCGCCTTGTCCGACAGCTCCTGCCCTGTGAGGCGCCCGGCCTTGCTCATCCCCACGAAGAGCGGCCTCTCTCCATCCGAGGCTCCGCCGGTGATGTCCGGCCCCTTCTGGCGGAAGGCGAGCTAGGCCTCGAGGGCGGCGAGTGGGCAGAAGCCCGTCTCCTTTGGGTTGGCCCAGACAGCGACCTCCTGGCCGGCACCGCGCTGGTCGGTCTTCGAACGACGCACGAGCACGCGAAGCCCCCGCCCGGGAACGGGGGTGACGTCGCCGAGCGCGAGGCCCGCGAGCTCGCTCCGGCGAAGGGCGGCACCGAAGCCAACCAACAAGAGCGCCCGGTCGCGGGCGCCGAGCGGGGTGGCAGGGGAGGGGCGGGAGGCGAGCATCAGCCGGATCACATCGGGCCCGGCGGCCGCGGCTTTTTGGCGCGGGCGGGTTCCCTTATCGCGGGCGATGCTCTCGAGAACCATGATGAGGCGGAGGTGGCGGAGGTCGAGCGCCACCCCGGCGAGGCGGTGGGCGGCCCCGATGGCGGCGAGGTGGCCGCGCAGGCTGGCGGCGGCGAGGCCGCGGTCGGCGCAGCGGACGGCGTACATGGCGGGCGTCTCGGGGTCGCCCGCGAGGGGTTCGCGGCCGAGGGAAGCGCACCAGGCCTGGAAGGCACTCCAGGCGGAGCGGTGGGCGCGGCGGGTGCCCTCGCCGCCGGCGCGGGTGGCGTAGACCGCGGCGCGCGCCGACCTGAGCTGGTCGATCTACCTTCATGATTAGTAGATTACCAAAACTTAACCAGATTCCACTTTCGACGTTTTAGAACATACACACCATCAGATTACCCGTCTGTCCGGCAGCGTCACTCATGCGCTGCATGACAAGGAAACTGTCTGACCATGGCTGACGAGAAGGCTGCAGCGAAGAACGTCATCCTGCTTATCTCGGACGGCGCCAGCCCGGGAACCTGGGACGCCGCCAGCTACTATCAGCACGGCGAGCTGGGTGAGCAGGCCTACGATAGCTTTTCGACCAAGGGCTATATGAGCACCTACCCGCTCACCACTTCATCCACGCCCACCAACACCCTGGAGGGCGAGCTCGGCTACGATCCGACGCAGGTGTGGAACGCGGCGCCGGCAAAGGGGATGTTCGGCAACTATCCCGCGGCTTTCGAAGGCTATGAGTATCTGCGCAGCGGCATCACCGACAGTGCCGCCGCGGGCACGGCGCTCGCCACCGGTGTCAAGACCTACAATAATGCAATCAGCTACGACAACTTCGGCCAGCCGCTCATGAGCATTGGCGACTACGCGGTCGAAAGCGGACGTGCGCTCGGCGTCGTGACAAGCGTTCAGTGGTCGCACGCCACGCCAGCCTCCTTTGCGGCCCACAACGCGAGCCGCAACGACTATGAAGGCATCTCCAAGGAGATGATCGAGAGCGGCAAGGCCTCCGTCATCATGGGCGCCGGTCATCCCTTCTACGATGCGGACGGCGAGTTCCGGATACCTACGAGCGCGGGCGATTATCGGTACGTCGGCGGCGCGGAGACCTTCGCCGAGGTTCTCTCCGGCAACACCGATTACACCTTCATTGACAGCGAGGCCCAGTTTGAGGCTCTGGCTAATGGCACTTTCAGCTTCGGGGAAGGCGACAAGATCCTCGGTACTTTCCGCAACGGCTCGACACTACAGCAAGGCCGTGAAGGCACGGGCATGGGTGACCAGCTCGTGAATATGCCCGAGCTTTCCATTATGGCCGAGGGCGCGCTGAACGTTCTCAGCCAGGACGACGACGGCTTCTTCCTCATGGTCGAGGGCGGCGCCGTGGACTGGGCGGCCCATGCCAACGACACCGGCCGCATTATCGAGGAGCAGATCTCCTTCAACGAGACCGTCGCCTCCGTTATTGACTGGGTTGAGGCGAACAGCAGCTGGGAAGAGACGCTGGTCATCGTCACGACCGACCACGGGAATGGTCTTGTGCTCGGGCCTAATGCAGTCACGGTGCCATTTCAGCCCGTGCAGAACAACGGTCAGGGCGAGATTCCGGGTGTTAGCTGGCACACTGGCAATCACACGAACGAGCTGGTGCCGATCTGGGCCGAGGGGCCTGGCTCCGAGCTGTTGGCAGAAGCGGCGACGATGATCGACCCAGGGCTCGCGAACTACGAATACCGCGGGATGGGGGAGAACTACCTCGACAACACGGATGTTTTCCACGTGATGATGCGAGCCATGGGGCTGGATAATGTTGCCGTCACGGATGAGGTGGCTGCTGCGGAGACCGCGGCCATCGCGCTGGCCGGGGCGGCTTCCACTTCATCGGATCTAGTTTTTGCCTGAATTCCACGTCTGCGGGCAGCAGGGCGCCCTCGCGGGCGCCCTGTTCAGGCTCTGGACGGCATCGTCCCGTTGCTAGGAACTGCGACCACCTTCGGTTCTGTCGGCGCTCACGCCACGGATGCCCAGGTTGGCGAGCTGGGTCAGGCGTGGATAAGCGCCTGACGGGTTGATGGGCAGCTGGCGGCCTGAGATGGAGTGCGTGGACTGCGGTTCGGCGGAGACGACCGAGCGGCGGGACCGTATGGCCCAGGGCTACCGGAGGTTCCGGTGCAACAGCTGCGGTCGAGGGTTCAACGAGCGCAGATCGGGGTTGCTGAACAGGGCTCAGTACCCGAGCGACGTCATCTCTCGTGGTGCGGTGGCGCTTACGCTACCGCCTGACCTTGCGGGATTTCGCGGAGATATTCCTCCTCCGCGGCATCGTGTTCAGCCAGGAGGTGGTCTGCGAGCGGACGGCACCTTCCAGGGCAGCGTCGACTACCTGCACGCGTTCAACCAGAACCGGGTCGGCGAGAACGAGACGCCGACGAAGGGCTACGACCTGGTGAACGCGCGGATTGGGTACACCGCGCGGCTCGACGACGTCAGGACGGCAAATTTCTCTGTCGTCGGCACTAACTTGCTGGACTCCGACATCCGGAACGTCGCGTCCTTCAAGAAGGACGAGGTGCTGCTGCCCGGCCGGACCGTGCGCCTGCTCGCGACGCTGACCTTCTGATCCTCGACCGTTCGGGAATCGTTGAAGGCGCGCTAGGAGTTCGCCCAACGATTTTCAGTGCGGATGAGACCGCCGGGAACCATTTCAAGGCTCCCGGCGGCCCAGGTGGCGGCCCTTTCTCATCCGACCGCACCGGCTCCTCGCCCGTCGACGGCCCGCGCCCGAAGAACGCTGGCGCCCGCCGCGACATGCGGGAGCGGCACTCCATAGATCCTGCGGTGGGCGGCATCTGCCGCCGCCTGCTCCATGGCTTCGCATTCATCAAGGTAGCGCAGCAGGCGCCGTTCCGCCCGCGCGCTGCTGGCGGTCCGGCGACGGAACATCCGCCAGAGCATCAAGACATTCACCGACCATGCGTCGTAAGCATGTTCCTGGATCCGGCGCCGGACGGCACCAGGTAGGGCCTCCAGCGCCGACCACTCGTCGCCGTGCCAGCGCCGCCACATCTCCTCCCTGGGACTGACGTCATTATCGGCCAGGATACCCCGGCGCGGCGGGGCCGCCGCCACGCTCATCCGGCCACCTGGCAGGCCTCGAAGCCCCGGCGCAGCGCGACACGGTTCAGATCGCGCCCGATGAAGACAATCTTGCTGCGCCGGGCGCCGCCGGGCTTCACCGGCCCGATGAAGTCGCCGTCAGCCAGCATGTGAACGGCCTGGAACGCGTAACGGCGACCATCGTCATGGAAGTGTAAGATGCCTTTCGACCGCAGCAGGTCCTGGCCCTTGGTCCGGAGCAGCTCACTGATCCAGGTATGGAAGCGCTCCTCGTCCAACGGCCGCTCCACCTCGAAGGAGACGGAGCCGATCGCATCGTCATGCTCGTGGTCGTCCTCGCCCGAGAGGAAATCCGGCTCCATCTCCAGCACACGGGAGAGATCGAAGGCGCCGCGCCCCATCACCTCCTCCGTCGGCAGCTCGGCCTTCTGCGTCCGGTG
>NZ_JONP01000047.1 GCF_000711725.1 Roseomonas aerilata DSM 19363 | reverse complement strand
GGTGGTGATGTAGCCGGCGAGCCCCCGGCTCGGATCGGGAGTGTTATCGGCGGCGCGCACCGACAGGCTGTGGCGCAGCGCCTCACGCCAATAGGGGTCGGCGAAGGCTTCCTCGGCCTGGAGCCGAAGGCTGTCGCGTGGCACGACCCAGCAGATGCGGTCAACGACGCCTGCGGCAATCAGGCGGCTTGCCGCGATCACCGGCAACAGCGACTTGCCACCGCCCGGGGTGACCGCGGCGAGGATGTCACGTGCCCCGGTCTGGTTCGTGGCAATCGCCTCAATCACGCCCGCGAGGCGCTGCTGATGCGAGCGGAGAGGACGCGAGATCACGACCGGAGGAAAAGCGGAATAGGCACCAGAAGAGTCTGATTCAGCAAGGTTCTCGTGTCCAGTGGCGATCCGGCCAAGAACGCCGGCGCCACTCCTGGTACATACCCTACCAGCGAACGAACGCTTCTCTGAGCACCAACGGCTGGGCCGATTGCTCGTCCCCATCGAAGGCTGAGACGAGTCTCTTGATCCCAGTAAGGATATTCCTTACGTGTTGCTGTATGATCACGAGCCGCCTCACCAGCAAAGCGCAGACGACCATTCCTCAGCCTGTGCGCGCAGCCCTGCGCCTGCGAGAGGGTGATGAGATCGCCTACGTCATTGAGGAGGGGCGGGTGGTACTGACCCGCGCCCGGCCGGAGGCGACGGGGGATGATCCGTTCCGCGCTTTCTCCGAGTGGAGTGGTTCAGCCGACACCAAGGCCTATGCGGACCTTTGAGGTCTGGGACCTGGTGAAGGTCCCGTTTCCATACACCAACCGTCCCGTGCAGCAGCGCCGCCCTGCTTTGGTGGTGGCGCTTCCACAAGGATCAGGAGCACCCGCGCTGCTTTGGGTGCTGATGGTAACCAGTGCAGAGAACCGGGGCTGGCCGGGTGATGTGCTTGTCTCTGACCTGACCGAGGCGGGGTTGCCAGCGGCCTCGGTCGTACGAACTGCCAAGATCGCTACCATCGAGGCCGGTGATGCTGAGTCGATCGGGCGCTTGCCAGCGGCTGATCAGGGGCAGGTTGCAGAAGCCTTGAGGGAAAGTTTCGCCGCGGCGCTCGCCCTCTGAGCGGCGGATGCGCCTAGGTTTTATCGCCGCTGCTGGCCGATGTGTTCGTGCCTGAGGCACCCACCTGTCCCGCCGGCCCGCCTCAACGTTCCTCACCCAAGCCGCCGTAAGCTGTGCGCCAGAATGAGGCCGGGACAGCTTCCGACAGAGGCACACCCCTCGCCTGCTTAGCGACTGCCTGGAAGGTCCGGCGATCCTCTCAGCCCGCCTTGCTCTTAGCGGCTTTGCGCTTGGCCTTTTTAGCGCCCGCGAAGGCGGCCTCCTTGAGCGCGGGGCTGGCCTTGAACTTGACGGTGGCACCGGCCTTGACCTGCACCTTCTCGCCCGTGCGCGGGTTGAGTGCCGTGCGCTTGGCGGTCTCGCGCACGGTGAAGGTGCCGAAGTCCGGCAGCGAGAAGCGGCCGTTCTCGATGATCTCCTCCTTGATGGCGGCAATGAGGTCAGCGGCTAGCTGCCCGGAAGCGACGCCTGTCATCTCCGTCGACTGTTGGATAACGTCGGTGAGGAACTTTTTCGACACGCTCAGACCCTTTGAGGAAGGTGAGAGGATTGCAGCTGCCTTTCGAATCTGCCCTTCGTGCGGCGCCTTGCCAAGCCATGCCGCCTCCGTGCCGCCGGTCGGCACGGCTCTACCGGGCACGACCGGCTCTTCCCACATCTGCTCTCGCATTTCCGGGCCCCTGAAGGGTGCGATTGAGGACCGGGATGATCGTAGAAGCAGGCGGGGAGGGCGGCGACGTGGGGGCAGGTGGTGAGGTGGTGCTGGACAGGCGGCAGCTGGCTCTACTTTCGTCGTTGCCCGAGGCGGAGCATGGAGCGCTTCGGCACCTGATCGGGTTGGCGCGGAGCCGCGGCCATGTCACGCCTGCCGAGGTGTCTGCGGCCCTGCCATCCGACCAGCTTTCCTCGGACCGCATCGAGGATGCCCTGGCCGTGCTATCTGTCATGGGCGTCGAGGTTGCCGAGGACGATGAAAGCGAAGCAGAGGCGGGTGAGGAGAAGGCGGCCGCTACCGGCGCCGAGGAGGAGACCACCGGCAACGTCGGTGAGGACGCCAGCCGCAACGTAGACCCGGTCCGCATGTACCTGCGCGACATGGGCGCGGTGATGCTGCTCAGCCGCGAGGGCGAGATTGCCATCGCCAAGCGCATCGAGGCCGGGCGGGGCATGATGATCGAGGGGCTCTGCGAGGCCCCCCTGGTGCTGGATGCGATCCTGGGCTGGTACCGGGCGGTTCAGGACGGGAGCATGCTCCTGCGAGACGTGCTGGACCTCGGAGCGACAGCAAACGCAGGGGAGGGGCCTGCCGACGATGGCCCCGAGCAGGGGGACGAGGATACAGGCGAGGCGGCCGATGGAGGCGGAATGGTCCCGCCGTCCGTACTTGAGCAGCAGGTCAGGCCGGAGGCAATGGCTGCCTTCGAGGCCCTCGATGCCGCAGCTGAGGCACTCCGCGAGCTGCAGGCACGCCGCGTGGCGGCCTATGCCGAGGGCAAGACCCTGTCGAAGGCAGCAGAGACGAAATTCGCCGGGCTTCGCGCCGAGTTGGTAGGACTCGTTGGCGGAATACACCTGCACGAAGCACGTATAGCCGAGCTCGTGGAGCGCCTGCGCGAGGTCAACAAGCGCCTCACGGGGGCGGAGGGGCGGCTGCTCCGCATTGCCGAGACGGCCGGCGTGAAGCGTGACGAGTCCCTCGCCACCTATCAAGCCTCCGCCGGGTCAGCAGATTGGATGACGAGCCTTGCTTCCCGGAAGGGAAAGGGCTGGGCCGTCCTTACAACGCGGTACGCCGCAGAACTTGAGCAAGCACGCGGCGCCATCTACGCCATCGCGGAGGAAGCAGGACTACCGATCCCGGAGGTCCGGCGCGTTCAGGCAGTCGTGGCACGAGGCGAGCGCGACATGAACCGGGCCAAAAAGGAGATGACGGAGGCGAACCTGCGCCTCGTGATCTCGATCGCCAAGAAGTACACCAATCGCGGGCTGCAGCTGCTCGACCTGGTTCAGGAGGGCAATATCGGCCTGATGAAGGCAGTGGACAAGTTCGAGTACCGCCGCGGCTTCAAGTTCTCGACCTACGCCACTTGGTGGATCCGCCAGTCTGTCACCCGAGCCATCGCCGATCAGGCTCGGACGATCCGCGTGCCGGTGCACATGACGGAGACGGTCAACAAGCTGAACCGTACGTCGCGGCAGATGATGCACGAACTCGGGCGGGAGCCGACGCCGGTGGAGTTGGCCACCAAGATGGGCCTGCCGGAGGACAAGGTGGTCAAGGCCCAGAAGATCGCCCGGGAGCCGATCAGCCTGGAGACGCCGATTGGGGACGAGGAGGACAGCCACCTCGGCGACTTCATCCGGGACGAGAACGCCGTCATGCCGCTGGACGTGGCGGTCCAGGCCGGCCTGCGGGACGCGGCAAGCAAGGCGCTGTCCGGTCTGACGCCGCGCGAGGAGCGGGTGCTGCGGATGCGGTTCGGGATCGGCATGAACTCGGATCACACCCTCGAGGAGGTTGGCCAGCAGTTCAGCGTGACCCGCGAGCGCATCCGCCAGATCGAGGCAAAAGCGCTGCGCAAGCTGCAGCACCCGGCGCGCGCCAAGCAACTCCGGACCTTCCTGGAGGGAAGTTAGGATGCACCGTAGGTGTAGAGGGCTGCCGCTGAAACCCCGGATGGCCCGTCATCGACATGCGGCTGACTGGCGGTGCTCGTAAGCCACTGTATTCCCAGTAAGTTCCGGTGACCTTTTTACATAAGATATATTACGCGCTTGGCCGGTGTAGGCGCAAAGCTAAAGTGTCACCTCTGAGCAAAGCAAAAATGTCAGCCTCCCCCAGGTGAGCCTTCGCTGGGAGGTTGGCAGTGGTCTGGGTGACGATGAGCGAGCGAGAACTGCACCGGGTCGAGGTTCTGGCGGAGGTGCTGGGTGGTACACGCAGCCTGACCTCCGCTGCGGCAATGCTGGAACTCAGCACCCGGCAGGCTCACCGTTTGCTGCGGCGCTTTCGCCAGGGCGGCGCTAGTGCCATAACGCACCAGGCGCGTGGGCGTCCTGCGAACAACCGGCTCGGTGATCGCGTTCGTGAACAAGTGCTGGCCCTGATCCGGAATCGGTACCGAGATTTCGGGCCGACGCTGGCAGCGGAGATGCTGACGGAGCGTCATGGGCTGAAGGTCTCCCGGGAGACGTTGCGCCACTGGATGGCCGGTGCTGGATTGTGGCTTTCGCGCAAGCAACGCCGGCAGTTTCATCCGCCGCGGCTTCGGCGCGAGCGCTGCGGCGAGTTGGTTCAGGTGGATGGTAGCGAGCACCGCTGGCTCGAGGATCGTGCTGGTCCTTGCACTCTCCTGGTCTTCATCGACGATGTCACCGGGCGGCTGATGCAGCTGTGTTTTGCGGCGAGCGAGAGCGCCTTCTCCTACTTCGGGGCGCTGCAGGGCTACCTGGATGCGCATGGACGCCCGATTGCTTTGTACTCAGACAAGCACTCCGTCTTTCGTGTAACTCGACCGGAAGCCAAGGGCGGCCAGGGCATGACGCAGTTCGGCCGTGCCTTGTCAGAGCTGAACATCGAGATCCTTTGTGCCAACTCGAGCCAAGCCAAGGGGCGGGTTGAGCGGGTTAACCGGACGCTGCAGGACCGGCTGGTCAAGGAAATGCGGTTGGCCGGGATCAGCGATATCGCGGCCGGCGATGCTTTCCTGGTCGGCTTTATGGAGCGCTTTAACACGCACTTTGCCATCAGCCCTGCCCTGCCCAGCGATCTCCACCGGCCGCTGAACCTGGCTCCGGAACGGCTGCGTGACATCCTGTGCTGGCGAGAGCAACGCTACGTGAGTGGCCAGCTGGCACTGTCCTACGAGCGCAAGCGGGTCATGCTGCGCGAGACCGACGTGACGCGCGGATTGGCCGGACAGTATGTCGACACCTACGCCTTCGCCGACGGGAGGTTGGAAGTACGATGGAAAGGGATCTCCCTACCCTACACCGTCTTCGACAAAGACCAGCGGGTTACCCATGCAGCCGTTGTGGAGAACAAGCGGCTGAGCGAGGTCCTCGGCTATATTCAAGGTGCACAGGCGCTGATGCCGCTGCCACGGGTGAAGAGCAACAGCGAGAAGATGGGCTACCAGAAGAACGGCAGGAAGCGAGGGAGACCGCCGGGTTCACCCGGCAGGCGCACCGAGCCGCTGGATCGAGCCGCTGCCCAAGGGAGCGCCGTATGACGCGACGCATGACGCCATCTGCTCCGCTCGGCGATCGTCGAGCACGGCTACGCCGGATGGCGACCTTTCTGCTTTGCAGAACATCAGGACATTTTAACTTGGTTGCAACAGCTGCGATAGGCGAAACCGGCTGGCGTTGAGAGGCCTGCCGAAGGCCATCAGCGTGGGCACCTCCCCCGCCGAGTTGAGTTTCGACGGGATTGTCAAATTTGAATTTGGCGAATCATGTAGCTGTATGGCATAAAGGTTCCCTGTTTGTTCGTGATGCCTCACCAGGCCGGAAGGACCACATGGCCAGAATACCTCGCGAAGAGCATGCCCGGATCCGAGAGCGGGTCGACCTCGGCCAAGAGAAGGTTGCCGCAGTCGCTGCCTCCTACGGCTGCACCCCCGCGAACATCTATGCGATCCTCACCAAGCTTCGGCGCGAGGACACGGCAGCCAACAATCAGCCGATCGACGCGCCATCGCTCGCCAAGCCAAGTGAGCCCTCTCTGGTGGTGTCTGCAGCGCCGGCCACCGCTGCGCCGCCCTCGCCTCCGTCCTCCGATCGCGAACTCCCTCTCTTCGACACACCTCCTGTTCTCGACCTTCTGCCACCGGAACCTGGGTCGGCCGCCTTGGTCCGGGCCGACGTCCAGCCCACCCTTCCTGACGAGGTTCCGGCCGTTGCTGCTTCCCCCGCTCTGCTGGGGACGCAGCCCGAAGCGTATTCCGCCGAGCCAACCGCCCCTGCCCGACTCCCGGCGACGTCAGTGCCTGCTGAACCTCAGGCACCGTCCCTACCGGCAGTAAGTTCTGCCCGCCGGCCCGCCTCCGACCGCCCCTTCGTCGGCGGCCCAGAAGCCAAAGCCGCTTCCTCCAAGTTCAAGGGTGGGAAGGCCGGCATCGCGCTCCTGATGAGGACCAACGACGGCGAGGAGGCCGTACACCCGTTCCGCTCGATTGAGGAACTGCTGTCGGCGGCAAAGCCCATCCTGCGGACGGCGGCCAAGAGCCCTGAACCGATCTGGTTTTCGATCCAGACCGTTGATCTCGACACTCTGGAGGACGCCTTCTGAACTCGCAGGATACCGGGGGTTGATGCGGACCGGATCATACTTTCCCGGGTCTGTGGGACACCCCAGGTGCGCACACTCATGAATGCTGGACAGCCCAGCCCGATGATGCTCGCCCACGCCGCTGCCAAGGCGGCTGCGCCGGATCACCTGCTGCTCTACCGTGTCGGCGAGTTCTATGAGGTGCTCGCCGAGGATGCTCCGGTAGTCTCCGGAGCCCTGGGCCTTCAGCTGACCCGACGGCGTCAGAAGGATGCCGCCGATGTGCCGATGTGCGGGGTGCCCGCCTCCGCTGCGTCTGGCGCCGTGGCTCGGCTTCTGGCTGCTGGCCACAAGGTTGCTCTCTCTGAGCAGCCGAGTGAGCCGAACGGGGAGCGGCCACTTCGTCTGATGACACCAGGTACATCGGTCGATGCTGACGTTCTCCTGGAAGGGCGACCGAACAATCTGTGCGTCACCTTTGCTGAAGGCGAGGCGGTGGGGTTCGCCTGGATTGACCTGTCCACCGGTGAGACGGGTTCCGCGATGGCCTCACTGGAAGGGTGTGGCCCTGCTCTGGCGCGGATCGGACCGTCCGAGGTCCTCGTTGCCCGCTGGCCCGACACCTCCGAGGCGCTCGCCGTGGCTCTGCGGAGCTCAGGTGTGCGCTTCTCCAAGCTGGCGCGGCCCAAGCTGGCGCCAGAAGAGGCTGCCAGCCTGCTCACGCTCACTTATGGCCAGAGCAGCCAAGACGTCACACGCGGCTTCTCGCCGCCGGAGGTCACGGCCCTCGGTGCCCTACTCGACTATGTCCGAGCAACAGTGGGCCACTTGCCAGAGGCCCTGCCAACACCCCGGCGGGCGCCCCTTGGCGACACCATGGAGATCGATCCGCCTACTCTCAGAGGGCTCGAGGTGCTCACGTCAGCATCCGGTGCTGAAGGATCATTGCTTGCCGTGATCGATCGCACCGTCACCGCGGCTGGTGCCCGATTGCTGCTGCGCCAGCTGAGCGCTCCGCTGACTGACCCCGGTACGATCCGCCGCCGGCTTGCCATGGTGCGCTTTTTAGTCGCCGCACCGCCGGTGCGGGCTGCCTGTCGGGAAGCACTCTCTGGCATGCCGGACATGCTCCGCGCCGGCGGCCGCCTCTCCCTTGGGCGTGGAACACCGCGCGATCTGGCTGCCGTCGATGGCGGGCTTGAGCGGGCCGCCGCTGCGGCGGCGCATCTCAACACCGCACAGGAACTGCCGCCTGGGCTGGTCACCGCCGCCCGCGAGCTTTCAGCCGCCGCCGATGGACCCTGTGCCGCACTTGCCACCTCACTGCGATGGGCGCTGCTCATCCCGGCGCCCCTCACGGTCGAGGCAGGCTTTGTCGCGGAGGGCTATGATCCGCAACTGGACGCTGCGCGGTCGAACGCTGCCGCTGAAGGCATCCGAATCGAGGCACTGCAGGCCCAGTACGTCGAGGAGACCGGTGTAAAGGCGCTACGGATCCGCGCCAACACCCTGCTCGGATACCATGTCGAGGTACCCGCAGCCGCGGCCAGAACCCTGGGACCGGGCTTTGTCCTACGACAAGGGCTCGCCTCGTCCAGCCGCTTTGCAACGGCTGAACTCGACCGTCTCGCCGCAGCCCAAGCGGCGGCGACCGAGCGGGCCGTACGAGCCGAACGAGCCGTGTTCGAGGCTCTGCGGTCGGCGACGCTTGCCGCTCGCAGTGGCCTCACGCGGATTGCTCATGCCGCTGCGGCTCTCGATCTCGTGTGTGGTCTGGCCCAGGCGGCCGCCGAGGGATTGTGGGTCGAGCCAGAACTCTCCGACGGTACCGAACTTGATATCGAGAGCGGCCGACATCCAGTTGCCGAAATGCTACTGGAGGCTGATGCGCGCAGCTTCGTCCCGAACGACTGCCATATGGGCGAGACCGACCGGCTTTGGCTGCTGACTGGCCCTAACATGGCGGGTAAGTCCACCTTTCTGCGCCAAGTGGCCATCATCGTGCTCATGGCCCAGGTGGGCTCCTTCGTGCCGGCAAAGCGAGCGCGGATCGGGGTGGTGGATAAGCTCTTCAGCCGAATCGGTGCTGCTGATGATCTGGCGGCCGGCCACTCGACCTTCATGGTCGAGATGCTGCAGACCTCTGCCATATTGACCCAGGCCACAGCGCGCTCCTTAGTGATCCTCGATGAGGTGGGACGTGGGACGTCCACCCACGACGGGCTATCGATCGCGCAAGCCAGCATGGAGTTCCTGCACGACACGGTGGGGTGTCGCACACTCTTTGCGACGCATTTTCACGAACTCGCGGACGCAGCCGAGAGCATGCCGCACGCCGTGTGCCGAGCAATGGACGCGTCGGCCGGGCGGCATGGGAGCGTGTTCTCCTACCGTGTGGTACCGGGCCGATCAGGTCTGTCCTACGGCCTGAAGGTTGCCGAGCTGGCGGGCATGCCTGCAGCGGTGCTGGAACGCGCGGCACAGCTTCTGGTCCAGCACACTGGGCAGGTCCGTCACTCATGAAGACACACGCGAGCGAGATTACTTTGGCTGGCCATTGGCAGTGGGTTCGGAGACGATGAACGAACGGGAGCCGCGTCAGATCAGAACACGCCAGGGACCGACATGCCGGTGAGCGCACCGAGGAGGGGCGTGGTGATGGCATTATCGGAAGACGGGAGCCCTGCTCGGCGACGAAAGCCCTAAGCCGCGGAGATGATACTTGGCACCGCGCCCGGACCGGGAGGCGCCCGGCGCTCAGGGGGCCGGCAAGCGCCAGCCGAGCCACTCGCAGACGGCGCGCCCCATGACCCACTCCCTGTCCCCGGCGCCGAGCCAGGGCAGGTGCTCCGTAAACAGAAGCCGCCCCTGTGCCCAGGAGCAAGGCAGGCGGGTACGTCGGTGCCCCAGAAGGTTCGCTAGGGCCCGAAGGCGTCAACGATGCGGCGGATCGGTTCGTGGAGGCTGGGGAAGGGAAAGGCGTCCTCGGCGAAGACCGACGCCGCGCTGACCTTCACGGCGATGTTGGGGTGCCGCGCCAGCGCCAGCAACTGCGGCAGGTGCTCGAAGGCGGCGGCACCGGTGGCGCCCTGGGGCACGCCCATGTGGTCGATGTGCAGGCGGAGCGCCGGATGGCGCTCCGCGACCCCACCGACCTCCGGCAGGAAGCGCGCGGCGACAAGGCCGATTGGCATCCCTGCCCGCTCCGCCGCGGGCCAGAGCCAGTCCAGCGTACCGTCCAGCGGCCAGCTGTCGCCCACTCCACCCCGTCTGCTCGGCCGAAAGCCGAGCTCATTACGGCACCATCCGCAAGGTTGCTGCACCAAAGCCGCTGTAGCCTTTGCAGAGACGCCCTGGCCGGAAAACCGGGCCTCACGCCTCCGACCAATCCACACGGCGGGTGACCGCCATCACGACCGAGAGCGCGGCGAAGAGCGCGACGGCGCCGGCCAGCAACGCGTAGGCCTCGAGGCTCAGCACAACATAGAGGAAGCCGAACAGCCCGCCGAGCACCCCGGCGAAGAGCCCGGCCAGCCCCGCCCGCCGGGTCACCGCCGCCGTATAGGCGGAGGCCTGCCCCACCACCGCCGCCGTGCTGATCACATAGGCGACCGCGAAGCCCAGCGGCTCGCCGAAGGCCAGCAGCAGCAGCGGGAAGAGCACGACTGACAGGCCGAGCAGCCCGTACTGCACGAGATGGATCCGCACCCCCGCCACCAGTTCGAACAGCACGTAGGTGAGGAAAGCGAGCGCGAGGAACATCGCCGCGTATTTTGAGGCGCGCGTGACCATGCGGTAGGTCGGCACCGCCTCCAGCAGGTCCACGCCGACCTGCGTGCCGTCATCGGCGAGCTGGCTGCACCAGCTGGCGCCGAGATGGCGCACGAGCGGCTGGCCCGTGCCCTCCCTCCACTCCGCCGTGAAACCGGACGCGGTCACGTCGGAGCGAACGGGCAAGCCGGCGCCGGTGAAGCTCGGCGTCGGCCAGGGCGCCGCGACCGCCAGCTCCGTCCGGCGCGCCAGCGGCAGCAGACCGAAGCGGGAAGTGCCGCGCAGGGTCAGCGCTCCGGCCAGATCGAGGCCGCGGCCGGGCTCGGGCGGCCCCTCCAGGCCGAGATCCCAGCGGGTCAGGTCCATCCCGACACAGCCGGCATCCGCGACGTCTCGGGAGGTTAGCTCCCGCCCATCCATCGAGAGCCGCGCTCCCGCCGCAGCGGACCGCAGGTCGGACGCGCCGGTGACGAGGAATGCCTCCTGCCACAGCAGCTCTGTCCCTGGTTCGGGATTGATCACCGGGACGGCGAGACGTGCGGTGAGGTCAACTTCCGCCTCGTAGATGACAGCCTCGAACAGACCACGACGACGACGCTCCGGGGCCAGCTTCGCCTCCGCTCGCAGCTGCGCGGGCAGCACCGCCACGGCCCCGCGATCCCAGCGCAGTGGGCCGGTCTCATAAGCCGCGCGCTGCGCAGGGGCGCGGGTCGGCACTACCAGAAGGGGACCCATCACCGACTGAGCGGGGCTCCAGCTCCGTGCGATGCCCTCGCGCACCTGCTCCTGGTAGGATTCGCGCTCCTCGATCACCGCCTCGATCATCATGTGCGGCACGAGCATCAGGAGAAGCAGACCGCCGACGAGTGCGAGCTTGCCCGCGCGTCCGAGACGAAGCGGTCGGCGGGGATTGGGTTGGGGCGTGGAGGCGGGAATGTCGCTCACGGGCTTGGCCTTCCTGGTTGAGGCCGTCATCCTCGCGGTCCCCCGTGCCGGGCAGATGGCGTGGGCGGGGAAAGCCGGTGCCGGGCGCGTGCAAATCCGGTGCAGGCCGGTCCGCTCAGGAGAGGCTCATGCCGCGCGTGCTCATCGTGGACGACGACCCGGCGATCCGCGAGGTGGTCCGCTTCGCCCTCTCCCGCGCTGGCTTCGACACGCTGGAGGCGGCGGACGGCGCCGCCGGCCTGGCCGCGGCGCGCGAGGCATCGCCGGACCTAGTCGTGCTGGACGTGATGCTGCCGGAGATGGACGGCACCGAGATGTGCCGTGCGCTCCGCGCCTCCGGTGGCGCGGCGGCCGCCATCCCCGTGCTGTTCCTCTCCTCCCGCGACGACGAGGTGGATCGGATCGTGGGGCTGGAAATCGGCGGCGACGACTACCTGACCAAGCCCTTCTCCCCGCGCGAGCTGGTGGCGCGGGTCCGCGCCGTGCTGCGGCGCGGGGCGCCCGTGCCCCCTGTCCGGCCGGCTCCGCCGGCCGCGGCGGACGAGGTGATGCGGCACGGTCGCCTCTCGCTCGACCCCGGCACGGCCCGCGTGACCTGGGACGGGCGGGAGGTGACCCTGACCGCCACCGAGTTCGGCCTTCTCCGCACCTTCCTGCGCCGCCCCGGCCGCGTGCTGAACCGGGACGCGCTGATGGACGGCGCCTACACGGTTGAGCGCGTCGTCTCCGACCGCACCATCGACAGCCATGTCCGCCGCCTGCGCGCCAAGTTTGCCCCTCTCGGCGCCGCGCCGGTGGAGACGCTGCCCGGCTTCGGATACCGGCTGGGCCCTTGCGATTGATGGTGCGACTGACGGCGCCGCTTCTAAGACGGCCCCGCTTGCGGACGCTGCTGCTGCTGAGCAACGTCGTCGTGCTCGCGCTGCCGCTGACCGGTTTCTGGGCCCTGCGCCTCTACGAGAGCGCCCTGGTGCGCCAGACCGAGGCGGAGCTGCGCGCGCAGGCCGCGGTGCTCGCGGGCACCTGGCGCGCCGCCCGCGGCATCGCCGGGGAAAGCCTCGCCAACGGCCTCACCTCCCGCGCGCTCGAGACGGCGCGCCGCCGGGGGCTGGATCTCGCGCGCGACCCTGTCCTGCCCCTGGCGCCCGATCCGCGCCCCGGCCCGGCCCCGGTGCCCGAGGTCGCCGCGGCCGCGGCGCGACTCCTGCCCGTGCTGCGCGACACCCAGGCGGTGACGCTCGCCGCGTTGCGCCTGCTCGATCCCCAAGGCGTCGTGGTTGCCTCCACCGGCACCGATACCGGCCTGTTGTTGGCGGGGCTGGAGGAGGTGGAGGCGGCGCGCGGCGGAACTCCGTCGGCCGTGCTGCGCCGGCGGGAGAAGATCGCCACCGACGTGCCGAACGGCATCAGCCGGACCGCGGGGCTTCGCGTGCACCTCGCCATGCCGGTGCTGGATGGGGAGCGGGTGGACACGATCGTACTGCTCTCCCGCACCCCCGCCACGGTCATGCAGACCGTCACGGGGAAGGTGCCGGAGATCGCGGCAGTCGGGCTTCTGCTGCTCCTGCTCGTGGCGGCGCTCGCGGCGCTGGCGTCACGCCTCATCACCCGGCCGCTCGACGCGGTGGTGCGGGCCGCGCGGCAGGTGGCCGGCGGCGGCACGGCCCGGCTGCCCCCTGTTCCCCGCAGCGCCGTGCGCGAGGCCGCGGAGCTGTCGGACGCCATCTCTCGCATGACGGCGACGCTGGAGGGCCGGGCCACCTACGTGCGAGGGCTCGCCGCCCATGTCAGCCACGAGTTCAAAACGCCCCTTGCGGCCATGCGCGGCGCGGCGGAACTGCTGTCCGAGCACGGCGAGTCCATGTCGGCCGGGGAGCGGGCGCGCTTTGCCGCGACCATCGAGGAGGGGGTGGCGCGGCTGGACCGGCTGGTGCGCGGACTGCTCGATCTCGCGCGCGCGGACATGGCCGCGGGGGGCGGGCGGGCCATGCTCCGTCCCCTGGCCGAGGCGGCGGCGCGGCGCGCGCCCGCGCTGCGCGTCTCGGTGGAGGGCGAGGCGGAGGCGGCCGCCGCGCCCGAGGCCGTGGCGACGGTGCTGGACAGCCTGCTGGGCAATACCCTGGCCCATGCGGGGCCGGGCAGCGCGGTCAGCATCCGTATCGCGCGGGAGGCGGACCGGGCCGTGATGCTGGTGGCCGACGATGGCCCCGGCCTTTCGCCGGCGAACGCGGCGCGCGCCTTCGACCCGTTCTTCACGACGGCGCGGGAGCGCGGCGGGACGGGTCTGGGACTGGCCATTGCGCGATCCCTGGTAGCGGGCGCGGGCGGGACACTGAGCCTCGCGCCACCCCACCCCTCGGGCGAGGAGCGGGGCGCCACCATCCGCATCGTGCTGCCGGCAAGCTGACCGTCGGGTTTGGCCGGCCCCTAATCAACCCGCATCCTTCCATCGGCGCTCTCCGCAACGCCCCGCCCCCAGGACTCAACTGGATAGCGGCCCCTTCCAGCTGTCCTCGCCGTGCTGCGCCACCACGCAAGCCGGGCCTCGCGGCGATCGGATCATATCTCAGTCATCACGGCGCGACGGCTCCGCCATGCGGATACCCTGCCGGCGAGCGTGCCGGCCGGGGGTTTCCGCTTGACGAGGCTCGAACGCACTAGGTAACTTACCTATCGATAAGTAAGTTCCAGGTGCTGAATGGCCCGTTACGAGAGCAAGCGCGAGCAGATCGAGGCGGCAGCCATGCGCCTCTTCGCGGAGCGCGGCGTCGATGCCGTCTCCATGCGCGACATCGGCGCGGCCTGCGGCATCTCCGGCCCCGGCGCGCTCTCGCATTTCGGAAGCAAGGACGCCCTGGTCGCGACGCTCTTCGCCGAGGGCTTCGCCGGCTACGCGGCCCGGATCAGGGAGGCCACGCCGGCGACCGGCCCCTTTCACGAGCGGCTCCTGGCGGTGATCGCCACGGTGCTGAAGCTCCATGACGAAGACCATGACCGCTTCCGCTTTCTTGTGCTGCGGCAGCACGACCACCTCGCGAGCATCCCGCGCGATGGCGCCAACCCGATCGAGGTGATCCGCGCGCTGATCGAGGGGGCCATGGCAGCCGGCGAGATCCCCCCGCGCAGCCCCGACCTCGCCGCCCTCGCCGTCATCGGCCTCGTCCTACAGCCGGCGACCGGCCGGCTCTACGGCCGCCTGACCGGGCCGCTCGCGCCCCTGGCCCCGGAGATCGCCGCAATGGCTTGGGGCGCCCTCAACGCCGGCAGCGACGCGCCTGCCCCTGAACGAACAACCCGCAAGCCTCGGAGCACCCGCCGATGAGCAATCCCGCGACGGAGAATACCAGCGCAACGGGGAGGCCGGCGATCCTGACCCGCCGCCTTCTTCCCCTCGTCGTCACCCAGGCCTGCGGGGCGTTCAACGACAACCTCGTCAAGAACGCGCTCGTCGTTCTCGCGCTCTTCCAGCTCGGCGAGGGCGGCATCGGCTTCTCCGCGCTCGCGGGGGCGCTCCTCATCGCTCCCTACATCCTCCTCTCCGCGACCGCCGGCTCCCTCGCGGACCGGATGCCGAAGCGAACTCTAATCGTGAGGCTAAAGGTTTTCGAGATCGGCCTGATGCTGCTCGCCGGGCTCGGCTTCCTGACGGGGAGCGTCACCCTTCTGCTCGGCGTCATCCTCGGACTCGGCATCCAGTCCGCCCTCTTCGGGCCGGTGAAGTACGCGATCCTGCCGGAACACCTCCGGCACGATGAGCTCATCGCCGGCAACGGCGCCATAGAAGCCGCGACCTTCGTCGCGATCGTCATCGGCACGGTCGCGGGCGGCGCCTTCATTCTCCTGCCCACGGGCGCGACGCTCGTCGCCTCCCTCGGCGGCGCCGT
Organism: Roseomonas aerilata DSM 19363; assembly: GCF_000711725.1. Classification (GTDB taxonomy): domain Bacteria; phylum Pseudomonadota; class Alphaproteobacteria; order Acetobacterales; family Acetobacteraceae; genus Roseomonas; species Roseomonas aerilata. Next base: position 8,467 of record NZ_JONP01000047.1, on the reverse strand, counting down.
CGCCGCCGCCGGCCTCGTCGCCGCCCTGGCGCTGCCGCCCACGACGGCGGTGGCTCCCGGAACCCCGGTCGAGGTGAATCTCGCCCGCGCGGCCTGGCATTGCGTGCGGGGCGCCTTCGCCACCCGCCCGATACGCCTCTCTATCCTCGGCCTCTCCGGCTTCTGGACCGTGGGCGCCACGATCATCACCGCCCTTCCGGTCGTCGCGCGGGACACGCTCGGTGGCACGGGCGGCGTGCTCACGCTCTTCCTCGTCGTCTTCGCGGCAGGGGTCGGGGCCGGGTCGCTCCTCTGCTCCCGCCTCCTCCAGGGCGAGGTGAGCCCCCGGCACGTCCCCTTCGCCGCCGCCGGACTCGGCCTCCTCACCGGCGCCTTCGCGCTTATCGCCGCCGCCCTTGGCCCGGTAGCGGCCGACGGACCGATGGACCTGTTCCGCTCGCCCGGGGGCGTCATCCTCCTCCTGAGCCTCTTCGGGCTGGCCGCCTGCGGCGGCGTCTTCTCTGTCCCGCTCTACGCCATCATCCAGGAGACCTCCGACCCCGCTCGCCGGGCAAGCACCATCGCGGCGAACAACATCGTGAATGCCGTCGCGATGGTCGCGGGCGCAGGCGTGGCCGCGACCCTTGCCGCTCTCGGCCTGTCGGTGACCGACGTGCTCCTCGTCACCGCCACCCTCACTCTCCTCGGCGCCGGCTACATTGCGCGGATCCTGCCGCAGGACGTGCTCCGCACCCTGTTCCGGGCCTATTTCGACACTTTCCACGGCGTCGACCTGCGCGGGCTGGAGAATTACCGCGCGGCCGGGGACCGGCTCGTCATCGTCTCCAACCACCTCTCCTTCGCGGATGCCTGCCTGATTGCCTGCTACCTGCCGCGCAGCCCGACCTTCGCGGTGAACACCGCGATTGCGGAGCGCTGGTGGACGCGCCCGTTCCTCGCGGCCGTCAATATCTTCAAGGTGGACATCGCCTCGCCCTTCGCGATCAAGCGCATGGTAGAGGCCGTTCGCGACGACGGCCGGCAGCTCATGATCTTTCCCGAAGGGCGGCTGACGAAGACCGGCGCCCTCATGAAGGTCTACGAGGGCGCGGGCGTCGTCGCCGACAAGTCCGGCGCGAAGGTTCTCCCGATCTCGATCCAGGGGCTGCAGTTCACCCGCCTCAGCCGGCTTAAAGGGCGGCTGCCGATGCGCTGGTTTCCGCGGCTCTCGATCACGATCCTCCCCGCCGCGAATCTGCGGCCGGATGGCGCGGCGGAAATGACGCCGCGCAAGCGGCGGGAGGCGGTCGGCCTTGCGCTCGGCGACCTCATGACCGACGCCGTCTTCCTCTCGAAGCCCACGAACCGGACGATCTTCGGGGCGCTGCTGGATGCCCGCGACCTTCACGGCGGCCGCACCCTCATCGCCGAGGACATCGCGCGGCAGCCGATCTCCTACGACCGCATCGTCGTGGGCGCCCTCGCGCTCGGCCGCAAGATCGCCGCCCTCGACGATGCTGCCCGCCGCGCCGCCCCGCGGCCCATGCCGGCAATCACCGACGACGAGCGTGCCCTGTCCGGTGCCGTCGGGCTGATGCTGCCGAACGCCAACGCCGCCCTCGTCACCTTCATGGCGCTTCAGGCGGTCAGGCGCGTGCCGGCCATGCTGAACTTCTCCGCCGGCGCCGATGCGATGCTCTCGGCCTGCCGCGGCGCGGAGCTCGCGACCGTCGTCTCCAGTCGCGCCTTCGTCGAGAAGGCCAAGCTCGGAAAGGTCGTGGCGCGGATGGCGCCCCACGTCAGCCTCCTCTGGCTCGAAGACCTGCGCGCCAGCCTGACCTGGCAAGACAAGCTCCGGGCGAAGGTCGGAAGCCTTTTCGCCCGGCGCCTTGCCGATCGCGGCACCGATCCCGACGCCCCCGCGCTCATTCTCTTCACCAGCGGCTCCGAAGGAGCGCCGAAGGGCGTCGTCCACTCCAGCCGCACGCTGCTGGCGAACATCGCCCAGATCTCCACGGTCGTGGACTTCACCGCCTCCGACCGCGTCTTCTCGGCGCTGCCGATGTTCCACTCTTTCGGCATGACCGGCGGGACCCTCCTGCCGATCCTGCACGGGGTGCGAACCTTCTTCTATCCGTCGCCGCTGCATTACCGGATCGTGCCCGCCCTGATCTACGACACCGACGCGACGGTCGCCTTCGGCACGGACACCTTCCTCAACGGCTGGGCCCGCTTCGCGCACCCCTACGACTTCTATGCCATCCGCTACGTCTTCGCCGGCGCCGAGCGCGTCCGCCCCGAGACGAAGCAACTCTACGCCGAGCGCTTCGGCGTGCGCGTCCTCGAGGGCTACGGCGCCACCGAGACGGCGCCGGCACTCGCTCTCAACACGGCGATGCACACGCGCCCCGGGACGGTCGGTCGCTTCCTTCCGGGCATCGAGACGCGGCTCGACCCGGTGCCGGGCATCGCCGAGGGCGGACAGCTCCTGGTTCGCGGCCCGAACGTCATGCTCGGCTACCTGAAGGCCGACCGCCCCGGCATCATCCAGTCGCCCGCCGGGGGTTGGTACGACACCGGCGACATCGTGGCGGTGAGCCCCGACCGCTACGGGCGCGTCGTCGGCCGCGTGAAGCGCTGGGCGAACATCGCCGGCGAGAAGGTCTCCCTCGTCGCGGCCGAAGAACTGGCCGCCGCGCTCTGGCCCGATGCCTCGCACGCCGTGGTGAAGATCCCGGACCCAAGGAAGGGCGAGGCAATGGTGCTCGCCACGACGAGGGCCGATGCCACCGCGGAGGCGCTGCTGGCCTTTGCGCGCGGCCGGGCGGTGGCGGAGATCGCCGTTCCCCGACTGGTCGTCCCGGTCGGGGCCCTGCCGCTGCTCGGCACCGGCAAGACTGACCTTCCCTGCGTGCAGGCACTCGTCGAGGCGGCGCTCCTCGCCCGCCCGGCCGCCTGACGATGAGCAGGCCGGTGCCACCCAGGAGGAGGATGACGGCATGACCCTCTACGCCCTCAAGCCCCGCTTCCAGGCCCTTCTGCGCCCGCTCGTCATTCGCCTCGCCGCAGCCGGCGTCACCGCCAATCAGGTCACCGTCAGCGCGGCGGCCGGATCGGTCCTGCTCGGGGGGCTCATCGCCTGGCAGGCGGGCACATTCCCCGGGATCTTTGTGCTGCTGGCGCCGTGGCTGCTGCTGCGCATGGCCCTGAACGCGGTGGACGGGATGCTGGCGCGGGAGCACGGGCAGCGCAGCCGCCTCGGCGCCCTGCTGAACGAGATCGGCGACGTGGTGTCGGACGCCGCGCTCTACGCGCCCTTCGCCTTGCTCCTTCCGTTCGGGCCGGGCGAGATCGGCGCGGTCGTGCTGCTCTCGACGCTCTCGGAATTCGCCGGCGTGCTGGGGCCGGCGATCGGCGCCTCGCGCCGCTACGACGGCCCCATCGGCAAGAGCGACCGCGCGCTCCTCTTCGGCGCGCTCGGCCTGTGGGCGGGGCTGGCGGGCGGGCTGCCCGGCTGGCTCTGGCCGCTGCCCTGGCTGCTCTCGGCGCTGCTCCTTGTCACCATCGTCCGGCGCGCGCGCGGCGCGTTGGCGGAGAACCCGGCATGACGATGACCTCCCCCGACGACGCCACGGCCCGCCCCTGCGAGAGCAGCCGCTTCCGCACCCATGACGGCACCGAGCTGTTCTACCGCCACTGGCGCACCGCACCCGGTGTCGCGCGCCGTGGCGCCGTGCTGCTGGTGCATCGCGGGCACGAGCATTCAGGGCGCGTCGCGCATCTGGCGGATGAGCTGGACCTGCCAGACTTCGGCATCTTTGCCCACGACGCACGCGGGCACGGTGAATCCGGGGGCGAGCGCGGCAGCAGCCCGGGCTTCGCCGCCTCGGTGCGCGACCTCGATGCCTTCGTCCACCATCTCGGGGCGGCGCACGGTGTCGCCGTGATGGACCTGGCCGTCGTGGCGGCAAGCGTCGGCGCCGTGCTGGCGGCGACCTGGGTGCACGACTACGCGCCGCCCATACGCTCCCTCACCCTTGCCTCACCGGCCTTCGACGTGCGGCTCTACCTTCCCTTCGCACGGCCGGGGCTGCGCCTGCTGCAGAGGCTGCGCGGTAACTTCAAGGTCAACTCCTACGTCAAGCCGCAGCTCCTGACGCATGACGAGGCGCGGCGCGCCTCCTTCGCGGCGGACCCGCTGATCACACGCCCGATCGCCGTCAACCTGCTGCTTGGCCTGTACGAAGCCGCGGATCGCGTGGTGGAGGACGCCCGCGCCATCGTCGCGCCGACGCAGCTCCTCGTCTCTGGCAGGGACTTCGTCGTGCGCCAGCCGCCGCAGCACCGCTTCTTCGAGCGGCTGGGATCGCCGGTGAAGGAGCGTCACGTCCTGCCCGGCTTCTTCCACGACACGCTCGGCGAGCGGGACCGCGCGCCGTTGGTTGCGAAGGTGCGCGACTTCATCCTCGCCCGGTTCGCGCAGCCGGCGAGCTCCGTCTCGCTGCTCGATGCCGACCGGGCCGGCCATACCCGGGACGAGGCGGACGCGCTGGCCACGCCTCTTCCCGCCCTGTCACCTCGCGGCTTGTACTGGGGCGCGACGCGGCTGGGGCTGCGTCTGGGCAGCCAGGTCTCGCAAGGGATTCGACTCGGTCACGAGACCGGTTTCGATTCAGGATCCACGTTGGACTACGTGTATCGCAACCGACCCGACAGCCGGGGACGGATCGGCCGCGCCATGGATCGCGCCTATCTCAACTCCCCGGGTTGGCGCGGGATCCGGCAGCGCAAGCTGAACGCGGAGGAACTGCTGCGCGAAGCCATGAGCCGCCTGCGCGAGGCCGGGCAGCCCGTGCGGGTGCTGGACATCGCCGCCGGCCACGGCCGCTACGTGCTCGATGCGATGGAGGGAGCGCCGGTGCCTCCGGACTCCATCCTTCTGCGCGACTACAGCCCGATCAACGTGGAAGCCGGCCGCCGCCTCATCGCCGAAAGAGGCCTGGGCGACGTTGCCCGCTTCGAGGAGGGCGACGCCTTCGACGGCGAAAGCCTCGCCGCCATCGACCCGCGCCCGACGCTCGGCATCGTGTCCGGCCTCTACGAGCTCTTCCCCGGCAACGACCTCGTCCGCCGCTCCCTCGGCGGGCTTTCCGCCGCCATCCCGGAGGGCGGCTGCCTCGTCTACACGAACCAGCCCTGGCACCCGCAGCTCGAGATGATCGCCCGCGCCCTGACCAGCCATCGCGGCGGCCAGGCCTGGGTCATGCGCCGGCGAACCCAGGCGGAAATCGACCAGCTCGTCGCCGCCGCCGGGTTCCGCAAGATCGAGCAGCGGATCGACGAGTGGGGCATCTTCACTGTCTCGCTCGCGCAGCGCGTGGCGGGCGTGCCGTGACCGAGCGGCGCCCCTGGGGCCGTGCCGCGCTCTGGCTGCTCGGGCTGGGCGTGTTCTTCTACGCGAGCTACGGGCTGGCGAACTGGCTGGCATCGATCCGCGCCGAGGTGCCTGTCGTGGTGTTCGACTGGGAGCGCCACGTCCCGTTCCTGGGCTGGACGATCATCCCCTACTGGTCGGTGAACCTCTTCTACGCCGCCTCGCTTTTCGTCCCCGCCACCCGCGCCGAGCTGGACCGGCACGCGGCGCGGCTGCTGACGGCGCAGCTCGTCGCCGTGGTGTGCTTCATCGCCCTTCCGCTCCGCTTCTCCTTTGAGCGCCCTGAAACGACAGGGCTGCCGGGCTTCCTCTTCGACGTGCTGGGGGGCTTCGACAAGCCCTTCAACCAGGCCCCGTCACTGCATATCGCGCTGCTGGTGATCCTGTGGGACCTTTACGCCCGGCATGTGCGGGGCCGCATCTGGCGCCTGGCGCTGCACCTGTGGTTCGCGCTGATCGGCCTCTCCGTGCTCAGCACCTACCAGCACCACATGGTGGACGTGCCGACCGGTGCGCTGCTGGGCCTGCTCTGCCTGTGGCTCTGGCCGGAGGGCGGATCCAGTCCCCTGGCCGCACGGCCCGTGTGCGAGCGACGGCGCCTCGTCCTGGCGGTTGCCTACGCAACGAGTTCGCTGGCTCTGTCGGGACTGGCGGCCAGGGGCGGAGGATGGTGGCTATGGCTGTTCTGGCCCGCCGTCTCCTGCGCCCTGGTGGCGCTGAACTACGCGCTGGTGGGAGCGGCCGGCTTCGGGAAGGTGGCGGATGGTACGGTGCCGCTCGCGACGCGCCTTCTCCTCTCGCCCTATACCCTCGCCGCCCGGCTCAACGCGCGGCTCTGGACGCGGCGTGCGCCGGAGCCGTGCCACGTCGCCGACGGGGTCTGGCTGGGCCGCCTGCCCTCCGCCCGCAACCTCACCGCCGGGCCGTTCCGAACCGTGGTGGACCTATGCGCTGAGATTCCGCTACCGCGCTGGGGCGGCCGGCGCATCGCCCTGCCCAGCCTGGACCTCGTGCCGCCCACCGCCGCCACGCTGGAGGCGGCTGCCGAGGCGATCGAGGCGGCACGCCGGCACGGCCCCGTGCTAGTGTGCTGCGCGTTGGGCTACGCCCGCAGCGCCGCGGCGGTGTCGGCCTGGCTGGTGCGCACCGGGCGGGTGGCCGATGCGGGAGCGGCCGCCGCCATGATCCGCGCCGCGCGGCCCCGCGTCGTGCTGCACGATGCCGGCTGAGGCCCCCTCCCCCGCCGCCGACCGAGCCGCGGCGGCCACGACGGCCGATCTGCTTGAGGGAGGGCGGGCACTCCATCTGCTCTCCGCCGGGCTTAGCGCGGGGGCGATGGCCGCGCTGCTCCTCGCCCCCGGCTGGCGATCAGCAACCGGCCCGGCGGAGGTCCTGCTGGCCGGGCTCGCCGAGACCTGGTTGGCGCTGCGCGTGGGTTTCGACGCCCGGTGCTTCCGCCGGATCGCTGGGACGGCCGACGATCCCGGCCTGGTCGGCTTCGATGCGACACTGCGCCGGCTCGGCCTGATGCCGCAGGATAAAGCGGGGCGATCCCTGGCGCCGCGCCTCGCGGGCGCCAAGCGATTGCTCGCCAGGCAGGGCATCGCCCTACTTGCCCAGGTCGGCTTAGCCCTGCTCGCGGCGTTTGGGGGACTTTCGACGCCATAAAGAGGCATATCTTGAGGCGGGGATGACCACTGCTCAGCGATCGTGCACAGAGGACCCTCGGCAGGTCTTAGCTTGCGCGCCGCAATGCCGGTCATGCTGCTCTTGCAATTGGGCGAGGCCAGCGAGCGGCCGGGTCATCGTGCCGGCTCCGGCCGCGTAACGGCAAGGGCCCGGAGCACGGCACAGGTCGCGGACCAGAGGAGGGCGGAGAGCAGCACGGGCCAGTGGGCCATCAAGGGCAGCAGCAGGAAGGCCCAGACCTGGCCCGGCGTCGGCGCCCCGATCAAGAGCAGGAGCAGCACTGAAGCAGCCCGAAGGCGTGTGGGTTGAACTGTTCCGCACCGATTCGCTCGAGCAGGAGCCAGGACGCGCCGAAGCGGAGAAGATAGGCCGCAACGGCCAGCGGGGCGAGCAGCAGGGTTCGGCGCGTCACGGAATCCATGCTGAGCATCTGGTGTCCCGCCGCGTCCGGGCGGGCTACGAAGCAGTGGGCTGGGCCGGGCTGCTGGCGCCTGCGCGCACGCCACCCGCGGTGATCGCCACGCTGAACGCGGCCGTGCGCCAGGCCATGGACGGCCCGGAGATCGCGTCCCGCGTCGCCGAGCTCGGCGCCGAGCCGGCCGTCTCCTCGCCGGAGGAGTTCGGCCGCTTCATCGCAGCCGAGCTTGCGAAGTGGACCGAAGTGGCGCGTCAGTCGAATATATCGCTCGACTGATCAGTGGCGCGTGGCCGTGGATCGTCCGCGCCGTCGGGCCAAGACACGTGCCGTATTGGCCCGATAAACAATCGTTCATGGGCTGATGCAAGGCACCCTCGCAAGCGTCACCCGGAGAGCTTCCCTTCCTCCTGAAGTATGTCCACTGATGTCTGCTCTCAGGAAGTAGAGCGGTCCCAGACTATGACCGACATGGGCGCAAATCGGACCGACTTTGGGCGGCCAGGGCACTCTCCGCTTCGTTAACCAAGACCTACCTAGTCCCGGCGATAAGCAAAGAAGCGCCGCCCAACGCCCATAATTGTCGTACGCGGCACGAACTAGGGTCAGGACTCATTGATCCAGAAGAGCACGGCGACCGCGAGGCAAATGGAGGACATGAAGGTGTGGGCGCATCGGTCGTAGCGCATGGCGACGCGGCGCCAGTCCTTCAGGCGGCCGAACATGTTCTCGATGCGGTGCCTTTGGCGGTAGAGGGCCTTGTCGTAGGGGAGCGGCACCTTGCGGCTCTTGGATGAGGGTATGCAGGGCTCGATGCCGCGCTCGCCCAGGGCCTCGCGAAAGCGGTTGCTGTCGTAACCCTTGTCGCCGAGCAGCTCCTTGGCGCGTGGCAGGCGGGGCAGCATCAGGGCTGCCCCTTTGTGGTCGCTCATCTGCCCCTCCGAGAGGAG
>NZ_JONP01000046.1 GCF_000711725.1 Roseomonas aerilata DSM 19363 | reverse complement strand
CGAGAAGATGCCGACTGCTTCTTTTAGGATGGCGCGCTCCATCTGCGCCCGCTCGAGCTCCTTGCGCAGCCGGCGGATCTCAGCCCCCTCCGCCGACATCGTCGCTGCTGTCGAGACGGGGCGCTCCGCAACAGGAGCCCGACTGGCATCAGATCCGAGCCGACCTCGCCAGTTGCGCAGCACCGAAGGCTGGATCCCCAGCTCCCTTGCCACCCACATCAGCAGGCGGCCGCTGCTCTCCAGCAGCCCTACCGCCTCCCGCTTGAACTCCTCCGTGAACTCACGCCGCGTCGTCATGATCAGGGCACCTCGCTCCCTCAGGAGCTTATCCAAGGTGGCCACCATTACGGGGGAGGGTCAGAAGGAGGTGATGTCTTCCGTCGAGCGCAGCCAGCACAAGGGGCTGAACAACCGGGCGGAGAAGTCACGCTAGGCGACGCGAAGACGAGAACGCCAGATGAAGCGGTTCAAATCAGCAGGCCAGGCGCAGCGCTTTCTCTCAGCACACGACGGGGTCAACAATCTCTTTCATCTTCGCCGCAACCACCTCAACGCGAGCGAGTTCCGTGCCGCAAGGTCGCAGGCGTTCGAGGTATGGCCCGACATCAGCGCGGTCGCCGCGCGGGCCTGATCACCTCTGGTCCTGCTGCCGATCAGTCAGCCTTGTTCACTTCGAGCCGGCAAGTTGACGGCGGCCGCGCGGAATACGTCCGCATAGCATCAGTCCGATGACAGTAGGGCATCATGCGGCCGCACTTCTGATCCATGCACCACACTGCTCCGGCGTGCCCGAGAGCAGCAGAGGGTCATGAGTTTTCTACTCCGCCGTGATCCCGGCGACGCGAATGACATTGGCGATGCGCGCTAAGTCGGCGGCAATTTCTTGGCCGAAATCTTCCGGCGTCGCGGGGGCGGGAACAAGGCCCATACGCAGCAGAGCTTCCTGTGCGGATACCCCCGCGAGCCATTCCGATACCGCGAGGTAAATCTCGGAGACCAGCGGCCCGGGCATGCCGGCCGGACCGAGGAGCCCGTACCAGAGGTCGCTTCGCAGCCCAGGTAGCCCGGCCTCCGCCAAGGTCGGTACCTCAGGCGCCGTGGCAGCGCGCTGGTCGCTGAAGACCGCGAGCAGGCGCACCGTGCCCTGTCGTGCCATCGGCACGGCGAGATGCACGGGCAGCACCATGGCCGGCACGCGCCCGCCCAGCAGGTCCTGTATCGCGGGCGGTGAGGTGCGGTACGGCACGTGCGTCAAGCGGACCCCGGCCGCATGAGCCAGGAGTTCCATCGCCAAGTGTTGGGGCGTGCCGATCCCAGGCGAGGCATAGTCAATCCCACCCGGCCTCTGCTTTGCCCGACGGAGGAAGTCCGCCACTTCGGTCACGCCCAAATCCTCGCGCACCACCAGCGCCAGCACGCCGGTTGCGATCTTGGCCACCGGTTGGAAGCTGTGCAGAGGGTCGTAAGGAACATCCCGTAACAGGGCGGGGTTGATGACGAAGGGCGTGGTCTGCATCAGCAGGGTTCGCCCATCCGGTGCCGACCGCGCCACAGCCTGTGAGCCGATGTTCCCGCTCGCGCCGCTTCGATTGTCCACGGCCACCGTCGCGCCAAGGCGCTGGGCGAGCACAGGTGCAACGAGCCGCGCGAGCAGGTCCGGCCCCGTGCCCGCGCCGTACGGCACGACGAGGGTAACCACTCCCCCGAGGGTCACCGGTTGCGCCGCGGCGCATTCGGCGAGGCCGACAAGCGCCGCCGCCGCCAACCCTCTCCGGCCTATCCGCCATTGCTTCGGCACGGCGCCTCCTCCCCTTCCCGCATCGATCAACGACGCTTGCGAAAACCGATCCCCACCATCGTGGCGCCCAGGCCACACCATCTGTCGCTGCCCTCGAACGGTCCTGGCGGAAGCCGTCCCGGCCCGCCGTGAAGACCTTGCCGCAGCCACCATCCAAGTTGTATCCTGCAAACATAGTTCGCTCAATTCGAATAGCATAGGCATGAACGACAGGAGGAAGACGAGGATGGACCCTTCGCGCCGCCACCCGGCTGGCCGCCTCGCTCCCGTCCTGTTTCCTCCCCTTCCTGCCCCGGATGCGGCGTGACCATGGCTATCGGCCAGTCCGTTCGCCGCGTTGAGGACCTGCGGCTTCTGACCGGGCGTGGCCGCTTCACCGACGACCTCGTCCCTGGCGGCGCCCTGCACGGCGCGGTGCTGCGCTCGCCGCACGCCCATGCCCGGATCCTCCGGATCGACGCCGCCGCCGCGCGGGGCATGCCCGGGGTGGCCGCCATCCTCACGGCTGCGGAGGCGGCGGCGGACGGCCTCCGTCCCATCCGCCATACCCCCGTGCCGGCGGACGCCCTGACCCCGGCCCGGCCCGCCTTCGAGCCGGAGGCCGCCACCATCCATGACACCGGCCACCCCGTCCTCGCGGCCGACCGGGTGCGCCATGTCGGGGAAGCAGTGGCCTTCGTGGTGGCGGACACGCTGGGCGCCGCCCGCGACGCCGCCGAGATGATCGAGGTCGAGTACGACCCGCTGCCCGCCGTGGTCGAGCCGGAGGATGCCCTGAGCCCCGGCGCGCCGTCACTCTGGCCCGATATTCCCGGCAACCTCTGCCTGGATGCCGTCTTCGGCGACGCCGCCGGCACGGCGTCGGCCTTCGCCAAGGCCGCGCTGGTGGTGGGCGGCCGCTTCGTGAACCAGCGCATGGCCTCCTGCCACATGGAGCCGCGCTCGGCCTTCGCCCTCCACGACGCGGAGCGGGGCGTGACGGCCGTCACTGCGGGGAGCCAGGGCGCCGTCCGGCAACGGGTGGACCTCGCCCGCGCCCTGGGGATCGACGCGGAGGCGATCGATTTTACCACGCCCGATACCGGCGGCGGCTTCGGGTCCCGCACCAACCTGCATCCGGAAACGCTTCTCGTTGCCTGGGCCGCGCGCCGCCTCGGCCGCGCCGTGCGCTGGACCGCGACGCGGAGCGAGGGCTTCGTGACGGACTACGGCGCGCGCGACCTCGTCACCCGGGCGGAGCTGGCGCTGGATGCGGAGGGATGCATCCTGGGCTTCCGCTCCGACATGGTCATGGCCGCGGGCGCCTTCACCGTCTCTTTCGTGCCCCTGTCCAACGCTTTCCGCGTCTCCACCGCCGTCTACCGCGTCCCCGTCGCCCATGCCCGCACGCGCGGAGCGGTGACGAACACAGTACCGACCGCTCCCTTCCGCGGCGCCGGACGGCCGGAGGCGATGCTCGCCATGGAACGCCTCCTGGACATGGCCGCCCGCCGTCTTGGGCTGGACCGGATCGAGATCCGTCGGCGGAACCTCGTCCCGCACCCTGCCATGCCATGGCGCAATCCCTTTGGCCTGACCTACGACAGCGGCAATTTTGCCTCGAACATGGACGCGGCGCTCCGCAATGCCGACTGGTCCGGCTTTGCCGCTCGGCGGGCGGCGAGCGAGGCGCGCGGCCGCCGGCGCGGCATCGGCTTCGCCAACTACGTTGAATCCCCCGTCGGCGCCCCGCGCGAACGCGTAGTCGTCCGCGTCCTCACCGAGGGGCGGGTGGAGGTGCTGGCCGGCACACAATCCACCGGCCAGGGCCACGAGACGACCTTCGCCCAGGTCGTGGCGGAACGGCTCGGCGTGCCGCTCGCGGCCGTGTCGCTCGTCACGGGTGACACACGGCGGATATCGGTCGGCGGCGGCTCCCACTCGGACCGTTCCATGCGCCTCGCCGGCACCCTGCTCGTGGAGGCGTCGGGCAGCGTCATGGAGCAGGCGCGCGAGGCCGCCGCCAACCTGCTCGGCTGCGCCGCGGCCGAGGTGACGCTCGAGGACGGCATCGCCCGGGCCCCGTCCAGCAACCGCAGCCTCGGCCTCTTCGAGATCGCCGCCGCCTCGCCCGGCGGCGTGATCGAGCGCGCGGCCGAGTTCACCGGCCGCATCCCCGCCTACCCCACCGGATGCGCCGTCTGCGAGCTGGAGGTGGAGCCCGAGACAGGCGCCGTGGCCGTGCTGCGCTACACCTCGGTGGACGACGTCGGACAGCCGATCAACCCGATGATCGTGGACGGCCAGGTCCATGGCGGCATCGCCCAGGGCGCCGGTCAGGCCCTGCTGGAAGGCGGCCTGTTCGACACCAGCAGCGGCCAAGCGGTCGCTGGCAGCTTCATGGATTACGCCCTGCCTCGCGCCGCGGATCTCCCCTCCTTCGCCGTGGCGCTGGCGGAGGACCCCACCGCAGGCAACCCGCTGCGCGTGAAGGGCGGCGGGGAAGGCGGCATTACCCCGGCCGCCGCCGCTATCCTCAACGCCCTGGCCGATGCCACGGGCTCCGAGGACATCGCCATGCCCGCCACCCCCGCACGGGTGCGAGCTGCCCTGGAGGCCATCACCTGACCGCCCCCGCACCCCACGGCCTGCGCATCACCCTCGCCGACGGCCTGCTCGACATCGTCCTGACCGAAGGCGATTCCGGTAACCTCGTCTCCAACGCGGCCGGCGCCGCCATCGCGGGAGCGGTGGAGGGCATCGGCGAGGAGGTGCGCCTCATCCGCCTGCGTGCCGAAGGGCGGGATTTCTGCCGCGGCCGCGTCTCTCCCACCCCGCCGCCGGGCGCGCCCAGGCCGCCCCTGGCCCCGATGCGGCGGGAGGTGGCCGAAGCGCCGCTCCGAGTCTACGGCGCGCTGCGCGGCGCCGCCGTCCCGGTGCTCGCCGTCGTGCGCGGCAGCGCCCACGGCTACGGCGCGGCCCTGGTGGCCGCAAGCGACCTCGCCGTCGCGGCGGACACCGCCCGCTTCGCGGTGCCGGAGATGGAGCGCGGCATCCCGCCGCTGCTCGTCCTCACCGCCTTCGCGGGACGCGTGGGGGAGAAGGCGGCGGCGCATCTCGCCCTCGGCCGGCGGGAGATGGACGCGACCGAGGCGCTCGCGGCCGGTCTCGTCGGGGAGGTGGTGCCGGAGGCCGGGCTGGAGGCGGCGGCGGAACGGCTGACGCGCGCGGCGCTCGACGCGCCCGCGGCGGCCACGCGCGCCGTGAAGGCCTATCTCGCGGCCACGCGGTCGGTGCCGTCCGGTGCCTCGGCACTGGCGGCGAACCTTATCGTCAGCGTGCTGGCCGATCGCTGATGGGGGCGCGCCGCCGCAGAGCCGCCCCCCAGTTCGCCAATACGGGATCGCGTTCGCTACGCAGATTCGGGACTGCACCGAGGAGGGGCGGCCCCAGCCGCTGAAGGAGGGTTTCGACGACATGGGCACGAAGCGGAGCAGACCGCGCATCCTGATCGCGGGCGGCGGCATCGGCGGCCTGTCCGCCGCCCTCGCCCTGCTGCGGCAGGGCTACGCGGTGGAGGTTTACGAGCAGGCGCCCGCCTTTCGCGAGGTCGGTGCCGGCGTGCAGATCAGCGCCAACGGCACCCGCGCCCTGCACGCGCTCGGCGTTGGTGATGCCGTCGCGGCGCTGTCCTGCGAGGCGTCGGGCAAGGAGATCCGGCTCTGGAGCACGGGGCAGACCTGGTCACCCTTCGACATCGGTGGCGAATCAGTCTCGCGCTACGGCTTCCCCTATCTGACCGTGTACCGGCCGGACCTCCTGACCGCCCTCGTGGAGGGCGTGCGGCGCGCCGACCCGCAGGCGCTCCGCCTCGGCGCGCAGGTCGAGGGCTTCGTGCAGGACGCCGACGGCGTGACCCTGCACCTCGCCGATGGCCGGCAGGCGCGAGGCGACGCGCTGATCGGCGCCGATGGCATCCACTCCCGCATCCGCCACAGCCTCTTCGGCGCGGAGGCGCCGCGCTTCACGGGGCTTGTCGCCTGGCGCGGCGTCATCCCCATGGATCGCCTGTCGGCGCGAATGAAGCGGCCGGTCGGCACCAACTGGGTCGGGCCCGGCCGCCATGTCGTGCACTACCCCCTGCGGAACTTCACCCTCATGAACTTCGTCGGCATCGTGGAGCGCGACGACTGGCAGGTGGAATCCTGGACCACCCAAGGCAGCACCGAGGAGTGCGCGGAGGACTTCCGTGGCTGGCACACGGATGTGCATGCCATGATCCGCTGCATCGACACGCCCTACAAATGGGCGCTGATGGCGCGCTCGCCGCTGGAGCGCTGGTCGGTCGGGCGCGTAACGCTGCTCGGCGACGCCTGCCATCCCACCCTCCCCTTCCTGGCCCAGGGCGCCGTTCAGTCGATCGAGGACGGCGTGATCCTCGCGCGCGCGCTGGAGGCCGCGGGCGACGACGTGGCCGAGGGGCTTCGCCGCTACGAGGCGGCGCGGCAGGACCGCACCGCGCGGATGGTGCGCGGATCCGAGGAGAACACGAAGCGCTTCCACAACCCGGCTCTGGCAGAGGCCGAAGGGGCTGCCGCCTATGTCGGGCGCGAATGGCAGCCGGACCGCGTGCGCGAGCGCTATGACTGGCTGTTCCGCTACGACGTGACGGCGGCACCGGTCTAGGATGCGCCGCCCCCGGCAGGTCGCCTTTTCTGTCTTCGACGCCGGGTGCGGCGCCTTCGGGCTCACCACCACTCGGTTCGGCGTTTCCGTTGCACTGCGAGCCGGCCCGGATCTGGATCAGCCCAGCCTTGCCCAGGCCAGCAGCCTCCGCCCGATGGAGGGTATGGTCACCTTCCGTCTCGTGGAGTGCGGCCCGCTGTCCCGTGTCCACCACGCGACCGATGGGCAGCGTCGCATCATCCGCCTTCTCGCTCGAAGGGAGAGGCGCTGCGCGCGCGGGAACGCCTGCTCTCCCTCGTCTTGCTCGTGCCGGGCCCGCGGTGCTCTTCTCGCTACTCGACTGGCTCTTCGATCATCGCCATCCTCCGATGCGCGTGCCGCTGCACCGGAGAAGCGGCGGAACTTGGTCGCGGTTCTGGCCGCCAGGACGGCTGCGCCAGACGAGCTCATTGACAGACCAGGAACGGGCGTCGCGGCCACCGCCGTGCCGCCGCATGCGGGAAGGAGGACTGAATGACGCGGAACAGCGCGGCGCATCATCTGATCGAAGCCATGGTTGAGGCGGGAGTCGAGCACCTCTTCTGCAATCTTGGCACCGACCATGTCTCCATTATCGAGGAGCTGGCGCGGCGGGACGCCGCGGGGATGCCCCGCCCGAACACGGTGCTCTGCCCGCACGAGAACGTGGCCGTTCACATGGCGGGCGGCTATGCCGCGATGACCGGGCAGGGCCAGCCCGTCCTCGTTCACGTCGATGCCGGCACGGCGAACGCCGCGATGGCGCTGCACAACCTCTTCCGTGCGCGGTTGCCGGTCTTCCTCATGGCGGGGCGTGCGCCCTTTACGTCGCGCGGGGAACTGCCGGGTGGGCGAGACAGCTACGTCCACTTTGTGCAGGATCCCTACGACATCGCCAGCCTGGTGCGGCCCTACGTTCACTGGGAGTACTGCCTCCCCTCCGGCCTGCTGGCGAAGGAGGCGTTCGCCCGCGGCTGCGCGATGATGCAGGCTGAGCCGCGCGCGCCCGTCTACATGACGCTCCCGCGCGAGATGCTGGCGGAGGAGGTGGAGGACGCGAAGGTCCACGCCTATCCCGTCGATCGCTATGCCGGCCTTCCCGCCCGCGGCACCGACCCGGCGACGGCAGATCGCATCGCGGCGGCGCTGATGGCCGCGGAGAATCCGGTGGCCTTCACCGCCTATCTCGGCCGCAACCCAAAGGCCGTGCCGGTGCTGGACGCGCTGTCCCGCGCCACCGGCCTGCGCGTCGTGGAGCACGCGCCGGTTCACCTGAACATCCCGCATGACAGTCCCTGCTTCGCCGGCTTCGACCCGAAGGCCCTGGCGGCGGAGACGGATGTCGGCCTATTGCTGGACGTGGACGTGCCCTGGATCCCGCTGACGGTGCATCCCAACCCGGCCGCCACCTGGATCCAGGTGGACGTCGATCCGTTGAAGCGCGACCTACCCATGTGGAACTTCCCTGCCGGGCTGCGCGTGGCGGGGGATTGCGAGGCGGTGCTCGCCCAGGTGCTGGCAATCGTGGAGGCCCGCGCGGACGACGCTTTCCGCGCCCGCGTCGCTGCCCGGATCGAAGGCTGGGCCTCCGCGCGCCGCGCGCGGGAGGAGGCGGTGGCCGCCGCCGCCGCGAAGCCGGGCGAGACGGACGCGCTGAACCCGGCCTGGGTGCTCGGCGTGCTCGGCCGCCTCCTCGCCCCGGAGGACATCCTGCTGAACGAGGCGATCCGCAACGGGCCGGTCGTGCAGGACCAGATGCCGCGCACCCTGCCCGGCTCCTATATCGGCCTCGCCGGCGGCGGCCTCGGCTTCTCGGGCGGCATGGCACTCGGCGCGAAGCTCGCCCGGCCGGACCGGCGCGTGGTGAACGTGGTGGGCGACGGCACCTTCCACTTCTCCACGCCCGACAGCGTCTATGCCACGGCGCAGCAATACGGCCTGCCCATCCTCACCGTCGTGCTCGACAACCGTGGCTGGCAGGCGGTGAAGTCCTCCACCCTGCGCGTCTATCCCAATGGCACGGCGCGGCAGGACGATAACTTCCAGTCGCGGCTCGACGGCCGCCGCAATGACGCCCGCCGCGGCTTCGAGGAGGTCGGCCGTGCCTTCGGCGCTCATGGAGAAAGGGTGACGGCGGCCGAGGAGCTTGAGCCGGCCTTCCGCCGTTGCCTGGAGGCGGTCGACGGTGGCCAGGCGGCTGTCCTCACCATCCGCGTCGCGCCGCTGTAGCGCCATGCGGATCCTCATCATTGGCTGCGGCGCCATCGGCGGCGTTCTCGCCGCAGCCCTCTCCGCCATCGCCGACGTCACCGGCTTCGACACCAACCGGGACCACGTCGCCGCCATCCGGGAGAACGGCCTTCTCGTCACCGGGATGGGCGGCCCCGCCACGGCCCGCTTCGCCGTAACGGACGAGGCCGCCTCCCTGGCCACATCGCGCTTCGACGTGGCGGTCTTCCTCGTGAAGTCCGGCGCGACCGGCGCGGCGGCCGCGGCGCTCGGCCCCGCGCTGGAGGGCGCCGTGCTGCTGACGCTGCAGAACGGCATGGGCAATGCCGAGGCGCTGGAGCGGCTGCCGAACCCCGTGGTGGCGCGCGGCGTGACGATGAACGCCGGCCGCTATCTCGGTCCTGGCAGGATCGAGCGGCTGATTCACGGCCAGCCTACCTGGCTCGGCCCCGTGCGCGGCCCCGTCGCCGCTCTCCGCCCGCTCGGCGAGGCCTTCGCCGCGGCGGGTCTCCCCGCCGAGGTCATCCCGGACCCGATGGGCGCGGTCTGGGCCAAGTTCGTCTTCAACGCGGTGATGAACCCGGTCGGCGCCCTTCTGCTCGGCGTCAACGCCGCGCGCTACGAGGTGGCGGCGGTGCGCGACCTGATCGATGAAATGGCGGCCGAATGCACGGCGGTGGTGTCCGCCCTCGGCGGGCGCTTCGCCTTTGATCCCATGGGCTTCGTGCACAAGGTCCGCGCGGGCGGGCTGCCGCTGTCGCGCCACGCCGGGTCCATGGCGCTCGACATCGCGCGCGGCGCGCCGACCGAGATCGAGGAGCTGACCGGCTACGTGGTGCGAGAGGGCGAGCGCCTGGGCGTGCCCGTCCCGGCCTGCCGCACTGTTTATCGTCTCGTTAAAGGGCTGGAACTGGCGGCGCGGCACCGCGCCGCAGAAGCGGGGGGAACGGCATGATACGCAGGAGACAGCTTCTCGGCGCGGCGCTCGCGGCGCCTGCCCTGGCGCGTGGGGCCGCGGCACAGGAGGCGGCACGCGGTTATCCGGACCGGCCGGTGCGGATCGTCGTGCCCTACGCGCCGGGCGGCGCGAACGACATCCTCGCCCGGCTCTACGGGGCGAAGCTGTCCGAACGCCTCGGCCAGCCCTTCGTGGTGGAGAACCGCCCGGGCGCACAGGCGATTCTCGGCACCGAGGCGGTCGCCCGGGCCCGCCCCGACGGCACCACCCTGCTGCTGGGCGCCAGCGGCCCGATCGTGTTCAATCCCGCCACCTACGCGCAGCTGCCCTACGACTCCCTGCGGGACTTCGCGCCCGTCTGCCTCATGGCATCCTTTCCCCTGGTCCTGCTCGTCTCCGCCAACTCCCCGCACCGCTCCGTGGCGGAGCTGGTTGCCTGGGCAAAGGCCAATCCGGACCGCGCGAACTACGGCGCCTCCGGCGCCGGCTTCCAGCTGCCGACCGAGCTCTTCAACCAGCGCGCCGGTACGCGCTTCCAGTACGTCGCCTACCGCGGCAGCGCGGAATCGACGAACGCCGCCTCGAACAACGAGGTGACGATCGCCCTGGTGGACAGCGGCCCGGCCTCGATTGCCATCGCCGCCGGGCGGGCACGGGCGCTCGCCGTCACCTCGGCCACCCGCGTGCCCGCCTATCCGGACGTGCCGACCATGGCGGAGCTGGGCTTCCCGGAGGTGCAGGCCACCCTGTGGAGCGGCCTGCTGGCCCCGGCCGGCACGCCCACCCCGGTGCTGGAGCGCCTCGCCGCCGAATGCGCGGCCATCACCGCCCTGCCCGACATCCGTGAGCGCCTCCAGGCCCTCGTCATGGACCCCATCGGGGGCGATCCGGAAAGCTTCCGCATGACCATCGCGCGGGAGATCGAGGGATGGAGCGCCGTGGCCCGGCGCGCCAACGTCCGCCTGGAACGCTGACACCGGCGCGGCGGCCCACCGGGCCGCCTCCTTCCGTTATGGTCCTTCGCTCGCCTTCGTGGCAGGAGGAGGCGAGGCCAACGCCCTCCTCAGCCCGTCCCCATCCCGGACCGGCGAACGATCTCCCGCCAGCGCACCGCCTCCGCCGCGACGTAGCCATCCAGCGACCCGTAAGGCACGAAGCCCTGACGGAACGAAAGCTCCTCGATGCGCTCCCGCCCTTCCGCCTCCTCCATGCAGGCCTGGACGGCGTCGGACAGCCGCGTGGCCACGGCCTGCTCTAGGTTCGCCGGCGCCAGCAGCCCCACCCAGGCCGCCTCCTCAAAGCCGGAGTAGCCCTGCTCCGCCATGGTCGGCACCTCGGGCAGCGCCGCGAGGCGGGCGCTGCCCGTGACCCCAAGCGGCCGCAGCGCACCGCTGCGCACGAAGCCGAGCGCGGGCGGCACGGAACAGAAGAGGGAGGCGATGCGCCGCGCTAGCAGGTCGGTCAGCGCCGGGACCGCGCCTCGATAGGGCACATGGGTCGCCTGCACGCCCGTTTCCCCCGCCAGCAGGGAGGAGAGGAGATGGTGCGGCGTGCCGATGCCGGCTGAGCCGTAGGTCCAGCTCCCCGGCTGGCGACGGGCACGCTCCACCAGCTCGGCCGTCGTCTCCGCCCCCGAAGGCGGCACGACCAGGAGGAAGGGCACGTCCACCATGCGGCAGACGAGGGTGAAGTCGCGCGCCCCGTCCAGCCCTTGCTCCGGCTGCAGCGCGGGCAGGATGCAGACGGTGGTGTTCCCGCCGACCATCAGCGTGTAGCCGTCCGCCCGCTGCCGCCGCAGGGCCAGTGCCGCCACCGCTGTGCCCGCCCCGGGCTGGTTCTCCACCACCAGCGGCTGCCCGAGCCGCCGCCGCAGCAGGTCCGCGAGGATGCGGCCCATCAGGTCCAGCCCGTCACCCGGCGGATAGGGAACGACGAGCCGAATAGAACGGTCCGGAAAGCCGCTCGCGAGGGCCGGGCGGGCCAGCATCCCGCTGAGCGCCAGCGATGCCCATGGGCGCCGCCCCAGCATGGGCGGACGGCCGCCATCCGTGCCTGTCATGAATCCTGTCTCCCTCCCTCGGATCCTGCGCGCCCATGGCCGGCGGTCACCGGTGTCAGGCAGGCGCCGCCCCGCCCGCCACCCGCTCCTCTGAGTCGCTCGCCGCGCCGGCCGGCGCCCCGGTCCGGACCTCGGCGGGTGGATCGGGCGGTGCGTCGTCGGGCGCGGTGGCGGAGCGCAGGGGGCGCCCTTCCAGCCCGCGGCTCAGCCGCCGCCTCGCGCCGCCGATGGGCGGCATGGTGAAGACCGTGTCGATGGCCGTGTAGTCGAGGTAGCCCATGCGGGCGAGCGGACGGATCCGGGTGATGTCCAGGCGTCCCTCGGGCGTCAGCGCGTCGTCGCGGATATGCACGCCCACCACCTCGCCGATGATCACCTCCACGGAGATCCCGGGCGTGCGCGTCGGCAGCATGAGCGAGCTGTGGTAGCGGCACTCCATATGGACCGGAGAGCGCGCCACGCGCGGCGGCCTGACCAGGCGCGACGGCAGCATCTCCAATCCGGCCAGCTCCGGCTCGCTCTCGTCCGCGGGCACCGCCTGCGCCGTGATGTTCACGGCATCGCGCAGCTCGTAGGTCGCCATGTTGCAGACGAACTCGCCCGTCTGCCGCGCGTTCCGCGGCGAGTGCTGGTCGCCCGCGCTGGCCGAGAACATCACGAAAGGTGGGTCGTAGCCGATGTTCTGGAACTGGCTGTACGGCGCGAGGTTGACGCGCCCCTGCAGGTCCAGCGTGCTGATCCAGCCGATGGGCCGCGGCACGCAGATCGACTTGAACGGATTGTAGGGCAGGCCGTGGTCGTCGCGGACCGGCTCATAGAACATCCTTCGGTCTTCCTTCCTGCGTCACGGCGGTCCTCTCCCTCCTCCGCGCCTCAGCCCGGGGAGAGGGACAGGCCGCGCTCCTCGATCACGCGCTTCCAGCGGGCATGGTCCTCGGCCAGGTAGGCTGCGACGGCCGCGGCGTCGCGCGGCGGCTGCGGCACCATCCCGAGGTCGCGCAGCCGCCCGGCCAGCATCCCATCCCCTTGTGCGGCGGCGAGCGCCTCCCGCAGCCGCTCCTGTACGGGCGCCGGCACCTGGCGCGGCGCCGCGATGCCGAACCAGGCGGCGACACGGTAATTCGGCAGTCCCGCCTCCATCATCGTTGGCACGTTGGGAAAGGCCTCGGACCGCTCGCCCCCCGTGACCGCCAGCGCCCGCAGCCGGCCATCACGGATGGGGCCGGACGCGCTGCCGAGCGCGTCGAACATCACCTGCACATCGCCGGCCATGAGGGCGATCTGCGCGGGCGCACTGCCGCCGTAGGGCACGTGGACCATCGAGAGTCCGGTCATCATCGCGAACATCTCGGAGGCGAGCTGGACCGGGCTGCCCTGCCCCACGGAGGCGTAGTTCGCCCCGCCCGGCCGGGCCCGAGCGAAGGCGATGAAGTCGTCCACCGTGCGAAGCGGGGAGCGCGCGTCCACCACCATGATCAGCGGCGATTCCGCGACAATCGAGAGAAGGCTGAAATCGCGCGAGGGATCGTAGGGAAGCCGGCTGTACAGAAGCGGGTTCACGACAAAGCCGGCCCCGCTCGTCAGCAGCAGGGAATGCCCGTCCGGCACGGCCCCGGCCGCCGCCTGGGTGCCGACGATGGTGTTGGCGCCCGGCCGGTTCTCGATCACCACGGGCTGGCCGAGCCGCGGCGACAGCACCTGCGTCAGCGACCGCGCCAGGATGTCCGTCACGCCGCCCGGCGCGTAGGGGGCGATCAGCCGCACCGGCCGCTCCGGCCAGGCCGCGCGCGCCGCGCGGCCGGCGAGCAGCAGGGCGGCGGCCAGCACGGAGCCCCGGCGTGTCCAGGCCTTCATCCCGTTCCTCCCGGGCTCCCGCGTTCGCCGGGATGCCCCTTCCATTTCGTGCCCGCGCCGGCTGATACCGGCGCGAGGCTACCGCCGGGGCGGCCGCGAGGGCCGCTCGGGCACCGCCTGCGCTCGGATCCCGTGGCCGAGCGCGGCCGATGCCGCTTCTCCCGCCGCGCGCAGCCGCACAGCTGTCGGCCCATCCGGCGTGATGTCGAGATGGCCGGCCGCGCCGAGCGTGGTCATCGCCGCCGCCAGATCGCCCGCATGGTCGAAGACTGGGACGGACAGCGCGGCGAAGCCCGCGTTCAGCAACCCGTCCGTGATCGCAATGCCGTCCCGCCGCACCGCCTCCACCGCCCGCGCGACCCCGCGGCCCGGCGGCCCCGCCTCGGCGTGGTAGGCAAGGAAGACGCGGCCGGATGCCGAACGCTCCAGCGGCAGCGCGAAGCCAAGCCGGATCGCAAGCGAGACGCCGCGCCGTCCGTCGAGGCGCGAGACGATGACCGGTGACTGCCCGGACCAGACCGAGAGATGCACCGCCTCGCCCGTCTCGTTCCGGAAGCCCCGCATCGCCATCAGCGCCGCGTCGCGCACGTCGAGCCGCCCCAGCGCGGCGAGGCCGAGCGAGAGGGCGCGAGGACCGAGGTCGTAGCGCCCTCCTTCCTCCTCCTGCAGCACCAGCCCCACGGCGCGCAGGCTCGCGAGATAGGCGTGCGCCCGGCTCGGCGGCATGTCCGCCGCAGCGGCCAGGTCCTTCAAAGTCATCGGCCCGCCCGAAAATTCGAGCGCCTCGATCAGCCGAAAGCCGATCACCACGGACTGGATGGAGCGCTGCTCCGGTCCAATCGCGGATTCGGCCGTGTCCGGCATGTCGTTCCCTTTCGTCATGCCGGCACGAAGGAACGAGGGAGCCGGCGGCGTCAATCCCCGCGCGGCGCCCGGCCGGCCGAGACCGGACTCGCTCATCGCGGCGCCCCCGTGAAGGACGCACCCTCCGCCGCCAGCCGCTCGAGCAGCGGCGCGGGGCGGAGGGTGGGGTCGCCGGTCCGCGCCGCATGGCCCGCCAGGCGGCGCGCTACCTCGGGAAGGCCGATCGCGTCGGCATGGTACATCGGTCCGCCGCGATCGGGCGGGAAGCCGTAGCCGTGGGCCCAGACCACGTCGATGTCGCCGGGCCGGGCCGCCATCCCTTCCTCCAGGATGCGCGCGCCCTCGTTCACCATCGGCAGCAGCAGGCGGTCGAGGATCTCTTCGTCCTCCGCCTCACGCGGGGGGATGCCGAGCCGCGCGGCCGCCTCGCGCGCCACCTCCGTCACGGCTGGATCCGGGTGCGGGGTGCGATCGCCGGGCACGTAGCGGTAGTATCCGGCGCCGGTTTTCTGCCCCAGGCGGCCGAGCGCGTTCAGCGCGTCGTCCACGGCCGCCGTCGCGCCGCGCTCCCGCCGCGCCCGCAGCCCCACATCCAGCCCGGCCATGTCGAGCATCGCGAAGGGTCCCATGGGAAAGCCGAAGCGCCTCAGGACGCCATCCACCCGCTCCGGCGCCGTGCCCTCCAGCAGAAGCCGCTCGGCCTGCTCCCCGCGCCGCCGCATCATGCGGTTGCCCACGAAGCCGGGCGCGTTGCCGACGAGGACAGGCACCTTGTTCAGCCGCCGCGCCAGGGCGAAGGTGGTGGCGATGGCGGCGGGCGAGGTTGCGCGCCCGCGGACGACCTCCACCAGCCGCATGACATGAGCCGGGGAGAAGAAGTGCATCCCCACGACATCCCCAGGCCGCGCCGTCGCGGCCGCGATGGCATCGATGTCGAGCCCCGAGGTATTGGTAGCCAGCAAGGCGCCCGGCCGCATCGTCCGGTCCAGCGCGGCGAAGATCTCGCGCTTCAGCGCCAGGTCCTCGAACACCGCCTCGATCACGGCGTCGGTTTCCGCCGCCGCGGCGAGATCCCTCGTGCCCGCGATGCGGCCGCTCCGCTCCGCAGCCTCTTCCGATGTGATGCGCCCCCGCGCCGCCTGCCCCTCGTAGGCCCGCCGAATGGCGGAGAGGCCGCGCTCGAGCCCTGCCGGCGCGCTGTCCACCAGCGTCACGCGCAGGCCGCCATTCGCCAGCGCCATGGCCAGCCCGCTGCCCATCGTGCCCGCGCCGATCACCGCGACGTGCCCGACCGGTGCGGGGGCGGCGTCACCGCCGCCGCGCAGGGCCTCGGCCTCCGCTGCCGCCAGCCAGGCCCTTGCCGCCGCCCCGTTCACCGTTCCTCCTCCGCGCCGGAAGCGTCGGGCGTGAACATCGGAATAGGCTGCCCGTCCGTCGCCGCGCGGAAGTCCAGGCGCACCGCCTGGCCGATCCGCAGCGCGTCGAAGTCGGCGCCGACGATGTTGCTGATGACGGTCGGCCCCTCCTCCAACGTCACATAAGCCACGGCATAGGGAATCTTCGCCCGCCGCATGATGCTGAAGGCGTAGATCGTGCCCCGCCCGGAGGCCTCCTCCCAGGCGGTCCGCCCGCTGAAGCAGAAGGGACAGAGTGAGCGGGGATAAGCGTGGCGCTCCCCGCAGGCGTCGCAGCGCTTGACCAACAGCCGGCCCTCGCGCGCCGCTTCCCAGTAGGGGGCGGTCTCCGGGCTGGTCTGGGGCGGGGTGATGTCGCGCGGCTGGTCCATGGCCTCAGGCTCTTTCCAGGATCAGGGTGGCGCTGCCGTGCCGCGTGCCGAGCGAGCCGCCCGTTCCGTGCGCAAGCGCAAGGTGAAGGTCCGGCACCTGCACGGCCGGGTGCGCCTCCCCGCGCAGCTGCCGCACCGCCTCGATCACCTTCGTCATCCCGCCGCGGTTGCCCGGATGATTGCTGCACAGGCCGCCGCCATCCGTGTTGAAGGCCAGCCGCCCGACCCCGGCGATAAGGTTGCCGTCCGCCACGAAGTCGCCGCCGCGCCCCTTCTCGCAGAAGCCCAGATCCTCCAGCGTGACGAGCACGGTGATGGTGAAGCTGTCGTAGATGCTGGCGTAGCGGATGTCGGCCGGCGTCACCCCCGCCTCCGCGAAGGCGGCCGCGCCCGAGAAGCGGCCGGCAGAGTAGGTCAGGTCCACCCTCCCCCCTGCCTGGTTCTTCAGCGCCGTGCCCGTACCGCGCAGCGAGACCACGGGGCGGCCGAGCGATCGCGCGATCTCCGGCCGCGTGACCACCAGCGCGCCGCCACCGTCGTTGATCACGCAGCAATCATGCTTGCGCAGCGGGTCCGCCACCATGGGCGAGGCCAGCACCTCCTCCACCGTCAGCACCTTGCGCAGCACGGCGTTCGGATTGTGCTGCGCGTGATGGCTCGCCGCCACCTTGATCCAGGCCAGCTGCTCGCTCGTCGTGCCGAACTCGTGCATGTGGCGCGCCGCCACCATGGCGTAGAGATTCAGAACCGCGGTGCCGTAGGGCGCCTCGAACGGTACGTCCGGCATGTTGTCCAGCCGCAGCCCGAGGCCGGAGCCCAATCCTTCGGCCAGCGGGCGCCCGGCAAGGGTGATGAGGGCAACGTTGCACTTGCGCGCCGCGATCGCCTCCGCCGCGTGCGCGACGTGGACGAGATAGGCGGAGCCACCCGTATCCGTCGTGTCCACGTGCCGCACCCGCAGCCCGAGATAGTCCACCATCGAGAGCGGGCCGAGCCCCGGCGCATCGCCCGCGCAAAAATAGCCGTCCACGTCGGCGTGGCTCAGCCCCGCGTCGCGCAGCGCGCCTGCCGCTACCTCGGCGTGGAGCTGCGCGAGCGACTTGTCGTCGGCCCGGCGGGTCGGATGCTCGAATATCCCAGCGATGCAGGCCCTTGGCTCCGGCATGGTCCGTCCGTCACTCCCCATCGGGCGCCTCTCATCGAGGCCCCGCCCCGATCCGTCGCGTCAGCGCTCGAAGCGCAGCCCCGCCTGCCGGACGATGCCGCGCCAGAAGGTGATGCCCTCCGTCACCGCCCGCCTCGCTTCCTCGGTGGAACTGCCCACCGGATCGACCGAGAGCGCGCGGAGACGCTCCCGCAGGTCCGGCGCCGCGTTGGCGCGGACGATCTCCTCGTTCAGGCGCCGCACGATCGGCTCGGGCGTTCCCGCCGGCGCCATCAGCCCGCTCCAGAGCACGATCGAGAGATCCGGAAAGCCCAGCTCCTTCATCGTCGGGATGTCCGGGAAGGCCGGCAGCCGCTCCTCCGAGGTGACGGCCAGGCCTCGCAGGCGCCCCGCCTGCAGCGCCCCGGCTGCGGGGCCCACATCGACGAGCGTCATCGTGACCTCGCGCGCGGCGGCCGCGTTCACGCTTTCGGCGCTGCCACGATAGGCGACGAAGGTGAAGCGCGTTCCGGCGCGTAGGTTGAACAGCTCCGTCGCCATCTGGAAACCGGCGCTGCTGGTGCCGTAGGTCATCCCGTCCGGATTGGCCTTCGCGTGGGCCACCAGTTCCTGCACCGTGCGGAACGGCGCCTCGCCCGAGACGGCGAGAACGAGAGGGAAGGACGCGGCGATCGAGACCGGCACGAAGTCCCGCACGGGATCGTAGGACAGGCGCTCATAGGTCACCGGGTTGAAGATCATCGTCCCCGTCGCGCCCAGCAGCAGCGTGTAGCCGTCCGCCTGCGAGCGGGCGACGTACTCGCT
Organism: Roseomonas aerilata DSM 19363; assembly: GCF_000711725.1. Classification (GTDB taxonomy): domain Bacteria; phylum Pseudomonadota; class Alphaproteobacteria; order Acetobacterales; family Acetobacteraceae; genus Roseomonas; species Roseomonas aerilata. The sequence goes on along the minus strand of NZ_JONP01000046.1, from coordinate 6,165 downwards.
CCCGATGATGGCCTGACCGCCGGCGCGGTTTTCGACCACGAAGGGCTGGCCGAGCCGCTCTGAGAGCTTCTGGCTGTAGAGCCGGGCAAGAATATCGTTCGCGCCACCCGGTGCGTAGGGCACGACGATCCGCACCGGTCGGTTCGGCCAGTCCGCACCGGTCGCACCGCCCTGGGCGCGCGCCGGGACGGCCCAGCCGCCGGCCGCGATGCCGGCCGCGGTCTGGAAAAGGCCTCTCCTTCTGAGCATCTTGCGGTTCCCTTCCTGCCTATTCAGGCTTGGCGCCGGAGACGCGGACCACCTCGGCCCACTTCGCCGTCTCGCTGCGGATGAAGCCCGCGAAGGCGTCCGGCGACCCGGTGCGCGGCTCGACGCCGAGCGTGCGCAGCCGCTCCGTTACTTCCGGCTCGCGCAGGGCCTCGTTGAAGGCCCCGTTCAGGCGCGCCACGATCGGTGCCGGCGTGCGCGCCGGCGCCACCAGCCCGAACCAGCCGACGGATTCGTAGCCGGGCACACCAGCCTCGGCGAAGGTCGGCACGTCCGGCAGGCCAGGAAGCCGATGCGCCGAGGTCACGCCGAGCGCCCGGACCTTCCCCTCGCGGATCAGCGCCAGCGAGGAGGGCAGGTCGAGCATGCCGAGATCGGTGGAACCGGACAGCACGGCCGTCACGGAGGGCCCGGTGCCACGGAAGGGCACGGCGACGAGCCGCAGCCCCGCCATCTGGTTCAGCAACTCCGCCGAGAGGTGCATCGCCGTGCCGTTGCCGCCATGCGCGACGCTCAGCCCCTCCGGCCGCGCGCGTGCGGCCGCCAGCAGGCCGGCCATGCTCTGTGCCGGCGCGCCGGGATAGGCGACGAGCACGAAGGGGATCTCCGCGATCATCGCGACCGCCGCCAGGTCCCGGGTCGGATCGTACGGCATCGCCGGATAGAGGCTGGGGTTCACCGCCAGCGCGCCGGCCGCGCCGATCCCCAGCGTGTAGCCGTCCGGCGCCGCCTTCGCGACGACGTCCATGCCGATGTTGCCGCCCGCGCCGGAGCGGTTCTCGATCACCAGCGGGCGCCCGAGACGGCGCTCGATGCCCCCGCTCAGCACGCGCGCGATGATATCGGTGCTGCCGCCCGGCGGGAAGGTGACGACCACGCGGATGGGCTGGAAGGGATAATCCTGCGCCACCGCCGGCCGTCCCGCCGTGGCCAGGGCGCTCAGCCCGACCAGCGCCGACAGGACGCGGCGGCGCGGCGCTCGGGTGGCGGACACGCCGCGCTTCGGTGCCGTCGCGATGAACAACGCGCCCATTCCTCCCCCGCCCTGGATCAGCGCAGCCCTTGGCGGGCGCGTTCCAGCCGCACCATACCGAACGAGCAAAACCCCTTCGTCAATATCAAATCTCCTCCCGATAAAACGAGGGCCTTCTCTTTCGTATTGGACGAAGCGGATTTGTTCGGCACAATCCTTTTTACCGGCGACACCCCTCCCCACCCAGAGCGGGCCAGGCCGGCGCGGAGGAGACGATGAATCCACAAACCCGGAACAACGGGGCCGGCTACTGGTCTACCCACCTCCCGCGCAGCCTGCCCCGCATCGAGACGACCCTTCCCTTCGCCCTCCAGGTCACCGCCGCCCGTTACGGCAGCCGCCCGGCGATCGGGTTCTTCGGACGGGACATGACGTGGCGCGACGTCGAGCGCGAGGTGGAGGCCTTCGCCGGCTGGCTGCGCTGCCGGGCCGGGCTTTCGCGCGGAGACCGCGTGGCGATCTTCCTGCAGAACTCCCCGCAATGGCTCATCGCCTATTACGGCGTGCTGCGGGCGGACCTCGTGGCCGTGCCGGTGAACCCCATGGTGCGGGCGGGGGAGCTGACGCAGATCCTCGCTGACAGCGGCGCCCGCACCGCTGTCGCCGCGCAGGACCTGCTGCCCGTCCTGCGCGACGCCTCGTCGCGACTGCCTGACCTGCGCCACGTCGTCGCCGTCACCTACGCGGATTATCTGCCGGAAGAGCCCGACTTCGCGCTGCAGGACTGGCTCCGCACCCCCGCGGCCCGTCACGAGGGCTGCGTCGCCTGGGCGGAGGCGATCGGTGCCGGCCTTGCCGCGCCCGCGCCGCAAGCGGGCCCGGACGATCTGGCGCTGCTGCCCTACACCTCCGGCTCCACCGGCGTGGCGAAGGGCTGTGAGCACCCACACAGCACCTTCATGCACACCGGCCACGGCCTTACCCTCTGGCACGGCCAGACCGCGGCCACGGTCTTCCTCGGCCTGCCCCCCATGTACCAGGTCTCGGGCATCGCCAACGGCCTGCACTGCCCCGTGATGAGTGGGGGCATGATGATCCCGGTGCCGCGCTGGGAACGCGGCCTAGCCCTCGGCCTCATCGAGCGCTACCGCGTCTCGCACCTCGCCATCGCGCCCACCGCCTGCATCGACATGCTGGCGAGCCCGGACCTGGCGCAGCGGGATCTCTCCTCGCTGCGGCGCGTGACGGCGGGCGGCGCCCCAATGCCGCAGGAGGTGTGGCGCCGCCTTCGAGAGGCGACCGGCCTTCCCTTCATCGAAGCCTATGGCATGACCGAGGCGGCCGCCACCACCCACATCAACCCGATCGAGCGCCCCAAGCCCCAGTGCCTCGGCATCGCCTTCTTCGATACCGAGGTCGCCGTCGTACACCCGGAGACGCTGGAGGTGCTGCCACCCGGCGAGCCCGGCGAGATCCTCGTGCGCGGACCGCAGATGTTCCGCGGCTATTGGGGAAAGCCGGAGGAGACGGCCAAGGCCTTCATCGAGCTCGACGGCGTCCGCTGGTACCGCAGCGGCGACATGGGCTACGCCGACGAGGAAGGCTACTACTTCATGACCGACCGGCTGAAGCGGATGATCAACGCCTCCGGCTTCAAGGTCTGGCCGGCGGAGGTCGAGACGAAGCTCTACGAGCATCCGGACGTGCTGGAGGCCTGCGTCGTCTCCCAGCCGCACCCCTATCGCGGCGAGACGGTGAAGGCCGTGATCAGCCTTCGCAGCGGCCGCGCCGGACAGGTGAGCGCGGAGAGCATTGCAGAATGGGCGCGCACGCGCATGGCGCCCTATAAGATCCCCCGCGTGGTCGAGTTCGTGGACAGCCTGCCGAAATCGCCCGTAGGCAAGATCCTGTGGCGCGAGTTGCAGGATCGCGAGCACCGGCGCGCCGAAGAGGAGACCCGATGAGCGAAGCCGCCCCGACCGTTACCTACGAGCTGGCGGGCGATGTCGCCCTGGTCGGACTTGACCGCGCGGCCAAGCGCAACGCCATCGACGACGCGACGCTCGCCGCCCTGGCCGAGGCCGTGCGGCGCGCCGGGGACGAGGCGAAGGCGGGCGTCCTCTTCGGACACGGCCCGAACTTCTCCGCCGGGCTCGACCTGTCCGAGGCGCTCCGCACCCGCGGCACCGGCGACCCGCGCCGGCCGCGCTCCCGTAAATGGCACGCCGCCTTCGACCTCATTGCGCGTGGCCCGGTTCCTTTCGTGGCCGCACTGGCGGGCGCGGTGATCGGCGGCGGGCTCGAGCTCGCCGCGGCCGCCCACATCCGCGTCGCCGACGAGACCGCCTATTTCGCACTGCCCGAGGGCCAGCGCGGAATCTTCGTCGGCGGCGGCGGCTCCGTCCGGATCGAGCGCCTGCTCGGTTACGCCCGCATGGCCGACCTGATGCTCACCGGCCGCGTTCTCACGGCGGCGGAGGGGGAGCGGATGAACCTCGCCCAGTACCTCGTCCCGGCGGGCGAGGCACTGCCGAGGGCGCGCGCCCTGGCGGAGCGCATCTGCGCCAACGCCCCGCTCTCGAACTACGCGATCACCAACGGCCTGCCGCGCATGCGCGACCTATCGCATGACGACGCTCTCTTTTTTGAATCGCTCCTCGCTCAGACCACCGCCGCGGGGCGGGAGGCGGCTGAGCGCCTTCAGGCCTTCGATGAGAAGCGCGCGGCACGGCTGAACGTGCCGCCCCCCGCCAGCTGAGCCCCGGCGCGGCCGTCTGGGCTCCTTCCTCCTATTGACCTTCCGGCGGGTTCTGCCAGCCCTCGCATCCACGCACGATCCGCTCAACATCGGACAGGCGGATCGTCCCATGCGGCAGCGCCTCCTGAAACAGATTACCTGACCAGGGTCAGAAGGGTACCAAAGTCTGGATCGGATGTAGGCGCGGTTTCGAAAACCTGTTGCTCGGGAGGGCACAGTCAAGTTGGCCGCCAGCTTGCCCGATGGGCTCACCCCCGGTCAGTGGCGCAAAATGAACGCTCCCGCTCACCCCAGCTTTGCCGGGCATCGCTTCCCGGCGGAGGTCATCAGCCAAGTGGCGGTCGCGCACCGTCGGCGCAGTCCTGGCCGACGCGCTTGGGACGGCGCTTGATCGGGGTGGGACGATGATCTCTGCCTCAGGGTGACGGGCCATAATCGCCACATGGACGTCGTCGCGGTCGTAAGCTCCATCAGCGGTGAAGGACGCGACAGGCCTGCCCACTTTCTCGAACAGCGCGCCGACCTGCTCACCATCATCGGCATCGTGGCCCGTCAGCACCGAGGCGACGATCCGCCCCGTGTCGGTGTCGGTAGCGAGATGCAGTTTGCGTCACGACCGGCGTCGTCGTGTGCCGTGCTTCTCCGTCAACCACTCGCCGGGACCGCAGAGCTGCAACCCCGTGCTGTCCACCAGCAAGCGCAGGGGCGCTTGCCCGCCGCGGGGCCGCGGCACCTCGAGCCTCTCCGCACGGCGGCTCAAGGTCGTGTGGTCGGGCACGGCAAGATCGATGCCCAGCAACTGCAAGATCGAGGCAATCAAGCCCTCTGTCTGGCGCAGCGCCAGATGGAACACGGCACGCAACGTCAACGCCGTGGCGATCGCCAGGTCCGAATAGGATGGCTGCCCGCCGCGGGTGGTTCGGGGCGCTGCTCGCCAGCCCTCGATGGCGTCCTCGGTGAACCACACCGTCAGGCTGCCACGAGAGCGAAGGCCCGCCTCATACGCAGGCCAGTTCGTGACCCGATGCCGCTGCCGCGGGATCCTATGGCGCCGGTCCTTGTTCGCTTTGAAGGGCAAGCGCGGTGTCCCTGTCGGCCGTCGGGGCACCGCAGCCCCATCCCACCTCAGTCTGGCCTCAGATCCGATCCATGCACCACGGTCGCAAACCGATGTCGTAGGCTTGGTCAGTGCGTGTGGCTGACAGCATATTCCTTCCTCGAGCTGCGCTTTTCCTCCATCGCGGCAGCGGCCTCGCCCATAACGGCGGTGATTTCGCGTGCCAGCGCGGTGCCTTTGACGGTGCGCTGGACGAGCACGGAACGGCGGTCTTGCGGGTCGGTCTTGCGGCGGGTGAGCTCGAATTTGCTCAGCCGATCCAGCCCGCGGGTGACCGAGGCTTTGGGGACGTTCAGCGCGGAGGCTAGGCCTCGGACCGTATGTGGCCCCTCATCGAGATAGACGATCAGGAAGATGCTGAGCTGCCGTGCCGTGAGGTCTGGTCCATCGCGGCGAACGAGGGAGACGATGGTCTCCCGTAGGATCTCGATAAACTGGCTGGGCGCGCCTTGCACGATCGTCGATCTCCCACCTCAAGGTTCCCAAAGGGGCCGGGTGCTTAGGCACCCGGCCCTTGTTGCATCACGTGCAGGCGGCACTGCCCGCCAAGCGCAAGGATCAGGCGGGCGTGTTCGTGCTCTTGCGGCTGCGAACGAGGCCCATGCCGAGGAGGCCCATGCCGAAGAGGGCCAGCGAGGCGGGCTCGGGGACGGCGACGATCTGGGCGTCGGCGTTGAGGGTGGCGCCGGCGGCCGTGAAGGTCGCGGTGATGACGACGGTCTCGGAGAAGAGCGAGTTGTTGAGGGTGGGGTTGGAGATCAGGGCGCCGGAGGCGTTGGTGGGGCCGCTGCTGTAGGAGACGGAGGAGAGAAGCTGGCTGCGGCCAAAGGCGGTGTTGTTGGCGTCGGCGTAGGTGGTGAGGGTGACGTTGGAGATGGCCGAGCCGTTGATGAGGAAGTTGGCGGTGAAGCTGGAGGCCAGCGCCGCGAGCGGGGCGCCGGCGGAGGCGCTGGTCAGGCCGGTCTGGGTGACCTCGAAGGTGACGGTGTGGGCGGTGGCGAAGTTGCCCATGCTGCTGACCGAGGTGGTCTGCACGTCGAGCGCCGGCTG
>NZ_JONP01000045.1 GCF_000711725.1 Roseomonas aerilata DSM 19363 | reverse complement strand
CAGAACACACGGAGAAGCGCGATCCCAACCTGCCAGAGAAAAGTTGTCTCGTGGAAAGTTGGAGCAGCGAGAGAAGCTGGGCACGAACATTCTCTGGGGCCGCAGTGTGACGCTTGATGAGGAAGTGCTAGCTGTCGTAACGTTGGTGACGGTTCGGTCCCGCCCAAAGTCCTGCGGCTCGTGACTGGTGTTGTCGGAGAGGCACTGCACCACTTCGGCACAAGGTCGCGTCAGAAAAGCGACGTTTGATCCGGCCCTGTTATTGACGACATCATCATGCGAACGGCGATCGGCCGATCGCGGGGGAGAGTCCGATGCCGAATGCCGAGTTGGACGAAGTCCGCAGAATGCTGACCTCAAGCCCGCGTCCAGCCGGGCTGGCAGAGCGGCGGCAGCGCCTCGACGGTTTGGGAGCGCGCTACACTGTACCACAGGACGTGCACGTCGAGCCGGAGGATGCGGGTGGCGTTGCTGCGGAGTGGACGCAGACGCCACTGGCGGACCCGGCGCGGGTCATCCTCTTCCTCCACGGCGGCGGCTATGTCTCCGGCTCCGTCGCCAGTCATCGGCACATGATCGCTCAGGCCGGGCGAGAGGCGGGAGCACGCACTCTCGCCCTTGGCTATCGCCTGGCCCCCGAGCACCCATTCCCGGCGGCCCTGGACGACGTGCTCGCCGCCTATCGGTGGCTGCTGGTCCAGGGAATTGCGCCTGGCAACATCGTCATCGCCGGCGAAAGTGCCGGCGGGGGTCTTGCCCTCGCCACGCTGGTCAGTTTGCGCGATGCAGGCGATCCCCTGCCGGGAAGGGTGTGGTGCAGTTCGCCCTGGGTGGATCTTTCCATGACTGGCGAGACGATGGAGACGAAGGCTGCCCAGGATCCACTTATCTCCAAGGCCTACCTGAAGGAGCTCGCCGGTCTGTACCTCCATGGTCAAGATCCATGCGGCCCCTGCACTTCGCCGCTCTACGCTGACCTTCGCGGCTTGCCGCCGATGCTTATCCAGGTCGGATCGGCCGAGACGCTGCTCGCCGATTCGCTGCGGCTCGCCGCCGTAGCGGGCGCGGCGGATGTGCGCGTCACATTGCAGGTCTGGCCGCACATGATTCATGCATGGCACCTGTTCTACCAGCAGCTCGCGCCTGGACGGCGTTCCCTGGCGGAATTCGGGGCCTTTGCACGCGCGGAACTGCCTGGCTCATAGAGTGCAGTGGCCATTCCGCCACTCCCTACCCTGCGAGGAAGCGAGCGCACCGGCCTTGGCGCTGGCCCAACCGGGCCAGATGTACATGTGTTTCCAGAACGAACGATCCCACCCAGCGTCGCGGGCATCTACGCCGCGAGCGCCGCGCTCGTAGCAAGCCAGGTACGGTCACAAGCACTCACCAGTTGCATGGCCGCGTCCGATGACGGGCGGTCCGAGCCAAGCCACTGTGCTTGGCCGAGACAGGCTTCCATGCAGGCATCCATTTCCGGGGCGGCGCTCGTCGCAAGCCCCAGGGCGGCAAGGTCGGCCGAAGGTGGCCACTCGGCCTCGCTCAGGTAACGGTTAGAGGCCTCTAACTCTGCGGACGCCATCTCCGGCGTCCGCACCGCCACGAAGCGCGTGGCGTAGGGCGGCTGGTTCCCTGGATCAATTACGGTGAAGCTCGACATGATGCCGATGAGGACGGTCGTTGGCGGCGTCGGCCGGAAGAGCGTGACGAAGACCGGCGCGAGCGCTGCCGAGTGCCCGTGCATTTCCAGGCATGGGGTCTGACCGTACATGCGCACCGGCCCGCTGCAACGCGCGATGCCGGTTGGCAGGCACTGGGCGTAATGGGCCATGGCCACTTCGCTCTCTGCGGAGAAGACGATCCGTAGAGAACCCCGGATCACCCTTCCTCGGAAGTACGGCGATTGGGCGTGCGAGTAGCAGGCATAGCTCCCGTGAAGTGGCCCAGTCTCGCCCTGGATTGCGGCCGGAGCGGCAGCGTTCTCGGGCCGGCGATCCGCCCTGATGGCTGCGAGCCGGGCAGGACCATACCGTTCGGCGAGAAGGGCCCGGAACTCGTCCAGGTTGCAGGCCAGCAGGTCCTCGGCCGTGCGGCCGAGGTCCACCAGCATGGCCCATTCCTCGTAGAGCCGGCCTGAACGCGGCAAGGTGCGACCCTGCATCCACTTGTAGGAGCGAGTAAGGTCGAAGGTCGTCTTCGGGTTGGCACGCTGAAAGGCGAGTGCCAGATCCTTCTGATGCGTGCATCCGAGCACGGCAGCCGTAAGCCGCAGCTTGGTGCCGAAGTCGCGTGCGAGCGCGCTGGGGTGCAGGCTCATGCAGGCCGCTCCGTGCTGTCTATGGCATTGCGCGCACATAGGCCCGTTGTGCCGCATGGCATGGAAAGTGTGTCCCAGATAATCCGCGATGCAATCTAGCGTGCCTTGGTTGGGAACCGAAACAGGCGACCTTGACCCATCGCAAGATCTCCGCCTCTAGACGCAAAGGTGCAATTTCTTATCTTTCGAGAAATCTATCCTGTTGTTCGAGAGAGGCTACCATCATCGCGAGGCGCGCGACCGGAGGGCCGTATACACGGCTTGAAGCACAGGCGCGGACTGCGGTCTGTCGTCGCGGTCAAGGCGGCTGACGCTCACGATGACCGCTGCGTCCAGGTCGGGGAAGAAATACATGTCAGTGTTGAAGCCGGCGATGCTGCCGGTGTGCCCGCAACCAGCGGGTCCCGTGATAAGACCCTGTCCATACTCGGTGCTTGTGCCCTCCAGCACTTGGCCTTTCATCCGAGCGGCCTGGGTGGCCGGCCGGAGCAGAGCGCCGGTGCACAACGCCCTGACATATCGCCCAAGGTCCCCTAGGCTGGAGGTCATGGCGCCCGCAGGCCCAGCAAGGCCCGGGTTCAGCCGCGTCTTGTCCTCGAAATCTCCCGTTTCTTGCTTCAGGCCGTAGCCGTGCAGGCCGCCCGGCAGGTCTACCACCCCGGGGTAGGAGGTTTGATCAAGCCTCATGGGGAGGATGATGTTTTCCACGATAAAGCGGCTCAGCGGCTGGCCTGACACACGCTCCACGATCCCACCGAGAATGTCGTAATTCAGGTTGGTGTAGACGCCCACCTCGTTTGGAAGGCGGAACTGGTTTTGCAGCCGGTTGGCCTCTGCCATGCGTTGCTCCAGCCCAGGAGCGGGGGCCAGTGGTTGGTCGTAAACCGCGCGGCCTGCTTGCTCGTCATCCGGGGCTGCGATGCCGCTTCGCATCCGCAGTAAGTCGTCCACTGTGATGAGCTTGGCGTTGGGGAAAGCGGGAAACCAAGTCGACAGCGCCATGTCCACGCTCAATCTGCCCCGATCGACAAGCAGTAGCACGGCCGTTGCTACGAAGGTTTTCGTCAGGCTTGCGATGCGAAAGGGCTGATCAAACTGCCGGTCGGCGCCACCAATCTCGGCGGCACCAGTTACGAAGCGATAGGGTGCGTGCCCGGGGATCGTGACCTCCACAGCAACCGAGGGGAGACGGTTTGTCCGCGCGATCTCAGTAAGCTGCCGGTCAAGCGCCCGCGACGCCTCTTCGCCCAGCACGCCGCTTGGTGTCTGCGCGTCGGCCATCATGGGAGTTGTCAGCACGGACAAGGCGAGGCAGGTCGCATGGAGCCCGTGAAAGCTTCTCATTGGCCAATCTTTAGGAAAGGCAAAGTGCCGATGGCTGGATACTTGGCAAACCGGGTCAGCACGGCTCTGTCTCCAATACGGCCGATGGCGGCAAGCCGAGGCGGGACGCATCCGCTGTGCCATGCATCCCGGAACGGGGAAATGTCCGCGACCAGTCGGCAAATGGTTCGAGGGTCAAGGAGGAGAACCTAATCAGTGGATGCACGGTGAAAATCTCGCCCTCTCCTCCTTTATTTCTACACACGTAGTGGTTGAAAATTTGTCCTAGACTATCCGGGACAATCGGGAGAGCTTCTGTTGTGCACATCTGGGATAGTAGGCTGCTTCTGCAGTTTGGCACCAAGCACCCGTTGTTCCACATCATGTAGCCCGGGACGAGGCCACATGGCTGGGTGCAGCGGAGGCTGCCTGCCACAACAATGCGGGGGCAGGTGGTCAGATGGCGACTCAAGGCGGTGCGCGAGAGGCGGCCAGCTTGACGGGGCCAAGTGCAGGAAAATCCACCAATATCGAATGGGGGATTGATGGGCGGGGGTGTGAAGCCACTCAGCCCGTAGGAGACAAGAGCGAGATATCCACCTTCCAAGGCGATGCTTCGGCGGCAGCAGGACCGGCACGCGACAGCGGAGAGCGGAGCAAGAGATTTTCCTTCCAGCCGGAGAAAGGGCAGGCGGGGCCTTTGCTGTTCCTTGCCGTCGGCACCCTCGCGCTGAGCCCAGTCGTCTTTCCCAGTGCGGCATCGGCGCAGTGTAACTCCAGCACCAGCCCGGCGGCTCCGCCCGCCGTGCAGACGAACTTCGCCAACCAAATCTTCACCCCGCAGTCACCTTACGTGGTGAACGTCCCCCTTTCCCAGAATGGATGCGGCGGCAACGCGGGTAGTCCGCAGAATGACGGCACACCCGGCCTTCCCGGACAGCCCGGGGCCCAGATCAACAGCACCAACACCGGCCTGACGATCATTGGGGCCGCGCCAGTCCCCCCGCCATCACCTGTCCCGACCATCGCCGTGTCGTTCGGCACGTTCGGCGGCGGCGGTGGCCTCGGCGGGCAGTCCGGCCTGCCGATCACCGATCCGACCACTGGCGGCCAGGGAGGGGCTGGCGGTGCGGGCGGCGCCGTCACGGTAGGCTTCAACGGCAACTTCCTTCCGGATCAGAGCACCGGCCTCGCGAGAACCGCACTGCAGTTGCAGTCGAATGGCGGTTATGGCGGAGATGGCGGCGACACCAATACATCCGACAGTGGCGCCAAGACCGGCGGGGCCGGCGGCGCGGGCGGCGCGGGAGGATCCGTTGCGCTGACAGGGAGCGGCAACGTCGCCGCGGTCACGAGCGGTGTCGACGTTTACTCGGCCGGTGGGTTGGGCGGAGCGGGTGGCCCGGGTGATTCGAGCTTTGACCTGCTCTCGACAGCCGAGGGCGGCGCCGGGGGCAATGGCGGAAAGGGCGGCACCGCTAGCGTCCTCTGGACGGGCGGCGCGATCCAGAGCTCCTTTTCCGGGCTGCAGGCCGCGTCGCAGGGCGGCCGCGGCAACGCCGGCGGGCAGGCGCAGAATGCGACCGGCCTGCAAGGTGGCGCCGGCGGCGTGGGTGGGGATGGCGGGACAGCGAGCGCAACCCTTGCCGGCGGGTCCGTCACCATCAATCAGCCAGTCAGCCTGACGGGCCTCGGCTCCGCCATCTCCGCCATTTCCAACGGCGGAAGCGGAGGTGTTGGCGGTTTGGCCGGTGCCTCGTTCGGGTCTGGCGGTGGCAGTGGGGGCAATGGCGGCAACGGCGGCAACGCCAGCGTCACAGTGCTCGGGAGCGTCAATTACGCCATTACCGGGAACACGGCGGCCGGGACGACCTATGGCCAGGCGGTGCTGGTCCAGTCGAACGGCGCGGCCGGTGGCAACGGCGGGGGCGCCAGCGGGCTGGCCGGCGGCGCCGGTGGCGGCGGATTTGCCGGGGCGGGCGGCAGCGCCGGCCTGACCCTCGGCGGTGCCTCGAATTCGGCGGTCATCCGCAGCACGGGCCCCTTCGCCCACGGCGCCCTGGTGCAGAGCGTCGGCGGCGGCGGCGGCAATGGCGGGGCGGCAAGCTTCGTGTTCGGTGGCGGTTCCGGGGGTGCCGGGCAGGCCGGTGGTGACGGCGGGACGGTGAACATCGCCGCGCCGAACGGTTCGGTGATCGTCAGCGGGCCGAGCAGCATCGCCCAACTGGCGCAGAGCATAGGCGGCGGCGGCGGCGCTGGGGGGGATGCGGGCACCGTCAGCCTCGCCGCATCCATCGCCATCGGCGGCAATGGCGGGCAGGGCGGCGATGGCGGCAATGTCGTCGTGTCGCTCGGGCCGGGCGGCGTCTATGCCTCCACCTCCACGCTGGGCGGGGGAGGCGTGCTGGCCCAGAGCATCGGCGGATCGGGTGGCTTCGCCGGCAGCGCGAACGCAACAGGTGCCGGTCTCCTGTCCCTTACCGTCGGCGGCGACGCCGGCGGCGGTGGCCAGGGTGGGTCGGCAAGGGTCGATAACGGCGCCCTTGTCACCACTTACGGCGACCACGCGACCGGCATCCAAGCCCAGAGCATTGGCGGCGGCGGCGGCAAGGGCGGGGCGGCTGTGACCTTTGTTGCCGGCATCCTGCCGGCAGCGGCGGTCGCGATTGGAGGGCGGGGCGGCGGCGGTGGAACGGGCGGCACCGTGAGCGTGGACAACATGGCGCAGATTACCACGTACGGCTCTGATGCCCATGGCGTGTTGGTCCAGAGTATCGGCGGCGGCGGCGGGACGGGCGGTGCCTCGGCGGCCCGCGCGGTCGCCCTCTCGCCCGACAAGCGCATTCCCGCGGTCTCTATCGCTGTGTCTATCGGCGGCGCCGGAGGCGACGGGAACACCGGTGGCAATGTCAGTCTGACCAACTCGGGGCTGATCACCACGGCCGGGCACGGCGCCACCGGCGTGATAGCGCAGAGCATCGGCGCTGGCGGCGGCAACGGCGGAGATTCCACCGCCGCCGCCTATTCGGGAACGGAGGGTGGTTCGGGGCTCGCCATCTCCATCTCAGCTTCTGTCGGTGGCCGTGGCGGCAGCGGCGGCACTAGCAGCTTGGTGAACGTCGTCAACTCCGGTCTGGTCCTGACCTTCGGCCAGGACGCCTATGGCGTGCTAGCGCAGAGCATTGGAGGGGGCGGCGGCACTGGCGGCGGCGGCGACGCCTCGGCCTCCTCCAGCGATGCCAAGTTCAGCTTCGGTAACAGCACCGCGGTTGGCGGTAGTGGCGGAAGCGGCGGCAACAGCGGCGCTGTTACCCTGACCAATACGGGGGCCATCACCACGCGTGGCGACGGTTCGGACGGCGTCTTCGCGCAGAGCATCGGCGGGGGCGGCGGCGCAGCCGGCGGTGGCACCGCCACGGCGGCGGGCGGCACTGTCTCCGTCTCTGTGGGGGTGGGCGGCAGCGGCGGGGCGGGCGGTTCGGGCAATGCGGTCACCATCCGCAACACGGGTGGCAGCATCATCACGCGCGGCACCGACGCGGTCGGCATCTTTGCCCAGAGCATCGGCGGTGGCGGCGGCAAGGGTGGCAAGGGCGGCGCGACCGCGGGAGGCGTCACCGACCTTTCAAACTTTCAGGCACTCTTTGACACCCTCTCGGCCGGCCTGAACTTCGGGCAGGGCGTCACGAAAATCACGGACAACATCCTGCAGATCGGGCAGACCGGCGAGAACATCCAGGCCTCCTACAACGAGCTGCGGGATATCCTCCCCCAGCCACAGTCGGGCGATGGCGAGGAAGGCTCAAGCAGCGACATTAACATCCAGGTGAATGTTGGCGCGGGCATCGGCGGCAAAGGCGGTGCCGGCGGCGATGGCGGCACCGTCATCGTGGCGAACACCGGCCAGATCGGGACCTTCGGCGCGCAGTCTGACGGAGTCCTGGTGCAGAGCATCGGCGGTGGCGGCGGCAGCGGCGGCGCCGCGAGCAGCGTCGGCGCGGCGAGCGACGACACCCCGATCCAGACATCGGTCTCGGTCGGCGGCGGCGGCGGCTCGGCCGGCAGCGGCGGCATTGTGGACGTCACCAATGGCACAGGCGGACAGATCCTAACCCAGGGCGTACTAGCTATGGGCATCGTCGCCCAGAGCATCGGCGGCGGCGGTGGAGAGGGGTCGGTCGCCGGCACGGTGAACGGGTCGCTCAAGAGCCTCGGGGTAGGCGTGGGCGGCAATGGCGGGGCGGCCGGCAACGGTGGCGGCGTGAGCGTGACTACCGGCGACGGCACCGCCAGCAGCACCATCACCACCACCGGTAAGCATGGCATAGCCATCCTGGCGCAGAGCATCGGGGGCGGTGGCGGACTAGTGCGTACCATGACCACCGACCAGACCTTCGACCCCTCCAAAATCCTGAACAATCCGCAGGGCCGTATCGGCGATATCCAAGGCTTCTCGCTTGACCTCGGCGGGCAGAACGGCGCGGGCGGCCGGGGCGGCTCGGTGCAGGTGACCGTTGCTGGCCCGGTCACCACGTCGGGGCTCGGCGCTCACGGCGTGGTCGCGCAGAGCATCGGTGGTGGCGGTGGCTTCGTGGCCGGAGGGCAGTTCCTAGGGCCGGTGCATGCGGGTGGCGATGCCAACCGCACGGGCGATGGCGGGAACGTCACCGTCCAGCTGCAGAGCGGCGGCGCGATCGCCACCGCCGGTGACGGCGCCTACGGCATCTTCGCCCAGAGTATAGGCGGAGGCGGCGGCATGGCGGGCGACCCTTCCCTGATCGGGACCTATGTTCGCGGCATCCCCACCAGCATCCAGCGCTCCGGCTCTGGCAGCGGCGGAACGGTGAGCATCACGGCGACGGACGCGAGCATCCGGACCACCGGCTCCTACGCCCCGGCCGTTTTCGCTCAGACCCTGGGCGGCGGGGGGGGAATGGTGAGCCAGGGCCCCTCCACCACGGGCCGTACCCTGTTTCGCGGGAGCACTAGTGGCAACGGCGACGGCGGTGCCATTACCGTGTCCCTGGTCAGCAGCCAGGTTTCCGCCATTGGTGCGGGCTCAGCCGGCATCCTCGCGCAGAGCACCGGGCAGGCTACAGGCGCCATCCAAATCTCGGTAGATGGGAATTCTACAGTTACGGGGGGCCAGCCCGATGCGAATCCCGCTGGCCAGGACCGCACGCAGCGCGATGCGGCCGCGATCCGCATCCTGGGCGGCACGGCCAACACGATCACCAATGCGGGCCGCATCACGGCCCTGAATGGCAACGGCGCCACGGGCTATGCGGTCCTGGTGGACTCAGCCCGCGTCACAGTCACCAACACGGGTACGATCGCCGGGGAGATCTCGGTTCCGACAGGCGGTGCTCTCGTGGACAATCGGCCGGGCGGCTTGATCTCCGCGCCGACGACGATCGACCTCGGTAATGGAGAGTTGCGCAACGCGGGCACACTGCAGGTGGGCGGCATGGGCACGGTTGGCCAGACTACCCTGACCGGCAACCTTGCCCAGTCCGGCACGGGCCGCTTGGTGATCGACGCCGACCTCGCCGCCGGCACCGCCGACCGCCTGGAGGTCCGAGGTCGCGCGCTGGTCGGCGGCACGGTCGAGGTGCGACCGACCAGCATCGCGAACAGTTCCGTAACGGTGCTGACCGCGACAGACGGGCTCTCGCTCGATCCCGTCCTCTCCGCCAGCCGAACCCATCTCTTCCGCTTCGACCTCCAGGCCTCCGGCGGCGACCTGCAACTGCGGCCGGCTGCCGAGTTCGAGGCCGCGGCCGGCGCGCTCGGCTCCAACCGGCGCCGCGTGGGGACGCACCTGCAGGAGATCTGGGACAGCGGCGCGCGTTTCGACGCGGGCTTCACTGCCCTCGGCGGGGTCGCCGACGGGGGTGGCTACGCCCGGGCGCTGGATACCCTGTCCGGGCAAACGGTGGGCGCCATAGCCGCATTCCGCCACAGCGCCAGCCACGTCTTCGCAGGCACCATGCTGGACGAGTGCCCTACCTTCGAGACGGCGGGGCTGACGCCCGACCGATCGAACTGCGCCTGGGCGCGCATCTTCGGCGGCACGGCCAGCCAGGGCCGCACCAGCGATTCCCTAGGCTACCGCGCGGATACCTGGACGCTTCAGGCCGGCGCCCAGCGAGAGGTCTCGCCCGGCCTCTTCCTCGGCGGCTCCATCGGTTACGAGAACAGCAGCTTCCGTGGGGACAGCAACACGTCCCGCGTTACGGGAGACACGCTGCTGCTCGGCGCCAGCCTGCGCTGGCAGGAGGGACCGTGGCAGGTCTCCGGGCTCGTCGACTTCGGCTATGGCTGGTTCGAGAGTCGGCGCGCGGTCTCAGTCGGCTCCTTCGGCGCGGTTGCACGCGCCTCGCCCGACACGCTCCACGTCGGCGGGCACGGGCGCATCGCCTACCAGATCCCTTTCAGGGACTTCTACTTGCAGCCACGCCTGGACCTGCACCTGACCTGGGTCCGCAGCGGCGGCTACACCGAGCGCGGCGCCGCACCCTTCGACCTGGCCGTGGAGGCAGGGAGCACCACCTCCTTCGCGGCCGTCCCGGCGGTCGAGATCGGTGGGCGGCTGCGCCTCGGGAGAGAGGGCGGGCTGGTGCTGCGCCCCTTCGCCAGCGCGGGTGTCCGGTTCGGCGCGAACGGAGATTGGACCACGACGGCCCGCTTCGCTGCGCAGCCCATCGGCCAGGGCTTCCGGGCGACGACCCCCATTCCGGACGTGGTGGGCCGCTTCACCCTGGGCGCCGAGGTGCTTGGCAGTGAGCGTTGGGACCTGCGCCTCCAGTACAGCGCCGAGGTGGGCGACGGCTATACCGCCCATGCCGGCACGGGCCGCATTGCCTACCGGTTCTGAAAGGGCTCCACTCTCGCCACGCCAGCGCTCCGGGCCGGGGCCAGGCAGCATGTCTGGGCTGCCCGGTCGGGCCATGAGGCCCGGTTTGCCGACATCCGGTCCGAGGCGGGCATGTGACAGGATGCCCGGGCCGGCACGAGGAGAGGATCTGCCATGACGCCTACGCTGCTTCGTTCCGCGACGCTGTGCCTGCTCCTGGTGTTTTATGTCAGAGGAGACGGCGCGCTCGCCCAGGCGGCCGCACGCAATCCGTCGGGTGCGGCGCCGGCGGTGCCTTCCCTGTCCGGTCCCCCCGCGGGCGGGGCGCCGGCTGCTCTGCCATCCACGACGCCGCGGCCGGACCGCACGACGGCCTCTTATGGCGACTGGATCCTGCGCTGCGAGATGCAGGCCGGCTTGAGTGGCCGTCAGTGCGAGGTGGTCCACACTGTCCTGGATCAGCGCGGCCAGACCCTGGCGCAGCTCGTGGCGCGCCGGGGCGCTACCGCCGCCTCCATTTTGCTTTCCGCTCAAGTCGGCACGAATGTCACGGTTGCTGACCCCCTACGACTGACCGTGGAGCAGGCTGCGATATCTCTGACCTTTCGTCGTTGCTTCGCGCGCGGCTGCTTCGCGGAAGCCCAGCCGACAGAAGCGGAGCTTAGCTCGATTGTGCCCCGCACGGAGCCTGCGAAGGTCGAATTTCATGATGGCGACGGTCAAGTTGTAAGCCTCCCAGTTTCGCTGCGCGGCCTCACTCCCGCGTTGAACGCGCTCCGGATTGCCGACCAGGACGGCTCGGGCTGAGGTTCGGATCAGTCACTCGAACCGAGCCGGGCTGCACGGACGAAGCGGCTACCCAGCCAGCCCGGGTCTTCGGTCGCATGGCCGAGGTTAGGTGGAACTAAATGGCTGTGTTCCGGAATGATCTGCCGAGTGCGACATCACCGTGGAAGCGGCAGCTGAAGAGAGGCATTCGGACTTCTCGTGTGCAAAGGCGAAGTGCTGGTCGGGCAATGAGGGCCGACATCTTCCTACGCAGTGCATATTCGCCCTCGGCAAAATTTTTGGATAGTAGCGCTCGGTAGCTTGGTTCGAGTGAGGGATGTAATGATGATCGAAGGGGGAGATCGATCAACTTGGCCAAGACCAGATCCTCAGGGCCGTGAAGATGGATTGCTGGACCAATTCGGCGGCCCGTGCAGCAATATTCTTCCAATAATTGCCGAATCGCCTCAGCTCGGTGCTGAGGCTACTTCGTGACATGCGTCACATGTTGAGCTGGGGCAGCAATCCCAAACTGCGCCTCAAATCGCCTCGCTGCGCTGGAGGCAAGGATGCGTACTACCCAGCAGCTGCCGGTGCTTAACGGGCGCGGGTGGCCCACGAGGTGCGCGGCGGGGGGGCAGGTGTTGCAGTTGTCGGGATTTGGCTGTTCTCGCCTATACCGAACAAATTCGGTGCCTGATCACTCCTCTGGGCCACTGTACGCGCAGCGGCGGTGAGGAGAGCGAGTATCGCAGGCAGGATCTTCATGGCGTACCATTCACTCCCAACCCGCCCGCTGCTCAATTGCGCCACAGCCCTGCCTAATGAAAGTCCCGGCTCGAGGGCAGCTTCACCGGATCCCGTCGGGATCCCGGCTCTGGCCGCCTGACTTCATCCGCTCGCCCGAGCAGCCGGTCCCAGCCCGCCTCTGCGCCGTCCACCTGCCCGAGCCCATCCAGCAGGTCGGAGCGGTCGATGAGCTTGCGCGCGATGAGGTGCAGGATCGGCACCTCGGCGTGCTCGTCCGTTCGCTCCACCCGCCCCTCGGTGACCAGCAGCCGCGCTCCAATCAGCGCCGCCCGGTCCCGCTCGCCGACGTTGGCGTAGACCACGAGGTTCGCCTCGCCCCACTCGTCCTCGACGGTGACGAACACCACGCCCTTGGCCGTGCCCGGCCGCTGCCGCATGAGCACCATGCCGGGCAGGCGGATGGCCTGCCCCTGCCGCGCCTCGCGGAGCTTGCGGGTGTCGTACAGACCCAGCTGCTTCAAGACGGGCCGCAGCAGCGCCAGCGGGTGCTGGCGGAGCGTCAGCCCGGTTGCCCGGTAGTCCGACACCACCGCCTCGCCGGCGCGCTCCTCGCGCAGGGCAGGGGCCTCCTCCTCGATCAGCGGCCCCTCGCTGGCGGCAAACAGCGGCAGGTCCTGTTGGGCCCTGACGTCCACGGCCGCCGCGGCCCAGTGCGCCTTCCGGCGGGTGGTGGCGAGCCCCGCGAAGCTGTCCGCCCCCACCAGCGCCTCGAGCGCCTTGCGGCTCAGCTGCGCCCGCATGGCCGCCTCCTCGACCGAGACAAAGGGTCGCCCATTCCCGGCGTCCCTGACCTTGACCAGCCGCCGGCCCTCCTCCTCGGACAGCCCCGCCGTGACCCGCAGCCCCAGCCGCAGGGCGAACCCGTCCGTGCTCTCCGGGTGCGGCTCGAGCGTGCTGTCCCAGGCCGACAGGTTCACGTCCAGCGGCCGCACCTCCACGCCGTGCACTTTGGCGTCCCGGACGATCTGCGCCGGGGCGTAGAAGCCCATGGGCTGGGAGTTCAGCAGCGCGCAGGCGAAGACGCTCGGGTGATGGCAGCGGATCCAGGAAGAGGCATAGACGAGGTGGGCGAAGGAGGCGGCGTGGCTCTCGGGAAAGCCGTAGCTGCCGAAGCCCTCGATCTGCTTGAAGCAGCGCTCGGCGAAGTCGCGGGGATAGCCGCGCCGCGTCATGCCCTCGACCAGCCGGTCGCGGTAGATGCCCACGCCCTGCGTGTACTTGAAGGTCGCCATGGCGCGCCGGAGGTCGTCCGCCTCCTCGGGCGTGAAGCCGGCGGCGACGATCGCCACCCGCATGGCCTGCTCCTGGAACAGCGGCACGCCGAGCGTCTTCTCCAGCACCCGCCGGAGCTCGTCGGGGTGGCCGTGTTCTCGGGAGGGGCTGGCATACTCCGGCTGCTCCAGCCCCCAGCGCCGGCGGATGTAGGGGTGGACCATGTCCCCCTGGATGGGTCCGGGCCGCACGATCGCGACCTGCACAACAAGGTCGTGGAAGGTGGCGGGCTTCAGTCGGGGCAGCATGTTCATCTGCGCCCGGCTCTCCACCTGGAACACGCCTAAGGAGTCGGCGCGGCGGAGCATGGCGTAGGTGGCCGGGCAGTCTCTGGGTAGGCCGGCGAGATCAAGGGTCAGTCGCTTGTGCCGGCTCAGCAGCCCGAAGGCGCGCCTGAGGCAGGAGAGCATGCCGAGGCCGAGCACATCGACCTTGAGGATGCCGAGGGCGTCGATGTCGTCCTTGTCCCACTCGAGCGTGGTGCGGTCCTGCATGGCGGCGTTGGTCACCACGGCCAGCTCGGTCAGCAGCCCGCGGGTAATGACGAAGCCGCCGACATGGGTGGCGACATGCCGGGGGAAGTCCTGGATCTCCTCGGCCAGATCCAGGGTCATGGCCAGGCGCGGGTCGGTGACGTCGAGCCCCTCGGCGGCGGCGATGTCGGCGAGCGACCCGTCCCTTCCCGGTCCCCAGCTCGCCTTGGCCAGGTGGCCGGTGATGTCCTCGGACAGGCCCATCGCCTTGCCGACCTCGCGGATGGCGGACTTGGGCCGGTAGCGGATGACGGTGGCGCAGATCGCCGCCCGGTCACGGCCGTAGCGCTGGTAGAGGTGCTGGATGACCTCCTCGCGGCGCTCGTGCTCGAAGTCGATGTCGATGTCGGGCGGCTCGCCCCGTGAGGCGGAGACGAAGCGCTCGAAGAGCAGGTCGTGCTTGCCCGGGTCCACGGCCGTGATGCCAAGCACGTAGCAGACGGCGGAGTTCGCGGCCGAGCCACGCCCCTGGCAGAGGATGCCCTCGCCGCGGGCGAAGCGGACGATTTCGTGCACGGTGAGGAAGTAGGGCGCGTAGCCCAGCTGCTCGATCAGCTGCAGCTCGTGCCGAAGCGTCCCCTCGATGCCCGCAGGAGAGCCCTCGGGCCACCGCTCGGCCAGGGCGGCCTCCACCCGTGCCTCCAGCGTCTGCTGCGGCGTCCTGCCCGCCTCCAGGATCTCGTCCGGGTACTCGTAGCGGAGCTGGTCCAGCGAGAAGCCCTGGGTGGCCTCCAGGATGGCCAGGGAGGCCGCCACGGCCTCCGGGTGGGAGGAGAAGAGCCGCGCCACCTCCTCCGGCGGCTTGAGGCAGCGCTCGGCGTTCGGCTCGGCGGCGAGGCCGAGGGTGTCGACGGTCACGCCAAGGCGGATGGCGGAGAGGACATCGACGAGGCGCCGCCGGTGAGGACGGTGATAGCGGACATTGCCGGTGGCTAGCAGCCGGACCCTGGCCGAGGAAGCAACGGCGGCGAGGTGGTTCAGCCGACCCTGGTCGTTCCCGGTGAAGGCGCACCAGCCGGCGAGGTGCAGCGGCAGGGCGAGGCGATCCCGCAGCGCCAGGACATCCTCCCGCAGACGGGCAGCGAAGACAGCGTCCGGCACCTCGGGAGGCACGACCGCCAGCACCAGGCCCTCGGCATGGGCCAGGAGGTCGCGCCGTGTGAGTTCGCAGCCTCCCTTGGGCGCGTTCATGCGGCCGCGAGAGAGCAGGGTAGTCAGCCGGCCGTAGGAGGCGCGGTCAGTAGGCCAGGCGAGATACCCGCTGCCGTCCACCAGCTCGAGACGGGCCCCCACCGCGCAGGGCAGTCCGAGCTTCTTGGCGGCGACATGGCCGCGCACCACGCCGGCGAGGCTGTTGGTGTCGCAGAGGGAGAGGCCCGCAAGACCGAATTCAGCGGCGGTGGCGACCAGCTCGGCGGGGTGGGAGGCGCCGTCGAGGAAGGAGAAGTTCGACCGCACGCCCAGCTCGGCATAGGCGGGCAGGGGAGCCGGCACGCTCAGCCGGTGCTGTGCGGGCGGGCGCCTCGGCCACGCATGAGCACGAAGCCGGCCTGCCGCAGGTGCTCCGTCAGGCGCTCGGCAGCCAGGCTCGCTGCAAGGTCGCCGCCGCCGCGCCGTGCTTTGCCGCGTGCGTCGAAGCGCAGCGCATGGGCGAGAGCCGCCGCTATTTCCTCATCCGTTGCCGGTACAAGTGGGTCATCGCTCGCTCGTTGAGTGGTCATCCTGCTCACCCCTCCCAAGCAGCATCGGCCGGAAGATCTGCCGCATTCACCCGCGGCAGGCGCCCCTTGACCTCCGCCCAGGCCCGGACCTGCGCCAGCATGAGCGTTCGTGTCTCAGGTGCTGCGGCGTTCCAGAGGGCGATGAGCTCATCTCGTCCACGGTCGGCCGTGACGGGCTGAGGAGGGGAGGGGCGAAGGTTCAGCACGGCAGGGCTCCTGCGAATCGGATCGGCCAATCGAGGTTAGAGAGATTGGAACAAGGCGGGAACATGCGAGCGCTGATGACGGTTGCAAAGCTGAGCAGTCGGGAGCCGAAAGCTGCTTGGCTTTGACCTCGAACAGAGCGAAGCGTGGTCGTGCGGGACGGGAGGCATCTCCTTTCCTCGCTGCCCTGCTCACCGGCAGCAGGGCTCTGGGTCGTAGGACCTGGCTGATCGGGTCCGCCCAGGGACCTGACGATGACGAAGCCGCTCTCCCCCACCCAGGCGCAGATCCTCAGCTCGGCCGCCCAGCACTTGGCAGGGCTGGCCAAGGCGCCCCCGAACCTGCCCGCTGCCGCCCGGAATACGGGGTTCCAGAGCATGCTGAAGGCTGGGCTGCTGGAGGAGGTCGCCAATCCCGGCGGCAGCCCAACGAGGGTCCTGCGGATCACCACGGCCGGGCTGATGGCGGCCGGTGAGCCGAGCACGGCGGAGTTGGCCGGAGAGGCCGCTCAAGTGGCGCAGGAGGGCCGGGAGGCAGGCAACAGCACGGCCGCGCTGGAAGACCAAGTGCCGTCCGCTGCCCAGCCACAGCCTCGCAACACGCTACGAGACGCCGCAACCGCCCTGCTGGTCGCCTGGGATGCGGGGGTGGAAAGCTCCGCCCTGCCGGGTTCTATCGAGGTGCTCAGGGCGGCTTTGGGATGCCGCACAACTCAGAGCCGGGCTGAACGTGATGCCGCCGCCCCACGCCGCCCGCGTGAAGGCACTAAGCATCAAACCGTACTCACCCTCCTGCGCAGGGAAGAAGGGGCCACCATCGCCGGGATCATGGAAGCGACTGGCTGGGCGCAGCACACGGTCCGCGGGTTCCTGGCCGGGCTGAAGAAGAAGGGCCACACGGTCGAAGTGCTTGAGCGAGTACGGCAGGTCGGATCAGGGGCTCAGGGAGCGAAGGGCAGCTACAGCGTCTACCGCCTCGCCGCCGGGGAGCAGAGCTGATGGCCGCCCTTCGTCGCGCACCCACCCAGCCTCGCTACGCCGTGGCGCTGTACCGGGTGTCCACCGCCGAGCAGGGGCACTCTGGCTTGGGACTAGAGGCGCAGCAGGCCAGCGTCCGCGCCTTCGTTGAGCGCGAGGGCTGGACGCTGGTTGCCGAGCACCAGGACATCGCCTCGGGCAAGGACGACCGCCGGCCCGGGTTCCAGGCGGCGCTGACCCGCTGCCGTCAGCTCGGGGCGGTACTGGTGGCTGCAAGGTTGGATCGGATCACTCGCCGTGCACACACGCTCTCGGGACTGCTGGAGGAAGGTATCTCCATCCGTGCCGCCGACATGCCAGGCGCGGACGACCTGATGATGCGAGTCTATGCCGCTATGGCTCAGAAGGAGCGCGAGCTGATCTCGGAGCGGACCAGGGCGGCGCTGGCAGCGGCGCGGGTGAGAGGGGCAGTGCTGGGTGGAGATCGGGGGTGGCGGCCACCATCGCCGCCCTGCGCCTCGGCTGCGGCACAGGCCCGCCAGGAAGAGGCTTTCCGCACCGCGCACTGCCTCGTCCTGCAACTGGATGCGCTCCGGGAAGAGGGAATCACGACGAATGCGGGGATAGCGCGGGCTCTGATGGAGAGGAGGGTGCCAGCGCCGCGAGGAGGGGCTGTGTGGACCCATACGACGGTTGCTCGAATTGTAGAGCGGACCTCCGTGTGACGAACGTGCCGCACCTAGTTGCTCAAGCTTCGTTTGATACGTTCCACAGCTACATGCTGAGCTCCAGCTAGGTCAGATTTGGCGCCACGCGTTTATCGGGCGCCTATGCACCATCCGCATCATGGGAAACACTCTCGTGAGCAGCTAGGATGTGGATGGTATGGGTGACACCGATCTCGACAGCACCGCTTGGCTCGTGACGCCAGGTGCGTACCTCGCCGGCCGGTCTGCCGAACAAGCGATGCCGGACCGCCCGCTCTCGCTCTATCTAACAATGCAGGACGGGTGCCGGATCGCAGTGGACGTTTGGCTGCCCGAGGGCTCGACAGGGCCGGGACCAGCCATTCTCATCCTCACACCCTATTACCGTCGGTTCGCGGTCGCGGACGGCAGCGATGCTGACGCGATCCCGAATGCCGGCAAGTTCGTCCGCTTCCTGGTTCCGCGCGGTTATGCCGTGGTCGTCGTCGACGTGCGTGGCACCGGTGCGAGCTTTGGCACGCGCGACAGCTTCCGCTCACCTCGGGAGCGGGACGACAGCCGCGAGATCGCGGACTGGGCTGTGGCGCAGCCCTGGTGCAATGGACGGCTCGGTGCGACCGGCATCTCCTACCCAGGTGCGGCCTCGGACTTCCTGGCCAGCACCGGGCACCCGGCCGTGAAAGCGATCGCGCCGCTCTTCGCGATGTGGGACACTTGGCAGGACCACTACTATCCCGGTGGCGTGTTCCTAAACCGCCTGTCCCGCTCCTACGACGACCTCATGATTGCTATGGATCATGACAGGCGCGACCTGCTGAAGAACATCGCGTACTACGCCAATCCGGATCTTCAAGGTCCCGCCTCGGTGGACGAGGATCCGGGCGGCGCGCTGCTGGCCCAGGCCCTTCAGGAGCACCTCGGCAGCTTCCATATGCCCGACTTCATCACGGAATTCCGCTTTCGTGAGGAGCCTCTGCCCTACGACGCCGGCTTCAGCTCGGCCTCATTCAGTCCGTACGCTTATCGCGACCACATCCGAGAGGATGTCGCGGTGCTTGCAACCTCTGGCTGGATGGATGGCGTAGGCTTCAGCAACGCGGCAATCGCTCGCTACCTGACGCTCTCGAAAAACCCCGTGCATCTCCTGCTCGGGCCCTGGGACCATGGGGCACGCAGCAACGTCTCGCCCTGGCGTGACCAGCCAGGATCCCAGTTTCCGCTACTGGGCGAGTTGCTTCGATTTTTCGATCACTACCTCATGCACCGCCCGACGGGGTACGAGAAGGAAGCGCGGGTCCATTATTTCTCCATTCATGCTGAGCGCTGGCAGGAAGCTAGGACTTGGCCGCCCGTCGATCAGATCCGGCGGCTACATCTCGCACCTACCGTGCTACAAGCTGACAAGGGCGCAGTGGGCCGCGACACGTTCCAAGTGGACTTTACCGCCGGCAGCGGTGACCACACGCGCTACGAGAGGCTGGCTGCCATCGACACCACCACATACTACGCCGACTGGGGCGAACGGACGGCGCGGCTGCCATCGTGGACCTCCGGACCGATGGAGGCCGACGCAGAGTTGACCGGCCACGGCGTCGCCGATCTCTGGATTCAGTCCAGCGAGCCTGACGCGGCAATCTTCGTCTACCTATCTGAAGTTGAGGCGGACGGGACCGTGCGATACGTCACCGAGGGATTGCTTCGTGCCCTGCACCGTAAGGAGAGTCCTCCGCCGGAACGTTACCAAGCGACTTGGCCCTCCCGAAGCTTCGCACGCGCCGATGCCTCCCCGCTGGTGCCCGGTCACGCCGAGCGCCTCCGCATCGCGCTGCTGCCGACTTCCTGGGTGTTTAGGGCGGGTAGCCGCATCCGCCTCTCGATTGCGGGAGCCGATGCCGACCACTGCATTCAGGTGCCGCACGGGCGTCCGCCGATCCTTACCGTCCTGTATGGAGGTGATCACGCCTCGGCGCTCGATCTGCCAATGTGCCCCTTTCTCCGACCCACCATTGAAGGAACGAAGGCATGACGATGAGTGCAATCGGACGTCGCACCCTGGCCGCCGTTGCCTTGACCTCGGGCGCGGCGCTCCTTGCGCCCAAAACGCGGGCGCAGAGCACGTTCCCTACGCAGCCCATTCGCCTCATCGTCTCTCAGGCTGCCGGCTCCAACACCGACGTCGTGGCGCGGCTTATGGCAGAGCCGATGGCCCGCAAACTCGGCCAGCCCGTGGTGGTGGAAAACCGGGCGGGCGCCAACGGCGTGATCGCGACGACCTACATCAAGCAGCAGCGGCCGGATGGACATACCATCGCGCTGGTTGGGGTCTCCCTGCTCACGTTCAATCCATATCTCTACAGCAACCTGCCTTACGACCCGGCGCGAGATTTCACCTACATTGCACCCGTCTCGGACACTCCTTTCGTCCTGGTCGTCAGCCCGAAGAGCGGTATCACCTCGCTCGCTGATTTTGTGGCGCGCGCCAAGACGCAGCCAGGACGGCTAACCTTCTCCAGCGCCGGGATCGGTAACTCTACTCATCTCGCGACTGAAATGCTTGCCGACCGCACGGGCATTCAACTCACTCATGTTCCCTATGCCGGCACCACCCAGGCACTGACGGCCGTTATGACCGGCGAAGTAGACGCGATGATCAGTGTGCTCGGTAACGCCCTGCCGCAGATTCGTGACCGATCGCTTGTTCCTCTCGCCGCGGTCGCTGCGGCCCGCTCACCTGACTTGCCGGACCTGCCCACGCTGACCGAAGCGGGGGTAAACGCCCCGGTCATGCCAGGCTGGCTTGCGCTGGTCGGCCCGGCTGGCATGCCGGAGCCGGTCGTGATGCTGCTCAACTCAGCCGTGCGCGAGGCTTTGGCAGACCCGGCGGTCACTCGGAACATGGTCGCTTCCAACATCGTCCCGATCCCAGGCTCGGCGGAGGACATCCGCGGCCGTGTGGCACGGGATGGGGACGTCTGGGGTGGCTTCATCCGCACCAAGAACTTACGAGTGGAGTGAGGAAATAGCCTAGGAGCCTGCTCGTCGAGCCGTTGCAGCGGCGCTGCGGTGGGGCACCGGATGCCACATTAAGCATCCGAGCCATACTGGAGGCAGCTCGGTGGACCGGGCCTTGGCTGCCCCGGCATCTGGCTGGTCCGGCTGAAAAATGCCTTTGACTGCCGTAATTCGACTGCGCTGATAGCAGGAGTTGTGGCAGTCATCAGAGCAGGCTGGCGTCGGTGGCGCGGGTTGCTTTTCGCGCCATGCAGCCTAGCCAGCACGCATGTCCATGGCTCGCACGATGGGGACCCAGCGCTCGTTCTCCTCGCTGAAGAACCGGGCCACTTGATCCGGAGATCCTGACATTGGCGTCAGGTCGATGGCCGCGAAGCGCGCGCGGACCTCGGGCCGTGCCGTGACGTCGTTCACGGCGGCGTTCAGCCGGGCCACTACCTCGGTCGGTGTGCCGCGCGGCGCGACGATCGCCTGCCATGGTTCGAGGTTGTTCACGCTGGCGAAGCCCGCCTCCTTTATGGTGGGCACGTCCGGCAGGGTGGGGATCCGCGCGTCGGACATGACGGCCAGACCGCTGATCGCGCCGGAACGGACGTGCTCGCCGATGACCGAGGGCGTGTCGACGAGGAAGGCAATCCGGCCCGCGAGAAGGTCCGCCAGCCCCGCTGCGCTACCGCGATAGGGAACATGCGTCACCTCCAGGCCGGTGACGTTGGCGAAGTGCTGGGCAGCGATGTGGCCGGAGGTGCCGGTGCCGGCCGAGCTGAAGTCGTAGGTGCCGGGCTTCGCCTTTACCGCTCGCACCAGCTCGGCGACGCTGCGGACGTTCATGTTCTTCGCCGCGACCAGGATCAGCGGCACCTTGGCCACCAAGGCGACGGGAACGAAGTCGCCCATGGGATCAAAGGGCAGGCTGGCGTTGGCTCCTTGCACCAGGATCTGCGCCGTCAGCCCTCCGAGCAGCAGGGTGTAGCCATCGGCCGGGGCACGGGCGACGGAGGCGGCGCCCACGACGCCGCCCGCGCCGGGTCGGTTGTCGACCACAACGGGCTGGCCGAGCAGGGGAGCCACGCCTTCGGCCAGCAGACGCCCCGTCGTGTCGTAGCTGCCGCCGGGGGCGAAGGGCACGACGATGCGGACGGGCCGGTCCGGGAAGGCGGCCCGGGCCGGCCGCGTGCCCGCGACGGTGCCGATCGCAAGGGAGCCGAGCAGAGTCTGACGGCGGGTCAGGAGCATGAGGGCAGGGTCCTTTGGTGCAGCGGTCACCAAACCGGGCCGCTGGGCAGGCTGAGAGCGGCGCGGATCTCGGCGCAGACGGCCTGGAATTCCGTCTCGGCCACCGCGCTGAAGCGCCGCATGCGGGCATAGCCGTGGATCAGCCCCGGACCGATGCGGGTGACCGTGGGAACGCCAGCTTCCTCTAGTCGCGCGGCGTAGCGCAGCCCATCGTCACGGAGGGGGTCGAGCGCCGCGATGCTGAGGTAGGCGGGCGGCAACCCGGCGAGGCTCGGCGCGCGCATGGGCAGGGCATAACCGTCCTGCGGACCCGCACCCTCCGGCAGGAAGGCCTCCAACGCCTCCCTCATCGCCGCGCGGGTGAGGATGGGGTCCGTGCCCGCACGGTAGCTTTCGGTCTCCAGATCGTCGTCGAGCGTGGGATAGAGCAGGGTCTGGTGCAGGATGACTGGGCCGCCGCGATCCCGCGCCATCAGGGCGCAGGCCGCGGCGAGGTTGCCCCCTGCGCTGTCGCCCGCGATGGCAATCCGATCTGGGTCGATCCCTAGCGCCCCGGCCCTCTCCGCCGCCCAGCAGAGCGCGGCGTAGGCGTCCTCGGTCGCAGCCGGGTAGGGGTTCTCCGGCGCGCGGCGGTAGTGGACGCTGAGGAGGACGGCGCCCGTGTTGGCCGCAAGGCTCGCCGTGATAAAGTCGTGAGATTCCGGGCTGCCAGCGATCCAGCTTCCGCCGTGCAGGTAGAGGATGGCGGGGCGTCGCCCATCCCCAGCGGGGACGTAGACACGGACGGGGATCTCGCGTCCCGGAAGGGTGACGTAGGTGGTGTGGGTGGAGAGCCAATCCGGGTGGCGCTCGGCCGTGACGCGGGCGAGGATTTCCGCGCGCAGGCGCCTCTGGTCGGGCGAGAGATCCACAATCCCTGCCATACGACCGGCATCCCGACGCGCCTTCGCAACATAGGCCACGACACCCGGGTCGATGGAGGGGTGCAGGTCGCTCACTTGGCGCCCGGACGGGAAAGGGCTGTTCTCATCCTGGCGAGACTAGGCACTGCGTTCACGTGGGTGCAAGCCTGTTTCATGCTCATGAAAACAGCGGAGGCTGCTTGGCCCGTCATCCTGCCCAGCCCACAGAGGCGCGTAACGCCCATGCCATCGACGGCACGATTGGGCGCCGGTTGAGGCTATTGCGCGAGACGCGGCGCATGCCGCTGGCCGCTATGGCGCTGAGTCTCGGTAAGTCGGTCGGCTACCTAAGCCAGGTGGAGCGCGGCCTCTCGTCGTTGCCGGTCCGGGATCTTGTGCGCATTGCGGAGTTGCTGGGGGTGGACTTCCTCTCGCTCGTCAGCCCAGTCGAGACGGGGGCGGCGGTCTCGCCCATTCGCCGTGCGGGCGATACCTCGCCCGTCGTGTTCCACCCGAGCGGCATCACCAAGCGGCCGCTCGCCCCGCCGGCACCGGGGGATCTGCAGCTTTTCCTCATGACGCTTGAGCCCGGATCCAGCACGGGCACGGACCTCTATAGCCACGAGGGAGAGGAGGCCGGGTTGGTAATAGAGGGCAGCATCCGGCTTACCATCGCGACGGCGACCTACGACCTCGCCCAAGGAGACGCCTTCCGCTTTGCCAGTAGCACGCCGCACGGCTTTGCCAACGCAGCGGAGCAGCGCTCGGTGGTGCTTTGGGTCAACTCACGTAGGTAAGGAAAGTGGCAGTGCCGTCAGGCAAGGCTGTTCGAGAACAGCATGGTGGCGTAGGGCCGGGGCTGGCTGTGCGGGCCACCAGCAGTGTGGTTCGGGCGAAAGGGGGTGTTCACCACCGATCAACGGTCGTTGGTCGGTGTTGAACATGGCGCTGGCCAAGCGTCCGCGAGCTCTTCAGACTGGCGGGCTTAGGTGCAAGGCAATCGGCCGGTGGCAGACCGCCAGTGTGTCTCTTGTGGCGTGTGAACGGGCTTGCAGTGCTCGTTAACGAGAGCACCGGCTGCCGAGTGGGAGGAAAGCCATGCGCGTCATGGTTCTGGTGAAGGCGACGAAGGACAGTGAAACCGGAATGCTCCCCGGAATTGATCTGCTTGAGGCCATGGGTAAGTTTAACGAGGAGTTGGTGAAGGCCGGCATCCTCCTGTCAGCCGATGGATTGAAGCCGTCATTCGAAGGGAAGCGGGTCGCCTTCAACGGAGCGGATCGCACCGTCATCGATGGCCCTTTCTCGGAGACCCAGGAACTGGTCGCCGGCTTTTGGCTGTGGCAGGTCAAGGACATGGCGGAGGCGGTCGAGTGGGTAAAGCGCTGCCCGAACCCGATGCCCGGCCCAAGCGAGATTGAGATCCGTCCGCTGTATGAGATGGCGGACTTTGGTGAGGGCATGACGCCAGAGCTCGCGGCACAGGAGGAACGTCTGCGAAAGGAAACGAGCGGCCGCTAGAGCGCACCGCCAGCGAGATCTTTCGGGTGTCGGCTCAAACAGTCTTCCAGGACGTGACGCCCTCTTCGTCATCGTTGGCAAAGAGCCTGGTGTAGCGGTCCTCCTGCTCATCCGGCTTGGGCCTGAGCGCGCTGCCCTTGACCATCCTGTCGAGCAGCTGTCCGACCAGCCCGAGCGCGTCCACTTGGTCATCGTGCCGACCCGCTGGGAAGGTCAGCAGCTCGGCCTCGAATGCCTGCCGCCAGGGTGCCGCCCGGGGCAGGTGCAGTCCGTCCAGCGCCATGCGGCCGCGGATCGACTGCGTTCTGACGGCCTTATCGCCGCGGGTGGGGAAGGGGCGGCGGGCCACGTAGGCCTGCCGCTCCCGCATGCGGCGCTCGAGGAAGGGACCCACACCCGCCCTGATCTGCCCCGTCTCCTCGGCCCAGCCGATCGGCCGCCACTGGCGTACGAGGTCGCAAAAGGCCTCGATCCACGCGTCCGCCGCTGTCTGACCGCGCCAGAGGTCCAGCAGCCAGAGGCGGCCGTTTGGATCCATGCCGAGGACGACGTGCACCGTCCAGTCACCGCCACTCCGCCAGGAAGTAGTCCCCGGTGTCCGGCACCGGCCGCTGTTGGTAGAGCGCCGACCAGCTACGGGTGCTCGCCTTGGCCTTCACGCGGGTGAGCGAGGCCGCATACCCATACTGGTCGTCACCCCAGAGCATCTGGCCAAGGGCGCGGCCGAGGGGGTCGTCTTGCTCGGCCTCGGCGGGGAGGGACACCACGCGCCACTGGCCGTGCTGCGCCTGGAGCAGCCGCCCCGAGAGGTCGTCTTCGTGCCAGCGGGTCTGCACCACCACGATGGCGGCACCGGGCCTGAGACGGGTTCTGAGGTCGTCCCCGAACCAGGCCCAGATCCGCTCCCGGCGTGCCTCGCTGTCGGCCTCCTCCCTCGACTTTACGGGATCGTCGATCAGGGCGAGATCTGCGCGGAGGCCGGTGATCACCCCACCGATGCCGGCCGCTCGGTACTCGCCACCATTCGTGGTGGTCCAGAGGTCCTCGGCCTCTCGGTCCAGCCTGTAGCCGAGCGTCAGGCCATGGGCGCGGATCCGACCTCGGACCCGGCGCGAGAAGGCACCCGCGAGGTCAGCGGTGTTGGAGGTGGCGATCACCCGGCGGTCGCGGCCCTGGGCGAGGAACCAGGCCGGGAAGAGGTCTGACGCGTAGGTGCT
>NZ_JONP01000044.1 GCF_000711725.1 Roseomonas aerilata DSM 19363 | reverse complement strand
AACGACCTCATCTATAGTCTCGGCGGAAATGACCTCATCTACGGCGGCGATGGCAGCGACACTGTGGACGCCGGCAGCGGAGACGATACCGTCGTTGGCGACATCGGGAGTGATTACCTCATAGGGAGTGAGGGCAACGACACCCTCTACGGCGGGGCAGGCACCGAGCTTATCTACGGAGGCACCGGCAACGATGTGATCACGGGCGACGCCGACAACGACATCCTCGTGGGCCAGGAAGGAAGCGACCTGATCTTCGGCGGCGACGACGACGACACGCTCTATGGTGAGAGCGGAAACGATCATCTGCGCGGCGACAACGGCAACGACTTGATGACCGGCGACGGCGGCATCGACACGCTGGTGGGCGGTGCAGGAAACGACCTCATCTTCGGTGGCGCCGACGACGACACGCTCTACGGGGAGAGCGGAAACGATCATCTACGCGGCGACGACGGCAACGACGTGATGACCGGCGATGCTGGCATCGACACGCTCGTTGGTGGTGCGGGCAACGACCTCATCTTCGGCGGCGATGACGACGACACGCTCTACGGAGAAGAGGGCAACGACCACATCCGCGGTGACAACGGCAATGACGTGCTCCTGGCAGCCGGCGGTGACGACACCGTGGTCGGAGGTGCGGGTAATGATTACGGTCTCGGCGACGCTGGGAACGACATCATGTGGGGCGAGGCTGGTAGCGATACTCTCTTCGGCGGCGATGGCATCGACACCCTGATCGGTGGGGAAGGGAACGACGCGCTGGTTGGTGGTACGGGCAACGACATCCTCTATGGCGGAGCGGGGAACGACATCTTCGTCTTTGGTCCAGGGCTCGGGGCAGACACGATCGCTGATTTCGGACGGGTGACTGGCGACGACGACCTCATTCAGTTCCAGTCCGGTACCTTCACGAGCTTCGCGGCCGTGATGGCCGCCAGCCAGCAGATGGGGGCCAATGTCGTCATCACTGTGTCGCCGGCGGATTCTGTCACGTTGCTGAACGTGTCTCTGGCCTCGCTGACCTCCGCCGACTTCATCTTCGGCTGAGTTGCTCGGCTCCTTCCCCCGGCGCGGGTGCGTTCCGGGGGAGGGAGGCTTGCTACTGGCGGCAGGGGGCATAGAACCATCGGCCTAACCCTCGACGGAACGGCCGCCTCATGCCCAATCCCCCTACCGGCTTCCAGCACGGCATCACCCTCGCCCAGGCGCAGAAGATCGCCACCGTGGCCCTCGAGGAGGGGCGGCGCCTCAACCTCGCGCCCCTCACCGTCGTCGTGCTCGACGCCGCTGGGCAGATGAAGGCCCTGTTGAAGGAGGACGGCTGCAGCCTCCTTCGCCCGGCGATCGCCCATGGCAAGGCCTTCGGCGCCATGGGCCTCGGCTTCGGCGGGCGCGAGCTGGCGCGTCGGTCCCAGGGCATGCCCGGCTTCATGAATGCCTTTTCCGACCTCGCGGGCGGCGCGGCCGTGCCGGTGCCGGGCGGCGTCCTCGTGCGCGACAGCGGGGGCGCGATCCTCGGCGCTGTCGGCGTCTCCGGCGACCTGTCGGACAAGGACGAGCTGGCGGCGGTGGCAGGCATCAAGGCGGCGGGCCTCGCGCCCGACACGGGGGACGACGCCTGATGGCCGCGCTCGAAGCCGTCCTCGCCCGGCTCGACGCCGCGGAGGAGGAGATCCGCGCGCGCTACTTCGACTTCCTGCGCATCCCCAGCGTCAGCGCCCAGCCCGACCACGCCGCCGACTGCCGCCGTGCCGCCGAGTGGCTGGTGCGCGAGCTTGAGGAGATCGGCTTCACCGCCGAGATCCGCGAGACCGCCGGCCACCCGGCCGTGGTCGCCCATCATCCGGGCCCGGGCGGCGACGCGGTGCCGCTGCTCTATTACGGCCACTACGACGTGCAGCCGGCGGAGCCCTTCGAGCTCTGGCGTTCACCGCCCTTCGAGCCGACGATGGCGGAGGGGCGGAACGGCCCCGTGACTGTCGCGCGCGGCGCGGTGGACGATAAGGGGCAGGTGATGACCTGGCTCGCCGCCATGCGTGCCTGGCACGAGGTGGCCGGCGGGCCGCCCGCGCCGATCCGCGTCCTGGTTGAAGGCGAGGAGGAGATCGGCAGTCCGAGCCTCGACGCCTTCCTTGAGGTCCACGCTTCCGAGCTTCGCCAGGCCCGCGCCGTCGTCGTCAGCGACACCAACATGTGGGACCCGCGCACGCCCGCCATTTCCGCGCGCCTCCGCGGCATGGCCTACGCGCAGATCGACCTCTTCGCGGCCTCGCGCGACCTGCATTCCGGCCTCTATGGCGGCATGGCGCTGAACCCGCTGAACCTTCTCTGCCGCATCATCGCGGACCTGCACGACGAGAAGGGCCGCGTCACCTTGCCTGGCTTCTACGATGAGGTGCCGGAGGTCGGCGGCAACCTGCTGGCCGCCTGGGATTCGCTCGGCTTCGACGAGGCGCACTTCCTCGGCGATATCGGCCTCTCGGTGCCGGCGGGCGAGCAGGGGCTGAAGCCGCTCGTCCGGCAGTGGGCGCGCCCGACCTGCGACGTGAACGGCATCTGGGGCGGCTATGCCGGGCCGGGGGCGAAGACCGTCATCGCGGCCGAGGCCCATGCCAAGGTGTCCTTCCGCCTTGTCGGCGACCAGGACCCGAGCGCCGTGCTCGACTCGCTCGATGCCTTCGTGAAGGCGCGCCTTCCGGCCGACGCGCGCGCCGAGATCCAGCGCTTCAGCTCAGCCCCGCCGGTCGTGGTGCCGGAGGACAGCGACGAGGTCGCCGCCGCCCGCCGTGCGCTGGCGGCCGAATACGGGCGGGAGGCGGTGCTGATCGGCTCCGGCGGCTCGATCCCGGTGGTGGAGAGCTTCCGCCGCATCCTAGGGCTCGACAGCGTGCTGATGGGCTTCGGGCTCGACGACGACCAGGTACACAGCCCGAACGAGAAGTTCGACTGGGCCTGCCTCATCCACGGGGCCCGCAGTCACGCCCGCCTGCTGGCGGAACTCGCGGGCTGATCCCCGCGCCACGGCCGCCCACCCTCGGCGGCCGTGGTCTGCAGGCGGGTCTCGCCTCAGCGCTTCCCAGCGCCGATATCGGCGCGCAGCTCCAGGATCCGCCCCTTGATGCTGTCGCGCAGGGTGGGCGACGTGTGCGGCTTCATGCCTGCCAGCGTCTGCTCGAGCTCGGCGAGAAGCCGGCGCTTCTCCTCCATGCTCCGGCGAATGGGCTTGTTGTCACTGAACTGACCATCGAAGGCGCGCATGGGTGCCCCTCCCTCTCCATCTTGTCGAAACCCGGCCGCACCGCACGGCATCACCAGCCAGGATGAGCCGGACTCTACCCGCTGCGCCGGCGCGGCGGAATAGCTGGCGGCGGGACCAACGCTGCGCGTTGGCCCGAGGAACAGGGGCGAGCAAAGCCCTCTCCGGAAGCTACAGGCGCCAAACCCTAATCAGTACTCATACTCGTAGGAGAGCCCCGCCCCCTGGCTATCGGCCCCCGCCCCGCTCTCGAGCTTCAGGCGCGGAGTCAGTTCGATCTGCACTCCGACGCGGGGCGAGCCGGTGGTCGTGCCGGGCTCGACGTTGAGGTAGATGCCCTGACCGAGATAGCCGCCGGCCTCGACCCCCGGCGCACCGCTCGCCCCGCTCCCGATACCCAGGCGGTCAAGGCCGAGGGTGCGGCTCACCCGCCCCAGCACCCCCGTCACCGGATCCTCCTTCCCGCCCGCGAGAGCCCCGGAGAGAACGCGCGCGAGCTGGGCGATCTGGAAGGGTGAGAGCTTGTCGGCGGAACGGTTGAAGATCAGCCGCGCCAGCACCTCGTCCTGCGGCAGCTCGGGGGAGGAGGTGAACTCGATCTTCGGCGCGCGCGGCGTGCCGGTCACGGCCACGTTGATCGTGAAGGTGCCTGCGCGGGAGGTCGCCAGGAGGTCGATGTCGGGCGAAGCGATGTCGCCCTGGAAGCGCAGCAGCCCGCGCTCGAAGTTCAGGCGCCGGTCGAGCACCGTCAGGTTACCCCGGCGCAGCCGCAGCTCCCCGTTCGCGTGCGGGTCTGAGATGGTTCCGGTGATGCGGATATTGCCCCCCAGCTCCACGTCCAGCCCCCGCCCGCGCAGATAGACCTGCCGGGGTGCGTCGAAGGTGATGTCGAGCGCGAGCGGCGCCGCAGCGGAAGGCGCCGCCGCCTGCCGCCCCGCCGCCCGGCGGGCCGCGGCGGTGCCCGGCGGCGGGGGCGGCGCGCCGCGGCCGATCTCCCGCACCGGGCCGATATCCGGCACGCCGCCCGGTAGCCCCTCCGGCACGCCGATGGTGAGCGTGCGCGTGCCAATCCGCCCTGCCAGCCGCATCCCGTCGCCGACCGAACCGGTCAGCCGCAGATCCGTGTCGAAGGCGCCGCGAAGCAGGTCGCTGGAGACAGGCTGCAGGTCCTGGCCCGAGACAGTGAGGTCGATCGGCTGCCCCTCGGCAAAGGGCCGCAACTCGCCCCGCGCGGTCAGGGTGCCGGGCCCCGCCCGGGCGGTGATGCTGTCCACGACGATCCGGTCCATGTCGCCCCGCACCGTGCCGGTGATGTCCCGCAGGGCAACACCGTATTCCAGGTTCCGGAACACCCCGCCCGAGAGCCGCGCGGTGCCGGAGAGCCGCGGTTCTGCGACCGTGCCGGCGGCCTGCGCGTCGATCGCGACGGTCCCTGCCACACGGTTCGCCCCGCCCAGAAGGAAGGGCGCAGCGAGGACCCCGATATCGGTCGTGCCCCTGAGGCTCGCGTTGAGCGGCCCCGCGAAGTCGCTCGGCAGCCGGGCATCGAGGTTCAGCCGCAGCGCCGCGCCAACCCGGAGCTCCGCCCGCGCTTCCAGCGTCTCGCCCCGCATGCGGGCGGTTGCCTGAAGCGTGCCCTCGGGCAGGGTCCGCGCCCAGGGAGCGCCAACCTTCAGCCCCGTGCCGCGAAGCTCCCCATCGATGCCCGGCCTCGACACCGGCCCTGAGATCCGCACATCGGCGTTCAGCGTGCCCGCGAGCGGCGGGTCGGGTGCGAAGATATTCGCGAGGGACAGCGGCAGGCTCGCGACGGTCGCGCGCAGGTCGGCCGTATCCGGTCCCCATCTCCCCGCCACCCGCACCGTCCCGCCCGGCCGCGCCTGCAACGAGAGCCCCGGCGTGGAAACGGCGCCACCCGGCGCGATGAGGATCGTGGCCGGGGAAGCGAGCCGCACCCCCAGGGCCTGGCGCTGCACCTCGAGTGCGGCCAGTTCCACCCGCTTCTCCGGCTTATCGAGCCCGAGCCGCGCGCGGAGCGTCGCCCGGGCCTCGAAGGCGCGGAGGTCGCCCTGCACGTCGAGCGCGGCGTCGGTGCCGCGGGCCTCCACCGTGCCGTTCACCTGGGCGCCGCCCGCCCGCAGGTTGTTCGCGCGAAGATCCGCCTCGATCCCCTGCCGCGCCGCGCCCTCCACTTCCCTTGGCTCCAGCTTGGCCGAGAGCCGCAGCCCACCGCCGAGCGGCGTGCCCGCGATGGAGGAGAGCGGGGCCAAATCCGCGGCTTCGAGCAGCAACCTGGCGGTGGCGAGGCTGCTCTTCGTGTCGAAGGAGCCGCTTCCCTCCAGCCGCGCAGGGCCGAGGGAGGCGCGGAGCGCCTCGGCGCGGATCACGTCACCCTCCTGCGCCGCCCGCGCCTCGGCCGAGAGGGGCAGACCCTGCAGACGGGCGGCGAGGTTCAGGCTTCCGGCCAGTACGGTCGCACGGGGCAGGCCTGCTTCCAGCCTGAGCGCCTCCAGCTCCCGCCCATAGGCCGAGAGAGAGGGGGATTCGGCGGTCAGCGCCACAGCCGGGTCCGCTGCCGGGCCGGTCACGCGCGCGCGGGCACTGAGCCGGCCGCGCACCGGCACGTCCGGGATGTCCTCGGCCGCGAGTGCCGCGTCGAGCGTCAGGTTCAGCGTCTCGCCGTAATCCCCCGCGGCACGCAGCGTCACCGCTCGCCCGTTGACGGCCAGTTCATGCACCGTCTGCCGGTTCGCGCTCAGCCGGACGGTGGGGGAGGGGCCGAGCAGCCCCGGCGCCGGCCCGGGCAGCCGGGGATCGGCGATCGTCGCCTCTACACGCAACTCCGGAGCGGCGTTCGTGCCGGTCACGGCGCCCTGGAGCGTGATCCCACCCCAGCCCACCGTCGCCGGCACCAGCCCGCCGAGCGTGGAGGCGTCGTTCACCCGCGCGTCGAAGCGAAGGTCCAGGGCGCTGCCCACCAACCCGCGCGCCTCGACGGTGGCAGGCCCGGTCTCCACCCGCGCGCTCTCGATCCGCGTGGCCCCACCCTCTGCCGGCGAGGTGCGAAGCGCGAAGCGGAGGTCGGCGACCGGCGGCGGCAGGAATCCGCCCAGTGCCGCCGTGCCCGAGGCCTCAAGCCCCACTCCGCCCGCGGCGGGCAGCGTCACGGTGCCGCGCCCGTCCAGCTTCGCGGTTTCCCCCAGATCGGCCGAGACGGTGAAGCCCGCGCCCGTGGCCGGTCCGTCGAGCGCGACGCGCAGGTGAGTCGCCTGATCCGGCTTGCCCAAAAGGCTGGCCACCAGCCCCCCGGCCGCCTCGTCATAGGCGATGTTCGTTCTCACGCGGTCGCCGGGCGCGAGAGCGAGGTCGAGGTCCAGCGCCCCGGGCGCGTCCAGCCGCCGGCCCTTGGCCGCGAGGAAGGCACCCTCCGCGCCCAGCCGCCCGTTACCCTCCAGCGACAGGGTGGCGGGAATGCCGGCCACCGCTTCGCCCAACTCGATGCGGGGCAGGGCAATCCGCTCCACCGTGACCCCCACCGGCAGGGAGGGAAGCTGCGGCAGCAGCGGCCCGGGCTGGGCGGCCGGGCGCTGGGGCGCGGGGGCGTCGGGAACCGGCAGCCGGCTGAAGACCACGCGGCCCGCGCTGATGTTCCTCACCCGGAACTCGCGCGAGGCGAGGCGCAGCAGGTCGAGGTCGAGCGCCACGTCCTCAACAACGAGGTAGGGCCCCTGCGCGTCGGATAGGACCAGCCGCCCCACGCGCGGCGAGGCCGGTAGCCCGCCATGCAGGTCCTCGATGACCAGGCCCGGTACGTAGTGCATGGCCAGCCGCGCCAGCGCATCCTGCCCCGGCTTCACGTTCAGCCCACCCCAGACCACCGCCAGCAGCAGCACCGGCAGGATCAGCAGCACGCCCAGGATCGACAGGAGAATCCGCCCGAACCGGCGCATCAGAAGGCCTGTCCGATGCCCACGTAGAGCCCGTAGCCCGAATTTCCCGGCAGCTTGGATAAAGGCAGGGCCACGTCGGCCCGGATCGGCCCGATCGCCGTCGCGTAGCGGAAGCCCACGCCGCCTCCGAGGCGCAGGGCGCCGAAGTCCAGCCCCGCGGTTTCGCCCACCGTGCCCGCGTCGAGGAAGACCGCCACGCCATATGGCCCGCTGATGCGCTGGCGCAGCTCGACGCTTCCCTCGGCCAGCGAGAGGCCGCCGCGCGGCGTGTTGTTCGCGCGCCGAGGCCCGATCGTCTGGAAGTCGTAGCCGCGGACCGAGCCGCCGCCGCCCGCGTAGAAGCGCAGGTGCGGCGGCACCTCCAGAGCGTCCGCCCCCGCCAGCGTGCCGAAGCCCGCCCGCAGCGCGAGCACGCTGCCCTTGTCGCCCGTAAGATCGAAATAGGCGCTGCCAGTCCCGCGCACCCGCACGAAGGTGGAGGTGGTCTCCGCAAAGGAGAGGGTAGGGGCCACGACGAGGCTCGCCCGGTAGCCCCGCGTCGGGTCCAGCAGGCTGTCCGTGCCGTCGTAGCGCATCCCCAGGGGCAGCGAGACGAGGCGGTAGCTGATTGAGCGATCCACCTCCGTCGTCCGGCCAATATCGCCGGCGATGCCGATGGTGGCGGTCAGCCGCGGGTCGATCTTTCGCTCAAGCGAGAAGCCGGCCGTCACCGCGTCCCGGTCATAGGCGAGCAGCCGCTCCCGCAGCAGCGCGACATCCGTCACCGCCGTGGCGTTGAGCCCGGCGAACCAGGGCTGGCGAAGGTTGGCTGAAAGGCGTGCCCCTGTGCCGCTGACCCCGGGCTGGGCCGTGCGCGAGATCTCGCCCTCGACCCGGAGCCTCTCCGCGCCGCCGAAGATGTTCCGGTGCTCCCAATAGGCGCGGACGGTCGGTCCGTAGCGCGTCTCGTAGCCGGCGGTGATCCCGACCGCGCGGAAGGGCCGCTCCGCGACGAGGAAGGTGACGGGCAGCCGGCCATCCGGGTCCAGCCGCTCACCCGTGCGGGCCCGCACTGTCCCGAAGACGCCGAGCGCCAGCACGTCTCGCCGCACGCGGTCCAGCTCGCGCGGGTCGTAGGATTCGTCCGTCAGAACCCCGGTGGCCCGGCGCAGCACAACTGGGTCGACGTTCTCCGAACCCTCCACCACCGGCTGAGCGAAGCGCGCCCGGGGGCCGGGCTGCACGCGATAGACGATCTCCATCGTCTTGGTGTCGTGATCGACGGTGATGTCGCGGCCAGGCACGCTGGCAAAGGGATGCCCGGCCTCGCGCAGCCGCTGCAGCAGCGTTTCCTGCGCGGCGTTCACCGCGGCCGCCCGCGCGGGATCGCCGGGGCCGAGGCCGGCCACCTCGCCGGCCTCGGCGATATCTGTGTCGGGCACGTAGGGACGCAACGTCGCGGTGGAGACGCGGTACTGCGGGCCGGTCTGGGCGCCCACCACCACCGGCACCGGATCCGGCCCCCGCGCCGCCAGCCGCGCGGCGAGATTGGGCGCGTCCGGCGGCTCGCCGGCCAGGGTGATGCTCGGCGTGCCGCCGTAATACCCCTCGGAGCGCAGCGCATTGCGGAGTTGGCCGAGGTCCTGCAGCGCGCGGGCGACCAGCCCCTCGGCACTCGTCGGCACGCTCTCCCGCAGCCGGCGGAGGGCGGAGACGCCCTCCATCGCGCTGTCCAGCTCGCCATTGCCGGTGGGCGTGAAGGTGACCTCATAGCTCCGCACGGGCCCGTCCGCCGCGTCGGGCTGGGCCTCCGCCGCCGCGGCCGGCGCCTCGGCGGGCGCGCCGCGATCGGGCGCCTGCGCGAGCGCGACGCCGATCAGCAGAAAGGGAACGAGCGCAAGTCCAGGGTGGAGCGACGGCAACGGAAGGGCTAACTCCTTTCCCATGGATGCACAGCTGATCGAGACCCTAACGCAGTGGCGCCGCCACCTACACGCGAACCCTGGCGTGACACACGAAGAAGGCCCGACTGCGGCATTCGTCGCCCAACGTTTGCGTGAGCTTGGGGTGGAGGAGATCGAAACGGGGATCGGCGGCCACGGGGTGGTCGCGACCATCCGGCGCGGCGGCGGCAACCGCAGCGTCGGCCTGCGCGCCGACATGGACGCCCTCCCGATCCAGGAGGCGAGCACGACCCTCCCTTACCGCAGCACCGTGCCGGGGGTGATGCACGCCTGCGGGCATGACGGCCACACCACCGCGCTGCTCGGTGCCGCCGCGCTCTTGCTGGCCGATAATAACTGGTCCGGCACCGTCCGCCTCGTCTTCCAACCGGCCGAAGAGGGCGGCGGCGGCGCCCGCGCGATGATCGAGGACGGGCTGTTCCGCCGCTTCCCGATGGACCGCATCTTTGGCTGGCACAACTGGCCCGGCCTCGATGTCGGCACCGTGGCGGTGCACGAGGGGCCGGTCATGGCAGCGGGACGGCGCTTCCAGATCATCATCGAGGGCCATGCCGGCCACGCCGCCCTGCCGCACCTGACCCATGACCCGATCGTCGCCGCCGGCCACGCGATCGTCGCCTGCCAGTCGATCGTCTCCCGCAACCTCGACCCGCTCGACTCCGCCGTGGTGAGCCTGACGAAGATCGAGGGCGGGGAGGCCTGGAACCAGATCGCGGCCGGCGTCGCCATCCGCGGCTCCATGCGCTTCCTGCGGGACGAGACCGGCGAGATGATTCGGGAGGGCCTGGAGCGCATCGCGCGCGGCATCTCCGAGACCTTCCAGGTGAAGGCCACGGCCGAGGTGCTCAGCGGCGTCGAGGTCACGGCCAATCACCCGGCCGAGCGCGACCTGGCCGCCGCCGCAGCCGGCGCCGTCACCACGGTCCGCCGCGACCTTCCGGCCGCCATGACCGGCGAGGATTTCTCCGAGTTCCTGCGCGAGGTGCCCGGCGCCTTCGTCTGGATCGGCAACGGCCCGTCCGAGGGCGGGCGCGAGCTGCACCACCCGAACTACGACTTCGAGGACCGCGTGCTCCCCACCGCGAGCGGCTTCCTCGCCGAGGCCGCGCGGCGGGCACTCTCGGCGGAATAGGGGAAGGCGGTGGCGCTCCCGGTCTCACTCTCGGGCCACGGGCTGGCCAAGGGCTTCCGCGACACCTGCCTCTTCTCCCCGCGCCGGGTCGCGCTGATGGCGGACCCGGCCATCCCCGCCTCCGGCATCCTGGCCCGCAACCTCGCGGCCGGGCGCTTCAAGGGC
This sequence comes from Roseomonas aerilata DSM 19363, assembly GCF_000711725.1. Taxonomy (GTDB): domain Bacteria; phylum Pseudomonadota; class Alphaproteobacteria; order Acetobacterales; family Acetobacteraceae; genus Roseomonas; species Roseomonas aerilata. Next base: position 14,944 of record NZ_JONP01000044.1, on the reverse strand, counting down.
GCGCTGCACGCGGTGGGGACGGAATGGCCGGGGATCGACTCCGTGACGAAGCTCGCGGACCTCAACGCCCCGCCCGACCTCGCTGTGCTCTCCCTCCCGCCCGAGGCGGTGGAGCCGGCCATGGTTGAGCTGGCCAGGGCCGGCTGCTTCGCCGCCGTGGTCCTTGGCCCCGCGCCGGGGCTCGCCGGCATCTGCGCGCGCACCGGCATCCGCGCGCTGGGGGAACGCTCCTTCGGCCTCTGCATCCCGCCGGCCGGGCTGAACGCCTCGCTCTCCCAGGTGGCGCCGCGGCCGGGGCGGCTCGCACTGCTCTGCCAGTCCTCCGCCCTCGCCCGTGCGGTCATCGACTGGGCGGAGGGAGAATCGGTAGGCTTCACCCTCATCGCGGGCATCGGGACGAACGCCGATTACGGCTTCGCCGGCGGACTCGACTGGCTGGCGCGCGATGCCGGCACCGGGACGATCCTCCTCGACCTTCGCCGGATCAAGGATCGGCGCCGCTTCATCTCCTCCGCCCGCGCGGCCGCGCGCACCCGCCCCGTGGTCGCGCAGCGGCCAGGCTTCGCCGGGCGCGAGGGGGCGGATGCCGTGATGCAGGCGGCGCTGCGCCGCGCCGGCGTCCTGCGCGTGGAAGGGCTGGAAAGCCTTCTCTCCGCCGCCGAGACACTGGGTCGGGTAAAGCCATCGCCGCGCCCGGGGCCGGAAGGCGCGCGGGGCGACCGGATCGCCATCGTCTCCAACGGCCTCGGCCCCGCGCAGATGGCTGCTGATGCGGTGATCCGCGGCGGCGGGCGCCTTGCTGGCATCCCGCCCCAGGCCATGCAGATGCTCGACCTCGCACTTCCCGGCGGGTGGACGGGCGATAATCCCCTCGCGCTGCCGCTCGGGCAGGGGCACCGCCTGGGCGAGGCGGCGAGTCTTCTCGGCGCCCTGCTGGAGGTGGATACGGTCGTCGCGATCCATTCCCCGGCGCCGGAGGAGGATCCGGCCATCGCCGCCGAGGGCATCGCCGCCGCCGCGGCAACCTCCGGGCGCGGGCAGCGGGCGGCGCCCGTCCTCACCGCCTGGATCGGCCAGGCGACGGCCGGGGAGCAGCGCCGCTCCCTCGCCGAGCGCGCCGTCGCGGTCTTCGCGACCCCCGAGGCGGCGGTGCAGGGCGCCCTCCACCTCGCGCAGGACCGACGGAACCGGCTGGCCGCCGCCGAGCTTCCGCCCTCTGCCGTGCTGGAGGTGGCGCCGGACCACGCGCGCGTGGCCGCCATCTTCGCCGCCGTCCGCGCCTCTGGCCGGTTGAGACTGGACGAGGCGGAGGCGCTCTCGGTGCTCGAGGCCTACGGCATCCCCACCGTGCCGCACCGCGCCGCCCTCACGGTGGAGGAAGCGGTTGCCGCCGCCGCAGCGCTCGGCTGGCCGGCCGTGCTGAAGGTGCTCAGCGCCGACCTGCCGGCCAAGACGGAGATCGGCGGCGTCGCCCTCGACCTGCGCGACCCCGAAGCCCTTCGTGCCGCCGCCGAGGGCATTGCCGCCCGCGCCGCCGCGCACCAGCCGGGCGCCGTGCTGCGTGGCTGGATGGTGCAGTCGATGCGCGCGCCGGGCCGCGAACTGCGCCTCCGCCTGGAGGACGACGCCATGTTCGGCCCCTGGATCGGCTTCGGCCGCGGTGGCACGGCGGCGGAGATCGAGGCGGATGAGAGCTTCGACCTGCCGCCGCTGAACCGCGCCCTTGCCCTCGGGATGATCCGCCGGACCCGCGTCGCGCGCCTGCTGGAGGGCTGGCGAGATCACCCACCTGTCTCGAAGGAGGCGGTGGCCGAGGCGCTGATCGGCCTCTCGCAACTGGCCGTGGACTTTCCCGAGGTCGCCTCTGCGCGCATCAATCCCCTTCGCGCGGGCCCGGAGGGCACGGTCGCGCTCGACGCCGACCTGACCCTGCGCCCGGCGGGGGAGAAGGGCTTCCTGGCCATCCCGCCCTATCCGGCGGAACTGGCTCGCCCCTTCACCCTGCGCGACGGCCGGAACGTCCTCGTCCGCCCCATCCGGCCCGAAGACGCGGAGGAACTGGCCGCCTTCGTGCGCCGTGTGCCCGCGGAGGATCTGCGCTACCGCTTTTTCAACCGCCTGCGGGAGCTTCCCGCGGCGCAGATCGCGCGCCTGACCCAGATCGACTACGATCGGGAGATCGCCTTCGCCGCGCTCGATGGCGACCACTTCGCGGGCACCTCGCGCCTCGTCGTGGACGGTCAGGGCGGGGGAGAGTTCGCGATCCTCGTCGATGCCGGCTGGAAGCGCGGCGGCCTGGCGCGGCACCTCATGGGACGCTTGGTGGAATGGGCGCGGAACCGCGGCCTGGAGCGCATCGCGGGCCAGGTTCTCGCGGAGAACACCGGCATGCTGCGCTTCGTGCGCGCCATCGGCTTCGAGACCCATGGCACCGAGGATCCCGAAATCCTCGAGGCCACGCTGGCGATCAGCCCGGAAGCCGCTAGTGCAGCCGCATCTCCGCCAGGAGCAGCCTGACCCGACCCGCGGCTTCGGCGCCCTTGCGCGCCTCCCGCCAGGCATTCTCGGCCACGCGCTGGTGGATGCTCACCGCCTCGTCCGCTGCGGTCACGGTGCCGACGCCGATGGCGTTCAGCGGCTGGCTGTCCGGCCGGAAAGGGTTGGCGCAGAGATGCGCGCGCTCCCGCGCCCGCAGCACGATGAAATGGCCGGCCGGCGCCGAATCGGTCAGCAGGCCGATCTGCAGCCCCATAGGCACGCTTTCCATCAGCCCGGCGAGGTTCTCCGCCTCCGCCCGCGCGGCGAGGATGAGGTTGTGGCGAACGGCCTCCGACACCCGCAGTCCCGGGGCGATGCCATCCATCAGCAGGCCTCGCAGCGCGTCCTCACTCACCATGGCGATGATTGAGGGCCGGCGCTGTTGATAGGCGCGCTTGCGCGCCGCGAGGAGGCCCAGCGCCTGCTCGGCCGCCGCGTGGAACGCGAGCCGCTCCGGGGCCGCGTTGGCGGCGTCGGCCATCGCCTCGGCCAAGGCGGAGTCGTACCCCTCCGAGGTCACGAGGGTGCAGAGCGCCCCCCCGAGTTGAAGGATCTGCTCCGCGTCCTCCTCCACCTGCCGCAGGCGCTCCTGCAGGGCCAGCGGGCGGGAGAAGTACTCCACCCCGATTCCGAGAAGGGACAGCGGCGAGATCTTGAGCAGTTCCGCCAGGCGCCGGATCGTGTCCAGCTTGATCACCTCGCCCTTTTCGTACCGGTAGAGCGCGGCGCGGGACACGCCGAGCCGGGCCGCGATCTCCTCGGCCCGCAGGCCGGACTCAAGGCGATACGCCCTCAGCTGCTGGCCGATGTCGGCGAAGCGCATCGCACGTTCCTCGTTCGGCACTGCGTTGCCAACTCGGTCCGTTCGCATCGGCGTCATCTCATGGCTCTGGATTGATGCGGTAAAATGCGCGGTCTCACGCCTTTGTGCAACGCCATACACGCTTTAGGAGCCATGGCTCAGCCAATCTCGTGCGACGCGAGTTTCTCCAGGGCGCGTACCAACGCCGAGTGATCCTGCCCAGCGCCGCCGGCGGCCGCGACCGCCGAGAAGAGCTGCTGCGCGTTGGCGGTGGCAGGCAGGGCGACCCCCAGCTCCCGCGCCGCCTGCAGCGCGAGGTTGAGGTCCTTTTGGTGGAGGGCGATTCGGAAGCCGGGATCGAAGGTCCGCTTGATCATCCTCTCTGCATGCACCTCGAGGATGCGCGAGGAGGCGAACCCCCCCATCAGCGCTTCACGCACCCGCGCCGGATCGGCGCCGGCCTTGCTGGCGAAGACGAGGGCCTCGGAGACGGCGGCGATGTTGAGGGCGACGATGATCTGGTTGGCGACCTTGGTGGTCTGCCCGGCGCCGTTCTCCTCGCCGACGAGGGTAATGTTCTTGCCCATCGCCTGGAACAGCGGGAGGGCGCGGTCGAAGGCCGCCTTGGGGCCGCCGATCATAATGGTCAGCGCCGCGTTGCGGGCGCCCACCTCGCCGCCGGAGACCGGGGCGTCCAGGTAGTCGCAGCCCTTGGCGTTCACCCGGGCCGCGAAGTCTTTCGTGGACGTCGGGCTGATCGAGGACATGTCGATGAGCAGCGTGCCCGGCTTCAGCGCGGCCGCCACGCCGCCCTCGCCGAAGAGCACCGCCTCCACGTCAGGGGTATCTGGCACCATGAGGATGACCACCTCCGCCTCCGAGGCCACCTCGGCGGGGGAAGGGAGGACGGTTGCGGCCGAGCGGAGGTCGTCGGTCAGGCTCGCCCGCTCCGGGACAAGGAGCTCGTGCCCGGCCTTGGCGAGGTTCAGCGCCATGGGGCGGCCCATGATGCCAAGACCGATGAATCCAACTCTCATTCGCACGCACTCCGATCCGACAGGTCGCCTCTTCCTGGGCTACCGCAAATTTCCTTGAGCCCCAAGGCCGGAACGGTCATTCCACCCGTCAGCACCGCCTGTTTGGTGCCCGTGGGCAGCCGGTCCATAAGGTTTGGACCTATCTTAGCCCTTCAGGAGCGGATCGTGACGGATAATCGGGAGTTCCTGATTCGCATCATCGGCCTCACGGCCCTGGTTGCCTTGCTGGCGGGCTGCTTCCTCGTGCTGAGGCCCTTCGCCTCGGCCCTCGTCTGGGCGGCGATCCTCTCCTTCACAACCTGGCCGGCCTACCGCTTCCTGACGGACCAGGCCAACCTGCGCCCAAGCTGGGCGGCGGCGTTGATGGTCACGGCAATGATGCTGGTGATTGGCCTGCCGCTCGCTATCGCGGCCCCCACCAGCCGGGCGGAGATCGAGGGGCTGCGCGGCTCCATCCAGGACTTCCTCACGGACGGCCTGCCCTCGCTTCTCGCGAGCACGGGGCGCCTGCCGATCGTCGGCGGTTTCCTGGAGGAGCGTTTCGGAGAGCTGGACCTCGGGGTGGGCAACCTGTTCGGCATGCTCAAGCCATATGCGGGCGATGCCGCCCAGATGGCGCTCAGCCTTTTCCTTGCCCTCGTCTCCGGGGTGGCGGAGCTGCTGATCGCAATCCTCCTCTCCTTCTTCTTCTACCGGGATGGCCCCTACCTGGCCCAGGCCCTGAACCGCGCGGCCGAGCGAATCGCGGACCAGCGGGGCAGGCGCCTGGTCGAACTCACCGGGGCGGTGACGCGCGGGGTGGTCTACGGCCTCCTCGGCACGGCGGTGGTGCAGGGGGTGATGACCGCCTTCGGGCTCTGGCTCGCGGGGGTGCCGCATCCGGCCCTCCTCGGCCTGCTGGCTGGGGTGATATCCATCCTGCCCATCGGGGCGCCGGTGGTATGGATTCCTGCCACCATCTGGCTCTTTGCCAATGGCAGCACGGGCTGGGGGATCTTCATGGGCCTCTACGGCGCCTTCGGCATCTCCTCGGTGGACAACTTCATCCGGCCCTGGCTCATCTCGCGCGGGGCGGACCTGCCGCTGCTGCTCACCCTGCTCGGTGCGCTCGGGGGCGCCTTCGCCTTCGGCATCCTGGGCCTCTTTCTCGGGCCTGTGCTGCTGGCCGTCGCCTACACGATCATTCGCGACTGGACATCCGAGAGGGAGCCGCGAAGCAGCTCGCTGATCCTCTGAATACCGGGCTTGGTGCGCGGCTTGCTTTCGGCCAGGGCGCTTTCGGGGGATTAAATCATGGACGGCTTCGCGTGATCATCCGAACGGGTCGGTTCTGCCGGGTGGACGCCCCGGCGCCGCTGGGCTAGGCGCAGCCGGTGCCAGCCTTCGTCCTGTCCCGCATCCTCCAGGCGCTGCCGGTGATGCTTGCCGTCGCCCTCATCGCCTTCACCCTCTTCACCTTCGTGGGCGACCCGATCGCGACCATGCTGGGGCAGGAGTTCTCCGTCGCCCAGCGCGACGCGCTCGTCGCGGCGCTCGGTCTCGACCAGCCCGTGCCGATCCAGTTCCTGCGCTTCATCGGCAATGCCCTGCACGGGGAGTTCGGCCTCTCCTACCGCCTCTCGCGCCCGGTCTCGGCCCTCTTTGCGGAGCGCGCGCCGGCCACGCTGGAACTCGCCTTTTGCGCCTCGGTCGTCGCGCTGGCGGTCGGGCTACCGGCGGGCGTTTATACGGGCCTGCGCCCGCGCTCGCCGCTCAGCCGGGCCTTGCTTACCTTCAGCCTCGTCGGCGTGTCGCTGCCCACCTTCCTCATCGGCAGCCTGCTGATCCTCGTCTTCTCCGTCTGGCTGGGCTGGCTGCCGAGCTTCGGGCGGGGGGACACGGTGCAGCTGGGCTGGTGGAGCACGGGCTTCCTCACCCTGTCCGGGTTGAAAGCGCTGATCCTGCCCTCCATCACCCTTGGCCTCTTCCAGCTGACCCTCATCCTCCGCCTCGTGCGGTCGGAGATGCTGGAAGTGATGCGCTCGGACTACGTGAAGTTCGCCCGTGCGCGGGGGCTCCGGGACCGCAGCATCAATTTCGGCCACGCGCTTCGGAACACGCTCGTGCCGGTCATCACCATTGTCGGCCTCCAGCTCGGCTCCATCATCGCCTTCTCCATCGTCACCGAAACGGTGTTCCAGTGGCCGGGGATGGGCCTCCTCTTCATCCAGTCCGTCTCCTCGGCCGATATCCCGGTGATGGCGGCCTATCTCCTCCTCATCTCGGCTGTTTTCGTGACCATCAACCTCGTCGTGGACCTCCTTTATTACGCCGTGGACCCGAGGCTTCGTGCCGGGCGAGGACACTGAGATGAACACCATCGCCCGCGCCTGGGACAGCGACCTCGCCTACTCCTTCCGGCGCTCGCCCACCGCCGTCCTCTCGGCCATCGTGGCGCTGATCTGCATCGTGGGGGCCGTCGCGGCGCCGGTGCTCGCGCCCTACAACCCCTTCGACCTCGCCAGCCTCGACCTGATGGACGCCTTCAATCCCCCGGCCTTCATGCCGGAGGGGTCGCTCGCCCATCCCATCGGGACCGACGACCAGGGGCGGGACGTGCTCTCGGCCATCATGTACGGCGCGCGCATGTCGCTCTTCGTCGGCGTCTCGGCGACGGTCTTCTCCCTCCTGCTGGGCGTGCTGCTCGGCCTACTGGCGGGTTATGCGGGCGGCACGCTGGACGCCGTGCTGATGCGGATCGCCGACGTGCAGCTCACCTTCCCGAACATCCTCATCGCGCTGCTGGTGGACGGGGTCGCCCGCGCCGCCCTGCCGCGCGACCTGCATGACCAGATCGCGGTCTATGTCGTCATCTTCGCCATCGGCATCTCCGACTGGCCGCGCTTCGCCCGCACCGTTCGCGGCTCGGCCATGGTGGAGCGGAACAAGGAATATGTCCTCGCCGCCCGCGTCATCGGCATCGGGCCGGCGCGCATCATGCTGACCCATGTGCTGCCCAACGTGCTCGGGCCGCTGCTGGTGCTGGCGACCCTGAACCTGGGCCTCGCCATTATCTCGGAGGCAACGCTCTCCTTCCTCGGCGTCGGCCTGCCGCAGACGCAGCCGAGCCTCGGCACCCTCATCCGGGTTGGCAACGACTTCCTCTTCAGCGGGGAGTGGTGGATCACCGTCTTCCCGGGCGTCGCGCTCATCGCGATGGTGCTCTCCGTGAACCTGCTGGGCGACTGGCTGCGCGACGCGCTGAACCCAAGGCTGCGCTGATGGCCGCCCCCCTGCTCGAGGTCCGCGACCTCGTCGTCGAGTTCCCCGGCCGCCGCGGCACGCTGCGCGCACTGGACAAGGTCTCCCTCGACATTGCTCCCGGCGAGGTGCTCGGCATGGTCGGCGAGTCCGGCGCCGGCAAGTCGATGACGGGCGCGGCCATCATCGGCCTGCTCGAACCCCCGGGGCGGATCGCCGGCGGCAGCATCTCCCTCGGCGGCCAGCGGATCGATAATCTCTCCCGCCGCCAGATGCAGCGAATCCGCGGCAAGCGGATCGGCGCGATCTTCCAGGACCCGCTGACCACGCTGAACCCGCTCTACACTGTGGGCGACCAGCTGGCGGAAACGATGCGTACGCATCTCGACATCGACGCGGCCGAGGCCCGGCGCCGCGCAGTTGGCTGGCTGGAGGCGGTGGGGATCCCCGCCGCCGCGGACCGGGTCACGGCCTATCCGCACCAGTTCTCGGGCGGGATGCGCCAGCGCGTGGTCATTGCCCTTGCCCTCTGCGCCGAGCCGGAGCTGGTGGTGGCGGACGAGCCGACGACCGCGCTCGACGTCTCGGTCCAGGCCCAGGTCATCGCCCTGCTCCGCCGCCTGACGCGGGAGAAGGGCACCTCCGTCATGCTCATCACCCACGACATGGGCGTGATCGCCGAGACGGCCGACCGTGTGGCGGTGATGTATGCCGGCCGGGTCGCCGAGATCGGGCCCGTGAAGTCGGTGGTGAAGGCCGCCGCCCATCCCTATTCGGCGGGTCTCATGGCCTCCATTCCGCCGCTCTCGCACCGCGTGGACCGGCTGCCGCAGATCGACGGCGCCATGCCGCGCCTGAACGCCATTCCCCAGGGCTGCGCCTATAACCCGCGCTGCCCCCATGTCTTTGATCGCTGCCGGGTGGAGCGGCCGGAGCTCCTGCCGGCGGTGGAGACCCGCGCCGCCTGCTGGCTCTTCGACAGCCACGCCCCGCGGGAGCGCGCCCATGTCTGAGGCTAAGGCACTGGAAGCGCCGATCTTCGAGGCGCGCGATCTCAGCCGCCACTTCGACGTCTCCAAGCCCGCACTCCAGCGGCTCCTCTCGCGCGAGGGGCGGCGGACGCTGCGGGCGGTGGACGGCGTCTCCTTCGCCATTCCGCGCGGCACCACCTTCTCCCTCGTGGGAGAGAGCGGCTGCGGCAAGTCCACGGTCGCGCGCCTTGCGGTCGGCCTTTACCCGCCGAGCGGCGGCGCGGCTCTCTTCGAGGGGCAGGACCTGGCGGAGGCCCGGAAATCCGTGGCCCAGCGGCGGCGCATGGGGATGATCTTCCAAGACCCATATGCAAGCCTCAACCCCCGCTGGCGCGTCTCCGACATCGTTGCCGAGCCGCTGCGGGCCTTCGGCATCGCGGAGGGCGCCGCGGCGCTGCGGGAGAAGGCGGGGGCCCTGCTGCGGCAGGTCGGCCTCTCGCCCGCCGATGGTGGGCGTTACCCCCATGAGTTCTCGGGCGGGCAGCGCCAGCGCATCTCGATCGCCCGCGCGCTCTCCTCCAACCCCGACTTCCTCGTTTGCGACGAGCCGACCTCGGCGCTCGACGTGTCGGTCCAGGCGCAGATCCTGAACCTGATGAAGGGGCTGCAGCGGGATCTGGGCCTCACCTACCTCTTCATCAGCCACAACCTGGCGGTGGTGCGGCAGGTCAGCGACCGGGTAGGCGTGATGTATCTCGGCCGCATCGTCGAGGCGGCGCCGGCGGAGACCCTCTTCACCACCCCGCGGCACCCCTATACGCGCGCGCTGATGGAGGCGATTCCGGACCTCGACATGGCCGGGCGCGAGCGCCAGCCCGTCGCGGGCGAGGTGCCCAGCCCCATCGACCCGCCCTCCGGCTGCACCTTCAACCCGCGCTGCCCGCTTGCAAATGGCCGGTGCCGCGCGGAGCGCCCCGCCCTGATCCCGGCGCGCGGAACGCCCCAGACGCTGGTCGCCTGCCACGCGGTGGAGGAGGGACGGGACGGCTTCGAGGGGCGGGCCGCGGCCTGAGCGCGACGGCCGCCTCCCCGGCCAGGCAGGCCGCCTTCATCGCGGTGATGATGGCCTGTGGGTTGCTCGTCGTCGGGCAACTCTACGTCACCATCCCGCTCACGCCCTGGATCGGGGCGCGCTACGGGCTCGACGCGCCTACGGCCGCTCTCGCCGGCAGTGCCTTCGGTGTGGCCTATGCCTTTAGCTTTCTCGCCTGCGGCCCCCTGTCCGACCGTCTCGGGCGGGGGAGGGTGATCCTCGCGGGCCTCGTGCTGCTCTCGGGCGCGACGGTTCTTGCCGGCGCCGTCACCAGCTTCCCGGCGCTGCTCGCCGCCCGGGCGCTACAGGGGATCGCTGCCGCCACACTTCCGCCCGCCGCCGTCTCGCTCGTGATGGAAACCCTGCCGGAGGGTCGGCGCCCGCTGGGCATCGCCGCGATGGCCTTCTCCTTCCTCGGCTCGGCGCCGATCGCACAGCTCGCCGTAGCGGGGGTCGCGGGCTACGGGTTGCCGCCGATCTTCCTCTGGACGGCCCCGCTGATGCTTCTCGCGGCGCTGCTGCTCGCCCTGACGCTCGGCCGCGCGGCGCTTCGGCCCCAGCCGGTGGGTACTGGCGGGCGTGCAACCTCCCCGACGCGGGATCCGATCATCGTCGCCTGCTGGATCGCGGCGCCGATGCTGATGTTCGCGTTCGTCGCCTTCCAGGCAGGGGTGCAGGTCCTCGGCCCAGCCCTTCCGCTCGGTACGGCGCCGCTCCGGCTCCTCTCGGTGCCTGGGCTCGCGGCGGGATTCCTTGCGGTGCCGCTCGCCCGGCGGATCGGCGCGCCAGGCACGGCGACCACTGGCTTCCTCCTCGTCGCGGCCGGAATGGCGGTCGCGCTTCTCGGCTCCGCCTGGGCGCTCGCCCTCGGCGGCATCATGGCGCCGGCGGGGGTGGGGATCGGCGTGACCGGCATCATCGCGACCGTCTCGGGCCGAGCCGCGCCCGCGCGCCGGGGGTTCGCGGTGGCCGTCTACACCTTCACGCTCTTCCTCGGCGCGAGCCTCGCCCCGCCCCTTGCCGCGCATCTGGCCAGGGATGGGCTACTCGCGGTCTGCGGCGTCTCGGCCGCCGTCGCACTGGCGGGCGGGCTCCTTCTCCTGGGCGCCCGGCGCCTCTATCGCTGAGTACGCCTACCGCGCCGGGGTAGGTGCGACAGGCGTTACGGCGACGGGCACCACGGCGACCGCGCTGAAGGGCGATCCCTCTACCAGCTTCGTGGACCAGGCCATGTAGACCACCGCTTTCCGCTCGGCGTCGATGAAGCGGTGCACCCGTGTCTCCTTGAAGAAGAGGCTCGTGGAGTTCTCGTGCACGACCTCGCCGCGCTCACCCCGCGCGGCGCCGGCCGCGATCTCCACCGGGCCGGTCGCGGTGCATGAGATGGCGAAGCGCGCCGGGTCCTCCGCCACGCCGACCATGCCGGAGATGCCCCCGGTCCGCGCCTGGCTGAGATAGCAGGAGACGTTGCGCACTTCGGGGTCGTCGAAGCGCTCGATGACGATGCGATGGCTGCGCGTCAGCCCGAGATTGGTCAGCGCCGTGTTCACGTAGCCGATCTGCGCGGTGTCGTCGGCCGCCAGGGCGGGGCCGGCGAGGCCAAGGACGGCGAGGAAGGCGAGGGCAGGGCGGCGCATGGCATGTCTCCGTTTCAGCCGGATAGCGCACGACGACGGCGCGGGTTGGGGCAGCTTAGTCTCCCAGCGCGACGCCCTCCCGCCGCGGATCGGCGCCGCCCAGCAGCCCCTCCGGCGTCACGCGGATCGCCTGGAGGCCCGAGGGCATGGCGCGCAGCTCCACGCGCTGGCCACGCGCGGCGAGGGCCGGGGCGAGGGCCGCAGCCGACGTGCCCTCCTCCAGCTCCACCGCACCGCCGAGCGTGCCGACATGCGGCAGCGAAACCGCCTCCTGCGGCGGCATGTTCCAGTCGAGCAACCCGATCAGCGCCTGCGCGACGTAGCCGATGATCCGCCCCCCGCCGGGTGAACCGACCACCGCCGCGAGCCGCCCCTCGGCGTCGAAGACGAGGCTCGGCGACATGGAGGAGCGAGGACGCTTGCCCGGCTGAACCCGGTTGGCGACGGGCCGCCCGTCGAGGTCTGGCCGGAAGGAGAAATCGGTCAGTTCGTTGTTCAGGATGAAGCCGCCGACCATGAGTCGCGCCCCGAAGGCGTCCTCCACCGTCGTCGTCATGGAAACGGCATTTCCCGCCGCGTCCACGATCGAGATGTGGCTGGTGCCGTGCTCCACCGCCTCCGGCATCGGGGCATGGAGCGCGCCCTCGCGCCAGCGGGGATTGCCCGCGCGCGGTTCGGCGATGGCGCGGCCCGGCGAGACCATCTGCGCGCGGAAGGTGAGGTAGGCGGGGTCGAGCAGCCCGCGCAGCGGCACCGGCACGAAGTCCGCGTCGGCGAGATACTGTGCCCGGTCAGCGAAGGCGAGCCGCCCGGCCTCGGCGAGGAGATGCGCCGCCTCCGGCCCGCGCGGGTCGAGGCGCCGAATGTCGAAATGCTCGAGGACGCCGAGAATCTGGCCGACCGCGATCCCTCCGGAGGAGGGCGGTGGGAAGCCGCAGACGCGGAAGGTGCGGTAGGGATAACAGACCGGCTCGCGCTCCTTCGCGGCATAGGCCGCGAGGTCGTCGACGGTCATCAGCCCGCCCTCGCCATGGCCGCGCACCGCGCCCGCGATGGCGCTGGCCACCGGGCCGCGCAGCAGCGCCGCCGAGCCCTCCCGCGCGATCCCCCGGAAGGTCTCCGCCAGGGCCGGGTTCCTCAGCCGCTCCCCCGCCGCGAGCGGGCGGTTACCGCCGTGGAGGAAGTAGTCGCGGGTGGAGGGATGCCGTGCCAGGCGCGGGGCATCCTCCGCAACCGCCTCGGCCAGCCGCTCGGAAACGGGGAAACCCTCCTCTGCCAGGGCAATCGCGCGCGTCCAGAGATCGGCCCAGGGCAGTTTCCCGTGCCGGCGATGCGCCATCTCGAGCATCGCGACCGCGCCGGGCACGCCCACGCTGCGGCCGGAGAGCACCGCGTCATAGAAGGGAAGAGGAGAGCCGTCCGGCCGCAGGAAGAGGTCCGGCTGTGCCCCGGCCGGCGCGGCCTCCCGCCCGTCGAAGGCGGTGGTGGCGCGCGCCGCGGCGTCCCAGTTGAGCAGCAGGGCGCCGCCGCCAATGCCGCTCGACTGCGGCTCCACGAGGGTGAGCACGGCCTGCACGGCGACCGCCGCGTCAACGGCCGCGCCGCCGCGGCGCAGCACATCCAGCCCCGCCTGCGCCGCCAGCGGATGGGCCGCCGCGACCATCTGGTGGCGCGCCCGAGCCGATCCGGCTTCCGGCGCCTGGGCAAGGGCGGGCGCCGCAAGCAGCAGGAGGACGGCAATGGCGTGGCGCATGGCCGACTCCGTGTTCTTCCGGTCTATCCTGGCAGCATGGACCCTCAAGCCAAACGCGCCGCCGAGCGGCTCGGGCTCGACGCGGAGGAGCGGGCCGCCGCCGAATTGCGGGCGCGCGGCTGGACCGTGCTCGCCCGCCGCGTCCGCACCGGCCTGGGGGAACTGGACCTGATCGCCGAGCGGGAGGGGCTGCTCGCCTTCGTCGAGGTGAAGGCCCGGGCGAGCCTCGCGGAGGCGGCGGGCTCAGTGTCCCCTCGGCAGCAGGGGCGGCTGATGGCCGCGGCGGAGGCCTGGCTCGCGGAGAACCCCGGCCACGGCGCGGCCGGCATGCGCTTCGACGTCATCCTCGTCGCGCCCGGCGGGATGCGGCGGGTGGCCGACGCCTTCCGCGCCTGGGGATAGAGGCGGCTCAGCGCGCAGACAGGATCCCGGCGCAGGCGGCCGGCAACCGCGGCGGGGTGCCGCCACCCCCGCGCGGGGGCTGCCGGGCCTCGGGCGTCAGCCACCATGCGAGGGTCGCGTCGCAGCCGTCGCCGGCGGGCGGCGGCGGCAGGTCCGTGCATTCCGGCGAGCCCGGCGGGCAGCGCAGGCGGATATGCATGTGGCTGTCATGCCCGCGCCAGGGGCGGACGAAGCGCAGCCAGGGCTCTCCGGCATGGGCGGCGCAGAGGCTGCGCTTGATGCCGTGATTGACCAGCACCCGGTCGATCCCCGGCAGTTCGGCCGCCATGCGGATGAGCCGCGCATGCGCCTCGGTGAAGAGCCGCGGGTCCACCGCCGACTGGTCGGGCAGGACGAGCGAGGTCTCGGGGATGCTCTCCCGTGCTGCAACGGGCACGCGGGGCTTGGGCGAGAGATCCAGCCACACGTCCACATCGAGCCCCGCCTGATGGCTGGCATGGCCATAGGTGAGAGGGCCGCCACGGGGCTGCCCCATGTCGCCGATCCAGAGATCCGGTAGACCCGCTCGCCTCGCCCCCGCGGCGAGGGTCTGCACCGCGCGGATGGTCGCCGGATGCCCCCAGTTGCGGTTCCGGGAGAGCCGAACGGCCTGATAGCCGGGCCCGTCCGGCGGCAGCGCCTCGGCGCCCTGGATGCAGCCGAGCCCGGTGCTGCCCACGATCCGCAGGGGCCCGGGTGCCGGTCCCTGCACCGCTCCCCAGGCCGAGGCCGGCTGCGCCGCGGGCAGGCGCGGCACCAGCAGCGCGAGGAGGAGCCCCGCCCAGCCGAGCTTCGCCCGCATCAGCCCCCGAACCGGAAGGCGGCCGGCGTCTCGGGCTCGGCCGCCGGGGCGGGGGGCTCGGCCGCCTGGACGTCCCGGGCCTTCGCCTCGACCTCCCGCAGCAGACGCGCGATCGATCCGGCCAGGGCCGGAAGCTGTGCGAGCGGCACGACCAGCAGCCCCGTGGTGGAGGGCTTCCCGTTGCCGTCCTGGATGGCGAGCTTCAGGCGGGCCACGCCGTGGCGCACCGTGGCTTCCAGCACGCCGTCGGCGAAAAGGGTCGGTAGCTCGGCCATCGTGGTCCTACTGTTCGCGGAAGGCGCGGTGGAAGCTGTCGAGAACGGGCTGGATCATATAGCGCAGGAAGGAGCGCTGCCCGACCTGGATCTGCGCCTCCACCGGCATGCCCGCGCGGAGCACCACGCCGTCCAGCCGGGCGAGCTGGTCGTCGTCGATGGAGATCCGCACCTTATAGTACTCCTGCATGGTGCGGTCCTCGACGGTCACGTCGCCCGCGACCACCGTCACCTCGCCGTTCAGGAAGGGTACGAGGCGCTGCTTGAAGGCGGGCAGCCGGACCTCGGCCTGCAGGCCGCCATGGACCATGTCGATGTCGGTGGGCGCCACCTTCACCTCGGCGACCAGCCGGTC
>NZ_JONP01000043.1 GCF_000711725.1 Roseomonas aerilata DSM 19363 | reverse complement strand
GCCCAACTTATGCTGGAACTGCGATCGCCAGGGCGACAGCAACACCAACTCCGGACGGGAGCGCAGATCAAAGATGAAGTGATTACAAGGCGCTAAACCTTGTAGACTAAACCGTCCAAGTCCCAAGCTTCGGAGACAGTGGCCTCTCTGGAGAGGCAGAACGGCGCTCGTTCGGCACTCGAAGTATCAAGCTGTATGCGGAAAGTGAGGCCAGAACACACGGAGAAGCGCGATCCCAACCTGCCAGAGAAAAGTTGTCTCGTGGAAAGTTGGAGCAGCGAGAGGAACCGGGCGCAAACATTCTCTGGGGATCATCTCAGGCCGTAGCCAAGCCTGCACTCTCCGCCGCATTGACATAGCCCAGCGCTGTATCCTCCATAGCCAACCTGGGATCCCGCTCCGGCGGTGGCCCGAAGCCGCCGCCGCCGGACGTTTCCAGCCGCACAACGTCTCCGCGCCGAAGCAGCAGGCCGTCGGTCTTGGGCCGGATTGGTGTCGCCACCCCGTCGCGGATCAGCAGCAGCCGGCCGAGTGATGCGGGGTGCCCGCCCGCCAAGCCATAGGGGGCGTGATGGAAGCGGTCCATGTTGGTGGTGAGGATGCAACTCTCCGAGTCCACGCGCCATTCGCGGAACAGGCCGAGCCCGCCACGCCGCCGCCCCGCCCCGCCCGAGCCGGGCAGCAAGCCGTAGGCCGCGATGGTCAGTGGCATCCCGCTCTCGATCATTTCCACGGGAATGTTGCTGTTGTTGTGCATGCCCGAGGCGTAGGCGTTCACTCCGTCCTTGCGCGGATGGGCGCCCGACCCGCCGATCTCGATCTCCACCAGCACCTCGCGCGAGCCGTCCGCCGCTACCGTCTGGAAGGTGCAGACGTAGGAGTTGCCGTAATAGGCGGCCGGGATGCGGTCTGGCACCGCCCCGTGCAGCGCGCCGTGGACGGCGTTGAGCAGGCGGTGGCTGACCGCGACGCGATGTGCCACCGGCGCTGGATGGCGGGCGTTCACGCAAAGGCCTTCGGGTGCCACGATGCTCACCGGGCGATAGCAGCCGGCATTTGCGGCCAAGGGTTCGTCGCTCGCCGACATCACCGCGAAGAGCACGGCGGCGGCCGAGGAGGCGAGGGTAGCGTTCACTGGCCCCTTGGCCTGGGGCGAGCAGCCGGAGAGGTCGGCGGTGATAGAGTCCCCCGCGATCTCCAGACGCGCATGCAGGCGCAGCGGCTGGTCTAGCACCACCCCGTCATCGTCGAGGAAATCCTGGAACTCGTAGATACCGTCCGGCATACGACCGATCGCGGCACGCATCGCGGCCTCGCTGTTGTCGAGGATGCAGCTCCCGGCCTTGATCATGCCATCCGCGCCGTAGCGGGTGGCGAGGCGCCGAATGGCGGCGGCGCCCACCTCCAGGCTGGCGAGCTGGGAGGCAAGGTCGCCCAGGACTAGTGCGGGCTTCCGCACGTTCTGACGGATCATCGCCCAGACGCCGGCATTTGGCTTCCCATTCTCGACGATCTTCAGCGGCGGAATGCGTAGGCCTTCCTGAAAGATCTCGGTCGCGGTCGCGGCATAGGAGCCGGCGGCCAAGCCGCCCATGTCGATGTGGTGGCAGAGCGTGCCGACGAAGGCAATGCGCCGACCTTCGTGGAACACGGGCTTGTAGGTGACGATGTCCGGCAGGTGCTGCCCACCACAATAGGGGTCGTTGGTGGCCACCACGTCGTCCGGACCCCAGCTCCCTGCGTCCACGTGCTTGTCCAGCAACTCGCGTAGCAGGTGGCTCATGGAGTTAAGATGCCCTGGGATGCGCGCAGACTGGGCCAGGTTGTTGCCATCCGCGTCGAAAACGGCGGTGGAGTAGTCCAGCAGCTCACGCACGATGGTGGAGCGGCTGGTCCGCCAGACCGTCACGTCCATCTCCGCCGCGGCAGCCGTGAGGGCGTTGCGGATCACCTCGATCTCCACCGGCCCAAGGGTGGCGGTCTGCACGGCGCGGGCCGTCTCCGCCCCACGTCGCGCAAGGAGCGCGCCGGTGGGCCCGAGGGAAGCGGTCCAGCCTCGGCCGATCCAGTGGGTGGCGAAGCTTTCCTCAACCAGAGCGGGACCCTCGATCCGGTCGGCGGGCGTAAGCGCCTCCCGATCCCAGACGGGAACATCGCGCCAGGCGCCGCCCTCCCAGCTGCGCCGGGTGCCCTTGCGGGCCGGGCGCGCGGCCGGGGGAGCCTCGGCGGCCTCGCGGCGTGGCAGGCGGCCGATGGCGGAGACGCGCAGTGTGACAATCTCCACCGCTTCCGCCTCATCCGCGTAGGAGAAGCGGCGGCGGTGGGTGTCATGGAAGGCGGCGAGCAGGCGGGCGAGCGCTGCCTCGTCCGGAGCGGCCACGTCGCCCCAGGGGATAAGAAGCTCGAAAGCCTGGCCATGGTACCGCATGTCGGCCGAGACCTCGATGGCGCGGTCGTCCGGCGCAACGCCGTCGGTCGTCAGCCGTGCTTCGGCCTCGCCCCGGAGCTCTTCGAGGAGCGTGGCCAGCGGGGCCAAGCCCTCCGGCGTGGCGGGGGTCACGCGGGTGCGAGAGATGTCCTGCACGAGGTCGCCGAAGAGGATGCCGTAGGCGGAAAGCGTGCCGGGTTCGCGGGGGAAGGCAACCTCGCGGATTCCTACCTCCTCGGCGACCGCGGTGGCGTGCAGCCCGCCGGCGCCCCCGAAGGAGAGCAGGGTAAAGTCGCGGGGGTCCAGCCCCTTTTCGAAGAGCGAGAGGCGCACGGCGGCGCCCAGGGCGCCGTCGGTGACGCGCAGGATGCCCTCGGCCGCCTCCTCCTCGCCGAGGCCAAGCGGGGCCGCGATCCGCCCGGCGATGGCGCGGCGCGTGGCGGGCATGTCAAGCGCCATGGTGCCGCCGAGGAAGTAATCGGGGTCCAGCCGGCCCAGCGCCAAGTTTGCATCCGTCACCGTGGGCTCTGTCCCGCCACGCCCATAGGCGACGGGGCCGGGACGCGCGCCGGCGGAGCGCGGGCCGACTGTCAGCCGGCCACCCGAGCTCACCGATGCAATGGAGCCGCCCCCCGCGCCGATGGTGCGCATCTCGACCATGGGCAGGCGGACGGGGAGGCGGTCCACCTCGCCCTGGGTGACGACGGAGACGCGGCCGCCGAGCACCACCGAGACGTCGTAGGAGGTGCCGCCCATGTCCACGGCCACCAGGTCAGGGCGGTCCAGCAGATGGGAGAGGCGTTCCGCGGCCAGGGCGCCGCCGCTCGGGCCGGAGAGAAGGAGGCGCGCTGGCTGCTCCGCCGCGCGCCGTAGCCCGCAGACCCCGCCGTTGGACTGTACGAGGAAGACGGTGGGGGCGAAGCCGTCCTCGCCTAAGCGGCGCTCCAGCCGCGCGAGATAGGCACGCACGACGGGGATGAGGAGCGCGTTCAGCACGGTGGTGGAGCTGCGCTCATACTCCCTGATCTCTGGGCTGATCTCGCTGGAGAGCGAGATGGCGAGGCCGGGGTGCGCCGCGAGGAGGAGGTCGCGCAGGCGCCGTTCATGCACCGGATTGGCGTAGGCATGCAGGAGACTGATGGCGACGCATTCCACCTCCAGCGCGTCCAGCCGCGCGAGGAGCGCCGGCAGGGCCGCCTCGTCGATCGGGCACTCCACGCTGCCGTCGGCGCGAATGCGCTCGGCCACGCCCAGGCGTCGGTCGCGCGACACCAGCACGGGGTAGGGGTCGGGGTCCAACGCGTAGAGGTCGCGGCGGTAGTGGCGCGTAATCTCCAGCACGTCCTCGAAGCCTGCGGTAGTCAGCAGGGCACCGCGGGCGAGCTGGCGCTCCAGCACCGCGTTGGTCGCGATGGTGGTGCCGTGCAGCAGCAAGCCGACATCAGAGAGCGTGAAGCCGAAGCGCGCGGCGGCCTCGCGCACGCCGCGCAGCAGCCCCTCGGAGGGGTCGAGCGGGGTGGTGGGCGTCTTCCAGGCGCGCACGGCGCCGTTGCGCAGGTCCAGCACCTGCAGGTCGGTGAAGGTTCCGCCGATGTCCACGGCGATGCGGACGGGCCTCGTTAATTCGGACAAGGGTGGGTTCCTGTTTTCGGACCGTCAGTTCAGTTCATCAGGCTCGGCAGCCACAAGGCTAGGCCGGGCCACGCCAGCATCATCGCTACGGCGACGAGATAGGCGGCGAGGAACGGCAGCACGCCGGTGAAGACGTCGCTGATCGGGCCGGGCGGGCGGCGCATGCCTTGCAGCACGTACATCACTGTGCCGTCGGGTGGGCTGATCTGGGCGATCTCCACCAGCATGGTGACGATGACGCCGAACCAGATGGGATCGTAGCCGAGCGCGACGACGATGGGGAAGACCACGGGGACGGTTGTGATGATCATGGAGAAACCCTCCATGAAGGTGCCGAGGGCGAAGTAGAGCATCATGATAGCGGCCATGACGGCCCAGGGCGGTAGGGGAAGGCCGCCGATCATCCCCGCCATGGCCTGCGGCACGCCGATGCTGGTGAGGATGTAGTTCAGCAGGTAGGCACCGAAAAGAATGAGGCCGAGGAGCGCGGTGTTGCGAGCCGTAGCCTCAGCGGAGGCATGCAGCATGCGCCAGCTCAGCTTGCCGTCCAGCGCCGCGAAGCTGGCCGCGCCAACTACGCCGAGCGCCGCCGCCTCGGTGGGGGTGGCCAAACCGCCATAAATGCTGCCGAGCACGATCAGAATGAGCAACATGGTGGGGCCGAGATCGACCAGCCCGCGCAGCTTCTCGCGCAGCGGGATGGGCGCGGCCTGCTCCATCGGGTGCCGCAAGCCATGGATGAGAATGACGCCGAGGAAGAGGCCCGTGACGAGAATGGAGGGGATGAGGGCGGCGACGTAGAGGGCGCCGACAGAGGTCTCGGTGATCAGGCCGTAGATGATGAAGGTGATGCCTGGCGGGATAAGGTTGCCGAGGGCGCCGCCAGCGGCCAGCGAACCCAGAACCATGCGCTGACTGTAGCGCGTGCCGGAGAACCAGGGCAGGGCGACAGAGCCCATGGTCGCGGCCGTTGCGACTGAGGAGCCGGAGATGGCAGAGAAGACGGCGCAGGCGACGATGTTCGTGTGCAGTAGCCCACCGGGCAGGCGGCCGAGCCAGAGGTTCAGCGCCTTGTAGAGCCGGTCCGAGAGGCCAGCACGCAGCAGGATTTCGCCCATCAGCAGGAAGAGCGGAACGGCGACGAGGACGAAGTTGCTGGACGGCGACCATAGGGTCTGCCCCGCGAACAGCCACCAGGGCCTGTCGGAAAAGGCGAGGCCAACAAGGACGCCGAGCAGGCCGAGCACTGCGGCCACATAGACGCCTGCGCCGAAGAAGACGAGGAAGACGCCGATCAGTGCGAGGATTTCCACCACCGGCACGGCCTGGCCGCCGCTGGCCGCCGCGAAGACGGCGGCACCGAGCAGGAGGAGGAGGAAGAGAACCGCGATCATCGGGGGCTCCCTCCAGTCCGGGCCATGGCGACGGCCTCCAGCGCTTCCTCCGTCTCGTCATCCAGCCCGCGAGGGCCGAGAAGCGCGTCCACCGCGGCCGGACCCTCGAGGAGGAGGCCGAGCATGGATTCAAGCAGCAACACCGCGATCATCGCGCAGAAGGCGGCAAGGCCGAAGACCCAGATGCCCTGCGGCACGGCAAGCGGCACGTGCAAAGCACTGTTGTCATGAGCATCGAAGAGCCGGCTCTCGTCTAGCAGCGCCCAGCCAGCCCAGGCGCAGAATCCGACGAAAATGCCGAGAAGGGCGAGGGCGAGGATGTGCAGCACGGCGCGCGGCCGCGGCGGAAGGCGGTTCACTAGCGCATCCACTCGGATATGCGCGCGGCGCGCCAGCGTGTGCGCCAGCCCCCAGGCGATGCCGCCGGCCAGCATGTATCCGGTGATCTCGGTAGTGGCGGCGGAGGAGATGCCGAGAAAGCTGCGTCCGAGCACGTCGGCGGTGATGAAGACGGCGCAGGCCACGTAATTCCAGCCGGCGATATGCGCCATAATTGACGCGACGCGCGCGGTGCCTGCGGAGAGGCCCCGCGCGGCGCGCAGGAGGGGATGCGTCATCCGCCGAAGCGGACGCCACTGATCGGGGCGATGACCTGATTATAGATCTCGCCGCAGCGCGCGCCGCAGCGGCCGACCCAATTCGGCAGGACCGTGCGCTCGAAGATGCTACGCAGGCGGGCGGCTTCCTCGGGCGTGCTCTTCACCTCTGTCATCGGGCGCGGGGCGAGCTGGTTCAGGCGGCAGGCCTCACGGTTGCCGATGTTGCAGTCGATGCCGTCGCGCGTGCCCTCGTCGCCGAGCTGCCAGAGCTTGTCTGACATCTCCTTGAAGGTGGCCTCGAGATGGGCGCGCACTGCGGGGTCTAGCCGGTTCCACCAGGCAAGATTTACCATGTAGCCGGCCACTGCCCAGGAGAGGGGCAGGTCGGAAATGTGGCTGGAGACCTCGGGCCAGCGCGCGGCAGCACCGCTGCCGGTGCCGGTAACAGCGCAATCCACCACGCCCCGCTCCAGCGCCGAATAGACCTCGGGGAAGCCGATCGAGACAGGCTGGGCGCCGAGCGCACCAACGAGGTCCACCAAGGAGGCCCCAAAGGTACGGATCTTGCGGCCGCGCAGGTCATCGAGAGACCGGAAGGCCGAGCGGCAGAAGAGCACCTGGGCCGGGAAGGGATACATGATGACGAGGCGAACGCCGAACCGCTCGAGATCGCGGTTGGCGATCGGCATCAGACCCTCAGTTATGCGCCGTGCGTCGGCGATCCGCGGTGCCATGCCTGAGAGGTCCACCCCATCGAGGATGGGGACGTCACCTGCGAGGGTGGAAAGCGTGCCGGCGCCGATCTCGGCCTGCCCAGAGCGAACAAGCCGCACGATCTCCGCCCCGCCCAGGCTGCGTTCGGCATGTGAGGCGAGGGTGACGTTCACCCGGCCGCCTGTGCGCGAGGCCATCTCGCGAAGATAGGGTACGTCCACCATGGTGAACTGCGTGTTGGTCGGTACAGGTTGGGTGATGGCAACGATGCTCACCCGCGGACCAGGTGGAATCGATGGGGCGGGCTGTTGCGCGTGTGCGCCGAAGGCGAACAGGGATCCGGCGAGGGCGAGACTAGGCAACCTAGCTAAGAGGCGCAGCATCGTCATCTCCACGGCGATAATCTGAAAGCTTGAAGGTCTGCCGTGAGGCGTCAAGGGTTCTGCGTATCACTACTGCGCCGCCATCTGACCTCTCGTTATCGTCTCTGCCTACTGTAGATGCACCTGGTTGGTGTTTGCGATAAATGAAGGCTATTTCCTGTTGTGGTTCTTCCGCAAAACGGAGCTTACCCCAGAAGGTGCCGACTTTTAGGCCTGTTAGCGCCTGAATCCTTGGCGCGATGCCCGCGTTCTTTGAGTTTGCGGAGAACGAGATGGCGCTAACGCACGAGGGTGGGCGTTGCTGGAGCCACTGATCGAGGCTTGTCGCCCGCACGCCGAGGTGCCGCCGCAGCACCTGCGTCGAACCATCGGTGCGATCTTCTGGCGGCACGACAATGGCGCGAAGTGGCGAGCCCTGCCTGTGGAGGAGGGCCCATGGTGGGTTCGGAGCACTGCTCCGAACGCCACGGGCTGGCGGCCCAAACCTTTATTCGCTGGCCGCGCCTCGGCGTCTGGGAACGTCTGCTCGCCCTGGTACAGGAGAGGGGTGTCGGGCTCGGCCTGACCCTCCTCGACGGCACCTCGATCC
Source organism: Roseomonas aerilata DSM 19363 (assembly GCF_000711725.1). Taxonomy (GTDB): domain Bacteria; phylum Pseudomonadota; class Alphaproteobacteria; order Acetobacterales; family Acetobacteraceae; genus Roseomonas; species Roseomonas aerilata. The sequence continues at coordinate 18,884 of NZ_JONP01000043.1, read as the reverse complement.
GTGCACACCAGAAGGCGGCAGGGGCAGCCAAAAAGGCGCAACAGCGCCGGAGCGGGACGAGCGTGAGGCCTTTGGCCGCTCTCGTGGCGGCTTCGGCACCAAGGTCTGCGTAATCGCGGACAGTGCGGGATGGCCGGTCGCCTTCTCCCTCGCGCCCGAGCACGCCCACGAGCTTCCCCACACCATCCCGCTCCTCGCGGCCCTCCCTGGCGTGCCGCCGTGGCCGACCGCGGCTACTCCAGCCACGCCTTCCGCGAGCACGTCTGGAATCTCGGCGCGCGGCCGGCAACCCCGCCCAAGATGAACGAATCTCCAATCGCCCGCCCGGACTGTATCTACAACAACCTCAACCGCGTCGAGCGGCTCTGGGCTAGGCTCAGGGAGTGGCGCGCCGGCGTGACACGCTATGAGAAGACCGCCTCCAGCTTCCTCGGCGTCCTACATCTCGCCGCCACCCTCGATTTGCACAGGCGCTTACAGAACATAGAACTCGGATTTTATGTTGCGTGCCGCATTGAGCGAATATAATTCCGCACTGCAGAGATGCGGCCCAGCTACGGTGCAGTCGATGCCAGCACCGCTACCGCGGGTGGAGCCTCGACCTGCTTCCGTTCGTCAGGTCGCCCGTCGAGAGTTGCACGAGGCTGCATCAGCTCGGCAACCTCCTGGTAGACTTGCGATAAAGGAAGACTGCGGCCATGCCGCTCGAACACACCCGGGTTCGGCCGGGCGGCCGCACCAACCACTGTGGTACTTGAGGCAGCAGGGTTACGCCGAAGCTCTGCCAAGAAGCGGCGTGCGCCCTGAGGACCAAGCATATGCACCAGATAGAGATCTGCCGGTTTGACGGGACGACCAAGCTCACGCTCCAGGATAGCGCGTTGCTGCCCGATCCGCTCGGACGCCATCACCGCCGCGAGCTGAGGGTCATCGCGCATCTGCAAGATCCTTGTAAGGACACGAGGGTCACGCGTCGTGATGTTCCCGGCACGGTCAGTGCGCAGCGCTGCGGCATAGCCGCCAAGGCCGTGTCGCTCGCCGAAGTCCCGCACAACCTCCAGCCAAGTGCTCCGGGTAAACTGCATGAGGCCGCGGGCAGACGAGAGCGGGTTCTTTGCGGTCGGATTGAACTGACTTTCTCTCGCCGCAATGGCGTGCAGGACGGATGAGCCGACACCCGTGACCTGCTCGGCTCCCGAAAGTGCTGCAACAACGGCCGACCGATCGACACTGCGCGTCGCTACTCGCGGTGCAGTGGGCAGATTACGGAACGATGTACGTCCTGAGCGCGGGGCCTGTGGACCTTCAGCCGTCCGCGTGCGGGCGGACCGTGAGGCAACCTGCCGGGGCATCGGCGGTGCAGCATGCGGACGAGTCTGAGCGACATCCGAACGAGACGCCCTTTGGCGTCCTGCCTCAGCAGGTGTGGAGATGGTCAAGGCTGCGAGCAGCAAGCCAAATCCGGCCACGGCGCGCTGGAATAAGGGCGAACGGCGAACAGGCGCCGTCACAGCGCCACTGAAGGTGGCGTCAGCATGAGCTTCGGGCAACTGCATGTTCCCGCTTCTGAGGTGGCGGTTCGGCTATCGAGAGCCGACTGTCCAGGGCCGCAGAAGAACGAGCTTTCTGTAAGTTAAGTTTCAGCCTGCAGCACAAGCGTGTCGTCCAAAGGTGTCGCGTTCAAAATAACGTTCTGAATGCCGTATGTTCAGAGTAAAAGGAGGCTTGCCTGCACGAAGTCGATGCGCGTTCTACAACGTATGGGTGTGGCATGGACACCTTGGACGATTTACCGGCGGCTCACTTCATGCTGGCACAATTTTAGAGGAGCCCGGAGGTAGATTGCTGTCGTAACCTGACTGCTTGGTGAGCGGCTTCCACAAATCTTAAGACAGTCGTGCTGCGATCAGGAGAATTGCCCAGGTGCTCGGGGCCGGGCCCGTAAGGTTACCGTCTCGCCTAGGCGGCGTGGACAAAGGTGCTTCACGCTGCAGGGCTGAGGTGATTCAAGGTTGCCTCCTGGGTGAAGGCGGCGGTGCTGCGCGGCTTGCTGACGGATGATGAGTGGGCGTTCTTCGAGCCCTTCGTAGTGGAGAGCGGTCCTTTTCGCGGCCGTCCGCCGGGCGGTCATCGCCGGATCCTGGATGCAGTGTTCTGGGTGGCGCGCACCGGCGTTCCCTGGCGCGACCTGCCGCCTGAGCTAGGCAACTGGAACTCCGTCCACCGGCAATACCGCCGCTGGACCACCTCGGGTCTGTGGGACGTGCTGCTGCAAGCCTTGGCCGATGGCGGCGGCGATGCCGACGTCTTGCAGATGATTGACAGCACCATCGTGCGCGCCCACCACTGCGCGGCGGGCGCAAAGGGGGGACTCATCGCCACGGTCTTGGACGTTCGCGCGGTGGGTTCTCGACCAAGATCCACCTCCGCACCAACGTCCATGGCCCGCCAATCGGCCTAACGCTGACGCCGGGCGAGGCGCACGACAGCACCGCCTATGCCGAGCTAATAGACGAACGCGGCAGCGACCCCGGCATCCTGCTCGCTGACCGCGGCTACGACAGCGATACCATCCGCCAGGACGTCCGCGATCGCGGCGGAAGGCCGGAGATCCCCAGCAAGCGTAACCGCCATGTCCAGCACAGCGTCCAGCGGCCGGTCTACGCTCTGCGCAACCCCATCGAGCGCTGTATCAACTGCTTGAAGAACTACCGTCGTGTCACCACCCGTTACGACCACACCGCCAGCAGCTTCCTCGGCTTCGTCCAGCTCGCTGCAATCAGGCTATGGATCAGCTTTGTCCACGCCACCTAGTCGGCGCGCGGTCGGGCACATAATGGTCGTAGAACCACCGCATTGTCTTGGCGGTAAGGATCAACCCCTCCGTGAAGCGCTGGTACGCCGGCCGCTCGCCCGCCATGTCGACTGCAGGATAGAGCAGTAACTGGAAGCTGATCTTCGGGACGGTGCCGTCGCGCGCCATAAGGGCCAGCACCGTGGCGAGGTTGCCGCCGGCGCTGTCGCCGCCCAGCGCGATCCTGTCGGGGTCAACGCGAAGACGTGCCGCGTTTTCTTCAACCCAGGTCAAGGCCGCGGCGCTGTCCTCGACAGCAGCGGGGTATGGGTGCTCTGGCGCAAGGCGGTAATCTACTGCGATGACGCAGCAGCGCGCCGCGTTGGCGAGCAGGCGGCAGGGCTGGTCATGGCTGTCGAGGCCGCCGATCACCCAGCCGCCCCCGTGCATGAAGAGGAGGCAGGGCAAAGCTTCATCACCCGTCCCTGCGCCGCGGTAGCGTCTCAGACGGACCGGCCCTTCAGGGCCAGGGCAGGTCAGGTCCTCCACTTCTGCGACCGGTTCCCCTTCAGGCTGCAGGGCAGCACGAGATCTCGCGGATGCCTCTCACGCCTGTGCCGGTGTGAGCGTCTCCAACGGTGGGCGGTCGATCTCCCTAAGGAGGGACAGGACAGCAATGGCTGCGGGATCGAGCGGCATCAGTCATCCCTGTCAAAAAACGAGGTGCGAGCGCCCCCGCATCGCGGGCAGGAGCTATTCGTAGACGAAGGCGGGATCACGGAGGCTGATGTTAGGGAACGCCTTTCCATCGGCCCAGTGATCCTGCGTGTGTTGCCATTCCGGCTTGTCACCTCGCTTCGGCAGGAGGTGCAGGCCACGTAGAAGGTAGCCAGGATTGAAGTTCTCCGGGTCTGCCCAGGGCAGTAGCGCCATCCCCTGATCTTCGGGACGCAGCGCCACTGTGACTTTCCGGGCTCCGGTTTCATGCATGTGCTGAAGCAGGCGGCAGACGAAGTCGGATACAATATCCACGCGCAGGGTCCAGCTTGCCCGGAAATACCCGAAGACCCAGACCAGGTTCGGCACACCGGTGAACATCATGCCTCGGTAGGTGACACAATCCGAGAACCGCAGCGGCTCCCCGTCTATGGAGAATCCGATATCGCCGAGCACGTTGAGGTGGAAGCCAGTGGCCGAAACAATGATGTCGGCCTCGAGGTGCCCGCCCGACTTTAGCTTGATCCCCGTCTCCGTGAAGGTCTCGATCTCGTCGGTGACCACGGAGGCTGCCCCATCCCGAATGGCCCTGAAGAGGTCGCCGTCTGGAATGAATGCGATCCTCTGCTGCCAGGGCCGGTATCGCGGGGTGAAGTGTGCATCCAGATCGTAGTCCGGCCCGAGATAGGAGCGGGCCTGGCCGAGCAACTCCTGTTTCACTGCTTCAGGCTCGCTGAAAGCACGGCGGGCGAACTTCGCCTGCTCATACTGTATTTTGCGGCGGACGATCTCGTGGATCCAGTCCTCCTGGACGCCTAGTTCGCGCAGCTCATCAGCGATCTCGATGGCGTTGCGGCCAATCCGGAAGTAGGTCGGTGAGCGCTGCAGCATGGTGACGTGGGCGCTTCTCCCGGCAATGGCCGGTATCAGAGTCGCCGCTGTAGCGCCGGAGCCAATAACCACAATTTTCCTGTCCCGGTACTCCAGGTCCTCCGGCCATGTCTCGGTATGGACAATCTGCCCACGGAAGCGGTCCATCCCCGGCCAATCCGGCGTGTAGCCCTCCCCGTGACGGTAGTAGCCCTGGCACATCCAGAGGAACCCGCTGGTGAACTGGACCTCCTCACCTGTGTCTGTACGGGTGACCCGCAGCGTCCAAAGGTTCCGCTCGCTCGACCAAGCCGCGGCGGTGATGCTGTGGCGGTAGCGGACGTGCTGGCCCAGATCGTTCTCCTCGATGACCTCGGACATGTAGTTCAGGATCTCACCCGCCGTCGCGATCGGCGCGCCCGTCCAGGGCTTGAAGCTGTACCCATAGGTGTAAAGGTCGCTGTCGGACCGGAGGCCGGGATATCGGTGCGAAATCCAGGTCCCGCCGAAGCTCGCCTGCGCTTCGAGAATGACGAAGCACATCCCTGGACACCGCCTCGCGAGGTGGTAGGCCCCGCCGATGCCGGACATACCTGCCCCGACGATGATGACGTCGAAGTGTTCGGCTGCTTGCGGCGCAGCCTCGGCGAGAGTGGTTGGGTCGGACATGCGTTCCGCTCCTCTCTGCCCAGTAGCGGCGCTCTGGGCCGACCTGCAGGCTAACGGGACGAGCGGTGAACGTCACGCAGTCTGGGAGCAGGAGACGCCGACGTCTGCGGTGAGGGGGTTTTGCTGTTGACGGCCGCACAAACGGCCCCCCTGCTGACCATGTACTAACGGCTACCAGCGAGGGGCGGAGGGAATGCGACCTTTCTGGTGCCATGCAAGAGCAGCGGATCGGCCAGAAAGGCATCCATATCGACGCTGCTGCCCTCGCCGCTGATGGCCCAGTCAAGCGCCATGATGAGAGCCACGGCGGCACCGATCTTCTGCTCGGGACGTGCCTTCGCGGGCAGACGTTGCCACGGGCGTCGAGGTGCCCGACCACGTTGCCGATGCACCACTCCAGCACAGGGTTACCGTCATGCCGGATGCGGCCCGTCCTGCATGGCCGCGCCGAGCTCCTTGTGGGGATGCGCTACTGAGGCGCTTGCTTGCTTCTCAAACCAGAGCAAATGGTCGGGCGCGGGTTGCTGCATTTCCCTGCCGCGTACCCTGACCGGCTCTCGTCAGGGCTCTGGGTCGTAGGACCTGATGACCGGGTCCTACCAGGGACCTGACGATGACGAAGCCGCTCTCCCCCACACAGGCGCAGATCCTCAGCGCCGCCGCTCAGCACTCGGCAGGGTTGGCCGAGGCGCCCTCGAACCTGCCCGCTGCAGCCCGGAATTCGGTGTTCCAGAGCATGCTGAGGGCCGGGCTGCTGGAGGAGGGTCCCGATCCAAGCGGCAGCGCTACGAGGGTGTTGCGGATCGCCGCAGCCGGGCTGACGGCAGTCGGTGAGCGGAGCACGGTGGAGTTGGCCGGAGAGGCCGCTCAAGTGGTGCAGGAGGGTAGAGAGGCAGGCAAGACAAGCACAGCCGCGTCAGAGGCCCAGGTGCTGCCCGTTGCCCAGCCACAGCCTCGCAGCACGCTGCAAGACGCTGCAACCGCCCTGCTAGTGGCCTGGGATGCCGGGGGTGGAACGCTCCGCCCTGTCAGCTTCCATCGAGCCGCTCAGGGCTGCTCTGAGCCGCAGCATGGCAAGTCGGCCGGATCGTAAACCCTCGGCTCGCCGCCGACCACGTGAACGCACGAAGCAACAGGCCGTCCTCACCCTTCTGAGCCGGGCAGAGGGCACCACTATTGCCCAGGTCATGGAGGCAACCGGCTGGGCACATCACACCGTCCGCGGCTTCCTCGCGGGCTTGAAGGGGAAGGGCCACACGGTCGAGGTTCTGGAGCGGGTACGCCAGGTGGGGCCCGGGGCGCAGGGTGCGAAGGGCAGCTACAGCGTCTACCGCATCGCGGCCGGGAAGCAGGGCTGATGGCTGCTACCCGGCGCCCCGCTGTCCAACCCCGATACGCGATGGCGTTGTACCGTGTCTCCACGGCCGAACAGGGGCACAGCGGGCTCGGCCTGGAGGCGCAGCAGGCGAGCGTACGCACCATCGTCGAGCGGGAGGGCTGGACGCTGGTCGCCGAGCACCAGGACATCGCCTCGGGCAAGGACGACCGCAGGCCCGGGTTCCAAGCGACGCAGACCCGCTGCCGCCAACTCGGGGCGGTGCTGGTGGCGGCGCGTCTCGATCGGATCACCCGGCGCGCCCACACCCGCTCAGGGCTACTGGAGGAGGGCGTCTCTATCCGAGCCGCTGACATGCCGGGTGCCGATGATCTGATGATGCGGGTCTATGCGGCGATGGCGCAGAAGGAGCGGGAGCTCATCTCGGAGCGCACCCGGGCGGCGCTGGCGGCTGCGAGAGCGCGGGGCGCTGTGCTGGGCGGGGATCGGGGCTGGAGGCCGCCAACACCGCCGTGTACGGCTACGGCAGCAACGCGCCGGGCGGAGCAGGCTGTCCGAACTGCCCATCGGGTCACGCTGGAGCTGGACGCGCTCCGGGCTATGGGGATTACCACGCACCAGGGCTTGGCGCGGGCGCTGACGGACAGAGGCGTGCCAACGCCGCGGGGAGGAGCAGGTTGGACGCATACGACTGTGGCGCGGGTCATTGAACGGCTCGGGGCGTAGCTGCCGGTAGGGTCAGTCAAAGGGCGCAGGTCCGAGTTTGGGCGAAAGCGGAATGGCTGCTTCCGGCCTGGCGTCCAGGAGTGCGGTCGTCGGGCACCGCTGCGCAGTTCAAATGCTACCGGGCAGCGAGCCAGCGAATGGCTTCGCCCCGCGGCGGGTGGGAAGGCCTGATCCTTCCGAGCCCGGATGAGCCGCTTCACCAGCAACCTGGGGTAGGCAGCCGCCGTTCTTCGCGCTGCATCGCAACATGGCGGGCGTCAGCACCTCCAGCTGACCAATCAGTCCGGCCGGAGGTGTCGCCGCTGTTCAGAGGAGCCCGCATGGCCACTTCCCGCGCGACGACCGCACTCGCCGCTACCGCTCTCTTCAACCGCGCTAGTGCCCGGCGGGCTGAGCGGAAACACCCGCCTCAGGGCCACTTCGTCCAAGCTGGAGGCGTGCAGCTGCATTACCGCGAAGGTGGACGGAGGGATGGCTCGCCGGTTGTCCTGCTGCACGGCAACGCTGTCCGCGCGGAGGACTGGATCGCCAGTGGTGTCTTCGACCTCCTGGCCAAGCGACACCGGGTCCTTGCCTTTGACCGCGCAGGCTATGGCTACAGTGAGCGCCCGCGCGATCGGCTGTGGACAGCCGAGGCGCAGGCTGTGGTGTTCGCCGAGGCGTTCGCCCATCTCGACATAGACCAGCCTGTCGTGGTCGGTCACTCCTGGGGCGCGCTGGTGGCTGTGGCACTCGGCCTCGACCACCCGAGGGCGGTGTCCGGCCTCGTGCTGGTGTCTGGCTATCACTTCCCAACCGCGCGGGCCGACGTAGCCCTGTTCTCGCCGCCCGCCCTGCCGGTGGTCGGTGACGTGATCCGCTACACCTTTGGGCCGCTGCTTGGGCGGCTGATCGCGCCGAAGATGATCCGGGACATGTTCGCGCCCGCCCCAGTGCCGCCTGCGTTCACCGCGGCAGTGCCAGTGCCGATGATGCTTCGCCCCTGGCAGGTAAAGGCCAGCGCCGAGGACGCCGCTACCATGACGCCGAGGACGGCAACAGTCGCTGAGCGTTACGGCGAGCTAGGGCACCTGCCAGTCTCCATTATGGCCGGCGGCGAGGACCGGATCGTCGATGTCGGGCGGCAGTCGGCTCGCTTGCACCGTGCCATACCAGGCAGCGACCTGCGCGTGATCCCCGGCCTCGGCCACATGGTTCACCACGGCGCCCCGAAGATGGTTGCGGACGCCGTGACGGCTGTCGCAGCGGCCGCCAGCGGGCGGGCGCCACTCAGCCTCCCGGCGCGGTCCCCGTGAAGGATTGTGGCGCCGCCTGTCGCGGAACACACGTGAACAGGCCCTGCTGAGTTCTTCGGCAAAGCTTCCGGGACAGGACCCAGATCAAGGAGAGCATGGCGGCGCGGGACCGGTGAGCGGGAGTGGGCGGAACCTACCTGCGGCAGCCGAGAAGGCTTCGTCGTCCCCTCAAGCCCTAAGCTTGAACACGGAATGCCAAACCGGCGGGTTGGTGAACTTCTATCCATCAATGCCGTTTGCTGCGAATACCGATCGGCCGCTTGTCGTTCGGCCTTATTCGCGGAGTAGATGAATGAGCGGCACTGAGCACTCGCCAACCCCGCCCTCCACCGGGATGGAAGCTGGGTCGGAGCCTGCAACGGCGCCGGCGGCCGGGACGGGCCCCGAGGCCGGAGCGATGCCCGAAGCATCCACGACCGCGGGTGACGCTTTCCCGGCAGCGGCGCCCGCCCCGGAGGCTGCCCCTGGCATCGCGGAGCCTGCGGTGAACCTCCAGGCTCCACAGGCCCGTGCCAAAACAAAGGGCGTCGCCGACATCGTCTTCGTCGTCGATGTTAGTGGCAGCATGGCGCCCTGTATCGATGCGCTGCGCGCCAATATCGAGGCCTTCGTCGACTCCCTGAGCCGGGGTGACGCGAACAACGCAGCGCCCGTAAAGGATTGGCGCGCCAAGGTCGTCGGCTACCGGGACCTGGAAAGCTCCGTGAAGGAGGGGCTGCCCTGGATCGTCGACAACCCCTTCGTGCGCGAGGCGTCGGCCCTGAAGACGCAGCTCGGGGCGTTAACGGCGGTGGGCGGTGGGGACGAGCCGGAATCGCTCCTCGACGCGCTCTACAAGATTGCCACCATGGAGGCGATCCCGAAGGGTTCCCAGACCATTGACCCCGCGAAGTGGCGTTACCGGAGCGATGCCGCCCGGGTCGTCGTCGTGTTCACCGACGCTTCCTTCAAGGAGACGATGGGCATCCCCGAGGCCAAGGGCGGATCGCTACAAGATGTGGCGAACGTCGTCATGGCCAACCGCATTATCCTCAGCCTCTTCGCCCCGAATTTCGAGGGCTATGACCGCCTGAGCCAGATCGACAAGTCGGAATGGGAAGTCGTGGAATATGAGGGGCTGAGCCCGCAGGAGGCCTTGCAGAAGTTCACAGCCGATCCCGCCAACTTCCGGAACACGCTCAAGCAGCTCGCGGCCAGCGTGTCACGGTCAGCCGAGACCGTGGCGCTTTGAGCCCCAATAGAGCCTGAGCGCCCGCTATGGCTAAGAAGCTCAAAGCAGGCAACGTCATCCACGGGTACCGGATCACCAAGGTGTTCGGGCCGGGGATGATGGCGATCTCCTATGCCGCGCAGGCTCCCACGGGTCAGAAGGTCTTCTTCAAGCAGTACAAGTCGCCGGCTCCCACGGTCGTCTGGTACAATGGCTTCGTCTCATATCAGAAGGAGCTTTCCGCCCGCGTCCTGGGCGGCAAGGCCGCGCATTTTGCGGTCCGCCAGCTTGATGCCTTCGAGGCGCAGTGGGGCGGGCGCTGCTACTTCCAAGCTTATGAGTTCGTCGAGAACGGTGCTGATCTGCAGCAGGTCCTGGACGAGGAGCGGGAGGAGCACCGCCGGATGGGAAGGCCGCCGACGAGTGACCCGGCGGTGTGGGCACAGCACGTCACCTGGACCAAGGTCCTCATGGCCGGAATTGCGGCGCTCCACAGCTCCAACATTGTCCACGCCGATCTGAAGCCGGCGAACGCCTACCTGATCAAGGATCCGACGATCGGCTCCGGCTACCAGCTGAAGCTGATCGACATGGACTTCTCCCTGCTCGCGGACCGGCGCGCCCCCTGGCACGGCTTCCAGGGCTATGTCGGCACGGACAACTATCGCTCGCCGGAGCACCTCATGCGCGGCGGGATCCCGGTGCCGGCGTCAGACATCTTCACCTGTGGGCTGATGCTCTATGAGCTGTTGGCTGGGCAGCACCCCTACTGGTCCGACGACCCTGGGGAATATGCGCGCCGCGTCCAGGCCTATGAGGCTAAGCCGCCCGCCCTGGCCGGTTCAATGCCGGAACCGGCCAGCAATGCTGAGGTCAGCGCCGTCCTCCATCGCTGCCTGTGTCCTGACCCGGCGGCCCGGCCCAGCGCGGAGGAGCTGCACGCTGTACTGAGCGGTCGGAACCGCAAGCCCGCAGCCGCGCCTGCAGCGCCGAAGCCGGCTTCGGCCTCCGCATCCCCTGCAACCTCCTCTCCGTCCCGAAAGCCGCTCATCTCCGAGGGGATCGAGCTTCAGGGCGGGGATGGCCGGTCGCTGCGGATCAGGGTTCGCACGGAACTAGGAAAGATCCTGATGCGGCAGTTCGGGCCGGATGCCGAGTTCTGGGACAACCGCCAATGCGTGATCGAGCGCGGGCCCGCCGGTCAGTGGATGCTGGCGCCGGTCGGCCCGACCACGAACGAGACCCTCTTGAACGGGCGCGCCCTGACCGCACCCCGGCCTCTGAACCAAGGGGACGTGCTCGCTGTGGGGCGCGAGGTGAAGGGCGTGGCCAAGCTGCCGCTGACCCTGCGTGCTGGTGGATGAGCGACCGGCCGGAGCCTTCTGCTGTGCCGGTCCCCGGCGAGCAGGTCCCAAGCGAGCCGGGGCTGGAGCCCGCAGCACCGCAGCCTGCTGCGGATGCGCCCTCGCCGTCCGAACCCTCTGCCGCAGGCGTCGAGTGCACGGCGCCCGCGGTTCTCCCCGAGGCCGCGGCGACCCCGAGTGAGCCTCCCGCGCCGGAGCCCGTCCCCGCCGCGCCTGCCGAGATCCCGATCCCGGAGCCGCGGGACCTACACGATCTCGACTGGGACGCGATCCGGCGGGCGGTGGACCCCGCCGCCCTACGCGCCCGGATGCGCCAGACGGTAGAGGTTATGGAGGACCTGCTCGACCGCGCCGGCGGGCCCGGCCTGCTCTTTGACGACGACAGGGCTGGTCCAGACGACCGGGTTATCCAGGTGAAAACCGTAGATGCCGCTGTCCCGCTCTGGATCATCGGCGACCTGCATGGCGACCTCCTAGCGCTGGAAGCGGCCCTCGCTGCCATCGCGCGTGAGACGACCGGACCGGGCGCGGAGCGGCCGCGTATCGTCTTCCTTGGCGACCTGTTCGACGACGAGGGCTACGGCCTCGAAGTTCTCCTGCGCCTGTTCGAGTTGATCCTTGAAGCGCCGGAGCGGGTCTGTGTGGTCGCTGGCAACCATGACGAGGCGCTGTCATATGACGGCATCCGCTTCGCCTCGAGTGTCTCGCCCGCCGACTTCGCCGATTTCCTGAACGGACATCTGAGCCACGAGTGGATCGAGCGTGCGGGAAAACTCGCCGTGCGGTTCTTCGGGAGCGCGCCGCGCGCGCTTTTCTTGCCGGATGGCCTCCTGGTCGCTCATGCGGGATTCCCGTTGGCGGACCTGCATGAACGCCTGGCAGCAAGTGGCGATTGGAACGACCCGGCCTGCCTCTCGGACTTCACCTGGACTCGGGCGCATCCGACGGCGCGGCGAAAGCTTCCCAACCGCTTCTCGCGCGGAAGCCAGTTTGGCTACCAGGATTTCGCGGCCTTCTGCGAGCTCAGCGCCCGGCTCGGCCGGCCGGTCACGCATTTAGTCCGGGGACACGACCATGTTGAGGAGCGCTTTGCCATCCCTCCTGCCTATCGCGCGCACCCCGTGCTGACGACGGTGGCTCTGTCGCGCCGTTTGCCTCGCGAAGCCTTCGGCCCGCGCGAGCGCGTACCGACGCTCGCGCGCTTCGTCGAGCGCTCCGTGCCGCAGGTCCACCGCATGCACATCCCTGCGGCGCTGATCGACGAGATCTTTCCCGAGCCGTCGGCGGGCTGCCGCGCGGGTGAACCGTCCAGCCCGGAGGCCCCGCGATGAGCCTTGTTGTCCTGCGATGCCCAAATTGCGGGACAACCCAGGCAGGCCCGGGCGAGTGCGACGCCTGTCACGAGGCGCAGGTCCGTTATTTCTGCACCAACCACAATCCCGGGCAGTGGCTAACGTCCCCCAAATGCCCGCAATGCGGCGCTCAGTTCGGCGTCGCTGGGCCTGTCCGAAGCGCGTCGCCTCCACCGCCCCGGTCGCCCGTGCAGCCGTCCGTCCAGCCGCCGGCGTCGAAGGTCGCGCGGCCGCCGGCCGCGCCCGCCACGAGGCGAAGGTTCAACCCGTGGGGGCCCACTTCCGCGCCGCCGACGGGCGAAGAGCGCGACGTACGAGCGCGGCGCTTGCGAGACATGATCCCACGGCCTTCCCCATATGGAGGAGTGCCGGGGGCGCTGCCCTATGAAATGGAAGCTCTGCCAGTCCCGGTGGCCAGGGCAGGTTGCCTCGGGCGGGCGCTCCTACTGGTGTTCCTGATCCTAGGAATTCTCTTGCTTTTGGTCATCTCCGCTGGAGGCCCGTTCATTCAGATTTTGCTCAGCTTCCTCTTGTCGTCTTGAGACCAGGTCAGAAGGGTGGGCGACGACGGCGGTCGGATTGTGCGGCGGGTACCGGAACACTGTTTATGGCCCGTCTTGGGACCCGAACTGGAACATTGCCACGAAGGGAATAATTGCGCTTAGCGACTGTCGAACTCAACATCGACCGCCCGCCTCGCTGAAAGAGGCTGCTTTCGAGCGCCTGACCAATCACGCTTTTTGATTGCTCCGAGTGCTGAGCGGACCTGTTCGGCACGCCCTGTCCTTTACTGAGGAGTGTTCACCACCCATCAACGGTCGTTGGTCGGTGTTGAACATAGGGACGAGCGGATTGCTGCCGTAGCAGGAGTTCGGTTGCGCTGCACGTGCGACACGCGGTCCCCCGGCACGGAGCAGTTTGGGGGACGGTCGCCAGGCAGTTTGCTCGGAAGGGGAGTGCATGCTCCTATCAGGACCAAGGATGCCGCCGCTCCGGAGGCACACGTGAGAGGCTACGCATGCTCGTCATCTGGTCTGGCTGGGGTATTCTCGTGATCCCCCTCGTTGTGGGGACCGCTGTTGCAGTTGGCGCCGTCGTTCAGTGGATCCTGACAAGCCTCGGCCGTCCTGACCTTGCGTTCGTCGCGTTCAGTCTTGGGCTAATCGCAGCGGCGGCTGTTAACTGGCTTGTTGGGCGACGTCTAAATAGCCAGCCGGGGCGGGAGCTTGTGGACCCAGCCACGGGAGAGCGGGTTCAGCTCCAACGCCGACACAAGCTTTTCTGGATCAAGATGGAGTACTGGTCGGTGCCCGTCGCCCTGGCCGCGTTCATCCCACTGCTCGCCTTGCGCCACCTGGGTGGGGGCTGAAGCGCTATCCTTGGCCGTCCTGTAGTCAGGGCCTGACCCGGGTCGGACGTAGCCGGCGCTGCCGTGCTGGTTCCTACAACCGGACGCGGATCCCTGATGTGAAGTGATCTCAGATGTTCCTCCTGCGCAGATGCTGCTCACGAAGGAAGATGAAGAGGCCCGCGCTGATGATGATGGCGGCTCCGGCCATTGTCAGCGGTCCGATCACCTCGCCAAAGAAGAGATAGCCGAAGAGCATGCCCCAGAGGATTAGCGTGTACTGATAGGGCACAACGACAGAAGCTGGCGCGATCCGCAGCGACTGGTTCACGCAAAGATTGCCGCTGAGCGATCCGATTCCAAGAAAGAGCATCAGCACGAGGTCCATGATGCCGGGTGGCGTCCAGCCTTGGATAAGGACCAGCGCCGTGCCGAAGAGAAGCGCCGCCAGGAGCTGCGCCGTCATCAGCACGGTCCCAGGTACACCGGCTAGCTTGCGAGTGGCGATGAGGAAGCAAGCATAGCTGAAGCTGCCCGCCAGAGCGGAGACCGCACCGAAGGAGAGGGAGCCGGGCGAGGGATGGAGAGCGAGGACGACGCCACAGAAGCCCACTGCCACGGCTGTCCAGCGGCGCCAGCCAATCCGCTCGCCCAGCAGGAAGGGGGAGAGGGCGGTCACGTAGATCGGGCCGGCCATGTAGTAGGTCATGACCTCGGCCAGGGGCAGCTCGGTCAGAGCCCAGAAGAAGAGTGCAGACTCCAGCGTGGAAAATACCACGCGAAGCAGTTGCAGGCCCGGACGAGGCGCCTGCAGAAAGGCATAGGGTCCGGCCCTGCTGATCGAGGGGGCCATGGCGCACAGCCCGGCGACGCTGCGCACCAGTAACAGCTGCCCCACCGTGTAGGAGCCCACCAGCCACTTGCCGAGCGTGTCGTTGACGGCAAAGAGCAGCACGCCGAGCAGCATCATCATGACGCCGCTCGTGGCGCCCGACGGCATGGCGCCCAGACGCGGGAATGAGGACACAGCTATCTTCCACCCATCATGGCCCTTCTTGCCCGCAAGCGGGGAGGCCGGCGGGGAGCACTAGCGAGATGGCGTGCAACTGCAAAGCCCGTGACGGTGTCCGGAGGGCGGGCTCACACCGTCTTCCAGGACGTGACGCCCTCGTCATCGTCGTTGGCGAAGAGTCGGGCGTAGCGGTCCTCCTGCTGATCACGCTGCGGCTTTAACGCGCTGCCCTTGATCATCCGGTCCAGCAGCTGCCCGATCAGTCCGGGCGCGTCCACCTGGTCGTCGTGCCATCCGGCCGGGAAGTTCAGCAGCTCCGCCTCGAAGCTCTGCCGCCAGGGTGCCGCCCGGGGCAGGTGCAGGCCGTCCAGGGCCATGCGGCCGCGGATGGACCGCGCCCCAACCTTCCTGGCGCACTTCTTGGAAGAAGAATGCCACACCAAGCGGCTATATCGGGAAGCTCATCGTAACCCTTACGGGAACAGCGGATCCGCCAGAAAGGTATCCATGTCGACGCTGCTGCCCTCGCCTCTGATGGCGCGACCCAGAGCCATAATGAGGGCCACGGCTGCATCGATCTTCTGCTCGGGCCTTGCCTTGCGCGGGTAGACGTTGCCGCTGGCGTCCAGGTGCCCGACCACGTTGCCGATGCACCACGCCAGCACGGGGTTGCCGTCGTGCCGGATGCGGCCCGCCGCCATGGCAGCGCCCAGCTCCTTGGTGGGCTCCGACAGGTTAGCCGTACGCATGTGGAACTCCACCACCGGCAGACCATCGGCCGCGAGCGCCTGGCGCATCTGCCGCGCCTGCCAGGGCAAAGGCCACGCTCCTGATCCGGAACCGCTCAGCGAGGCTGCGTAGGTCCTCCTCAATGGTCCGCATGTCCGTCTCGTTGCCCGGCGTGACGGTGAGCCAGCCCTCGGCCGCCCAGCCCGGGTAGGAGGCATTCCGCGCCTCCAGCACGGCCGCCTCGTTCAGGTAGCAGCGGGCGAGCACGTCGTATTGCGGCCTGCCGTCCGGCCCGCGGGAGGGGAACACCAAGGCAAGGGCGGTCAGGTCGGTGGTGGCTGCCAGGTCCACCGCGATGTGGCACTCACGCCCTTCCAACTCCTCCAGGGTCAGAGAAGGGTCGGCACAGCTCCCCCAAGCCCTCATGCTGAACAGGGCTTCGTCGGCACCCACCCAGACGTTGAGGTGCCGGGTCTTGGCCGCGGCCTCCTGGGCGGGGTTGTTCCTCGCCTGGCGCATGATAGCGCGGATAGCGTCCGGCTGGACCGCCTGACCCCAGGAGGAGTTGGCCTTGACCCACGAGGTCTCCTCCCAGGGGTCGTCCTCCTCGTCGATGGTGTAGATCAGCGCGAACAGCCGCTCGTCCTGCTGCAGGCCGGCGAGCACCTGGGTGGAGTAGTCCCAGAGCTGGGGGCCGATGCCGGTGTCGTTGCCGGTGGCCGTGCTGATGGAGAGTAGGAGGGGGTGGCGCCGCTTGCCCATAGCGGTGAGTAGGACGTCGTAGACCAGGGCCGTCCGGTGGCTGGCGAGCTCGTCGCAGACGGCAACCGTCACGTTCAGCCCGTCGAGCGACTTGGCATCCGAGGAAACCGGGACGAAGCGGCTGGCGGTGCCCTCCAGGTAGATGGCGTTCGCCCGCTCGGCGACCCCGAAAGCCTGGCGGAACTCGGGGCTGCGGCGGACCATCTGCTGGGCGGCGTCAAAGAGGATGCGGGCCTGATCACGGGTGACGGCGGCGGCATAGCCCTCGGCACCTCCCTCGCCCTCGATGAAGGTGAGGTAGAGGGCAATGAGGGCAGCGAAGGTGGTCTTGCCATTGCCGCGGGGGACATAGACCACCGCCTGGCGAAAGCGCCTCGTGGTGGTGCCGCGCTCGACGAAGCCGAAGAGCTTGGCAAAGATCAGCCGCTGCCAGGGCATGAGGCGGAGCGGCTGACCGGCCTCAGGGCCCTTGATGTTGGGCAGCTGCCCGGCGAACAGCATGGCGGCCTCGGCAAGGTCGGCGCGGAAGGCCCAGGAACCCTCACCGTGCTCGACACTCGATATCTACCAATCTGATCACGCTGAGGTGCGACCAGCCCTCAGTTTGGACAGCAGCCTGAAGGTCGTATCTATCGCGTGCGTTGTCATGCAGCCCGCTGAATGCCGCTAAGATGAGCCTCTAAGCCGTTTGGACGTCAGACGGAACTCAGTCCTTCCGCAGCGCTTCGCTAGCCTGGACAGCCATCTCGGGATGAAGCGCGTTCTGGCCCGACGCCCACCAAACTGCTGCAGGATCAGTCGCGACGCGGCCGAACCATTGGGCGAGCCTCCGGAGCCGCGGCGGCAGCTGCGGAGGGGCCGTTGAGGCGGGGCCGCACAGGGACGGGAAGGTGGGTGTCCGCGCACTAGGACGCTCGTCAGCCGTTACCTCAAATGCCGACCAGCGCGTGTCGTGCTGCGGGTCTAAGCCGAGGTGGTCGCCTCTAAAGGTGGCTAGGGTCTCGCCATCAAGAGCATAGCTGTCAAACGGATCGAAGCGGCTTGGCTCAGAATGCCGCCAAGTCAGCAGCTGGGGCCAGCTGTGCCTGACGTGTGGGTCGAAAACGCAAAGCCATTCCACAGGTGGCGCGGGCTCGTGCCTAGCGAACGCGCCTGCGCCGACGGGCGAGGAGACGAGGTGGGCTACTTGTCCACGTTGGTAAGGCGAGAGCTCGCGCGGGCCGGTTACTGCCATGGACACAACGCTTTTGCGCCAGCTGTCCGGATCTCGAGCGCGTTTCGCCCATGCCGCGAGCGTTCCCATAAAGCCGGGAAGCCGTCAAACGGGATAGCCGTGACACCCTTGTGGCGCCAAAGGCCCGATGCGTACGACGCCTCGCGTTGTTGAAGCGCGTACAGACGCCCGGATGCCACACTGGGCTGGAGTGCCTCAAGCAGGTATTGCATCGGTGGGTCGTCGGCGGAGTAGCCGACGAACACGATCCGGTAGCGGTCCATCAGCACGCGCATGAATGTGGTGGCCCATCCGTCCGCCAAATAAGCCCGCCCGAAGTCGGCCGACGACAGCACGAATTCCGGGCTTTCCGGAGCGGAGTAATCGAGAGAAACTTTGCCATGAAGGTGGATGATGCCGTTGAGCGCACCAGGCCGCGTTAGGTCTGGGAGGGTGGGCGGCATAATCGGCACCAGCGATGGATCGGCTTCTTCGAAGACACGGTCGAAGTTCGTGGTGACGAGCCGCACCGCCCCATCGGGCGCCCGCGACAGGTCGATCAGTGACGTGTGAGGGCCGAGCCCAGGATTTGGTTTGGGGCGGAGCGCTGCTGCCACAGCACGTCCGCCACTGGAAACTCCTGCTCCAGCAGAGAGAAGATGCGGTCCGCGGGCGGGATGCCGCCGACGCCTGGGATTGGCTTGATCTCCTCGGACATGGCGAGGAGCTGGCGTGCAGGACTTGTTCTAGACCATCCCAATACCGTTACGACGCGGTCGGCAAGTTCGCGGAAGGTGGGTCCGCCGACTTCTGCTCGCGAAACGCCTGCGCCGCAGAAAAAATTACCTGCCCCTCATCTCTCGCATCAAGTAGATCGCCCGGCAAATCAGGACCATCCGCAATAACCTCACAGCTCGACCGTCTCTTGGCCGGTTCGACTGCGCTGAACCACTACGGTACGCACCCACTCAAATCGACAATCGTTTTGCGGTAAGTGCGTCCGTTGATTTGAAATCGCCATCTCAAGTTATCCTGTTCTACAGTGGCCCTCCGCACGGCCAACAGAGCATAAAGTTTGCTCAGAAACAGCTTCTCTGGCGAGAGGGCCCCGAAGGCACTCTGACGGCTTGGCTACCAAACGTTCACCATCTCCAGCTTCTCACGCTTTCAGCGATCGCTTATCTTGCGATTGCTCTACGTCGCCTTGCTCACGCCGCCCTGCCTTTCGCCGTCACTGCGGCAGCCTCCGGCGCGTGCGTCCTTGGCACTCGCTTTGATGCCCGTCGCATTACCACCGCCCTGGAGAGCGCGGCCGGCCGGCGGAAGGCGAGGGAGATTTGCCCTGATGTGCCTCGTGAATGCTGTGGACGTGCAATACGTAGCGAACGACGCGCCACTGCCACTGCCACTGCCACTGCCACTGCCACTGCCACTGCCACTGCCACTGCCACTGCCACTGCCACTGCCACTGCCACTGCCACTGCCAC
>NZ_JONP01000042.1 GCF_000711725.1 Roseomonas aerilata DSM 19363 | reverse complement strand
CAGCCCGGCGCCAGTCGATCTGCCCGGCTGCCTGAAGGCGCTCCAGCAAAGCCCGGTGCAAGGCAGCCCAGACACCGGCCTCCTGCCAGTCCCGGAGCCTGCGCCAGCAACTCATCCCAGAGCCGCACCCCATCTCAGAAGGCAGCATCTCCCAGGGCAGGCCGGACCGCAGCACGAACAGAATGCCGGTCAGCGCCGCCCTGTCGGGCAGCCGCGGCCGCCCACCCTTGGGCTTGGGCCGCTCACGCGGCAGAAGCGGCTCGATCGCCGCCCAGAGATCATCCGGAACCAGGGGCTTCGCCATGCCCCGCAAAACGCTCACCAGCAGGTTTCGTTAGGTGCTCTAAAGCACCACCGGAAAGGCGAAGGTTTATACGCCTTCGCCTTTCCTACGGCCGTTTAGGGAACCACAGACCAGGTGTACCATCCGGAGCCAGTGCTATTGGCGAGGAAGGTATCGTACTTATTAATCTTCTCCTGCGTGGCTTCGGGGACACCACCGCGCTTCGCCATCACAACGCACATGCGATGCACGAACGATGCGCTGTCAATGCCCATGATCCGCGGAGGATTGACCGCTACGGCGTACTGGTCCGTCCACTGCGGGTCCAAGCCAGCATACACACCCACGTCGGCGGGCATGGTGATGGGTGCTCCACCAGGAGTTAGAGAAACCTGCACGACACGCGGAGAGATGACGTTGACGACGTACAACGGCACTCCCTGACCAGTCTTTAGACCATCGGCAACCTCGCCGGGGCCGAACATAGCATACACAGTGTCCCCAACTTGGAACTCTGCCCAGCCCGGTTCTTCGCCAGAACTAAACTCGTCGCTCTGCAGCTCCAGTGTGTTGCCATTCGGGTGTACGTAAGTCTGCCCACGCATCTTAGCATCACGCCCGAATGGGTTGGTGTTCTTGTTCCATGCCTTGGCCGTTCTGAGATAATCAGAGCGGTACGAGTTGCTGCGATAGATGTTCTTTTCTGCAAGCCGAATAGACGGCTTCGAGATATGTGCTGCGTAGGCTGCCATAAGCGGATTCTCGGTCATTTCCGCATTCTGCCACGTACATAGGCAGGTGTGGCCCGTCATCCAACTTGAGTGCTCGGCGCCCTCGGTAACCAGATTTGAGCCCGAGATATGCACGCCAGCCGCACGAATGTCGTCAGACATATAAACCAACGCATTGCGGAGATAGCGGCCCTGCTGCTGGTTGAAACGTTGCATGCTGTTGTAGGCAACGTGCGTGGCAGGGATGAGACCGCAGGCAGACCCGATGATGCTAAGGGCCCAGCCGTTACGCTGCTGACCTCGGATGACGACACCCTCCCAGCGATCACCGGCAGTGTAGTTGCTCACCTCGTGCATCATGGATGTGGCGTAGCAGCCGAACTCACCGCCGAGACGCATGTGGGCCATGGCCATAGCAAGATCGAGTGTTGCTTCTAGGTGGTAACGCTCCCCTTCAAGCGCATAAGCGAACGCGCTGTAATTGGCCGAGTGGGAGCTGTCCCCCGTCGTTGTGCTCCAGACGCCATCATACACTTCAGGCGCGACATATCCGTTCTTCCACACGGCCTCATTGCGGCCGTCCATGTAACAATGGCCGGGAGCAGGCATTCCGTCCGCCGTGAAGTCATAGGGGACCTGCGTCCCCGCGCCAACCTTCAGGCTGAGGGATTGAACGGTATTGGCTACGTCCGCCGTGCTGTCCCCAGGGCGCTGCCTATTAGCGTTGCTGCGGTAGTGATAGAACACATGCAGGCCGGCGTGTGCATTCATACGCATAGTCGCGACATCAGCCGCTTCCTGCCGCATGAAGGCTGCGACATCCATATTCGAGTACAGACCACGACCACCATACGCACCAGTGCCGTCGATGTTGCGCCGATGATTGAACTCTAGGCCAGGCACATAAGTCTGTGTGGCGGCCGGATCAATCGCGACAGGCGCATCCTTGTTGGGGTCGTAAGGAGCTATCACACGGGTGTTGTGCCAGTAAGTCTTGTTGGGCTTATACACAAGCGTCGGCATCGCTCCACCAACCCAGTGACGACGGCCACGGTTGTTGCCACCCTGGTTTGTGCAGGTGATATTCTGCTCATGATAGTTGTGGGCGACGTTGGCGTAGGTCTCAATGGTCGTCGAGCCGTCCTTCAGCGCCATCGTGTAGTTACGACTCTTCTTGTTCGGCACGCTCCACCAGTCCTGCGAGTTCACGGCGGCGATCTCGTGTGCGTAGATAGAACCGTCCGAGTTCTTCCACAGGCTCACGTACCAGTTGGACTTGAGGTGCGCGTCCTGCGCACCACCGGCATTGTCCGTCGCCATGCCCCAGGCATACCAGCTCTCGCACACAGGCCCGGAATGGTACTTCTCGCGCCGCGTTGCTACGCCGATGTGAGCGTTGAGGCTGGAGGTGAAGCTGCCGCTGCCAACCTGGGACGTGCCGCTGCTGCCCGTCTCAGTCAGCGACGAGAAGGCCACCTTGAAATCGTGCCCCGAGGTAACGTCGGCGGGGGTCTTGGTGCCGGTGTTGTTGTAGGTGCCCGCCTCACTGCTGACAGCATAGGTGCGGCTCTCCGAGCCGGCGAAGTTCGTGTCGCGAAGATGCGCGACAGCAAACTTCAGGTCACCATTCTTCCAGTAGGTGCGCTCATCAAACTGCACAGGAACCACACTGCCGCCACGCCGAATGACGGGCACGGAACCCGCTGGAATGTCGCCGCGTGCGAACGGCATGCCGACCCGTGCGAAGCCAACGCTTGGAGACGAACTCCAGTTCTGCAGCACGAAGGTAGCGGGCATGAGGCTGGGATCGAGCGCCCGCGCATTGGGCTGAAGATCAGCATCCTCAGCTAAGAAGAAACTCGGCTCAGTGGGGACCGCGTTCGGATCAGTCAGTGTCTTCCCGAGAAGCGCGCCTAGCTTCACCCGCACCGCGTGAAACTTGCTGATGTCGGTAATCGAGATGATATGCGAGAATGAGCACTTGCTCGGAGATGCGAAAGACCCCGCCCCGCGCTCATTTGCACCGCCCAGGATGAGCTGGCCAGGTCCGATGTTACCGGACGAGGGCGTGTTGGCGACAGCCTCATCAACCCAGAACTCGACCTGTCCACTGTTGAACAGCACGCCACCAACGAGTGCAGTGTCGCGCGGCAGGTCGATCGTGCGCGGCGTCTCCGCAAAATTATGGCCTAGCCACACCTTCGTGCTCTCAGGCCCGGTATAAATGGCGAACCCCGCAGCGTCCTGGTCAGCCTTTGACGCACCATCCGACCGCATCGCGAAGACGCAGGGATAGTTGTTGAGGTTCGGCTGGTTGGAGCTGTAGGAGAATACGAAGACATACCCGACCTGGCCGTTGGAGGCCGCGGGCATGCTGCCCATGGGTGTCATCAAGTGCTGGCCATTTCCATCGAAATCGATGGTGGGAAGGCCATTGAAGGCGGCATTGCTCGCCGTGTAGGTCGGCGCGCTCTGCGGCGCGTCGCTGGTCAGGCCAAGGCCGAAGTTTGCGCTGCCGATCTGGTCGTTCCAGGCCGAAACGGTGCCGCCACTCTGCGCGACGGGCGCTCCATTGAACGAGGTGCGGATCTTCGCGCCGCCGTAGGCCGAGGCAAAGCCGGTGCCGTCCGCGAGGAGGGCTGGCGTCTCCGCCGCGGCCGTGACGGTGATCGTCGCGGTAGTGGTGCGCGGGCTGTTCGTGGCACCAGCCAGCGTCTGAACCACCGCGAGCGCGAGGTCGCCCGCCGTAGACAGCGCCGAAGCTCCTACCAGGATGGCGGTCTTGGCGCTGTTGAGAACGTACCGGGTCTCGCCCTGCGGCACGGAGAGCGTGGCCCCCTGCGCGGCGCCAGAGATCGTCGCCAACGTCGCACCGGCAGCCACAGACGAGGTGCCAATCTGGAAAGGCCCTGCAGCGGGGGTGATGGTGAGGGCGGGAAGGGTAACCGCGGGAGGGTTCACTACCGCGCTCAGCGTGACGGGAAGGCTGTAGACCGGCACGCCGTCCGGCGCGGCCACATTCTTCGCGATCTCGACAAAGCGAAGCTTCTTGCCGGCGTGGGTCGCTTCGAGAGCGTCGGAGAAGGTCATCCCGGTCGCTACATCGGCCCAGGTCGCGCCGTCGTCCGAGGACACCTGCCACTTGCGCTCAAAGGTGAGCGGCGCGGTGCCGATCCAGTTTGCCGAATGGCCAGTCTTCATCGCGCGCTCCTAGCCGCTAATCGTGGGAAGGTCGGCGGCCACTGGCGCGCCAGTACCCTTCACCGCCGCCTCGATGGCGTCGAGACGGGCGTCCTGCTTGGCCTGGTTGGCCAGGATGAGTGCCTGGTTGGAGGCGGTGGTCAGCAGCAGCTGCTTCACCGTTGGCGTGCTGGCCATTGGAGCGATCCTCGGTCAGGTGATGTAAGGAAGTGACGTGGCAACCGGCGGGCTTGGCGTGCCAGGCGAACCCGAGCCGGCCTGCAGAGCGGAGATCTGGGTTTGCAGGTTCTGGATCAGCTCTGACAGCGGAGCCGTCGCTTCCTGGACCGCAGCAGCCACCGCGTTCCCGACGGCTGTTGCAGCCGCCGCCGCAGCCTGTGCTGCCGACTTCGCATCCAAGGCATCCTGGCGCGCGCTGAGCACGCCCGCGATGACGTCCTCACCGAGCCCGGCGAGTACCTGCCAACCTCCATCCGATCCGAGATAGACCTCTAGGCTGTCGAGGTCGGTGTTGAAGCGGGTGTCGCCCTGCTCGGCAGGGTCGGGGCGCTGAGCCGTGGTACCTCGGACGGTGGGCTGGAACACTGGACGGACGGGCGAGTAGTCAGGATCGGCAAGCGTCACATCCTCATCGAGAAGGCGCCGGAGCCAGTACTCCGTCGGTGGCACAACCCGCCCCTCGGAGGGCAGGTAATCGTGCTGGTCCGGGTCCGCGATCTGCAGACCCGGCTTCGGAATAACGATCATGGGTGGCCCTCCGGGCGTGCGCGGTCAGCCGACCTCTTCGGGGGTGCCGTCGGCGAGCAGCGCGGCCGCCTCGTCCTCGGTCAGCAGGTCGGCGGCGATGAGCGCCATGACACCGTCCTGCACGCGCGGGTCGTCGAGATTGGTGGTGGTGCTGGCCGCCTGGTTGAAAAGGAAGGTGAGGAGCGCCCCGTCGCCGGCCGCTGCAGCCTGCATGGCCGTGACGGAAAGCAGGGCCTGCTTCTCCACAGGCATCCGGTCACGGAATGCGAGGCTGCGGATCACGCGGATAGGCGCTGGTGCGGGCTCTTCTTCCGGCGCCGGGAGCTCTGCCAGCCGCCCATCCACCACGCCCCAGCCCTCCTGGATGAGGAGGAGATCCATACCGGGGCCCGGATCGAACTCAGCATCTCCGTCCCAGAGGACGACGTTCACGACATCGCCTGCCTCAACCTGGCGCGGCTCCATGCCCGGCAACTCGATGGCCGCTCTCTCGATGGCGACGATGGCGTACTGCTTCGACATGCGTCAGCTCCCGATCAGTTCTTCAATGAAGACGGCGCCCTGTGTGCCGGCCCCGCCAATTCGGCCGTTGAGCGTCGCTCCCGCTCCCGCACCGCCGCCGCCGTACCCATTGCCATAGGCCCCCGTCGCCGCGGTCGGGTAGGACAGGACCCCGCCAGTGCCGAGCGGGTTACCGCCGCCGGCGCCACCCACTCCGAGGGCACCAGTGCTGCCACCTGCACCGGGAATATTGATGTGCCCCCCAGCCGAACCGCCGCCGATGCCCCCGCCTGCGATAAGACCGTCTCCAGCGCCGCCGCCCGCGCCGCCCCCGTTTGCATTGATGATGCCAGCGAGCGAGCTCAACCCACCGTTGGTGCCCGAAGCTCCAAACGCACCGCCAGACCCTCCCGCGCCGACCACGATCGCTCGAGACGAACCGATGGTGGCACGTGAGTAAGTCCCCTCCGAGTACGCGCCGCCGCCGCCACCGCCTCCCGAGGATCCGGAACTTCCGCCCGTCGCTCCGCCGCCCCCCGCGCCGCCACCGATGACGCGGACGCGCGCCAGGATGAGCTTTGGGTGTGGCGTGTAGGTGCCCGAGGAGAGGAAGGTGACCTGGTTGATATTAGTCGGCGTCAGCGCTCGAATGGCTGCGAGCACCTGCGAGAGGTTGTTAGCGTCGGGTGTGAGCCCAGCCGCCAGGATGATGCTGAGGAACTCTTCCTGCAGCTGGTTGAGCCACCAGGCCGGTACGACGGTCGCCGGGACACTGGCCGCCGGATCGCCGTTCGTGAAAAAGCCCTCGACGCCGGCGAGCGGCGGCACCGCGGGGCGCGAAGCCACCGCGGTCGCGTGAAAGATGCGCCTCATGTCAGCTCCCGTAGGCGAATTGCAGGATTGTGTGGGCTGGGCGAATGCGAGAAAGCGTGCACTCCAGGGACCGATTGTCCCAGGCAGCGAGCGGCTC
Source organism: Roseomonas aerilata DSM 19363 (assembly GCF_000711725.1). Taxonomy (GTDB): domain Bacteria; phylum Pseudomonadota; class Alphaproteobacteria; order Acetobacterales; family Acetobacteraceae; genus Roseomonas; species Roseomonas aerilata. Next base: position 20,933 of record NZ_JONP01000042.1, on the reverse strand, counting down.
CCCTGCCGTCGAGATGCCCGCGGTGAAGTACGTGACCGTCACGGCCGGTGCATGGACGCGCCAGGTGTGCGCCCAGTCCTCCCCGTACAGCGGATCACCCGCGCGCAGCGTGCCGGCCCGCGCGGGCGCAAACTCCTCGATGCTGATGTCGTAGCCGAGGGCTGCAGCGACCTCGATGAAGTAGGGAATGGCTTGCCCGCCGTTTGCGGTAAGCCGCGCCACCACCTGCGCGCGCCGGAGCTGCACCGTCGGCGCCGGGCCCGAGCAAGGGTCTGGCAGGCCAAGGCTCGCCTCCCATTCGGGCAGCAGCTCGTAGGCAGAGGCGGGAAAGGCGTCCTTCAGCAGGGTCAACGCTCGCGCATCGAGGCGCTGGAAAGTCGGTGCGAGGCCGCGGGCGGTGGTAGCGACTGTGCTGTCCGGATCGCGCGGCCACACGCGCCCGCGCGGCAAGTGGTCGAGGATGGAGCGCGCGTACTCCGCGACGGTTCCGGCAATCATGACTGGAAGTTCAGGCTGCCGAGGGTAACCAGCCCGCCGACCGGCGGCAGCACCGGCAGGGTCGGCTCAAGCAGGGTGAAGACCGTCACGCCCGGCACGCTGTCGATCGCCGTGCTGAACTCGTTCGGGTAGATCGTCCCGCCGGGAACGGCCCGCTCGAGCAGCATGGCACGGATCTTGTCGGCCGCAGCAGCCCGAATGGCCGGTGTGAGCCCGAGCAGGTTGGCGACGGTGACATTCACCGGGTACGGCGTCGGCGCCACGGCATAGACGAGGGCAGTCGTGGGGCGCAGCGGGTAGAGGTGATCGGCCACGGCGAGCTGGTCACCGGTGGCGGCTGCCGCCCGCGCTTCCGCCGCGGCGACCCCGTTCGTGCCCTGGGGGAACCCACCGTCCTCCGCGTTCGCCTCGTCCATCATGAAGCGGACGATGACGGTGCCCGCGCCCATGCCGTTCGGCTGCACCCAGGCCCGGGTTACGCCCGGCACCTCGTAGACCCAATCCAGGTAGTCCCGCGGCGCGCCGCCCTGGGCGGGCTCGGCATAGGCCAGCAGCATGCGGGTGAGGAAGCCGTCGCTGTCGACGTCTTCCGCATCGGCACCGCCGCGCAGCGGGCCCGCCGCGGCCCCGGCCGAGGTGATCCCTGGCACCGCGGCACCGAGGACCAGGGCTATGCCAGCCGGTGCGTTCGCGGCTGGGCCGCTGGTGCTGGCGGTGAGCTGCACGGAGGTTGTTCCGTCCAGGGCCGCGGTCGCGTCCGCGCTGGTCACGTAGGCCGCGCTTCCGTCCGCCCGCCGCACCGGCGTGCCGGCCGGGAGGATCGCGCCCGGCGTGCCCACGAAGGCGGCCGGACCGGCGGCGAAGGATGCCTCTCGCGGGAAGACGCCGCGCAGCGCGGCCCAAGCCGCCCGGAACTCGCCGGTGGAGGTCGCCGGCACCGCCTGACGCGCAATCCAGTCGAGGTAGCCGTAGAGGCCCTGCGCCACGCCGGCCAAGGCTCGCCCCATGGCCCATTCCGGCCGCCAGCGAAGCACGGCCGGCACGTTCAGCGCCTGGGCAAGGTCGGCCAGCGCCTGCCGGATCAGCTCCGACAAGCCGGGACGCGCGAAAGGCATGCGTTCAGGTTCCCTGCCAGGCCCAGTCGAAGCGGAGATCCGCGCGGCGGCCGTCGCGGTGGATGATCACGGGCCGGATGGCCATGAAGGTCTGTCCTGCCCACTCGGCGGTGACGTCCACCCGCGCGGCGACGCCGTCCTCCGCCAGCCAAGCGAGCGCCTCACGTGCGTAGCCCTCGGCCAGGCGCAGCGTCTCCGGCAGGCGCTTGGCCCGGTCCAGCAGCCAGAGGCGGCTGCCGATCGGCTTCTCCGAGTAGGTGTCCGCCCACCAGCCGCGGCGGTCGTCGGTACCATCGGTCAGCACATCGTCGTCGGTCGCGCGGCAGTCGGTGAAGAGGCTCATCCACACCGCTGTCTCGATGTCGTCGCCGAGCGCCAAGTGCCCGCTCGGCTCCCGCGCCCAGTCGCCGCGGCCGGTCTGGTTGTCCCAGGCAATGGCGATGGTGCTCATGCGTTCGGCTCGCCGGAAAGATCGGGGCCGGAGCGGACCTGCTTGTGGACGTGGTGCACGAGGCTGACGCCGCCGACCACGACATCGCCGGTCACGCGCAGTAGAGGCGTGTCCATGGTTACCTCCACCGAAGCCTTCACCGCGATCTTGCCGCCGAGCTTCACGTGCACATGGCTTCCGTCGTGAGTGTGGAGCGCCACCTCGCCCTCAGCGAGCTCGATGCTGAACCGCCCGTCACTGGTGGCGATGACGACACCCGCGCCGCGATTACCCCCCAGGAACAGCACGGCTGCATCGGCGCCGGGCCGCGGGCGGGAGGACACGCCGTAGAGCGACAGCACCGGGGTGTCGTCGCGAACCTCGCCCGTCTCGGGCAACCGCACCTGGGCAGTGAGCGTGCTGCGCCCGGTCGCGCGGTCGGTGCGGGTCGCCATGATGCGGCCGAGGCCCACCATCATGCCGATCCGGCCGGCGATCTGGCGAGGGTTCATACCCCTGGTCCCGTGCCGCTGAGGCGGTTCGCTCCTCCGGCCTCCAGCGCCGCTTCTCGCCCGGCGGCCTCCCGGATTTGCCAGCCGAAGGAGAAGAGAGGGTCGTACTCCGGGTCGAGCCCCCGCGGGTTCATGAGCAGCAGCCGCGCCGTGGTGCCGGTCTCGCCGCGCTGATAGGCAACCTCGACGACAGACCAGGTCTCGTCGCTGACCTTGCAAGTGGGCACGTGCACGTCAGCCAGCCGGTTCGGCTCCCAGAGCCGCCCCTCGCTGTCTCGCCAGGAATCCACCAGTACCGTGACATCATCGGAGCGGCCGAGGCGCCGGGACTGCTCCCACTCGGACCGCTTCTGCGCCGCCTCTCGGATATCACCGGTGCCCGAGTGCTCGAGGATGATGATCCGCCGACGGAGCCGCCCCACGCCCTCGTCCTTCGCCTCGCCGTATGGCGCGGGCAGGCCGCTGCCGCCCGCTGCGCCGTCGGCCTGCATGAGCGGGAGCACGCTGAGCGGGTAGACCTGGTACTCGCTGAAGCGCTGATCCATTCCGTAGTCGGGTAAGGCGGAGAGCAGGTTCTGCCCCTCGCGGATCCCGCTCGAGTGGCGCTCAGTCGAGACGTGCCGGAGCACGATGTTGCCCTCGGGGTCGTCGTAGCAGAGGAACTTGGCAAAGCGGCAGAGCCGCTCGATGACGTCCCAGGGTGTCTCGCCCAGCTGCAGGTTGAGCTGTGGCACGACAGGTCCCTCCCCGTCCGGGAGAGAGACGCTGATGCCGTACTTGCCCGCCAGCGTGGTGGCGATCTGCCCGACGGTCTGCCCACTGATCTGAAAGGTGTCGAAGATGGTCGAGCAGTCCACCAGGTCCTGAGCCCGGGAACGCCCCATGATCGTCACGGTGTGGCGCCTCGCGTCGAGCGCCGGCACGTAACGGTCAACGTAGCCGGTCAGCACCCGATCGCGGCCCATCTTCACCACGCAGGCCTGGCCGGGTTCGATGACGACCTCCGCGGCCTCGCCTGGGTACCGCTCCGTCAGGCTGATGGTGAAGCTCGACGGCATGCGCTCGCAGCTTCGCGCGACCTGCACGCTGTCCCAGCCGCCGAAGATCTTCCCGTCGACCGTGATGGTCAGCTCGTCGTCCGGCACCTCGCCCGGAGGCGCAGGGAGCGGCAGGGGCAGGCTGTCCGCCGCCCCGGGGGTGACGACGACCTCCGGGACTTCCACAACCTGAGCATCGTCCGGCATCAGCGGGCCAGTCCCTTGAATCGCTGCGGCATGAACAGCGGGTTAGGCGGGTCGCCCGCCATCCGTGCCAGCTCCGCCTCACGCCGCGCGTCGCCGTAGAGGCGGTGGGCCAGCACCGTCGCCGATAGGCTCACCTTCATCTCGATCTTGCGCAGCGGCGACAGGTTCGCCGCCCGGCGGCGCAGATCTCGATCGACCGCCCCTCGGACCGTGCGGAGCGCGGCCGCGACCGCGTCTTCCCCGGCATCCGCCGCCACCAATTCCTCGGCCTCAAACATGGCGCAACTCCCGCGACGCAGTGCCTCCGCCTCATCGTAGGACCGGGGCTGGCACGCCGCGGTTGCCCGAGCCAGCGCCGCCAGCGCTGCCCGACGGCCCACAGCGGCCAGCCCCGCATCCCCGCCGGCCGGCGTCGGCGCCGTGGCCAGTGGGGAAAGTAGCCGCACCCGATCTGCCGGGTCGGTCGCGCACTCGGCCACGCCGGCGACCAGCGCCACCACGGCCGCGATGAGCTCGCTCGCCCCGCTCACAGCCTGCCCGCCAGGTCCATGACCGTGCTCCCGAGCCTGGTGACGGCATTCCTCGCCGAATTGACACGCGAGAGGGCCGAACTGACGCCGCTGGTCATGGAGGTGACCCGCCCGAGTGTGCTGTTCAGCACGCCACCGGCCGAACCGAACCGGCCGAGGTTGCCGAGCCCGGCCAGGCTGGCCAGAGAGGTGACGCTGCGCACGGTACTGGTCGCGCTGTTAACCAGGTTCCGCGCCGTCGAGACGTAGCCCTGGGCGGTTCGGAGGATGCTCTGCGCACCCCCGTAGCCCTGCTGAAGGGTGACGAGCACAGCCTTTTCACCCCCCTCCCCCGCTACCTTGTCGAGCAGGTCGGCCGCCCCGCCCACTTCTGCGAAGCCGTCCGTCACGCTGGCTGGAAAGCGGCGCTCGCCGGTCTCGACGAACTCCATCGCCAAGCGAACGACGCGCCCTTCGTCCCAAGCATCCGACACAGCCAGCCCGATCAGGGTGACCGTGAGCGCTCCACGGGTCGGGTGGATCAGCTCGCCCGGTCCCTTCTGCTCCGCAGCCTCGGCGAAGCTCGTCTCCTGGGCGTCCACGTCGTCGCCTATGAGGAAGCCTTTGACCGCGATGCTGCGGGTCCGGCGGCCGAGATCCTCCGGCCAAGGATCGTCCTTGAACGGGTACTCGTGGACGTGAATCCGTCGCCCATAGATCCGCTCGCCGCCCCAAACCTGGAACGGCACGCCGCGCCACGATGCCGGCCGCAGACGGGCGCGCCAGCTGCTCAGCGAGCCGCTCATGCCGCGTCCCAGTCCAGCATGGCCTGCTCGACCCTGGGCGGCGCGACCGAGGCGATGCCCTGGCCGCGGGCCATGACCTTCGTACCGCGCTCCGCCCCGGCCAGGCTGATGCTGACGTCCACGCTGCCGCTCATCCGCTGCGGGGGCGCGCCATCCAGCGGGCTCTGGACCGGCGCGGCCGGCGTCGGCACAACGATCGGGACCGGAGCAACGGCCGTCGGCGCCGGCTGCGCGGCCGGCTGTGTCCCCTGAGCGGCTCCCGCCGCCACTTCTGCCCGGGTGCGGGTCGGTTCGGCGACCTGTGGAGCGGCAACAGCGGCTGGGGAGCCCTGCAATGTCGGCGCACTGATCGGAGCCGGAGTCTGCCTCGACGGTGCGGCAGCAGTAGAGCTGGGCGCCGCCACCGCGCCTGCCGGTGCTGGCTGGTTGACGAGGCGTGGCAGCATATTCTCTGCCGTCTGGCCGCGGGAGGCGGCCTCTCCCTCCCGGCCGGCCGGGCGCTCGTACAGCCGCGAGAAGGCTGCTCCTGCCTCCCGCGCTGAAAGGGCACCTCGCAGCACCTCTCCTGCCTGCCTTGCCTGCCGATCGCGCCCGGCGGTCAGCTCGTGCTGGATGAACTCGAGCTGCTGCTGGCGCGTGCTCTGGCGGATGTCGACGCCGGCGAACTCGCGGAAGGCGGTCAGGCGCTCGCGGTTCCACTGCGCGAGGCCCATCGACATGCCACCGTCGCCCGCCGGGCCGTCGTGGCGCACCCCGCTCTCGTGATGGAGGTTGGCGGTGATGCCCGCGGCCGCCTGAGGACTCCAGCCACGAGCGCGGAAGAAGGCGAAGGCATCCTGGTGGCGGGAGGTCACCGCATCCGGGCCGTCGCCGCGCGCGGCACCCATGCCTCGCGCCGACGAATCGTCCTGCGCTCGCCGACGCTGGACGCCCGAGCCAAAGCCCATCGGGCCGGGCGCCTCGATGCCTCGCCCGACCGGCCCCATGTCGTCCATCGGGCGATCGTAGAAGCCACCAGCGAGCCCGCGCCGCGCGAAGTTGCGCTCCTGCTCGGCCTGACGCTCCCCGGTCTGGTCGCGCTGCTCGGCGAGCCGGTTGATCGCCATCTGCGCGCCGATGGCGGCACCGCCGACACCCAGCAGGCGGAGGGCCCACAGGGGCAGCCTGGTGGCGCTGAACAGCGCGGTCGCCGCGTTGATCCCCGTGAGCGTCTTCAGCAGCCGCCCCGCGAGGAGCACCTCAAGCGCCGTCGTCGCTGTCTCCCACCCGACGGTCGAGGTGACGGCCCGGTCCACGGCCGAGACAAAGGTCCAGGTGCCGCGGCCAGCCTGCTCTAGGCGCCCGACCAGGGCGGTGCTGATCGTTCCCTCGTTCGCCTGGGCCCATGCCAGCGCGCGTGTGGTGCCCCGCTCCATCGCCGGTGCCAGTGCGCCGCCGACGGTGAGGGCGAGCCGGTCGCCGGTCGACCGCATGCTGTCCCATTGCCGCTCAAGGCGCTTCGCCTGCTCGGCCTGCTCCTGGGTCAGGGTGCCCACGCTGCGCCCCTGCGCCAGCAGGTCGGCAACGCCGGCCCGGCCGCGACGGAGCATCGGCAGGAGTGCCTCGACACCGTAAACCCGGGCGAGCTGCGCCTGCTCGCGGGGCGCGTTGTTCAGCCGAGCGATGCTGTCCGCCACGTCTCCGAGGGCATCGCTGGCGGTGCGGGCCCGCCCGGAGGCGTCCCGCATCGCGAAGCCTAGGCGCGGCAACTGCGAGGCGGCCATCGCCTCGGCGTTCCGCCCGCCAACCGCGTCGTAGAGCACCTGCCCGAAGGACTTCAGCCCCTCGGTGGCGTCCTCGGCTCCGATCCCGGCGAGGCGCGCCCCATTCTGAAAGGCGTGCAGCTGCGGCACGCTCATCTCGAGGGCGCGGGCGCCGGAGAGCAGCTGTCGGCCCGTGTTGATGAAGGCGGTCGCCGAGCTGGTGGCGCCGGCGATCAGTCCGCCGCCCGCCAGAGGGACTGCCGCGAAGGCCAGCGACTTCGCAAAGGAGGTCGCGTGGCCGGCGGCGGTGGAGAGCCCGGAGCTGACCCGCGCCAGGCCGCTCGCCTCGCTGAGCCGCCCGAAGGCGGCCGTCAGCTGGCGGGTGGGCTCGATGACGGTCCCGACCCGGTCCCGCACGCTGTTGATCGTCGCGGTCGCCTTGTCGACGGCCGTGACAGTAACGGAGAGCACGCCGACATTCTCAGCCACCGCCCGCCCCCCTTCGCTTCTCTTCGATCCTGACCGACTGCGCCGCCCACCACCGCAGGCGGGTGGCGGTCATGTTCCACCCGTCCTCAGCCCCCCAGCCGGGGAAGACCGCCGTTAGATCGGCGATCAGCTCTGCCCAGTTGCTGGGGCGGGCGTCACGAAAACCGCGAAGTAGGCATCGACGGCCGCCGCGCGGCTGACCGGCATGCGGCGCATCACCTCGATCGGCAGGCCGGTGACCAGCGACGCCAGCTTCGCCGTGTTCAGGTAGCCGGCACCCGCGTCGCGCGCCGCCTCCCACTCCGCCAGGGTCGGCTCCCGCAGCTTCTCGTCCAGACTCGCGAAGATGGCGGCATCGCCTTCGTGCGGCGGCTCCGTCACCACGTCGCTGGGCAGGGCGGGCCGCAGGAACTGAGCGAAGAAGCCGTCGGCTTCAACGATCTTGCTCATCGGCACCTTGGCGGCGATGCCCGCCGGCAGCTTGCCGATGAGCATCAGGAGGTGCTGCGTCGACCCATAGCCCTGCCGGGTGCTGGCGTCCGAGAACTCCGCAACCGTCGGCTCGCGCAGCTTCACCTCGGCATGGGTCGCGCCGTTGAAGCTGAGCGGCTCGTCGAAGATGATGGTGACGGTCTTCGCCACCTCCGGCTGGCTCATGCCCCGAGCACCACGCTGTCGCCCTCGAACTGGACGGCGAACTTGGCCTCAGCTGCGTCGACCTCCTGGGCCGCCGTGTTCCACATGCCCTGGCCGGTGATGACCTTGCCGTTGTTCAGCGAGAGCTCGACCGTGACGTTGGTCATGCCTTCAAAATCGGCCACGCTGAAGCCCGGCATGTCTCGGAGGGTCGCCTTGATGTATGGCGCGATCGGCTTCTCGCTGTAGCCGTCGATGCTGGTCATGCTGACCAGCGACTCTCGGGTCACGGTGGCCAGGCGATAGCCAGGCTCGCCCACCACGGCAAAAGAGAGGCCGTCGATGGTGAGGTAGGCGGAGCCGGAGATCCGGCGCGTGGTGTCGGACATCGTCCCTCTCCCTTACCGCGGCCCGGCGACGCCGACGGCGTCCCGCAGCTGCGCCTGCAGCGCCACCTGGCGCAGCTGATCGACCGGCACGATTGGGTCGATGCCGTCCACCCGGCAGCGGTTGCCGCTGGCACGCTCCACCACCAGGGCGGCCGCGAAGGCGGCGCTGTTCTGCACCTTCCCGTCCATCTCCATGCTCTTGTAGTGGGCGATGAGCGCCCGCCGGATCATGCTGGGCGTGACCACGCGGTTGCCCGAGCGGGTGTTCGTCCCATCGTCCGCGAGCTTCATGCGCGGGAAGGTGCTCTCGATGTAGGTGCGCTGAAGCCGGAGGATCTCCGCCACCTGGTAGAGCCGCTCCACGTCCAGCAGGCTGTCGTCCGGCTGGCCGAAGGCGTTGCGCTGGTAGGTCGTGATCAGCCGCTCGATGCGGCAGGTGCCGTCCGCGTCGGTGGTGAAGGTGCCGATGCCGGAGAACAGCAGCGCGTTGCGGTCGCCCAGCCCCCAGCGCTTCTCGATCGGCGGCGGCTGGACGTTCAGCGCCACCGTCTGCAGCGGCAGGCCCGGGTCAGCGCGGAGGCTGACCGCAGCGGCCGCGGTGATGTCGGCCGCCCACAGCCAGGCCGGCTCCGGCGCGCTGTCGAAGCCCATGAGGCAGACATGCGCGTCGTTACGGGCGGCGCCGATGGTGGTGACCGCGCCGAGCGTGCCGCGGACCGCGCCGAAGGCGCCGCCATACAGCATCTTCGACCAGGACCAGCGGGTGGCCAGGTGCGCCTTGATGGCGTCGAGGCTGGCCGCGTCCGTGAAGGCCGTGGCGATGAAGTCGAAGTCGGTGTCGCCGAGCAGCGCCAGGGCGTTCGTCAGGGCGGTGACCGGGTTCCCCGCGCCGCCGGTGGGCTGGACGACGGTGAAAGCCAGGCCGGGCGGCACGGTGTCCTCGGTGGGCGCGACGATGATGTCGTTGCCCGTGAGGCCCTTGTTCCTCGCCGTCAGGGTCACCGCGGCCGAGCTCGCCGCGGCGGTGACCGGCAGGTCAGGGAGTGCGTTGACCGCGGCCGCCAGGGCGGTGGCCACCTGCGCCGGGGTCTGCGCGGCCGAGACCGCCACCGCCACGCGCTGGCCGGCGATCTTGCGCACGAAGGTGCCGGCGGCTGTGGCGGCGGCGGTGATCGTGACGGATCCCTGCGCCGCGGTACCGGCGTCGTCGTCAGCGAGCGGGAGCAGGTAGAGCGGGCCGATGTCGTCGCGCCGGCGGTACTGGTCGGCCATGAGGGCGAGGACGGAGCCCTGCCCGGCCTTGGACTTGGCCCAGCCCGAGCCCTGGCTGAGGGCAGGCACGCCGGCGGTGAGAGTGCCGCTGGACAGCTGCTGACCGATGAGGAGCGCCTTCGGGAGGCGGCCGCCGCGGTTGGCGCCGGTGGCGTCCAGCTCGGCGAAGAAGAGGGGCGTGCGGAGAGCGCCGCCCCCGGGGATCTCGTTGAAGGCGACCACGGGCGCTTACTCCTGCGGCTGGGCGGCCGCGGGGGGCGGCAGAGCGGTGGGAAGGGAGGGAGCATCCGGCTGCGGACCGGCGGCCGCCGCCTTGGCCTTCGGTTCGGTCGAGGGCTTCGCCAGGGAGACGTCCTCGTCCTGCAGGCGGCGCGTCCAGTACTCGGAAGGCGTGACCTTCCGCCCGCCAGGCGGCAGGTAGTCGCGCAGCTCCGGGTCGGGGATCTGCAGGCCCTTCGCGGGCTTCACGAACATGGCGGGCTCCTAGGGGCTCGGGATGAGGGTCGCGCGCGGCGTGAAGGTGGCCTCCGCGCATTCGGAGGTGTCGGGCTCGGCCATGGTGAAGACCTCTTCCCAGACGAGCTGGAACTCGATGGTGGCCTCGACCTCGGTGGCGCGCTCTTTCTGCTCGGCGGAAAGCTGGGTGGTGACGCCGGCGCAGCGCTGCAGCACGCCGCCGCTAGGCGCGAAGAACTCCGGCGCGCGGAGGATGGCCCGCTCCACCTGGCCGCAGATCTCCTCGCACTGGACCTCGGACCGTTCGGCGATGGCGTGCTCGGTCAGCACGCGGACGATGAGCGCCGAGGTCACGCGGAACTGGTGCTGGAAACCGCCCTGGGTCGTGGGCTCCTTCCGCTCGGCATAGCCGTAGACCAGAAGGGCCGGCTTGCTGGTGACCGGCCAGACCCGCGCTCGATGAACGCGGCCGTTCACGATCTCCACCCGATCCGAGAGGATGCGTACGACCCTGTCGCGGACATCCGCCCGCCAGCCCGGCCCGATCGGTGCGTCGCTCATTCGGGAGCGGCGGCAAGAGGCAGGTCCGACCAGCCGCGCGGGTCGGTCTGCACGTCGGTGATCATGCTGCGCTCGCCGTCGATCACGACCATGGCTCCCTGCTCGGGCTCAGTGCCGCCCGGGAAGTCGGCGGTGCGGACTCGGAGGACGCTGCGAGCCTGCGCTATGCCGCCGCTGTTCTCGGCGTCGGTCTCCAGCGGGATGACGCCCCGGAGCATCGCCCCGGTCTTGCCGCGCAGATCGACCATGCCGTCCGGGGACAGGTAGCTGTACCCGGCGGGGAACGCGGCAATCACCGCGTCCAGCATGACGTCGAACTGCGCTGGCATGGCTAGCCGGTCAGACCGGCTGGCCAGAGAGGCAGACCTCGACGGTCGCGTCGGCAGAGGCCTGGGCCTTGGTGGAGGCGCCAATCAGGCGGTTGCCGGTGGCGGTGCCGGTGACGACCTTGTTGGTGTCGTCCCAGTACACCTTCTGCATCTCGGTCAGCGCGCCGGTAGCCTTCGGCTGGCGCACAACGCCGACCCGGCGGCCGATGCCCTGCTGGCCGGACTTCACGGCCGTGGTGGAGACGAGGAAGTAGGCGCCGACGATCACTCCCTCGCCGGAAGCAAGGTCGCGAGGCGCCGTGAAACGCAGCTGCTCGCCGACCTGGACGAAGTTCTGCATGACGTGTCTCCACGGTCCGGGTCCCGCAGGACACCGGCACCGCCATCAGGGTTACAGGGGAAGAGGCGGGGCCGATCAGGCCGGGCCGGGGTTGTAGTAGACGCCGGTCCAGTCGATCGGGGCGGCCTCGTAGTCGAGGCTGACGCGCACCTTCAGGCCGAAGGTCTCGAAGCTCGCCTCGGTGGCGACCTGCGGCGCCTCGACCCCATTCAGCAGCGAGACCGCGATCACCGGGTGGGTGTCGGGGTCGGCCATCAGCGCCCAGGCGTTCGGCGGAAAGGACGGCTCGTAGACGAGCGTGTAGTTGCCCTGGAACGTGTTGTTGCTGTTGTCCCCGGCCGCCTTCTCGCTGCTCAGGATCTTCAGCCCCTCGCGCCGGCGATTGATGCCGACGATCAGGTAGCGGGCGCCGAGGCCGAGCGGCTTGCCTACGACCCGCCCCTGGCTGGCCAGCGCCTGCTCCGCCGCGGTCAGGCTCGCCTCGGTGATGGCGGAGCCGGACGCGGCAAGGTTGCCGTGCGCCGAGCTCAGCCAGGGCTGGCCGTCCGTCATGTTGTACTCGGCCGTCGTGCCGAGCAGGAACGGCCGCCACACCCGGGAGGAGAGGCTGCGCGCCGCCATGGCGCCGTAGGTCGCACCGTCCTGGGTGAACTGCGTCAGGTCGTTGTTGATGATGGCCTGGCGGGAGAAGGCGAAGGCCTTGGCGAAGGTCTTCAGGCCGAGCCGGCCGAGAGCGCGGGCGATCTGCCCGTAGGTGACCTCCTCGTGCTCCAGCACCTCCTGCAGGTCGGGCGTGTCGAAGGCGCCGGCGACGTCGCGGGGACGGAAGTTGTCGAAGTCGTAGGTGCGGGCGATCAGACGCCACTCCTGCGAGGTCCGCTGGGCCGTGTCGATGACGATCGCCTGGATCGCCTCACCGAGCAGCTGCCCGAAATCGCTCGTGGTCTGCATGCCGACGGTCGCCGAGGCGAAGACCGCGCGGTACAGGGCCTCCGTCGAGAGGCGAGCGCGCTGCCCGGTCCGCATTTCCTGGAACTCGGCCGCCATGTCGCGCATGGACAGGCCCGTCATCGGCGCGGCCGCGGCGGTGATGTCCTCGCGCTTCACACCGCCGCGGCGGGCGATGGCAGCGACGATCGCCTTCGTCGTGGCGGCCGGCGAAGCGGCGGTGGCTCCGCCGACGACGGCCGGACGACCGGCGTGGTCACCCGCGAGCACCTCGAGCGCCGCGTCGCGCGCCTGCGCTTCCGTCGCACCGGCCGTGAGCTGGGCGATCACCCAGTCGGCGGGGAGCTTCGCCCGGGCCGCGATGGCCTGGAGCTGGGCGAGAGTGGCCTTCATGCGGGGGTCCTCCTGCGCCGGAGGAGCCGGCGAGTTGTTCGGGGGCTGGGTGTGGGCGTTGGGGGCGGGAGTGCCAGTGGTCACCGGAGCCGGAGCGGGCGCCGGCGCGGCGTTCTGCTCGGTGAGGGCCGCGACAGCGCGGAAGGCCTCGGCCGGCGGATGCTTGAAGGTCTGCAGCACCGCGGTGGAGCGCGCGGCGACGCGGCGCCCGCGGGCCTCGGGCGTCTCCTCGGCGGGGAGCGGCTCCGTGCCCGGGGGCGGCGCGACGGGGTTGGCCGGCTCGGCGGGGGCGGCCGGCACTTCGACACGATTGGCGAAGCCTTCGGTGACCGCCTCCTCGGCGGTAAACCAGGTCTCGGCGGCCATCAGCGCGCGGACATCGTCCAGGCTCTTGCCGCTGCGGGCGGCGTAGAGCCCCGCCATCGTCGCATCCACCTTCTCCAGGACGGAGATCGTGGCCTCGTGCGCGGCGCGGTCGCCCATGGTCAGAGCGGCGCTGTTGTGGATCATCATGAACGAGGCGGGCGCCATGACGATCTCGTCGCCGGCCATGGCGACGAAGGTGGCGCTGGAGGCCGCGACGCTCTCCACCACCACGACCTTCCGGCCGGGATGGCGGGCAAGGATGTTGTAGATTGCGAAGCCTTCGAAGGCGTTGCCACCCGGCGAGTTGATGCGGATCAGCAGGTCGCGCCCGATGGCCTGGGACAGCGTCTCGAGCACGCCCTGCGCCGTCACCTCCCAGCCGATCTCCCCCATGATGAGGATCTCGACCGGCCCGGTCTCGGCCGCGCGGATGCGCGGTGCGACGCTGCGATCCGAGAGAGGCGAGGCCGCCACGATGGCCGTCCGGTCCTGCTCCGCGCCGCGCTCACGCAGGAACGCCGCGATGCGGGCGGCCGGGGATGGGTCCTGTGGCGTGCGGGTGGCCGCACTCGCGAGCACCGTGCGCGGCGCCCCAAAGAGCGGACGCAGGAAGGAGCCGATGCCCAGGCGGGGACCGGTGTGGGTCATGGAGTGCCTCTCGAAGTTGAAGGGCGCGGGCTCCCGCACCGGGTGAATCAGGCCGCGGGCTTCCGTGCGGTCAGACGGGCCAGGTAATGCCGGAGCAGGGACGTCGGTGCCGCGTTCGGCTCCTCCGGCGGAATCGCGCCCGGCCGCGGCAGCGCCGCGCCTGTCGCCGCGATCTCGACAGCGGCGTTCTGCGACGGGTTCTGCGCGCCGCCGGCGTTGGTGATGCGCCGAGGGTCGCTGTCCAGGATGATGCCGCGGTCGTCCAGCAGCGCGTTGGCATCCGCGATTTCGTCGGCCTGGGTGCGCGGGTCGTACCCCATGGAGGTCACGGCCTGCGGCCAGGTCTCGAAGCCGGCACGGACCGATGCGACCATCGCCGGGATCTCACGGGTCGGGTCCACCATCTCCGCGCGCGGCGGTGACCACTCGACCGGGTATCCCCCTGCCCGCTCGGGCAAAGCGCCGAAGAGGACGGCGGCCTGGATGAAGGCGTCCCAGATCGGCTGGCACATGACCGGGATGTGCATCAGCCACTGGTCCTGCTCGACGTCGCGCCGGAACTCGATCTTACCAGCCCGCAGCGAGCTGTAGTTTGCCTGCCGCAGATCGCCGGTCAGCTGGTCATAGGTGACCCGGAAACCGCTCGCGATGGCCATCAACTCGTGCAGCGCGAAGGGCTCAAAGGGCCCCGGGCCGGACGGCTCGAGGAACTTCACATCGCTGCCGATCGGCAGGTTCGCCACCATTCCGGGCCAGAGGTCAGCCGGTACCGCCCGCTCCTGCGGCTCGTCCACGACCGCGGCCGCCTCCTGGCCGAAGTCCATCTCCATCGGGTTCGCCGTGGTGGTGAAGACGCCGATCAGCGCCTGCACCTTCGCCTGCTCGACGGCGGTCTCCTCGTACTCCTCCAGGCGCCGCAGCCGGAGCAGGACGGTGGAGGCGTCCGGCACCCCTCGGATCTGGCCCGGCCGCTGCGCGTGGGAGCGCACCAGGTGGATCATGTCCGCCGCCGGAATCGTGTCGTAGCGGACCGCTCCGGCAAGCTGGGCAAGCGCGCCCCCCTCCCCCGGGTGCTGGCGGAGGAGCCGATAGCCGGTGCGGCGCCCGCGGCGGTCGAACACGACCCCGTCGACCACCCGCGAGCCATCCTCCGGCGGCGCGGCGAACAGCGGCGCCGCGTCGTCCAGCATGTCCGGCTCGAGCACCTCCAGCTGCAAGGGCACCGCGAGGCCGTTCCGCCGCGCCTCGGAGCCGGGCAGCCGGATCAGGCGGATCAGCGCCTCGCCCGCCTCGCAGCGGGTCCGGGCCGCCAGCGCCTGCTGCCCGTAGAGGTTCAGCCGGCCGGTGATGTCGGACTGCGCGACGAAGCGCTCCCAGAGGGCCAGGACGGCCTTGTCGGTCTCGACGTCGCCGGTCTTGCTCCGGGGCGCGATGCCGTAGCCGATCTCGTGAGCCACCCGGATCTGCACCGCCCGAGCGCCATAGGAGCCGTCGCGGATGACCTCGCGCGAGCGGCGCCGCAGATACCGCAGGGCCGGCCCGAGTTCGGCGTTGGGTCCGCGCGGCGACGCCGGCCAGTCCCGCCCCCGCGGCGCGGGCTGCCCCGCGGCAAACGCTTTCACCGCGCGGTCCAAGGCTGTCCGCGTTTTCAGCCGCTCCAGGCCGCGCCGCGGCGACACCGCGGAGACGGCCCGGTCGATCCAGTTCATGAAGCGCGGCTCAGAACCGGCGCATGCCGATGCGGGTGAAGGACATGCGCGTCCTCGTCGTCACCCCGCTCGCCAAATCAATCTTCGCGAGCAGGATCTCGCGCGCCTTGGCGAGGTTGGTCGTATCGCGGCGGACCGTCATGTCGCCGGCTGAGACAAGCGAGGTCGGATCCATCAACGCCTTATCCAGCGCGGCGAGCTGATCCTGCAGCTGCTGTAGCGTCTCCGACATCGCCTATCTCCTGAAGTATCCGCCTCCCGGCTTGCCGAAGTAGCCACCGGGCTGCCGCCGCGTGGGAGACGCGACCGCCGGCGATGAGGGCCGCTGGGCTAGCGACGGCGCGACCGGCCTCACCGACGCTTCGCCCGGCTCGCCCACCAGCGAGTTGATGTCCCAGGGCGCTGCCCAGGCAGGCGGCGCGTCCCAGTTGATCCGGCCGAGACCGTGGAGCCGACCGAGGACGTGCGTCCCGACCATCTGGTCGCCGGCCTCGTTGCGCGCGCTGGCCACGACCTTGCGCCAGGATCCGTTTGGCCTGCGCTGCTCGGCCACCAGCTGCTCGAACCAGGGGTGCGGCGGCCCGGCGCGGTCCAGCGCCCAGGCTGGCAGGTGCACGTGCAGGGGTCCCGGCTCGAGCCGCGCGAGTTGCCCGGCCAGATCGTCCTTGAACAGGTTTGCGTTGAAGCGCGCGACCGGCACCCGCCCACCTGCGAGCGCGCTGGCCACGCGATCCTTCCGGACGTCGTCGGGGTAGATCACCTGCAGGCGTGCCGCCCCCAGCGCGGGCGCGCCCTGCGTCAGAATCACGTCCCAGATGTCGCGGCCGCTCGCCACACCCAGCTTCCGGACCTTCCCCGCACGCTGCCAGCGCAGCCAGGCCTCGTAGGCCCGCGAGGTGACGCCGGCGGCGCCACCCATGTCCATCCCAACGCCGCGAGGGCGCATCACCCGGCCTGAGCTGTCGGCAAGAGGCAGCGGGCGCTGCAGCGCCTCCAGCAGCCGATCCCAGGCCGCGGGGTCCGTCGCCGTCTCGGCCTCTATGTGCTCGGTGCTGAGCACCCAGCTTTCCCAGCCCATGCCCCACCCGCGGCGGATGAGCTCGAAGCGGTTGGCCTGCACGTCGGCCCAGGCGATAATGACCCGGACCCCGTCCGGCACCTCGTCGCGCTGCAAGGCAGGTTCTGCCCGTTCCACCAGCGCCTCGGCACTTACGGAGCCGATGCGCTTCCGCGGCACGAAAGGGAAACCCCACTGCTTCACGACGACCTGGCGCGCTGTGGCCTCGTCGCCGGATCGCTCCATATCCCGCTCGGCCTGAACCCTCGCGCGGGCGAGGCCGCCGATACCGCCGAGGATGAAGGGGCTCATGACCCCCACGATCCAGGCACCGTAGGTGTCGTTCTTCGCGAGCTGCCCCGTGACGCGGCCGTCCTCGTCAACCGCTTCGCCGGTGCCGATCCAGCGGCCGGCGCCATTCATCGCCTCGCGCTCGTGGTCCTCAATCAGGCCCCCGCACACCGGGCAGACGAGGCGGGCCATGTCCCGCACCTCGTCGAGCGGCGCCTCGGCATCGTAGTCGAGCGCCATGAAGCGCGCGGCGCCCGGGTTCGGGCTGCTATGCGCCCCGCATCGCGGGCAGGGCCACCACCACATTCCCCGCGTGCTGTCGCGGTAGACGGCCATGATGCCCTTGGTCCAGCCAGCCGGCGACATGCCGACGGCCAGATCCGGGTGCGACAGCAGCAGGAGGCAGCTGTCCTCGCCGAAGACCTGGCGCCGGATGTCCAGCACGGGCTTCGCCTCGCCGAGCTCGGAGAGGTCGTAATTGTCGACCTCGTCGGCCACGATCCGGGGCGCGTTCTTGTTGATCAGCGTGTTCTTGCCGAAGGACAGGAACTCCGCCTGCATGGCGCCGAAGTCCTTGAAGGCAATACTGTCGGCGGATGGGTCAGATCCGAGGCGCGCGGCCATCCGCGGGTGCGCGCGGATCATGGAGTCGATCCGCTTCTTTACGTAGGCTTCTACTCCCGGCTTCGTTTGCATGTACCAGAGGAAGCTGGCTGGGTCGGTTTCAACTGTCTGCTGCAGCCAGTTTTCAGCGACGGTCGTCTTCGCGCACTGACCGGGCCCAGGCAACGCCACGGTGGTATAGAGGCCGGAGGTCAGGGCATCTGACGGGCCTGCCAGGTATGGCACCCGCGCAGGATTGAAGGGCTTCGGCTCCTCGCCGATTCCGTCGGTGAGCTTCCGGTGCTGAGCCGCGTACTGCGAGAGCGGTAGGCGCTCGGGGGCGAGAAGCGCCTCGAAGGCACTGAGGACGACGTCAGCCGGATCGGCGAACGGGCCCGGGTCATTCGTCAGCATCGCCCAGCCCCGACTGCCTTAGGTCCTCGACAAACGCCCTTTGGCTTCGCTCAATGCCGGCCCGGAGGATCCGCTGCTGCTCAGCGGTAAGCCCCGCCTCCACCGCCAGCTCCGCGGGCATCGCGCGCTGGGCGCGCCCCAGGGCGAGCAGCGCCCGGCGCAGAACCGTGTCGAGCTCCTCGCGGCGCACCAGCAGCCGCGCTTCCTCGGCCAGGCGCCGATCCTCCGCGAGAACCTTGCGGGCCGCCAGCTGCTGCTGGAACGACGGCTCGCGCCAGGGCTTTGAGAGGTGCGCCCTCGCCTCATCCAGGTCGAACTGCCAGCTATCACCGTTGCCGTTGCCGCGTGACAGGACGGGGAAAGCTGGGTCGTTAGTGAGCCTAGTGTCGAGGGTCGTGCGCGAGATCCCCACCTCATGGCAGAGGTCCCGCTTGTTGACGATGCGGCGCTCCGGGATCGGGCGCGGCTTACGGGATCGGGCCGACGGCTCGGCCGCCAGCGCGGCGCTCATCCGAACTCCCAATGTTGTCCAATTCGATTTTTGGTCAGACGCTCGCGAGAGCCGCGGCGCGAAATACCCGCGGCAGTAGGTAGCGGCAGGAAGGACCCGCGGACGCGCCGAAAGCTCCCCCAACACCTCAGGCGCACTTTTTTTACTTTCACGAAGAGCCGGGCACGATGAACCCCTTTTGAGTCTTCGCACCATTACAGAGACGCGAACTTCAGCTTAAACTCACATCCATTTTGGATCAGTTGCAAACACTATCGCGGGCTCGAGCCAAGCTTTTCAGCCGGAATCTTCTTGCCGCAGAAGGGCGGGAGTTACAATGTAAATAAGACGCTTCAGACTCTTGCGGGAGTTCGGTATATGCGCGCGATGGTACTCGCCTCCATCCTTGTGCTAACTGGATGCGCATCAGAGCTTGCTGGTCACACGGCGAATATTGGACTTGCCCTTACTCAGGTGGAACAGGGAAACATCTATCGAAACGTCGCGGCATCGTTTGAAGATCGTGACTTTGTTCCGATTCCCTACATCCTCCAGGAAGGCACAGCGACACTGAACGACGATATCTCTACCGGGATTAGTCCAAACATCTCGCTAATCGGGCGAGCAATTACTGGCTTCAAGCTTGATGGCGGACTGACGTTCCAGCGGACATTCAAGATCAAGCCTCAGGATGGTTTGTCAAACAGGCTGCGAGCACGGGAGCTCTTCAGACACGCGATCTGCCACCCGAAGCCTGAAGATGGATGCCAGGCTTCAGCACTCGAGCAAGCGTTCCAACGATTGGGCTCCGTGGGACCGCGTGGCTTACCGGTGCAGACCTCCGATGGCCTGACCGAGGCCATTATCACGCTGGTGGGCGACCTTCCTCCGGGCCCATTTATCTTTCGAGATGCTCCATGCGTCGACAGGAATCTTCGCGACTACATCGATGGACACTTCTACTGTTTCAAGGATCAACACGCACGGTCACAATTCACGCTGTGGCTGGCTGCTGTGACGCAGGATTTTAGGCTCCCGGGCGACGAACCACCCACCCCTATTCCTCCAGCGCCCCGCCCGCGCACCAGACTACCTGGCCGTCCCGTCCCCAATGAGCCGACGATAGCGCCTAGCTTTGTCCCGAACGGCGCGCCTCAGGGGCGCAGGCTAGAGCAGAGGGAGAGCCGCTCTTCTGGGATCTCTGTCGAGCCACTCATCAACCAGCCGCGACGCTAGTGAGCTATCTCAATCCTCCAGGCTTTAAGAAGCGGGTGACCTCAGCTTCCAAGCTGATGCAGCTTACGAGGGTGTTCCCAAAACCTTTCGGACTGCCTCACGGAAGGCAGGGCTCAGTCCTGCCTTGATCGCTTGGACCGCCCGGGGCTTGAACCCGAAGCGTGGCTGGTACTTGGTCAGGTCTTCGAACCCGATGAGCAGCTTCGGCGCGATCTTGGCACTCTGCCGGCTCTTCGCCCTCGGCGGCCGCTGCCATATTCCGCCCACGCCGTTCACCTGCCCGACGAAGACGTCCTTGCGCCCCTTCAAGCGGGACAGCGCGTTGCGCGGTAGGTTGCCGTAGGCGTTCTTCGGCGCGGCTGCTGGCATGACGATGGCGCGCTTGGCAGGCCGGCGGGTGCCGCCAGTCTCTTCGAGGATGAGGTAGGCTGCCTGCGCCGGCCGGACGTAAACCGCGGCCGTGGGCGCTGCCTTGCTGGCGGACTGGATGGCGATGCCGCGCCCGGTGAACGGGGTAGGCCGATCGAAGACTGAGGGCAGAGCCCGCTGCTCGGCGACCTGTGCCAGCTTGACCACGCTGGTAAGGGCGACGGCGGTGACGAAGGGCAGCTGCTTGACTGCATCGCCGAGCATGCGGCGGGCGGAGGCGACCTCGGCAACGGCGGAAAGTTGGATCATCGAGGCTACGTCCCTGCATAGCAGAAAATCCGCGCGTGAGCCCCGATGCGGTCTGGCCCCCCAACCCTCACCAGGGATTTGCCCCTCCTCCCCTCGTGGCCAGTCGCCCTCGGGACGCTGGGCTGATGCTGAGTCCGCCTCAGGCCGGCGGTGACCTGCGGTACAACGTGACCGAACCGTCTGCATTGAGGCGAGCGTGCTGTGCGATGCGCATTGCCGAGGTGTAGCTGAAGCCGCACTCCTTTAGAGCAACGACCAGATTGACCCATTCTCGGGAAACAAGAGCTGCCTTTCCTCTCCCCGGCCGTGAAACGAAGGGCACCAATCCCTCCTTTGCGGGGTGGAAGAACTCGCTTCTGTCACATCCAATCAGCACGGCAGCTTCGGAACACCGCATTCCGGAAACATCAGACATGACGCTCGCCCATTCGCTGCGCCCTCTCTTTGACTGTTTTCGAGGTGTGATGGGCACCACATAATGCCTGACCGTTACTTAGAGCACTTCAGGCTTGCACGGCCTCGCAGGTTCTGATTCGACGCTGCTGATGAAGCAGCGAGGCTGGTGATGACGGCACCCCTGTCGCAGGACCTGCGCAAGCGCCTGGTGCGGGCTGTTGAGGAAGGCGCCTCAGCGCGAGAGGCGGCGGCCCGGTTCGCGGTCAGCGCGTCGGCGGCGATCAAGCTGGTGCGGCGGGTCCGCCAGACCGGCAGCACGGCACCGGCCAAGATCGGGGGCTACCGCAAGCCGCTGCTGGCCGGTCAGGAGGCGTTC
>NZ_JONP01000041.1 GCF_000711725.1 Roseomonas aerilata DSM 19363 | reverse complement strand
ATAGTTTCCTTCTGTTACGCAAGGGACGGTAAGGCCTTCATGACGAGTTCTGCCAAGAAGACGTCCCGGTCCCGACCGGCGACGCGCCGGGACGCGCTGCTGGGCGGGCTGGCCCTTGCAACTGCCTTCGCCGCAGCCGGCTGCGAGGAGAAGGCCAGTGCGGAGCGCAGTGAGCAGGGCCCGTTGCCTACCGTCTCCGTGGTGAGCCTGCAGCCGGAAGCGGTGACGCTCAACACCACCCTTCCCGGGCGGACCGCGCCCTATGAGGTGGCGGAGATCCGGCCCCAGGTGGGCGGGGTGATCCGCGAGCGGAAGTTCCGCGAGGGGCAGGCGGTAAAGGCGGGCGACGCGCTGTTCCAGATCGACCCCGCACCCTATCAGGCGGCGCTGGCGAGCGCGGAGGCGGCGCTGGACAAGGCGGAGGCAACGCTGGGCCAGGCCCGGGTGACGGTAACGCGCTACCGCCCGCTGGTGCAGCAGAACGCGGTGAGCCGGCTGGACTACGACAACGCGGTGGCCACGCAGAAGCAGGCGGAGGCGGATGTCGCCTCGGGCCGGGCCTCAGTCCAGACTGCGCGGATCAACCTGGGCTACACCAACATCACCTCTCCCATTGAGGGACGGACCGGACGCGCGGCGGTGACGGTGGGTGCGCTGGTGACGGCGGACCAGACGACCTCCCTCATGACTGTGACGCGGCTGGACCCGATCTACGTGGACGTGACCCAGCCTGCCTCCACCCTGCTGCGGCTGCGGCGGGACATGGCGTCCGGCCGCCTGCGCCGGGCGAGCGACACGGCGGCCGAGGTGCGGCTGCTGATGGAGGATGGCACCGAGTACGCGCGCCCTGGCCAGCTCCAGGTTTCCGAAGTGACGGTGGACGCGACCACCGGCGCCGTCACGCTGCGCGCAGTGTTCCCCAATCCCGACGGCGTGCTGATGCCCGGCATGTTCGTCCGCGCGCGTCTGGCCGAGGGCGTATCGGACGCCCTGCTGGTTCCGCAGCAGGCGGTAACGCGGAACTACCGCGGCCAGGCGGTGGCGAAGGTGGTGCAGGCGGACGGCGCAGTGCAGGAGCGCGTGCTGGATGCCGGCCAGGCCGTCGGCACGCGCTGGATCGTGAATGCCGGGCTGCAGCGAGGCGACAAGCTGATCGTCCAGGGTGCGCAGAACGTGCAGCCCGGCGCGAAGCCCCAGATCGAGGAGATCACGCTGGAGGAGCTGGACCGCCGGTCCCGCCAGCCCGCGCCCAGGCAGCAGGGGCAGGGAGGTGGCGAGGAGGCCGGGGACCAGCCCCAGGCGCAGGAAGGGGCCCAGCAGGCCCCTCGGGAAGGCTAGGGCCGCACCATGGCACGCTTCTTCATCGACCGGCCGGTCTTCGCCTGGGTCATTGCGCTCGCGATCATGCTGATCGGCCTGATCTGCCTGCGGACCTTGCCGGTCTCCCAGTACCCGAACATCGCGCCGCCCACGATCCGCATCTCGCTCAGCTACTCCGGCGCCTCTGCGGAAACCGTGCAGAACACCGTGGTGCAGCCGATCGAGCAGCAGATGACCGGGCTGGACGGGCTGCTCTACTTCACATCCACCAGCAACCGCGACGGCAGCGCCACCATCGAGCTGACCTTCGCCCAGGGCACCAACGCCGACACGGCGCAGGTGCAGGTGCAGAACAAGCTCTCCCTCGCCGAGCCGCGCCTGCCGGAGACCGTGCGCCAGCAGGGCATCCGCGTGGCGAAGGCCAGCCGCGCCAACCTCATGGTCATCGGCTTCGTCTCCAAGGACGGGACGATGAGCAGCAGTGATCTGGCGGACTTCATCGCCAGCAACGTGCAGGACCCGATCACGCGCACCACGGGCGTGGGCGACTACAACCTGTTCGGGTCGCAGTACGCCATGCGGATCTGGCTCGATCCGGCAAAGCTGACGGCGTTCAACATGATGCCGTCGGACATCTCGGCCGCAGTGCAGTCGCAGAACGTGCAGGTGGCCTCCGGTGAGCTGGGCGCGCGCCCGGCGCTGCCTGGCCAGCAGCTGAACGCGACGCTCATCGGGCCGAGCTACCTGAACACGCCGGAACAATTCGGTGCCATCCTGCTGCGGGTGAACCAGGACGGGTCCCAGGTGCGGCTGCGCGACGTGGCGCGGATCGAGCTGGGGGCGCAGAGTTTTGCGGTCAGCGCGCAGTTCAACGGCCGTGCCTCGGCCGCCATCAGCGTGCAGCTGGCCAGCGGCGCCAACGCCGTCTCCACCGCCAACGCGGTGCGCGCGACGATCGAGCGGCTGCGCCCGACCTTTCCTTCCAATCTCGAGGTGGTCTACCCCTTCGACACCACGCCCTTCGTGGAGATCTCCATCCATGAGGTGGTGAAGGCGCTGGTCGAGGCGATGGTCCTCGTCTTCGTCGTCATGTACGTCTTCCTGCAGAACTTCCGGGCGACGCTGATCCCGACGCTGGCGATCCCGGTGGTGCTGCTGGGCACCTTCGCGGTGCTGGCCCTGGCGGGCTACTCCATCAACACCCTCACCATGTTCGCCATGGTGCTCGCCATCGGCCTGCTGGTGGACGACGCCATCGTGGTGGTGGAGAATGTGGAGCGCGTGATGGAGACGGAGGGGATCTCCCCCCTGGAAGCCACGCGCAAGTCCATGGACCAGATCTCCGGTGCGCTGGTAGGCATCGCGATGGTGCTCTCGGCCGTGTTCCTGCCGATGTTCTTCTTCGCAGGCTCGGCGGGCGTGATCTACCGGCAGTTCTCCCTCACCATCATCACCGCCATGACCCTCTCGGTCATCGTGGCGCTTGTCTTCACCCCGGCCCTCTGCGCCACTATCCTGAAACGGCCGAAGCAACACGGCCCGAAGCGCGGGGTGTTCGGCCTGTTCAACCGCGGCTTCGACCGCATGACGAATGGCTATGTCGGCGGGGTCGGAATCATGGCCCGCCGGCCCTGGCGCTTCATGATCGTCTGGGCGGCGGTGGCCGCCTGCCTCGCGCTGCTCTTCATCCGCCTGCCCTCCTCGTTCCTGCCGAACGAGGACCAGGGCGTGTTCTACGTGCAGATCGCGGGCCCGCCGGGTGCGACGTCGGAGCGCACGCAGAACGCGTTGGACGCGGTGACGCAATACCTGCTGAATGACGAGAAGGCCGATGTCGAATCCGTCTACGGCATCACCGGGTTCAGCTTCGCCGGGCGCGGGCAGAACTCCGGCATGGCCTTCGTCCGCCTTCGCCACTGGGACCAGCGGGAAGGGGCGGAGCACACCGCCCAGGTCATCGCCAACCGCGTGATCAGGCGCTTCGCGGGCTACCGGGACGCGCGGATCCTGGCCTTCTCCCCGCCCGCCGTGTCCGAGTTGGGCAACGCCACGGGCTTCGAGATGCAGCTGATGGCGCGCGCCGGCCAGGGCAACACGGAGCTTAACGCCGCGCGTGACAGGCTGCTGGCCGCCGCGGCGCAAAGCCCTGTGCTGGTCGGCGTGCGCCCGAACAGCCAGCCGGACGAGCCCCAGTATAAGCTGGATATCGACTGGGAGCGGGCCAGCGCGCTTGGTCTTTCCGTCACTGACATCAATAGCACCCTCTCCGCCGCTTTCGGCTCCACCTATGCGGGGGACTTCCTGGACCGCGGGCGCATCAAGCGCGTCTACATCCAGTCCGAGGCGGCCTACCGGATGCTGCCGACCGATCTGTCCCAATGGTTCGTCCGCAACGGTGCCGGGACGATGGTGCCCTTCAACACCTTCGCCAAGGCGACCTGGGAGATCGGCTCACCGGGCCTCTCGCGGTTCAACGGCATCAACGCGATCGAGATCGCGGGCGACGCGGCCCCGGGGCAGAGCACCGGCGCGGCGATGGCGGAGATGGAGCGGCTGGCAGCGCAGCTTCCGCAGGGCTTCGGGGTGGAGTGGAGCGGCCTTTCCTACGAGGAACGCGCCTCCGGTGCCCAGGCCGGGCCGCTCTACGCCATCTCGCTGATCGTGGTCTTCCTTTGCCTCGCCGCGCTCTACGAGAGCTGGGCGATTCCGGTCTCCGTGCTGCTGGTGGTGCCGCTCGGCGTATTCGGCACGGTGGCGGCGACCTGGCTGCGCGACCTGTCCAACGACGTGTACTTCCAGGTGGGCCTGCTCACCACCGTCGGCCTCTCGGCGAAGAACGCGATCCTGATCGTGGAATTCGCCAAGGAGCACTTCGAGACGGGTGAGGACCTGCTGAAGTCGGCGCTGCACGCGGCACGGGAAAGGCTGCGGCCAATCCTGATGACCTCGCTCGCCTTCGTCCTCGGCGTCGTGCCACTGGCGATCGCGACCGGCGCCGGCGCCGGCGGCCGCGTGGCCATCGGCACTGGCATCATCGGTGGCGTGTTCACCGGCACGGTGCTGGCGGTGTTCTTCGTGCCGCTCTTCTTTGTGCTGGTGCTTGGGCTCTTCCGCACCAAGCGGGCAAGCGACATCCAGAAGGAGCGTCAGGCGGATCAGGAGGCCCAAACGGACCGGCACGCGCAGCACCAGCCAGCGGCGGGCGACTGAGGACCAGGGAATAAGACGATGCGTGACATCCTATCTCCGGTCCTGGGCGCGCTCGCGCTCGCGGGCTGCTCGCTCGCCCCCGACTACGAACGGCCGGCTGCCCCGGTGCCCGCCAGCTTCCCGAGCGGCAGCGCTTATGCCGAGGGCCAGCCGGACGTCGGTTCAGTGGACCAGCTGGGCTGGCAGGACGTGTTCCTGGACCCCGGCCTCAAGCGTTTGATCGGCATCGCCCTCGAGAACAACCGCGACCTCCGGGTCGCGGCGCTCAACGTGCAGGCGGCGGAGGCGCAGTTCCGCGCCCAGCGGGGCGAGCTCTTTCCGCAGATCGGTGCGACGGGCAGCGCCGACTACGCCCAAACCCCGACCGGCCTCGGCGCAGGGGCGCGGACCGGCCGGACGAGCCCGACCACCTCCCGCATCTGGGGCGTCCAAGGGGGATTCACCGCCTGGGAGATCGATCTGTTCGGGCGCATCCGCAGCCTGAGCGAGGCGGCGTTGGAAACGGCCCTCGCCCAGGCGGAGACGCAGCGGGCGACGCAGATCAGCCTCGTCGCCTCGGTGGCCGACGCCTACCTGACGGTACTGGCCAACCGGCAACTCCTGGAGCTGACGCGGCAGACCTTGTCGAGCCAGGAGCAGTCCTATCGGCTGACCCAGGCGACAGTCACCGGCGGCACCTCCACGGCCCTGGTGCTGCGCCAAGCGCAGACGCAGGTGGAGCTGGCGCGGGCGAACCTGTCGCTCTACACGCGTCAGCTCGCGCAGGCGGAGAACGCGCTGGCGCTGTTGCTGGGCCAGCCCGTCCCGGCGGACCTGGCGCAGGGCGTGAACCTGGCCTCCCCCATCATCGTTGGCGACCTGCCGGCGGGCCTGTCCTCCGGGGTTCTGCTGCGGCGCCCAGACGTTCTGGCGGCGGAGCGGCAGCTTCGCGCGGCCAACGCCAACATCGGCGCGGCGCGGGCAGCCTTCTTCCCGAGCATCGCCCTCACCGCCTCCTACGGCACGGCGGGCGCCTCGCTTTCGCGGCTCTTTCAGCCGGGCTCGGGGATTTGGGCCTTCTCGCCGCAGATCAATGTTCCGATTTTCACCGGCGGCATCAATCAAGCGAACCTGGACTATGCGCGGATCCAGAATCGCGTGGAGATCGCCAACTACGAGAGGGCAATTCAGACCGCCTTCCGAGAGACGGCGGACTCGCTCGCGGCGCGCGGCACCTACGGCAACCAGCTCCGGGCTCAGCAGTCGCTGGCGGACGCCTATGCAGAAAGCTACCGGCTCTCCGAAGCGCGGTTCCGTGCGGGGGTGGACAACTACCTGACGGTGCTGGTGTCCCAGCGGGACCTTTACGCCGCGCAGCAGGACCTGATCGGACTGCGGCGGGACCGGCTCTCGGCGCAGGTCACCCTGTACCGAGTACTGGGAGGGGGGTGGCTGGCGAACTCGGTGGCGACGCCACCGGTACCGGTTCCCTTGGCGGACGCACCCCGGCCACAGGCGCCGCGGCCGCCGCGAAGCTTTCCTTCGGGGCGTGGGCCGCAGCCGGAAGGCTGAGTAGAAACCGTGAGGCGCTTGGGTTCGGTGGCCCAGGCCCAGGCCCAGGCCCAGCGTTAGCCCTCGACGGCTGCGGAGCCCTCCGACACCCCTGAAGGGCTCGTCTGTGCTCCGCGCGACGGCGTTGAAGAGGAGCGCCCAACGACGTCGGCCGTGCCGCCGGGCGGTCAGGGCAGGATGCCGCCCACCAGCCGATCGGGCCAGTTGCCGTCCTGTGCAGCGGCGCGGTGGCCCGAAACGGCCACCGCCGTCACCGCAAGGAGAAGGCCGCGCCGGGACGGCGTGGGCCGGTTCATGGAAGCGGTGCCTCGCTCCCTCTTCTCCGGCAAACCGGCCGGCTGGTGGGTGAACGCGGCGGGAGAGATTACTGCTGCCAGGGGGTCTTCTCCCAGATCTGGCGGTAGCGCACCTCCTGCTCGGGCATCTGGGCCTCCCACTCGGCCCCTGGCAGATAGGCCATGGGAAGTTCGAGCTGCCGGGCCTTCTCCGTCCATTCCGGCTTGGCGATCACGCGAGCGACAGCCTCCTGGAGCCGCAGAGCGATCTCGTCGGGTACGCCGCGGGGCGCGCCGAGGCCGCGCTCGCTTGTCATCAGCACGTCGTAGCCCTCCTCGCGGAAGGTCGGAACATTGGGCATCAGCTCCCAACGATGCGCGCCCATGCCCGCCAGAGGCCGTAGAAGCGGGCCCTGCTGGCTGAGCATGCCGATCTCCCCAAGGTTCAGCCCGGCGACGTCGATCTGCTTCGCGAGAACGGCGTTCTTCACCAGGCCCGCGCCGGAGAAGGGCGCGTGGATGAACTCCGTGCCTGTAGCCGCCTGGAAGAGGGTGAGGCCGAGATGGTCGTCCGTGCCGACGCCGGAGGAACCGAGGCTGATTTGGCCGGGACGCCGCTTCGCGTCCGCGACGAGGTCGGCCAGCGTGCGGTAGGGCGAGTCACGGTGCACGACGAAGGCCGTCGGATCGTCAACAAGGCGGGCAATGGTGCGGATCTTCGCGCGGTCGTAGCGGACGCGGCGCTCGATCGGAACGGAGAGATAACCGGGCGTGTTCAGGCCACCGATCGTGTAGCCATCCGGCCGGGCGTTCTGCAGGGCTACATAGGCTGTCTCGCCGCCGGCGCCGGGGCGATTGTTGATGACGAAGTTCGAGCCGGGCAGCTCGGCCGTGAGGAAGACGGCCAGGGCGCGCAGCATGACGTCGGTGCCGCCGCCGGGGGCGAAGCCGACGACGATCTCGATCGGGCGTCCGGCGGGCCAGACGGGCTGCGCCAGGGCGGGGCGAGCGAGCGGGAAAGCGGCCGCCGCCCCAGTTGCAAGGAGGCGGCGTCGCCCCAGGCTCTTCTCTCGCGTCATTTGCGGTTCCTCCTCGTGGTGAAGTGGCGCGGCCCTCAGGCGGCGCGCGGCAAAGGGGTCCGGCTCTGGCCGGATCCCTCCCTGATGGCGGCCAGCAGGGCTTGCGCGGGGTGATGGAGCGTTACGCCGTCCAGGCGCTTGACCTGGGAACGGCAAGAGTAGCCGGTCGCCATGAGGCTCCCGCCAACGGCCACGTGCCGCGCCCAACTCAGGCCGTAGAGGTGTTCGGACATGGCCCGATGCTCGGCCTCATGGCCGTAAGTGCCGGCCATGCCGCAGCAGCCGGTCGCGACGACCTCGAGCGCCAGCCCGTGGCGGCCGAAGGCGGTGCGCCACTCGCGCGGGGATGCGGCAGCGTTGGTGCGCTCCGTGCAGTGCAGGAGAAGTCGGAAGGGGGCCTGTGGACGAGCCTGCGGCACCTCGCCCCCGCGCTGCGCCAGCCATTCCTGGAGCAGCAGGACGGGCGGGGCCTCCACGCCGGCGTCGGGATATTCGGACCGGTAGGTCAGTGCCATGGAGGGGTCGATCCCGACCAGCGGCACACCGGTCGCGGCCAGCGCGCGCAGCATCGCCGCGTTCCTCTCGGCCGCCTTGCCGAAGGCGCCCAGGAAGCCGTGCACGTGGAGCGGCTTGCCGTTCGGTCGGAAGGGCGCGACCCAGGGGTGCGCACCGAGCGCCTGCAGCAGCTCCACCACGTCGAGCAGGAGCGGCGTCTCGTTGAAGCTGGTGAAGGCGTCCTGGACGAGGACTACGGAGCGGTCGCGCTCGGCTACCGGCAGGGCGCGCAGCGCTTCCGGCGTCGCGAAGGCGACGCCGCGGGCGGCGAGCGCCGCGCCGGGGTCGATGCCGGAAAGGCGCGGGCTATCCACCAGGCCGACGGCGCGCAGCGCGGCGCGGCCGGGGGCGCTGGCCACCGCCGCGTTGTAGAGGCTGGGGAAGCGCGACGCACGCGGCAGGGTGCGTTCCACGCTGGCGACGAGATGGTGGCGCAGCGGTCGCAGGTAGCGGCCGTGGTAGAGCTCCAGGAAGCGGGCGCGGAAGCCCGGCACGTCCACCTTGATCGGGCAGCCGCCGGTGCAGGACTTGCAGGCGAGGCAGCCGTCCATCGCCTCCTTCACGCCGTGGGAGAAGTCGGCCTCGCCGCGCCGCCTCGCCAGCGTGTTGCGGAGGCGGGCGAGGAAGTCCCGGAGCGGCGGCGCGGCGCGCAGGGCACGCGCCTCGGCGACCGGGTCCAGCCCGGCCTCGCTCAGCCGCCGCAGCCATTCCCGCACGAGCATCGCGCGGCCCTTGGGCGAGTGCCGGCGCTCGCGCGTGCCCTTCCAGGAGGGGCACATCGCGTCGTCCGCATCCCAGTTGAAGCAGGCGCCATTGCCGTTGCAGTGCATCGCGGTGTCGTAGGGGGCACGCACCGCCTCGGGAATCGCGCGGTCGGCCTGCCCCCGCGTGGGGACGCCGTCGACCCGCAGCAGGGCGCCGCCCTCCGGAGGGGTCGCGATCTTGCCGGGGTTGAGCTGGTTGTGCGGGTCGAAAACGCCCTTCACGGCCTGCACCAGCTGGTAGAGCGGACCGAAGAAGCGCGGCGAGTACTCCGACCGCACGCCCTTGCCGTGCTCGCCCCAGAGCAGGCCGCCGTAGCGCTGCGTCAGCACCGCGACCGCGTCCGAGACCTCGCGGATGAGGCGCTCCTGGGCCGGATCCTTCATGTCGATGGCGGGGCGGACATGCAGCACGCCGGCATCGACGTGGCCGAACATGCCGTAGTCCAGCCCGGCGCCGTCCAGCAGCGCGCGGAACTCGGCGATGTAGTCGGCCAGGCGCTCGGGCGGGACGGCGGTGTCCTCGACGAAGGGGATGGGCCGCTTCTCCCCGGCCATGTTGCCGAGCAGGCCGACGGCGCGCTTGCGCATGTCCCAGATGGCGCCGACCGCCGCCTCGCCGCGGGCGATCGTGTGGCCGAGGCGGTGGCCGCCGAAGCCCGCGGCGTCGAGCATGGCGGTCAGGCGGCCGAGCGAGGCCTCGAGCGTGGCCTGCGCGTCCGCGACGAACTCCACGAGCAGGACGCCTCGCGTCGGGCGCCCGGCATCCTCGGGGAAGTGGGCGCGCACGCCTTCCCAGACGATGTCCCCCTGCGCGAGGGAGAGGACCTTGCTGTCCACCGTCTCGACCGAGGCGGCGCCGAAGGCCATCAGCGCCCCTGCGTCGCGCAGGGCCGCGTCGAAGCTGTCGTAGCGCAGGTTCACCAGGGCGACGTGCTTCGGGATCGGCAGGATGTTCAGCGTGGCTTCCGTAACCACGCCGAGCGTGCCCTCCGCGCCGCAGATCACGCTGTTGAGGTCGAAGCGACCCGCTTCGTCGCGGATATGCGCAAGGTCGTAGCCGGTGAGGCAGCGGTTCAGCTTCGGGAACCCGGCCTCGATCTCGGCGGCGTGCTCGCGCTGGATGGTATCCACCGCGCGGTGCACGGCGCCCACCAGGTCGGCGCGGCGCTGGACGGCGCGCAGTCCCGCCTCATCCAGCGGAAGGGAATTCCAGGTCGTGCCGTCGGTCAGCACGGTGGTCAGCGCCAGGACGTGGTCGCGCGTCTTGCCGTAGAGGCAGGAGCCCTGTCCGGAAGCGTCGGTCGCGATCATCCCGCCGATCGTCGCGCGGTTGGAGGTCGAGAGCTCCGGCGCGAAGAAGAGGCCGTGCGGGGCGAGGGCCGCGTTGAGCTGGTCCTTCACCACGCCCGCCTGCACGCGCACGCGCCGCCCCACGGGGTCGATCTCCAGGATGCGGTTCATGTGGCGCGAGAGGTCGAGCACGATGCCCGGCGTCAGAGACTGGCCGTTCGTGCCCGTGCCGCCGCCGCGCGGGGCCAGCACCACCGCGCGGAAGCGCTCCTCCGAGAGGAGCCGCATCGCGCGGGCGACATCCGCGGTGTCCCGCGGGAAGAGCGCGGCCTGGGGCGGGATGCGGTAGATGGAGTTGTCGGTGGCGAAGACCATCCGGTCCGCGTCGCCCGCCGCGATCTCGCCCGTGAACCCGGCCGCCCGCAGCGCGTCCAGGAAGGCGCGAGTGAGCGCCTCCGGTGGAGGCGCCTCGGGGATGCGTGGGATCATGGCCAGTCCTTCCGCTCCGTCAGGCCGCTGGCACGAGCCCGGCCGGGAGGCCGCCGGGGACGACCACCGCGCCCTCCAGCGCGGGCAGGCGCCCGGCGAGGACCGCGATGATGCTCTCCGCCGCGCCGCAGGCCATGCCGCTCGCGCCGCGCGGGGTATTGGCGGCGAGATGGGGGGTGGGCACGACGCGCGGGTGGGTGCGGAAGGGGCTGTCCGCCTCCAGCGGCTCCTTGGCGAAGACGTCCACGCCGGCCCAGCTCAGCCCGCCGGAATCGAGTGCGGCCAGCAGCGCGTCCTGGTTCACGATCCCGCCGCGCGCGGTGTGGACGAGGATGGCGCCCTTCGGCAGCATCGCCAGCTCCTCCCGGCCGATCATGTCGCGCGTCTCGGCCTCCAGCGGGCAGTGCAGGGAGAGCACCTCGGACCGGCGCAGCAGCTCGGGCAGCGTCTCCACCCGCTCGGCCGGGCCGGCGAGCGGGCCGGGCGGGAGCAGCGGGTCATAGGCCAGCACGCGCATGCCGAAGGCGTCCGCGAGGCGCGCCACCTTCGAGCCGATCGCGCCGTGGCCGACGATGCCCAGCGTCATGCCGTCGATGTCGCGGGTCATGCGGGAGGTCTTCTCCCACAGCCCCTCGCGCATCCCGTTCACCACCGAGGGAAGATCCTTCAGCATGGTGAGCATCAGCGCCATCGCGTGCTCGGCGACGGAGCGGGAGTTCGCGCCGGCCGCCCGCGTCACGGTCAGGCCGCGGGCGCGGGCGGCGGAGATGTCGATGCCGTCGATCCCGGCGCCGTGCCGCGCCACGACCCGCAGGCCCGGTGCCGCGGCATCCATGACCGTGCCGTTGATGATCCCCTGGCGGTGCAGGATCGCGACGGGCCGGTAGGTCCGGATGCCCGAGAGCAGTTCCTCCTCGTCCGGGTAGCCGCTGGTGCAGCGCACCGCGTAGCCCGCCTCCTCCAGCATGGTGACGGCTTCGGGCGCCAGCTTGGCGGCCGAGACGAGGACGTTGGGGCGCGCGGCGTCGGTCATGGGGCGGCTTTCCGGAACAAGGATCGGGATGAGGATTGAGAGGGCGCGCGGCAGGACCGCCGTGGCGCTAGTCGAGCCCTTCGCAGCCCAGGCGGCGCAGCGTCGCGTCCACCCAGGAGGCGTCGTGGGTTCCGGCCGCGATGTTGGCCATCTGCTTCTCCTCGGCCGCGTGCTTCGCACTGGCCGCGGCATGGATCGCTTCCGCCTGGTCGAGCGGCACGCAGAGCAGGCCGTCGTCGTCACCGAGGACGAGGTCGCCCGGCGCGATCACCATGCCGTCGATGGCGACGGGGACGTTGATCTCGCCCGGGCCGTCCTTGTAGGGGCCGCGATGCGTCACGCCGGCGGCGAAGACAGGGAAGTCCTGCGCGCGGATGGCGGCGCTGTCGCGGATCGCGCCGTTGATCACGATGCCGGCAAGCCCGCGCTTCACCATCTGCGCCAGCATCAGCTCGCCGATGATGGCGTTCGTCAGGTCGCCGCCCGCATCGACCACGATGACGTCGCCCGGCTGCGCCAGCGCGATGGCCTTGTGGACCATCAGGTTGTCGCCGGGGCGGGACTTCACTGTCAGGGCGTGGCCGGCGAGCACCGCGCCGGGCGCCTGCATCGGGCGCAGGCGCGCGCCACCGGCCGTCATGCGGGACATGACGTCGCTGACATTCGCGACGGGCAGCGTGCGGAAACGCTCGACCAGGGCGGGATCGGCCCGGCCCGTGCGCGGAAGAATGCGGAAGCCTGTCGCCATGGCCGTCCTCCCCGGAAAGGCGCCTCTGCGCGCCGTTTTGTTGACAGTGCTGCGGCCCGGGTGCCAGAAAGCCCGCCGAAAACGCAACGCCGTTTCGAAATAGACGAGCGAAGAGAGGAAGCGCAAGTGTCCATTTGCCGCACCCATGCCCCTTCCCGCCGCGCCCTGCTGGGCACGGCCCTTGGTGGCCTGGCGCTCCCGCGCCGCGCGCTCTCGCAGCCGGACTACCCGAACCGCCCCGTCCGGGTGATCGTGCCCTGGGCCCCGGGGGGCGCGGTGGACACCCTGGCGCGCCGGATCTCCCAGAAGCTGTCGGACGGGATGGGCCGGACCTTCGTGGTCGAGAACAAGTCGGGCGCCACAGGTACGATTGGCGCTGCCGAGGCCGCCCGTGCCGCGCCGGACGGCTACACGCTGCTGGCGATGGACAATACCTACGCCATGCTGCCCTACCTCTTCAGCCGCCTTCCCTTCGACCAGGCGACGGCCTTCCAGCCGATCACGGTGACGGCCTTCTCGCCCGTGCTGCTCGCCGTCGGCGAGAAGTCGCCCTACCGCGACCTCGGCTCCCTCATCGCGGACGCGAGGAAGGATCCGGAGAAGCTGACCTACGGGACGGGCGGCATCGGCAGCGCCCCGCATTTCGCGACGCTCGCCTTCGAGCGCGCGGCGGGGGTGAAGCTCTACCACGTGCCCTTCCGCGGCGCCGGCGAGGCCGTGATCGGCGTCCTCTCCAACAACGTGGACCTCGTGATGCTCTCGCCGGGCTCGGCGCTCGGGAACATCCGCGGCGGCCAGCTCCGCCCGCTCGCGATCAGCGGGGATCGCCGCGTGGCCGCCCTTCCCGACGTGCCGACCTTCCCCGAGGCGGGTCTGCCGGGCTTCGGGGTCATCAACTGGTCCGGCCTGGCCGCCCCCAAGGGCACGCCCGAGGCGATCGTGCAGCGCCTGCACGCGGAGGTGGTCCGCGCCCTCGCCGCGCCGGACATGGCCGGCTTCGTCGCCGAGCTCGGTTCCGAGCCGGGCGGCATCACCCCGGCCGCCTTCGGTCAGCTCCTTGGGGATGAGGCGGCCCGCTGGCGCGACGTGGCGGCCTCCGGCGGCATTGAGCGGCAGTGAGGAGGGACCGGTGAGCTTCTTCGCCCCGCCACCGCGCATCGAGACTGAGGTCTTCACCCGCCTGCCCGACCGCTTCCGCAACGCCCGGCGGACCGCCTGGAGCGACGCGAACCGCGCCGGGCGGCCGGTGGACAGCTTCCTCGAAGGCCCCTCCTTCGACCGCCAGGGCCGCCTCTATGTCACCGACATCCCCTTCGGCCGTATCTTCCGCATCTCCCCCGAGGGAGAGTGGGAGCAGGTGGCCGAGTATGACGGCTGGCCCAACGGGCTGAAGATTCACCGGGACGGCCGGATCTTCATCACGGACTACAAGCGCGGGATCATGCTGCTGGACCCGGAGAGCGGGCAGGTTGCGCCCTTCCTGGAGACCGCGCGGTCCGAGAGCTTCAAGGGCGTCAACGACCTCGTCTTCGGGCCGGGCGGGGAGATGTACTTTACCGACCAGGGGCAGACCGGGCTGCAGGACCCGACCGGGCGTGTCTATCGCCTTGGAACGGACGGGCGCCTCGATTGCCTGATCGACACCGTGCCCAGCCCGAACGGCGTCGTGGTGGCGCCGGACGCCTCGTTCCTGCTGGTCGCGGTGACGCGCGCCAACCAGATCTGGCGCCTGCCGCTGCATGCCGACGGGAGCGTGACGAAGGCAAGCATCTTCTGCCACCTCCACGGTGGCCCGAGCGGGCCTGACGGGCTGGCGCTGGATGCCGAGGGCTGCCTCCTGGTGGCCCATGCTGGGTTTGGGACTGTTTGGCGCCTGTCGCCCCGCGCGGAGCCGCTGGCACGCATCGCTTCCTGCGCTGGCTGGTCCACCACCAACCTCGCCTTCGGCGGACCGGAAGGGCGAGACCTGTTCGTCACGGAGTCGGAGACCGGGAGCATCCTGAGGACCACCCTGGAGGTGCCGGGGCTTCCGCTTCTCTCCCACGCCGCCTGACGGCGCGGGTGGCTTGCCGAGGGAGGGGGCGACCCGTAACGGTGGGCATCATGACGACCCAGACCCGTCCGAAGGCATCGCTGGAGGGCGTCGCCTCGGCAGGCCGAGCCCTGACCCTGCTGTCCGCCTTCCGCAAGGGGGACGACGCCATCACCCTGGCCGAGCTGACCGCGCGAACGGGGCTGGTGAAGACCACCATCATGCGGCTGGCCATCACCATGGAGGCGCATGGCTACCTCATCCGCCTGCCGGACGGATCCTACCGTCTCGGGGCGGAGCTGTTCCGGCTCGGCTCGGTCTACCAGCAGTCCTTCCGCGTGGAGGCCCATGTCATGCCCGCGCTCGAGCGGCTGGTGGCGGGAACGAGCGAGAGCGCTTCCTTCTACGTGCGGAGCGGCGAGCACCGGCTCTGCCTCTACCGCGTCGACTCCCCGCACCGGCTGAGACTGCATGTGCGCCAGGGCGACATGCTGCCGATGGACAACTCCGCCATCGCTCAGGTGCTGCGGATCTTCGGAACTGTGCCCCTGCCGCCCGAGGCAGCCTCGACCAGGGTCCCGCTCTACACGGGCGGCGAGAGGGATCCCCATGTCGCGGGCATGGCCACCCCCGTCTTCGGGCCGGCCGAGAGCTTCGCGGGGGCGCTCTGCCTCACCGGGCCGGTGACCCGGCTCACCCGGGAGGCGGCGGGAACGGCCAGTCCGATACTGCTCCAGGTCGCGGCAGATCTGACGCGCTCGCTCGGTGGTGTGCTCCCGACCGGGGAGGGAATTTTTGGAAACGGTTGAAAGAGGTGATTACGACTCGATCCACCAACATGCGCAGGGCGGCGACCTGTCGATGCGAGACCACGCCGCCAAGGCCCGGAACGAGCGACAATTGATCTCGGCGCGGGCCCGAGCGGGTGTTGAAGGGGAGGTAGTGTCCGCGCCGAGAGAAGGCCCTCTCTAAGCCCCGACGATCATGCGCGAGGATCGGAGCGGCAGTGCCAGATTGGCTAGGGGCGCACGTTGGCCTCACGGACAACCTCTCGCCACTTGTCCGTCTCGCTGGCTACGAAGCGGCCGAGATCGGCTGCCGTGCCGGCGGCGGGCTCCGCGCCCAGATCGCGGAGGCGCGTCTGGACCTCTGGCTGGCTCCAGACCTCCCTGACAGCGGCATTCAGCCGGTCCAGCACGGGCTGAGGCGTGCGAGCGGGTGCAAAGAGTGCGGTCCAGCTCTGCACGTCGAAACCCGGAAGTCGTTCCGCGACCGCTGGCAGGTCGGGGGCGGCGGCCAGCCGGGTAGGGCTGGTCACCGCGATCCCGCGCACCTGGCCGTTCTGCACGAAAGGCAGCGTGGTCAGCGGCGCGTCGAAGGTCAGCTGGATCTGCCCCGCGATCAGGTCGTTCATCATGGGGCCCGATCCACGATAGGGCACGTGCTCCATCGTTTCAGCGCCCGTGCGGAGCTTGAACATCTCTCCCGCGAGGTGAAGCGAGGTCCCAATGCCCGAGGAGCCGAAGCTCAGCGGCCCGCGGCCCGCCTTTGCATAGGCCAGGAACTCGTCCAGGCTTTGCACGGGCAGGGAAGGGGTGACTGCCAGCATCAGGGGTTGGCGGATCAGCAGGGCCACCGGCGCAAAGTCCCGCATGTGGTCGTAGGGAACCTTCGGCTGCAGGACGGGGATGATGGCGTGGGTCGCGATGGTGCCGACTGTCAGGCTGTAGCCATCCGGCTCTGCACGGGCGCCGGCCTCGGTGCCGATGATACCGCCCGCACCCGTCCGGTTCTCCACCACCGCGGACTGGCCAAGCACGCGCCCCAACCCCTCCCCCAGGATCCGCGCGACGACGTCCGACTGCCCGCCGGCGGCATAGGGCACGATTAGTCGAAGGGAGCGGGTCGGATAGGCGGCCTGGGCGGAGGCGCGCCGCGCCGCCGTGGCGCCAGCCAGCCCGGCCACGGCCGCGCGTCGGGTGATGAGCATGGGTTCGTTCCTCCGCAATGGGCCTCTCCCGCGCGGTGTTCCCGCTTTCCACAACGGCGGGAGGGGGTGCGCGTGCCGCGTATTCAACAGGGCTCTCGCCTTGGCGCAGGAGGCGCCGAGGGCGAGCTTGATACCAGAGATTGGTATGATAACCTGTTCAATATGGTCAAGCCCGAGCAGCTTCCACGTCCTCCGAACCTCGTTGCCACGGTGGCGGCGAGGCTGCGGCTGGAAATTCGCGGCAAGCACGCCGTCGGCGAGAAGCTGGCCACCGAGGCCTCCCTGGCGGAGCGCTTCGGCGTCAGTCGCACGGTGCTTCGCGAGGCCGTGGCGACGCTCCGAACGGAGGGGGTGCTGGAAACCCGGCAGGGGTCGGGCATCTATGTCGCGCGCACGAAGGACGAGCCTGTCTTCCGGCTGACCCGGGCGGTGGAGCGCGAGCGCCACCTTCGCTCCGTCTATGAACTACGCTTCGGCCTGGAAGTCGCTTCTGCCGGGCTCGCCGCGATCCATCGCGCCGAGGCGGATCTGCGCGCGCTCGGCAAGGCGCTGGCCGCCATGGACAGGCCGGAAACACGCCCCGCGGCCGATCTGCGTTTCCACGCGACCATCGCGGCGGCGACCGGGAACGCGCACTACCAGGGGCTCGTCGCGCTCCTCGCGAAGGAGCTGTCTGGCCTGATCAAGGAGGCGAACAGCGCTGGAACGGATTACCGGCGGCCCGAGGTGGAGGTTCTGCTGGCGGAGCATCACCGCATCCACGACGCCATTGCCGCCGGCAATCCCGAGGCGGCGCGTGCGGCGATGGAGGTGCACCTGCACAACTCGGCGCATCGCTTCAGCATCGAGATCCGCGGCATGAGCTCCGGGCACGGCGCGCCCGCGGTCAAGGGGTGACGCGCCATCCTCGATACACTTCAGGTCAGACAGGTACGATGAGTGATTCCCTTCCCGCCTCCGCGCCCGCGATCCCCTCCGTGCCGCGCCTCGGCCCGGTGAACCAGCGGCGGCCCCGGCGGTTGCGGCGCATCTTCGCGCTGGAGGATCTGGAACCGGCGGCGCGGAGACTGCTGCCGCGCCCCATCTTCGGCTATGTCGCCGGGGCTGCGGAGACGAACGCCTCTCTGATCGACAACCGGCGGGTCTTTGACGAGATCCAGTTCTTGCCGCGCATGCTGGTGAACGTCTCGGGACGAAGCCTTGACTGCGAGGTGATGGGCCAGCGCTACGCGCTGCCCTTTGGCATCGCGCCCATGGGGGTGAGCGCCCTGACCGGCTATCGGGGTGACCTGGCCCTGGCCGCATCAGCGTACCGGGCCGGCATTCCCATGGTCATCAGCGCCGCCTCCTTGATCCGTTTGGAAGAGATCGCGCGTGTCGCGCCAAATGTCTGGTACCAGGCCTATCTTTCCGGCGACCGGGAGGAGACCGAAGCACTTGTCGGGCGTGTAGCGAGGGCCGGGATTGAAACCTTCGTCATCACCGCGGACAGCGCCGTGGTGCCGAGCCGGGAGAACAATCTGAGGAACGGCTACCGATCGCCGATCCGCCCGGATCTCGCGCTGCTGTGGAACGGCCTCACTCGTCCCAGCTGGTCGGTCGGCACCTTCCTGCGGACCTTCCTGCGGCACGGGACGCCGCATTTCGAGAATGCCGGGCCGGGGCGCGGCGCACCACTGCTTTCGCGGCAGGCCGTGCGCGACTTCTCCGGACGCGAATTCCTCGACTGGGACATCGTCCGCCTCGTGCGCGCGCAGTGGCGCGGACGCCTCGTGATCAAGGGACTGCTGCATCCGCGTGACGTCGCCATCGCGCGGGAGCTGGGGGCGGACGGCGTGATCCTCTCCAATCATGGCGGGCGGCAGCTCGACGGCGCGCTCTCGCCGATGCGTGCCCTTCCGGCCGCGATGGGGGTGGCGGGCAACATGGCCGTGATGATCGACAGCGGCTTCCGACGCGGTACGGATATTCTGAAGGCGGTGGGTCTCGGCGCCCGCTTTGTCTTCATCGGCCGCCCCTTCAACTACGCTGCGGCCCTGGCTGGCGAGGCGGGGGTCGACCACGTAATTGATCTGCTCCACGCGCAGTTACGAGCTGATCTGGGAATGCTCGGGCTGCGCAGGCTCGAAGAGATGAGCAAGGAGGTCTTGTTCCTCGAAAATTTCAGACACGTCAGATAACAAGGAACGTTCAGGAGCGGCCTTTTCTACTCAGCCATGCTGTTCACCACCCATCAACGGCCAATGGTGGTGGTGAACAGGGACGGCAGGATCAGCTGCTGCCGGCTCCGTGCTTGATGCTTTGAGCAAGGCGCGCAATGCGGGCGGCCAAGCGTTCACGGGCCTCCGACACGGCAAACGCGATGGCCCCTCCGCCTCGGCCAGCCATCCGCACCGGCGCGACCGCGCCGAAGCCCCGCCGCCACGCCCACGATCTGCGCGACGGGCGCCATGAAGCCCGCCGCCAGCACCTGGAAGGCGACGAGCTGGCCAACGCTCATCGTGCCCTCCATGATCCGCTGCCTGCCCAACACCAGCACGGCCGCGGCGGCGAGGATGGCGATGAGGGGCGGCAGTCCCTCGACCGCCGTGCGGCGCAGCGCGAGGCGCTGGGTGAGGTTGGCCGCGCCGGCACGGGTGCCCGCGATCTGGAAGAGGAGCTGGTCCTCGCCGCCTGCGGCCCGGTAGGTCCCGATCATGCGCAGCCCACCCCGCGCCAATCCCTCGGAGCGGAGGGAGCGCGAGAGGAGGCGGCCGTTGTCGTCGCTCATGGCGCGGCCGAGCAGGAGGAGAGCGAGGATGTTGGCCGCTGCCGCGCCCACCACCACTGCGGCCAGCCCCGGCGCATAGGCGGCCATGGCCGCGGCGGCTGCTTGGGCGCGCGACGATGAGGCGAACCGGACGGCGCACCGGCTCGCGTTGGAGTTGGAGGCGCTGCGGTTGCAGGGCTTTACCACCTGCGCAGGGCTCGCGCGGGACCTGACAGAGAGAGAGGAGTGCTGACGCCACGCGGGAGTGTCACTTGGACCCACACAACCGTGGCGAGGATACGGGCAAGGGCTATCGCTTGGCGGGGCTGGTGACGTCGTGACCACTGAATTGCAGCATGCAACCCGAAGAGCAGACCCGTGTGGGCCCGCGGTGCGCATGGCGCGATATCTGTCTCAACGTGACGAACGCCCCTGTTGATCGAGGTGACGCCGCAGCAGCTCCATGTTGCGGAGGTTGGCTCGGAAGAAGACGTCACCGATTGAGCCCGCAAGGGGCACCGCACTGATCAGCGCGTCGAGACCGACATTGGCGGCCATGCGCAGAAGGGTTCCAGGCCGCACACCGAGCCGATGAGCCTCCCAAATGAGGTAGGCCGATACAGCCGTGGGGACGACTGGCCCGACGCCCGGTACCAGGCTCAGGACGGCGTCCGCGCCGAACCGAATGCCGGTGCCCGGGATTCGCCATTTGCTGTCCAGTAGCTGTGCGACCCTCTGCAAGCGAGCGTGGCCTGACCCCGGGCGGCCGGCTGGAACCCGCAAGGGGGCCATCGAAGTGATCGGGTTACGCATCGTGCTCCTCCACACGGACCGGCGGGGCCGCCCCCGGAAGGGCTAACGCCTTAGCGGCGCCATCGGTGGGGCCTGTCCAGCGAGTGCCCAGTGATGCGGGTCAACGTGGCCATGGCGCAGAAAGAGCGGGAGCTCGTCTCGGAGCGCACTAGGGCAGCGCTAGCGCCGGCGCGGGCCAGAGGGGCGATGATGGGTCGGGACAAGGGCTGGAGGCCGCCCGCTCCACCCTGTGCCGTAGCAGCCGCAGAGGCGCGGCAGGAGGGTGCGGCCCGCACGGCGCACCGTCTCGCGCTGGAAGTAGAGGCGCACCGGGCGGAGGGCGTCACCACGCACCGGGGCTTGGCACGCTCGTTGACGAAGCAAGGCGTGCGGACGCCGCGCGGAGGTGCCGCCTGGACCCACACAACTGTCGCGCGGGTGGTCGAGCGGACTGGAGGGTGGCGAACCTCCACAGCGAAAAGTCAACTATCGGCCGAAAGCAACTTGGCTGCTTTCCGACGCGCGCTACGGCATCGTGGGCGCATAGTTCCGAGATGCCATTGCTCCTGGCTGTACCTGTGATTGACGCCGCTTCCATCTTCGGGAAGAGCTTGGCTCCATCGCTCAGACGCTTCGGTAAGGCATGCATCCGGTAGAAATCTTTGAGCTGATCATCGGCATGTTCCTGGCGGTACTGGTGCTGCACTATGCAGCCCCTCGCCTGGGGCTTCCACCAGCGGTCGCCCTCCTCGTCGGCGGCGGCGCGTTGGCGTTCGTTCCCGGCTTGCCACCGGTCGAACTCGACCCGAATCTGGTTCTGGTCATCTTCCTGCCCCCACTCCTGATGGATGGTGCCTGGTTTACGGCTCTGGCGCCGTTCCGACGCCACCTCGGCGGCATCGCCTCGCTTGCAATAGGTGCAGTGCTCTTCACGGCAGCTGCCGTTGCGATAGTCACAAAGGTGGTCTTGCCGGAGCTGCCTTGGGCAGCCTGTGTCGCGCTGGGCGCCATCGTCTCTCCGCCCGATGCCGTTTCCGCCAGGGCCGTGCTGCAACGGGTTAGACTACCGCGCCGACTAGGCACCCTCTTAGAAGGTGAGAGCCTCCTCAACGATGCCACGGGACTGGTGCTGTTCCGCTTCGCGGTAGCGGCTGTCATCACCGGTTCGTTCAGCCTCGGCGAGGCCATTGGCAGCTTTGCCTTCCTCGTTGGCGGCGGGATCATCGTCGGTGGTGTAATCGGGGCAGTCTGGGTCCTGGTGCTCAGGCGTCTCGCCGACGAACACCTGATGGTTGCGGGTTCTGTGCTGGTCTGCTGGGTGAGCTACATCGGTGGTGAGATGCTGCACGTGTCCGGCGTCATCTCCACAGTCACGGCGGGTCTTGTCTGTGGCTGGTATCAGCACGTTGTTCTGACGGCGAGGGTACGAGTGCGCGCCCACTCGTTCTGGCAGGCGATGATCTTCCTGCTGGAGGCAGCGGTGTTCATCCTGATCGGCTTGTCGCTGCGTGGCGTCATCGACCGCGTTGGCGGGATTGGCGTTGTGGTGGAGGACATGGCCTGGTCGGTGGCTGCCATCATCGCGGCCGTTACCGTCGCGCGCTTCGCCTGGATTTTCGGCTCGGATAGTATCCTCCGGGTTCTGAACCGCGCAGGCTGGCGCGTCGCAGAGCCGCTGGGCCCGCGCGCCGCGAGCGTGATGAGTTGGGCAGGGATGCGAGGTGTGGTCACCTTGGCCGTGGCCTTGACCCTGCCCGAGACGATGCCAGGACGCGACCTCATGCTGGTCACGGCTTTCGCCGTCATTCTGGTGACGGTTCTCATCCAGGGAACGACACTTGGTTTGGTCATCCGGCTGGCGGGACTTCAAGAGGACGAGCGCAGCAAGCCGCCGCTAGACCTCACTGCCGCGGAAGCTATCCTGGCAAAAGCGCAGTTCACGGAGGTGGAGCGGATGGCCTACTCGCCCGATGGCTCGCTCCTCCACCCGCGCCTGCTCGACAGTTACCGCCGGCGGATGACGGTCTCGACGGAGTTTTCCGGAAGCGAGGGGGACCGGGACCAGGAAATCGCCGCTCATTACGGCATCATCTTGGCGGCCGTTGCTGCAGGGCGAGCCGAGTTGGTCCGCCTGCATCGGACGCATCAGATTGACGACGAGACGCTTCACGACCTGGAGCGCGATCTCGACCTCGAAGAACTCGTGGCACTCGCCGCCAAAGGCTGAACGGCGTCTCTCCATATTTCCCGAGAGATTAGGGAATCGCTGTTTCGGACAATATGCTCAGAGGTGGGCGTCAGCCCAGGCTCCAGGCAGCAGCTTCCCCACTGCTCAGGCGGTGCTCGTGGCCGCAAGGCTCGATCGGATCACCCGACGCGCCCACACCTTCTCCAGGCCGCTGGAGGAGGGCATCTCCATCAGGGCTGCCAGTGTGCCAGACGCCGACCACCTGAAGATGGGGTCTATGCTGCGATAGCGCAGAAGGAGTGGGAGCTTATCTCGGAGCGCACCCGGGCAGCACTGGCAGCCGCACGGGCGAGGGGGCGGTGCTGGGTGGGGATAGAGGGTGGAGGCCAGCAGCTCCGCCCTGTGCCGTCGCAGCTACCCAGGCGCGCCAGGATCAGGCCACCCGCACGGCGCACCGGCTTGCGCTCAAACTGGCGACGTTGCGGGCCGAGGGCGTCGTCATGCGTCAGGCGTTGGCACGTGCGCTGACGATGAGAGGGGTGATGACCCCGCGGGGAGGGGCGGTATGGACCCACACGACCGTGGCTCGGGTCATCGGATGGCTCGAAGCTTAGGTACTGATGAGCCTCGTCCGCCCTGAGCAGACTGCCACCAGAATACCCAGCTTTGGCCGAGAGCAGCGTTTCCTCCGGCTGACCTGGATACTGCCAGGAAGCCGCCGAACCGGGCATCACCTGACCGCCGTCTCCCTGCTAAACTTGTTCAGCGAGTAAACTTACTCCCGCGCGGGGCCGAAGTCAGAGGTCTCGCGCCCTGGCCCCGTGCGAGCGCCATGTCGCAGAGCTGCCTGCACTCGGTCAATCAGTTCGCTACGTCGATAGGGTTTGCCAAGCACTTCCAGGCTTCCCGACCTGGGTCCATCCAAAGACATCTCATCATTGTAGCCGGTCGTCAGTAGTACGGGTACATTTGGGTCACGCGCGCGTACCCACTCCGCCAGTACCAGACCGTTTGCCCCGCCCGGCATCAGGACGTCCGAAAACACCAAGCGGAACGGGTCACCTGAAGCTTGGGCTTCCTCAAACCGCCTCAGGGCCTCCTCAGCGTCGTGCGCGACTGTGACGCGGTACCCGAGATCAGTGAGGGACTCCTCAGCGGCCGCTGCGATTTCTGGGCTGTCATCGACGATCAGGATCAACGGACGAGCCGCTTGGTTCACTGGGCGGCTTTGATACCCTGACGGGGCTTGCGTCGTATCCTGGTCCACCTTCTCGAGGGGCACCTTGGGAAAGATCATCCGGACGGTCGTGCCGCGCCCCGGCTCGCTCTCGATTTCCAGTCGACCGCCAGATTGCTGTACGAACCCGTGCGCCATGGCCAAGCCAAGGCCAGTACCCTGACCAGTGCCCTTCGTGGTGAAGAAGGGCTCGGTTGCGCGTGCCAGCACATGCGGCGGCATCCCCGTGCCCTCATCGGTCACGGATAGGATGACGTAGTCGCCCGGCTCCAGCTGGCGCGCTGCCGCGCCGCCATTCAGCTGTACAGCCTTTGTAGTGATCGTGATGGCACCACCGTTGTGCGAGGCGTCGCGGGCGTTCACCACGATGTTGAGCAGTGCCATCTCAAGGTGGTTCGGATCTACCCGTACTTGTGGCAAGCGGCGCTGGAGGCTGAGGTGCAGGTCGGCCTTCTGCCCCACCGACGTTTCCAGCAGTTCTCCGAACGAGTTCACAAGCTGGCTCAGGTCGGTACTCTTCGGCACCATTCGGCTTCGGCGCCCAAAAGCCAGCAATTGGCGGGTCAGCTTCGCGCCTCGCTCGGCGGCAGTCACGGCCGCCGTGTGATGCCTCTCGAAAGCGGCGTCGTCGTGTCGTTTTTCTCTTAGATGATCAAGGGAGC
Source organism: Roseomonas aerilata DSM 19363 (assembly GCF_000711725.1). Lineage (GTDB taxonomy): Bacteria > Pseudomonadota > Alphaproteobacteria > Acetobacterales > Acetobacteraceae > Roseomonas > Roseomonas aerilata. The sequence goes on along the minus strand of NZ_JONP01000041.1, from coordinate 3,900 downwards.
CGTTGATGATCTGCAGCAGATTGTTGAAGTCGTGGGCAAGCCCGGCGGTGAGTTGGCCAATGGCCTCCATCTTCTGCGCCTGCCGAAGCGACTGCTCGCTTTCCCGCCGCTTGGAGACGTCGAGCTGACTGGCGAAGAAGTAAATCAGTTCTCCCGCCTGGTCGAAGACTGGCCCCATAAAGATCGCGTTCCAGAAGGGCGTGCCGTCGCGACGATAGTTGAGAATCTCGAGTGCAAGAGCGCGACGGTCGCGAATGGCCTCGCGAAGCTGGGTAACCGCCGCCGGGTCGGTTCCGGCACCCTGTAGGAAGCGGCAGTTGCGGTTCAGCACTTCGTCCTCCTCGTAGCCGGTGAGGTCGAGGAAGGCGTTGTTGGCGAAGACGATCGGACAATCATCCTGGCGGGGATCAGCCAGGATCATGGGCATTCGGGTCATCTCGACGGCGGCAAAAAACACACCGCCACGCTCATCGAGGCTCGGATCGACGATGTTGGCCTGGCGCCAGTGGTGAAGGCCAGGACTCCCTATCGGTTCTAAGGCTCCCTGATCAGCGCTACCTTCTGCTGGAATGCCTGTCGCAGCCTCCCCTTCTTCCCGAACATTGGAGAGAGGCTCTTTCGCAGTGGGCACGGCTCTGGCGCTTCCGTCACTAAGGGCTGCTGTGCCTCGGGATCTCTGACCAACGCCGTGGAACCCCAGTACCGCATCATATGATAAGAACGATCGTTCAGCTGTCCAAGTTGCGGCGGAGCTGCACTTCTGAAAGTTGCTTCTAAGACTGAGCCAGATCCTGCCCGCTGACAGAGCCGACCACTCCGCTTCCAGCCTTTTCGAATTTCGATATGGAGGCGACCTCCTCCGCTCTTGGGGGGGCGACGACACAATGCAGGTCGCTGCGGTAGGCGCGAAGCGGACCTGAGACATGGAAGTGCGGATGAGCTTGGGTTCGTGGTCCCGCATATCCATTGGATCACCAAGTGCGCTCACACCCTCTCGGGGTTGCTGGAGGAGGGCATCTCTATCCGAGCCGCCGACATGCCGGGCGCGGATGACCTGATGATGCGGGTCTATGCGGCTATGGCGCGGAAGGAGCGGGAACTGATTTCCGAGCGTACGCGAGCGGCGCTGGCGGCGGCACGGGGTCGGGGGGGCGGTACTGGGTGGGGATCGAGGGTGGAGGCCGCCTGCTCCACCCTGTGCCGCCGCAGCCGCAGCGGCGCGATAGGAGGGGGTGATCCGCACAGCACACTGGCTCGCGCTGGAACTGGAGGTACTCCGAGCCGAAGGGATCATCACCCACCAGGGCTTGGCACGCGTGCTGACGAAGCGAGGCATACCAACGCCGCGGGGCGGAATGGACGCATACGACTGTGGCGCGGGTTATCGAACGGCTCGGGGCATAGCTGCCAATCGGCCTCGCCCAGTTTGATCAGATGCCTGTACGTCCTGCTCTGGCCGGCAGCGAAACGGGGGCTTCGGAGCGCGGTTCAAGCCATGCGCCATAGCCATGGTAGGCAGGGTAGACACGGATGGACGGCGGGGTGGAGGGCGCGCATTCTCCCGCAAAACACCTGATTGAGGAAACGTCCATGCGCCTCGCCCGCCGCAGCTTCGCTCTCGCGCTTGCCGGCTTGCCCCTGGCACGCCTGAACCCCTCCGGTGCCCAAGCGGCACCCTCAATCCTGCTGGATAACGTCCGCTACTTCGACGGCCGCGCCATGACGGGCCCCGCACGCCTGCTGATGATGGACGGCATAATCCGCGTCCTCGGCAGCGGCGTGGCACCCGACGGCGCGCAGCGCGTGGATCTCACGGGCCGCTATGTCATTCCGGCACTGATCGCGGCCCACTCCCATATCGGCCATACCTCCGGCGATACATCCGGCCGCCAGTACTACACACGCGAGAACGTCGAGGCGCAGCTTCGCCGCTACCAGGCCTTCGGCATCGGTGCCGCCGCTTCGCTCGGCCTCAACGCGCCTCTCTTCCATGAACTGCGCGCCGAGAGCCGCGCCGGCCGCCTGTCCGGCGCGCTCCTCCTCGGAGCTGGCCCGGGCCTCGGCATGCCCCAAGGCGCGCCGCCCGCCGGGCCCATGAACCTGGCCGACGACCAGGTGATCCGCCCAGTCGATCCTGCCGCCATGCGCCAAGGCGTCAATGACCTCGCGGACAAGGGCATCGATCTCGTCAAGATCTGGATCGATGGCCTGGGCGACACCGTGCCTCAGATGACGCCCGAGATGGCCCGCGCCGCTGTGGAGGCGGCCCACGCGCGCGGGCTGAAGGTTGCGGCCCATATCCACGACCTTTCCCAGGCCCGCCTCGCCGTGGAGGCCGGCGTGGACATCCTGGCCCATGGCATCCGCGACAAGGAAATCGATGATGGCCTCCTCGCCCTCATGCGGGATCGTGGCACTTGGTACATCCCCACGATCCAGATCGACGAGGCCGAGTACATCTACGCCGACGACCCCACCATCACCCAGGATCCCTTCCTCCGCGCCGCGCTCAGCACCGGGATGATCGCCCGCCTGCAGGACCCGGCCTGGCGCGCCGCGCAGCTCGGCCGGGCCGCGCCGCGCCGCTCCGATGTGCGGATCAACAAGCTGAACCTGAAGCGTGTCCACGATGGCGGTATCGCTGTCGCCTTCGGCACAGATTCCGGCGGCACCCCGCTCCGCGTCCAGGGTTTCGCCGAGCACCGGGAATTGGAATTGATGGTTGAGGCCGGCCTCACCCCTGCCCAGACTCTCGACATCGCCACCGCCCGCTCCGCCCAGCTGCTAGGCCTCACCGATCGCGGCAGCGTGCGGGACGGGCTGCGCGCGGACCTCGTGGTACTGGAGGCCGATCCGGTGGCCAACATTCGGAACACGCGCCGCATTGCCTGCGTTTACCAAGCCGGACGGGAAGTGGCGGGGGCGATCACCTGATCCTTTTCGGAACCACTGGGCCGCAGAGGGGGCGCTAACCCTCCGCTGACCTTGGCCATCAACCGGGCCTATCCATCTGGGCCGCCGACATGCTCGGCGTGGACGACTTGATGATGGGGGTCTACGCCGTGATGGCTCAAAGGAGCGGGAGCTGATCTCGGAGTGAACCCGGGCGGTGCTGGCCACTGTCAGAGGCTGCCGGTGCGCGCTGGGCGATGATCGAGGCTATAGGCCTGCCTCGGTGCCAACGCTGCCAACTCGGCCCTTGCGCGCAGGGGGGGCGGCGGGACGGGCGGCGCACCAGCCCGCGTTGGAGGTCGAGCAGCTCCGGGCGGAAGACGGCCTCGCCCACGCCGCGTTCGCTCGCGCGCTCACCGCGCGCGATGAGCTGACGCCCTTGGGACAGAGCGCCTGGACCCAGTCCACTGTCGCGCGCGTGCTGGATGGTGGCCTTCCCCTGTTTGAATGGACACGGGTTACGGCCCAGGCGGCCGCGGCGAGTTGTTCCATTTCAGTTGACGCTTTGTAGCCGATCGCTGAGTGGAGGCGCTGCTGGTTGTAGAAGCCTTCGATGAAGGCGAAGAGGGCTGATCGTGCGTCCTGCCTGGTCGGGCACGGCCTGTCCTCCTCGAGTTCGGTCTTGAGGCTGCCGAAGAAGCTTTCCATGGGGGCGCTGTCCCAGCAGTCGCCTTTCCGGCTCATCGAGCAGCGCATGCCGTGTTTGGCCAGCAGGCGGCGGTCGTCATGGGCAGCGTACTGGCTGCCGCGGTCCGCGTGGTGCAGCAGCCCTGGACCTGGCCGGCGGCTGGTGATGGCCATCCTCAGGGCGGTAAGCGTCAGCTCCTGGGCCAGGGTGTCGCGCATGGCCCAGCCGACCACCTTGCGCGAGGGGAGGTCGAGCACGACAGCGAGGTACAGCCAGCCCTCGCCGGTGGGTATGGTGGTGATGTCGGCCAGCCAGACCTT
>NZ_JONP01000040.1 GCF_000711725.1 Roseomonas aerilata DSM 19363 | reverse complement strand
CTCGACCAAGGTGATCCCCTTCCGGCTGGCCGTCAGCTCCCGCAGGAACGCCTCCTGCCCAGCCAGCAGCGGCTTGCGGTAGCCGCCGATCTTGGCAGGAGCCGTGCTGCCGGTCTGGCGCACCCGCCGGACCAGCTTGATCGCCGCCGAGGCACTGACCGCGAACCGAGCCGCCGCCTCGCGTGCCGAGGCGCCCTCCTCGACGGCCCGGACCAGGCGCTTGCGCAAGTCCTGCGACAGGGGTGCCGTCATCACCAGCCTCGCTGCTTCATCAGCAGCGTCGAATCAGAACCCGCGAGTCCATGCAAGCCTGAAGTGCTCTAGCAGTCCGCTCGTGGGGCTCGCCTCTCGCCATGCCGCTTCGCAGTCCAGCATCAGAGCCACGTCGTGGTTGGTCCGGGACAGCAGGCGGCGGACAAAGCGCCGGAACTACCAGTACACCGTCCGCCATGGCCCGAAGTAAACCGGCAGCATTCGCCAGCCTCCGGCGCTCCGGGCCAAGTAGCGGCTCGATCCGTGCCCACTCCTCATTCGTCAGGTCAGACGGGTTGCGCTTGGTCTTGCTGGCAAGCTCGGCCATCCGCTTACAGGTCTCTCGGGTCCACATCCCCAGCCTCCTCAAAATAGCTGCCGGACCACATAACCGGCGGACTGCTTCTACGGGGGCACGTCACTGTCGGTTCGCCACCGTCTTGGCAACCGAGGCATGAGCGACGTCGGTCGCCAGAAGCACCGGCCTTCATTGAGGCGCCGCTTGCCGGGCGCCCTCGTCACGATCCGTGTGGACCATCACGACCGCCGCTGCGGGCAGCCGGTGGGCCCGTCGGTCCCTCGGGCTGCGTGGGCCATCGATCAGGGAGCCACTCCTTCCCTGAACAGCGGCCCAAGGAGGTCGATCACGCCGTTGCTGAGGATCTGCACGCCAACGCAGAGGAGCAGGAAGGCCGCCAGCCGCGTGACCGCGCGCGCGCCGGTCCGGCCCATGAGGGCGATCAGTCGGTCCGCCGCGCCGTAGGCGATCCAGACGGTCAGGGAGACGAGGGCGGCCGCGAGTGCCAGGCCGACGAAGAAGGCGCCGGTGCCGAGCCCGCTGGCCGGCCGGGTGGAAGCGAGGGCGATCGCGACGGAAATGGTACCGGGTCCCGTTGTGAAGGGCATGGTGAGGGGAAAGAAGGCCGCGTCCTCGAGGTCGCTCGCGGGGGCCGCCTGCTCCTCCTTGCGCGCTTCGTGAACCTCGGGGGCGGTCAGGAGGACCCAGGCCCGGCTCGCCACAACGAGGCCACCGGCCACGCGCAGCGCGCCGAGGGTAATCCCGAAGAAGTTCAGCACGTAGCCGCCCACCCCCAGCGAGACGAGCAGCACGATCAGCGAGTAGACGCCCACCCGGCGCGCCAGCAGGGCTCGTTCCTCATGCGTGCGGTCCGCCAGAACCTGGCTGAAGATCAGCGCCCCGCCGATCGGGTTCACGATGGAGAAGAGCGCGGGAAAGCCCAGCAGGAAGGCCCCCAAAGCACCGCCAAGCGGAAGATGGCTCGCGTCCACGGCACGTTCCTTGTGTGGCCCCGGCCAACTTGCTGTACTGGTTCAGCTTGTCGGAAGGGAGGAGGGGCGCAGCCAGGGTTTCCCATCTCTCAGAACACGACAGAAGCCACCCGAAGGCAACGGTGCGGCTGCGGGCGGTCGGCTGCGAAATCCAACGTTCAATGATGCGACGGCCGCGGCCCACATCGGGAAACCTGCAGCCCACGACACATGGACGCCTTCCGGTGGTGCTACCACCTGCGCTATGCGCAGCGACTACTTCCGCCTGTGCTACCTTTCCGTGCACGGTGGCCTTTGCGTCGATGCCGACGACGAGATGACGGTGGGGGACTGGCCCATCCTCTACGGCAACGACAACCCGAAAGCCGTAGCCCCTGTTCTTCGACCTTCCCAGCCAATCCATGGTGGCTGCGGCGGGCTTCTGGCAATTCCACGAGCCCAGGCCCGATCGTCTCTGCTACCTGAACAATAACCCCATCGTCGCACCCGCCGGAGTCTCCGTGCCGAGACGGGCACTCGAGCGCGACCAGCACACGTCTCAACGACACCGGCTCTGTCGAGATCCAGTCCACGACCCGGGCGGGCGACCTGACGATGGCGCTTGTGGAGCACGCTCATGAGCAGGCGGTGGCCCGGCTCCCACCGGACTCTGAGACGATCCGCCACTGGGATCGTGTCGGGCAGACCCTATGGGGGCTCTCCTACCGGGAAGACGGCTGCAACTGGCGCAAGATGGAAGGCGGTGAATAACCGACGGATCAACCCGCTCGCCGAAGGGGCCTCAGGAAGCTGAATGTGCCGCCCAGGGGGTGAGCGGGCAGAGCGCAGACCCGTGCCGTGTCGACGCCCAACCGTGCGCCGGCGCGCCTTTGGCAAGGCGCGCCTCAGACGAGGCGGCTGTCAGAAGCGGTTCTGCAGCCGCATAAGCACCCGCGTTTCATCGAAGTTGGCTGCCTTGTCGTACCGGACGGCGCCGCCGAGCGTCAGGGTGGGGTTGATCGCCCAATCCACCTCCGCGCGTACCCCGCCGACGAAGCCGCTCTGCGACTGCCCCTGGTAAAAGGCGCTGACGGGAGCGGGGCTGCCAGCTGTGGAGGCGGCCAGCGCTTCGGCCTGGCTCTGCAGGCCCGGGTTGTTGGGGAAGAACGGCGCCCGGTCCTCGCGGTAGGAGGCGTAGCCGGCGGTGGCGCCGATCCGGTAGCTGACGTCACCCGCGCGGCCCCGGTAATCAACGGGGATGTTCAGCGCGGTGTACTGCTGCGGGCTGAAGTAGCCGCCATGGCCGAGGGTGAAGTAACGCAGGTTCCGGTCGTAGCCGAAGTAGACAAGATCCACTCCGGAGGTCAGCTCGCCGCTTGCGGTCTTGGTGATGGGCAAGGAGACGCCCGCGCCGGCTTCGATGCGGGTGTTGCTGGCGACGTTGTCGCCCTCGAAGGTGGAGTAGCCGCCGCCAGCATAGGCGTAGCCGGCGCCGAGCGGCACCTCGATCTGGCCGCGGCCGGTGGTGCGCATCACCGGCCCCATGTTGGCGCCGGTGCGGTCGTCCACCGCGCCCGCCCAGGAGAGGAGGCTGTCCGTCACCGCACGCCGCTCGCCAGCCACGCGGACACGCAGGCGATCCGTCAGGGCGGGCGACAGTTCGAGGCCACCGACGATGTTGCTGTTGCGGAAACCCAGCGGGGTGCTGCCAATGTCGAGCTTCAGCCAGTCTGCCCGCACGTAGTTGACGGCGAGCGCGACGCCGGTGGCGCCGGTATCGCGCCGCTGGGCGATGTCGGCGGCGCTGCTGGCCAGGGTGGTGTTCAGCGCATTGGTGCCGAAGCGGCGCAGCGCCTGCACGTCGGCGGCGGGCGAGCCGGACTCGATAACGACGGGCTGGACCGATCCCGTCAGGCGGCCGCCGAGCGTGCCCGGCGAGATCTCCGCCTGGAAGGTGGCGCCGAGCTCCTGCAACCGGTCGAGCCCCGGATCGCCGGAGCGGAGACGACCGGCGACGGCGCCGGAGAGAAGGGTGCCGGCCTCGTTCCGCAGCGCATCCGCTTCGGCCTGGATGCCGCGCAGGACGGGATCGGCGGGCTGGGCCGCGGTGAAGCTGGTACCGCTGCTCGAGGCGGTGCGCAGGAAGGGGTTTGACAGCCCTCCCAGCGGAATGGCTCCCGGCGCCGCAACGGCGCTGGCGCGCGCGGTGCCACCGAGTTCCGCGCTGCGAAGGCTGCCCGCCATCTCGAGCGCACGGCGGGCGCGGCCTTCATCACCAGCGGCACGGGCGACACGGGCCTCCAGCAGCGCAACGCGTGAGTCGCGCGGGCTGCTGACCTGGGCCGCGGCAAGCAGCCCCTCGGCGCGCGGGCGGTCACCAAGGGCCAGGGCCGCCTCTATGGCGCTACGGCGGGCATCGAGGTTGCGCGGATCGCGCGCCAGCACGGCCTCGGCCACGCGCAGCGCCTCCTCCGGACGACGGGCGCCGAGATAGAGGCGGGAGAGGGCGAGGCGGGCATCGCCGTTGTTCGGATCGTCGGCAAGAACCGGGCGCAGGCGTTCGAACGCATCGGCCTGGGCTCCCGTCTCGTTCAGCCGGTCGGCGGCACGCACGGCGACGCCGGCTCGAAGCTGGGCGAGGTCGCGCCGCTGCTCCGCGGTGGCGCCCGCCGCCTCGGCCTCGGCGGCGAGGGCCGTGGCCTCGGCGTCGAGCCCGGCACCGAGAAGAGCGCCCGCGATGGCGATGCGCGCGGTCGCACCGCTGGAGGCGCGGTTGGCGACGGCGACGCGGGCGGCCTCGGCGGCGCCGACACGATCATTCGCCTCGCCGAAGGCCCGGATCACCGCAACGGCGGTGCTGCCGGTGGGATCCGGGCGAGCGGCAAGGGCGAGCAGGCGGGAGCGGCCCTCGACCGGGCTCAGCGGCAGCAGGGCGGCGGCGGACTGCACATCGCGCTGGCCGCGGATGCGGGCGGCCAGGCGCGACATGTCCGGGCTGCGGCGACTGGGCGCGATCCGGGACAGGAGGGCATCGGCGTCGGCAGCGCGGTTGTCCTCCTCGGCGAAGAGGGCGGCGGCATAGGCGGCGTCAGGACTTGCCGAGCGGGCGGCGAGCTCCTCCACCGTGCTGCGCGCCTCGGCGCCCCGGCCCTGGCGGCGGAGCGCGCGAGCGAGGTCGAGGCGGGCCCAAGGATCCTCGGGTGCCGCGGCGACGGCGTTGCGAAGGATGGCGGCGGCCGCGGCAGGATCGGCCACGCGGGCTGCCTCGGTACGATAGGAATTCGCCTCCGGGTTCACCGTTCCCGTGGTGGGGCGCGCGGCCGGGGCGGGCGCTGCCAGGGCGAAGGCAGGCGGGCGGCCTTGGGCACGCAGTGCCGCGTTCAGCCCCTGTTGTGCCGCGCCGAAGCCCGGGCGGCGGCTAAGGGCAGCGCGGAAGCGGGCCTCGGCCCCGGCGGCGTCGTTGCGGCGCAGGGCCAGCTCACCCAACACCACCTCGGCGTCGGACCGATCATCCACCTCGCGCATCGCGGCGCGGCGGGCGACCGTGTCGGCGCCCTCAAGGTCGTTGCGGCGGAGGCGTGCCTGCGCCTCCGCAAGGTCGGTGGAGTAGGAGGCGGCGTCCAACGCCCGCTGCCACTGCTGCGCGCGGGAGGGATCGGCGGCGACGGCGCGTTCCAGGAGGCGCCGGGCCTCCGGCTGATTGCCCTGGCGCAGGCGCACGACCCCGAGGCCGCCCAGCGCGTCCGCGTCGTTAGGGTTGGCGGCGAGGATGGCTTCGAACGCGCGGGCGGCTTCGGCGGGCGTGCCGGAATCAAGGCGCGCGAAGGCGGCCTGGCGGGCTGGGGCGTTCGGGTCGGAGGGGACCGGAGGCGGCGCGGCGCGCAGCGCCTCCAGCCGGCGGCGGAGTTCCGCATCGTCCTGGAAGCGCTGGAGATAGGCCTCGATGCCCGGCACCGCCGCGGGATTGTTGCCGAAGAAGCCGAGGGCGGCACGCCAGGATTGACGGGCTTCCTGCGCGACCTCCGGGCGGTCGGCCAACTCGGACAGCCGGCGGATGCCCTCGGCGCGGGTGGAGGCGGCGTAGGTCAGGCTCTGGGCATAGGCCAGCTGCGCGCGGTCAGTGGCGCCGGGGCGGGCAGCGAGGGCCGCGAGCCCGCGCTGGCCTTCGGCGCGGCCGGCCTCGGTGCCGGCGAGGGTTTGGTAGTACTCCTGGGCGAAGGCGTCCGTCGGTCCGCCGGCGCCGAAGGCCTGACGGTAGCGCTGTGCGGCGGCATCGGCCCGCCCCTCACGCGCCAAGCGCTGCGCCTCCCCGATCGCGGTACGGTCGATGGCCGCGCTGCGTACGGCGGTCTCGGCCTGGGAACGCTGCTCGGGCGTGGCACCGGCCGCCCGGAGGCGGGCCAGGAAGGCGTTGGCGGCCTCGCGGTTCCCGCGCGCCACCTCCAGCCTTGCTGCCACCGAGAGGACGGAGGGACTGTCCGGGGCCGCGGCCAGCGCGCGCTCCACCGCGGGGCCGGCGAGGTCCACCCGTTCCTGGGCGAGCCAGCGCTCGGCCTGGCGGACCAGCACCTCCACCGCCCCCGGGGGGGTGGCGGAAAGCTGGGCAGCCGCCAGGCCCGGCAAGGTGGCGAGAAGGGTGACGCCCAGACCGGCGTTCAGGGCAGCCCGCAGCGACCCTCGGCGGATTCCGCTCATCGTCTCAATGCCCCTTCGGGGTTCTGGCGCGCAGCCGGATGGCGGCACGGCGGCGCAGGAGCCAGTAGAACGGAAGGCCGAGCAACAGCGCGGCGGCGAGCATCAGGCCGGCCACCCGCCAGGGGCTGCCGCCGAGCCAGATGTAGGGCACCACCCAAAAGGGCGGGTTGCCGACGGCGTAGGTCGCGCCGGTGCGGTAACCCGTGGCGTGGCCGCCATTGATGACAACAAGATCGCCCTGCACGCGAGCCGACGCCTCGGGATCGCGCAGCGTGGCAATGGCATCCGACAGCGCCGCCGGGGTCGCGCCGAGCAGCGCCACGACCGACTTGCCTGAGGTCAGCGGGCTTTCGGTCGCAACGAGAACCGAGACGCCCTCCCCGAGTTCCGAAAGGGCGGCGGAGGCGCGGGTGACCTCGGAAGCGCCGGGACGATCGAGGAACAGGGCCCGGAGATCGGCCAGGGCATCGGGGGCCGCGATGGTCAGGCGGTCGTTCTGCACGCCCACGGGCCCGTTGCGGAGGAGCGTCGCGGCGGCGGGCTGGCGGCCGAGCGTCCCGATTACCAAAAGGTCCTGCCCCGCGACCGTCTGCAGGGATGGCGGGAAGACGACGGTGAGGCCTGTGGCCGGAAGGCCGACATTCACCGCCAGCATGCCAACCGTGTCGAGGAAGGCACCGGCTTCGAGCGTGTTCGGCCGCTCCGGCAGGACGGCGGCGGTGCCGGAGAGGTCGGCCATGCGGGTGAAGGGAAACCCGGCCGAGGCGAAGAACCCGAGGCTAGGCAGGCGCGCGTAGCGCCAGGCGTGGGAGAGGTCGATTGTGCTGTCCGGGTCGACCGCCGCGCGGATGTCGCCGGGCACGGCGGTGCACTCGCCGCGGTTCAGCGGGCGCATGTCGAAGCGCATCTGCAGCTCCTCCCGGCCGAACAGGACGTAGGTGGGCACCATGGCGCGGCCGCTGCGCACCGCCGCATCCGGGAAGAGCCATCCGGTCAGCTGGTTCAGCGGCCAGATCCGCTCGCCGGAGCCGAGGGGAAACGACTTCAGGAAGTTCTCGGAAACCAGCACGTCGAGGCGCGAGGCAGCGACATCCACCGCCTGTCCGTTCGGGGCACGGAAGCGGATATCGGCGGGGATGCCGCGATCAGACCAGGTGAGGAGATCGGGCGCCGTGCGCACGGGCACGCGGATCGTACCGGGGGTATAGCCATAGGCCTGAAGCTCCGAGCGATCGACCAGCGAGCCGAACGATGCCGGGCGGTCCGTCGGTAACCAGCGGGGCGCATCGTAGGGCGCCCGCGGCGCGAGGCTGGGCGGGGAAACGCGGGCGACCTCGCCGCCAACGCCGCCGCGCCCGGCAGCGAGGGAGAGCGCGGCCTGCGCGACTTCCGCCTCCGACCGGCCGCCGAGCACGAGCAGGGTTCCATAAGGATCGGACGGGTTGGGGAGCAAGGCGAGGGTGGGGCCCTCGAAGCGGGGCAGGGCGAGACCAGGCACGGCGTCCGGGCCGGCGGCGATGACCAGGGCGTTACCCTGGGCGGGAACGCCGCGGTCCACCGGGAAGCTCGCCCCGCGGTAATCCGCCGCCACCGCGAACCAGGAGGCGGCGATCGCGGCGGCACGGAGGCCCTGCGTTCCCGCCTCGGCCGGGATGACGACCGGAAGGGTGAGGGCACGGCGCAGCACGCGACGGTCGAAGAGCGGCTCCGGCAGGCGCGCAAGGTCACGCTGCGGCGGCAGGCGCTCGATCGTCAGCTGGAGCGTCGAGAGATCCGAAATATTCGCGTAGAGCAGGCCCGAGAGCGGGTCGTTGCACTCGGGCGCGTAACGGCCGGCGAAGCGGAAGTTCAGCCGGTTCACCTCCGCGAAGTTCAGCGGGTCGATGTCGAAGGAGAGCGGGCCGAAGGCCTGGCGTGCGGGGTCGAGAGCGATGTTGCCGACGAACTGCTCGTTCAGGGTGACGGCGATCTGGCTGAGCGAGGGAATCAGGGCTGCCGAGGCGCCGCCTTGCACCGTCAGGCGTGCGGCGGTCACCACCTCGTCACGCGAGAGGCCGAAAAGGACGCCCTGAAGGTCCGAGGTGCCGCGGAACCGCATGGGCCCGGTGAGGCCGAGATCGCGGAAGGTCAAACGCGCCTCACGCACGCTTCCGGCGGGCGCTGGGGCGGCGGCGGCTTGAGCGGCCTGAATCAGCGGCGCAACGCCCGGTGCCGGGGCGGAGGGTTCCGGAGCGGCGGGAGAGGCGAAGAGCGGCGGGGCGGCCGGTGCCGCCATCGGCTGCCCAGCGGAGGGACGAACTTGCGGTGCGCGCGGTCCCGGCGCCGCGGGTGCCTGGGCCTGGGCGACGCCTGGCAGCAGCAGGGCCAGCAGGGCGATGGCGGCCGCGGTGGTCTCCTTCACCCGCGTCTCCGGCGCCGCGGCCTGTGACTTCGGCCGCACCACGTCGGACTTGCGGATCTGATCGACTGGCACGGGCTTGCTCACGCGACTGGGGACCTTTGTCATCTTGAAGCGATATTTGCGGAAGACGGCGTCCTTGGTCGCCATGACCACGTCGCGCAGCGCGCGCAGCGGGCGGTCGCTCGGCCAGTGGTCCCAGTGCACCCAGGCGTCGGGCCGGCCGAAGAAGACGCGCACCATCGCGGCCTCGTCGACGACGTTCTCGATGTGAAAGCGCAGGAAGGCCTCGCCCTCCTCCCAGTGCAGGAGGGTGGCACGGACCTCCACGATTTCGCCGGCGAGGTCGAACGCGACGGTGCAGCGGTCGCCGTCCGCGATGCCGAGCGGACGGTCCAGCAGGAGGCGGGCGCCGGACATGGAAATGTCGGAGGAATGGGCTGCCGCACGACGCCCGTCTGACAGGACCAGCTCGGCTGGCAGGTTCACCTCGACCCGCGCGCGATCGCGCATCTGCTCGCGCTCGAGCCCCACGGCGACGGCGGCCGAGACCGGGACCAGGCACAGCGCGGTCCAGAGGGTGTTAAGCAGATAGGCATGGAATTCGAGCGATCCCGGTTCCGTCGTCAGGGTACCGTAGATACCGATGCTGACGCCGATCAGCAGGGCACCGAGCAGAAGGAGCGTCGGCAGCACGGCACGGACGTCGAGATAACCCTCCTCCAGCCGGCCACCCTTGTCGGTGACGTTGAACTTGCCCTTGCGCGGGTCCCATAGCGTCGCGAGCGTGACGAGGATGAGCGGTGCCGCCATGCAGGCTTCGTAGATCTCCGACCAGAAGGAATGGCGGTTCTTTCCATTCAGGCGGGAGGCCGTGCCGATGGCGTGGAACATGTGGCTGCCGGCGTAAGCGATAATGGCCAGCGGCGAGGCCGCGATGATGTTCTGGCCGAAGAAGAGGAAGGCGAGCGGGGAGGTCAGGAACACGATCCGCGGAAGCGCGAAAAGAAAGGAGAAGCCGGCCGTGAAATAGCAGAGCCGCTGCGCCCAGGTGAGGCCCGGCGCGAAGGGCGTGTTCTCCTGGCGCATGATCTGGATCATGCCGCGGGCCCAGCGCATGCGCTGGCCAATATGGATGGCGAGCCGTTCGGTCGCCAGGCCAGCGGCCAACGGCAAGCGGATATAGGCCGTGTGCCAGCCCTTCTGCTGCATCCGAAGCGAGCAGTGACAGTCCTCGGTTACCGTCTCGTGCGGAACACCACCAACCTCCATCAGTGCGGTGCGCCGGATGAGGGCGCAGGAGCCGCAGAAGAAGGCGGCGTTCCAGAGGTCGTTGCCGGGCTGGATGGCACCGTAGAAGAGCAGTCCCTCGTTCGGGACGGGCCGTCTGCGCGCGAGATTCCGCTCGAAGGGATCGGGCGAGTAGAAGTAGTGCGGCGTCTGCACCAGGGACAGGCGCTCGTCGCGCACCAGCCAGCCGGCAGTCATCTGCAGGAAGGCGCGGGTGGGCGCGTGGTCGCAGTCGAAAATGGCGATGTAGTCGCCGTCCGTGTGGCGCAGCGCGTGGTTGATGTTGCCGGCCTTGGCGCCCTTGTTGTCGGGGCGGATGATGTAGCCGCAGCCGATCTCCTCGCAGAAGGTGCGGAACTCCGGGCGGCGGCCGTCATCCAGGACATAGACGTTCAGCTTGTCGCGTGGCCAGTCCATGTTCATGCAGGCGAGCACCGTCGGCCGGACGATCTCGAGGCTCTCGTTGTAGGAGGGAACGTAGACATCCACGCTCGGCCACTCCGCGGGATCGCGGGGCAGCGCGGTGGGCTTGCGGTTCAGCGGATAGACAAGCTGGGCGTAGGAAAGGAAGAGGAGGGCAGCGGCGTAGCACTCCGCCGCAAAGAGACCGAGCGAGAGGAAGCCCTGCAGGAGGCCTTCGAATTCGAGCGTCTCCGTCAGGCGCCACCAAAGGTAGCGGGAGGTGATCGCGAAGGAGAGCATGACGAGGAGAACGGTGGCGCGGCGGGACTTCGACCGGCCGACCAGCAGGAAGGCGGCGATCCCCACGAGGGTGAGCACCGCCTGCTGCTCCCCGCTCAGCGGCACCGTGATGACGAACAGTGCGGCGAGGAGGCCCAGCAGGATGCTGGCGGTCCGCATGGCCCGCCCCACAATGGGAAGGCGTCCGGTTGTCGCGGTCATACGCATGGCGGTCATTGGCGCCCTGCCCAATCCTGAAGAAGGGAGTGATGCGGCGGGAGGGCCGGCGGGCCGAGCCGCCCGAGCAGCGCCTCGGCGAGCAAGGCGAGGTCTTCGGCCGCGCGGGTGCCGTGCATCTCGACCGGAAGGCGGCGGTCGGCGAGTCCCTCGGCAACGGCCAGGTCGCGGCCGATCACGCCGAGCAGACGGGAGCCCATGGATGTCCTGGCCATGTCGAGCACCGCCGAGGAGAGAGGCTGATCCACTTCAACCTGGTTCAGCGCCAGCACGGCCTGCCCCGCCACCCGTGTGGCCATGGTTCCCCGGCCAAGGAAGCTGCCGTCAGCAATGCGGGGAATGAGCGAGGCACTGCCGCCATCGGCCAGGAGCACGACCACGGGCAGGTCGAGCAGCGGCAGGAGGGCCGAAAGCGCGGGCGACGGTCCCGGCGGGGTATCCACCACGATGATGCGCCGAGCGTCGGCCAGCATCTCGCGCACCGGACCGGATAACGCCTCCGGGCGGTCGGTCAACAGGCGCCCGAGTTCCATCGCCTGCCGCGGCTCCACGGCGCCGAACGGGAGGAGGGAGATCCCGTAGGAAGTCGGGCGCAAGGCCGTGTGCCACGCCGCTCCCCGGCTGAGGCCCGAGAGGAAGCCGTCCTCCTCCCGGAGGGAGCGGCCCAGATGCAGCCGCAAGGCATTCTGCGGATCGAGGTCAAGCGCGAGAACGTCACGGCCGCGGGCGGCAAGGAGGGCTGCCACGTTGGCGGCGAGCGTTGTCTTGCCGACGCCGCCCTTCGGCGAGACAAAGGCGACGAGCGGCATCAGGTTTCTCCCGCCGGCCGGATCCGCCGGCGCAGGCGCGGTGGGGAGGTCGGTGGCTTTGCGGCGGCGGCCCGTGGCGGGGAAGCGTGACGCTCCAGCGCGGGGGAGCGAGGAAGAGCGATGTCCGCGGCAATTTCATCGAGCAAGGCGAATCGCCGACCTGGCACGGTTTGGGGGACGCACGCGCCTCCCAGATCCGGCGAAAGTTCCGTTGTCGGAGCGACGAAGGGCATGACGAGCGAGGGAGTGATGTGCCGCTTCGGGGAGGGAGCAGGAGGGGCAACCTCCACAGCGACGGGGACATCCGGCTCGGATTGGGGAGACGCTGCTTCGGGCGCAACGGTCACGACAGGCGGAGGGCCTGCGCCGGCTTCTGCGACAGCGGCCAGGGATGGTTCATTCGCTGGAGCGACGGGCTCTTCGATGCGAATGGGCAAATATTTATGATAGACAAAGCCTTGCAGGCCGCATGCGCGCAGAAGGCGGCTAATTGAGTCGTCCACGCGCGAATGAAACCCGTCTGTTGCCCCTATAGGTTGATGATATCCGTCCTTCCACTTGTTGAACAGGGTAATCACAAGATAGCGAGTACCCGTTATTGATTTTGAGGGCCCCGGTTGCGGAACTGACCAAGCGAGCCGTCAGCCACGGTCAGTGGTTCAACGGGTCGGATCGGCCGGGACTAGCGGACCAGCCCTGAGGCTGTCGAAGCCAGGCCGACGAAATTCGTTGCGAGCGGACCCACAAGGCGGCCTAGAGCCTTCAAGGACCAGCATCGGCCGACACTGAGCGTCCCGCTCGACACGGCGGCCCGGACAGTCGCTGGTTCCTCCGGCAACGGCAGACTACCCCGTCCTGAAAGGCTGCAGAGGACCGAACATCGGGTTTGCGGCCCGCCGCGCCAATCCGTTGGAGGACAGGAGATTGGCGCTGGAAAGTTGAACTTACTTAACGCGGATTATGGTTGCCCTGGCCCGCGCATCGTCTCAAAAAATAGAGGAGACGCAATTTAGATCAATTCTGCCGGAGATACCGTTGAGAGCCATAACCTTCCGGCCAGTCGCACCCAACGATCGGGAGCCGGTTGCCTCGCCAAACGGCTCGGCCAACGAGATGCTCCCATTACCATCCGTGATGGGGCTCCAGGCGATCCATGACGCCCTGAAAATCACGATGTGGATTGTCATCGGGCTCAGCACCGCTGCCGGCCTCTTCTCAACCGGGTTCCAGGCGATATTGCAGCTACTCTTCTGCGCCTTTGCCGGGCTGGTCGCCCTGCACGCGTTGTCCTCGCTCTTCCTGCTGCTCTACAGCGATCCTGTTTGCTGGAAGTGATGATCGTTGTCCCCGCATGGTCGCGGTCGGTCTGATTGGGCTGGCGAGAGCGCGGACCCGTCGCTCACCGTGAACCCGGACGGGCAACCGATGCCAAGAAGCGCGTTCCGACCGCGATGGCGCCGGCCGAGGTGAGAGCGGCGCGAGGAGGGGCAACGCGATGAGCGTGCCCGCCGGCGGTTCTGTTCGTGGCCCGTAGCCGGCCGACCCGAAGACTGCGAGCGCCAGGGTGCCCCGCGCGATGGTCAGCAGTTTGTATCCCCGCGCCGTGGAGCAGCGCGGAGGGCGCCGCCACAGCCGCCCCAAGGAGAGCCGGCAGCGCGGCCACGACTCGGTGCAGACCCTCGGCGAGCTGCGCCATGAGGAGGGGATGCCTTCCCCCGGGCCGCGCGGGTGGGCCTGCGGGCCGACCGTCGGCTGACCCTCGAGGCCGGCCCGCCCAGCCGCCCCATGCAGGCCTTCGACCTCGAGGCCGTCCG
Organism: Roseomonas aerilata DSM 19363; assembly: GCF_000711725.1. GTDB lineage: Bacteria > Pseudomonadota > Alphaproteobacteria > Acetobacterales > Acetobacteraceae > Roseomonas > Roseomonas aerilata. The sequence continues at coordinate 15,926 of NZ_JONP01000040.1, read as the reverse complement.
GATCGAGACGGTGAATGCTGTTATCCAGCTCGGCTTCCGGCCCGCCATCGGCAAGCCGCGGCATCGGGCGGAGGAGGCGGTCCGGGCTGTTGCTGGATTCCGTCAGTCGCGGGACGGGTGCTGCTGACACCTGTGCCGATCAGCGTCACGAGCAGCGGATCGCCGCCCGTATTTCGCGGCGCAGCCGCTGTTCGCCGGGAACGGGGCGGGCGACGCGGCGTCGCTGGCCCTCTCGCTGGCGCCCGCACCGGATCGCTATGCCCTGTCGATCGGTGCCTCCTCCGGGAGGAGGAGTCCTCCCCGGTGTGGAGGCCTGGCGCTGCGCCGTCCTGGGAGCCGCCACCGGGAAGGGCGGCTGATCCTATCCCGGCAGCATGCGCCGGATCACCCCGTCCCGCTTGACGAGCGCGTGGTAGAGTGCGCCCGAGACGTGCAGCGCGATGAGCGCCAGCAGAACGATCGCCACGGTCTTGTGCACGCCGCCGATGGTCTCCGCCGTCGCCTGGTCGGGGGCGAGCAGCCGGGGCAGGGGAATCAAGCCGAGCAGCCGCGGCGTCGCGCCATACGCGTTCGCGGCCATCCAGCCGAGCAGGGGCAGCAAGATAAGCACGAGGTAGAAGGCCCAATGCGTTCCGCGCGCGAGCAGGCGCAGCGCGGCCGGCAGATCGTTCGGCGCCGGCGGCATCGGGTGCGCCAGCCGCCAGCCCAGGCGTAGCAGCATCACAAGGAGAATGGTCGACCCGGTGGCGAGATGCCAGGCCGTGATGCTGTCCTCGGCAGACTTGGGTAAGAGGGAAGGCAGCACGAACGCCAGCGCGACCTGGAGCAGCACCAGGGCGACGACCAGCCAATGGAAGGCGCGGCTTACGGTATCATAGGGCCGACCAAGGTCCGGCGGACCCGCCCTGACGCGCCCGTCTGCCGGCATGCCCATTGCCCCCCCATCGCTAAGCACATCATATGTTCAACGAGGCCAGGGTTGCACCGTGCCCCCGGGCGGCGCAGGCAAACACATTCGTGACGTAACGGTGGCTTGTGGTGCGGCGCGGGCCCCTAAGCTTGCAGCCACCGCGGGGTATGGCAGGACGGGCTTTGATAGAACGGAACGCGACGATCGACGCTCCCTCCGCGGACAAGGGCCAGGTTACGGGGGCCCGCTGGATCGAACGTCCGGTCGCGACAGCCTCCCTCCCGGCCGAGCGGTTCGGCGGGCGCCGGGCGGTTATTGCCGCCCTGGCCGCGGGGATCGCTCTCGTGCTCGCCGCGCTCGGCTGGAACGTTCTGGCCGCGGGCGGCTGGACGGTGTGGGAAGGGTTGATGATGGCCAGCCTCGCCGCGAACGCCCCCTGGCTCGGCCTCACCGCGGCGACGGGCCTCGCCGGCCTCGCCATCCGGCTCTGCGTGCGCGATCCCTCGGCCTTCGTTTTCCCGGCGCTGCGACGAACCGGCGCCGTGGTGCACGACCGGACGCTGCTCGCCCTTTGCGTGCGCCTGGAGGACATGGACGCGGTCCTGCCCCCCTCTGGCCGCCTGCTGCGGGAATTGAGGGCGCGGCATGGAGACCGCTTCGTCCTCGGGGTTCTGTCCGATACGCCGCCCGGCCGCGCGGCGGAGGCGGAAGCGCAGGCGGTCGCCGCGCTGGCCGCGCAGTTCCCGGCCGGCGCGGTGCGCTACCGGCGGCGGTGCGACAACGCGGGCTTCAAGGCCGGGAACCTGATGGAGTTCCTCGACCACCACGCCGCCGGCTTCGACCATGCCCTGGTGCTCGACGCGGATTCAACAATGTCGTCGAAAACCGTCGCGCGGCTCGTCTGCGCCATGCAGACCGACGGGGGCCTGGCGATCCTGCAGACGGCGATTGCCGGCCGCGGCGCGGAGACGCGGTTCGCGCGGTTGTTCGGCCTCGGGCTGCGACACGGCGTGGCGGTCTGGGTGACCGGCCAGGCCTGGTGGCAGGGACCGGCGCAGCTCTACTGGGGGCACAACGCGCTCATCCGCATCGCCGCGTTCCGCCGCGACGCACGCCTCCCGGCCCTGCCGAACGGCACCCGCATCCTCAGCCATGACTATGCCGAGGCGGCGCGGCTGCATGCTGGTGGCTGGGGGGTTCGGGTGCTGCCGGAGAATATCGGGTCGTGGGAGCGCCACCCGCCGGACCTGCCGGCGCTCTTCGCCCGGGACCTGCGCTGGGCCGCGGGGAACCTGCAGTACCGCCACCTGCTGCTCCGGAGCGACTTCGGCAGGCTGGGCCGGTTCCAGATGCTTGAGGCGATCATGCACTACGCGCTGGCGCCGCTGCGCTTCGCCTTGCTGCCACTGGCCGCGCTGAACGCTGCGACTGGGGGCGGCGAAAGCACCTCTCGCGGCGCGCTCCTGCTCCTTCTGCTGCTCGGCCTTGTCGTGTCGAACCTGCCGAAGCTGGCCGGCTACGGCGAGGCGCTGCTGCGTCCGGGCCGCTTCCGGCGCGCGGCGCTCCTGCGAGGCATGGTGCAGGAGACGCTGCTCGGACTGATGCTCGACACGCTCGAGGCCATGGAGCGATCGCTGACCCTGCTGCAACTGGCGCGCGGCCGCTTCGCCGGCTGGACGGTGCAGCCACGGGTCGCGCGGGAGGTCACCTGGGGCGCTGCAGCGCGCCGCTTCGGCTGGCACACTGCCGCGGGGTTCATAATGCTCGGCGGCTTTGGCCTGGCCGGCGGCTTCGCGGCGCTCGTGTCCCTGCCGGCGCTGATGGGGTTGCTACTTGCTATTCCCCTGGCGGTGCTGACGGCCCGGCCACGCGGCGGGGAGGGGCGTCAGGTGCCCCGCCCCTGAGCCTGCGCATGCCCGGCGAGGTGTCAGCCTCGCGGGCACGGTTCTGAGCCCCTTCCTCAAGGGGACTTCGCCGTTGGCGGGAGGATCGGGACGGGGGCGACGGTTGGCCGCGGGTGGTCCGGACGCAGGTGGTCCGGATGCTGGGCGGCTCACGCCTTCCGGGGTTCAGCCCCGGCGGCGCAGCACGTAGGCAAGGCCGTCCCACAGCGCGAAAGGCCGCTCGCCGGCCACGTCCAGGGCGAGGTCGTGTGCCGTGCCCCATTCCCGCGCCTCCGCCACGTCGGCCGCCACCCCGCGCCCGTAGGACAGGTTCAGCACCACGAGCGCGCCACCGGGCCGCAAGGCCCGCGCGGCGCCCTCGACGTGTCGCGCGACCACCGTCGGGCCGAGGCGGACGACGTAGGGAAAGCTGTCGACGGCCAGCACGAGGTCCAGGCTATGAGCCGCCAGCCCATCGAGGTCCTGGCCTGTGGTGTGCGCCAGCCGCACGTGAGGCCAGGGCGCGCAGCGCGCCCGCGCTTCGGCCAGCATCCCCTCCGAGACATCCAGGCCGAGCACGGAGCGCGCGCGCGGCGCCAGGGCGGCGGCCAGGCGGCCGATGCCGCAGCCGAGGTCGAGCACGTCGGCGTCCTCGCGCAGCAAGGCGCGCTCATTGAGCCAGTCGAGGATCTCCGCGGTTGCGGTGGCCAGGATCGCCGGGTCGCCCAGCGAGTAAAGCGCCACGCTGGCTTCGGGCGAGTTCGCCACCGCGCGATCGAAGAAGCCGGCGATCTCGGCCGCGCCAGCCAGCGGGTCGGTGGCCGGAAGCGCGTGGTTGCTGCCCGCGCGCACGACCTCGGCCAAGAGCCGCTCCAGCTCCGGCCGCCGCGCCTCGACCAGGGTGCTGAGCGCCTGCCAGCGCAGCGAGGGCGGCTCCGCGCGCCTCTGCTCCAACATCGCCGCGATGCCCTCTCCTGTGACATGGCCGAGCAGGAGACGGCTCACTGCCACCTCGGGCGAGATGACGCCGGCCATGCACAGGCCGACCGGGTCGTTCTCGGACGGCGTCGGGGCGATGGTGTGCAAAGTGGTCGGGCCTCCCGGTCCGGTGCGCGTGGACGGCAGCCGACGAGTAGGACGGGGGGGCCACCTTGGTCCATCCCACCATCCCGGGGCCGTTCACCGGACAGGTCGGGTCCCGCTGTACCTCGGGCGCATCGTTTTGCTTCGGAGTGGAAATCCCGGGAACGTGGGCGAGCGCGGTTGGCGGATCGGCCGCGACGAGAGGCAGGCGCCCGCCCTTCTGGCGGTTGCACGCCGCTCCGCCGAGGGCGCAGGAGCGGGCACATTGGGGGTGTTTCAGCGGCACCGGGCGGTTCGCCTCCGCCAGGGTCGCGCCCAGCTCGAACCGCGCGTCGTAGGCCGGCAGGGTGCGGGCGAGGACGGCGGGTTCCTAGGCGCCCCCCCGCTTCACCACCATGCAGGAGGAGGGGCACATCACGCTGTCCGACGACTTCCGGAGGATGCCCCAGCAGGCTTTGGTGATCTCCGGCACCTCCGGGGCAGCATCCGGTTCCGGAGAGAGCATCAGGGCCACCGGACTGGCCGCGTTAATCGGGATGCCACGCTCCGTGAGGAGGCGGGCTTAGCCCTCCGGCATCGCCGCCTCCGGCTCCCGGCCGGAGGCGCCACGGCCGGCGACGTTGATCCGGAAACTGTGCCGCGCGAGCCATTCCAGCGCCCGTATCGTCACCGCGAAGGTGCCGGCGCCGCGCTCCCGGTTATGGAGGACGGGTGTGTGGTGATCGAGGCTGACGCAAAGCGTCAGGCGGCCTGAATGGGCAGCGTTCAGCGCGGCCAGGGCCTTGGCATGGCGCGACATCGGCCGCATGGCGTAGGTCAGCACGAGGGCACGGAGGCCGCGGCCCAGCGGCTCCGACAGCATCGGCTGGAAGTCGGGTTCATGAAGGGCTCGGCCTCCGTGAAGCCGATCTCCTCCACCGCCCGGGCGCCGCACCGCTTCTCGTCGAGCAGGTCTGCAGCCTCGTTGGCGGAGAGGTAGGCGAGCGCATCGTTGCGCGGCGAGCTCTCGATGTAGCAATTCGCGCTGGCAGGGTTGCAGAGCGTGCCGGTGTTGAACCAGAGCGTCCGCAGGGCCGGCAGGTCGACGGCGGTGCGCCGCTCCCCTTTCGCGATGGTCCGAGGATCGCGAAGCCCGGGCAGGGGGCTGGACGATCACAGGGCACTCCGCTGATCGGGCTACCAAGGATGTGGGCAGCCTGGGCCGTCAGGCGATACTGTCTACCTCAACATCGCGCGGGTAGCACGGAGAGGGGAGGCTTTGGCGCGCACGCACGACCTGATGGTCATCGATGCCGGTGCCGCCAGGCTGACCGCGGCCGGGGGCCACGCGCGGCTCGGCGTGCGCGTCGCGCTGGTGGAGCGCGAACGGATGTGGGGCGAGTGCCTCGACACCGGCTGCGTGCCCTTAAAGGCCCTGCTCGCTGCCGCCCAACGGGCGCCGGCCGTGCGGGGCGCCGGGCGGCTGCGAATCTTAGCGCCCGAACCTCCGTTCCCTGGTCGGCACTTCGAGCCGATAGCCTTCTGGGGCAGCGTTCAACGATTAGGGCGATCGACGCCAGCCCCTCACCAGCTGGCTGGGATCGAGAGGGCGCCCTTCTCTCAGACTTAGAGATGGGCCAAGTCGATGTGAGGATAGCAGGGACGAACGAGTAGCCGTGCGGTCGCCTTCGCTCCGGGGCCCTTGAAGTAGCGTTCCGCCCTTTCTTCCGCGGCGAGGGCATACCCGGCCAGGTAGTTCAGGCGGTGCTCGTCGCTCGGATTCTTAAGCTGCGCGCGCAATCGCATTTCGAAGCTGTGCCGGGTGGCGTGCATCGCGACGCCCTCGAGGTAGATACCGATGGCTTGAGGGTACCGGCCGAACCAACGTGTCATCGGAAGAACGCGCTTCCGCTGAACACCTTCGGGCTCACGGCCCGGAGAAAGCGGATCATCGGCGTTCGGAGCGACGCGCGTGGCGTGTTCGAGAAAGCCGAGAAGAACGAGCCCGGGATGAACGGGGATGGTCCGTTTGGCCTTCGAATTCTTCAGGCTTCGATGCTCGTCGGTGATCGCAATCGTCCAGAGACCATCCGGCGAGTGGAACATGTCTTTACGGCGGAGGTCCGCCATCTCCTCACGGCGCCCTCCCTCGTCGAAGCCCACCATCGGCAGCCCGGAAAAGCCATCACCGATGATCGCCGGCATGGGGAGGCGCGGTTGGCCAAAGTCGGATCGCAGCCCGTCCAGACGGGGGAGGTGAAGAGTGCTTGTATCTCGCCGCTCCTCCAGGCCTCACGGGCCTCTCGCGCGGCACCGATATTGAAGTCGTGCTCGCCGAGAATGTCATTCCGCCGGGTGAGGGTCAGCTCGCCGTGGTCCACGAGGAATTTGAAGAAGACGGACAGCGCGGGCAGGTGACGCTTGACCGTCGTATGGCCGAGGGTCTTCGCCCCTGTCACCTCTGCGCGCTGGATGAGTTCTGCGATGGGAACTTCCCGGTCTCGCGGCGATCTGCCGTAGGACGAGGGCAGTTGCCGGAGGGAGTTGGGCGGCACGATCGGCAGAACCCGGCAGATCGGCTCGACCCCTTAGACCTCGCGATGATCGTCTATTAAGGCGATCATGTCTTGGATCGGCGGTGGAGCTCCGCCTGGGCGATATACGCCGGCGCCTTCAGAGGAATATCATTGGCCTGCCTCAGCTCGCGGACCTCGCCTTCCAAGGCCTTGATCCGCTCTCGCTTCACCGCGGTCGGTGCCGCCTGCCCCCTGACGCTCGGCTTGCCGGACCCACTTCCGGAGCGTCTCCGTCGTGCACCCGATCTTGGCCGCCACTGAGTTGATCGCCGCTCACTGCGTCGCGTGATCCCCGCTGCCCCCCAATACTAACCTGACCGTCCTCTCAAGAACTTCCGGCGCGTAGCGCGCCCCTGTCTTGCCCTTCGTCGTCATGGCTCCATCCTCTCAAGTTCTGGGGCCTCCGACAAACCCGGGGTGGTTCATCATGCGTGCCAACCACGGTCTTGCCGTGGCGATTCAGGAGTTCTTTACCTTCATCGCGCATCCTTAAACATGGCAATAACGCCGTTCCCCGTCCGCGGCTGGGGAAGATCCGACGCAAGGTAAGATACCTGTGCAGATCAACATGGCTCCGGCAGCGAGTGGTGCGTCACGCCCGCCCGCTTACCTCGCCGCATTGAGCGCGGGACAGATCGCGGGCCTTACCACCACAACCCTGGCGGTGATGAACACCAGCCAACTCGGCGCCTTGAGCACCACCCAGGTCGCCGCTCTCAGACCCACGCAGATTACAGCCCTGACCACGACAGGGCTCAGCGCCCTCAGCGGGACGCAACTTGGCGCCTTGTCCGCCGCGAGCATTGCCGCGCTGACGGCAACCCAGGCGGGGTCGCTGACCACGTTGCAGGTCAGTGGGCTTACGTCTGGGCAGGTGGCGGCACTTAAGCCAGCACAAGTGGCGGCCCTGCCTGCTGCGGTGTTGACATCAATGACGACGCAGCAGCTCACGGCGCTATCGACGACTGGGATCAGCAGCCTGTCCGCGAGCACGGTTGGCGCTCTGTCCTCTGACCAGATCGCAGCACTCAGTGGTGCGCAGCTCAGGGCAATCGGCACGAAGAACTTCGCTACCCTTTCCCCCATCCAGCTGGCATCCGTTTCGGCCGCGGCCTTCTCCGTCCTCAGCCTTGGCCAGATCCAGGCGGTTTCGACCACTCAGGCTGGAGCGCTTACGACAGGTCAGCTCCACGTGCTCGGTGCGAGCCAGGTCGCTGCCTTCGAGGTGGTCGACCTCGCATCCCTGAGCGCCACACAGATTGGTGCCCTTTCGGCGGCAGGTGTCACCGGGCTGAGCACGACCCAGCTGCGCGCGCTCTCGGTTACCCAGGCCGTTGGTTTCACTCCAACCCAGCTCGCCGCGCTGCGGCCAGCCCAGGTTGCCAGCCTGAGCACTGCGGCCTTCGCCGCTCTGAGCGGTACACAGCTCGCTGCCCTGCCTCGAGCGGGCATCGCGGCCCTCACGGCAAGCCAAGTGGCTGCTCTGGCACCAGACAAGATCGGTGCGCTGACGTCGACCCAACTCAGCGCGCTTGGCTCCGTGCAGCTATCAGGGCTGACTACGGCCGGCGCGGCAGCGCTGACCGCCGCACAGGTGTCGGCCCTGCCTGCGGCCAGCTTGGCCGGGCTCCGGACTGAGACACTGAGTGCACTGGGCAGTACCCAGATTGCTGCCCTCCACCCGGCGCATATCGCGGCCCTCAAGCCTGGGCAGGTCGCCGCGCTGACTGCCACACAGCTGGGTGCGCTCACCACAACTCAACTCGGCGCCCTCGGTGCAGTGCAGGCTGGAGCTCTGAGCGTTGACGACATCGTGGCGCTTAGCGGGGATCAGGTGGCCGGCTTGGGGGCAACCGGGATGGCCGGCCTCACGACGACGGCCGTCGCGGCGCTGACGGCCACCCAGCTCGGAGCACTGACCACAACACAGCTTGGCGCGATCCGCGCGGCCCAGGCTGCGGCACTGACCGCGGACGACGTTGCGGCGCTGAGCGGCTCTCAGTTAGCGAGCCTGACGGTGACTGGGATCGCCGGGCTCACCACGACGGTGATGTCCTCGCTGACAACGAAGCAGATCAGCGCCCTGACCACTCGGCAACTCAGCGCATTGGCCCAGGCGCAGAGCGCCGCCCTGTCTCCTGAAGGATTGGCTGGCCTCAACGCCTCGCAAATCTCTGCCTTGTCGGCGAGCGCCATCAGGGGCTTGCCGCCGGCCAGCCTTGCGGCCCTGACCAGCACGCAGTTCGCCGGGCTGGCCACGACGCAGCTCGCCGTGCTCGGTACCACCCAACTCGGTGCGCTTTCAGCCGATACTGTCGAAAGTCTGAGCACGACCCAGGTCGCCGCCTTGGCCCCGGCAAGCCTCCAGGGCCTGACCGCCGAGGCGATCGCCGCGCTGAGCACCGGACAGGTTGCCGCGCTGACGACGGGGCAGGTCGCCGCACTCAGGCCAGCACAGCTCGGGCTGTTCGCCATGCCGCAGCTGGGCAGCCTGGGCACGACGCAGTTACGTGCCCTGACCGCCAGCCATCTGGCCGCCATGCCGGCGGCGGGGATCACAGCGCTGAGCACCACCCAGGTAGCGGCCTTGCCCTCCTTGGCCCTGACAGGGCTCACCTCCGCGGCTGTCAGCGCGCTGGCGAATACCCAGGTCGCCGCATTGACGACCGGGCAGGTTGCTGCCTTGACGGCGGCGCAGGTCCCGGTGCTCACCGCTGGCCAACTCGGTGCCTTGGGCAACCAGACCGCGGCTCTCTCGGCCGCGGGGATCGCGGCGCTGACGACGGAACAAGTGGCCGGCTTGGCCACCACCCAACTCGGCCTGCTCGCGGCTAGCCAGATGGCGGCGCTCGATCCGACGCAGGTCGGCGCCCTCTCGCCGGAGGACGTCGCCGCTCTCACCACCACGCAGCTTTCCGCGGTGCGCCCGGCCAGTCTCGCGGGCCTCACGACGAAGGCGACGGCTGCACTGAGCCCCGCGCAAATCGCGAGCCTGCCTGCGAGGAGCATCGCAGCACTTTCCGCCGTGGGCACCATGTCCTGGAGCACTACCCAGCTTGCGGCCTTGACCACGGCGCAGATCTCGTCGCTTGACACACGGTCGGTCGCTAATCTGACCAGCACCCAGGTCGATGTCCTGAGCGCCGGCCAGCTTGGTGCCCTCGTCTCGTCCCAGCTCGGTGCGCTATCGGCCGAGACAGTCGCGGGGCTCGCCACCAGCCAGCTTGCCGCCTTGTCCGCCGCCGGGATCGCCGGCCTCCCGGCTAGCAGCCTCGCGAGCCTGAGCCCCACCCAGTTCGGGGCTTTGAGCAGCACGCAACTCGCTGGGCTGACCTCGTCTCAGCTTGGCGCCTTGCCGGCCGGCACCATCACGGGCCTGACCCCGGCACAGCTGGCCTCCCTCTCTCCGGCCTCGATCGGCGGTCTTCCGACGAGCGGGCTGGCGGGCCTCGGTTCCACCCAGCTCGCCGCCTTGACCACCGGCCAGGTCGGTAGCCTCGGCTCCACGCAGGTCGCGGCCCTCTCGGCCGATCAAGTGGCGGCGCTGTCCGATGCACAGCTCACCGCCCTGTCGAACACGGGTGTCCGTGGCCTCGACATGACGGCAGTGGCGGGCCGCCTAGGTCTTCTGAGACCTGCCCAACTCGGCGGGCTCGGGTCGGCACAGATTGCCGCCCTGTCCAAGCAGGCGGTCAGCACCCTCACGGACAGTCAACTGGCCGCCATCTCACCGGCCGGGATAGCGGGTCTTGCCAGCGATGCCGTCGCGATGTTGGGAACACGGATTGGCGTGCTGACGTCCCAGCAGATCGCCGGGCTGGGCGCAGACCAAGTCAGCGCCCTGTCAACAAGCGCGCTGGCTGCTCTGTCGGCAAGCCAGATCGGCGCGATCGGCTACTCCGCCACACGCGGCCTAACCACCACGCAGCTTGGCAGCCTGGTCACAACTCAGATCAGCGGCTTGTCCACGGTGCAGGTCATGGCACTGAGCCAGACCCAGATCGCCTCGATGTCCACCACCCAGCTAAGCGGCCTGACCACAACCCAGGTTTATCGCCTATCGCCCACTCAGCTTGCAGCGTTGAACACCGACCAGATCGCGGCGCTGAGCACCACAGCGATCTCCGCGCTAACGCCGGACCAGGTGCCGGGCCTGTCGCCCGACGACATCACGTCCTTCAGCCCAGAGGCCTTCGCGGCCCTCAGTACGGCCGCGGTGGGCGCCCTGAACAACGAACAGATCGCCGCCGTCACCACAACGCAGCTCGCTAACCTGCGGGGCAGGCAGGTGGCCGCTTTCACACAGAGCCAGTACTTCGCAATGAGCCCCAGTCAGCTCGGTGCGCTGTTCGCCTGAGCCTTGACGTTGGCCGGGCACCCGAGGCGGAGCGCTGTCAGCCCCGACCCAGCAGGGCGGCGGCGACTTGATGGATGATCGGCAGGTGCGAGAGGGCGCTGTCCGCCAAGCCGTGTCCGAGCAGATCCGCCTTGGAGGGGGGTATGTTGCACGGGTCGACCAAGCGCTGAGCCGGGGGAGGAGGGGAGGGACGATGCCCTGCCGCTCTACCTCAGGTGAGCGCTTGGGATCTGTCAGAGCTCGCGCTAGGGGTGCCCGGATCGGCGCGCGGGGGCAGGCGTGGGTAGGTCTTTTTAAGGGGATGATGGGCGGCTGGGAGCCTGGAACGAGTGCGTGGACTGCGGTTCGGCCGAGGTGACTGAATGGCCGGACCGTACGACTCAGGGTTACTGGCGCTTCCGGTGCCGCACCTGCGGCCGAGGGTTCAACGAGCGCAGCTGGAGGATTTCAGCGGGCCCATCCTGGACGATCTTCGGGCCGGCCGGACACTGTGGGCCGATGATGCCGGTGATCCACCGTCGCTCGGGCAGATCTCGCCCCGCTGACTGAGGTCGGCATCAAGGCAGTGCTCAGCGTTCCGCTCATCATCGGCGGCAGGCTGATGGCGACCCTGAGCGTTCATCAGCATGTGCCGCGCCACTGGACAGCTAACGAAGTAGCGATCCTGCAGGAGGTTACGGCGCGAGTATGGGCCGATGTCGTGCCGGCGCGTACGGAAGCGGCGCTGCGCGAGAGCGAGGAAGCACTCGTCACCGACTTCACGAATGCGGAGCTGCTGCGCGGCCTCGCGGAGCGACTTGTGACAGAGGAGAATGTCGCGACGATCTACGAGGAGATCCTGTCTGCAGCCGTCATTATTGCGCGGTACGGCGCAGCGACTATCCAGATTCATGACTCGCAATCGAAATCGCTTAAAATCATCGTCAGCAAGAACCTCTCGCGTGGGATCATCGACTACTTCCACCACGTCGACGCAAGCAGCCGGACCGCGTGCGGCATCGCCATGCCGCCTGCCGGTACCCGGCCCACCGGTAGCGGTCAGGGCAGGGGACTGATCGAGCGTGCCCTCCCTTACCAATTCGGCGCGAGGACAACGTATGTGCTTGGCCCCAATGGCGTGTACTGCAGGATCGAGACCCCGGTGTCGGCGGACCTAGCGGGACGGGAACGCGAGCATGACTCAGACCACCTTACAAGATCGCCGCATCCTTGTGGTCGAGGACGAGTACATGATCGCCGACGAGTTCTGCCTGGAACTCGAAGAGGCAGGTGCAGTCGTGGTCGCGCCAGTTGCGACTGTCGAGGACGCCCTGTGCACCATCGCCTCGGTACAGAGGCTGGACGGCGCCGTTCTTGACGTGAACTTGGGTGGCAAGCAGTCCTTCGAGGCGGCCGACAGGCTGATGCAGAGCGGGGGCGCGTTCATCTTCACAACCGGATGTGACGCGTCCAGTCTGCCCACCCGCTTCGACCGGACCGCTCGGTGCGAGAAGCCGATCAGCGTCAACAAGGTCGTGCGGGCAATCGGGCAAGCAGTGCACCACTGAGGCTGGTCGCTGCGATGTGGGGCTAGAACGCACTGGCCGGCATTGGGGTGTTCGTATTTGCGGTTGAGGTGGAACTGGAGGCGATGGACCAGGAGCGGGTCGGCGTGCACCGACGCGGCCACGGGCCGGACCTGGCGCTGTGGTGCCGCCTGATCGGGGTGATCTAGACGCTGACCTTCGGGGGCATGCAGTGGCGCCTCACCGGCCGGCTCTCGGGGGTTGCCTTCACCACGCGGGCTTGTTGCAGGGGTCGGCCGTCGATTTGTTGACGAAGAACTGCGTCTTCGCCAACTCGGCCCGCCTCCGTCGCCCGAGGGGGAACCAGCCGTTTTCTCCACCGCGAAGGGCGAGGACCCGGGCACGTCGCACGGCGCCTCCGCACCTGTCTCACCGCTATCCAAAGCTGCGCCACACAGCTTGCCTTCCTGGTTCCAGCCCGGTAAGCGTATGTTATAACATGACGTAACCGGAGTGGTTGCCACCCGACTGGCGATTAGCTCCGAAAAGTCGAGGTTTTTGTGCTCATGTCCCACCGTTCAGCATTGCTCGCCACCGTCGCGACCTTCGCCTCGCTTGGGTGTTGGCAGGAGATCGCGGCCCAGGAAGCCGTTGCCCCGGTTCTCGTTCCGCAGGTCTCCGTCACCGCGAGCCCGATCACCACCGACCAGCTCGGCAGCTTTCTGCCGGTGACGACGATGGAGCGGGACCAGATCCTGGAACGTCCGGCCCGTAATCTCGGCGACGTTCTGTTTACGGAGCCCGGGATCACCGCCTCCACCTTCGCCCCGGGCGCGAGCCGTCCGATCATCCGCGGGCTGGACACGTTTCGGGTGCGCCTGCAGGAGAACGGCTTCCTCTCCGGGGACGCCTCGAACCTGGGCGAGGATCACGTCGTGCCGCTGGATCCGCTCTCGGCGGAGCGGATCGAGGTGGTGCGGGGCCCGGCCTCGCTGCGCTGGGGGTCGCAGGCGATCGGCGGCGTGGTCAACGTCATCAACAACCGCATCCCCACGGTGCTGCCGGACCGCGCCGTGCAGGGGCGGATTTCCGGCGGCTGGAACAGCGGCTCGCGCGGCTGGGACGGCGTGGGCACCACGGACGTGCGCGCCGGCAATTGGGTCGCACATTTCGACATCTTCGGCCGCTACGACAGCGACTACCGCATCCCCGGCGGACGGCGGCAGGAGAACAGCGGCGTCCGCACGGACGGCAAGTCGGCGGGTCTGAGCTACATCTGGGACCAGGGCTTCATCGGCAGCTCGGTCTCGCATTTCCGCAGCCTCTATGAGATCCCCGGCGGCGAGGAGGCCGCGGCGCGCACGGCGATCCGCGCGGAGCAGGTTCGCTGGTCCACCCGCGCCGAGTATCGCCCGGGCAGCGGCCCCATCCAGCGCGTCAGCGGCTGGTTCAGCTTCTCCAACTATCACCACGAGGAGATCGGCGCGGAGGAGGCGGGCGAACTCGGCATGGACGAGATCGGTGCCGGAGGGCTGGCGAGCCCGCGGGTGGTCCATGGCGGGTTCCGCAACAACAGTTGGGACGGCCGCGTCGAGCTGCAGCACGCGCCCGTCAACACGGGCCTCGGGCCGCTGAACGGGACCTTCGGGCTGTCGATTGAGCAGGAGCGCATCCGCACCACCGGCGAGTTCCTCGACTTTCTCCCGCCGAACCGAACGGACCGCTATGCCGGCTACCTCTTCGAGGAGTTGACCCTGACGCCGCGGCTGCGGCTGCAGGCGGCCGGGCGGGTAGAGTTCGACCGCATCGTCGGGGCCACCGGGGACTTCTCGGGGGGCAATCTTCCCCTCGATCCCGAGGCAGAGTTGGACAGCAGGGGGCAGCGCCGCACCTACACCCCGTTCAGCGTCAGCCTCGGCGCGCTCTACGACCTGCCCTGGGCCGTGCAGGCGCGGGCGACGGGGCAGTACGTGCAGCGCGCCCCGACCGCCGCGGAACTCTTTTCCCGGGGCGCGCACGACGCCACCGGCACCTTCGACATCGGCGATCCCAACCTGAGGAAGGAGCGCGCGGCGACTGCCGAGCTGGGCCTGTCCCGCACGGCCGGCGCCACCCGCTTCGACACCAGCGCCTTCTATTCCCACTTCGACGGCTTCATCTACCGCGCGCTCACCGGCAACAGCTGCGGCGAGGAGTTCAGCTCCTGCGTAGCGGGCAGGGGGGAGCAGTTCCTCCAGACGGCCTTCGGCCAGCGGAACGCCCGCTTCTACGGCCTTGAGGCCAAGGTGGAGAGGGATCTCTTCAACCTCTGGGACGGGAACGTTGGCGTCTCCGGCCGCTACGACTTCGTCCGGGCGCAGTTCGAGAACGGCGCCGGGAACCTGCCCCGCATCCCGCCGCACCGCCTGGGCGCCGGCATCTTCTGGCGCGACGGCACCTTCCAGGGCAGCGTCGACTACCTGCACGCGTTCAACCAGAACCGGGTCGGCGAGAACGAGACGCCGACGAAGGGCTACGACCTGGTGAACGCGCGGATTGGGTACACCGCGCGGCTCGACGACGTCAGGACGGCAAATTTCTCTGTCGTCGGCACTAACTTGCTGGACTCCGACATCCGGAACGTCGCGTCCTTCAAGAAGGACGAGGTGCTGCTGCCCGGCCGGACCGTGCGCCTGCTCGCGACGCTGACCTTCTGATCCTCGACCGTTCGGGAATCGTTGAAGGCGCGCTAGGAGTTCGCCCAACGATTTTCAGTGCGGATGAGACCGCCGGGAACCATTTCAAGGCTCCCGGCGGCCCAGGTGGCGGCCCTTTCTCATCCGACCGCACCGGCTCCTCGCCCGTCGACGGCCCGCGCCCGAAGAACGCTGGCGCCCGCCGCGACATGCGGGAGCGGCACTCCATAGATCCTGCGGTGGGCGGCATCTGCCGCCGCCTGCTCCATGGCTTCGCATTCATCAAGGTAGCGCAGCAGGCGCCGTTCCGCCCGCGCGCTGCTGGCGGTCCGGCGACGGAACATCCGCCAGAGCATCAAGACATTCACCGACCATGCGTCGTAAGCATGTTCCTGGATCCGGCGCCGGACGGCACCAGGTAGGGCCTCCAGCGCCGACCACTCGTCGCCGTGCCAGCGCCGCCACATCTCCTCCCTGGGACTGACGTCATTATCGGCCAGGATACCCCGGCGCGGCGGGGCCGCCGCCACGCTCATCCGGCCACCTGGCAGGCCTCGAAGCCCCGGCGCAGCGCGACACGGTTCAGATCGCGCCCGATGAAGACAATCTTGCTGCGCCGGGCGCCGCCGGGCTTCACCGGCCCGATGAAGTCGCCGTCAGCCAGCATGTGAACGGCCTGGAACGCGTAACGGCGACCATCGTCATGGAAGTGTAAGATGCCTTTCGACCGCAGCAGGTCCTGGCCCTTGGTCCGGAGCAGCTCACTGATCCAGGTATGGAAGCGCTCCTCGTCCAACGGCCGCTCCACCTCGAAGGAGACGGAGCCGATCGCATCGTCATGCTCGTGGTCGTCCTCGCCCGAGAGGAAATCCGGCTCCATCTCCAGCACACGGGAGAGATCGAAGGCGCCGCGCCCCATCACCTCCTCCGTCGGCAGCTCGGCCTTCTGCGTCCGGTG
>NZ_JONP01000039.1 GCF_000711725.1 Roseomonas aerilata DSM 19363 | reverse complement strand
TCCTCGCGCAGCGTCACCTGCTCGGTGACCGGCGTCTCCACGATGTAGGAGCGCACCCGCACCCGACCGCGCTCGACATCGCGCTTGCCGATCCGGACCTGCTCCTCGACGATGGGGATCACCTCTTCGCCGCCGGTCCGAGCTGCAGTCGCCGCCGTGGCAGGCATGGAGGTCTGAGAGGTCACCGGCGCCGCCGCTGCCACCGCACCTGTGGCAACCGCACCGGTCGCGGCCATGCCCAGTTCGGGGTTGGAGGGAGAGGTTCCGACCGCACCCGTCGTCGTGCCGACCTGCTGGCCGGTCCAGCCGGACTGCCGCCACTCCTCCTCCTGCGCGTCGAGGTCTACGGCGCCGTTGTGTTCTAGGATGTCCATGGCCTGGTCGAGCTTGCTCTCGTCCACCTGAGCCGAGACCACGTAGTTGCCGCGGCGAATGCCCTCGGCGTAGGCCGTGCGATCCTCATCGGGAACAAAGAGGTCTTTCAGCGAGGCCCAGAAGCCGGTCTCGCCCGAGGACGATGCAGAGGTGGCCGTGCCGCTCGAACTCGTCTCACCGGCGAGCACCTGAACCTGGCCGCTCGCGAGGCCCAGCTGGCTGGAGAGCTGGCTGACCGCCGCGTCCGCGTGGGCCCGGTTGTCGAACATGGCGGTGATGGTGCGCATCATGGTTGGCTTCCTTTCGTGTTGTCAGTCCACTCGACCGCCCCAGCAGGCGCGTTCGCCTGCTCCGGGAGCAGTCGCTCAACCGTGGCTCGTTGCACCCGCCGCTCGACGGGCCGCTCCACGCTCTCCTCGCTGTCGACGAGGCGCAGCCGGATCTCCTCTCGGACGATCAGGCGCCTCACGACCACCAGCTCCTCCTCGACCACGGGGACGATCATCACGTCGCCCTCCTGGCGAGTAGCCGGCACCTCGCTCACCTCACGACCGACGGGCACGCGAACGACCTCAGCGCGCCGGTTGCGCAGGGTCTCGCGCAGGGTTTCCTCCACCGTCTCGGTGGTCAGAGAGACGCGAACCCGGCCGGTCTCGACGCTCCGCTTACCGAAGCGGAGCACCTCCTCGACCAACGGGATGACCTCCTCGGTCCCCCCGTTGGTGAGCAGGCTGTCCGGCGTCTTGCCCGGCGCCGGCACCGGGTCGCCATTCGGCATCCCTGCGCCCCCTTCAGGCGACGCGGGCACTGCGAACCGTCATCAGGTCACGGGTGCCACGACGGGCGCCAAGCACCGAGGCGATCGCACCCAGCAGCATGATCCCGAAGACCGCGAAGGCGGCCTTGGCAGCCCCGGAGGCAGCGGCGTCGGCTGCACTGCGCGCCTTCTCCTCGGCCTGCTGGGCCGCCTGCGTGGCCCGCTGCTCAGCCTGCTGCACCCGCGCCTGGGCATCCTGCGGGCTGAGGTTGTACTCGGCTGCGACGAGCTGGTTCAGGCGGTCACGGTCCTCTGTCGAGAGCTGGCCATCGGTCACCCGCCGGGTCACCAGCGTGCCCATCTCGGCCTTGCGCTGGTCCGAGGTCATGCTGGCCGGAGCCCCGCCGCCGCTGAGGGCGCCCTGAACGCGGTCCACCAAGCCCTGTGCCGCGTTCTGCAGCGTGCCTGTGTCCGTGCGGTTCGCCGCCTGCTGGCCAACGGCAGACACCGCCGAACCAGCCCCGCTGGTGACGCTGCCCACGAGGCTGGAGGCGCCGGATGCGGCGGTGGAGGCAATGCCGGAGACGAGGTTGCCCAGCAGCACCGCCGAGATCAGGAAGGTGGTGCCCCAGACCGCCAGGCCGTGCAGCGTGCCATCGGTGTTGTCGGAGGTGCCCGAAAGCCGGGCCGCGACGTAGCCGCCGACGGCGAGGCCGATCAGGTTGGAGACCAGGAACCAGAGCCCGGCGCCGATGCCGAAGGAGGACGCAGAGGGCGTGCCTCGGGCGGTCGCGTCGACGCTGGTGGCGCCAACCCCGGCACCGAGGGAGTTCAGCATCAGTCCGATCGTGAGTGCGACGACGGCGCCGGCGATCACCGCGCCCCAGGACACGCGTGAGGGCAACGAGGGTGCGCCCTCGGGGAGCACGGCCGCTGCGGTTGTTGCGCCCTCGTAGGGGCCTGGCGTGGTTCGTGTTTGCACAGGAAGAGTTCCTTCAGGTCTTGTTTTCGGCAGTGCCCGGGAACTTGCCTTCGGTACCGGCGGCATCCTTCTCGGGCTTGCCTACGGCCTTCTCAGCTGCGCCCTCGACCTGCGCCTTGGTGCCGCCGGTCAGCTTGCCGATCGCCTCCTTCACGGAGCCCCTCACCCGCTCAGCCGCATCCGGGACTAGGTCCTGGTTCATCCGGCTCGTCCTTTTGGGTGTTCAGGTCACAGCCGCATCTCGCTTGGCCATGGCGCTTGCCCCTCAACCCGAGGACGACCTCAGGGTTCCCCCAGGAAGAACGATGTCATCGGGACGAGCTGGTATCTCTGCACTAGGAGGGCAGAGGAGTTGCACTAACCCTAGGCTGGACTCGGTGACTTTGGTGGGGCGCCGCCCGTAAAGCCGCGCTCGCGGGCCCAGACCACCAGGGCAACCCGGCTGCGCACCCCGGTCCTGCGATAGAGGGCTGTGATGTGGTTACGCACCGTGTTGCGCGAGAGCCCAAGCTTGTTGGCAATGGCTTCGTCAGCCATGCCGCGGCACACCAGGGCCAGCACGTCCCGGCCGCGTGGCGGAAGATCAGACAGTTCAGAGGTTGTGGCACCGTCGGGAACGTCCGGGCGCCGAAGCTTGGCGAGCTTCTCCAGCACCATCCGGCTGAACCAGGCGGTGTCCTGCATGGTCGCCTGGATAGCGGACGCGATCTCGAACTCCGTCCGGCGCAGCTCGGCTACATTCTGCGCCACTAGCAGAACACAGGCCTGCTTCCCGACGTTCACCGCCTTGGCAGACACAATGAGGTCGAGCAGGTCGCCGGTCCGGGTGCGCGACCGGATGGGGAGATCGCGCACACTGCCATCAGCCTCCAGCCGCCGCTCCAGCTCCCGGCCTACTGCCGCGTCGGCCCACAACCCGAGCTCGCCGGCCCCTCTGCCGATGAGTTCCGCCTCCGAGTAGCCGCTCTCCCGGACGAAGGGATCGTTGGCCCGGAGCAGCCGACAGCCGGAACGTAGGAGGAGGATGGTCGGCACTGGCACCAGGCGGAAAGCCACCGCGAAAGCTTCCTCGCTCCGCCGCAGGGCTTCCTCGGTGCGCTTGTGAGGCTCGATGTCGACGAAGGTGAAGAGCATGCAGTCCGCGTTACCGACCTCGATCGGCTGACCGGCAACCACCACCCGCTTCTCGCCCCCACCGGGGAGTTGTAGCACAGCCTCCATCTGCGGAACGGTGCGACCCTGCTGCAGCCGCTCCACCGCAAATTCCCGCCGGGCAGCGCCCTCCAGCACGTCGATCTCATAGGCCGAGCGGCCGAGCACCTGGTCCTCGGCGTAGCCGGTCATTTCGAGGAAGCCGCGGTTGACCTTGATGTGGCGATGGTCCGAGAGCCGCAGGATGACCGCGGGCGCCGGGTTGGCGCTGAAGGCCGCCTCGAAGCGTTCCTCGGCGTCGAAGCGCTCGGTCTCGTCGTTCAGGATCAGCTCAAGGCAGCTCGGAACGCCGGCGGCATCGTTGAGCACCAGGCTGCGGATGCGATGGGTCCAGAGCGTCTCATTCTCCCCCGCTGGCGCGACCTCGACCACCACCTCGTCGAAGGCCTCACCTGCCATTACCCGCTCCATCGGGTAGGCACCCTCCGGCAGACGGTGCCGGTTGCGGTAGCGCAGCTCAAAACGGCGACGGTACTCGGACACGGTGGCGCCCAGCTCGGCCACCTCATGCACACCGTGCATCCTGAGAGCCGCCTTGTTGGCCCAGGTGATCGTCTGGTCGGGTGCGATGAGGATGACGCCGTCCTGCAGGGCAGCGAGAATGAGGCGCAGCTGCTGCTGATCGGCGTTGTCCTGCGATGGAAGGTCAGACACTCGCGGTACTCCGGCCAGAGGCGGGACAGGGCTCAACCCGCTGAACGGCGCTCGAGCTCGGCATTGAGGGCTGCACCGATCAGCACGGCGGCACTCGACAGCCAGGCCCATACCATCAGCGCCACCACGGCGCCGAGTGAGCCATACAGGCGGTCGTACCCCCCGGACCGTGCGACATAGAAGGAGAAGGCGGCCGAGCTGAGAATCCAGGCCAGAGCCGCGAGGGTGCCGCCCCAGCTCACCAACTGCCACCGTGGGCAGTTGCGGCTGGGTCCGTGCCGATAGGTCAGAGCCAAGCCAAACGACACGGCGGCAAGAAGGACGGGCCAGCGGCCAAGATGAAGTAGCCCGTCCAGAGTGCCGCCGGCACCTGTCCGATCGGCAAGTGCGGCGGGCACAAGGATGGCGCCGAAGGCCAACAGGATGAAGACGGCGGCGCTAAGCGAGAAGACCAGCGCAACGGCGTACAGGCGGAGCAAGCCTCGGCTCTCCCGCTCGTCATAGGCGACGTTCAGCGCGCCAAAGAGCTGGGCAGAGGTAATGATCGCTCCCAAAAGGGCGGCGGCGATCACCGCGGCCGCGGTCCCCCAGCCAAACCCACCTTCCCTGAAGGCAGCAAGTCGGCCGAGGAGCTCACCAGCCACCTCCGCTGCACCGGCCGGAAGTAAGCCGGAGGCAGTGTCCCGCAGCCCTTGTGTGGCTGCTGCGGGGTCGGCGAACGTGCCACAGAGCCAGATCAGGACGGCCAGTGCCGGAAAAACTGCCAGTAGAGCGTAGAACGCCACAGCCGCCGCCTCGCCCAACAACCTTTTCTCGAAGACCTGAACGGCAGTCTGGTGCAGGACGACCCACCAGCCTTGTGGCGATATGTCGGAGGGAGCAACGACCCCACACGCCTCAGCCGGACGGGCATCCGGAAGGTCGTCCAGCCTGGAGGGTTCTCGGTGGGAATCGGTCAGCATGCCCGTTTAAACGCGCAAGTGACTTACTGCGACCGGTGCTGCATCTGAGATAAACGCATCTGCGCTAATCAGGTCGTGGGCGTTCCGTCACAAGAGCCGGGCCACACTGTCGCCGTGCGCGCCAATCTGGTTATAGCAACTACGATCGCTGCTGCCGGAAGCGCGAACGCGAGCCCGAGCAGCGCCGCACGAAACGTGGTCCGGGATGTCATGGACTGCTTCTCCATGTTGAGTATTCCCCAACCAAGCCTCCTTCATAACGCCGAATGAATGCTCGGGAGGGTTGATCTTCTTCCTGCTTGCGCAGGCTCACCTCGTCGCCTGACACCAGACCTGGAGGCATTCGAAGGTGGCACGAGGTTCGCGCAGCAGGCACAGCATGTCGCGCTCAATCTTCCAGCGCCCAGTGCGAGCCCGGCCCATGTCCGTCAGGACGAGCATGCCATCGCGGCGGTAGTACTCGGTCCAGTGGAAGCCGTCGGTGATGTCGCGGCCGACGACCCGGGCCAAGTACGTGGTGGAGCCGGCGGCGTGACCAAATTCGGCCTCCGACAGCTGGGCCGCTGCAGTGCCTCTGCCACCCCAACTTCCCGCCCTAAAATAAGAAGCCGAAATTGGGGGCGGAGGGTTGTACCGCAGTACTCACGCGGTAGGAGAGGTGATCTGTTCTCGATGCTAATCCGTGCGGCAAGCATCGACGGGCGGGTAAGTGCTGCCGGTTTTTGCCTGTTCAAGCAGACGAAAGCGATAGCTCCGGTCGCCCTCCAACGGAAGGCGCCGGACGCCCCACAGCTCCCCCATGCGGTCTAAGGCAATCCCGGTCGCGAGCCTGGATGGTCCGGGCGGAGTATCGGTAATTCTAAGCATGGGGCAGCCCATAGGCGTTTTGCTTCAGTAGAAGCTAGGGGAAACTAGGCACCCCCTATGCGTAATCCCAAGCTAGGTTGTCTGGATGTCTTCAGTGGCGCTGACGACGGAGTTGCGAAACTTACAGAAATCCGCGGCAAAAATCCTTCCCGCCGGGTCGCTGTTGCAGGGGTGCCGGTCGGGAGTGCCAGGGTACGAAGCTGTTGGTGCGCTGCTGGAAGTCACCCACCATGCCTAACCGCCACACCGAGCGCCTTGCCGGAGCCTCGGTCTTTTCGTCCAGCCAAGCGTTGCGCCGCTGGCGGGCTTAACCCGTCCTCATCAAGGAGGCCCCATTATGGCCCATAACATCCCCAACAAGGCCCTCGTCCTCGTCGCCGACGGCGCCAAAGCAATCCTGTTCCGTAATGCTGGTCAGGGCGGTGAGGTCACCCTCCGGGAGGAGCGGCGCCTGGGCCTCTCGGACTTCAACAATGACGGCCCTTCTGGCTCTCAGGGCACGGAGGCATCTCCGGGCGATACCAATGAAGCCACCTTCGGCAAGAAGCTTGCTCAAACCCTGCAGGCCATGAAGGCGGCCAACGGGTACGAGGACCTCGTCATTGTTGCGGATCCTCAGACACTCGGGGAGCTTCGCAAGGTCATGCACAAGATGGTCGAAAGCAGCATCGTGCACACGATCGCCAAGGACCTGACGAACCACACCACCGCAGAGATCGCGGCCGCTCTCGTGAAGTAGCGCGCATCTACTCTGGAGGGGCCTGACTGCTCCTCCAGTGAGGCATAGAGAGGTGATGGACACGATCGGCGAGAGCGCGACGGCACCCCGGCGAAGAGCGAGACGCGAGTGACGCCCCTTCAGCCTCAGCACTGCAGATCTTTATCCAGATCGAATACCCCGTTCGCGTCCATCCTTCTGCCCCTGGCCCCACATTGGGGCGGAACCGCTCATCGAGGCGGAAGCCAACCCCGTTCAGCTCGTCCGGATACACCGAACACGCCAGGTAACCTTTGGCGCGTTACATTGAAGAAGTCGCCTTGGAGACTGGCCAATGAGCGGGTGGAGCCGAGAACAACGTTTTGATATGAGGGTATTAAGCGCCTTGGCGCTGATGATCCTCGTGGTGTCCGTGCTCATGCTCACGGCTGCCAGTGATATGTTCTGGGGCGCGCTGGGATGAGGTGCTGGCGAGGTTCGGTTGCCACCTCTGCGGTGCCCCAGCAGACATCTTGGAGTTGTCCGGCACCTAGCAACAGCCGGGGCATGGTGGGACCTAGCTGTTGCTCCAGCATGGCGAGGCAGCGTGGCGGCGCTGATGCATGAGGGCGGGGGACAATAAGCCCGAAGCTCTCTCGCCCCCTGCCCTCCACCCCCTTGCGGCCATGTGAAGGGGCAGAGGCTCCGCCTTGTGACAAGCTTAGAACCGCAGCGTAAAGGCTAACGGCTGTGCGGCTGCGGCTCAACGCAGCCGCACAGCCTCTATGTTCCCCCCGGCGACGGGGGTAATGGCATGAAAGGGGTCGCTGCACGGACTGTCCGAAACTGCACGTTAAGCGTCGGGGATCCCCTTGTTTGCCTTCGGCACCTTTTCCAGGAGCGTCCCCACCCGCCTCACCAGGGTGTCGAGCTCGAAGGGCTTGCCAATAACCTCGACGCCCGGCGGCAGCGGGGTTCCGGCATAGCCGGTGATGAACAGCACCGGCAGCCCCGGTTGTCGCTCGCGCGCCACCTCGGCCACCTGCCGCCCGTTCATGCCGTTCGGCAACCCGACGTCGGTGACCAGCAGGTCCGGCCAGGCCGAGGCCAGGAC
Source organism: Roseomonas aerilata DSM 19363 (assembly GCF_000711725.1). Taxonomy (GTDB): domain Bacteria; phylum Pseudomonadota; class Alphaproteobacteria; order Acetobacterales; family Acetobacteraceae; genus Roseomonas; species Roseomonas aerilata. The sequence continues at coordinate 21,839 of NZ_JONP01000039.1, read as the reverse complement.
CCGTAGCGCCTCCGGCCCGTCCGCCGCCTCCAGCACCACGTGGCCCATGTCGCGGAGCCGGTCGGCGGCCGGGCGGCGCACACCCTCCTCGTCGTCCACCAGCAGCACCGTAGCCTGCGAGGCGGCATGCGGAGGCGGCGCCTCGTCCCGCGCCTCGGCCTCCGCGGCGATATCGTGCAGCGGCAGCAGCAGCCGCACCGTCGTGCCCGCCCCTGTCGCGCTCTCGATCCGCACCAGCCCGCCAGACTGCCGCACAAAGCCGTAAATCTGGCTCAGTCCGAGCCCCGTCCCCTCGCCCAACGGCTTGGTGGTGAAGAACGGCTCGAAAACGCGCTCCAGCACCTCGAGCGGCATGCCGCTGCCGGTGTCCGCAACAGAGAGCGCCACGTAGCGGCCCGGCTCCGCCTCCTCCCCCCGGAGGTCCGCGGCCGAGAGGCCCACATCCGCCGTGCCGATCGTCAGCCGGCCGCCCTGAGGCATGGCGTCGCGCGCGTTGATGCAGAGGTTCAGCAGCGCGCTCTCCAGTTCGTTCGGGTCGCACAGCACACTGCCCGCGCCATCCCGCAGCCGCAGCTCCACTCCGATCGCAGGGCCCATCGTGCGGCGGATGAGGTCGGCCATGCCTGCGACCAGCCCGTCCGCGTCCACCGCCTTGCGGTCCAGCCGCTGCCGCCGCGCAAAGGCCAACAGGCGCCGCGTCAGCCCTGCCGCCCGGCCGACCGCCGTGCGCGAGGCGTCGAGGTAGCGCCCCGCCTCCGGGGAGCGACCCTCCTCGATGCGCCGTCGCGCCATGTCGAGGCCGCCGGCGACGCCCTGCAGCATGTTGTTGAAGTCGTGCGCGATACCGCCAGTGAGCTGGCCCACCGCCTCCATCTTCTGCGCCTGGCGCAGCGTCTCCTCGGCAGCCGTCAGTTCCGCCGTGCGCGCGGCCACCAGCGCCTCCAACTCCGCGCGGCCGCGGGCCAGCACCTCGCGGGCGCGCACCATGTCCTCGATGTCGGTGCAGGTGCCGAACCAGCGGGCGACCCGGCCCCGCGGGTGCTCCTCGTCCGGGGTGTCGCGCACCGGCACTCCGCGGGCGATGAACCAGCGGTAGGTGCCGTCCGCGCCGCGGAAGCGGCACTCGATGTCGTAGTCCTCGCCGGTCCGCAGGCTGCGCCCCCAGCGCTCCTGCGTGCGCGCCAAATCGTCGGGGTGGATGACTTCCGTCCGGCCCTGGGCCTCAGTCTGCTCGCGGGACAGGCCGGTGTACTCGTACCAGCGCCGGTTGTAGTAGTCGTGGTGCCCGTCAGGGCGAGCGGTCCAGGCGATCTGCGGCGCCGCGTCCACCATGGCGAGCAGGCGCGCCTCGCTCTCGCGCAGCCGCGCTTCGGCCTCCTTGAGATCGGTGACGTCGTGCCCGACGCCGCCGATCCGGCACACGCGGCCCTCCTCGTCCACCAGGGGAAAGTCGGTGTCGCGGAGCCAGCGGACTCCGCCGTCCGACGCTCGCCGGATCCGGTATTCGAAGGTGACGCGCTCGCCCGCGCGCACGCGGGTGATGTTACTGAGGGCGTGGTCCCGGTCCTCCGGGAGGATCAGCTCCAGCCAGGTCGCCAGCGTGTCGCCGCTCAGGGCCCGGTCCACCCTCATGCCATAGATCCGCTCGAAGGCGGGCGTCAGGTACTCCCACTGCAGCGTCTCCGCATCCCTGATCCAGAGCACATCGAGGGAGGCGTCCCCGAACTGCCGGAGCAGCTCCTCGCTCTCGCGCAGCGCCTCCTCGGCCCTGCGTCGCTCGGTGACGTCCTGGCTGATCTTCAGGAAGCCGTGGACTTCGCCCTCCTTGCCGTGCAGTGCGATGACGCTGCCATCGATGAACACCCGTGCCCCGTCCTTACGCAGGTGCCAGCGCCGGTTCGGCGCGGCTCCCTCCCGACGGGCCGTCTCGAACTCATCCTCGTCGACATGCGCCGCCCGGCTTTCCGGCGTGAAGATGATGCTGCTGGACTGCCCGACCGCCTCCTCCGCCGTCCAGCCGAAGACCGCCTCCGCGCCAGGGAACCAGTCGGTGATGCGATACTCGGCGTCACAGACGAAGATCGCGTAGTCGCGTGCGCCCTCGACGACGAGGCGGAACCGCTCCTCGGTCGCCCGTAGCCGGTGAACCTTGTGCAGGCGGTCGATCACCGGGCCGAGGATCGTGGTGTAGGTGCGGAGGAACTGGATCTCATCCTCGCCAAAGTCGCGCGGCTCAGTGGCGTCCACCTGCAGCAATCCATAGGCTTTGCCGCCCGGCAGGAAGATCGGCACGTTCACGAGCGCGACCACGCCGGCGTCCTTCAGGAAGGCGGGAATCTCGAACCGATCCTCCTCGCGGATGTCGCGGGTGATGACGGGTTCGCCGATCTCGATCGAGAAGGTCTCCGAGGAATGCTCGCTCATCTCCAGGCGAAGCCTACCGACGAGGTCCGGCTTCCAGCCGACGCCTGCCCGGAGCAGCAGCGTCCGATTGGCGTGCTCGATCTCGAGGATCTTGGAGCGTTTCGTCCCGAGCGCCTCGCCCACGAGGCGGCAGGCCTCTGTGAGGATCTCGTCGAGATCCTCGCTGCGCAGGGCGAGTTCGCCGAAGTCGGCCAGCGCCTTCTGGCGACTGATCATCTGCCCGAAGTCAGACATAGCGTTCGCCGCCTTCCCGCCCGGGCGTACTCGCCGGCGGGCCCTGATCTCGGCCCATGTGGCGATGCCGCAGCAGCCTCTCGCCGTCGGGCCGGAGCCGGCCCTCGGGATCGACGTGGCGGTAGAGCGTCTGGCGGGTGACGCCGAGTTCGGCGCAAAGCTCACCCACTCCGGTGTCCCGCCGGCCCATCGCGGCCTGAGCGAGCCGCAGCTTGGCCGGCGTCATCTTGTACGGTCGCCCCCCGTGGCGGCCTCGCGCACGCGCGGAAGCCAGGCCAGCCTTGGTCCGCTCGACGATCAGCTCGCGCTCGAACTCGGACAGCGCCGCGAAGACACCGAACATCAGCCTGCCGTTCGGGGTGGTGGTGTCGATGGTCGCCCCCTCGCCGGCGAGGACGCGCAGCCCCACGCCACGCCCGGTCAGATCGTGCGCGAGGGTGACCAGGTGCCGCAGGTCGCGCCCGAGCCGGTCGAGCTTCCAGGCAACCAGGGTGTCGCCGCGACGGAGGCTTTTTAGGCACGCCTCCAGCCCGGGCCGGTCGTCACGCTTGCCCGAGGCGCGATCCTCGTAGAGGCGCACCGGGTCCACCCCGGCGGCGAGCAGGGCGTCACGCTGCAGATCCAGCACCTGACTGCCATCCGTCTTGCTCACGCGCATGTAGCCGATCAGCATGGGAACCTCCGCTCCACAAACGACCGGATGCGTGACAACGGTCGGGCACCGCTTCCCGAAGCGGCCGGTTCGTCACAGAACCCGTCACCAGCGCAAGGCGCCGCAAACGGTCGGAGCACGATTGCGTGACGCTGCCGTCGAGGTCCGACAAAGGAGAAATTCCGGCAATGCAATCTAGTTTAGCAGGCTCCGTTAGCCCAAGGGCTTATGCCCTAGATTGCGGCGCTCTATTTCGGAGTGCCCGGGGCATGGTTCAAATCTGCTCCTTTTGGAGCGACATGCTATGCAGCAGCACACCAATCACCTTGGCCTGTCACATACCGACCGCCCGCCTGAACGGCATCGCCTCGTTCAAAAGCTTCAGAGCATTACGGACCTGACCGCCGGCGAGCGGCAGGCCCTGCTGGACCTGCCCATGGCCGTCCGGAGCTACACCAAGGGCGAGGATCTCGTCCGGGAGGGCGACGTCCCGAGTGAGTGCTGCCTGATCCTGGATGGCTTTGCCTTCCGCTATAAGCTCCTGCCCGATGGGAGGCGGCAAATCCTGTCCTTCCACACGCCGGGCGACCTTCCGGACCTGCAGAGCCTCCACATCCAGACCTTGGACCACTCTGTGGGAGTGATGATGCCGACGATGGCTGCCTTCATCCCGCACAAGAGTATGCGGGACCTGACGGAGCGCTTCCCTGGACTGCTGCATGCCTTCTGGCGCGACACGCTGATCGACGCCGCCATCTTCCGCGAGTGGATGATCGGGCTTGGCAGGCGCGACGCCCACGAGCGTATTGCCCACCTCATCTGCGAGATGCTGCTGCGTTTCAGAGGGGTGGGTCTCGCTCCCGACGACACGTTCAAGATGCCTGTGACCCAGGCTGATGTCGCAGACGCGCTCGGCCTGTCCAACGTCCATGTGAACCGGGTATTGATGGACCTCCGACGGGAGAGGTTGATCACCTGGAGCAATCTCACGATCACCATCCTCAGGTGGGAGGAGTTGCAGAAGCGGGCTCTCTTCGAGGCCAACTACCTGCACCAAGTCTCCAAGGTGGCCGCGTGACCCTCGATCTTGCTCTGGCACCGGTGCGTGTCGGAACAGGCACTGAGGACGAGGAAGGGCGGCTGGTTTTTGCCGGTGACCGTCTGGTTGCGGTGCTCGTGCGACTGGCCGAGGGACACGAAGCTGAGGGACACTGGTTCCTGGAGCACGGCTTTGGCAGACTTGATGTGCCCTTGCCCCCAACCTTCTCCGACTTGCAGGCCGCGGAGCAGTGGATCGCAACCAAGCTGAGTGGCATGGTGGATGGTCACGCCACCACTGTGCCGATCCCAGGTAGGCGCACCCAGCCATCATGATTGCTGCAGCTCAAAGAAATTCGGCAGCATAGGCAGCTTAGTTCAATTTCTTAGGGCAAGGAGAGTGCCAGGCTTCAGAGAAGGCGCACTCATTTCATCAGCAACTGCGTGCCACATGAGGCGGGTCATTCGTTGGTAGGACGGGCATCAGATCGCTGGCCCTCCTCCAAGACATCGAAGTAGCGGGTGACCTCCGTGGGCGTGCTGCTCAGATGGAGGTAGTCCTTGTTGAAGCCTGCCAAGACCTTCAGCCCCTCGATATCCAGCAGGTTCATCATCCTGTGCTCCATCGAGATCAGGTCACGTTGGCGGAACTCCTTCAGCACGCGGTTCACGTGCACCGGGGTCAGGCCAAGCGTGTCGCCTAGCTCCGTCTGTGTCAGCGGCAAGCGGAACACGTTGCCGTCGGTTAGCCCTACCGCTGCGTGTCGCCACATCAGCTCGCAGAGCAGGTAGGCGACGCGCCCCCGCGCATCGCGGCGGCCGAGCGAGACAATGCGCTCACGCAGCATCGCCTCCTCCTGTAGGGAACTCCACCACAGCGCCGCCGAGATACGTGGCCGCGAGCCGAACAGGCCCATAATGCCCTCCCGCGGGATCGGCGCGACACGCACAGGGGTGATCGTCCCGATCGAGTGATCCATCTCCTTGAGGAGGAATACGTGCATGTCACACAAGTCCCCTGGGATGAGGAACGTCATGATCTGCCGCCCGCCATCGGGCATGTTGCGGTAGCGCATGGCCATGCCCTCCTTCAGCAGGAACACCGAGCGCGGCACCATGCCTTCGCCGATGATGTCCACGTTGGCAGGGAAGCGCTCCTCCCGTGCCGCAAGATGGTCCAGGTGCTGCCGGTCTGAATTGGACAAGGGGGCAAAGTGCAGCAGCTTCCTTGTCAGAGGATTATCGCTGGGTGGATGTGTCGTTGGTTTCTGATCGCGGTGCTCAGCGGCGCGGACCATCTAACGTCTCCACCAGCGGGTGCGTTCCCCGGACGGCAAGCCGGACTGCCGCTGCGCCACGATTGTAACGTCGAGCCAGACTGCAGGCCACTGACGTCCTAACTTTTAGCGCGTGGAGGGGATGCCCTGCAGCTGGAGGAGGAGCCCTCAAGGGGCTAGGCGGGGCTTTGGAACAGCGGCGGCGGCAATGCTTCGAGCCACGGCTTGTAGCAGGCCGATCGAGACGATGCTGACCACCACGCTCTCGCTGACCCCAGCAACTTCCTCTTTGACTTCGATGATGTCGTCAATTGCGTCGACCACCTCGCTCTTGAGGAGGATGCCGTTCTCGATCAGGAGAAGGGCAAGGGTCTCCGAGAGCATCAGGGCGGCTTGGCCATGTGGGTCAGGGGTCATTGTCATCGGAGCATATAGCGCCAAGTCGCACCACCAATCGCGAACCTGGATCAGTCTGTCACTCGATTTATTCCGTTCACTTCGCCGTGTCGACCTAGCGGTCCAAAAAGGGCGGCACCGAACTAGGCGCCGCCAGTTTGGTAGGAAACATCAGGCGGACCACGAGGGGAGGACGGGACCCTCGTGGCTGTATGAAGCTTAAAGGCGCTTTCTTCATCCGACTGCTAAACTGGATTGGCTTTTTGGCGCGATCGTGAGGGGGACGCTGCGGCCAATGGCAAGGCTGCTTAACGCGTCCTTGACCAACTCGGCCAGGGCCTCCTCCGCACCGACGGCCAGACCGGTGCGATAGCCGAGTTCAGCCAAAATCTGCGTCGCGAAGGTACCGACGTCGGTGTTGTCCTCAATCACCAGAACACAGATGCCGAGCCCATTGGCCAGCGGGGCAGGGTCGCTGGCTTCTGCCGGCTGGGGTGGATCAGACCGAAGCTCAGATCGCCCGAGGTCTTGTGTGCTGTGCAGAGGTCTACGGAAGGGAGGCGGTAGTGGGAGTTCGGCCCGTGCCTTCCCTAGTTGTTTTCGATCCGTGCCAAACGCTTCAGGCATTCCTGGCAGGTGACCTCCTCAGCCGGGGGCTCAGCCCAGCAAGACCCGGCACCGGGCTCATCGGCACAGAGGGACATGCGGCAGTGCGGCGTGACAGCGTGGAACACCGTCGCGCGTCCGGGCCTCGGCTTGCCGGCCTTATGCAGGGCCACGAAGGAGCGACCGGCCTGAAGGATGGTGTTCACGCCGCCAGCGTCTTCCGCGCGATCTCGGCCGAGAAGTGCAGCGTGAGGAGGAGCTGGCCTCGCTCGTCGGTCACCTCCATCTGCCAGGGGGTGCCTGTCAGGAGGTCCATTCCGGCCCCCTGAAGCATCTGCCCAGCTGTCTTGATCGCCTGGATGTAGGCCTCGTTGAGGCCCGGAAGATCAGTTCCCGTGAGATCGGGAAGAGAGATGCCGTCATCGACGTCAAAGAAGTAGCGGGGCATGGCTGAGTTCCCGAGCGAAGTTTTCGGTCGGAGAGCTGGTGTCTCTCAGTTGCCCACGCCGAGGGATCGCTGTGAGCAATGGCCTGATCTAAATTCAAAGCCAGCCTCACCGAAGCTAAAGCAGATCAAGTTGAGATGCAGACCCCGCTTCTGTGATCTCGGCCAGCGAGATCGTGTGCCGTCGCCGGTCGCGGCCCACCGGGTGCCTTTAACAAGAGTGACGCGTGCCCTCGCAATCGGAAATAATTTCTGTTTCCAGCGCTTTGCTGCGGCTGTTGCCCGATGGCGCCTCGCGGCGTCCTACTGACGTCGCTTCTTGCTCCGCGAGGGGTGGGCGGCCTCTCTCTTACCAGTGTGGAGCCTCTCTGAGCTTGGATTGCCGCTACAGTCGGGTTTCAAACCCTTCGCAGACCTTTGAGGAACGCTCTTACCATCGATGACCCGTATAGAGGGCCTCGGCAGCCGCTTGGGCAGGCGCCAGGAGCAAGCGCATGAATTTTCCGACCTGGATCGCTGAGATCGAGGCCCTGGTGACCTTCGATGTGGATGCGGAGTTGTGGCGGAAGTATTTCGACGCCGGCTTGACGCCACTTCAGGCCATTGAACAGAATCGGATCGACGAGGAAGTCTAACTTCGCCCTGCGGAGGGGTAGGCAAAACAGTTTAGCAGAGAACCCTGGTCCTGCGCTCCACGCTTGATCGAGACACCCCGCAAGCGGACGGTATCTGCCGATGGGGTGCATGATGACGACAGAGATAATGGATGCCGCTGGCCCGGGTCGGGGTGGTCGGATGTCGCGGCAGCGCAAGCGCGATGCGGTGCTGCGGCTGCTCCGGGGCGAGGACCTGAAGACAGTCTCGCGGGTTTTGTCAGCTCTCGCGCCAGGGGTGCTGTCGCATGCGGGCTGACGCTGCGGGCCTAGCCTGCGACGAGAATGGCGAGCGCGGTTGACACCTGACGGAGATGAAGCAGGCGGCGGCGAACGGCAGGGACGTGCCGCTGCTGCGGGCGGCGCTGCGCAAGCACCTAGCCGGGCACCTGCGCGAGGCCACACGGGCGGCCGGGAACCGCGCGGCGCTGGAGGGCGGTGTGGTTGTGGCGATCAGCCCCTCGCCGGCGCTGGACGGGGTGCTGGCGGGGCTGCGCGGGCTGTCGTTGCTCCGGCAGGTCGCGGCGATCCATGGCATGCGCCCGGGTGCGGCGGTGACACTTGCGCTGCTGCGGCGCCTCGCCTGGACGGCCGCGGGCACCTCGGGGGCAGATCTAATCGGGCAAAGCTTTGCCGACGCCGCCTTGTCCCACATCCCTGGGCTCAAACACATCGCCGCCGCCCTGCCGGGTTCGGGCTTGACGGCACTGCGCCTGGGGCGCCTCGCCGATGTGGCTGCTCGGGCATGCTCGCCCATCGAGTCCTAACATCAGCGTCGGGCCGGTGCCTGAAGGTAGCGGCTTCCTTGTAGCGGCAGTGTCATCGGGACGCATGTCGCATCGATTAGCTGTCTTTTAGTAACGATATCGTATAGAAATGCCTCGGCCACCATCTCGCTGAGGACGTCTTCCCCCATGCCCGACTTATCGGGTCGGCGCATTCTCGTTGTCGAGGATGAGGCTCTGATCGCCATGCTGATCGAGGACAGCCTGCATGAGGCAGGGGCCGAGATCATCGGCCCTGCCCCGAGTGCGGTCGAGGCTCTCGGCCTGATCGGCGCGGCTAGGGTGGGAGGCCTCCTCGACGCCGCCGTCCTTGACGTCAGGCTGCAGGATGGCACCTCCCTCATCGTTGCCGACAAGCTCGCCGCCCTGGGTGTCCCCTTCGTGTTCGTCACCGGGTACGAGAATGTCCGGCTCGGTAGCCATGGCGGTGCCCCTGTCTTGGTGAAGCCCGTCGCGTCCGAGGAGTTGGTGGCTACTCTGGCGGACCTCCTGCGAACCACCTGACAGAGGGACCCCCCGCGGCGTGAGCTGAAGCCGGGTTCATGTCTGACGGAAAGGCTGCGGAGCAGCCTCGTTCAGCGCCCGTCGCAGGGCGAGGTGCAGGGCTGGAAAAGCTTGCGGCTTCTCGAGAATGGCCCCTGCCGGCACTCCCAATTCCAGGAGGGTCAATCGATCCTTCTCACTCATCTGGCCGCTGAACACTACCGCGGGCAGCTCCGGGTGCTTCTCGCGCAGATGGCGCACGAGCCCAACACCATCGAGCCGCGGCATCCGGACATCGGTCAGGACGATGTCGAAGGAGGTGTCCGCCAGGAGCCGGCACGCATCGAGGCCGTCGACCGCGGTGGTGACCTGGTACCCCGCGTCCGTGAGAAGCTCCTCAACGAGCAAGGCGACGAGGAGCTCGTCCTCCACCACGAGGGCATGGATCGCGCCACCAGCCGCCGACGACCCTGGCCTCAAAGCAGGATGCTTCGGAAGCTTGAGGACGGCCGAGGCGGTTGGGGGGCCGCCGTCCGGAGCCGCCACAGAGGCGCCCGAATAGCCTGCCCGCTTCGCCTCGACGACCCTGCTGCGCATCACCTGGGGCACGCCAGCCAGCCGCTCGGGTGGGATGCAGCCAGCGAGCGCGGCCGCCACGATCCGCTCAGCGTCGCGTACAGCCGTCACCACATCCCCCGCAACGGTCGGTTTCGCGAGCAGGTAACCTTGGACCAGTGACACGCCGCACTCGGCGACGGCGCAGAGTTGCTCCACCGTCTCGACACCCTCCGCCACCACCCTGACATCGAGCGCGCAACCGAAGTCGGCGATGAGGCGGACCATGTGGGCCGCCGTAGAGTCCGTGCCGATATCCGCGACCAGGGATCGATCGATCTTCATGCCGGTGAAGGGAAGCTGACGCAGGGTCGAGAGTGAGCCGTGACCGGCGCCGAAATCGTCAAGCGAGATCCGGGCACCGAGGGCACGAATGCCTTCGACCGCCTCCCTGGCGCGGCTGACGTCCCCTCCAAAAGCGGTCTCGGTTATCTCAATGACGAGCCGGGCCGCGGGGAGCCCGCTCGTCGCGAGGGCGTCCTCGACCATGGCGACGACGTCGACCAGCCCGAACGAGAGGGCCGAGACGTTGACGGAGACCAGCCACGGCTCGGGCCAGCCGGCCGCGGCCTTGCAGGCGGCGGCCAGCACCCAGCGGTCCAGGTGAGCGATCAGACCCAGGCGCTCGGTAAGTGTCACGAACTCGCTGGCAGGAATGGCACCGTCCGGGCCAAGGTCCCACCGCACCAGGGCCTCCAGCGACGAGGTGCGCTGCGTGCTGAGAGCGACAACCGGCTGGAAGACGAGGGTGAAGGGCTCAGAGCCACCCGGCACGAGCGCCCGGCGCAGCCGCTCCGCCAAGCTTATCAGGCCGATACCCGAGCCGCTCCCGTGGACGGGCAGCCCCGGTTCGCGGCTCGGCGCTTCGCCGGACCCGGCCGGCAGGCCGCCAGCCTGCCGGGTGGTGCCGCGGCCGGCGCGCTTGGCGTCGTAGAGCGCAACGTCCGCGAGATGAACGAGCTCCTGGGGGCTTCCTGCGTGGTCGGGAAGCACGGCAATACCGATCGAGGTCCGCAGGGGCACGGTCTGGCCGTCGATCATGAAGGTGTCGGCCATGGCGGCGTGGATGCGCTCGGCCAGGGAGAAACGAGCCTCAGCCGATGCCATGCCGGGGCAGATTAGGGCGAACTCGTCGCCACCCAGGCGGAAAGCGCAGTCGCCAGACCGGATCACCGCCTGAAGTCGCCTGCCGACCTCCTGCAGGGCAAGGTCGCCGCCGGGGTGGCCAAAGACATCGTTGATGCCCTTGAACCCATCGAGGTCGAGAAGGAAGAGAGCGACGCTCTCGCTGCCAAACGGCTTGAGCGACGTCTCGAACTCGCGCCTGTTGCCCAGGCTGGTCAAGGGATCAGACCGCGCATCCAACTCCAGGCGCCGCATCATCCCGTGCAGCCGGATCGCGGCCGAGACGCCGGTCGCGAGATCACGCAGCGAGGCGATCTCGTCGTCGTTCAGGAGCCGCGGCGTCTGATCAGCGATGCTGAGCGTGCCGACCGCGTGGCCGTCTTCCCCGATCAGAGAAACCCCAGCGTAGAAGCGGATCCTGCTGGCCCCGAGGACGTTGGGATTGTCGCAGAAACGAGGATCCAGCCGGGCATCCGGAACCCAGAGTACCTCATCCGGCTGTAGGATCACGTGGGCAGAGAAGGAGGCATCACGCGACGTTTCGCTCATCGGCAGCCCGACGGTTGCCTTGAACCATTGGCGATCCGCATCCACGAGCGAGATCGCGGCCAGAGGCACAGCAAAGAGCCGGCTCGCGACGCGCACGAAGCTGTTGAAGACCTCACTCGCGGGCGTGTCGAGCAGGTCGAGCGAGCGAAGAGCGACGAGGCGCTGGGCCTCATCAGACGGCAGCGGAGCGGACGGCACAGCGAACCCCCAAATCAACCTGCCTGTGGCAGGCGTGTGCCCTCGGCGTGAGCGGCAGGCGATCCCTTAGCCTGCCTTGCTCTTGGCCGCTTTGCGCTTCGCCTTCTTGGCGCCCGCGAAGGCCGCCCCCTTGAGCGCGGGGCTCGCCTTGAACCTCACGGTTGCGCCCGCCTTTACCTGAATCTTCTCGCCCGTGCGCGGGTTGAGCGCCGAGCGCTTGGCCGTCTCACGCACGGTGAAGGTGCCGAAGTCCGGAAGGGAGAAGCGGCCGTTCTCCACGATTTCCTCCTTAATAGCGGCAATCAGGTTAGCGGCAAGCTGCCCGGAGGCGACACCCGTCATCTCTGTGGACTTCTGGATGACGTCAGTGAGGAATTTCTTCGACAAAGCCCTGTCCTTCCGTGTGGAGCGTACCTGCATCTGAGGAATGCGCTGATTTTTCCTATATCATTGCTAGTTCAGCTGGTAGGCGGTTCATGCTGGGTGCAGATCCCGCCACCCTACAATCAAGCGTGGCCAAGGATTTAGTTGCCGTTCGGCAACACCTACGCCAAGCTCGCCGTAAGAGAGCCACCACGCTGCGCGGCTCCAACGAAACGCCGATTCAGTACGCTGCTTTTTGAAGCAGATGCCCCATCGGCTTCACCATGGAAACCAGGATGCCTGATCCTTTCGCGTCCACTAAGCCAAGCGAGATCGCCGCCTTCGTAGGCAAGCACTACATCTACACCTACGACAATGGCTGGCAGTACGAGACGTACATCAAGAATGATCGCCATGTGGAATACCGCGTGCACAGCGGCATCGTCGGTGGTCGATGGGTCAAAGATCAGGAGGCGCATATCGTCAGGCTGGCCGACGGTGTCTTCAGAATTTCCTGGATCGAGCCAACCGGAACCGGCGTTAGCCTTGCCGTCAACCTCTCCGACCGACGCCTCCACGGCACCATCTTCTTTCCGCGCTGGGTGATGGAGGCGCCCGAGAAGATCGCTGTTTTCCAGAACTCTCAAATCGAACGGATGCTCGGCTACCGTGATGCGGGGCCGACCTATCCGATCGAAGTGGTCGACTCCTTCGCCGACATCACCTTCGTGGAAGACTGTCACCCCGACGATGACACCGTGATCGCTTGCGCCCCTGAGGCCCTCCCCGAAGGCTATGCGGCAAGGCGGAACTGATGTCCGCCTGATCTGAGCAAAGACTGACGTTCCATGTTGGCTTTAGCGCGTCGACCCGGGCGGCCAACGCTGACTTATTGGCCTCCGCTTCATTACCCCCTTCGCTATGGCGTCTAGGGCGCAATGGATAGCTTACGATAGCGCCTCACCTCGAGGGGTCCCAGACGGACGGATGGTCGGCAGAGGTGTCATGTCCCACCCACCTCCCTACCAAGCTGCGCCAGGGCGTTCCGCAGCGGCAGCTCGGAAAGGCGAAGGAAACCCTCGAATTGACTATCCATCTCAAGGATCAAGAACACGGCCCTGCCGATGGCGAGGGAGATGATCAGGAAGGCCCCGACCACGGTGGCGTTGCGTGGAGCGTTCAGGCCGAAGCTGACGAAGATGGCGACAGTCCACATGACCAGCACGATCAGGATCATCGGCCGGACGTTCGGACCCGCCTGCTCGATCAGGAGCCAGCGCTGGCGCACGAGCGATGAACCCTGCTGCAGCGCCTGCTGCTGCAGCCAGGTTTGCTGAGGACCTGTGGGACGCAGGACCTCGATCGCCTCCTGTGCTCGGGCAAGCAGGTCGTCGGCCGAAGGATCGTTGATCCCGATGAAGGCCTCACCCGGCTCCGGCCAGAGGTCCCGGAGCGTGCGCTCCGTGCTACGGCGCAGCAGATCGCGCGACTTGGCCGCCTCCGGCCCGTAGCTGCGCAGGGTGCGGTCGAGCAGGATGGTGTCGGCGGCGTAGGCGCGCATGGCATGATCAGCGGCGTCCGAGCCCGACTTGGCCGTCGCGATCAGAAGCCCGAAGACGAGCGACGCCAGAACGGACACCATGCCGGTCCCAAGGCGGACGACGTCCAGCGTCTCCTTGGCAAGGTGGTGCGGTGGCAGCACGCGGTGCATCTGCAGGCCGACCCCGCCACCCGCGAAGACGCACGCGACGACGATAAGGCTGGTGACGAGGTCGCTCACGTCTTCTGCCCGAAGTGCTGGTCAGCCCGGAGCGGGGCGTTTCGCCTGCTCCGGGTACCATCCGGTGAATTTGATGGCGCCGACCAGCGCCAGGATTGTTGCGATGATCCCCACGCGGGGATGCACATCGGGCATGTAGATGAGGACGAGGTCGGCGACCACCATGACCAGGAAGGCGGAGGCCCAGACCGCCGTGATCACCATGTTCGTCCGTAAGAACGAGGGGCTGTCCCAGTACGCAGCGGGCACCCTCTCCCGCGCGTATTGCTGGGTGAAGGGACGTCCGATCGCGAGGGTGATGAGCACGATCAACAGCAGCCCGGCATCGACGCGCAACCGGACGGCTATGATCGACCAGTCGGGATGGCCGAGCACGGCGTAGAGCGCCATCCCGCCAAAGAGCAGGGCTGTGCCGACCTCAAGCAGCTTCGGCGTACGGCCCGGGCTGAGCCAGTCGCGCACCAGCAGGGCCAGCGAGGTCAAGGCGCCGGCAACCAGCCCTTCTATCGGCCCGACCAGTCGGTCGATGGCGGCGAAGGCGATGAAGGGTGTGAAGGCGAGCAGGATACTCATCACCGATCTCCTGAGCGCGACCCGTTCTCATGCCTGGTCTGCCCCTGAAAGCGCCGCAAGCGAGCGGTCAGGCAGGTAGTCTTTGACAGCATGCCGGACCGATCTTGACGATGGTAAGATGGGGTAGCTGTATGGCGTCGCGCCCGTCAACCAGTGATTTGAGCCGCGAGCCGCCCATGCCAAGCCGAGAGCCGAAGTCGTCTCGCCCGTACCATCACGGTGACCTCCCTGCCGCGCTCCTGTCAGCCGCCGAGGAGATCCTTGAGCGGGATGGCATCCAAGGCTTGACGCTCCGCGCGACGGCCCGAGCCGTCGGGGTGTCGCACGCGGCCCCCGCGGGCCATTTCGGTGATCTCACGAGTTTGCTCAGCGAGCTTGCGGCGCTTGGATATCGCCGTTTCGGCGTGGCGCTCATGGAGGCCGTGGACGCCGCGGGGGGAAATCCCAGGGTCAGGATGAAAGCCATGGGGCGCGCCTATGTCGGCTTCGCCCGGAAGCACCCAGGCCTGTTCGCTCTGATGTACCGGAGCGAGCGCCTGGACTTCGCCCGCCCCGCGCTGCGCGACGCGATCGCCAACGCTCGCGGCGCCCTGCGCGCAGCAGCTTCCGCGCGCGCTCCTGCCGAGCCGCTCACTCCCTTGCAGATGGCCGCGCAGTCGACCGCGCTGTGGGCCCTTGTTCACGGCTTCGCGGTGCTGCTGATCGACGGCCGGCTGAGTGGCTTGATCGCCTCTCTTCCGGAAGAGGAGAGTGCCGACACCCTCCTGGAAGCCGTCCTGGCCACAGCACGCGTCGGGGAGTGAGGCTGCCGGTCCTCTCATCCCAGGAGATGCGCGTCGAAGAACCGGGCGATCTCGCCGAACGCCTCCTCGGTCTCCGGCACGAAGGGGTCGAGAAACTGAGCGTGGCTCTGCCCCTCAAACACCTGCAGAGCCGCCTCGACGCCCGCCTGACGCAGCTTACGGTGGGTCCGCACCGTCTGGCTGAGGAACAGGTCGCGCGTTCCCGAGGTCAGGATTGCCGGCGGAAAACCCGCAAGATCGCCGAAGATCGGCGAGATGAGCGGGTCACGCAGATCATGACCGTTCGCGTAGAGGCTCGCCGCAGCGCCCCCCCAACCCTCCATCGAGACCAGCACATTGTCCACGAAGGCATTAGCCGAGATGGAGTCGCCCTCCCCCGTCAGGTCCGACCAGGGCGTACCAGGCGCGATAGCGCCGGGAAGCGGGAGGCCCTCCGCGCGCGCTCGCAGGACGGCTGCCAGCGTCAGCCCACCACCGGCAGAACTGCCGAAGATCGCCATGCGCCGTGGATCGTGTTCCGCCACCAGGGCACGCCAGACGGCCATCGTGTCATCGAGCGCTGCGGGAAACGGGTGGTCGGGTGCCATGCGGTAGTCGACGGAGACAACCCTGAAGCGCCCGTAGCCGGCCATCAGCAGCGCCTCGCCCGCGCCGGCCTCACCTGGGTACAGGACGTAGCCGCCGCCATGGACGTGCATGAGAAGTCTGTTGCGATGGCGCTCGGGCAGGTTGTTGGGCGTGATGATGAACACCCGGACGCCGGCGATCTGCGCTGCCTCCAGACGAACGCCAAGTTGCTGTTCGATGAGGCCGAGATGCGGGGCGACCTCGGCCGCGCTATGCGCCGCCAGCGCTCGCCATTCCTCCGCGGCCTAGGGCACGGTGTCCCACCCGACCGGGTAAGGTGCGGCGATGCGGCGTTGCAGCGCAGGGCTGACCGAGCCAGGGACAGGCAGCAGCCGGGCCGGGATGGAGCGCGGCCGGGGCGTAGAGGGCAGCGACTGGGCGTGTCCGGGCCTTGAGAATAGACCGGCCATCAGGGGGGAAGCCAAGGCCATGCGCCGGGACAGCCGGGGAGTGGGCTGCTGCACCGGCGGGCTACTGCGCGCTTCCTCATCCGAGGTGAGCAAGGAAATGTTCGCCTTTCCTCTGTAGAGCAGCCTTCTCTTCATGACTCAAACTACCGGAAGCCGCGAGCAAAACTGGGGCTGGCGTGACGCACGCTGCCGGATTGCTTCACGGTCCGGCTTCCCCTGTTCAGTCCTGGGAACACGGTCCACCACCATGATGGTGACTGACGCGGCGAGCGCGGCGCCGAAGCGCGAGGTGATGACCGCCCGGCATTCAGTAACGTCCGGCACCATGCCGACCCAGGCTTCGATGGCTGCAAGCCAGCGCGTCGCCTCCGCATACCCGCTCTCTTCCGCCACAACCACGGCGTAGCGAACGGAAGAAATGCCGCACAACGCATCTTCCAGGAGCACCGGGCTCGCACCGGTTCCATCAACCAAGTCCAGATCGGCGATGCGTCCAAGGACATGCAGATAACCCTGGACATCGGCGAAGCCGAAATCGCCGGAGCGGAACCATCCGTCGTGAAAGTCGGCATCATGTTCAGGAAGGTTCCTGTACCCGCCTGCCAGGGAGGGTGACCGCACCTCGATCCGGCCCGGTTCCCAAGGATCGGCGAGACGTCCATCAGCACGACGGAAGCGGACATCGACGCCTGGTAGGATTTTACCGGCAGTGCTGAGCAAGGCTGGATGGCCGAGGTTGTACTCGGCGGGTGAGAGGAGGCTGACGAGGCCCATCTCGCTCGCTCCATAAACATGAGCCAGCACGGGGCCGAAGCGCTCAAGTGCCCTACGGCGTAGGCTGGGCGGTGCGGACGCGCCGACATGCGTGAGCACGCGCAGCGAGGACAGATCGCGACGACTGACGTCGGGGTGGTCCATAAGCTCGAGGAGCTGCGGCTCGACCAAGAAGAGGTGGGTGGCGCGCTCCGCCTCGATGGCGGCCAAGGTGCTGGCAGCCTCGAAGCGGTCCTGGAGGATCACAGCGCCGCCGCCGAGCAGCGTCATGTCAACCAGCACCTGCGACAGGTAGGCCAGAGGTCCATTCACGAGCTGCCGCCGGTCCTTCGGGCTGGGAGCGCGGACCGTGGCCGTGTAAGCAGCGAAACTCCGGCAGCTGCCCTTGGGCACGCCGGTCGTTCCTCCGGACGAGACGATGACGGCGAGATCGCTTGGGCGAGCCGCGCTCTTCATCGGCTCGCTCGAAGCTCCGGCCGCGAGATGGTCGATGCGAGTGTAACAGCGGTCTTCCGCCATGCCGACGGTACCGATGCGGGTCCGGGTGCTCGGCGGGCAAAGATGAGCCGTCTCTGCAAAGAGAACCAGCAATTGCGGGTCCATCCGCTCGATCAGTTCGGCCCGCCGCTCCGAGGCTTCCGGGGCGGACAGATAGACAGCGGCAGCACCAAGTAGATGCGCGGCGTATCGCACCGCGAGCGCCGAGGGCGCGTTGGGGGCGAACAGTGCGACGAGGTGACCGGGGCCGATGCCCAAGCTCGCCAGCGCCCGCGCATAGCGGAAGATGGAGGCTGCGAACGCCGCCGCAGAGTAATCCTCGCCATGGTACCGCAGCACGGGCGCCTCTCCGGCCTCAGCCAGGCGCGCGAGCAGCAAATCGATGTACGGTGCTCCATCGGTGGCGGTCTTGAGCTCCGTGCCTGCGCTATCGGTGCCGCCGTGCGTTCGATCGTAGGATTCAGGGAACATGATTAAGGATCCGGTGTCCAATCGGGGCGTGAGAAGCCCGCCGAGCTGACAGGTGTGTGCCCACAGCAGTTCCAGGGGTTCTGTCAGCTCTCGCGCCAGAGATGCCGTCGCGTGCCGGCTGATGCTGTCGGCCTACGCTGCTTCCAGGATGGCGAGCACGGTTGCTGCACGACGGAGATGAAGCATGCGACGGCGGCTGGCAGGGACATGCTGGTTGTGGCGGACGCGAGGACGGAGGTGATTGCGGAGTTCATCGTGGCTGCGACAGAAGCGCTCGGCTGAGGTGAAGCTCTTGAACCCGCGCATACATCGGATCCGGCCTTTGATGCCCCGATGATCTTGCTCAAGTCTGTTGTTTTTGTATTCGCTGTTGCGATGGACGACCCGGCTGCCCAGCGTTGAGCGGATCGCGCGTGGGTA
Source organism: Roseomonas aerilata DSM 19363 (assembly GCF_000711725.1). Lineage (GTDB taxonomy): Bacteria > Pseudomonadota > Alphaproteobacteria > Acetobacterales > Acetobacteraceae > Roseomonas > Roseomonas aerilata. The sequence continues at coordinate 3,640 of NZ_JONP01000039.1, read as the reverse complement.
CGAGCTGTGCCCGTCCGTGGTGACCTGCTCGGGGACGATGCCTGTCGCCGACTTGGCGGATCGGAAGAACGCCTTCGCGGCCGCCATGTCCCGGTGCTCGCTCAGCATCGTGTCGACGAGGTCACCGTTCCTGTCGATCGCCCGATACAAATAGCACCAGCGTCCACGGACCTTCATATAGGTTTCGTCAACGTGCCAGGAGCGATGCCCGCGGCCGCCCTTCCCGCGCCGAAGCCGGCGCAGTTCACCCGCCAGAACCGGCGCGAGCTTGGCCTCCCACGCCCGCACCGCCTCATGGCTGAAAACGATGCCACGGATGAGGAACATCTCCGCCAGATCCCGAAGGGTGAGGCGGTAGCGCAGGCGCCACAGCACCACCAGGGCGATCACGTCGCTCGGGTACTGAGCCCGGTTCAGGACCCCCGAGCTGCGCTCGTTGAACCCTCGGCCGCAGGCGCGGCACCGGAAGCGCGGGCAACCCTGGGCCGTACGGTCCCGCCGCTCAGTCACCTCAGCCGAACCGCAGTCCACGCACTCCATCACAGGCCCCCAGCCGCCCATCAATCCGTCAGGAGCCTATCCAAATCTGCCCCCGCTCACCAATCCGGGAACCCCTGGCGCGAACTCTGACAAATCCGTTTGGGGTGCTGCTGCCCGGCGCCGGCATGGAGATCGGCCTGCAGGCGGCTGAGCACCTGCGGATGCGGGTTGCCGGCATGCCAGCCCGGCACGGCAATGCTGTCCTGCCGCTCACTGCCTCCTTCGGCTTGGCCGTGCTCGGACCAGAGGCGTCGAACCTGGAGAAGCTGTTGGCCGAGGCCGACGCGGCGCTCTACCGGGCCAAGCGGGAAGGGCGCAACCGCGTGTGCGCGGCCGGGGCGGCAATTCCGGGAGTGCTGTTGCGCGCTGCCTCCTGATTGGAGGGGCGCCTCGTACACTTCGCGAAGGGTTGCTCCAGATCACCTGTCGGCGATCAGCGGCCTGCCTTTATTGTTCCGCAATGAGCTTAATGCAAGATCACCGTCACTCCTCGCTGCTTTCATCTTGCTTGGAGAACAAAGAGGCCGTGCCGACCCCAACGATGATTGCGGTGAAGGGTGCTTCCTCGAAGCTAAGGTGAAGAGATGTCTGCACTGAGCGAAGAGGCGCGTCTGGACGCGTTGTACCAGCTGAATCTGCTTGATACCGATCCAAGCGAGTCCTTTGACCGCATCACTCGTATGGCAGCACAGCTCTTTGGCCTGCCAGTCGCTGCCGTCTCCCTCACTGACCGTGACAGGCAGTGGTTCAAGTCACGTGTCGGAGTGAGTCATACCTCCATCCCGCGTGACAGGGCGCCCTGCGCCCAGGTAGCGGAAACGTTGACCGTCGTCGTGATCCCCGACCTGCTGGCGGATCCATGCTACCGCGACAGTCACCTCGCCCAGACCGGTGTTCGCTTCTATGCCGGAGCACCGCTCGTCACGAACGATGGCTTTGGGCTCGGCGCCATGTGCGTGCTCGGTCTCGAACCGCGGCAAGCGTCCGCATCAGAGCTGGCGGCGCTGACGGATCTTGGGGCCATGGTTATGGCCCAGATCGAACTTCAGCACGCCCTTGGCCGGGTTGACCCGCTGAGCCGATTACCGAACCGCACTCAGTTTGTGGAAGACCTCGAAGATCTGGCACGCGACCAACCTGAGGGCGACCCGCGCCTCGCGGTGCTGGTTGATCTCGCCAATCCGGAACAGCTCAGCAATTCAACGCGGGTGATGGGGTCATCCTACCTCGACGACATGGTGAGGGACATGTCACGGTCGATCAGAATGGCCATAGGCCCAAGTCGGAAGCTGTACCACGTTGAGGCGACCCAGTTCATCTTTCTGGCTCCGAAGCACGCCGAGGTGAGAGACTACACCGCCCGGCTCGCCAAGCGCCTCAGCGAGATGCAACAGTCATCCAGCTCTCGCTTTGTGACGACTACTGTTGCGGGCGTGGCGCCTTTCAGGCTGGGCGAGACCAAACCGCTCGATGTGCTTCGGACGGCGCATGGTGCGGCACAGGACGCCCGGCGCTCGGAAACCAAGGTGGGTATTTACTCGGCGAGCCAGGATACCGCTCACCACCGTCGCTTCACCCTTCTCAACGACTTCGGGTTAACTCTCGAAGCTGCAGGGCAGCTGAGGCTGGTTTACCAGCCAAGGATCGATCTCGTTTCCCGCACCTGCGTAGGTGCGGAAGCTCTACTGCGCTGGCGCCATCCGAGCCTTGGTGAGATTTCTCCTGGCGAGTTCATGCCAATCGTCGAGCAGACATCTATGGTGAGGGCGGCAACGGCCTGGGTGCTCGATGCTGCCTTGGAGCAGCTTCTGGCGTGGCACGAGGCTGGCCTGGACCTCCAGCTTTCGGTCAACGTTGCCGCATCAAACCTGCTGGAGCGTGACTTCGCGCATCGCGTCCTGCACGGCTTGGCCAAGCGCTCGCTTGCGGCCAGCAGCCTTGAACTAGAGATCACTGAAACAGGTGTCATGGAGGACGCAGGACAGGCGCTCGCCCTTCTCGAGGAGCTCGCAGACGCCGGCGTTCGACTGGCCATCGATGACTTCGGGACGGGTTACAGCAGCCTTTCGTACCTGCAGCGCATCCCCACTCACGTGGTCAAGATCGACCAGTCCTTCGTGCGCGACTTGGCGACGGACGAGCGGCAGCGTTCACTCACCTCCGCCATGATATCGCTCTCCCACAACCTGGGTTATCGGGTTGTGGCCGAGGGTGTCGAGAACACCGAGGTGCTGAGCTGGATTGAAGACGCCGGCTGTGATGAAGCGCAAGGATACTTCTTCGCGCGCCCCATGGCGCCCAGCGACTTCGCCGCTTGGTGCGTGAGCAGCCCGTATGGTCCGCGGACCAGCGGCACAGACCTGGCGCGGAGATTTGCTCCGTCCGTCCCTCACGCACGCTGAAGCAGTTCACTGGTCTGCTCTCTGGACACTGCTGCTTCTGCGACGGCCTTGGAAGCGGCGCTTAGTCGTGTGGCGCATATCAGCCAGCAGAACGCAACTTCAATCACGTAATCGATATGAAAGCTTCGTCTGCCAGTGTGCCGTCGTGCATAAAGGCGACACCATGTCTGGCGACGAAGAAGCTTTTCGGGCGAGCATCGGTCAGGCCCTGCGTAAGGCATCGCCGAGCATGTTTGCTCCTGACCGGGAAACATTGCTGCGTGTCGCCATTTTCCTTCGCGAGAAGGCTGTCAAGAAGGCGGCTTCTCGCAGGATGCTTGAGCCTGCTCGAGAGCAGGCCAGGGTAGCGTCCGTCAATGTGGTGGAAATTGCGTCTGGGCTTGAGGTGGCCACGGCTCAGGCGGCCTTGGGTGGAAGTTGCAGGGTTTCGTTGGTGAGCGCTGGGTTGAGCATCTCGCCCATGGCTTCGACGCCCATGTAGCGGTGCTGCAGTTGCCACTCGTCGTTGGCCTCGAGCAGCACAGCGCCGATGAGGCGGATGATGGACGCCTCAGAGGGAAAGATGCCGACCACGTCGGCGCGGCGTTTCACCTCCTTGTTGAGGCGCTCCAGCGGGTTCGTCGAGTGCAGTTTAGTCCGGTGCGGCGCCGGGAACGCCATATAGGCGAGCACGTCATGCTCGCTGTCGTCCATGAGCT
>NZ_JONP01000038.1 GCF_000711725.1 Roseomonas aerilata DSM 19363 | reverse complement strand
CGCGGGACCAGGGCTGTATCACCGCTACAACGCGGCCCTGAAGCGCGTCACCGGCGACAAGGCACGCGCCGCCATGACACTCGCTGAGTTGGAAGCCGCCGTGGGCTGGCTGGAGCGCAACCGGCTCGCGGACCACCTCCACTTGTTGGACCACGATCCCCGGTATGCCTGGTCTGCCCGAAAGCGTGGCGAGTGGAAGCCACCCGTCGGGCGTGTGATGCGGCCTCGGCCGGAGAAGCCCCCCTCCCCTGCCACTTGAACGATGCGTTGCCGACTGTGGTTCGAGTGTTGCCGGGCACAGGAGGCCATGACCACACGGCACGGTCGGGCCTCTCGCGGCCGACCTGATCGCCGCCACCAAGGAAGAGATCATCGAGACTGGCCGCTTCTCGCTGCCTGACTTCGGCAGCTTCACCATGCGCGAGACCGCCAAATAAGGCAGGCGTTCCGGCTCGCGCTGGAGGCGCTCCTCCACTGGGTTGTCCTCACCCTCCAGAGGAATGGCCCCCACCACAGGGCGGCGCTCGCTCGGGCCTTCCAGGTGGAGATCCCGGGCCGGGCCGCGATCGCCACTGCCAGGGAGTGGCTGGCGACGCCCCCCTCGTGGAAACCCGGTGGATGCGATGGATGCCGTCATCGCGGCGCTGCCTGCGTCCGGGGAGAACCGTCTGCCGGAGACGAACGCCGAAGCCCTCGCCTTTTGCATGAGGGAGGCGCCGGCGCGGCCGGAGGCTAGGCGACCGACCGCCTCCCCTTCGCCTGGAGGAGCAGCGGGCCCATGATAATCCCTTTAACCGGTCGGGGGCCCGACAGTCCCTTTCAGCGTGGCTCCAACGGCAGTTTGCCCCGGTTCTGTCCAACGCACCGCAGATCCCAGCGCAGCAGAGCGATAGGCTCTCGTGAGCAGGCCGGCATGCTCACGAGAGCCCGAATTTACCCAACGAGAGCCACATCCAGCGCCGCGAGCACCGATGTCAGATGCAGGAGAGTACGCTGGTCACTGTCCAGCCGGTCGACGATCCAGCTGTGCTCGACACGTTGCAGCGACTTCGCCTCACCGTCCTCATCGGTCAGATCGTCGTCAAGCATCTCCTGCTGGCACCAGATGGCGACGTCATCTGGCAGATCGGCCAGCCTCATCTCGACGGCAAACGGGTCGTCTATGAATTTGCGCACGATCTGGGCAGCGTTCCCATACCGCGTCGCGGCTATCGCGAGATGGTCCTGCACGGCCTGCCGCAGGCTCGCGGGGCCATGGTTCCGCATCGCCGCTGCCTTGGCGGCCGAGTTGATGTGGTAGACAGCGACGGTTCCATCCGCGTTCCGGACCTCGAGGCGGAGCGACTCCGATCCCAGGAGTTTAGTGGCTGCCTTTTGTGCTGTCGCACAGCTCAAGCCCACACCTTTATGTCTGCCATCCGCCTCGCCGCCACCGTGCTCTTCTAGGTCAATGAGTCCTGACCCCAGACTTCTCGACCAAGTGCGGGAGGGCGTGCCAGTTTGTCTTTCGAAGGGGCGTTGATGTCTACACCATCCAGGACAGTCGAGCTCAGCCGCCGGTTGGCGGCTCTCCCATCGACCACCATCGCTCGGGTCAAGGACGTCCTAGCGGGAGCGCTCCCGTTCGTGGCGCTGACCCTCGACGAGCAGCAGATCGTCCTCGAACTGGCCGCCGAATCTTTAACCGCCGCGCGACCCGGGTTAGAGGCCTCCTACGCCGCCCTGCCCAGCACGGCCGGCGCAACCGAGCGTCGCCGGGGAGCCCTGCGCGGCCAAATCATCATGGCGCCCGACTTCGATGTGACCCCACCAGAGATCCTGACGGCGATGACGGGGTGTTAGGATTGAAGAGGCCAACGCTCGCACCATCCTCACAGGAATCATGCGGCCGAGTTGAAAATGCAGCGGTTTACGAGATGGTAAAATGGAAAACACCTGGGTCGCCTGACATCGATCGGCGGTTAGGCAAGGCACCGGAGCCGGAGCCGGAGTGGATCCGTCAGGCCGCCCTTCATGAGAAAGCGTCGGACTACCGAGCAAGGGCATTGGCAAGTTGATGGGGCGTGGCTGGTAGGAGCGAGCCGGGGCAGTCCGCCTGGATGACCTCAGACCCTTCTACCTACGCTGGGTACCGCTTTCCGGCGGAGATCATCAGCCATGCCGTTTGGCTCTACCATGTGTTCAGCCTGAGCTTACGGGACGTGGAACTGATCCTGGCGGAGCGGGGCGTCACCGTCACCCATGAGAGCATCCGGAACTGGTGCCGCAAGTTCGGTTCGGAGTTCGCGGCCAAGCGGTTCTTCAAGCGCCTGCTGGCCGGGCTCAAGTACAAGCCGCGCCGGTTGGTCACTGACGGGCTGAGGAGCCACGGCGTGGCCCAGCGCGAACTCCTACCCGAGGTCCGGCATCGAAGCAGCCGCTACCTGAACAACCGGGCGGAAAACTCGCACCGGCCCACCCGACGGCGAGAGCGGCAGATGCAGCGCTTCAAGTCGCCCGAGCAGGCTCAGCGGTTCTTGTCAGCCCACAGCATGATCTACGGCCAGTTCCGTCCGCGTCGACACCTGATAGCCGCCGGCGAGTACCGGCGTGCCCGCACCAAGGCTTTTCGCAGCTGGCAGCAGGAGACCTGCGTCCAGGCGGCTTGCTGATCCTGCCAAATCCTCGATCCACGCGGCTAAACTGGCTTTCTGGCCGAACAACTTGCCAATGCCGGCCGGCGACATCCAGCGGAGCGAACATCGCGTCGACATGCCCGGCGCCGACATCCACGAGCGCGGGCGCCGTCCCGCGGAACGGCACCTTCGGCCCCGACAGGCCGAGCGCCGAGCGGAACAGCACGGTCTGCATGTGCAGCGAGTTGCCGACGCCTCCGATGGCGAAGCTGTAGCGGTCCGGTCGGGCCAGCACAGCCGCGACAAAGCTTGCAAGGTCTCTCTCCGGCACGTTGGGGCCGCCCACCAGCACGCTTGCACTCGGCTGAGCGAGGAGCGCAGCCGGGGTGAAGTCCTCGATCGGCCGGTGGGGCACCTGGCGCACAGGTTCAAGTGCGTCATCGGCGGCGCGGTGCGTTCGCGCACGGACGAGCGCCGTGTGACCGAAGTGGCCGTCGCTGTCCGTGTGCTGAACCGCATGCTTGAGCTCGGACGCTCGGAGTATGTCCGCATCACGTGAACGCAGATGCTCCCGCGGCTCGCTGCGCTTGCAAGCTGATCCGTGCAACACAGTTGCAGGAGAGCCTTACGAATACGCAGATGAACGCGGCGATGCAGAGGCTAACGGACGTGCAGCTCGATGCGATCGCGGATTACGCGGCGCAGCAGTAAGGGCTCGAGGAAAGGAAGATTCTTTCTTCCTCTCCCCAGACTATCCCTGCCCTGTTCACCCCGTCGCAATGGTCGGCCCCATCTCCCGGTAGGTGAAGTTCCCGCCTGCGACGGCCGCGTCTTGCACGGCGAGGTCGAGCAGGTGGTGGTCGGCGGACAGGGCGCAGGCGGGGTCGGTGTTGGTGGCGTTGCCGGTGAGGGCGAAGGCCTGGCAGCGGCAGCCGCCCCAGTCGATCTCGCGCCGGTCGCAGCCGCGGCAGGGCTCCGGCATCCAGCCGGTGCCACGGTAGCGCTGGAAGGCGTCGGAATGGGTCCAGATCTCGGAGAGGGATGCGTCCCGCACGTTCAAGAAGTCGAAGCCGGGGAGGCTCTCGGCGGCGTGGCAGGGCAGGACGCGGCCGGCCGGGGAAACCGCGATGAAGGAGCGGCCCCAGCCGCCCATGCAGGCCTTGGGGCGGCGCGCGTAGTAGTCGGGCACGACATAGTCGATGACGAGGCGGCCCTTGAGCGTGACGCGGGCGGTGGTGACGGTTTCGGTGGCCGCCTCAAGCTGGGCGCGGCTGGGCAGGAGGGCGTCGCGGTTGCGGAGCGCCCAGCCGTAATACTGGACGTGGGCCACTTCGAGGCGGGTCGCGCCGAGGGTGGTGGCGAGCTCGATCAGATCGCCTAAGCGGTCAAGGTTCTGGCGGTGGACGACGGCGTTGAGGGTGAGCGGGAGGTCGGCCTCGTGAACGGCGCGGGCGAAGGCGAGCTTGCGGGCGTGGCCGCCGCGCAGGCCGCTGATGCGATCGGCGGAGGTTTCCTCGGCGTCCTGGACGGAGAGCTGGACGTGGTCGAGGCCGGCTCTGGCGAGGACCTTCAGCCGCGCGGCGTCGAGCAGCACGCCTGACGTGATGAGGTTGCTGTAGAGGCCTGCGGCGGTGGCGTGGGCGACGATCTCGGGCAAGTCGCGGCGAGCGGCGGGTTCGCCGCCCGACAAATGGAGCTGCAGCACGCCGAGGGCGGCGGCCTCGCGGAAGACGCGGCCCCAGGTCTCGGTATCGAGCTCCGCCGAGGCGCGGGAGAGCTCGGTGGGGTTGGAGCAGTAGGGGCAGCGCAGCGGGCAACGGTGGGTGAGTTCCGCCAGCAGGCCGAGGGGGGCTGGCGGAGTCATGCTGTTAATACGCCCTTGGCGTGCAGGTCGGTCAGGAGAGCAAGGACGTCGGCGGCGATGGCGTCACGCGGGGCAGCATAGCGGGCGGCAAGCTCGTCCACGATGGCGTCTACCCTGCGGGTGCCGTCGAGGAGGCGAAGGATCTCGAGGGCGATATCGTCGGGGACGAAGAGGCGCTCGGGGCCGACCACCACCCAGCGTGCACGGGCCGGATCCTCTCGCAGGCGCATGCCGCGGGCGAAGCGTGGGGTGGTGGTGCCTGTGATGCTCATGACGGCACGAAAGCGCCGGGGGGCGGTAGGCCGGGCGCGACATAGGCGTGGTGCAGGGCGTCGAGCTGGGCCCAGAGCAGGTCGCATTTGAAGCGGAGTGCGTTCAGAGCCGCCTCCTGCTCCTGGCGGGTCCGGGCGTGGCGGGTGACGTAGTCAAGGGCGAAGGCGACGTCCTGAGGGGCCTGGGTGAGGCGGGGAGTGAAGTATGCGAGGGTTTTCTCGTCCACGAAGTCGTAGGCGCGGAGCATGCCGCTGACGCGCTCGGAGATAATGGCGGGAGAGAACATCTCGGTGAGGGAAGAGGCGACGGCCTCCAGCACCGTTCGCTCGCGAACGAAGTAGACATAGGCGTCCACGGCGAAGCGGGTGGCGGGGAGGAGGCCGTGCAGCGAGGTGACATAGGCATCGTCCAGGCCGAGGCCGCGGGTGAGGACGAGCCAGCGCTCCACGCCGCCGGGCTTGCTGCCGTCGCCGTCATGGTCCTCCAGACGGCGGCGCCACTCGCGGCGGAGGTCGGTGGTGGGTAGGCGGGCTAGGAGGGAGGCGTCCTTCGCTGGGATGCTGGCCTGGTAGTAGTAGCGGTTGAGTGCCCAAGCCTGGACCTGGCCCTTGCTGAGGCGCCCGTCATGCAGCAAGCGGTGGAAGGGGTGCAGGTTGTGGTAGCGCTCGGCGCCAATGGCGCGAAACTGCGCCTCCAGTTCCGGCGGCGACAGAAGCGCGCTCACAGGGTGATCTCCATGCCGTCCTCGGCGACTTCCCAGCCTGCGGCGGCGACCGCGGCGCGTTCCGAGCTGTCCTCCAGTAGGACGGGGTTGGTGTTGTTCAGGTGGACGAGGATGCGGCGGCGCACGCCCAGCCCCTCGAAGGCCGCGATCACGCCCGCCTCGCCGGAGATTGACATGTGGCCCATGCGGGCGCCGGTCTTGGGGCCGGCACCGGCACGGATCATCTCGTCGTCGCGCCAGAGGGTGCCGTCGAAGAGAACGAGGGCGGCGTTGCGAAGGCGGGCGCGCAGGGCGTCGGTCATCATCGCGCAGCCCGGGATGAAATGAGCGGCGGGGCCGCCGCTGGCACGGATCGCGAGGCCAATGGTGGCGCCCTCCTCGCCCGGTTCCGCCTCATCGCGGGTCTCAAGAAAGAGGGGGACCTTGCCCGGGACGGGGTAGGCCTCGACCGTTAGGCCCAGGGATGCGTCCGCGGCGTCGCGTAGGGCAACGGGCTCCCCCAGGGGTAGCGCGCGGCGGGGGACGATGGCCGGGTTAAGGGCGCCGAAGATGGGATTGGCGTCCAGCACGGCGAGGGAAGGAGCGGTGGCGTGCAGCGCGAAGGGGTGGCGTTCGCGCAGCGAGAGGAGGCCAGCGACCGTGTCCACCTCGGCGCCCGTGAGCACCACGGCAGCGAGGGGGGAGTGGCGGACGGCGCCCGGGCCATTGCCGTCGAAAGGCGGACGCGGGTGCAGAGCGCGGTTAGCGGCGAGCTGGACGGTCAATTCGGGGGCAGCGTTGAGTAGCACCCATCGCTCTCCATCCGCGCTAACGGCAAGGGAGCATTGGGTCCTGGGGAGCGCGGCAGGATCGCCGGCGCGTGCGCGCAAACAGGCGGGACTGGCGGAGTTCCACTGAGGAAATCCGCCGCCCGCTGCCGCGCCGAGCACAATTAGCCGGAGCATCGTATTCCCACTCCCCGGCCGGAGGCCGGGGCGTTTCAGGCAGTGCGCCTAGATCTCGGCACAGGCGTAGGAGTTGATCTCCATAGCGACGCTGATCTCGACAACCTTCGGGGTCTTCCAAGCCATGTCTCGCTCCTCCTAAGGGTAGCTCTCGGGCGCCGGAGACATTCCGGCGGATCGCAGGGCCCGCGTCAACGGGCTGCGAGGCTGTCCGGCATAAGATGGGAACCCGAGGCCGGGTTGCGAGATGGGCCAAGATCTCGTGTGGCGGCGGCGATGGTGGTCCAGCCGGGGCGGTCGTTCGCAGTTCCGGGGAAAAGAAGCGGCGAGCCGATGGTCAGGCGCAGCGGGCGGCCGAGGGGTGGGACTCGGCGGGCCAAGCTTCGCGCGCGCCTCCGACCCAGCAGAGCATCACGGGGATGACCATCACCCACTGAAGTGGACACGGGTTACGGCCTAGGCGGCCGCGGCGAGTTGTTCCATCTCAGTTGGCGCCTTGTAGCCGATCGCTGAGTGGAGGCGCTGCTGGTTGTAGAAGCCTTCGATGAAGGCGAAGAGGGCTGATCGTGCGGCCTGCCTGGTCGGGCACGGTCCGTCCTCCTCGAGTTCGGTTTTGAGGCTGCCGAAGAAGCTTTCCATGGGGGCGTTGTCCCAGCAATCGCCTTTCCGGCTCATCGAGCAGCGCATGCCGTGCTTGGTCAGCAGGCGGCGGTCGTCATGGGCAGCGTACTGGCTGCCGCGGTCCGCGTGGTGCAGCAGCCCCGGACCTGGCCGGCGGCTGGTGATGGCCATCCTCAGGGCGGTAAGCGTCAGCTCCTGGGCCAGGGTGTCGCGCGGGCTGCCGTAGTGGCGGTGGCTGTCAGCACGAACTCGGCGGACGCTCTCAAGCAGCACTTGGTCGGCCTCCGAGCAGGTGCTCTCCGGCCGCGCCCGCCACGCGTAGTACCTACTGGCGCTCACCTCCAGGACCGAGCACATTACTCGCATGTGGGACACCTCGCGGTGGTCCTCGATTAAACGGAACCTCATCTCGGTTGGCCCGAAAAGATGCCGACAGCTTTTTTAAGGATCTCGCATTCCATCTGCGCCCGCTCGAGTTCCTTCCGCAGCCGGCGGAGCTCGCCCTCCTCCGCAAACATCGTCTGCTGCCGTCGTGACGGGGCGCTCCGCAACCGGAGCCCGACCGCCACAGATCCAAGCCGCCCATGCCAATTGTGCAGCGTGAAAGGCTGGATCCCCAGATCCTTTGCCACCTGCATCAGCGGGCGGCCACTGCTCTCCAGCAGCCCGACCGCCTCCCGCTTGAACTCCTCCGTGAACTCACGCCCCGCCGTCATGATCAGGGCACCTCGCTCCCTCAGGAGCTTATCCGAGGTGCCCACCATTAGGGGGAGGGTCACTGATGGCGCATAACATGGTGTGGACGGAGCAGGATCCACGGGGATGGGGCGATCTGCGCTTCCGCAGAGATCCCCCGCGTGGCAGCGCTACCGGGCTGCTGTAATCCTCCAGACTGTATTCGATAGGTCATCGGCGACGATCAAGGCGCCACGGGGATCCACCGAGACCCCGACCGGCCGGCCGCGCGCATTACCCTCGCTATTCAGAAAGCCGGACACGAAGTCGATCGGATCTCCGGCCGGTCGGCCGTCACGGAACGGCACGAACGCAACCTTGTAGCCAACAGGAGAGGCGCGGTTCCAGCTGCCGTGCTGGCCGACGAACACCCCGTCTGCGAAGCCCGCTCCCATGGCAGGAGTTGAGAAGGCAACGCCAAGCGCTGCCACATGCGCCCCCAAGGCGTAGTCGGGGCGGATGGCCGAGGCGACGCGCTCCGGATTCTGCGGCTGCACGCGGACGTCGACGTTCTGGCCCCAGTAGCTATACGGCCAGCCGTAGAAGGCGCCCTCGCGCACCGATGTCAGGTAGTCCGGCACGAGATTGGGGCCGATCTCGTCCCGCTCGTTCGCCACCGCCCAGAGCTGGCCCGTTCCCGGCTGGATCGTGAGGGCCGTGGGATTGCGGAGGCCGGTCGCGTAGGGCCTGTGAGCGCCCGTCTGGGGGTCAACCTGCCACACCATGGCGCGATCGACCTCGACGTCTATCCCACGCTCGGTGATGTTGCTGTTGGAACCGATGCCGACATAGAGGAACCGGCCATCGGGGCTGGCGGCCAACGACTTCGTCCAATGGTGGTTGATCGCTGAGGGCAGGTTCGTCACCAGCGTCGGCGTTCCGCTCGCTTCGGTCTGCCCCTCTCGATAGTCGAAGCGCACCAGCGCATCCTGGTTGGCGACATACAGGACGCCGTTGACAAGGGCGAGGCCGTAAGGCCCATTCAGGTTGCTCGCAAAGATGCTCCGGGTCTCGTAGGTGCCATCGCCGTCGGCGTCGCGCAGCAGCGTCAGCCGGTTACCGCCCGCCACCGAGGTCTTGCCCCAGCTCTTTATGATGTTCGCGATGAAGGCTTTGGGATTGAGCCGAGGCGCACCCTGGCCGCCCGTTCCCTCCGTCACCAAGATATCGCCGTTGGGAAGGACAAGGGTCTGGCGCGGGATCCGGAGATCCGTTGCGATGGCCTGGATCGTGTAGCCCTGCGGCACCGTCGGACGATCATTGCCCCAGGCTGTTAGCCGAGGGATCGTCATGTCAGGCAGCAGGCCGCGATGCGGTGCTGGAAGGCTCGGGTTGGAGCCGTGCTGCTCCGGGGTCGGCTCGCTGTCGCAGGCGCACAGGGTAAGCGCCACAGTGCCGATCAATAGGATCGCGCGCATCACACCACCTCCCTGGACTGAAAACCGGAGTACCCCATCCACGCCGCAACAAGCGCGAGGATAGTCGCGATCGCCGACAGAAAGAGGGCCTCCGGCATGATCCCGAAGGCGTCCTTCGAGTGAACGAGGGCATCGACGAAGCCGACCACCCAGGCTGCAAGCAGCACGACGAAGTAGATCGTTGCGCGCCGCCTTCGTATCGGTCCGCTCCGAAACACGTCCACCAAGGCCCAGAGCAGGGCGAAGCCGCCGAAGAACAGCCCGCCCGCGAGGAGCCAGGACGAGAAGTTGGCCCACTGGATCTGGAAGCTCTCCCGGTAGGCGTAATCGCTAAGCAACGCGCCGAGAAACAGTGGGAGCGGGAAGGCAAGCAGGATCGCGTGCAATGGGTGGAGCGGCTTCGGAAATGTTCGGACGGAGGTAGCGGCCACAGTGGATCCTCTCGTTTCTCGACCCGGCCGGGCAGCGCGGCGAAGCCTGACCTGCGCCCTTCGGGGATGGTAGTGGGGCAACGGGACAGCGAAATGTGGGTTTCGCCGTTACGACCTGCCTTCTCTATCAACGTGGCCTTAATTAAAGGCAACCGCTCACCAGGACTGTGGTGCACGGGTCGGCCTAGCGGTCTGGCCGGGGTAAGATCCTGAGGGGGCGACGCTCCCTCATCCTCCAGAAGAGCGCAGTTTGCCGTTCAAGGCCAATGCCAAGCGTCGTCACCGCATTCCGAAGCCGAGGTTTCGGGCGACAAACTGGGCGGAATACGATACCGCTCTCCGCGCGCGTGGCAGTCTGACCGTGTGGTTCACGGATGCGGCCGTCGCGGCCTGGAAGGCCGAGCCCCGCACTACGCGGGGCGGACAGCCGCGCTGTTCGGCGCTGGCCATCACGACGGCCCTGACGCTTCGGGCCGTGTTCCGCCTCGCCTTGCGCCAGACCGAAGACCTGATTGGCTCGATCATGGCGCTACTCGGGCTGGATCTGGCGGTGCCCGATCATACCACCCTCAGCCGCCGGGCCGAGACGCTGGACCGGCATTGGCAACGTGATGGGCGGTGGTCGGAACAACAGAGCTGGGGCAATCTGACGGGATGACGTCAGAGCCCGCCACCTATCCAGGATACCGCTTTCCGGCAGAGATCATCAGCCACGCCGTCTGGCTCTATCATGTGTTCAGCCTGAGCCTGCGGGATGTGGAGTTGATCCTGGCGGAGCGGGGCATCATCGTCACGCGCGAGCGCATCCGGAACTGGTGCTGCAAGTTCGGTTCGGAGTTCGCGGCCAAGCTGCGGCGGCGCCGGCCCAAGCCGGGCGACACCTGGCACCTCGATGAGGTGTTTCTGCGCATAAACGGCGTGTTGCATTACCTCTGGCGAGCAGTGGACCAGCACGGCTTGGTGCTGGACATCCTCGTTCAGGACCGGCGGAACGGGAGTGCGGCCAAGCGGTTCTTCAAGCGCCTGCTCGCAGGCCTGAGGTACAAACCGCGTCGGCTGGTCACAGACGGGCTGAGGAGCTACGGCGTCGCTCAGCGCGAACTCCTACCCGAGGTCCCGCATCGCAGCAGTCGGTACCTGAACAACCGGGCGGAGAACTCGCACCGGCCCACCCGACGGCGAGAGCGGCAGATGCAACGGTTCAAGTCGCCCGAGCAGACTCAGCGGTTCTTGTCAGCCCACAGCATGATCTACGGCCAGTTCCGTCCGCGTCGACACCTGATGACGGCCGGTGAGTACCGGCGTGCCCGCACCAAGGCTTTTCGCAGCTGGCAGCAGGAGACCTGCGTCCAGACGGCATCATGATCCTGCCGCACCCTCAGTCATCCAGCCGAACTCGCCCTCTCATCAAACAACTTGCCAATGCCCGCGACTGTCATAGGACGGTGGAGCGGGGCTCCTTGGGTCCCATGGGAGCATCGGCCGTCGTGGCCCGCTTGCGCCATTTCTGGACCGTGGTGGGGCTGACACCGAAGCGCCGGGCCAGGGTCCTTACGCTCTCTTGTTGTAGCTAGATCGCGCGACGAACCGCCTCTGTCGTGCGGGCGCATCCGTGAAGAACCTGGCCCATAGCGCGTCCTTCGCAGCATGGTGGTCAAGCGTACCACCACACCCTGGGATGAAACACCTAGTCCTAGCATGCACGAAGGCATGAGGCCGCCAGCCGGTCAGAGTTGAAACACGTCACGTCCAGGCGAGTTTGACAGCGGCGGCGCGGAAACTGTGTTCCTCCCCTGCGTTCCTTTCGCTCGGCCCGCCTGCGGAGAGATGACCCCTCTCGGGCCGGTCGGGCACGCCAGCGTCGGAAGGAGTGGCCCCATGCACGCGACCAGCTCAGGACGGCTAACCGCGTGGTTCCTCCTTCTGGTCCTCGCAGCAGCGAACGCCGCGGGGTACCTGTTCGACCTCTACCGGCAGTTCTGGTGGTTTGATCGCGCGCTGCATGCCTGCACGATTTTGGCTCTGACACTCTGGCTCGCCATCTTTGTCTGTGGCCGTGGCCTAAGAGGTGAGCCTGGCCAAAAGCTCCTGGTGGTTTTCATGCTCGCCTGCGTGGGCGTCGCGCTCGGAGCTCTGTGGGAGGTGGCGGAGTGGGGCTTCGACCAGATCGCGCCGGGAGACGTCATCAAGGGCAAGCATGACACGATCCTCGACATCGTCATGGACACAGCCGGCGCCGTTGCGGCGAGCTTCCTTGCTTGGCACTTCCTGCGGCGGAAGGAGTTGGCAGCGCCCAAAGGCGGGCCCCTACCCGACCCTGCCCTGCAGGGGCAAAGCTGACAGGGGCAGCGTCACACGGCTGGGCGCGCTCACCGACGGATGTGTTGGCACAGCGCCCAAATGGGAATCGCGAGGAAGGTAACTCCGATGTTCTTTGACAACTGGTTCGGCCTGCTCCGCGTGATCGTGGTTGGGACCACTGCTTACACAGTGCTGGTCCTCATGCTCCGCGTCTCGGGCAAGCGCACTTTGGCCAAGCTTAACGCCTTCGACCTAATCGTCACGGTAGCGCTAGGCTCAACGCTCGCAACCGTGCTGCTGAGCAAGTCGGTTGCACTGGCCGAAGGGCTGTTGGCCTTCGTTCTTCTCGTTTGCTTGCAATACGTCGTGGCTTGGCTCTCAGTCCGCTCATCCCGCTTCAGCGACATCGTTAAATCCGAGCCGACGCTGCTGCTGCATCGCGGCCGCTTCCTTGAGGGTGCCATGCGCGCACAGCGCGTAACCCGCGCGGAGGTACTCTCTGCCCTGCGCAGCTCCGGTGCCAGCAACCCAGAGCAAGTGGCGGCCGTGGTACTGGAGACCGATGGCAGCTTGAGCGTCGTCCAGGACGCTCGCGAAACGGGCGAAGGAAGCACGCTGGACGCTCTCAGCGCCCAACTGGGGCGCAACTAGCAGCGCTTGAGTCCAGTCTCGCAGGGCCGACCGAACCCGTCGATCTTCTCTTACCTGTCGCGTTCGCCTTCTGTCAGAGCCGGAGCACCACATGTTTGACCAAGCGCTGGGCCGCCTGCATTCGCTTGGAGCGGGCACTGCCTCGATCCTTCCGGGCTTGCTGGTAGGCCTTGTCGTGTTCGGCCTGGGTCTCTTCCTTGTACGCGGCATCCGTGCCGGGGTTACTCGGGCAGCGTCGCTACGGGAAGCTTCAACCGGGTCGGCCATGGTGCTCGGGCGCATCGCAGGCGGCGTTTCGACGCTAGTGCTGTTCCTGGTCTCAGCCTCCATCGCCTTTCCCTCGGTCTCCGCGGCTGATCTGTTCAATCTGCTGGGGATTGGCGGCGTAGCCATCGGCTTTGCCTTTCGCGATGTCCTCCAGAACCTGCTGGCGGGCGTCCTGATCCTGCTGACCCGCCCGTTTCGCATCGGTGACCAGATCAAGCAGGGCGGGCAGGAGGGCACGGTGGAAGATATTTGGGTGAGAGCGACAGTGCTGCGCACCTACGACAACCGCCGCATCCTAATCCCCAACGCCTCCCTCTTCACCGACAAGATCGAGGTGATCACGGCCTACGAGAAGCGCCGTTTGCAGTTCTCGCTCACCATCGGCAACGGGGACTCCATTGCTGAGGCACGAGAGGTGATCGTGCGCGCACTGCGCGGGACCAAGGGCGTGCTGGCAGACCCGCCGCCCGAGGCGCTGGTCGTCGGCCTTGGCGACTCCGGCGTGGACATGGCGGCCCGCTTCTGGATCGACCCGCCGCGCCGGCGCGAGGCCGTGGACTCCCTCGATAGCGCGATCGAGGCCGTGAAGAATGCCCTGACCGAAGCCGGCATAGACCTGCCTTTCCCCACTTCCCAGGTGCTTTGGCACGATCAGACCGAGGAAACGGATGGCGATCGGTCTCGCCAACGCGAGGGCTGGCCTGCTGGAACTGGCGGAGGCTCGCGGCCGCGCTGGGTGCCGGAGCGGCTCAGACAAGGTTCACCCCCCTCTCCCGGTCGGCCGCAGTGAGGGACAAGCTCCGCGACTGGCTGGAGGCGCTGGGCGACGCCTTCTGGATACGGCCGGCCTTTCTGGTGGTGCTCGGCATCTTGCTGGGGGAGTTGGCCGTCCTGGCCGAACAGAGCGGGACCAAGCTGCCCTGGGTGCCGGATGGTTGGGTGTATACAGGCGGTGAGGCCGGGGCCAGGGCGCTCCTGGGTGCCATCGCCACCTCCACCATCGGGGTTGCCGGGACAACCTTCTCGATCACAGTGGCTGCCCTGTCCCTCGCCTCCGGCCAGATGGGGCCACGTTTGCTCCGGAACTTCGTGCGGGACCCGGGGAACCAGACCGCACTCGGTGTCTTCCTGGGCAGCTTCGCCTATGCGCTGGTGGTCCTGCGGACGGTCCGTGCCGTTGAGGAGGTGGCCTTCGTGCCGCATCTCGGCGTCACCGGCGCCCTCATCCTCGGCTTGGCCTGTGTCGGCACGCTCGTCTGGTTTGTCCATCACGTGGCCACAGGCATCAACGTCGAGACCGTCATTGATCTGGTGCACGGGGAGCTCTCTGCTGCGATCGATCGTCTCAGCCGGGAGGAGCCGCCTGCCGGGCCGGCAATGCCTCCCCCGCATGGAACCCCGGTCCGGCTGGGCACGCGCGGCTACCTGCGCTCCCTGGATTATGAGGACCTCGCTGACTGGGCGGCGGAACGGGGGGTTGTGCTGGTACTGCTCACCCATCCCGGCGATTACCTCTTCCCTGGTGGTCCTGTGGCCGAGCTGGCCGGCGGCGAGCCAGCCGCCGGAGCGGAGGTGGCGCTCCGGGCTGCCCTCTCGGTCGGCACCCGGCAGGCGGCGGCGCAGGACCTCGAGTTTGCGGTGCGCCAGTTGGTCGAAGTGGCTGTCCGAGCGCTTTCGCCAGGCATCAATGATCCCTTCACGGCGGCCGCGGTCGTCGAGCGCTTCGGCGCCGCCCTGTGCGAAATCGCGCCCCGGCATCTGCCGAGCAGCACAGTCCTGCGCGAGGGCAAGGCGGTTCTCTACCGCCGCGTACCGGACTACGGCGGTCTGTGCGACGCCATGTTCCACATGATCCGGCAGTACGGGTGCGGCTCGGCAGGAGTGCTTATCCGTCTCCTGGAGACCTTGGGCCGCGTGATGGACGTTGAGGCGCGCCCGGAGCGGCAGGCGGAGCTGCGCCGGCATCTCGATCTGGCGCTGTCCGTGGGACGCATGTGCCTGAAGGATCCCGCCGCTTTGGCAGATCTCGAGGCGCGCTACGCCGCGCTCCCGCAGCTCAGGCGGGAGGCCGCAGCATAAATGAAGGGAGATCTTGGATTTCCCGGGTAAACCGACCGCTGCTCAGCAGAGCCCGCCGCTCCGCCTACCTCCGATCAAGGCGCCTCCGCACGCCCGCGAAACATCCCATGAACCCCGCTAGGCCAACATGCTCTCCCCCTTCGAACTCATCTCGGTTCTGCTGGTTCTCACGGCAGCCTTTGGCTGGGCAAACCACCGTTTCGTCGGCCTGCCCGATACGGTGGGGCTGCTTGTTATGGGGCTTGGGGCCTCGCTTACTCTCGTGTTGCTCGAGCGCCTGCTCCCCCAGGTACAGCTCCATGAGCAGGTCGGCGTCATTATCCGGCAGGTTGATTTCCAGCGCACCGTGCTCGACGGGATGCTGGCCTTCCTGCTCTTCGCCGGCGCCCTTCACGTGGATCTCTCGGTCCTTCGAGAGCGAGCCTGGGTCGTCGGCACCATGGCGACGATGGGCGTGGTCATCTCGACGGTGATCGTCGGCTTCGGCTTCTGGGCCATAGCCTCTCTGTTCGGCCTCGATCTGCCGCTCGCCTGGGCCTTCGTCTTCGGAGCGCTGATCAGCCCTACCGACCCAGTTGCTGTCCTCAGCACGTTGCGGGCCGTGCGCGTGCCAGAATCGCTCGAACTGGACATGGTTGGCGAGTCCCTGTTCAACGATGGCGTCGGCGTCGTGGTGTTCACCATCGCACTCGCAATTGCGACCGGCACTGAGCACGGCGCCACGGGCTTGAGCGGCGTGGCCGAGCTCTTCTTCCTGGAGGCCGTGGGTGGCGGTTTTCTGGGCTTTGTGGCCGGCTATCTTGCCTACCGCGCCATGAGGCAGATCGACAACTATTCGGTTGAGGTGTTGATCACGCTGGGGCTGGTAACCGGAACCTATACGCTGGCAGCGCGGTTGGGCATGAGCGGGCCGATCGCGATGGTGGTCGCCGGGCTGCTGATCGGGAATCGCGACCCCCGCGATGCGTTCAGCGACCTGACCCAGCGCTATCTCTTCGGCTTCTGGACCCTGGTGGACGAAATCCTGAACTCGGTGCTGTTCCTGCTCATCGGTCTCGAGGTTCTCGTTCTGCGTCCGGATGTCCTGCTCAGTTGGCTGCCAGTCACGGCCATTCTTCTCGTCCTTCTGGCGCGCCTCGCCTCTGTGGCTATCCCGGTTTGGCTCCTGAGCCGATGGAAGGACTTCGTGCGAGGCACGGTTCCTGTCCTCACCTGGGGTGGCCTGCGGGGCGGGATATCGGTCGCGCTAGCCCTGTCCATCCCTGAGGTTGCGGAGAAGCCCACCATCCTGGCCGCGACCTATCTGATCGTGGTGTTCACCATCATCGTGCAGGGGCTGAGCTTGCGCCGACTGGTCGAGAGGACTGCATCGTAGCCTGCCGACGACGCAGACATAGAACGAGTGAGTGATGGCAACAGCGCGTCAGACGAAAATCGAGGGGCACTTCGCGCCCGAATTCGCCCCCTCCGTGGCAACGCGGCGCTGCCATCCTTGAGGCCGCGCAAGCGCTGCCGTCGTCCGCCTCAGTCCAGCAGGTTTAGTGCAAGTGCTCACGGAACCCATTCTGAATGGTCTCGGGCACGCATGTCATGGCGGTTCATGCTCCCTGGCGCGCCTTGAGGGCAGCCATGAGTTGGCGGTCACGCCATGCCACGCGCGCCTCCCATTCCTCTGCTGGGAGGATGGCCCGGCGCTCGCGTTCGACCTGAGCTACCAGATCCGGGGTCCATGCATCGTCCTGGCCGCGCTCGGCCCCCATGCGGGCATAGGAAGGGCCCATTCTTTCCGCGTGGGCGGCGATGCCACCCCGCGTATTAAGGTCGGCCGTCTCGAAAGGACCGATATGCGCCCATCGACGTCCCAGCCCATCGCGCACCACGCGGTCCACATCCTTGACCGAGGCAACACCGTCGCGAACCAGGCAGTAGGCCTCCCGCAACAACGCACCCTGGAGCCGATTGAAGATGAAGCCCTCCACTTCCCGTCGGACATGCACCGGTGAGAGGCCTACCAGAGCAAGAAGCGCCT
This sequence comes from Roseomonas aerilata DSM 19363, assembly GCF_000711725.1. Classification (GTDB taxonomy): domain Bacteria; phylum Pseudomonadota; class Alphaproteobacteria; order Acetobacterales; family Acetobacteraceae; genus Roseomonas; species Roseomonas aerilata. The sequence continues at coordinate 15,086 of NZ_JONP01000038.1, read as the reverse complement.
CGGCCCTCTGCGTGGCAACGCCCTCGGTAAAGGGCGCTGGGACGAGTTCGATCACTGGGATCAGGTAGGGTGGATTGCCGGGATGAGCGACAAGGCATCGCCCTCGCCCCGGCAGATCCGCCGCAAAGGATGAGGCTAGGAGGAAAGAGGAGGAACTAGCCAGCACGGCCTGGGGCGGCGCCAACCTGTCGAGCTCAGCGAAGAGCTCCTGTTTAAGCTCTACCCGTTCCGGCGCGCATTCCTGCACGTACTGCGCACCTGCAACGGCGGTTACCAGCTCGTCGCAAACGGTAACACGCTCAAGGATAGTACCGGCCGCTTCGGCCAACAGATCGTAGCTGGCCAAGTCTCCGAGCCGCGCCTCGAGTTCGGGAAGCACAGCTGACCTCCGACTGGCCGCCGGATCCCATATGCGCACCGGCACGTTTGCGCGCGCAAAGACCAGGGCAAAGGCCACGCCAATGCTGCCGGCCCCGACGACAGCAACGGGAGAGCTTGGTTGTGGCTGCTTCATGCGCTTGCGGCGCCCACAGTCATGCCGCCACAGACATAGAGCGCCTGTCCGGTGACGAAGCCGCTCCGGGCGTCCAGCAGGAACGACACGGCATTTGCGACGTCCTCCGGGGTGCCTACCCGCCGCACAGGAATAGCCCTGATGATCGCGTGGGTGCGCTCACTGTCCGGAGGATTCGCCTGGTCGAAAAGCTCCGTCCTGATTGGTCCGGGGCCAACCGCATTAGCGGTGATGCCGTGCTCGCCCAGTTCCAGTGCCCACACTTTTGCCATCCCAATCAGACCAGCTTTGGTCGCGGCATAGACGGTGCGCAACTCCTTCCCGAGCGCGGCCCGTGAAGCCATGTTCACCACTCTCCCGAAGCGTGCCGCCTTCATTCCCGGCAATAGTGCCTGGGTGCATTGCATAGCGCAGCGCAGGTTGAGGGAAGCGGCGATCTCGAAGTCGGCGATCGTCTGCTCGTCCAGCGCTCCCGGCCGCACAATGCCGACGTTATTCACCAAGCGGGTGATGGGGCCGTCGCGCAGCGCTGTCTCCAACGCGTGCGCGGTCTCGTCCGCGGAGGACAGGTCGGCGCGGATGATACCTTGCGCCTTGCCCTCACGATCAATCACCACCGGTTCGTAGCCGTCGGCGCGGCAGCGCTCGGCCACCGCGTGCCCGATCCCGGAGGCACCACCGGTAATCAGAACTCGTTCCATCACCACCTCAGTCCGCACGGACGTTGGCGCGTCGGATCACTTCAGCCCAGCGCGTGATCTCGGCGTCGATAAGGCTCTTGAACTCCTCGGGCCTGTCGCCGACCGCCTCGCCTCCCAGTTCCGCAATCTTACCTCGCGTGCCAGCGTCGGTAACCGCGGCGTGGATCTCGGTGGCGAGCCGGTCGATGATGGCTGGTGGGGTGCGCGCGGGTGCCTGGATGCCGAACCAAGCCACCTTCTCGACGCCGGGAAGTCCGACTTCGCGCACTGTGGGCACATCTGGGAGCGATGGGCTGCGCCGCGGGCTGGTCACCGCGAGCGCCCGCAGCCGCCCGCCCTCGATATGGCCTATGGAGGAGGGCAGATTGTCGATTGCCAGGTCCACGCGACCGGCGATCGCGTCCGTCAACATCGGGCCTGAGCCGCGATAGGGTACGTGGATCAGGTCGATACCTGCTGCGGCCTTCAGAAGTTCACCTGTCAGATGGAGGCTGGAGCCGTTGCCGGAGCTGCCGTAGGTGAGGCCGCCCGAGGTGCTTTTCGCCCGCGCGACAAAGTCCTGCAGCGTGCGTGAGGGAGAGTTGGTAGGCACGGCCAGGACATTCGGGACGTTTGAAACGTTGGAGACCGCCGCGAGATCCTCGGGCTTGTAGGTAATGCTGTCCTTGTAGAGCTCGTAGTTGATGGAGGCGGTGCCGATGGTCGCCATCAGCAACGTGTAGCCATCTGGATCGGCTTTGGCGACGGCGTCGGAACCGATGCTCCCGCCAGCGCCACCGCGGTTCTCGACCACGAAAGGGGTTCCAAGGCGCTGCCGCAGCTGCTCTGCGAGGATCCGGGCGAGCAGGTCGGTGGTGCCGCCGGCAGGGAAAGGCACAATGATGCGCACCGGGCGTGAGGGCCAGGCAGCACCTTGTGCGCTCGCACGCCTTGAAGTGAGGCTGCCAACAACGGGGAGCAAGGCTGCGCCCTGTAGCGCCTGGCGTCTTGTGGTCTTCTGCATGGCCGTTGCCCCCCGAATGGATAGCGGTAACCTTGGCGCGACCTCTCAGACACGGCGGGTACTTTCCACGCAATCAACTATGTGAACTGGCGGACAGTCCTTGGTGCCCGCAACCCGCAGCTATGTGGTGGAACTGCCGCGGGCGCGCGGGCCTGCATCACGAACGCCCAGGGTCAGACATGCACGTCCCCATGCAGCAGTTCGCCGGACTTCCTGCCGCTCCGGAAGGTCTCGTGGGTGAGCCACAGGTAGAAGGCCGCTACTGCGGCAAGCACGGCCCAGCCGGGGATTGGCCCGAGCGCCAGGTTCTGGATGAAGCCTGGTACGGGTCTGGCCGGGTCCACCGGCGCAGCGTCCTGTAGCAGCCAGGAGGAGGAGATCTTTAGGATCCAGGCGGCCAGCAAGACGAGGAACATCGGAAAGTAGTTTCGGCGGAGCCTGCGCGACATCGCCGTCCTTCGCGAGATCAGGAAGCGTGGCTCGCGGAGATCCTCCCCAATCTGCCTCGCCCACTCGTCCTCCGCATTTGGTTGTGGCGCGAAGACCTGCGCATAGTAATTCCGCTCAAGCCGCCGCACCCGGGTTCTATAGACATCGAAGAAGCGGTAGCGCCGCGCCTCGATGGAGAGCAGCAGCAGGACAAGCACCATGGCGAAAAGGAGCACGCCGTGATGCGCGTTCGGCGTCGAGAGCGAGACGGAGAGCATGCCCGCTACAACTGTGATGGCCCAGTTTGTGGTCAGGTCGATCCGCGACCTCCACCCTGCCATTCGCGCGATCTCGGCCCGGTGGAAGTGGGCAACGACGGTGACAAGTTCCCCGGGCGCCGATGGAAGTGGCGGGTTGGCGCGGCGCCCGGGTCCCGCGTCGTTTCCCTGCGTTCCCTGCACACTGTCCATCACTGTCTCCCCAGGGTTGCCGCGAGGAGGGTAGCGAGGAGCAGCCTGGCCGAGTAGGAGCGGCCTGCGCAACGGCGTTCCGGCGCGGCCGGTCATAGCTGCTGTACCGGATGCTCTTGGCACTGCGAGTTTGACTCCGACACGGCTGGTTGTCTACTAGTATGCTAGCTGAGGAGGACGCCTCCCTGTGCTTGAACTTGCCCTCGAACGGCGAGAGCCCATCACCCGAGAGCTTTACGCCGCCCTGCGCCAGCAGATCCTGCAAGGCGCCATGCCGCCCGGCATGGCGATCTCCGAGGCGCCGGTAGCCGAGCAGTTGAACGTCAGCCGCACCCCGGTACGCGAAGTCTTCCGCCGCCTGGCCGATGAGGGCCTGCTCGAGATCCGTCCGCAGATCGGCACCTTCGTCGCCCCCATCCGCCTCTCCGCCGTCCGTGACGGTCAGTTCGTCCGCGAGACGCTGGAATGCCGCACGGTCCGCATGGCCGCAGAAACAAGAAACCCAGATGACCGCTGTCGCCTGGCCGAAACGATAGAGACCCAGCGCCGTGCCGTCGTGGCACGTGACGAAGTGGCCTTCTTCCGCTCCGACGAAAGCCTGCACTGCGAGCTGACCCGCATGGCAGGCCGCCCCGCCGTCTGGAGTGTCATCCAGGACGTCAAGCTCCAGCTCGACCGCGTCCGCTATCTCTCCTTCTCCGGCCAGGACTGGCTGGAGATGCTCCTGGCCGAGCACGAGCACCTGGTGGAGTGCGTCCTCGCCGGCGATGCCGACGGCGCGGAGGCGGTGATGCGCGAGCACCTTCGCACCGTCTTCACCGCCATCGATCGACTGCTCCACAGCAAGCCCGACTTCTTCACCCCGCGGCGCTGACGCGCTTCTCGGAGGCAAACTCCCATGGTCGCCATCGCCGTCACGACGCCGCATGTCCTGGAACTCTTCGCCGACCAACCGGCAGCGCCCGGCCCGCAGGAGGTGCTCGTCCGCGTACAGCGCGCCGGCATCTGCGGCTCGGACCTGCACATCTACCACGGCAGCAACCCCTTCGCGCGCTATCCCCGCATCATCGGCCATGAGTTCGCCGGTGTCGTCGAGGCGGTGGGCAGCGCCGTCACGGGGCTCGCCGGGGGCGACCGCGTCGTGGTCGATCCCGTGGTCTCCTGCGGGCAGTGCTACGCCTGCCGCGCTGTCCGATCGAATGTCTGCGGCAAGCTCGAGGTCTTCGGCGTGCACCGCGACGGCGGGTTCCGCAGCCATGTCGCGGTGCCCGCCGCCAATGCGGTGAAGCTGCCCGAAAATCTCCCCATCGAGGTCGCCGCCCTGGCGGAGCCCTTCTCCATCGCAGCCAACGTCCTGACCCGCACCGGCATCACCGCCGAGGACTCCGTGCTCATCTACGGTGCGGGCACGGTGGGCCTGACCGTGCTGCAGGTGGCCAAGCTGCACGGCGCCCGCTGCATCGTGGCCGACCTCGACGAGGCGCGCCTGGAGCGCGCCCGCAGCTTCGGCGCCGACCTGGTCGTTAACTCCCGCGCCCGCTCCGTGCCCGAGGCCGTGGCCGCCGAGCATGACGGGCTCGGGCCCTCGCTGGTCATCGACGGGGCCGGCGTGCCTGCCCTGCTGGAGGAAGCCTGCCGCATCGCGAGCCCCGCGGGCCGCATCGGCATCCTCGGCTTCTCGCCGGCCCCCTGCAACGTCAGCCAGCAGGAGATCGTGAAGAAGGAACTCACCCTGGCCGGCTCGCGCCTGAACTGCCGCCTGCTGCCCCAGGTGGTTGACTGGCTGCAAAGCGGCAAGCTCCAGCCCGCCGCCATGATCACCCAGACCTTCGCCGCCAGCGATGCTCGCGAGGCCTTCGAGCTGATCGAGCGCGATCCCGGCAGCACCGTGAAGGTCCATCTCGCCTTCGACGCGTGACGCAACCCATCCAGGAGGAAACATCCATGAGCATCACCAACACCTCACGCCGCCGGGCGCTCGGCGGCATGGCCGGCATCCTCGCGCTCGGTGTCGCGCCCGCCTTCAACGCCCGCGCAGCCACCACGCTCAAGCTTGGCCATCTCGGCAACGAGGACAACACGTGGCACAAGGCCAGCCTGAAGTTCGCCGAGGAGGTGGCCCGCCGCACGAACGGCGCGCTCGAAGTGCGCGTCTTCCCGAACGAGCAGCTCGGCAAGGAGACCGACCTGATCAAGGGCATCCAGCTCGGCACCGTGGACTTCACCATCACTGGCGAATCCCTGCAGAACTGGGCGCCCTCCGCTGCCCTTCTCGCCGTCCCCTACGCCGTGCGCGACCTCGCGCACATGGACAAGGTGGTGGGCGGCCCCATCGGCCAGCGCATCGCCGAGGACATTGCTGGCAAGACCCAGCTCAAGCCGCTCTGTTACTTCGCGCGCGGCCCGCGCTATCTCACGGCCAACCGCGCCTACACCACGCCCGCCGAGCTGAACGGCCTGAAGATCCGCGTGCCGAACGTGCCCCTCTTCGTCCGCTTCTGGGAGGCACTGGGCGCCAAGGCCACGCCGATGGCCTTCTCCGAGGTCTTCACCTCGCTGCAGAACCACACGATCGACGCGCAGGAGAACCCGCTAGCGCTGATCAAGTCCGCCAGCTTCAGCGAGGTGCAGTCCACCATCAACCGCACCGAGCACGTGCTGAGCTGGATCTACATCGTCGGCGGCGCGCGCAAGCTCGGCCGTCTCCCGGCCGGCCAGCAGGCCGCCGTCATGGAGGCCGCCAAGGCTGCGCAGGACTACGAGCGCGGCCTGTTCCTGGAGGACGAGCGGAACCTGGCCAACGAGCTGACGGCAAAGGGCATGAAGTTCGTGGACGTGGACAAGGCCGCCTACGCCGCCAAGGGCAAGGACGCCGTGATCGCCGCGCTGAACGCCGACATCCGCCCGGTCTACGAGCAGATCATCGCGGCCTGAGCGGATCGCCCGCCGCGGGAACGCGGCGGGCCCTGCCGCCCGGAGGAAAGAACACCCCATGCGCCTCGCCCTCGCCGCCATCCTGGCCGCCGTCCGCGCGGTGTGCCGGGCGGGCACGCTCGTCGCCTTCGCCTTCCTGATCGGCGTGGTCACGGTCCAGGTGCTGGGCCGCATCCCCGGCTTTCCAGCCTATTCCTGGACCGAGGAGATCGCCCGCTTCGCCCTTGTCTATCTCGTGGGCTTCTCCTGCGGCCTCGCCCTGCTGCGCGGCGAGATGGTCAACGTGGACCTGTTCGTCGCGCCCCTGCCGCCCGCCATCCGCCGCGGGATCGAGCGCGTGGTGGATGTCATCGTGCTGGCCTTCAGCCTGATCATCATCCCCGGCGCCTACGACTACGTCTCCTTCAGCGTCGGTGAGCGCGCCCGCTCCCTCGACCTGCCGATGATCGCCGTCTACGCCGTCATGCTGCTGATCCCGGCCGCGCTCGCCTTCTTCTCCCTGTTCCGCCTCTTGGGCTTCGCGGAAACGCCGCCCGCATCGCACGGGGAGCTCACCTGATGCTCGTCACCCTGCTGTTCCTGACCTTCGCCGTCTGCCTGATCCTCGGCGTCCCCGTCGGCATCGCGCTCGGCCTCGCCAGCGCCGTCTACCTCATCGGGGCCGAGATCGACCTCTCGGTGGTCGCGCAATACGCCTATGCCGGCATGGACAGCTTCGTGCTCCTCTGCATCCCCGGCTTCGTGCTGGCGGGCAACCTGATGAACGGCGGAGGGATCACCGACCAGATCGTCCGCTTCGGCAACTCGCTGGTCGGCCACATCCGCGGCGGGCTCGGGCTCGCCAACGTCACGGGATCGATGATCTTCGCCGGCATCTCCGGCACGGCGGTGGCCGAGACCGCCTCGATCGGCTCCGTGATGATCCCGGCCATGCGCCGGGCCGGCTACGACGCGCCCTTCGCTGCGGCCGTCACCGCCGCGGCCTCCACCGTCGGGCCCATTATCCCGCCGAGCGTGCCGATGATCATCGTGGGCACGCTGTCCGGGCTTTCCGTGGGCAAGATGTTCCTTGCCGGCGCCATCCCCGGGCTCCTGCTCGGCCTCGCCATGATGGTCACGGTCTATATCGTCTCCGTGCGGCGCGCCTATCCGCGCGGCGAGTGGGCCGGGTTCCGCGAGATCATCCGCTCCTCGCGCGGCGCTTTCTGGGCCCTGCTGATGACGGCCGTCATTCTCTACGGCATCGTCGGCGGCCTCTTCACGCCCACCGAGGCCTCGGTGGTCGCGGCGATCTACGCGCTCGTCGTCGGCCTCTTCGTGTACAAGGGCTTCCGCATCCGCCAGATCCCCGCGATTCTCCTGGAAAGCGCCATCGGCTCGGGCGCGCTGATCCTGCTAGTGGGCTTCGCCAACGTCTTCGGCTGGATCCTGACCAGCGAGCAGATCCCGCAGGCGATCGCCGCCGCGATGCTGTCCCTGACGACCAACAAATACGTCATCATCCTCCTGATCAACATCCTCCTCCTGATCGTCGGCACCTTCATGGAGACGATCGCGGCGCTGATCATCCTCTTCCCGCCGCTGCTCGCCGTGGCGGTGGCGGTCGGCGTCGATCCCATCCACTTCGCCATTATCGCCGTGCTGAACCTGATGATCGGGCTGACCACCCCGCCCGTGGGGGTTTGCCTCTTTGTCGCCGCCAACATCGCCAAGGTGTCGCTCGGCTCCGTCAGCAAGGCCATCGTGCCCTTCCTCGTCTGCAACATCATCGTGCTGTTCATCGTCAGCTACGTGCCCTGGGTCTCGCTCTGGCTGCCCAGCCTCTACTTCAAGTGACCGCCGCTTCCCGGAGCCGAGCCACCATGCCCCCCGACACGCTCCGCCTCTCGCCGGAAGCCTTGGCCGCGCACCCGCCGGACGCGGGTGTCGCGCTGCCGCGATACGACCGCGCGGCGCTCCGCCCGGCCATCGTGCATCTCGGGCTCGGCGCCTTCTTCCGCGCCCACGGCGCCCTCTACACTGAGGATGTGCTGAACGCCCGCGGCGGGGACTGGGGCATCGTCGGCGTGTCCCTGCAGCGGCCGGACCAGCGGGACCGCCTCGCACCCCAGGGCGGCCTCTACACCGCGCTGGAGCGCGGCCCCGGCGGGGAGCGCGCGCGCGTCGTCGGCAACCTCCTGGAGGTGCGCGTCGCGCCCGAGGACCCCGCCGGCGTTGTCGCCCTCCTCGCCTCGCCGGAAACGCGCATCGTCAGCCTGACGGTCACGGAAAAGGGCTACTGCCACGACCCCGCGACGGGCCGCCTGCGCGAGGACCCCCCCGACATCCTGCACGACCGCCGCGCGCCGGATGCGCCACGCACGGCGCTGGGCTTCCTGGCCGCGGCGCTGGGCCGCCGCCGCGCGGCCGGGATGTCGCCCTTTACCGTGCTCTGCTGCGACAACCTCCCCCACAATGGCGCGCTGCTGCGCGGCCTGGTGCGGGACTTCGCCGCCCTGTTCGACCCGGACCTTGCCCGTTGGATCGCGGCCACCGTGCCCTTCCCCTCCACCATGGTGGACCGCATCGTCCCCGCCATGGAGGAGGGGGATCTCGCCGCCGCGCAGGCCGCGACGGGCTTGGCCGACTTCGCCCCCGTGGTGCACGAGCCCTTCCGCCAGTGGGTGATCGAGGACCGCTTCGCCGACGGCGGCCGCCCGGCCTGGGACCTTGCCGGCGCCCTCCTCACCGGGGATGTGGCGCCCTTCGAGCACATGAAGCTGCGCCTGCTGAACGGGGCGCACTCGGCGCTCGCCTATCTCGGTTACCTCGCCGGGCACGAGACCATCGTGGAGGCGGTCGGTGATCCCACCCTGTCCTCCTATCTCCAGCGCCTCTGGGCGGAGATCCGCCCCATGGTGCCGCAGCCGCCCGGCCAGGACCTCACGGCCTATACCGACGATCTTCTGGCCCGCTTCAACAATCCGGCCATCCGCCACCGCACCTGGCAGATCGCGATGGACGGCTCTCAGAAGCTGCCCCAGCGTCTTCTCTCGACGGTGCGCGAGCGCCTGGCCGCGGGGCTCCCCATCACCGCGCTCGCGCTCGCCGTCGCCGCCTGGGCGCGCTACGCGGGCGGGGTGGACGAGGCGGGGCGGCCGATCGACCTGCGCGACCCCATGGCCCCAGCCTTCCGCGCCGCCCTGGACGCGGCGGGCGACGACCCGGCCGCGCGCCTCTCCACCCTGCTGGGCCTGGAGCCGATCTTCGGCACCGACCTGCCGGTGCATGCGGGCTTCCGCGCCGCCGTCGCCGATGCCTACCAACGCCTGCTCACGGCCGGCGCCCGCGCCGCCGCAGCGGGCTGACGCCCCTTTCCCGAAGGACAGCCATCGATGGAAGAAACCTGGCGCTGGTTCGGGCCCGACGACGCCGTCCGGCTCGACCACATCCGGCAGGCCGGCGCGCGCGGCATCGTCACCTCCCTCCACCAGATCCCCTATGGCGAGGTCTGGACGCCCGAGGAGATCGAGCGACGCAAGGCCATCCTCGCGCGCGACTCCTCGCTCGGGCTTCACTGGCGCGTGGTGGAAAGCCTGCCCGTGCACGAGAAGATCCGGCGCGGCGATCCCGACTGCGCGCCCCTCTTCGCGAATTACCGCCAGTCTATGCGCAACCTCGCGGCCGCGGGGGTGACGAACATCTGCTACAACTTCATGCCCGTGCTGGATTGGACGCGCACCGAGCTGCGCCACCCGCTTCCGGGCGGCGGCAACGCGCTGCGGTTCAACGCGCATGAGTATGTCGGCTTCGACGTCTTCATCCTGGAGCGCCCCGGCGCCGCGGAAGGTGTCGCGCCCGAGCTGCTCGCCCGCGCCAAGGCTTGGGCGGAGGGCGCGAGCGAGGCGCAGAAGGACACGCTGCTCGCCTCCATCATGGCCGGGCTGCCCGGCGCCTACGACCGCTACGACGTCGCGGGCCTGCGCCGCATCCTCGCGGCCTACGGGGAAATGACCGCGCAGGACCTGAAGAACAACCTGCGGCGCTTCCTGGAGGAGGTGATCCCCACCGCCGAGGAACTCGGCATCCGCATGGGCATGCACCCCGACGATCCGCCGCGCCCGCTCTTCGGCCTGCCGCGCATCGTCTCCACCGAGCAGGACATCGCCGACCTCCTCGCCATGGTCGACAACCCAGCCAATGGGTTGACCCTCTGCACGGGTTCGCTCGGCGCGCATCCCGCCAACGACCTGCCGCGCATCGCCACCCGTTTCGCGGACCGCATCCACTTCGCTCATCTGCGGAACGTCGCGAAGGAACCGGACGGATCCTTCATGGAAGCCGACCACCTCGGCGGCGACACCAACATGGTGGCGGTAGTGGAGGCCCTGCTCACCGAGCAGAAGCGCCGCCTCGACGCGGACCGCGCGGACTGGCGCATCCCCTTTCGTCCCGACCACGGCCACGAGCTGGCCGACGATGTCGGCAAGCCGACCTTTCCCGGCTATCCGCTGATCGGCCGCCTGCGGGGCCTCGCGGAGCTGCGCGGGGTCATGGCGGCTGTCGCGCAGCTGAAGAACCTGCCGCTTTAAGGACATTTGGGGCGGCCGTCAGGGCGACCACCCCGCCCGCCCGGACTTATGAGACCTGTGCGCGAAAGGTTTGGTAGCGGCCGTTTTCAGCCGATCTGGCCAGGCTTGGGGTTGCGGCGAGGGCGATGAGCGCCGGAGACCCTCGCTTCTTCCTGCGGTGGGCTTTCCTGCCCTTCGATGGGCGCAGTTCGAGCGCCTCTCAGACAGGTGCATTCCCGAGCAGACACCAACTGCGGCGAAGGTTGTAGGCCATTGCCGCGAGCCGGACTTGCAGCCCGCCCGGCCGAGCCCCAGCCAGCGCATCCGACGCAAGCCGTAGGAGCGCTTGGCTGTGCCGAACACCTTCTCGATCCGCCCGCGCACGCGCCGCACGTCGGCGTTGTGCGCCTCCAGGCGCGCCAGTGCCGCGGGCCACTCCAAGTGCTCTTGTGCGTGACATCCCTCCGATGCGATAGCGACGCCGGGTGTCGGCGCTGGAAAAGCGTGGGCAGGGGTTAGCATCGGCCGGGCCGCCGGTGATGGATACACTTGCCCGGAGGCTAGTCGATGACGCCGTCCCAACACGCTCCAGCCAGTGCCCTGCGCCGCTTCCTCGATGGCCAGTCCTCGGCGGGGCTGGTGCTGATGGGCGCCGCCGCGCTCGCACTGGCGATCGCCAACTCGCCGCTTGGGGCCGGCTACGAGGCCTTGCTGCACGCCTATGTCGGGCCGTTATCCGTCGGCCACTGGATCAACGACGACCTGATGGCCGTGTTCTTCCTGCTCGTGGGCCTGGAGATCAAACGCGAGGCACTGGATGGACAGCTCTCCACTTGGTCGCGTCGCGTCCTGCCGGGGATCGCGGCCGCCGGTGGTATGGCGGTTCCCGCTCTTGTGTATCTGGCATTCAATGCCGGCCCAACAGCTCGTGGCTGGGCCATCCCAGCCGCTACCGACATCGCCTTCGCCCTCGGTGTCATCTCCCTGCTCGGCAAGCGGGTTCCGGCCTCGCTGCGAATTTTTCTGACCGCGTTGGCCATCATCGACGATCTGGGCGCGGTCATCATCATCGCCCTCTTCTACACCGCCGGAATCTCCCTGCCGGATCTAGCAGGCGCCGCAGTGTTGGTTGCTGTACTAGCCGGAATGAACAGGCTCGGTGTGCGGCGTCTGACACCCTACCTTCTGCTGGGGCCTGTGCTCTGGGTGCTGGTGCTGCGCTCTGGCGTCCATGCCACGCTTGCAGGGGTAATCCTCGCCTTCACGATTCCTCTGCAAGGTACCCCAGGCCGACCGGACGAGGAGCACAACAGCCCCCTGCACCACCTGGAGCATGCCCTACACTTGCCCATCGGCTTCCTCGTCGTGCCGATCTTCGGGCTGGCCAATGCCGGCGTGCCCTTCCTGGGATTGCCGGCAGAGGCCCTGGTCGCTCCGGTGACGCTGGGCGTGGGGCTGGGACTGCTGGCCGGGAAGGTGGTCGGCGTGTTTGGCTTCTCGATGCTGGCCATCCGTCTTAGCTTCGCGGACATGCCGGCCTATGCGGGACGATTGCAGATGCTTGGGACGGCTCTGCTCTGCGGCATCGGTTTCACTATGAGCCTCTTCATCACCCTACTCGCCTTCGCTAGCGACCCGTTGCTCCAAGCCGAGGCCAAGATCGGTATCCTGGCTGGGTCATTCGTGTCCGGGCTGCTTGGCTACGCTCTGCTGCGCGCAGCGCCGCAGGACTGGCCGGGTGGCTGGTCGCACGCCGCCCGCGTCAGTTTGGCCGTGGGGCGCTATTTCCAGGCCATGCTCTCCGACACCCCTGCCGTCCAGGAGCCCCGGCCGATTACGCAGCCCGCCGGGCTTCGGCCCTTGTCGAGGTGCCGACCTTCGCGGAAGCCGGGCTGCCCGGCTATAACGTGGGCCTGTGAACCGGCTTCTTTGTGCGTAAGGGCGCGCCCGCTCTGGTGAGCGCTCCTCTGCGCCAGACCATGGCGAAAGGCCGCACCCCGGAACTTCGAGGAGAAGCTCAAGAACGCCTTCGTCGATCCGCTGGTCATACCCGAGGCCGATCTCGTGCACTGGACGGAGGAAAGCGCTGTACGCTGGCAGGCTGTGTCGCGCGAATTGTGTCTTCATGCCAATCAACGCAGAGGGCGCGAGGGGAGAAAATCGACCGATGAGCAGAACGCCAATGGGCTTCGATCTCGCGCACACCGGATGGTGGCGGAGCAGCGCTGGTACGATGACTTCCGGATCGGTGAGCGCTTTCCTCTGCCGAGCCGCACCATGACGGAGGCCATCTTACTCGCCTTCCCGACCGCCAGCGGTGACAACTACCCGATCCACTATCATGCCATTTGAGTCCACCACCTAGTCCGGTTACCGCTTCCGGCTCGAAGTCACCCAGCATGCTGTCTGGCTCTACCACCCGTTCAGCCTGAGCCTGCGCGACATCGAACTGATCCAGGCCGAGCGGGGGGGGCGTGGTCAGCTACGAGAGTATCCACCGCTGGTGCCTCCGCTTCGGCACGGAGTTTGCGGCCAAGCTGCGGAAGCGGCGACCAAGGCCGGGCGACATCTGGCACATGGATAAAGTGTGCCTGAGGATCAACGGCGAGCCATTTCATCTCTGGCGCGCGGTGGACCAGCACGGGGTCGTGCTCGACATCCTGGTGCAGGAGCGCCGCAATGCCACGGCCGCCAAACGCTTCTTCAAGCGCCTGCTGGTGGGCCTCCATTATAAGCCCCGCAAGATCGTCACCGACGGGCTCCGCAGCTATGGCGTTGCACAGCGAGAGGTCCTGCCCGGTCTGCGGCAGCGGACCAGCCGCTACCTGAACAATCGTGCCGAGAACTCGCATCGGCCGACCCGGCGTCGAGAGCGCGCGATGCAGAGCTTCAAGTCACCAGGGCAAGCCCAGCAATTCCTGTCGGCGCACGCGATGATCTATGGCCACTTCCGTCCGCGGCGGCACCTGATGGCCGCCGATCAGTACCGACGTGAGCCCGCCATAGCCTTTGGGATCTGGCGGCGGGAGACGTGTGCCCAGATGGCGGCGTAAGGTCACGCGAACTCCGCCGCGCGCTCAAACTCGCCTAGTCACCAAACAATGTGACAATGCCTCTCGGAGGAGTGCTCCTCCATGGGCAGACGCAGTCCACCGACGGTGCCGGCCGCCCAACCCACGCCGGCCTAGACGAGGGGCTGCTGCTCGGCGTGCTGGTTTCTAGGATCTTGGCGCGTCCGGTGCCGAGGGCTTCGCCCACCAGGCGGCAAGCTTCGGTCGGAACCTTGTCGCGATCCTGGGAGCGCAAGGCGAGTTCACCGAAGTCAGCCAGAACCTGTTGCCGCTTCAGTATCCGCGCGTAATCAGGCATTCCGTGTTCGATGTTGGAAGCCTCGCCCCCGGTGGAAGGGGGACGCCTCCATGGTCTGGGAGGCACTTCATGCCTGGACCAGCGCTGAGCAACTCGCCTCGCTGCCGCCAAAGGGCTTAACCTCCCCCTGCAGTCCAAAACATGGCGTAATCGGGGGGGCTCCTCCTGATCCAGGGTCGTAGGCTCGACCGTGGCAACACTGGCATCGGGAGAGCCGCCATGGAGCAGTATGTCGCGCTGGATGTCTCGCTGAAGGAGATCAGCGTCTGCGTGATCAATGCCGCAGGGGCTGTGATGTTCGAGGGCAAGGTTGCGGCCGAGCCCACAGCCCTGATGGGTCTCATCCGGACCAAGGCACCGCGGCTTGCAAAGATTGGCCTCGAGACGGGCGCCACCTCCTCGTGGCTGTACCACGCGCTGAGCTCGGTGGGATTGCCGGTGGTGCTGATGGACGCACGGCACGCCCATGCCGCGCTCTCGATGCGCCCAACCAAGTCTGACCGCAGTGATGCCCGCGGCCTCGCCGAGATCCTGCGAATGGGCTGGTATCGTGCGGTCACGGCCAAGAGCTTCACCTCGCACGAGCGCTTGGCCTTGCTCGCCGCACGACGCAGGCTGGTGGCGATCCGGACGGACCTGGACGCGCAGTTGCGCGGGCTGCTCATGACCTTCGGCCTGATCCTCGGCCCGGGGAACACTGACGCCCTGGTCCGCCGCGCCGAGGCCCTGGCCGAGGGACAGCCGGTGATCAGCGGCCTCGTGACCAGGCTCGCCGAGGTCAGGCGTCATGTAGTGACCCAGGTGGCAGCTCTGGACCGCGACATCCGCCGCCTTGCGCGCAGCGAGCCCACCCTCAAGCGGTTCATGACTGTTCCCGGTGTTGGTCCGATCACCGCGGTGGCTTTCCTTTCCACCAACGACGAGCCAACACGATTCAAACACGCGCGAGACGTCGGACCCTACCTAGGACTGACGCCAACCCGCTACCGGTCGGGCGAGACCGATCGGCATGGCCGCATCTCGAAGTGCGGAGATGCCTTCACCCGCACCTGCCTCTATGAGGCAGCCAACGGGCATTGGCAAGTTGTTTGAGAGGAAGGCGAGATCTGTCGCGTG
>NZ_JONP01000037.1 GCF_000711725.1 Roseomonas aerilata DSM 19363 | reverse complement strand
GTTCCTACGCGTTACTCACCCGTCCGCCACTAACGGCCGAAACCGTCCGTGCGACTTGCATGTGTTAAGCATGCCGCCAGCGTTCGCTCTGAGCCAGGATCAAACTCTCAAGTTCATCATGCCATGCCAAACTTACCATCCAGCATAACACCATGAGCCGACCACTAACTCCGCTCACCACTCTCGATCAGCTAAAACCATACCACCTCACCAGCAGCACCATCCCCATCACCACACAAGGCAACAGAAACAACACCACCAGCAGCAGCACAGCTCTAACTGCACTTCCAAAAAACAGATGCGAATTTGAAAGAACGAGGGATCCGATCCCCTACCCAGACAGCTACCCACTCGCCGTATCCAGCGACCAGAACGCCACCAGGGAATAGAACAGGACCGAAGAGGAAAAGCCAACTAGACGCTCTAGGCGTCACCGTCAGCATCCTCTTCGGAGCACCGGGCGGCGGGCTCAACCGCGCCGTTCGGTGAGCCCTATTTAGCTTCGCGCCCTCAGGGGATCAACCCCACAAAATCGCCTCCCCGTCAGAAAATCGTCACCGAGCGCAAGAAGCCCACTCAGGCCGCAAGGACGGACTTCCCCCGCCGCTGGTGCCGCAGCACCTCCTCAATCCACGCGTCTAGACGGTCTGTCTCCTGCTCCGCCGCTTCGGTCTCCTGGTAAGCGCCGGGGAAGCGCATCGCGAGCCAGCGCCACGCGACCAAGCGCTTATAGACCTTCTCCGCCGTCTCGAGCACCGCGCCGCCTGCGCGCTGCGGGTTCGGCAGGTGCCCGGCCATGGGCGGACTCACAGGGCGCCCTGCCCCGTGATCGACCGCCCAGCGGGTAAGACGCGCGACGCCGCTGTCCCGCTCGTTGATCGGGCACATCGCGTAGGTCCAGCGCTCCAGCAGCGAAAGGCCGGGCACGCCGTCCACCGCCGCCGCGACCGCGAGGGCCTGGGTCATGTCCGCCAGCCGGTAGTTCGGGTCGTCCTTGCGCAGCACCGCCCGCTTGATCCGCGCCAGCACGCCGAAAAGACTGTCCGAGCCGATCTCGCCCGCCACCGCCGCGATGATGTCTGCATCGGGCTGCACCTGGGGCCGAGTCTCCTCCGGCGGCGCGGGCGGGGCGTTCAGCAACCGCCGCACGAAGGCCGGATCCCCGGCGCCGGCGAGCACGGCGACCACCCCCTCCTCATGCTTGCCGAAGCGGCCGGCCCGCCCGCCGATCTGCTTCACCTCCTGGGGGAGCAGGTCACGCGACTGCTGGCCGTCGAACTTCCGCAGGCTCGAGAAGACGACGCGACGGATCGGCAGGTTCAGCCCCATGCCGATCGCGTCTGTCGCCACCAGCACCTCGGCCTCCCCGCGCCGGAACCGCGCGGCCTCGGCAAGGCGCACTTCCGGGCTCAGGGCACCATAGACCACGGCAACCCGGCGGCCGCGCCGCATCAGCTCCTCGCGTAGCTGCAGGACGTCACGGCGGGAGAAGGCGACCAGCGCATCACCGGCCCCGAGTTCGCCCAACTCCACCGGGTGCCGGGCCGCGACCAACGGCGACTTCCGCTGCAGCGAAACCTCCTCCAGCGTGTCACCGCAGAGGGAGGCGATCCGCCGCACCATCGGCGCCGCCTCGGGCGAGCCAAGGACGAAGACCTCGCGCGCCGGCGCCCCCATGATGGCGGCGGTCCAGGCCGCGCCGCGGTCGGGGTCGTGCAGCATCTGCGCCTCGTCCACGATCGCCACGTCCACCGGCTCGTGCAGCGGGCACATCTCGACCGTCGCGGCCAAGTGCCGGCTGCCCGGCGCGGGGATGCGTTCCTCCCCCGTGGTAAGGGAGGCGGCAACGCC
Organism: Roseomonas aerilata DSM 19363; assembly: GCF_000711725.1. Taxonomy (GTDB): domain Bacteria; phylum Pseudomonadota; class Alphaproteobacteria; order Acetobacterales; family Acetobacteraceae; genus Roseomonas; species Roseomonas aerilata. The sequence goes on along the minus strand of NZ_JONP01000037.1, from coordinate 30,990 downwards.
CCGCTCGGCTAGGGCCTCCCGGAACTCATGCGCCAGCAGGCGAAGCGGCGCGAGCGCCAGGCCGCTCTCGGCCTTGGCCAGCCGGTCCAGGGCCGTGTGGCTCTTGCCGCTGTTCGTGGGCCCGGTGACGAGGATGATCCGCCGCTCCAGCGCCCGCGCCGTGGTGAAGTGCCCGGCATAGCGGTCCAGCGCCGCGACCCGCGCGACCGCCGCGTTCATCGCCCGGCCGCCATGGGCCGCCGGCTGGGCCGGCACCGCCGCGGACCTCCCGCCGCGCCCGTCATCGCCCCGCCGCTCGGGGCCTCGGGCGCTACCCAGGCCGGCGTCGCGATCGGCGTTGCGCCAGTGGAGGACATCCGGCCGCAGCGAGGCCACGACCTCCGGGTCGAACTGCCGCCGCTCCCCCTTTCCACCCCGGCCGGAGGCGATCCGGCGCGCGACGGGCACCAGTCCGGCGCTCACCCAGCGCTGCGCCTCCTTCGGCGAGCAGTCGAGCAGCCGCGGAAGGTCATCGATCTCCACCAGGCCGCGCTCCCAGTCGCGCAGTCGGCGCACCTCCTCGCGGCGGCGTTCGCGCGCCAGGCGGGCGGCTTCGTTCACCTCTCGCCGGCGCCGCTCCTCCGTCCGGACAGCCCGCACGCGCAGGCGATCGGCGGTATCGGGGTCCAGCCCCTGCGCCCTCGCCACCAGAAGGGCCAGCTCGCCCAATGCCTCCGGCCGCAGCTGGCGCCCGGAGTCGGCCAGTTCGGCCGTCAGGGCCTCCAGCACCGCCTCCGCGCTTGTCCCCGCCGCGTGAAAGCGCTCCAAGACGACGCGGTCGGCGGCCGCGAGGAGCGCGTCCTCGGCAGGCTCCGGGTCATCCAGCGAAGCGGCGGCCGCCCGGGCATCCGCCGAGGTGATCCAAAGTCGTCCGGCCTCCCGGGCCGCCTCCTCGATGCGGGTCGCCCAACCCCGCCGCCGCAGCTCGCAGAGGGCGCGGCGGACCGCCACCTCATCCGCGGGCAGGTGGCGCGAGACGATCCGCACCAGCCCCGGCATCTCAGAGGGGGCCACCGTCAGGCCAGTCGCTTCAATGGCGGCTTCCGCCCCCGCCCCGTCGCCGCCCGTCAACTCCATATTCCCGTCCATCCTCGCAACCGTCGCCTGCGGGGGAGGATGGCGTCCGATCCCCGCGCGCCCTCGGCCGCCCGGCGCGCGCTCTTCAGATTGTATCGGCAGGGCGCAGGTTCCAGCGGCAGGGGACGCTTCCCTGGCATCCAGGCCACCCGGCCGGCGTTTTCACGCGATGCCTACTCCCTCCCTCAGCCCCGCCGCCTCTCCCCGCCCGGCCTCCCCGGCGAAGGCGCCCTTCGACTATGACGAGGCCTTCCACCGGCTGCGGCTGATGCTGGCCGACCGGCCCAAGGCGGCCATGTTCGACCTCAGGGACCGCGGGTACGGCTCACCCTTCGAGCAGCTCGTCGCGACCCTGATCTCCGCCCGAACGCGGGACGAGGTGACCACCCCCGTCTGCCTCCGCCTCTTTGCCGTGGCCCGGACGCCCGCCGAGATGGCCGCCCTCGACGAGCCCCGCCTGATCGAGCTCCTCCACGGCGCGACCTTTCCCGAGCCCAAGGCGCGCGACATCCTCGCCCTCTCCCGAAGCATCATCGAGGAGCACGGCGGCAGGGTGCCGGACACGATGGAGGGGCTTACCGCCTTCCGTGGCGTCGGCCCCAAGATCGCGGCCCTGACCCTGGGCGTCGCCTTCGGGCAGGAAGCCATCGCGGTAGACATCCACGTCCACCGCGTGACGAACCGCTGGGGTATCATCGCCGCCCCCACGCCCGAGCGCAGCATGGCCGCGTTGGAGGCGGTTCTGCCCCGCCGCTACTGGATCGAGATCAACGAGCGGCTGGTGCCCTTCGGCAAGTTCGTCTGCACGGGGGAGCGCCCGCGCTGCTCCGAATGCCTCCTGCTGGAAATGTGCCGTCAGGTCGGCGTTACCTCCGCCCGATGAACCTGAGCCGGCATGAGCAAGGCGCGTGAACAAGACTGGCCCGGCAGCCCCGCCCGGCGCTAGGCTTGGCCGGTGAATGCCCTCTCCCCCCAGCGCCACCGGCTCGCGATCGAGGTTGTCTTCGACCTCGTCTGCCCCTGGTGCTTCATCGGAACCCGCCGGCTCCGCCGCGCCCTCCGCGCGCGCCCCGAGATCGCGACCGAGCTCATCTGGCGCCCCTTCCTCCTAAACCCCGAGCAGCCGCCGGCGCGCGAGCCCTTCGCCCGGCGCCCCGGACAGGCCGACCGCACCCGGCGCCTGCACGCGACCCTCACGGAGATGGGCCGGGCCGAGGGCGTTCCCTTCCGCTTCGACCTCATCCACCGCACCCCGCCCTCCGTCGATGCCCATCGCCTAGTGCGCCTGGCGGCCCGGCGCGGCGCGGCGGAAGAGGTGGTGGACCGCCTTTTCGTCGCCCATTTCGCGGAGGGCGCCGACATCGCCGACCACGCGACCCTCGCCGGCATCGCGGCCGACGCCGGGCTGGAGCGCGCCGCCACCCGCCGGTTCCTCGCCGGAGAGCAGGAGATGGAGGCCGTGCAGTCCGAGAATCTTCGCGCGCATCGCCTTGGCATCAACGGCGTGCCCTGCTTCGTGATCGCCGGACGCCACGCCATCGCCGGCGCGCAGGAGCCGGAGGTGCTACAGCGCCTGCTGGACGTCGCCCTCACGGAGTTCGTGTGAGCGCGGGCGGAATCGGCCGCCGCGCGGCGCTGGTCCTGCCGCCGGCCCTCGCCACCAGCCGCGCCGCCGCCCAGGCGGGCGAGGTGGACCTGCTCCTCGTCCTCGCGATCGACGCCTCCGGCAGCATCGACGCCGACGAGTTCCGCCTCCAGCGGGAAGGCTGCGCAGAGGCCATGACCCACCCCGCCGTCCTCTCCGCCATCGCCGCCGGGCCGCGCTCCTCCATCGGGGTCGCACTGGTCGAGTGGGGCGCGCCCGGGGGCGCCGCGACTGTCGTGGACTGGCACCGGGTCGAGGGCCGCCCCTCCGCCGAGGCCCTCGCCCGCGCCGTGACGGAGGCGCCCCGCTCCCGCCAGTCCTGGAACGCCATCGGGGACGCCGTAGATCACGCGGCCGCTCTCATCGCCCGCGCACCCTGGCCCTCGCGGGAGAAGGTCATTGACCTCTCGGGGGATGCCCCGGACATGCGGAGCATCAACCCTGTGGGGATCGCCCGACAGGCCGCCGCCGCGCAGGGCATCACGGTGAACGCCCTGGCCATCGAGGGTGGCCGCCCCGGCCTCACCAGCACCTATGAGGAGACGGTGATCGCCGGCGACGGCGCCTTCGTCATGACTGCCGAGACCCGCGCCGACTTTGCACGCGCGCTGCGCGCGAAGCTCATCCGCGAGATCGCGGTGCGGCCGGGCGGCGCAATCCCAGCCTGAGCGCCGGCCTCACGCCGCCTTGGACTGCGTCGCCACCCGCAGCAGCGCCTGAAGGATCTCCCGCGCGACCTTCACCCGCTGCGCCAGCTCCATCTCGCGCACCACGGCCAGCTTGTGGTCCGGCCGCAGCTTCACGCCGCCCTTCTGGGTCGCCACCCAGGCGACAAGGCCGCCGGGATTGGCGAATTGGTTGCGGCGGAAGGCCAGCACCACGCCCTTGGGACCGGCATCGAGCTTCTCCACCCCCACCTCGCGGCACATGCGCTTGATGGAGACGACCTGGAGAAGGTTTTCCACCTCCTCCGGGATGGGGCCGAAGCGGTCGGCCAGCTCGGCCGCCATCGCCTCCAGCTCCGCCTCGTTCGCCAGCCCGCCGATGCGGCGATACAGGCCCAGGCGCACGGGAAGGTCGCGCACATAGTCCTCGGGGATCAGCACCGGCAGGCCGAGGTTGATGTTGGGCGTCCAGTCCCGATCCGGCGCCTCGCCCTTCCCTCCCTTGCCCCGCTGGCGGTTGCGGATGTCCTGCACCGCGTCCTCCAGCATCTGCTGGTAGAGCTCGATGCCGACCTCCCGCACATGGCCGGACTGCTCGTCGCCGAGCAGGTTGCCGGCGCCGCGAATGTCGAGGTCGTGGGAGGCGAGGGTGAAGCCAGCGCCGAGGTTGTCCAGCGTCTGCATCACCTCCAGTCGCTTCTGCGCCGCCGCCGAAAGCCGGTGCGAGGGCGGCCAGGTAAGATAGGCATAGCCCCGCTGCTTCCCGCGCCCGACGCGCCCGCGAAGCTGATACAGCCCCGCCAGCCCGAACATGTCGGCGCGGTGGATGATCAAGGTGTTCACCGCGGGCATGTCCAGCCCGCTCTCGACGATGTTGGTCGAGAGCAGGATGTCGTACTTCCCGTCGCCGAACTCGGTCATCACCCGCTCAAGCTCGGTCGGCGTCAGCCGGCCATGCGCCTGGGCGATCCGCACCTCCGGTACGATCTCGGCCAGCCGCGTCGCGACCTTCGGCAGGTCCTCCAGGCGGGGGACCACGCAGAAGACCTGCCCGCCGCGGAAGCGCTCGCGCTGCACGGCCTCGCGGATGATCACGCTGTCCCAGGGCATGATGAAGGTGCGCACGGCCAGCCGGTCCACCGGCGGCGTCGCGATCACGCTCATCTCCCGCACGCCCGAGAGGGCCAGCTGCAACGTGCGCGGAATCGGGGTCGCCGTCAGGGTCAGCACGTGCACGTCGGCCTTGAGCGACTTCAGCCGCTCCTTGTGCGCCACGCCGAAATGCTGCTCCTCGTCCACGATCACCAGGCCGAGGTCGGCGAACTCCACGCCCTTGGCGAGCACCGCATGGGTGCCGACGACGATGTTGATGGAGCCGTCCTTCACCCCCTCCTTCACCACCGCCATCTCCTTCGGCGTCACCATGCGGGAGAGCTGCGCGACCTTGATCGGCAGCCCCTCGAATCGCGCGGAGAAGGTGCGGAAGTGCTGGCGGGAGAGCAGCGTGGTCGGCACCACCACCGCCACCTGCGCCCCCGTCATGGCCACCACGAAGGCGGCGCGCAGCGCCACCTCGGTCTTGCCGAAGCCGACATCGCCGCAGATGAGCCGGTCCATCGGCTTGCCGGCAGAGAGATCCTCCAGGATGTCCGAGATGGCGCGGAGCTGGTCGTCGGTCTCGGCGAAGGGGAAGCGGGCGCAGAACTCGTCCCAGGCGCCCTCGGGCGGGGTGGCCATCACCCCTTCCTTCGTCTGGCGCTCGGCGGCGGTGCGGATGAGCTGCGCCGCCATGTCCTGGATGCGCGACTTTGCCTTCGCCTTGCGGTTCTGCCAGGAAACGCCGCCGAGCTTGTCGAGCGAGACGCCGGCGGAATCGCTGCCGAAGCGCGTCAGAACCTCGATGTTCTCGACGGGCAGGAACAGCTTGTCGCCGCCCTCGTAGAGCAGCCGCAGGCAGTCGTGCGGGGCGCCGCCGGCGTCCAGCGTCTGCAACCCGTCATAGCGCCCGATGCCGTGGTCGGCATGGACGACGAGGTCGCCTTCCTCGATCTCGGTCGCGTCCGCGATGAACTGGTCGGCGCGCTTGCGGCGGCGCGGCGGACGGGCGATGCGGTCGCCCAGCAGGTCCTGCTCGCCGGTGACGGAGATGCCGGGCTCGCCGTCGGCGCCGGGCGCGCCGATGAAGCCGCGCTCCAGCCCCCAGACCGCCAGCCCCACCACGCCCGGCGGCAGCGCCTGGGTGGCGGCCCAGTGGTCCACCATCTGGGTGGGCACGCGGTGCTCGCGCAGGAGGTTCGCCAACCGGTCGCGCGAGCCGCGCGTCCAGCCCGCGAGGATGGCGCGCCGCCCCTGCCCCGCCATGGCTTTGGCGTGGTCGTGGAAGGCGTCGAAGACATTGCCGCCGGCCTGGCGCACCTCGGTGAAAACGCGGCCCTGGCGGCCGCCGGCATCCACCCCTTCCCCGCCTTCGGGCTTGCCGAAAGGGCTGAAGCGCAGCAGCGGGCCGCCGGAGAGCATCCGGTCCCAGCCCTTGCGGTCGAGGTAGAGGCGGCCGGGCGGCGCGGGGCGATAGGGAACCTCGCCCTCGCGCGGGGGCAGGCGGCGGGCTTCGTAATGATCCTCGATCATCTCGAGCCGCGCCTCGAGCGAATCCTCGGCCTGGTGGTCGAGGCTGACTGAGGCGGCCCCGAGATAGTCGAGCAGCGTCTCCATCGACTCGTGGAACAGCCCAGCCCAGTGCTCCATCCCCGGGTGCCGCTGCCCGGCGGAGACGCTGACATAGAGCGGGTCGTCCCCCGCCGCGGGGCCGAAGAGGTCGCGATAGCCGCTGCGGAACCGCGTGATCGAGTCGGGATCGAGGAAGACCTCGCCCATCGGCCGCAGCCAGAGCTCCTCCAGCGCCTCGCCGCTGCGCTGCGTGCCGGGATCAAAGTGGCGGATGCTCTCGATCTCGTCGCCGAAGAGGTCCAGCCGCACCGGGTCCGGCTCGCCCGCGGGATAGAGGTCGATGATGCCGCCGCGCACCGCGTACTCGCCCGGTTCCATCACCGTGCCCGCGCGGCCGTAGCCATTGGCCTCCAGGAAAGCGATCAGCTTGTCGGGGTCAGTCCGGCCGCCCTTGGACAGCCGCAGGGTGGCGCCGGCGAAGACCGCCCGCGGCGGCACCTTCTGCACGAGGGCGTTAATCGTCGTCAGCACAATGCGCGGCCGGCCGGGCGGCTCCATCAGCCGCGTCAGGGTCGCCACGCGCTCGGCCACGATCTCGGGATTCGGGGAAACGCGGTCGTAAGGCAGGCAATCCCAGGCCGGGAAGCTCAACACTTCCGCCTCGGGCGCGAGAAAAGCCAGGGCATCGGCCATGCGCTGCATGCGGGCATCGTCGCGGCAGACATGCAGGATGCCGCCCGACTCCTCCGCCCGGCGGCGGGCGACGAGCAGCCCGTCATACCCCTCCGGCGCGCCATAAACCTCAAGGCCGCGGGACGTCTTGGAAGCCATCAGAGTTTCCGTACTGCGGCGGGGACCCCCGCGCCGGGAAGCGCGCTCGCCTCCAGCAGCCGCCGCATCATGGGGGATTGCAGATCTGCGGGCACGGGGCGGCGGCCCGAGAGCCAGTCGGTGAGGTCCACGTCGGGCAGTTCCAGGATCTCCTCGACATCATCCAGCTCCTGCTCGGAGAAGGCTTCGATCCGGTCCGACACGAAGCCACCGATCAGCAGGTCCGTCTCCTTCGTGCCGCGATGGGCCGCCCGGAACAGCAAACGCCGGCGGCGCGGGGAGAGTTCGTTCGCTTCGTCACTCATTGCTGGGGGCCCGTTCGGCATTCGTTCGTGGCGTGCCATATAACCCGCGCGCCAGATCATGCCAGACCACCCCGAACACCTCCTCCCCCTCCTCGCCCCGCTCGACAGCCTTCCGGAGGCGGTGGGGAAGGTGCGCCAGCTCACCGATGCCGCGGGGCCGCGGGTGCTGGACCTCCTGTTTCACTTGCCCGAACGCTACCTCGACCGGAAGCGCGTCACCCGCCTCGCCGACGCGGCCGACGGAGACATAGCAACGGTGCCCCTGCTGGTGGAGGAGGTCGCCGCCCCCCGGAACCCGTCCCAGCCCTGGGTGGTGAAGGCGACGAGCGAGCGGTCGATGATCGACCTCGTTTACTTCCTGAGGGCACGCTGGGTGGGGCCCTGGCTGCACCGCGCCTTCCCGGAGGGCGCTCCCCGCACCGTCTCGGGCCGCGTCCGCCGCTACGGGGCGCGCTGGCAGATGGATGCGCCGGAATTCGTCTCCCCGCCCGACACGATCCCGGAGATCCAGCCGGTCTGGCCGCTGGTGAAGGGGCTGGGGCCGAAGGACGTCGGGAAGGCCATGGGCGCCGCGCTCACCCGGCTGCCGGAACTACCGGAGTGGCAGGACCCCACCCACCTGCGCCGCCGCCGCTGGCCGGGCTTCGCCGAGGCCCTGCGCGCCCTCCAGGCACCGCAGGCGGTTCCCGGGCCGGAGGCGGTCGATCGCCTGGCCTATGACGAGCTGCTCGCCGGCCAGCTCGCCATCGGTCTCGTCCGCCGCGCGGTGCTGGAGCGGCCCGGTCGGTCCCTCCACGGTGACGGCACGCTGCGGGAAGCTGCCCTCGCCGCCTTCGGTCACGAGCCCACCCCCGCCCAGGCCCAGGCGCTGGCCGAGATCGACGCCGACCTCGCGGCGCCCCGGCGGATGCTGCGCCTGCTCCAGGGCGATGTCGGCAGCGGAAAGACCCTCGTCGCCCTCCTGGCCATGCTCCGCGCGGTGGAGGCGGGTGCCCAGGCCGCCATCATGGCACCGACGGAGATCCTTGCCCGCCAGCACCTCCGCACCTTCCAGCGGCTGGCCGGGGCGGCGGGCGTAGAATGCGCCCTCCTCGCCGGCAGCGTGAAGGGAAAGGAGCGCTCCCGCGTCCTCCGCCGCCTGGCGGAGGGATCCCTCCCCCTCGTCGTGGGCACCCACGCGCTGTTCCAGGAGGGCGTGCAGTTCCGCGACCTCGCCCTGGTGGTGGTGGACGAGCAGCACCGCTTCGGCGTCGCCCAGCGCCTGATGCTGACCGAGAAGGGCAGCGAGACCGACGTGCTGGTGATGACGGCGACCCCCATTCCCCGCACCCTCCTCCTCACCCAGTGGGGGGAAATGGCCGTCTCCCGCCTGGAGGGCCGTCCGGCGGGGCGCAAGCCGATCGTCACCCGGATCGTCAGCCGCGAGCGGCGCGACGAAGTTCTGGCGGCGCTCCGCCGCGCCTTCGCCACTGGGAACCGAGCCTACTGGGTGGTCCGCGCCATCGAGGAGGGCGAGGCGCATGACAACGTGGCCGCCGAAACCACCTTCGCCGCCCTGAAGGAGGTTTTCGGCGAGGCGGTCCGCCTCGCCCATGGCGCGCAGAGCCTGGAGGTGCGTGAGGCGGCCCTGGGCGACTTCGCCGCCGGACGCGCGCAGCTGCTCGTCGCCACGACGGTGGTTGAGGTCGGCGTGGACGTGCCCGAGGCCACCATCATGATCATCGAGCAGGCGGAGCGCTTCGGCCTCTCGGCCCTGCACCAGCTCCGCGGCCGGGTCGGGCGGGGCAGCGCGCAGTCCTTCTGCCTTCTCCTGCCCTCCTCCGAACTGGCGGAGGGCGAGAAACGGCGGCTGGCCGTGATTCGGGATACGGAGGACGGCTTCGTCATTGCCGACGCCGACCTTGACTTCCGCGGCGGTGGGGACGCGCTCGGCACTCGCCAGGCCGGGCAGATCGGCCGCCGCATCGCCGACCCGCAGCGCCACGGGCCGCTCGTCCGGGTGGCGCACCAGGACGCGGAACTGCTCCTTCAGAAGGATCCGGACCTCGTCGGCACCGAGCGTGGCCGCGCGGCGCGCGCCCTGCTGGATCTTTTCGGCCACGACCAGACGCTGAAGCCGCTGGCGGCCGGGTAAGCGCCGGTAACGGCCCCTTGCGCCCCTTCCCGCCCCGCCGTAACCCGGCCCGGCGGGGGCGCCCGGCCCCCCGTCCTCAGGGGGATGCAACGTGACCGCCGCGCATATCGAGATCGACCGGCTGACGAAGCGCTTCGGCGGCTTCACCGCCGTGGACAATATCTCCTTCACAGTCCGCGCCGGGGAGGTCCTCGGGTTCCTCGGGCCGAACGGCGCGGGCAAGTCCACCACCATGAAAATGCTCGCTGGCTTCGTGACGCCCACCACCGGCACCGCCCGCATCATGGGCGAGGACGTGGTGGAACGCCCCGTGGCCGCCAAGCGCCACCTCGGCTTCCTGCCTGAGGGCGCGCCCACCTACCCTGAAATGACCGTGCAGGGCTTCCTTGCCTTCACCGCCCGCGCCCGCGGCTATCGCGGCACCGAGGCGGCGGACCGCGTTCACGATGCCATGCGCGCGACCAGTCTGGAGGAGGTGCGCCTCCAACCGATCGAGACGCTTTCCAAGGGCTTCAAGCGCCGCGTCGGCCTCGCGCAAAGCCTGCTGCACGACCCGCCGGTGCTCGTGCTGGACGAGCCGACGGATGGCCTCGACCCCAACCAGAAGCACGAGGTCCGCAACCTCATCGCGCGCATGGCGCCGAGCAAGGCGATGATCATCTCCACCCACATCCTTGAGGAAGTCGGCGCCGTCTGCACGCGCGCCATCGTCATCGCCCGCGGGCGCGTGGTGGCGGATGCCACGCCGGCGGAACTCTCCTCCCGCGGCCGGGACCTCGACACCGTCTTCCGCAACCTCACGCGGGAGGCCGCGTGATGGGCGGCACGCTCACCGTCGCGCGGCGGGAACTCGCCTCCTACTTCGCTACCCCCGTCGCCTATGTCTTCATCGTCATCTTCCTGGTGATGTCGGGCACCCTCACCTTCACCCTCGGCGGCTTCTTCGCGCGGGGCACGGCGGACCTGCAGCCCTTCTTCTCCTTCGTGCCCTGGCTCTTCCTGTTCCTCGTCCCCGCCATCACCATGCGCCTCTGGGCGGAGGAGCGGCGGCTCGGCACGATCGAGCTGCTGCTGACGCTGCCGATCGCCCAGTGGCAGGCGGTGCTCGGGAAGTTCCTCGCGGCCTGGGCCTTCTGCGCCATCGCGCTGGCGCTGACCTTCCCCCTGGTCATCACCGTGAACATCCTGGGCGACCCGGACAACGGGGTGATCGCGGCGGGCTATCTCGGCTGCCTGATGGTCGCCGGCGCCTATCTCGCGGTGGGCGCTGCCATCTCTGCGCTGACGAAGAACCAGGTTATCGCCTTCGTCCTTGCGGTTGCCGTGTGCTTCCTTTTCGCCGCCACGGGATCCCCGGTCGTGACCGAGTTCCTCAACCGCAACACCCCGGCCCTGGCCGAGATCGCCCGCGGGCTTTCCCTCACGGACCGGCTCGCGGCCTTCTCGCGCGGGGTGATCTCGCTGCGTGATCTGATCTTCTTCGCCAGCTTCATCGGCGTCTGGCTCTTCGCCAACGCCGTCGCCGTCGATCTTCGCAAGGCGGACTGACCGTGAGCGACACCACGCCCCCGATCCGCCGCGCCCGCGGCCCCTGGCTCCCCCTCGGCGCGCTGCTGGCCGTCGCGGTGCTGGCGGTCGGCATCAACCTCCTCGCCGACCGCTTCCTCGCCCGTGCCCGGATCGACCTGACGGAGCAGCACCTCTACACGCTCTCGGACGGCACGCGGCAGGTGCTCGGGAACCTCAAGGATCCCATTACCCTCCGCTTCTTCTACTCCCGCCGCCTCGGCGCCGCGGTGCCGGTCTTTGGCGCCTATGCCGACCGCGTGCGGGAGATGCTGCGGGAATACGTCTCGCTCTCCAGCGGTAAGCTCAGGCTCGAGATCCTCGACCCCGAGCCCTTCTCCGAGACCGAGGACCGCGCTCTCGCCGCCGGCCTTCAGGGCGTGCCGCTCGATAATGGCGGGGAGAGCGTCTATTTCGGCCTCGCCGGCTCCAACCTGCTGGACGACGAGCGCAGCGTGGCCTTCTTCCAGCCGGACCGGGAGCGCTTCCTCGAATACGACCTGACGCGCCTCGTCTACGAGCTGTCGAACCCGACGCGGCCCGTGCTCGGCGTCATCTCCTCCCTGCCGCTGAATGGCGACCCGCGCGCGATGATGATGCGCGTGCCCGGCGCCGGGCAGCCCTTCCAGGTCATGACCCAGCTCCGCCAGTTCTTCACCGTGCGGGACGTTCCGGCCGACGCGCAGGCCATCCCGGCCGATATCGGCGTGCTGCTCGTCGCTCACGCGCAGAACCTGCCGGAGGCGACGTTCTACGCGATCGACCAGTTCGTCATGCGCGGCGGCAAGCTCTTCGCGCTCACCGACCCGCACAGCGAGAGCCAGGCGGCGCGCCCCGATCCCACGGGCCGGCCGGCGGCCTCCACCGCATCAAACCTGGACCGCCTCTTCAACGCCTGGGGGATCGAGGCACCGTCCGACAAGGTGGTGGTGGACCAGCGGGGCGCCTGGCGCGTGCGGGCGGGCCCCGGCGATCGCGTGGGCGCCGTGGACTACCTCGCCTGGTTCAGCGCGCAGGGAGACAGCCTCAGCCGCACGGACGTCGCGAGCGCCGACCTGGCCCAGGTGACCTTCGCCAGCGCCGGCGAGGTCCGGAAGCGGCAGGGCTCATCGATCGAGCTGACGCCCCTCGTCACCTCCTCCGCGCAGTCGGCGGTGGTCGATGCCGCCCGCGTGCGCGAGCCCGACCCGACACGCCTGCTGGCCGATTTCCGCCCCGATGGTGGCCGCCACGTCCTGCTGGCGCGCGTCCGGGGCGTGCTGAACTCCGCCTTCCCCGAGGGAGCGCCCGCGTTGCCCGAAGGCACGGCGCGCGCGCCCGACCTCCCCGCGCATCGCGGCGCCTCCAGCGGCCCGGTGAACCTCGTCGTCGGCAACGACGCCGACCTGCTGGAGGACCGCTTCTGGGTCCGCACGCAGGATTTCTTCGGCCAGCAGGTCGCCACGCCGACGAGCGACAACGGCTCCCTCGTCACCAATCTCGCGGACACGCTGGCCGGCGGCGACAGCCTCATCTCCCTCCGCTCCCGCGGGGAAAGCCTGCGGCCTTTCACCCGCGTGGACGAGATGCGGGCCGATGCCGATGCCCGCTACCGCCAGACGGAGCGCGGCCTGACCGAGCGCCTGCAGGCCACCGAGCGCCGCCTGCGCGAGTTGCGGCAGGGACCGGGCGGAAGCGCCCAGACCGTCATCACCCCCGAGCAGCGCGCCGAGATCGACGCCGCCCGCGCCGAGATCGTCCGCACCCGCCAGGAGCTGCGCGGCGTGCAGCGCGGGCTGCGCCAGGGGATCGAGAGCCTGGAGACCTGGCTGCGCGTGATCAACATCGCTCTTGTCCCTGCCCTGATCACCGCCTTCGCCATCGGCCTCGCCGTGCTGCGCGCCCGGCGACGCGCAGCGGCCCGGGGGTAGCGCCATGCCGTTGAACCGACGCCACCTGATCGTTCTCGGCGGCGCGGCCGCCGTGGTGGCCGGCGCCGCCGCCCTCCTCACAGGCGGCGATGAGACCGGGGGCGCCCCCTCCGAGGCGCCGCTCGCCTTCCCCTCCCTGCCCCCGCGCCTCGCGGCCGCACGGCGAATCGAGGCCCGCCAGGGGGCGGCGAGCCTGATTGTCGAGCGTGGCGCCAGCGACATCTGGACCCTGCCGCAGAAGGGCGGCTACCCCGCGCGCGGTGATCGCGTGCGCGAGTTGCTGGTCAGCCTGACCGAGTTGCGCCTTTCGGAGCGGCGCACGGCCGATCCGGCGGCACTCTCCCGCCTCGGCCTCGAGGACCCTGGCCCGAACGCCACCTCGTTGCTGCTTCGCGTGCTGGACGGCACCGGGGCGCCGCTGGCGGAACTGGTGGTCGGCCGCCGCCGCACCCGCACCCAGGGCGCGGGGCCGGGCAGCGCGGCCGAGAGCGCCTATGTCCGCCGGCCCGGCGAGAGCCAGTCCTACCTCGCCGAGGGACGGCTTCCCGTCGATGCCGACCCGCAGCTCTGGATCGACAGGGAGATCGCCAGCCTGCCCGAGGAGCGCGTGCGCGCCGTCGCCGGCACGCGGGATGGCAAGACGGTCGAGCTGCGCCGCGGCGAGGGGCCGGACGGGCGCCTTGCCATCGCCGCCCCGCCGGATGCGCCCCCGGCGGACGAGATCTCGCTCGACGAAGTCGGCCGCGCGCTGGAGGGCCTGACGCTGCTGGATGTGCGCCCCGAGGCCGAGGCGCCCGGCGAGCCCGCCGGGGAGGGCCGCTTCACCCTCACCGACAACCTGACGATCACCGCCCGCATGCGCCTGGCCGGCGGCGACGTCTGGATGACCCTGGCCGCCGCCGGAGACGACGAGGCCGCGCGGCTGAACGCGCGCTGGCGTGGCTGGGCCTACCAGGTCGGCGCCTGGAAGCTGCCCGCTTTCGCCCCGAGCATCGAGACCCTCCGGAAGCGCGCGGGGTGAGCGCGCGCGAGTATCCGGACCGCCCCTGGGTCGGCATCGGCTGCCTCGCCTTTCGCGGCGAGGACGTGCTGCTCGTCCGCCGCAGCCATCCGCCGCGCGCCGGGGAATGGTCCGTGCCCGGCGGCGCCCAGCACCTGGGCGAAACAGCCGAGGCCGCCGCCCGGCGGGAATTGCTGGAGGAGGCGGGGATCGAGGTCGGCCCGCTGGCGCTGGTGGCCTGCGTCGATGTCCTGCACCGAGATGAGGCGGGCGTCGTCCGCTTCCACTACACGATCATCGACTATGCCGGCCGCTGGGCTTCCGGCGAGCCGCGAGCGGGCGACGATGCGAGCGAGGCGCGTTTCTTCGCCCCGCAGGAACTGCCCGCACTTGGCCTCTGGGAGGAGGCGGTGCGGGTGATCGACACCGCGCGCAAGCGTTTGGCGGGGTTCTAGCCCCCGTCCCTCACGCCGCCGCGGCGAGCGGGCGGCGCGCCGCCGCTTCCACCACGCGGCGCGCCTCGTCCCCGGTGAGCGTCTCCTCCTCCAGCAGGCGTGAGGCGAGGGCGTGCAGGGACTCGACCTCTTCCTCCAGCACGCGGCGCGCGGTGCCGAGCGCCCGGGCGATCTCGGCCGAGACCAACTCGTCCAGCCGGTCGAGCGCGGCGGCCGAAGCGCCCGGCCCCCGACCGTCGCCGAGGAGGTCCACGCAACCGAGCTCGGGGTCCATGCCGTAGCGGCCCAGCATCTCCCGCGCGATCTTCGTCGCGTGCGCGATGTCACCGGAGGCACCCCCGGTGACCTCCTCGGGCGGGAGGATGATCTCCTCCGCCGCGCGCCCGCCCATGGTCACCGCCAGCCTGCCCTGCAGCAGGCCGCGGCTCCAGAGATGGCGGTCGCGGTCCGGTGTCTGCACGACGGCGCCCAGCGAGCGACCCCGGGGAACGACGGTCACGCGCCGCACCGGATCCGCGCCCGGCATCCGCATCGCGACGATCGCGTGCCCGGCCTCGTGATAGGCGACGACGCGGCGCTCCGCCTCCGACATGGCGCCGGCGGGCCGCTTCTCGCCGAGGAGGATGCGATCCATCGACGCGCGCAGGTCGTCCATGTCTACCGCCTGCTTGCAGGCGCGCGTGGCGGCGATGGCGGCCTCGTTCAGCAGGTTCGCCAGGTCCGCGCCGGAGAAACCCGGCGTCATGCTGGCCACCTCGGGGAGGCTGACGCCGCCGGCCAGCCGCACGCGGCGCGCATGGACGCCAAGGATGGCCTCGCGGCTCCGCACGTCGGGTCCCGGGACGAAGATGCGCCGGTCGATCCGCCCCGGGCGCGTGAGGGCGGTGTCGAGCACGTCCGCGCGGTTGGTCGCCGCGATCAGCACGATGGTGGAGGAGCGGTCGAAGCCGTCTAGCTCGGTGAGAAGCTGGTTGATAGTCTGGTCGTGCTCCTGCGAGCCGCCGTCCCGCGCCGCGCCCGAGCGCGCGCGGCCGACCACGTCGATCTCGTCGATGAAGACGATGCTCACCGGGTGCTTCCGGGCGCGCGCGAACAAATCCCGCACGCGCCGCGCGCCCACGCCGACATACATCTCCACGAACTCAGAGCCGGAGGCGCTGAAGAAGGGCACCCCCGCCTCCCCCGCCACGGCGCGGGCGAGGAGCGTCTTGCCGTTGCCCGGATCACCCTCCAGCAGCACGCCTTTCGGCACGCGCGCGCCAAGGATCGCGAAGCGGGCGGGATCACGGAGGAACTCCACGACTTCCAGGAGGGATTCCTTGGCGGCGTCCTGCCCCGCGACGTTCGCGAAGGTCACGGATTGGGTGCCATCCGCCCCGGCCGCCTTGCGCGAGCCTTTCCGGAAGAGCACGGCGCGCCGAATCTCGGAACGCCCGCGCCGCCGGTCAAGCAGGTAAAGAAGGAAGAGGGTGCCGCTCACCCCCGCGACGACAAGCAGGAACTTGCCGATGCTCCAGGCAACGTCCGACCAGGTGCCGTCCTCCACCAGGAACTCGACGCCGGCCTCGCGCGCGCGGCGCGAGAAACCCTGGTTGTCCTCGACGGAGGGCGGCAGGAAGAAGCTGACGGTGCCGCCCGCCGCGGCCGTCAGGTAGATGCGCTGCCCATCCCATGTATTGCGATAGGCGGATTCCGCGCGCCCATCCACGAGCATCCGCTCCGCCTCACCCTGGGTCACGGTGGCGGCGCCCCAGCGGGCGAAGAAGCCGGGCCAGCGGTGCAGGCGCACCCGCGGCTCCGGCGGCAGGGCCGTGGTGGCCGCTTGAGCAATCAGGCTCCGGGTAGCCGCCTCCGCCGCGCTCCGCTGCTCGGGTGTCAGAACGGCATTGGCGCGGGTGGCAGACGGGGCTGCCAGCGCGAGGAGGACGGCAAGCAGGACGAGCGGGCGCATTTTCCGTTCCGCGCTGGGGTGGTGCCGAACAGCCTGAGTGGAGATCAACTCGGGGTCAACACAATCATGTTACTTGACATGCCTATTCCTAGTAACGTGGCTCAGACAACTCGGCGCCGGTCTGTCCAGCGCCGCGAAACATCAACAGATCGATACGATCTGCGCGCGGGCATAGCAGCCCCTCAGGAACGCCGCGGCAGCGCGGCCCAGGCCAGGGCCGCCGTTATCCCCATCACAGCCACGCGCGCGAGCGCGGCGCCCTCCAAGCCCTGTGCCGTCACCCCGATCCAGCAGAGGACCATTGTCAGGACGAGAGAGACGCAGACGAGGGCGAGCCGGTGCCGCTGCCGGCCGGTCGCGCTCAGCGCGTCCGCCCAAATCCCGTAGACGCCGGCGAAGAGCGGAAAGACGGCGGTGAGCCGTACGACGAGCGGCAGTTCCGCGTAGCGCTCACCGAAGACGAGCGGCAGCAGCCCCGCCGCGAGCGCGAGGGCGAGACCACCCAGGCCCGCCATCGCCGCCGCCGCGGGGATCAGGCGGTTCGCGTAGGCGACGCAGCGCCCCGGATCCTCATGGGCAAGGCGGAACATCCGCGCGTAGGTGGCGGAGGCAAGCGCGCGCACCGGCATGCCGAGCGTCTCGACGATGCGAAAGGCCGCCGCGTAGAGTCCCGCGGCCTCGGCGCCCGCGACCTCCAGCACGATCGGCTTGTCGAGGTCGCGCGCGGAGGCCTGCACCGCACTCTCGGCGGCAAAGGTAATGCCTTCCGCCAGATGCCCGCCCATCCAGCGCGGCAGCGGGGCGCCGTGCTCGCGGATGGTCATGCCGAGGCAGAGCACCGCCGCCACCATCGAGGCGCCGGCGTACCAGCCTGACCAGGCCTGGATCGTCAGCACGCCCGGCAGGAGCGCGGCGGCGGTGATCGCGACGAGCCTGCAGCCACCGATGATGATGGTCACGGCCGATTGCCGCCATGCCTGCTCCGTGGCCATGAAGACGGCGATGCAGAGGTTCGCGTAGCGGGCCAGCACGAGGTCGGACACCAGCACGAGGAAGAGCGGCAGCGCCCCGATGCGCCCGACCTCCAGCACCGGAAGCACGAGCATCCCGAGCAGGATCAGCCCAACCCCGGTGACGGTGATCAGCCCCAGGCTATGCCCGAGCCAGGGTCGCAGCGCGCCCGCATCCCGCGATACTGCCCGGATGAGGAGCTGGTCGCAGCCCCAACCGACAAAGCAGGAGGCGGCAATGGTGATCGCGGTGAGACTCGCGAAGAGCCCGTAGCCCGCGGGGCCGAGGGTCCGGACCGCGAGCAGCAGCCAGCCCATCTGGGTGACCAACTGTACCCCGTAGCCGGCGAGGATGACCGTTGTATTGCGGGAAAGCTGGCGGGACACCCCGCCGGAGAGCGGCGCGGAGAGCGTTGCGAGGAGCTGGCGCATGGCTCAGCCCGGCCGCGGCGCGTCGCGCAGGGCGTCCCGGATGGCGTACCAGTCGGGTTTTCGGCGCAGCTCGCGGTCATAAGCGTTGGTGCGGGCCGGAAGCCCATCCTTCCGGCGCGCCGCCCTGCTGTCATCCTGCCAGCCATGGCGATCGGACAGTCCCCAGAGCACCACCGTGTCCACGGCGGGTTCCGACAGCACAGCCCAGAGGAAGTCCCGGTACATCGCCGCATTCGCCGCATCACGCAGCGCGGGCTCACCGGGGAGAAGGCGATCCACCATGTCGAGTTCCGTGATCTCCACCTTCAGGCCAAGCGAGGCAACGTCGCGGATGAAGCGCCGCAGCACCTCCGGGTCCAGCGGCGCCGAACGCGGTGCGAGATGCGCCTGGATGCCGAGCGCGCGCACCGGCGCGCCACGCCTGACCAGCCGGTTCAGCAGTTCGAGCATCATCCGGCGCCGGAAGGCCTGGTCGCGCGAGGCGAGTTCAAGGTCGTAGTCGTTCACCACGAGCCGCGCGGCCGGATCGGCCTCCGCTGCCATCTCCAGGACCATCGCGACATAGTCCGGCCCGAGCACCCGCAGGAAGGGCGTCGCACGCAGCCCGTCCGGCCGACGGTCCCACTCGTAGATCGGCTCGTTCACCACGTCCCAACTGCCGACACGCCCGGCGTACCGCCCGGCGACGGTGCGGATGTGCAGCGCCAGCGCCCGGCGCATCGCGGCGGCGTCGCCGTTCGGATCGAACCAGCGCGGCAGCGCCTCGTGCCAGAGCAGCGCGTGGCCGCGCACCTTGCCGAAGCCCTCGCGCGCGGAGAGGTCGAAGAGGAAATCGGCGTCGCGAAAGTCGAAGCGCTCGGGCGCGGGCCGCAGCCGATCCCATTTCAGTTCCAGCCCGGGCGCGAGGAAGCTGGCGTCGGCGCGCAGCAGCGACAACAGGCCGGGCGCGTCCTCCAGCTGCCATCGCGCGACCATGCAGCCGAGCGCCAGGCCACGGGCCTGGGCGTGGGGAAGCAGCCCCTCCTCCGCCGCCCCACCGGGCCGCGGCGCGAGCAGCGCCGGCAGGGCCGCGAGCAGCGCCCGGCGGGGGCTGTCCGGCGCAGCGAACAAGCCAGCGGGCCGGCGCGAAGGCTGGATCATCGCCCGAGGAGCCGCTTCGCCCGGCTTCGCACACGCTCCATGCGCTCGGTCACCGCCATGTCGCGAAGGGTCGCGCGGAGCAGCGGCGGGTCGTCCCAGGGCGCGTCGTGCCAGCCGCGAAGATGCGGGCTCGCCGGATCCCGCATCCACTCGTTCGGGAAGAGCGCGATCGTATCGCCGGGTGCAGGCAGGCAGGGCAGGCCCGCGCCGCCCCCCATGGCGGCCATCAGTGCCGCCGCGAGCCCCTGCGCCCCGCCCGGCGCCAGGTGGCAGATCGGCGTCGCGCGCGGGTTCATTTCAAGCATCACGGCCGCCCCGTCCGGCGTCGCCATGAAATCGAAGCCATGCAAGCCCGAGAGACCCAGCCGGGCCACGAAGGCCTCTGCCGTCGCTGCCATGACGGGGTTGTCGATCACGCGCACAACCGACGCCGGGCCGCTTGCCCCGGCGGTTTCCAGCGCGGTGACCGAAATGCCGGCGAGCACCCGCCCGCGCTCGCAGACCACCGCGCGGTTCGCCGGCACGCCCGCGGCGAATTCCTGCAGGTGCGGCGTGGATGAGCGCCACTCCCGGCGCGCGACCATGGCACGCGGGCTGCGCTCGCGCAGCGAGCGCTTGACCGCGGCGAGGAGCGACGGCGGCGCCGTCAGGCGCGCCCAGGCCGGGCCCGCCGCCGCGGTATCGGGCAGCACGGCGACCCCCTCGCCGCCCCAGTTCCCATCCACCTTCAGCACGCGGGGCAGAGGCCCGGCCTTCAACGCCGCGTCCAGCGCCGCACGCTCCCGCAGGTGCAGGGTCGGGGGTATCGGCAGACCCATCTCCGCCGCGAGCACCATCTGCGCGCCCTTGGAGAGGGCGACCGAATAGGCGGCAGGGTCGCCCATGGAAGCCTCCACGACAGCCCGCATGGCCGGATCGGCATGCAGCGCCACGACGAGCGCCGCGGAAACGTCATCGCAGGGGATCAGCCGATCCGGTCGAGCGGCCCGGACGGCGCCGGCGAGGTCCACCAGCAGCCGCCAGGGGCGCAGCCGGTGCCAAGCATGCAGCGCGGCGCTGCGGCCCAGATAGGCGCGGGGCGGCGAGGCGCCCTCGACGTGGAAACCCGCGCGCCGCACTGCCATGCCGAGGCGTGCCGGGAAGGGCCAGGGCTGGGTCGAAACAAGGAGGAGCCGGGGACCGGTCACGCCGTCAGGCCCCTCTCGCCCAGAGCCTGCCCCAGAGGAGCTTGCCCGCGACCTCTGCCACCTTCAGCCCGCGGATCTCCGCGTCCGGCGCGCCACGCAGCCGGCTCGCGCCCCAGAGCCCCGCGACGACCGCGAGTTGCACCCCGGCACGGAACGCGAGCGCCGCCATTCCGACCCCTCGGTTCGGCGCGTTGCGAATTGTGATCCGGGCATAGAGTTGGCCGGCCTTGAAGGACCGGTCCCGACGATAGGCGGCGGTCAGCCGTTCTGCTGGAACCGCCTCCGTAACCGGCGCCTCGCCACACCAGACGAAGCGCCTTCCCGCCGCGTCGAGCCGCACGAAGAAATCGTAGTCCTCGCCGCCCGTCCGGCCGAGCAAGTGATCGAAGGGCTGCTCTGTCCCGAAGCAGGTCGCGACGCGAAGGAGACAGTTCCCGGTACCGATCCACAAACCGCTGAGTCGCCGATCGTGGTTGAGCCCGACAGGACTTCCACTCGGAAGTGCGATGTCCCGCGCGAGGCTCCGCCCCTCCGGATCCCAGTCCGGGCGGCCGTCGGGAAAGACCGGCAGGACGCCGCCGAAGACGACATCGGCGCCCGTGGCATCAGCCGTGGCCAGAAGTGCCACGAGCCAGCCAGGCCCCGCCACCTCGTCGTCGTCGAGGAAGACGAGCCAGTCCCCGTCACAGGCCGCGACAGCCGTATTGCGGGCGACGGAGACGTTCGGCTCCGGCGCCGAGACGTAGCGGGTGGGCAGCCCTGGCACGGCCGCCTCGGCAAGGACCGCCGCGCGCGCATTCGCGTCGCGCGAGTTGTCCACGACCAGCACCTCGGCCACGACCCCGGCCGGCAACCCCTGCGCCCGGACGCTCCTCAGCGCCTGCAGCAGCATGGCGGGCCGATTATAGGTCGTGATGGCGATGCAGGCCTTCATGGCTTTTTCCCGGGCAGACCGCGCGGCGGATTGGAAGGGGCGATGCCCGGAAGCGGCGCATGGCGCGGAAGGGGGCTGCGCAAGGGTCTGTCCCTCGCCTCGAGGCGGATCATGCGGCGGGCGGCAGGCGCCAGGTGAGGCGCAGCAGGGCCGGCGCCTGGGCCAGGTAGCGCCGCCACAGCCGCCGCGGCTCGCTTGCCAGCCGGTGCAGCCATTCAAGATGGGCGCGCTGGACCCAGGCCGGCGCACGTCGCTTCACGCCGGCGATGAACTCGACCGCCGCGCCCACGCAGAGGCCGACTCCCCTCGCCCCGCCCGTCGCGGCCAGCCGCGCGGCGAGGCGCTCCTGCCGCGGCGAGCCAACGCAGAGCAGGACGAAGCGGGCCGGATGGTCCAGCACGAAGCGGACGCAGGCCTCCACCGCCACCGGATCCGCCTCGAAGCCCATGGGCGGTTCGTGATGCGCGAGGGCGGCGAGACTGAAGCGCGCGCGCAGCCTCGCCGCCACCTCGGCCGTTCCGCCGATCAGCGTCACCGGCGTTTCGGGCCGGATCACGCGCTCGAACAGGGCGGCGACGAGATCCGAGCCGGGAACGACACTGAGCCGGTAGCCTCTCAGCCCCAGGAGGAAGCGCAGGACCCGGCTGTCGCAGAGCGAGAGCCAGGCCGCCTCGTAGACCGGGCGCAGCGACGCTCCCTCCAGCGCCTCCAGACGCAGCACATGGTCGGCGTTGGGCGTCACGACATAGGCAAAAGGGGCGGCGGGGTCGCGCCCGGCGACGAGCCCGAGTGCATCCTCGATGCAGAGGTCATCGAGGCGAGCCTGCAACGGCCACTGGCGCTCAATCAAGCTTTCGTGAGATAAACATTGATCGCTTACCGTTGCGCTGGGCATGATGGGGGGGCTTCCGATCGGGCGGACCAGGACAGGAGAGCTTCGTATTACTTTCGCGAAGAAGATACCATATCTTTTCTGTCACGGATTTATTCGGTCACCGTTAATAGAAGAGGTTTGTTGCTGTAGCATGCAAGTGGCGAGAACGCCGAGCTGACAAAGCAGGTCTATGCATGAGGGAAAATCTACTATGAGCAGCAGGCGCGCTCTGAACGATTACTTGGACAGCACCAGTGCCGCGCGTGCTGGCTGGGTCAGTCTGGCAAGCACTCCGCTGCCCGCATGAGCGCTCCGCTCGCCCTTCCCTCGCCCAAGGAGGTCTCGCTGGGTCACGAAGGCAGCTCGCACGAGCTTGCCGCCTACCTCCCGCAGGCCAGGGGCGCGCGGCCATCGCTGTCTGTCTCCGATCTCCTCATCACGCTCGTGCTGCGCCTGCCCTGGGTGGTGCTCGCCTTCCTCTTGCCGGCGGCGCTGGGCATCGCGCTCGCGCTCCTTCTCCCGACGCGCCACACGGCCGAGGCCGTTATGATGGTTCTCACCAGCCGCGAGACGGCCGGGGCGCCGGACCTCTCGGGGTTCGGCCCGAACGTGGTCTCCGTCGAGATGCAGAAGGCCGTGCGCGCCGAAACGGAGATCCTCGGGAGCGAGGAGGTGCTCCGCCGCGCGATCGAGCGGGTGGGCCTGGAGCGCCTTCCCGGGCCACCGGCTGAGGGCGGCGGGACGGAGGCGGGGCTCCGGCTTGCCGCGGCCGCCGAGACCCTCCGGCGAAGCCTTCGCACGGACGCGGATGCGACGAGCAACATCCTGCGTGTCCGGCTCAGCCTGTCCGACCGTGCACTCGCGATCGAGGCGCTTGGTGCGATCGTCGATGCCTATCTCGATCGCCGGGCGGAACTCTTCTCCGAAAGCAGCTCCCGGCTTCTCGTCGCCGAGCTGGACCGAACCCGCGACCGCCTGCGCGAGGTGGAGGCGGGCATCGGCCAGGTGAAGGCACGCTACGGGATCGTGGACATCTCCACCGAGATGAACCTGCTCGCGGGAAGGCTCGACGCGATCGTGCGGCGCGAGGACGCGCTGCGCGAGCAGGAGGTGCAGACTTCTGCCCAGCTCGCCTCGGCCGAGCAGCGGCTCTCGGCGCAGCCGACGCGCGTCTACGCCTCCTCGGAAGCGACGAACGCCGTTTCGGGCGACGAGGTCCGCAGCACGTTCACGCGCCTGCTCCAGGAGCGGGAGCGGATGGTCGCGCAATACGCCCCTGGCTGGCCGGGCCTCGCGGATCTCGACCAGCGCATCGCGGCGGCGCGCGCGGCGCTGCGCGAGGCCGGACGGAACACCTTCCAAACGACGCGCGAGGTCCGCAACCCCGTGCTGGACCAGCTCGCCGGCCGTGTCGCCTCCCTTCAGGTGGAGAAGGACGCCATCTCCCGCCAACTCGCGGAAGTGGGGCGGCAACGGCAGGCGGCGGAGGTGCGCGGGGCGGAACTGGTGGGGGCGGATGCCCAGCTGCGCGAGCTGAGCCGCCAGCGCGAGGGCATGGAGGTGATCGTCCGCCAGCTGATCACCCGGGAGGCCGGTGCGCGCGTGGAAGAGGACAACCGCCGGCAACGGAGCGCGAGCATCAACATCGTGCAGCCGCCGACGGCGCCGCTCCGCGGCACCAGCCTGCGCCGGCCGGTGGCCGCGGGCTCTGTGGTGGCGGGCCTCGCGGCGGCATCCCTGCTGTTGCTCCTGCTCACCCTCACGCGTCGCAGCTTTGCCACGCCGCAGGAGGCGGAGCGCGGGCTGGACCTTCCGCCCCTCGCGCATTTCGGCTCCCTCCGCCCGGCGGCGGAAGGGATGAAGCGGATGCCCGAGGTCGCGGACTTCGTGGCCATGCTGCTCGACGTCCGCGTGGTCGGACGGCGCCCCTGCCTCGTGCAGTTCGCGGCAGCCGGTGGCGAGGATGGGCGCGAGGAGCTGGGGCGCAGCATCGCCCTCGAATACGCCCGCCGGACCGGCACCGACACGCTGCTGATCGACCTGCAGACCGACGGGCGTAGCCAGCTCGCCGCCCTCGGCTCGCAGCCGATGGAGGTGGAGCGCGTGCCAGGGCACCTGCTGGTGTTCAATACCGTCGTGCCGAACCTGTGGGTTTCCTTCGATGCCGGCTCATCCTTCCTGATGGACCCCTCGGTGACGATCGAGGGCACGCGGAACCTGCTGGACAAGCTCCGTAACTCCTTCGATGCCGTGGTGGTGATCGGTCCCGATGACGACGACAGCTATGCCGTGCGCCGGCTCACCGCGCTGATGGACGCCAACGTGATCGTCGTGCGGGGGGAGCGCACGCGCGCGGACCGCGCGCTGGCCCTGCGCGACCGCGTGCTCAACTCCGGCGGCACGCTGCTCGGCTTCGTCTATACGGGTTATCGCCGGGTCCTGCCCCGCGCGCTGGCGGGCTTCGCCTGATGCGGGGACCGGCGCTTCTCCTTCTGCTGCTCCTGGGCGCCTGCACGACGCAGGAGCTGCGGCCCGTCCCTGCCGAGCCGCAGGGCTTCGAGCCCTGGACGGAATCGACGCCCGTCTATCGCTTCACCCCCGGTGACCGGCTGCGGGTGAGCTTCCTGCTGACTCCCGAGCTGAACGAGACCGCCCTGGTGGCGCCCGACGGTACGATCAGCACGCGCGCGAGCGGCTCGGTTCCCGCGGCGGACCTGACGGCGGCAGAGTTAGAGGCGAGCCTTACCCGTGCCTCCCGCCGCGTGCTGAACCACCCCATCGTGACCGTCGCGCTCGAGGAGGCAACGGGTTCGACCGTCCTCGTCGGCGGCGCGGTGCGCCTGCCCGGGCCCGTTCCACTTCGCGGGCCGCGCGGCACGCTCGCGGCGATCATCGGTGCCGGCGGGTTCGAGGCCGACGCGCGGATGAACGAGGTGGTCCTCATCCGGCGAGCACCCGGCAACCGCCCGATGCTTCGCCTGGTGAACGTCCAGGGCTTCATCCAGACCGGCGGCGTCGGCGCCGCGACACTCGACGGGGATGTGCCGCTCCAGCCCGGCGACATCGTCTACGTCCCGAAGAGCCGGATCGGGGAAGTCAACCAGTGGGTGGACCAGTACCTCAACCGGCTGGTTCCCTTCCAGAAGACCTTCTCCTACGCGGTCAATCGAAGCAGCGCGGTGCCGTTCTGATGGCCTCCTCCAGCCCGCAAGGCCACTCCCTTTCGCAACAATGGGCGTTTGCCCAGCACGCGGACGACGCGCCTGCCGCGCGCGTCGGCCTCGTCCGTTGGACCCATGGCCTAGTCAATCGCCTGGTCGCGACAACGGACGCGGCCGCAGTGCTGCTGCCCTCCGTCGCTCTTGCCTTATTCCCCGGAAATTTTGCCTCGCCGCTCACCCGGCACCAGTTGGCCGTGATCGCGGCCGCGCAGTTCTGGACCTTCTTCTCCGTCATGCGGAAGCAGGAAGCCTATCGCGTGGAGCGCTACCGCAGCTTCTGGCTGCAGGCGAGCCAGCTTCTCGCCGGCTACAGCGTCGCGCTCCTCGTCACCATGATCGCAGTCGAGGCGTGCCTTCTCACCGTCGAACCGCTCGACCACTGGTTCGTCGCCTGGCAAGCGCTGCAGATCGGGTTGCTGATCGCCATGCGCGGCCTTCAGGCGGTGCATATCCGCATCGTGGACCACTACAACATCCTCCAGCGCAAGGTCGTGGTGCTCGGCACAGGGCATGCCGCGGAGCGCATGCTCGAAGAGCTCAACGCACCGGAGCGGATGGCGGATTTCGAGGTGCTCGGCGTTTTCCGGACCGAGCGGGACGATCCCCTGGTGAGGCAGGTCGCCGGCCACCCGGTCCTCGGGGCGGTCGATGACCTCGCGGCCTTCGCCCAGTCGCAGCCGGTCGATATCGTCGTCCTCGCCCTCCCGTGGAACGCCGCGCGGGAGATGCTCCAGCTCCTGCCGAAGGCCGAGTGCATCGCCGCCGATATCGTCATCCCCTTCGAGGAGGGTTACGCCGAGCCGCGCCTCGCCCGCCTCACGCGTGTGGGCGGCCAGGGTGCGCTCCAGGTGGCTTCGCGCCCCTTGAAGGGCTCTCAGGGGCTTCTGAAAGCGTTGGAGGACTATCTCATCGCGGCCACGGCGCTCTTCATCCTCGGCATCCCGATGCTGGCGATCGCGGTTCTCATCCGGCTGGAAAGCGCGGGGCCGGTCTTCTTCCTCCAGCTCCGCACCGGGCTGAACCAGAAGCCGTTCCATATCTACAAGTTCCGGACGATGACGCTGGACCCGAACGACGACGGCTCGCTCGGTACGGGTAGCGTCGTGGACCAGCGGATCACGCGGGTCGGCGCGATCCTGCGGAAGTACA
Source organism: Roseomonas aerilata DSM 19363 (assembly GCF_000711725.1). Taxonomy (GTDB): domain Bacteria; phylum Pseudomonadota; class Alphaproteobacteria; order Acetobacterales; family Acetobacteraceae; genus Roseomonas; species Roseomonas aerilata. The sequence continues at coordinate 4,798 of NZ_JONP01000037.1, read as the reverse complement.
GCCTCGACGAGCTTCCGCAGCTCATCAACGTGCTCCGGGGCGAGATGTCGATCGTCGGGCCACGACCCTACGTGTCAAACATGCGGGTGGGCGAGGAACGTTTCTCGGAACTCGTCAGGAGCTACGCGGTCCGCCATCGGATCAAGCCTGGGCTGACGGGCTGGGCTCAGGCCAACAAGCTCCGTAGCATGGCGCTGCGTGACCCGCAGAACGCACGCCGCAGCATCGAGATGGACCTCTGGTACATCACCAACTGGTCCCTTTGGCTGGACGTGAAGATCATCCTCCGGACCATCAGCACAGGCTTGTCGGGGCGTAACGTGGTCTGACGTCGTGAGCGCGGCCCCAAGACCCATCCGGGCGATCCACGGCGCGCCCATGGCTGTCGCGATCACCCGATCGCGACCGGCACTTCCGGCCAGCCCTTTGGCTTCCCCCACCCGCGCCGGGCGTCTCCAGGCGGTTCTGACCGGCATCCTCTTCGCCTTCTATGCCGGGGCACGTATCAGGCTGGTGCCATCCGACGAGACGGCGATGGCCGGCTCGGATCCGCTCAATACTGCCGTGACACTCGTCGCACTTCTTCTCGGCGGCTGGCTGGTTTGGCGACATTTCCGCCTCGTGCCTCGCCTTTTGCTTGGTGCAGCGCCGCTCCTGCTGATGCTGCTCGCCATGTTCGCTTCGGCGGCCTGGTCGGTGGCACCGGAGAACTCGATCCGTCGTAGTGTCACGATGACAAGCATGATGCTCTTCGTGATTGGGACGCAGGCGGCGTTCGGCGAGGAACGTCTCATGCGGATCGCCCTCCGGGCCATGCTGGCGGCTGCGGCGCTCGGCGTGCTGGAGGCGGCGCTGCGCCCGGCTTATGGCTTTGACACCGGCGAGTACGCCAATGCCATCCGCGGCCTCTACGGCCAGAAGAACGCCTTCGGCATCAGCCTCTTCGCGGGCATGCTGGCCCTTTCCTTCGGGGCGCTTCACCGGGGGAAGCTGAGGACCGCCGACTATGCGGCCTCTGGCGCGCTGCTTCTCTGTCTCGTCCTCTCACGATCCACCACCTCGCTCCTGCTGTCGCTTGCCGTTTGCGGCATCACGCCTCTGGTTCTCGCGCTCGACTCACCCGGCGCGAGCCGCATCCTCGCCATCATCGGCCTCTTGTTGGGCGTGACAGGGGCAGGCCTTCTCTTTGCAATCGCGAACACGAACGACCTGCTCGACCTGATCGGGAAGGATGCCTCACTGACAGGGCGCACTGAGATCTGGCAGGCGATCGACGAGGCGATCGCTCGCAGGCCGCTGCTGGGCTACGGCTACTCGGCCTTCTGGATCGACGGGTCCAGCCGGGTGCTCAGGGTATGGGACCATGTTGCGTGGGAGGTGATCAGCGCCCACAGCGGCTATCGCGAGCTCCTGCTCCAGTTCGGGCTGGTCGGCGTCCTCTTGCTGGCCGCCGTGGTTGGCGTCAGCATTTCCCTCGTCCTCCGCGCGATCTGGCATGGCAAGTGGCGGATCGCCGCCTGGATGCTGATGTTCCTCGGCACACTTGCGGTGCTGAACAACAGTGAGTCCGCCCTTTTCAACGTCGGTCTGATGACGATCTACTGGATGGTAGGCGCGCTGGCCCTGGCAGCGGTCGAGCGCCCTCCGTCACGGGCGCGGTAAAACTCCGCGAACCGACAAGCTGCCATGCCAGGCCATCAGGGGTGATGATCCGTCATCTCAGGCGGCAGTCGCTGCTGCGGCCCTGGATCCCGCGGCCAGCAGAACGGTGAGATCCTCCGCCGACATCGGGCGCCCGAAGGGGAAGCCCTGTGCCTCGTCGCAGCCCTCCTTCGGCAGCCCGGTCAGTCCGTCATGCGTCGCAAGATGGGCTGTGCGCTCCAGCACCGAGGCCGCGACGGCACCGGTGTCACCGGTGTCGAGCAGAGTCCTGAGGTCAGGCACCGCACGTCCTGTCGCGAGGGAAGCACCGCCTCGCTCAGGCGAGCCAGCGGCGCGGTCAGCCGCCGCCGAAGGCGCTGCGGGGCCAGCGGTGAATACCGTTTCGGTGAGCTGCTCGCCCGGGGCCTGGGCCTCCCGCTCCACCTTGGACACGAGCTGGTCGAGGTCGGACTCGACGGCACGGAGCGCGGCCCTCCTCTGCTCAAGCGCCTGCGCGGCCACGAGCATGCCCTGGTGGCTTGCGAAAGCCCCTTCGCACCCGGTCAGGGGAAACCTGATCCCGTCCAGCGCTTCCTTCGCGCCGGCGAGGCTTGTGGCCTGGCCCGCACTGTTCAGATGCCCTCCGATGCGACGCAGATAAACCGTAGCGGTCCTGAGCAGGCTGTCGGCGTCGCTGTCCACGGAGTCCAGACGGGCGAAGCTGTCCCAAAGGACATAGGTGGAGGCGAGCTTCTCCGGCTGCACCACCGTGTGCAGCAGCTGGGCCGCTCCGGTCAGCCGCGGGTAGATGTCGTTGAGCACGTTGGCCAGGAGAGCGGCGAGCGATACCTCCGTCGCGGAGCCTGCCTGATCGGTCGTCTTCGCTAGTTCCTCGGAAACTGCCATCTGCGAATGGGTCAGCACGGCGATGTCAAGCAGCACGTTCTCCATTCGCTGCCGGGCCGCGCGGAAGCTCGCCATCTGCGCGTCGTGACGGACGAGCGCCACATCCCTGTTGCCGTCGAGGTCGAGCAGCACGTCAGCCAGCCGCATCGCCTCCTCATAGGCCCGCTCGGCCCGCTCGATCGGCAAGTGTACTTCGGCCTTCGATGCCGAGCCGCGAAGCCTCACGATGCTCGCGCGCCATTCGCGGGCGATATTCTCCATCTCGCCACGGCCCACTTAAAGTTTGGCCCCAGGGTCAGCCGTGCACGGGTGCGACATGCCACGCCTCAGGGCGCCACGAAGGTCTTGCAGGTTGCCGATCAAGGCGGAGCTCTCGGTCCGCAGCGGCGTGGCCGCCTTGGTCAGGTGGGAGACCTGCTCCCCCCGTCCGCATTACGAGGTGAACCCCCACCGCGCCGGGAAGGCCCATGACAAGCGCGGTGCCCATAAAGGCGACAGTAAGCTTGCCGCGCAGGCCCGCCACGGCATCAAAGCCTTGCATCAGAGATGCCGACATTGCGGTTCGCCCCTGCGACCAAGCCGCGAGGGCTTCAGCCAGAGAGGCCAGGGCGGAACACCTGGGCCCGGTTGTTGCCGGTATCGGCGGCGTAGACGAGCCCGTTCGCCGGATGGACAGCGATGCCGTAGGGGTTCCTGAACTCGCCTGCCGCCGTTCCGGAGGAACCGGCCATCCTCAAGAAATGGCCTTTCGTGTCGAAAACCTGGATCCGCTCGTTGCCAACTTCAGTGACATAGATCCGGCCCGCGCCGTTCGGCGCGATGCCGGCCGGTGAGCGGAGCTCGCCCTGTCTCTCGCCGGGCGTGCCCCAGGCCAGCAGCAGCTTGCCTTCGGCATCGAACACCTGCACCCGGTCGTTCCGAAGATCGTTGAGGCAGAGCCGGCGATCCGGGCTGGCCTTGATGGCCTCTGGAGTGTTCATCTCCCCTGAGGCGCTGCCGCGTCACCCGAAAGAGAAGCGGAACGCGCCGGCCAAATCGAAGACGCTGCGGTGGTTCCCCGCCTTGGGCACATAAAGCGTTCGGCCGTGAACAGTCATGAATTCTGGCCTCGACAGGACAGCGAGCCCGCAGCGGTCCCGAAGCCGCAGAAGGTGGAGAGCCGGCGGAAGGCCGGGTCGTAGATATGCACGAAGCTCGTGGCGTAGTCGGCCACGAAAATTCGTCCTGAGGCATCTGCCGCGATGCCTTCAGGCTTCACCAGGTTCTCCTCACCACCCCCCTTTCCGCCAAAGCGGGTGAGATAGCGCCCGTTGGCGTCGAGGACCTGTATCCAAGCGTGGGAAGCGTCGGTCACGAGCAGCCGGCCGTCCGGCAGGACCGCAAATCCTCAACATGGCCGAACTGGCCCTCGCCCGCGCCGGGCGAGCCGAAAGAGAAGAGATGCTCCAGCCGAAGCGAGCGGCCAGAGGCACCCAACTCGTTGCAGGGAGCCACCAACGCGATGCCGAGTGCATCCAGACCCGCCAAGACACTCCGCTGACCGATCCGTCGGTTCACCTGTTCTGGCTCTTGACCGCCGTCATGCTCAGGGGTTTGCGGAGACCCAGGTCGGCAGTATCGATACCGAAGCGCGCAGAAATCGTTCATGTGCCGAAACCGTCGGGCTGAGTGGCCGCTGCCGTTGCGTCATCCTGCAGGTCGCGGGCTCCTATTCCGCCGCGATTGCAGCGGGGAAGGCGCGGCGGACGTCCTGTGCGAAGTGACTCTCTCCCTTTAGGCCGGGCAACAGGAGATGATCTGCGCCATCAAGCGGCGGGTTGAGTCAGGATCTGCCCGCCTCCACCTGGACGCAGCGGATATCCGCCGTCGCAAGCTCCCTCGACCAGGGGAGTTGCTGTGCCTAACAGCGGGTAAGCCGACCTGAGCCCCGAACACCAAAACGCCCCGGCCTGTGGGGGCTGGGGCGTTTTGTTGAGGTTTGGATGCGGGGACAGGATTTGAACCTGTGACCTTCAGGTTATGAGCCTGACGAGCTACCGGGCTGCTCCACCCCGCGTGAGGGTATGATGTGACGTTCTGGTCTGGTGGTCTGGCGCCGACCGACTCTCCCGTGTCTTAGGACACAGTACCATAGGCGCGGGGTGGTTTCACGGCCGAGTTCGGGATGGGATCGGGTGTGTCACACTCGCTATAGGCACCAGGCCACCGGGCCAGAACGTCTGATAGTTTTTCCTCCTTTATGGGGAGGGGG
>NZ_JONP01000036.1 GCF_000711725.1 Roseomonas aerilata DSM 19363 | reverse complement strand
TCAGTGCGCGCCGGGCGTTGCCGGGGGCGGCGATGCGGCGTCCTTCGCGGCCGCGGGCGGGAAGGGATATTGCCCTGGCCGCGTCTCGACGGTGATCCAGCGCAGCTCCGTGAACTCCGCGATCCCTGCGCGCCCGCCGAAGCGGCCGTAGCCGGAGGACTTGGTGCCGCCGAAGGGCATCTGCGCCTCGTCATGCACGGTCGGGCCGTTCACGTGGCAGATGCCGCTCTCGATCCGCTGCGCCAGCGCGATGCCGCGCGCCACGTCCCGCGTGAAGATCGCGGCGGACAGTCCGTACTCCGTGTCATTCGCCACGCGCAGCGCTTCCTCGGCGTCCTTCACGCGGATCATCGCGACGACCGGCCCGAAGGACTCCTCGGCATAGAGGGCCATCGCCGGCGTCACGCGATCGACGATGGCGGCCGGCATGATCGTTCCCTGCCGCGCGCCGCCCCCGTGCACCACCGCGCCCTTGGAGGCCGCGTCGGCGATCATGCGCTCCACCTTCACGGCGGAGGCCTCGTCCACCACCGAGCCGAGGAACACGTTGCCGCCGCGCGGGTCGCCCACCGGCAGCGCCGCGACGAAGTCGGCGAGCCGCTGCGCGAACTCGTCCGCGATACTCTCCACCACCACCAGCCGCTCGGTGGACATGCAGATCTGGCCCTGGTTCATGAAGGCGCCGAAGGCGGCGGCCTTCACGGCCTCGTCCAGGTCCGCGTCCTCCAGCACGATCATCGGCGCCTTGCCGCCTAGCTCGAGCAGCACGGGCTTGAGGTGCCGCGCCGCGTGCACGGCCACGATCCGCCCCACCTTGGTGGAGCCGGTGAAGTTGATCCGCCGCACCGCCTTGTGCGCGATCATCGCCTCCACCACTGCCGGTGCGTCCTCGGCCGAGTGCGTCACCACGTTCACCACGCCGGGCGGCACCCCGCCCTCGCGCAGGGCCTGGGCGATCAGGCTGTGCGTGCCCGGACAGAGCTCGCTCGCCTTCAGCACCACCGTGTTGCCGCAGGCCAGCGGCAGCGCCAGCGCGCGCACGCCGAGGATGACCGGCGCGTTCCACGGCGCCATCCCCAGCACCACGCCGACGGGCGCGCGGATCGACATCGCAAGGCAGCCGGGCTTGTCCGAGGGGATCACCTCGCCCGTCGTCTGCGTCGTCATCGCCGCCGCCTCGCGCAGCATGCCGGCGGCCAGGTGCACGTTGAACCCGGCCCAGCCGGCCGTCGCGCCGATCTCCTCCGCCATCAGCCGGATGAACTCGGGCGCCTTGGCCGCCAGCGCCTCGGCGGCCTTCAGCAGGATGCCGCGCCGCGCGCCGGGACCCATGGCGGACCAGGCGGGGAAGGCGGCCGCGGCCGCATCGCAGGCGGCCTCGGCATCGGCCATCGTCGCGGCGGCGGCGCGGGTCGCGACCTCTCCCGTGACGGGGTTGCGGCGCTCGAAGGTTCCCTCGCCCGTGGCAGGGCGGTCGCCCTCGCCAATGATCAGCGGTACGTCCAGCATTCTGTTCCTCTCCCCGCTACTTGTTTTGTAAGGCCCACCCACGGCCGGTGGGGGGAGCGCAGTCGAAGGTGGGGGCGTTTTGACGGAGCGGCATCTTTTTCGCCAGGAGCCCGCCTCAGTACGACTTCGGCATGCCGAGGACGTTCTGGCCGATATAGGCGAGGATTAGGTTGGTGGAGACGGGCGCGATGCGTTGCAGCCGGCAGTCCCGCCACTTGCGCTCAATGTCGAACTCGGTGGCCGCGGCGAACCCGCCATGGGTCTGCATGCAGGCCTCGGCGGCGTTCCAGGCGGCCTCGGCCGCGAGCAGCTTGGCGATGTTCGCCTCCTCGCCGCAGGCCTTCCCGGCCTCAAACAGCGCGGCGGCCGCGCGGCAGAGCATCTCCGCGCCGCGATACTCGGCATAGGCACGGGCTATGGGGAACTGCACGCCCTGGTTCTGGCCAATAGGGCGGCCGAACACCACGCGGTCCTTCGCGTACTCCACGGAGCGCCGAGCGAAGTAGCGGCAGTCGCCGATCGACTCGCTGGCGGTCAGGATGCGTTCGGCATTCATGCCGTCGAGGATGTAGCGGAAGCCCTGGCCCTCCTCGCCGATCAGTGCTTCAGCGGGAACCCGCAGGTTGTCGAAGAAGACCTCGTTCGTCTGGTGGTTCACCATGGTGTCGATCCGCCGCATGGTTAGGCCGTTGCCGACGGCCTCGCGCATGTCGACGAGCAGGACGGACAGGCCCTCAGTGCGCTTCTTCACCTCCTCGATTGGCGTGGTGCGGACCAGCAGCAGCATCAGATCCGACTTGTGCGCGCGGGAGGTCCAGATCTTCTGGCCGTTGATGACGTAGCCTTCGTCGTCCCTGACGGCCCGCGTGCGGAGCTTCAGCGTCTCCGACCCCGTGGTGGGCTCGGTGACGCCGAAGGCCTGGAAGCGGATCTCGCCGGTGGCGATACCAGGGAGGTAGCGGTTCTTCTGCTCCTCGCTGCCATGCCGCAGCAGGGTGCCCATCATGTACATCTGCGCGTGGCAGGCGGCGGCGGAGCAGCCGGAGGCGTGCACCTCCTCAAGGATGACGCAGCCGGCACGCAGCGGCAGGCCGGCCCCGCCGTATTCCTCCGGGATCAGCGCGCCGAGATAGCCGGCCTCGCTCATCGCGCGGACGAACTCCTCGGCATATCCGTCCGTCTTCTCCAACTCGCGCCAGTAAGCGCCGGGAAACCCGCGGCAGACGGCCCGCACGCCCTCCCGGATGTCGGCGTAGTCCTCGCCGAGGGCGAGGGTCGCCTCGCCCGCGAGGTCCGCGTCCATGTGATTCATGCGGCAACTCCTCGTTCAGCGCCCCTGGATTCAGCGGCCCTGGAAGACGGGCCGGCGGCGCTCGTTGAACGCGCGCACGCCCTCCCGCCGGTCCTCCGTGGGGATGGTTCGTTCATAGGCCTGCACCTCGAGCAGCAACCCGGTCGTCAGATCCGCCTGCAACCCTTGGTGCACGGCCTTCTTGATCTGGCGGACGGAAACTGGCGCGTTGGCGCAGATGGTCCGCGCCGTCTCCATGACGCGGGGCATCAGTGCCTCGGGCTCGCAGACCTCGTTCACCATGCCCCAGCGCTGAGCCTCCTCAGCGGTGAAAGGGCGGCCGGTCAGCAGCAACTCCTTCGCGCGCCGCTCGCCGACCGCGCGCGGCAGGTTCTGCGTGCCGCCTCCGCCCGGCATGATGCCGCGCGTCACCTCCGGCAGGGCGAAGGTCGCGGTGCGCGCGGCGAGGATGAAGTCGCAGCACAGGGCGAGCTCGCAGCCGCCGCCGAAGGCCGCCCCGTTCACCGCCGCGATCACCGGCACGCTGGCGTTGAGGACCGCGTAGGCGCTCTCCTCCGCGATGGCGTGCTGGAGGCGCCAGGCCTCGTCGCTCATGCCCTGCCGCTCCTTCAGGTCGCCGCCGGCGGAGAAGGCCTTGTCGCCGGTGCCCGTCAGTACGACGCAGCGCAGGTCGCCCGGCGTGAAGGAGAGCGGGCCGAAGAGGTCGCGCAGGTCCTCCATGGTCGCGGTGTCGATCGCATTGCGCGCTTCGGGGCGGTTGAAGCGGACGATTAGGAGGCCCGGCTCGGCCTCCTCGACGGCGAGGCGACGCCATTCCGTGCGGCGCATCATTCGGCGGCCCTCGCGGGCGTCTCGCCCCCGGCCGGCTGAACCGGCTGCTCGCCTAGCACGCGCGCCGTGGCATCGCCCAGGGCGGGTGGAGAGGAGCGGAGGGCGGGGCGCTCGCCGTCGAAACGCAGGGGCAGGCCGAGCAGGGAGAGGTCGCTGTCAGGGGCGCGCTGCATCATCCCGATCGCCTCGAACTGCGGTTCGGCAACCACCTCGTCCAGCGCCAGGACGGGCGCGCAGGGTACGCCGGCGTCCATCAGTCGTTCCAGCCATTCGGCGCGGGACCGCGTGGCCACCACCTCGCCCACCAAGGCGTTCAGGGCCTCGCGCTCGCGCACGCGGTCCGGATTGGTGCGGAAACGCGGCTCCTCCGTCCATTCTGGGCGGCCGAGGGCGGCGGCGCAGCGGCGGAAGAGGTTATCGTTGCCGGCCGCGATCACCAGCCAGCCGTCGCTCGCCTCGAAGGCGCGGTAGGGCGCGATGCCCGCGTTCTCCGTCCCCAGCTTGCGCGGCGGGCGGCCCGTGACGGCAAGGGTGGAGACCTGTGCGGAAACCCAGTTCAGCGCCGTCTCGTAGAGGGAGGTGCCGACCTCGCAGCCCTCGCCGGTCGCGTCGCGGCGGCGCAGCGCGGCGAGGGTGCCGATGATCCCCCACATCCCCGCGCCCTGGTCCACCAGGGAGGGGCCAACGCGAACCGGTGGGCGCCCTTCCTCGCCGGTGATCCCCATAATCCCGCCATAGGCCTGCATCAGCGGGTCGTAGCCGGGCCTGTCGCGCAGCGGGCCCGCAGGGCCGAAGGCGCCGAGATGGCAGTAGATCAGCGCCGGCTTCTCCGCCCGGAGCGTCGCGGCGTCGAGGCCGAGCTTCTCCACCAGGCCGGGCCGCAGGTTCTGGACGACGATGTCCACCTCGTCCGCAATGAAGCGGCGCAGCGCCGCGACCTGCGACACGTCCTTCAGGTCGACCGCGGCGGAGCGCTTGTTGCGGTTGAAGGCGTTGAAGACGGTGGAGGCGCCGTTCGCGAAGGGAGGACCCCAGTTGCGGGCGTCGTCGCCGCTCCCGGGCGGCTCCACCTTGATCACCTCGGCGCCAAGCTCGGCAAGGATCATGGCGCCGGACGGGGCCGCGATGCTGGTGCCGAGCTCCACCACCACCAGGCCGGAGAGGGGCGCGGCCGCGCTCATGCCGCACCCCTGAGCGGCGCCGCGGCCGGTAGCATGTCGCGGACGCCACCCAGCTCGTCCACGCGCTGGAGAAGCTCGAAGAGGCGCGCGGCCTCTGCCTCGCCGAGCGAAGGGCGCACGCAACCCGTGAACTTCCGGTGCAGCTCCTCGGCCCCGGCGGGCGCGCGGAAATGTCCGCGCGGGAAGGCAACGGGGCCGGAATCGAGGACTCGGCCGTCGCGCAGGGTGATCGTCGCGCGGTCGCTCGGCGCCAAGCTCGGCTCGTCCGGATTCCGCCCCTCCACCGTCCGCACGGTGACCAGCGGGAAAAGTGCACGCAGCCCCGGGCGGGCTAGGAAGGCGTCGCTCAGCTCCTCCAGCCCGCAGCGCCGCGCCACGGCCATGCAGGCCACGGCGAACTCGGCGCTGAACTTCGCCTCGAGCGGCGTGCGCGGCGCGTGCTCGCGCAGCATCGCCGCCTGTCCGGCGCCGATCTCCAGTTCCACCCCGGCAATTGCGTCCGGATCGATGTCCTGCGCGCGGCACAGCCCGCCGACCGCATCCAGCACGCGGTGCGCCGCGTAGCAGACGGGATAGAGCTTCACATTCAGCCCGGTCCGGAGGATGTGCCAGTCCTGCCCGAGCCGCGCGGGAGTGGTGGTGTCCACCGCGCCCTTCGGGGAGATCGCCCGCAGGAAGCCGAGCTCGTGCTCGATCGCGTCCGGCGCCGCGGTCAGCCCGGCCTCGGCCAGCCGGGTCGCGGTCAGGCCCGACTGCACCGCGCGGCCGAGCTGATAAGCCTTCGCCATCGTGCCAAAGTTCGCCACCACCCCGCTCGCTAGGGAGGCCGCGATGCCGATGGCCTGGGTCGCGGTCGGCGCATCCAGGCCGCGAAGCACGGCAGAGGCGGCCGTCGCGGCCAATGTCCCGAACATCGCGCTGGGGTGCCATCCCTTAGCGTGATGCGCGTCCTGGTCGCGCCCGATCAGCTCGGCCCAGACCTCGTAGCCCGCCAAATAGGCGACCGCGATCATCCGCCCATCGGCGCCCGTTTCGCGCGCTTCGGCCAGGATCGCTGGGACCAGCACGGCGCTGGGATGTCCGCTCAGGCCCGTGTCGTCGAAGTCGAGCACATGAGCGGCGGTGGCGAGCAAAAGGCCTGTGTCGGGGGCGGCCAGCGGCGCGCTCAGCATCCCGGCCCAGCCTAATTCGCCGCCGCGAACCGAACGGCGCGCCACGGCAGCTGCCGGTTCGTTCCAGCCGGCGAGCATGACCGCGAAGCAGTCTGTGAAGCCAGTCCGGATCGTCTCCCGAGCGCCCTCCGGCAGGGTCTCCGGCCGGACGGCGGCCAGGAAGTCGCCGATCTGCCGAGTCAGGCCCAACTTCGTTTCCTCCGGGCCGTCAGCACAGGGCGGCCGCCATTGGTCGACCCGATAAAGGCCCCCATCTGTTGGCATGTCAACAATTATGTTGAAATACGGCTGATGTTCTTGCCCGGTGACTGGAGCGGCGGGACACACCCGTGTAATCTCGCAGCCACAGCCATCCGGCTGACGTTAGCATTGGGGATTTGCAGGAATGGGGGCGGCGGGAGAGGCCCGGGTGCAAGACGACGGCGAGGCAGCCGCAAGTGACGTGGACCCGCGCTACATTGTCCCCGGCCTGTCTCGCGGGTTGGCCCTTCTCCAGCTTTTCCGCCGAGAACGCCCGGCGCAGACCTTGCAGGAACTCGCCTCCGGCCTCGGCGTGACGCGCTCGGCTGCCTATCGGCTCGTCTATACCCTCGAGAACGACGGCTTCATCCTGCGCGACCCGGTCACGCGTCGCTATCGGCTGACCGCCCGCGTGCTGACCCTGGGCTTCGATTATCTCAACTCCCAGGCCGTTGCTGAGGTCGCGGCACCCTCCCTGCAGCGCCTTAGCAGCCTCACCTCGGCCGCCGCCCATCTCGTCGTGCTCGACGGCTGGCATGTTGTGTACTTGGCGCGCGTGGCGCCGGCCGTCGCGCTGGTGAGCAACCTGCAGGTCGGCACACGGCTGCCGTGCCATATCACCGCAAGTGGCCGTGCGCTGCTGGCCTGCGAGGACGAGCCGAAACTGCGGGAGATTTACCGCCTGCTGTGCCGGGAGAGCCGCGAGGTCCCGCCGCCCTCCTCCTTCGAGGCCTTGCGAGCCCAGGCGGAGGAGGACGCGGCGCGCGGCTATGTCTACCGCGGCTCCGTCCTCGATCCCGGGCTGATGACCTTTGCCTGCGTCGTGCGCAACGGGGCCGGGGACGCGGTCGCGGCCATTAACGTGATTGGCCCGGATGCGCTGATGGCGCGCTTCGGCGGCGAGACGGCGCTCCGGACGGTGATGCTGGAAACCGCCGCGACGATTTCTCGGCAGATCGGCTTCAGCGGAAGCTGACGCCCTGGCGGATAGCGATCCGCCCGACTGCGGCTGACCAGAACAGGTGCTCAGGCCTCGGCTCCGGCCGAGGGGCGGCTCTTCGTGTTCTGATTGATCTGCGAACAGCCATGTTGAAGCATCAAATACGGGCGGGAGGGAACGATGCGGCAGACAGGGATCGGCCCCGCTTGGTCAAGATCTGGCCGACGACGCCGCCCGGTGTTGGCCCGGAGGGCCGGGTAGCGGTCGTCACCGGCTCCGGCCGCAACATCGGGCGTGCCATCGCGCTGGCCCTTTCGGGCGCGGGAGCATCGGTGACCAGGAGCGCGAGGCCGTCCGTCTAGGCGTGCCCTAACAACGCTAAGGCACCGTGGACGAGGTGGCCGGCACCTGTCTCGTCTTGGCTAGCGATGCAGACTGGTACGTTTCGGGCCAAGTGATTCATGTGAACGGCGGCTATCGCATGTACTGACCGCTCGAAATGTTTGCCTGCCAACAGACTGTTTGACATCCTAACCCTGACCGCTACGGTGCGAGGATCGCGCCACAGAGCGCGTGCGGTGGGTCCAAGGAGGATGCCGATGTTTAAGAGGATTCCACGAAGGGCGGCGCTTCTGGGACTGGTCGCGCTGGGCGGGCCACCGGCCCTTGCGCAGGAGCGCTACCCCGCCCGGCCAATCACCCTCGTCGTTCCCTTTCCGCCGGGCGCCTCCACGGACCTCGTCGGCCGTCCCCTCGGACGGCGCCTTTCCGAGTCTCTTGGTGTGCCGGTGGTCATCGAGAACCGAGCGGGGGCGGGCGGTCTGCTCGGCTCCGAATACGTCGCGCGGCAACGGCCGGACGGCTACACGCTCGAGATCGTCCTAAACGCCACCCACGGGCTCATCTCCCTCTTCAACCGGAATGTCCCCTACGATCCCTTTCGCGATTTTACTTACGTCATCCTCGCGGCGAGCGCGCCGACTGCTTTCATGGCCCATCCCTCCGTGCCCGCCCGCACTATGGCGGAGCTGCTGACCTATGCCCGCACAAATCGGGAGAACCTCCAGGTCGGCAGCTCTGGTGTTGGCTCGCACCACCATCTCGGCACCGAACTGTTGCGTCAGCGCACAGGACTTCCTTTCGTCCACGTCCCCTTCCGCGGAGGTGGGGAGGCGATGACGAGCCTCGTCGGCGGCCATGTTCCTCTTGCCTTCGGCACCCTCTCGACGGCGCTGGAGGCTGCGCGCAACGGGCAGATCCGTATCCTCGGGCTGATGGATGCGGAGCGCGCCGCGGTGGCCCCGGATATTCCTACTATCTCCGAAACGCTGGAGGGCTACAGCGCACCGTCCGTGCTGGTGGGCGTGGTCGGCCCGGCGGGGCTGCCCGCGCCAATCGTCGCTCGGCTGAACACCGCGATCAACGAGGCGCTGGTCGAAGGGGAGGTCCGCAAGCGGCTGCTTGAGCTGGGCGTGCAACCGCTCGGCGGCACGCCGGAGGCTTTCCGCGCGCGCTTCACGGAGGACCTGGAGCGCTTCCGGACTATCGTGGATGCGGCAGGCATCCGGCCGGAGTAAGCGGGGTGCCTCCACGCGTCACGATCAGTGAGGTCTCGCTGCGGGATGGCCTGCAGATCGAGCCCATCGAGGCGCCGACTGGCACAAAGATCGCCCTCGCCGCAGAGTTAGCCCGCGCCGGCATTACGCGGATCGAGGTGACGGGTTTCGTGCACCCTAAGGTGGTGCCGCAGTTCGCGGATGCCGAGGCGGTGCTCGCCGGCCTCGCTCGTGCGCCGGGCGTGCGCCACGCCGCCTTCGTGCCCAACGGGCGCGGCGCAGAGCGGGCGGTGGCCGCTGGTGTGGACGACCTGAAATGCGGCGTGGCGGCGAGCGATAGCTTCAACGCGCTGAACGTGCGCATGACGACTGAGCAGGGCCTGCGCGCGGTCGATGACATTGCCCGTGCCGCCGCTGGCACGGCCGCGCGCATCGTCGGAGTCGTTGCCACCGCCTTCGGCTGCCCTTACGAGGGCCCGGTCGATCCCGCATGCGTGGACCGGCTCTTCGCGCAGATGTTGGAGCTTGGTGCGCCTGTCATCTACCTCGCCGATACCACTGGCATGGCCGACCCCGGCACGATCCACAGCACGGTGCAGCGGCTTCAGCATCGCTGGCCGGACGCGCGGATCGGACTCCACCTGCACAACACCCGCGGTCTCGGCATTGCTAATGCCTTGGCTGGCCTTAAATGCGGCGTTTCGGACTTTGAGGCGTCTGTCGGTGGGCTGGGTGGCTGCCCGTTTGCTCCACGCGCGGTCGGAAACGTCTGCACGGAGGACCTCGTGCACATGCTCCGTGCAATGGGCATTGAAACCGGCACTGACCTTGACGCTCTGATCGCCGCGGCAGCACAGGCGCAGGAGGCGGTCGGACGTGTGCTGCCTGGCATGGTGCTCAAGGCCGGCAAAGTGACCGAGGGCATCCAATGAGCGCGCGCGCGGTAAAGCCAGACTAATTTATGCCATCACTCGGGCGGATGCCCACGATAACGGAGCAGACCAAGTTGACCAATGCCTCCCTCAGCATCGCTCGCGTGACGGCCACGCCTATGGTGGTGGAGGCCTCATTCGAAGGGCAGCCGGTTGAGTTTTCGCTCTGCCTTGTAGCCGTGGAAACGCGCGACGGACGAATCGGCCACGGCCTGACTGCGATTACAGAGGAGGAGGTGGTCGCCACTGCCATCAACGCCGTCGCGGCGCCAGCCCTCCTCGGCGAGAACGCGATGGCGCACGAGCGGATCTGGGAGAAGCTGTACTGGCTGCTCGCGCCGCGCGGCCAGACCGGCTACGCCTTGCACGTCATTGCCGCCATCGACCTCGCGCTCTGGGACCTGAAGGGTAAAGTGCTGGGTCAGCCAGTCTGGCGCTTGCTCGGTGCCGCACGAGACCGCACGCCCGTCTATGCCACCTTCGGCTTTGACTCCATCGAAAGAGACAGGCTCGGCGAGGCGGCGAAGGAGGCGGTTTCTCGCGGGTTCACCCGGCTGAAGATGACTGTCGGCAACAAGGCCCTGTCGCGCCGTGACGAGCCGCGGCCGATCGGCGCTGTGATCGCCGAGGATGCGCTTCGCATCCGCGCCGTGCGCCAAGCCGTGGGCGACGAGGTGGAACTGTTCCTAGACGCGAATTGTGGCCTGGACCCGCTGCACGCCCAGCGCCTGGCGCGCTCCGTCGAGGAGTGCGGCATCACCTTCTTCGAGGAGCCGATCACGCAGAACGACGCACCGCAGATGGCGGCGCTGCGCCGCGCCGTGCGCATCCCGCTGGCCTGCGGCCAGAACGAGGGGCTGCTCTACCGCTTCCGCGACCTGCTGCTGGCCGGTGCCGTGGACGTGCTGCAGCCCAACGTCGCTATCACCGGCGGGCTGACGCAGTGCCTGCGCGTCGCGGCCCTGGCGCAGGCCTTCAACACACCCATCGCCAATGGCGGCGCCTGGACCTTCCACAACATGCACCTGCACGCCGGCGTCGCGCATGGCGGCCTGGTCGAATACCATCTGCCGGTCGTCGCGATCTACGAGGCGCTGTTCCGGGGCGTTCCGCGCGCTGAAGGGGGATGGCTCGCCCTGCCGGAGGCGCCGGGCTTCGGCTTCGAGCCCGATCCGGACGCCGTGCGGGACTTCGCCGCCCGGCCGCTCAGCGGCGGACGCGGAAAGCACTGAGACAACGGCGAACAGAAGAACGCAGAAAGGGAACCGTCTCGGATGAAGCGTCGTGACCTCCTTGCCAGCGGACTTCTCGCGGCGCCTCCCTTACTATCCCGCGACGCGCGCGCCGCGGTGGGGTGGCCGGTGCCGCGCCTTGCCATGATCGTCTCGGCCGCGGCCGGCGGCTCGATCGATGCGCTGATCCGCCCGCTCGCCGAAGGGCTGCAGGGCGTGCTCGGCCGCCCGGTGGTGGTGGATAACCGCGGCGGCTCCGGCGGCATGCTGGCCGCCGACTACGTTGCCAAGGCCCAGCCCGACGGCGGGGTCTTTCTTTGCGGCGGCATTCCCCATGCGATCATCCCCGCGATCTACCCGCGCGTGCCCTACGACACCGAGAGGGACCTAACTCCGGTCACGCGCTTCGCGCAGATCGCGCACGTGATCATCGCCTCCCCCAAGCAGCCGGCGCGCAACCTGCGAGACTTCGTGGCCTGGGCGAAGGCTAAGGGCGGTGCCAACTACGGCACGGGTGGTGCGGGCACCGTGCACCACCTGGGTGCGGAACAGTTTGCCGCCGCGACGGGCGTCCCGCTCACGGCCGTGCACTACCGTGGCAGCGGCCCTGCTGTGACGGACCTCATGGCCGGCAGCATCGACGTCATGTTCGAGACGATGCCATCGGCCCTGTCACAGATCCGCGCCGACAACGTGATCCCCCTCGCAGTCTGCGCCGCCCGTCGCTCGCCGACCCTGCCGGCGGTGCCGACCGTTGCAGAAGCCGGATTCGCTCCGCTGGAGCTGACCACCTGGTACGGCCTGTTCGGCCCGAAGAACCTGCCCGGGGATCTTGCCACCGGCCTGTCCGACGCGGTGGGGGAGGCTTTCCGGTCCGAGCGGCTGCGCGCCACCTATGCCGGCCTCGGGGCGGAGGTGGTGACGGAGACGCCCGCCGCCTTCGCTGCCTTCTTCGGCGCCGAGATCGGCCGCTGGGGCTTGATCGCTCGGCGCGTCGGCGCGCGAGCCGAGTAGGAGGGCTGCGGCGCGTGGGCCTGGAGCACTGCCACTCAATCGCCGACCTGCGCGCGCTGGCCCGGCGCCGCCTTCCCCGCTTCGCCTTCGAGTACCTCGACGGCGGGGCCGAGGACGAGGTGGCGCTGCGCCGGGCCTGCCGGTCTTGGGAAGAGGTGACGCTGACGCCCCGCACGGGCGTGGACGTGGCGCGGCGCGACCCAGGGGTGACCCTCTTCGGCCGGCGCTGGGCCGCGCCCTTCGGCATTTCGCCAACCGGCCTGACAGGGCTCGCCTGGCCTGGGGCCGACCTGATGATCGTCCGCGCTGCGGCAGCGCGGGGCCTGCCCGTCACCCTCAGCACGCCGGCCACCGCCACCATTGAGAGCGCGGCGGCCGAGGCGGCGAGTCACCTCTGGTACCAGCTCTACGTCCCTGCACGGCTGGAGATCGCCTTCGATCTCATGCGGCGAGCTCGGGAAGCGGATGTGGACGTCCTTCTGGTCACCATGGACGTGCCGGTGCCCGGCAAGCGGGAGAGGGACCTGCGCAACGGCTTCTCGCTGCCTTTCCGAATGACTCCACGCCTGATGTGGGACCTCGTCACGCATCCGGCCTGGTCCTTCGCAACCAGACGGTACGGCGAGCCGCGCTTCGTTAACCTGCTGCCCTACGCACCGCCCGACGCTCAGGGGGCACGCTCCCTGGCGAGCTTTATGGCCGGACAGATCATGCCCTCCCTCACCTGGGACGTCATGCGGCAGCTACGTGACGCCTGGCCCGGCCATTTCGTGGTAAAGGGCGTGATGCATCCGGACGATGCGGCGCAGTGCCTCGCCATCGGCGCGGACGGGATCCTCGTTTCCACCCATGGCGGCCGCCAGCTCGATGCGGCGCCAGCGCCCCTCGACGCCCTGCCGGCGATCCTTCGGGCGGTCGGCGGGCGTGTGCCCGTGCTGATCGACGGCGGCGTGCGCCGCGGGTTGGACATCGCGCGCGCCCTCTCGCTCGGGGCCGCCTTCGTCATGGCTGGCCGACCCACGCTCTACGGCGCGGGCGCAGGCGGGGAGGCCGGGGCCGGCCGGGCCCTCTCGATTCTCCTGGATGAGCTCGACCGCGCGATGGCGCTTCTCGGATGCCAGGAGATTGCCAGGCTGCGAGTTGGCCGAAATCCTCTTCCAGGCTGATGACGAGCCCGGACGGCGATCGCGCCACGGATGGCTAACCCTGGATCGCTCTGCGACTTCGTGTCCGAAACCCGATTAGCGAGAAAGAACAGTGCAACACCGCACCCAGGTGGCCGTCATCGGCGCCGGCCCGGCCGGGCTTCTGCTCTCCCAGCTCCTGCACCGGGCCGGCATCGACTGCATCGTGCTAGAGCGGAGGTCACAATCCTATGTCGAGGCGCGCATCCGCGCCGGCGTGCTGGAGCAGGGCACGGTGAATCTGCTGGACCGCGCAGGCGTCAGCGAACGCCTGCACCGGGAGGGGCTACCGCATCATGGCGTGCAGCTGGCGCTCGACGGTGACCTGTTCCGTATCGACCTGCACCGCCTAACGGGCGGCTGGTCCGTCACCGTCTATGGCCAGACCGAGGTGACGCAGGACCTGATCCGCGCCCACCAGGCTCGTAGCGCGCCCCTGTTCTTCGAAGCGGAGGAGGTCGTGCTGCATGACCTCACCACCGACGCACCCTCCGTTACCTAGGTGCACGAGGGCATGTCGCACCGCATCGCCTGCGACTATGTCGCGGGCTGCGACGGCTATCACGGCGTCAGCCGCGCGAGCATCCCGGCGGAAATCCTCCGCGTCTTCGAGCGCGAGTATCCCTTCGGCTGGCTCGGCATCCTCGCCGACGTGCCGCCCTGCGATGACGAGCTGATCTACTCCAGCCACGTCCGCGGCTTCGCCTTGGCTTCCATGCGCTCGCCCACGCGCAGCCGCTACTACGTGCAGGTCCCGCTGACGGAGCGGCTGGAGGAGTGGCCGGACGAGCGGCTCTGGGACGAGCTGGCGCTGCGCCTGGGCCCCGAGGCCGCAGCGCACATCACGCGTGGCCCCGCGATCGAGAAGAGCATCGCTCCGCTCCGCTCCTTTGTTGCGGAGCCGATGCGTCACGGGCGCCTGTTCCTCGCTGGTGACGCCGCGCATATCGTGCCGCCCACCGGGGCCAAGGGGCTGAACCTCGCGGCCTCCGATGTCGGCTTCCTCGCGGACGCCCTGATCGAGCACTATGCCGAGCGCTCCGATGCCGGGCTGGAGGCCTACTCGGTGCGGGCGCTCTCGCGGGTCTGGATGGCCGAGCGCTTCTCCTGGTGGTTCGCCGGCCTGACGCACCGCTTCCCCGACATGGACGACTTCGCGCGGCGCATGCAGGTCGCGGAACTCGGCTACATCCGCGCCTCCGCGCAGGCGCAGGCGGTTGTAGCCGAGAACTATGTCGGCCTGCCTCTGGCCTATGCGGCATACAACGCGATGGAACGCCTTGGCTGATGCGGCAGCGACGCTCTCTGCGCGATACTGCGGTCCATGAGCTGGGCTCTGGTGGACGGCACGAGGCAAGGAGCTTCGAGAGTTGCCAGTGGTGCGCGACCTGATTAAGGCCGATATTGGTGTCTGACCGCGGCGCTCAGCGAATTTTCGAGAGGCCAGCATGATCCCCATGATGACACGCCGGGCAGCGACCCTACTCGCGCTAGGCTCGGCACGCGGCGCGCTGGCCCAAGTACCTGGCCGCGCGGTTCGGACCGTGGTGGGATTCGCGGCGGGCGGACCGCAGGACATCGTCGCGCGGCTCTACGCAGAGCGGCTCCGGGGGAGCTACGCGCCACAGGTCATCGTCGAGAACCGCACGGGCGCCGGTGGCCGCCTGGGGGTGGAGGCGGTGAAGGCCGCGCCGCCGGATGGCACGGTGCTGCTGATCGCGGCGGCCAGTCTGCTGACGATCTACCCGCACCTCTACGGCCGTAACCTCCGCTATGACGCGCTGACGGACCTGACGCCGGTCACGCCGGTCTGCGTCTATCCGTTTGCCCTGACCGTGCGGGCGGACCATCCCGCGCGGGATCTGGCGGGCTTCGCCGCCTGGTCGCGGGAGAGGGGCGAGACGCCCTTCGCCAGCCCGGCCGCCGGCTCCATGCCGCATTTCCTGGGCGTGCAGATCGGCCGCTCTCTCGGATTGACGCTCACGCACGTGCCCTATCGCGGCACCGCCCCGGCGGTGCAGGACCTGCTCGGCGGCCAGATCCCCGCCGTCCTCGTGCCCGTGGGCGGCGTCTCCTCCTATCAGCGCGCCGGCACGCTGCGCATTCTTGGTCTCTCCTCCACGGCGCGGCTGGACTCGCTCCCGGGCGTCCCGACCTTCGCTGAGCAGGACCATGCCGACCTGTCGGCCGAGGAGTGGCTGGGAGCATTCCTGCCCGCCCATGTTCCTGCAGAGCTGGCGGAGGAGTTGCGCCGCGCCCTCGTCGCCGGGTCCGAAACCCAGGAGGTGCGGGAGGGGCTTGCCCGGCTGGACTACCGACCCCTGACGAGTACTTCGGCCGAGTTCGTGGCACGACTGCGCGCGGAGCGGGACCAGTGGGGCCCCGTCGTCCAGGCCTCCGGCTTCCGCCCCGAGGATTGAGCGAAGGGCGAGGAGGGATGCCGATGTTGGCGAGTGCGGCGAAGCAATGGGCGCGTGACACGATGCGCGGGGTGGGCAACCTGCTCCTGCCGTCCTTCACGCCCGATTTCACGGCGCTCGATGAGGAAGGCATCCGCCTGGACGTGCGCCAGAGCATCGCGCACGGCTTCTTCGGCTCCTCCTGCGCCACCCCGGGCCTCGACCTGGAGGAGACCGGACGCTTCCTGGAAATTGCCTGCGACGAGGCCGCCGGCCGGATCGCGATTGGCGCCATCCTGGAGCGCCCGAGCATCGAGGAGCAGAAGGAGGTGCTGCAGCGCGCCGAGCGCTCGGGATGCAGCCACGCCTTCATCGTCCTGCCCCGCGGCGTGCGGCCGGAATCCGATGACGCGCTCTACGACTGGTACATCCGCCTGATCGGCGACAGCCCCATGCGCTTCGTGCTGTACGGTCACGACAACCGCGCCCTG
Organism: Roseomonas aerilata DSM 19363; assembly: GCF_000711725.1. Lineage (GTDB taxonomy): Bacteria > Pseudomonadota > Alphaproteobacteria > Acetobacterales > Acetobacteraceae > Roseomonas > Roseomonas aerilata. Next base: position 18,472 of record NZ_JONP01000036.1, on the reverse strand, counting down.
CGCGCGCTCCACCCGAGCGGCCTGCCGCTTGCCGTCTATGACCGCCTGGCGGACCTGCCGCAGGTGGTCGCGATCAAGCTCACCCAGCCGATCAATCCCGTCCTCGCGATGCAGTGCTGCGAGGTTCTCGGCGACCGGCTTATCGTGAATCCCGTCAACCTCGATCTTGTTCCGGTGCTCGCGCGGCACTACCCGATCCAGGTGACGGCGGACTGGATCGTGGAGTCCGTCCAGTCGCCGGAACGGCCGCTGGCGGTCGAGCTGATGCGGGCTATCCTGGCCGGCGACATGGAGGCGGCGCTTCGCCGGTACTGGGAGATGCAGCCGGCCATCAGGGCCATCTTCGACCTGCAGGCCTCGCTCGTGGCCGTGGGCGGGCATCCGTGGCAGCACATGAAGTTCTTTCAATGGGCCATGGGCGGCAATGGCGGGCTGTCTCGGGACCTGAGCGGCGTCGAGCCCGTGCCCGTGCTGGACGCAAGGGCGCGCGACGCGATCCTCGCCACCTACCGGCAGGTCGGCCTGATGCCGGCGGAGTCGGATCCGAGCTTCATGGTCGGGCGTATGGCCTGCTCGCGCGGCGTTCATCCGGACCAGCTCACGAGCAGGCCGCAATACGCCTGAGGAACGAACGGCGGGGTCACGCGGGCCGGCCTTGAGAGCCCGCCCGGAAAGAGGCCGAAGCCGCAGAGTTGGTTGTGATCCGGCCGCCGTCGTCTCGAGCCGGTGCAGGTGCGCGCATTGTCCGTGATCGCTGAGCACCGGCTCTGACAGGTTCGGGCCGAGCTGGCAGCAGAAGTTCAGGCGCGCAGCGACGAAGTCGTGGCGTGGAAATCTGCCTTGATGAGGTCGGCACCTTTCTCTCCGACCATGATGGTCGGCGCGTTGGTGTTCCCGGAAGGGATCAACGGCATCACCGAGGCATCGACGATGCGAAGCCCCTCGACACCACGGACGCGCAGCTGAGGATCGACCACGGCCAGGGCATCGGTCCCCATGCGGCATGTGCCGCACCAGTGATGGGAGGAGTTGCCGACCAGTCGGGCATACTCCATCAGCTGCTCGTCGGTCTGGCGTTCCATCCCTGGCACCACCTCCCGGATGACGCGCCCGCTGAGAGGTTCCGTCCCGAAGATGAGGCGCATCTTCCGGAGGCCTGCGATGACGACCTGCCAGTCGACATCATGCGAGAGATAGTTGGCATGAATTCGGGGAGCGTTGCCCGGATCCGGCGAGCGGAGCGCCACCCGTCCGCGAGAGAGGGGGCGCAGTTGGCAGCATGAGGCGGTTACGGCAGGCCGCCTGCCGATCTCCAGGCGGTCATCCGGAGTGAACTGCCAGCTCAGCGGCCGGAACATGATCTGGAGATCCGGCCGGTCCACGCCTGGTCCCGCGCGCAGGAAGGCGACCGCCTGCGAGGAGCCCATGGAGAGGAGCCCGCGCTGTGTCGCAAGATAATAGGCGCCATGCCCATAGGCCCGCGCGCCGCGGAGCTGGCGATTGATGGAACTCTCCTCCGTCACCTCGCAAGTATGGTGAAGATAGAGGTGGTCCTGCAGGTTCTCTCCGACACCTGGTGAGTCGACCAGGACTGGGAGGCCGAAGCGCCTTAGCTCATCGCCGGGGCCGATCCCCGAGAGCATCAGCAGCTTGGGGCTGTTGAACGCCCCCGCCGACAGGATGATCTCATGCCGGGCCTGGGCACGCCGGAGCACGCCACGGTGTGTGTAGGACACGCCGGTCGCCCTCCTGCCCTGGAACAGCACCTGCTGCGTGAGGGCCTCAACCTCGACGCGCAGGTTGGGCCGCCGCTCGGCAGGACGCAGGAACGCCTCGGCCGCGGATGCCCGGCGGCCCTTGCGGATCGTGAACTGCAGGAACCCGACGCCCTCCTGTTCTGCCCCGTTCGGATCGAGGTTGCGCGGCACGCCGAGCCTGGATGTCGCCTCGATAAAGTCCCTCGAAGCCGGGTGCCGGACGATCGGATCGCTGACGGAGAGCTCGCCCTCCCCGCCGTGGAACTCGTCAGCTCCCGTCTCGCGGGCCTCGGACTTCCTGAAATACGGAAGGACATCACCCCAGGCCCAGCCGACATTCCCGAGTTGGCGCCATGTGTCGTAGTCCTCTGGGTGGCCCCGGACATAGGCCATGCCGTTTATGGCACTCGACCCGCCCAGGGTCTTTCCGCGAGGCGCATAGATCCGGCGGCCGTTCAACTCCGGCTCGGGTTCGGTGGCGTAGCTCCAGTTCATAGGCCCCGGGAAGATCAGGCGCGACACGCCGGCCGGGATTGACACCCAGGGGCTCCTCGGGCGGGGACCGGCCTCGAGCAACAGGACGCGCACGGAGGGATTCTCGGTCAGCCGGTTCGCCAGCACACAGCCGGCGGAGCCCGCCCCGATGATAATATAGTCGTAGGCCATCGCGTCAGGGCTGCCGGATTGGGAAGTCTCAGTCATGCTTCCAGAGCTTCCGGGCCGTCGAGAGATCCCTGGTGAGGGCGTCTCTCAGGAAGCCCACGTCGGTTCCGTTCGTGATCATGCGGTAGCCATGCGCCTGCAGGGCTTCGATGGGCCTTCCCGGAAAAGGCGGAGCACCGAGAGAGAAACCCGTCTCGGCCGCGGCTTGCTCAAGGTTCTGGATGGCTTCGACGAAGCGCGCGTCGGTCAGGTCGGTGATGCCGAGATCCCCCGCAAGATCGAGCGGGCCGACGACCAGGGAGTCGATGCCCTCGACCGCCGCAATCTCTCGCGCGTTGTCCACGCCTCGCCGCGTCTCGATCTGCACCGCGATGAACAGATTGGCCGAGACGGTCGCGACGTACTCGCTGCTGTGCAGGCCGTAACGGGAAGCCCGTATCAACGGCACCGCCGAGCCGCGGTTTCCCTCCGGCGGATAGCGGCAGTTTCTCACCGCGAACGCAGCCTGCTCGGCGGTATCAACGTTGGGGACCATGACCCCATCTGCCCCGATGTCGAGCGCGCGCTTGAACCAGATCGGATCCGCTGCCGGTACCCGGATAACTGCTGCGGCCTCGGTGGCTTGAACTGCCCGGACCAGATTCAGGTAGAGGTTCCAGTCGCCTGGGCCGTGCTCCCCATCGATGACCACGAAGTCGTAGCCGGCAAAGCCGATCATCTCCGCTGCAGCGGAACTGCCGAGGCTGGCCACGATGCCGAAAGTCGCCTCGCCCGCACGGTTGCGATCCTTCAGCCTGGTCCCTCGCAATATTCCTTCTCCCTTTAAGGCCATCCTTGACGGAGCCGGTGCAGGGCTTCCGAACCTACTGCTTGACTCGCAGGCTACGCGGATTAGCGTCGTGGGCAAGACAGAAGAGCAGGGAAGGCGTCACGAGGACACGGCCAGCGGCCCGATGGTAAGGCGTTGGACGACTCTAGGTCGGGAGAATGCCAAGAACTGGTGGTCTGGTGGGCATGAGCGCGCCCTGGCTACCGCACCTGGTGTTCCGCAAACCTCCTTCGTCCTGAGATAGGGATCAGACCTAAACCCCTTGCTCGCTGGTCTTCAGCAGGTAGGGTGCCATGCTGGCCACCCCGCGCGTTGCCTTGTGTGTGCTTGCTCTGCCGGGTTGCAGGGGTGGACAGGCGGCCGGTCTGGTCCGGCACGTTCTTCGCCCTCAATGGCTGCAGGGAGGACGGAGAGTGACAGTGACAGGCCGACGTGGGCTTCTCAGGCTCGCGAGCAGCAGCGCAGCCGTGGCTGCATTTCCAAGTCCAAGGCTCGCGTCGGGGCAGTCTCTGAGCCAGATCCGTGTTCTCGTGGGATTTCCAGCCGGTGATCCTGCCGACGTGGCGTGCCGGCTGTTCACGGAGCAGATGAAGGGCCGCTACGCTCCGGTGGTGCTCGTCGACAATCGTTCGGGAGCCGGCGGTCGGATCGCGATCGAACATCTGAAGGCGGCGCCGGCCGATGGCGCGACCCTCCTGTTCACCCCGGCTGCGATGCTCGTCATATATCCTCACGTTTTCAGGTCGCTTTCCTATGATCCGATCAAGGACCTGCAGCCGGTCGCACAGGCAACCAGCTTCCCCTTCGTGGTGACGGTGGGTCCGCGCGTGCCAGCACCCGTCCAGACGCTTGAGCAATTCATAGAATGGAGCAAAGCGTACCCGGATCAGGCGAGCATCGGATCCGCAGGTCCAGGAACTTCTTCGCACTTCATTGGCGTGACGCTGGCGCGCGCAGTCGGCGCACCGCTGAACTATGCGCCTTACAGAGGGGCCGCACCCGCCGTGAATGATCTAGTGGGGGGACATATCGCAGCGACGGTGACGACGCCTGCGGCCGTGGTCGGGCAGGCCGGCCGCGGAGGCGTTCGCATCCTCGCCTCTTCCGGCCCATCCAGGCTAGGGATGTTGCCCGACGTGCCGACGCTCGCCGAACTCGGTTACCCTCAGGTCACGGCCACAGAGTGGTTCGGCTTCTTCATGAAATCGGGCTCCGACCCCGCACGCGTGCAGCAGGCCAGCGAGGCTCTGCAAATGGCAGCGAGATCCTCGGAAGTGTCGAGCGGCCTGAGAACACTCGGGCTCCAGCCGGACCCAGGCGGCCCCGCGGAGTTGTCCCGCACGATAAGGTCCGATTACGACCACTGGGCGGGTGTGGTAAAATCGATTGGCTTCGAACCGCAGGACTGACGGTCGGAACGTGGTGTCGGCCGGGTTCCGGCAGGCCGGCTCAGGAGGGCAAGGATGCAAAGGCTCCTATCCGCGAATCTCGCCTACGTTGTCGAGCCGTCCTGGGCGCAGCTGCCGCTAGGATGGGAACTCGGGGACGTTGCAGGAGTCGCGGCGGACGCGGCGGATCAGGTTTACGTCTTCCATCGGGGAGCTCATCCAGTCGTCGTGTTCAGCCGGGAGGGCCAGTTCCTGCGGTCATGGGGTGAGGACATCTTCACGCGTCCGCACGGCATCCATGTCGGACGGGATGGTTTTGTCTACTGCACCGATGACGGCGATCACACCGTCCGGAAGTGCACTCCCGAGGGGAAGGTCCTGCTTCACCTGGGCGTGCCAGGATCGGCAGCTCAGCCGATGAGCGGTCGCCCGTTCAACAGATGCACTCACACCGCACTCTCGCCATCCGGGGATATCTATGTCTCGGATGGCTACGGTAACGCCTGCGTCCACAAGTTTTCACCGGATGGAAGGCACCTCTTGAGTTGGGGGCAGCCCGGCATTGGGCCAGGCGAGTTCAACATCCCGCACAATATCTGCTGTGACGACGAGGGATGGGTCTATGTCGCGGACCGTGAGAGTCACCGGATTCAGGTCTTCGATGGTGCCGGACGGTACCAAGCCGAGATCCGAGGGATTCACAGGCCCTGTGCCATGTGCCTGCATAAAGGCCGACTGTTTGTGGGGGAGGTCGGTCCTGGTCTTCCGATCAACAGACTGGTCCCGAATCTTGGCCCTCGCATCTCGGTGCTGACGGCCGATGGCGACCTTGTGGCGCGGATTGGCGAGGGACCTGGCGAGGGTGATACCCAGTTCATGGCTCCACATGGCATCGCGGTCGACTCTCGGGGAGACATTTACGTCGGAGAGGTCGCCGCAGCGGCATGGAGCGAAATTTATCCAGAGCGGGAAAGGCCAAGCCGCATTCGCACATTTAGGAAGTTGGTGCAGGTTGCCGGACAGCTCGAATGACGTGCGTAGCTTACAGCCATCATCGTCCCGGCCTCGCCGAAGCGCCCCGGCAGAGGCATTGCCACGTTCAGGATATCTGGCCGGGATGAGGCAGCTTCCGAGCTTGCTTCTCGGAGCAGATGCCGACCGCGGTCTCCCCATTCAGACGCAGCGGTTCCGTGCGACGAACTGGAGTGTGTACGACGCCGCCCTGCGCGGGCGCGGCAGTCTGACGGTCGGGTTCACGGAGGCGGCGATCGCGGCCTGGAAGGCGGAGCCCCGGACCACGCGCGGCGGGCAACCGCGCTATTCGGTCCTGGCGATCACCACGGCTCTGACCTTGCGTTCGGTGTTCCGTCTAGCTCTTCGCCAGACCGAGGGCCTGATCGGCTCCATTATCGCCCTGCTTGGTCTCAATCTGGCGGTGCCGGACCACTCCACCCTCAGTCGCCGGGCCGAGACACTGGAGGTGCCGCGGGCTCGGCCTGGTACGCGTCCCATACACCTGCTGGTGGACAGCACGGGGCTGCAGCTGTGCGGGCCTGGCGAGTGGCTGGCTGCGAAGCACGGGAGCAGGACGCGCCGGTCGTGGCGCAAGCTGCACATCGGTGTCGACGCCGACACGGGGTGTATCGTTGCGTCGTCTTTGACACCGAGCGACGTCGATGACGCCTCCCAGGTCGGTCCCTTGCTCGACCAAGTCGCGGGCCCAAGTGCTTCGTTCACTGCCGACGGCGCCTACGACCAGGACGACGTCTACTGTCAGGTCGCTGCGCGGCACGCCAATGCTGCCGTCATCGTGCCACCCCGGTCCAGCGGCGTGCCGAGTGCGACTGCCGAAACGGCACCAGCCCAGCGCGACCAGCACCTCAGGACGATTACCGAGCGCGGACGCATGGGCTGGCAGAAGGCGTCTGGTTACAACTGGCGCGCCTTGGTTGAGGCGGCTATCGCGCACTTCAAGCGGGTCATCGACGGCGGACTTCGCTCGCGCACGGACCTGCGCCGCGCGACAGAGGTGACTATCGCCGTCATTGCGCTGAACCGCATGCTCGATCTCGGACGGCCGGAGTATGTCCGTATCGCGTGACCGCGGACCCGCCGACGGCGCTCCTGCGCCCACACGCTGGTCCATGCAACGCAGTCGCGCGCCGCAGCAGCGCCAGTCCTCTCCCCCGCCTACGGTGGGCATCTTCCTGGGACGACGGCCGCTGCATCATGGGACGAAGCCGTCACGCTGGCAGCCCCACGCGCCGCGGCCGATGCCGATCACCTTGAAGTCGGCGCAGCAGATTAGGACCGATCCGACGCAGCACGTGATGCCGGATGGGCACTCGCCTGCCACCGCGTCGGGAGGCGGCCTTGCCGTGGCATCGCCCCGCGGCGGCTCGTCGACGTGGCGGGCGATGGCCCCCTGCCGGACGAAGAACCGCCCTTCTGGGGTGGAGCCCACGTCGTCGCCGTCCAGCTCGATGAACCCGTTGCCGCCTTCCGCCGTGAGGCGGATCAGCGCTCCCCGACGCTCCGCGGTACCCGCAAAGGGCAGCCAGGAAGCAGGGGGAACCGGTGCCGCCGCAGGGACCAACCCCGGCATGGGCAGTGCTGGAGGCGTAGAGGCACCGGGAGGCATGCTGCCGCTCATGGACGTTCTTCCCTAGTGTTGGCTCGAACCGTTCTCGTCGGGCCTGGCGGCACGACGGCAAAGGCTCAGACCAATCGATACCGCCTGCAGCATTGGGTACTCGGATGCGAAGACCGAACGCCGCAGTAGTTTGAGTGGCACGATCGGCACAGAGCCGGTCGAGGGGCTTGGACCGTTGGCGAGCGGCGGCTCCTCCATCAGGAGGAGCCGCCCGGCCCGGTGGTCGCGCACCTCAGTGCGGGACACCGCTCCCCACGCTAGCCAAGGCTGCCCTGGCGACGTTGGAAACAAGCTCCGGGGGAACGGCTAGCGCCGTGGCCGTGGTGTCCTGGCCATTGCTGCCCGTCGGTCGGATGTCCATCGCGCCATCGCCGCTCTTTGTCAGCTCCCTCACAATGGCCGGCAACGCCGAGGCGGCGACGCGGGCGACGATTCCCCAGATTTTTTCGTCACCGCCTACTCCCATCGTGAGATTCTTCCCTGCGCCTCCAGTCTTCTGGAAGGCCTGGACGACAAGCGGCAGTGCGGCGGAGACGACGCTGGCCAGGGCGCCCCAGAACTTCTCCTCGCCACCCATATCCTTCTGGACGTCGAAGCCGCCCTTCTGGAAGGCTTGGATAACGGCGGGCAGCGCCGAGGCGACCACCGAGGCGATCGCGCCCCAGAACTTCTCCTGGGATCCGCCGAAGTCCTTCTGCGGTTCAAAGCCGCCCTTGCGTAGCGCCTGGATTACGGTTGGCAGCGTCGAGGCGACCACGCTCACCAAGGCGCCCCAGAACTTTTCCTGGCCATCCGGCGTGGCATCGAAGCCCTTCGGGGCCTCGACGCCGCCCTTCTGAAGCGCCTGGATAACGGCGGGCAGCGCCGAGGCGACCACCGAGGCGATCGTGCCCCAGAACTTTTCTTCGCCGTCGGCGCCGAAGTCCTTCTGGGGGTCGTAACCCTGCTTGGTCAGCTCGCTGACCAGAGTCGGCAGAGTCGACGCGACAACTCGCGCGAAGGCGCCCCAGAATTTCTCCTCGCCGCCGGCGCCGAAGTCCTTCTGGGGCTCGTAGCCGTTCTTCGAAAGGACCCGAATGACGCGCGGCGCCAAGTCGCAAATGACGGGGACGAGGGAGCGCCAGAATTTCTCCTCACCGCCGGGCATGGCCTGGAATTCTTTCCCGGGCTCAAACCCTTTCCTCTGCAGCGCTTGGATAACTGCGGGAATGGCGACCTGGGCGATGTTCGCGATCACGCCCCAGAACTTCTCGTCACCTCCGGCACCGGGCACTGGCCCGGATCCGATTGGCGTAATCATGGACGGTGGCGACGTGGACGCCGAGGCGGTCGTGGCTCCGCTGGCCGAGGGCATTCCGGGAGTGGTCGCGAATGGAAGCTGAGTGGTGTTGCTCATGGACCGGTCCTTTCCTTTGTTTTTGGGGAACGTAGATCTGAAGCGGGGAGGGCGGCCAACGCGGCCAATCCCCTACCCCGCCAGCCCACGCCACGAGGGGTCGGAGCCCATTGCGGCGACGGACGAGGAGCCGAGGGCCGGCCTAAGCGGTTGCCGCAGCGGGCATGCTCCCCCGGCGCAGAGCCTCAATGGATTGCTGGATGACTCGGCGAATCTCATCCTGGTTCGGGATGCCGAAGCTCTTCGGCTCGGAGGCCACCATCTCCTCCAGCAGCAGGAAGGAGCGGCCAGCGATGCCCGGGGGGGCCGTCGGCTCCATCAGCACCGGTGTCTGCCGGAATCCGAGTTGCTTGAGCGTCGCCGTGGTCGCCTCCATGAGGCGCTGGTTGGAAACGCGGGGGCCGAGCGTCCCAAGCTGTTGGAGTAGGGCGTAGGTGAAGGCGGACAGCCCGTTAGTCTTGGGCGTGGATGCGGAGGCCGTCTCGTCCTCTAGGCAGGCCGAGAGAAGCAGTCCGTTCATAGCCAGTTGCCCTCCCTCGTCGTAGCCTTTGGGCATGGGCAACCCGAACCGCTTGCTAAGCGCGGCCGGCGACCGCGGTAGGGCGCCGAACGGCCGGTAGCGTAGCGATCGGACGTCGACGGGGTGGACGAAGGCCTTGTCTTCCTGCTCCAGCGGAGGAACTCGCAGGACCTTTGTCTGGGCGAGATGGCTGAGATCCTCCATCTCGTCGCCGAACATGACCTTGTACAGGCCACCTGAGTGGCAACTGTCGGAGATCATGGTGAACACGCCCGGCGGGAGCGAGCGGGTCCGCTCGCTTAGCTCATTGTCGAACAAGAACTGGTCGTAAAGGCAGAGCACCTCGTCGAGGTCCTGACCATTGCGAGCCTGATAGCCGTGCCCGGAGAAATAGAACACCAGGCGATCGTTCGGCCCGGCGCCGGAAAACAGCCAGTTCAAGCCCGACCGCACATTGCTGAGCGTCGCCATGTGGTCGAGCAGCATCGGAGTCTCGGTGAAGCCGAAGGCGCCTCGAAGCGTGCGCTCAAATGCGGCCGCATCGGCGAGACAGCTGGGAAGATTATTCCTGGGGTTAGGGTAATGATCGATGGCGGCGATCAAGGCTTTGTTGGCCATCTCGAGACGTCCCTTGCGTTGTTGCTGGGGGGTGCGACGAGGACTTGCCTCGTCGCGGTATTCACGCGGCACCAGCGATGCTCGCCTCCATCGGAGCGGTCATCGACGTCCGGCCATTCAGAAGACAGCAGTGGATGAACCGGGTAGGTCATCTCCCGGCCGATCAAGCAACTGTCAGCCACGCGGCAGTACATCATCAGCCATGCGTAGAGACGCTGCTCAAACGGCCGCCACTTCTATGCCTTCGAAGAATATTTCTAGAATGGATAGACTAATAGATTCTCTTGCGAGCCATTTAAACGTCCTCCCATTTGGGTCGTCATACTGGCCGCTATCGATCGGGCGTAACGATTTCTACAACCGAATCGAACCGCTGCTTTCACGGTATTTAGGATGCTATGCCACTACCAACCCTGGGTAGAACAGGCATCATCATGCATGACGGAAAAGTGAATACTTTTCAGGGTTTACTTTATCAGCGCACGCCAAGTCGTTTAGCTCCACTCACAAGCGAATCACTAATGGTTAGGGATTGGACGTCGAGTAATGCCGACCTCCACGCCATGCCCACGCTGCGCGTGTGGCCAGAGACGAGCTACCGCGAGTTGCGATGGATCTGTCAGAGATCGCGCCAGAGGCGCCTGAATTGGCGGGCGGGGGAAGGTGCGGATAGGCTCCTAACGGGTTGATGGGCGGCTGGGAGCCTGGGATGGCGTGCGTGGACTGCGGTTCAGCCGAGGTGACCGAGCGGCGGGACCATACGCCCAGGGTTACCGGCGCTTTCGCTGTCGCGCCTGCAGGCGAGGGGGTTCTGTCAGCGCTCGCGCCAGAGATGCCGTCACAGGCCAGCTGACTCGTCGGTCTATCCTGCCGCGAGGATAGCGAGCGCGGCGGCCGCACGACGGAGATGAACCATGCGGCGGCGGTTGGCGGGAACATGCTGGTTGTGGCGGGTGCGAGGGCGGAGATGGTTGCGGAGTTCGTCATAAGCTCGACAGAACCGGTCGGCTGAGGTGAAGCTCTTGAACCCGCGCATACATCGGATCCGGCCTTTGATGCCCTGGTGATCCAGCTCAAGTCCATTGTTCATATAGGCGCTGGTGCGGTGGGTGACCCGCTTGCCCAGTGTTGAGCGGATCGCCCGCGGGTAGGAGCCATGCCCGTCCGTGGTGACCTTGTCGGGGACCATGCCAGTGGCGGACTTGGCCGAGCGGAAGAACGCCTTGGCTGCCGCCATGTCGCGGTGCTCGCTCAGCAGGGTGTCGACGAGATCGCCGTTCCGGTCGATCGCCCGATACAGGTAGCACCAGCGTCCACGAACCTTCAAATAAGTCTCGTCGACGTGCCAGGAGCGACGGCCAGCGCCGCCTTTCCCGCGCCGTTGCTGGCGCAGTTCATCCGCCAGCGACGGCGCGAGCTTGGCCTCCCAGTTGCGGACCGCCTCCTGGCTGAACACGATCCCGCGGAGGAGGAACATCTCGGACAGGTCTCGCAGGGTCAGGCGGTAGCGCAAGCGCCACAGCACCACGAGAGCGATGACGTCGCTCGGGTACTGCGCCCTGTTCAGCACCCCAGAGCTGCGCTCGTTGAACCCTCGCCTGCAGGCGCGACAGCGAAAGCGCCGGTAACTCTGGGCCGTACGGTCCTGCCGCTCGGCCACCTCCGCTGAACCGCAGTACACGCACGCCATCCCAGGCTCCCAGCCGCCCATCAACCCGTTAGGAGCCTATCCGCACCTTCCCCCGCCCACCAATTCAGGCGCCTCTGGCGCGATCTCTGATAGATCCATCGCAACTGCTCCCAGTGGTGGGCTCTCGAAACAGGTGGTCAGCCCCGCCGTTCAGCTAAGTCACCTAGCTCACCCCAGATGCCCTGCGTGGGGTTGTTGCGCCAGAGATCAGCGGGGCGGAGGTAACCGAGCGCCAAATCGGCGGAGCGGTGTCGGGTGAGCTTCAACTCATCCGCACGTCAATGCTGTCGTGCTTCCGGTGGATAGACAGAGCTGCACACCGGCACTTAACCGCACCCAGTTGAGCATGCTGTTGATCGACGCTGCGGCATCGTAAAGACTATTATCGTGCGTGAGGGTGGGGGAGGGGGCGGCTGCCGCGGGGACGTGCGGTCTAGCGAGCGGAACTGCGATGCAGCGTCGCTGACCGGGGCAGGGCAGTGGGGAGGCTGGTAGTGACGACGGCGGGACCGTCAGCAAACAAAAAGCCCTCTCCGCAGCAGTGGCTGATGGAAGGCTCATAGCTGAGGGGAGCGGGTCGAGCCCACCGGCCATTAGAGGTATCGGCATCAACCTGGTGATTCAGGATGCGGTAGTCGCCCTGCGGATCCTTCTTAGGAAGGGGTGGTTGGGTTACCGGCTCTCCTGTTCGAGATAGCCGATCAGGTTGTTGAGCTGCTCGTCGTTCCGCATGCCCGCATAGGCCATGCTCGTTCCCGGGACGGCCGCTCGCGGATTGCGGATGTATTCACGCAGGTTGTCCGCCGTCCAGGACCAGCCCTGCTGGGCCTTGTCGCGCATCGCCGCGGAGTAGCGAAAGCCCTCGATTGCAGCGGCCTTTCGGCCAACAATACCGTGAAGGTTCGGACCAACGCCGTTCCGTCCGCCAGCGTTGATCGTGTGGCACGCGCTGCATTGGGCAAAGGCCCGCTGGCCTGCTGCGGTGTTCTGCGCCTGCGCTGTGCCCGCCCCCGCCACCCCAAGCAGAAGGCCAAGCACCCGGAGCACCGTACCAATCCGTCGTTCCACGCCAATCTCCTTTCGCATGAAGCACAGCCGCCCGTTCCGCGCTCCGTCGCCGCACCCAACGCTTGGGCTCTGACCTGGATGCGACGGAGCACACGAAGCCGCGCAGGCACCTGACCGACGGCTTGCTTGCCGGGCACGCCGTCGGGCGCCGCCTGCCAGTCCTGCACGCCGGGACGGGGCCGTTCCTGCGGCAACCCCACTCCCATCATCACCGTTCAACCGCAAATCAGGTGAGGCACGCAGGATGCGCACGGGCAGCCACCACTCGGTGCCAGACATCGGTCGCCGTCTTCTCCTAGGGGCCGGCGTTGTGGCCGGCTCTGGTGTGCTGACAGAGGCATGGGCTCAGACGCAAACAGGCCAGGCGCCAACAGGGCAACCGGACCAGTCCGCCGTCACCGAGTTGATCAAGGACTGGCCACAAGCCGCGAAAGCGGCTGCAGAGGAAATGCTGCGGAAATACGGCGCCCCTCAGGAGGTCACCGGCACGCGGCTTCACTGGGAGGGCAATCGCCCCTGGCTCCGCAGCGTGGTGGTCAAGACAGGGGTCGAACACGACTTCCCCGCAAAACACAGCGACGTGCTGGAGCAGACAGTCTCCTACCGTATTCCGCTGAACTTCCTCGAGCCCATCGCAAGCTTCAACGGCAGCGTCATCCCCGATCGCACCCGCGGCGAATTGACCGCGCATTGCGATCGGGAGGCGACCAACATTCTGGCGCTAAACCTCGCTCATGACATCATCCGCGGCCAGAGGACGGTGGCCCAGGCCCGCGAAGCGATGGCGGAAGGCCAGCGTGCAATCCAGGCCGGCCGGATCCCGGCGGATGCGCGCGAGCTCCGCCTCGGGCCGCCGCAGGGCGACCTGCGGGACCCCGACACGGCAGCTGTCGCACCGGCGGCCGGGCAGGGCAGCGGCGTCAGCCCCGCGATTATCCGTTAGGCCAGTTCACGCCTAATCGTCTTTTGTCTGTCTGAAATGCACGGCCGGGCGAGCGCATGCGCTCGTCAGGTAAAGATGCCTTGGAATGGCCTGCCCTGCCGCGTCGGGCGGCGCCTCATAGGGCGCCGCCTTTTTCGTCTCTCAGGTCGCTTGCTGCATCGCCGCCTTCACCCGCGGCGGCGTGAACGGTACCGAACGCAGCCGCACCCCCGTCGCATCAAAAACCGCGTTGGAGATGGCGGAGGGAATCACGGCCGCCGAGGGCTCACCCGCGCCCCAGGGCTTCTCGCCCGGGCGGTCAAGCAACTCTATCGCGATCTCCGGCACCTCGGGGAAGGTGATGACGGGATAGCTGGCCCAGTCGAGGCTCGTCACCATGGAGCGATCCCAGGTGAGCTCCTCCTTCAAGGTCCGGCTGATCGTGTGCAGCACATTGCCCTCGACCTGGTTGCGCACGCCATCCGGGTTGATGACCTGCCCGCAGTCATGGACGACCGAGAAGCGCTTCACGCGGATCTCGCCGCTGCCCCGGTCCACCTCCACCTCGGCAACGGCGCCGACGTAGGTTCTGTTCAGCTCGTATTTCACGTAGCTGACGCCGCGTCCGCTGGCCGTGCCGCTGCCCATGCTGCGCTGGGGCGAGGGGCGGCTTTCCCAGCGGGACAGCACCGCGAGGCGGCGCAGCAGCTCCACGCCGCGCTCGTCCTTCAGGTGCCGCAGCCGGAAATCCAGAGGATCGACCCTGGCGGCGGCAGCCAACTCGTCGAGGAAGCACTCGTTGGCGTAGGTGTTCTGCATCCGGCCGGGCGTACGGATCCAGGAGGGCTTGAACAGCGTGTTCTCGAGCCGGTGGCAGACCGTATGGATGTTCGGCACGGCATAGGGCAGGGCCGAGTTCTGGATAATGTTCCCGGGCGCCATGGACTCCTCATGCGGCAACCCGGCCAGCTCCGCCGGCACCAGGGCGACGTTGCCGGCGGCACCCTGCGGGATGAAGAACTCGGATTCCCACGCGACGATGTTGCCCTGGGCATCCAGGGCGCCACGAAGGTCAATAAGGGTCGGCGGCCCCTTCGGGTCCCAGCCATGCTCGTCCTGCCGCGCCCATTGTACCCGCACCGGCCGACCTTCCACCGCGCGCGCCAGGAGCGCCGCGTCACCCGCCGCATCCTCGTGGCCGTTCCGCCCATAGCAGCCCGAACCTTCAAGGTAGATGCAACGCACCTGCTCCTCGGGCATACGCATCATGGCGGCAAGCTGCTTGCGGAGGTTGTGCGTCATCTGCGACGCGCTCCAGCAGGTCAGCTTTCCGTCACGGATCTCCGCGACCGCGCAGGACGGACCCAGCGAGCCGTGCGTGTGGATCGCGAAGTCGTAGGTCGCGGAGAGGCGCCGTGCGCCCTGACCCATCGCCTCGCCGGCATTTCCGACATTGCTGGTCACGTCGTCCTTTGCGACGCGGGTGCCGCGGACATGCTCCCACAGGCGGCTCTGTTCCGGCAGGCCCTGCCAGTCCGACCAGGTCACCTTCAACTCCTGGGAGGCCCTGACAGCAGACCATTCAGACTCCGCGATAACGCCGAGGAAGTTGCCCTCGCGAACGATCTTCACCAAACCCGGTATGCCCTGCACCGAGGCCTCGTCCACCTCGCGCAGCTCAGCCTGCAGGGCAGGTGGCCGCACCACTCGGGCATGCAGCATGCCGTCGAGCCTGAAGTCATGCATGTAGGTGAAGCGACCCGTTGTCTTCTCCGGTATGTCGAGCCGCTGGACGGACTTCCCGACCACACGGAACTGGGTCGGATCCTTGGTGGTGATATCCTTGTCCACCTTCAGCGAGAAGTCGCGCCCCCCAACCAACTCACCATAGCCGACGCCGGGCCCGCCGGAGCGCCGGCGCACGGTACCGTCCTCCACGACCAGCTCCGTCGCGGGCACGTTGAGCCGCTGGGCCGCCGTCTCAACGAGCTGCTTGCGGGCGGTCGCGGCCGCCTGGCGGATCTGCATCCCGCCGTTCTGAACGGAGAGGCTGCCATAGGTCGGCCCCTGATCCGGCGTCAGGGCGGTGTCGCCCTGGACGAAGGTGATGCGCTCAATCGAAATATCGAGCTCCTCCGCCGCCATCTGGATCAGGGCGGTCCGCACGCCGGTGCCGAGATCAACCTTGCCGGAGAACAGGGTGACCTTCCCGTCGGCGTCGATGGCGAGGAAGCCATCCACGTCGTCGATCGCCACACTTTTGGCAACCGCCGCGCCCCCGGCCGGGGCCGAGGGGCCCGCAGCAGCGGGCGCCTGCTGCCCCTGGGCAAGCGCCCGTCCGCCGAGGGCAAAGCCGATGACAAGCGAACCACCCGCCCCGAGGAAGGCGCGGCGCGAGGCTTTGGGGGAGATCATGGCGTCACTTCCCGTGCTCATGCCGCACCGGCCGCGCGCTTCACGGCGCGAAGGATACGGGCATGGGTGCCGCAGCGGCAGATGTTATTAGCTAGCTCGTTCCGGATCTGCTCCTCGGTCGGCCTGGGCGTCCGCGCCAGAAGGGCGGCTGCCTGCATGATCATGCCATTGATGCAGTAGCCGCACTGGACGGCCTGCTCGTCTATGAAGGCCTTCTGCACGCGGTGCGGGTTTTCCGGGGAGCCGAGCCCCTCTAGCGTAACGATCTTCTGGTCGGGGCCGAGGGAGGAGAGCGGCGTTACGCAGGACCGGGTCGCCTCGCCGTTTATATGGACGGTGCAGGTGCCGCATTGCCCAAGGCCGCAGCCGAAGCGCGGGCCGTGCAGCCCCAGATTGTCCCGTAACGCGTAGAGCAGCGGCATGTCCGGATCGTCGATGCTGACGGTCGTTGCCTGCCCATTGACGTGTAACGGCACGGAAGTCGGCATAACGAGGATCCTCCGGCACCCTGGAGCCCCCGTTTCTGAGGTTGGGCTGAAGCGGCGCTGAGGAAATCTAACGGATGACCCTGCCCCCGGTTTTGCCTGGTGGTACGAGGGCCTCGCGGCGCTGCACCAGGCATTTTCCGCAACTGCGCCTTGTCCTACTTGCCAATGGTCCCAAGCGGCTCCTTGCTGCGCAACGCGGGCCCTACCAACGCTTTCCATCCGGAGAAGCATGGGAGCCGCGAGGGGACGATGCCGACGAACCGCGTAAGGCGCGACTTCTTGGCCGGGGGCGCTGCAGCGCTGATCGCCATGACCGGATCGGCTGATCAGGCGAAGGCGCTTACGCCCGCTGCAGCCCGGCCCGTACCTCCCGTGCCGTCCTTCCGCCCTCGTCTCTTCCAGAGCTTTTTTCTTGGCGGGTTCGAGTGCTCGAGCCATCGACGTGCGGACGGGCGGCGGCTCGACCTCATCGCGGCCACCGGCCATGACCTGCTGGCCCAGCCGGACTACCGGCAGCTCGCAGGCCATGGCATCCGTGCAGCGCGGGACGGTCTGCGATGGCATCTGATCGAGGGCGGTGCGGCCGGCAATTACGACTGGTCTTCCGTGCTGCCGATGCTGCGCGCCGCCGAGGCCGAGGGTATCCAGGTCCTTTGGGATCTCTGCCATTATGGCTGGCCGGACGGGCTGGACGTGTTCTCCGCCGCCTTCGTCGAACGCCTCGCCCGCTACGCCGCAGCCTTTTGCCGCCTGCACTTCGAGGAGACCGGCCGCCCACCGATGGTGTGCCCCGTCAACGAAATCTCCTATCTCGCCTGGGCGGGCGGTGACATGGCCTTGATGAACCCCATGGCGCGCACCCGAGGGGGCGAACTAAAACGCCAACTAGTGCGTGCAGTGATCGCCTCTACTTGGGCAGTCCGTGAGGCGGCGCCGGGAGCGCGTATCCTGACCGCAGAGCCTATAATCCATATCGCGCCGCCTTCCGGCGCGGATCCGGAACCGGCCAGAGCCCATGCCGAGGCCCAGTTCCAGGCCTGGGATATGCTGATCGGTCGGCTGGCACCGGAACTCGGTGGAGCGCCCGATCTGCTAGACGTGGTAGGGGTGAACTACTACTGGAACAATCAGTGGCTTTGTACCCGACCGCAGCTCGCGGGCCCACAATGGCTATGCGAAGGTCCGACCCTCTCCCCTTTCGACCCTCGGGCACGCCAACTGCGGCGCCTCCTGGCCGGGGTCCATGCCCGCTATCGCCGCCCGATCTTCCTGGCGGAGACGAGCATCGAGGGTGAGTTGCGCGCCTCCTGGCTGCAACATGTCTGCGCGGAGGTGATGGAGGCAATGCGCGAGGGTGTTCCGGTGGAGGGTGTCTGCCTCTACCCTGTGCTGAGCCATCCTGGATGGGCCGATGACCGCTACTGCCTGAATGGGCTGTTCGAGATGGACGTGCAGCACGGCCGCCGTGTGGAGAACCTGCCGCTCGCAGCCGAGCTGCGGCGCCAGCAAGGCCTCTTTCAGGAACTTCTGGCGCGGCGTGGCGCGCGGTAACCCCCGGAGGTGAACGAGAACGGCATAGATGCTTCTATAGAGGTCAAGCAGGGACTTGCGCCAGGCCGGTGGCTTTGGGCGTACGGCAGAGATAGCCGAAGATCGCCTCGGCCGAACCGCAGTCGATGCACATCATTCTTGGCTCCCAACCATCGATCAACCAGTCGGGAGGCATTGGCAAGTTGTTTGAGAGGAAGGGGAGATCTGTCGCGTGATCGAGCGCGCTGCAGGATCGTGACGCCGTCTGGACGCAGGTTTCCTGCTGCCAAATCCGGACGGCCTTGTTCCGGGCGCGCCGGTACTCGCCAGCCGTCATCAGGTGCCGACGTGGACGAAAGTGGCCGTAGATCACGCCGTGCGCCGAGAGGAACCGCTGGGCCTGCTCAGCCGACTTGAAGCGCTGCATCTGCCGCTCTCGCCGTCGGCTCCGCCAGGATCAGTTCCACGTCCCGTAAGCTCAGGCTGAACACATGGTAGAGCCAAACGGCATGGCTGATGATCTCCGCCGGAAAGC
>NZ_JONP01000035.1 GCF_000711725.1 Roseomonas aerilata DSM 19363 | reverse complement strand
GCCGGGACGGGACAGGCGCCGCACAGCTTGGCCAGGGCCGCTTCGGAGTGGATGCGCTCGGGGTTGTCGCCGACGAGGATGAGCATCTCGGCCGCGGTGCCCGTGCTCATGCCGTGGGCCTGCATCAACTCCGGTGCGAGGCTCTGGGTCAGCCTTCCGAGGCTGGCATCATGGTCATGGTCCCTGACTTCGGCGTCGAGGGCCAGCCAGCGGCGAGCGATGGCACGCAGACTGGTCTTGGCAGAGGCTGTGGTCGAGGTGAGAGGGCCTGGACGCAGGGCGGCGAGATGCCGGAGCAGCGTCATCTTGCCGCGCAGGCGTTCGAGGTGCTCGCGCAGTGCCGAGGGCGCGCTGACGATGATGGCCTTGAGCGCCTGCATGGCTTGGCTCCGCGCCTTGACCGCGGCGTCGCGGGCCACTTTGAGATGGCGGATCATCTCGACCGTGCTCGTCCCGGACTTCGGTAGCGCCGTCGCTTGGCCGGCCAGGACGCTGCGAGCGGCACTCTCGGCGTCCACCATATCGTCCTTGCCCCTCTGGTGCCGGAGCTGGCGACTGGGCCGGCTGACCTCGAGGACGGGATGACCGTGTTCGCTGAGGAACCGGGACAGGCCAGCGCCATAGGATCCGGTCCCCTCGACGCCAAAGGCGCAGATCAGGCCGAGGGAACGTGCCCAGTCCAGTAGAGCCTGGTACCCGCGGCTACTCGCGGGAATGGACAGGCTTCCGAGGCGGGCACCGAGCGCGCTGATCGCGACGGCGGCGTGGGAGGACTTGTGCGTGTCGACGCCGATGATGACGCTGGCATCGGGTGTAGTGTCGCTCATGGCGTGAGGCTCCGGGCCGAACGGAGGGCCTGACGACCAAGGGGCTGGACAGAACTGTGACGGGATGGGTGCCCTCAAGCTCCTATGAAGTCACGAGCCGCTCGACCGGCAGGTGCAGCCTGGAGGGTCGACACATCAACGCCATGACACGAGGTCAATTGCATAAAGGGTCAGGCCCTCCAGGCCACGACCGTACACTCACAGTTGCAGAAATCGGCGTGAGGATGTGGCCTGATCAAACCATCAAAGACCAAGCCACATGCTCGCGCCGATTTCTGCAACAGTGCCCAATGCCGGTCGAACCGGTGCCGTAAACTGACTTTTCCTCCGGTCGCTAGCCAAACGACCGTTTGGCCTCCTTACATTCTTCCTTGAGGGGCGATGTTGTCCTGGATTGGCGTTTTCGCTTGCGGTCGGCACGGCGGAGGGCCGCGTTGTGCAGCGCAGCAATCCTTTGTCGTCGGGTTGCTGCTTTCTTGGACGTTTCCTCCCTAAACTCGGCGGTGCCCTCGGGTGCCGCCTTCTTTTTGCCGGCAGGGCGTAGAGGCGCCTTCGTTGACGAGATGATCGGCGAGGTCTTCCGCTACACTCCCACATCTACGTTGTAATTCCGTTATGACGTGCGAAAGCCTCCCATCTGGTGAGGCTCCTGCCCCGCGCTGCCTGCTTTGGGAACTGCACGCCTCGCTCACCGAGGAGCGGCTTACGGCCGCGGCCCGCCTCCTGGCGCGGCCGGGCGGGTGGATTGCTTCTGGCCCGCGCCGTTGGACGACGATTCCGGAGAGCGCCGGAACAGTGGTGGCCTGCTGCAACTTCCTCTTAGCGCGGGTGGGTCGACAACCGCCCGTCCGGCCCAACAGCGTAAATGGGGGCGGGCGAAAGTGCCATCGTTGGGGCCGGGCTTACTGGAGAGCCCATGCGTCGGACGGTCCAAAAGGGCTGACGCTGGAACCCGCATCCGGCGATTGACGCCAGACCCGCGTGAGCTTCATAACAGGTTCACACGGGAGCATGTTCACATGCGCACTATCGCACTGACGAACCAGAAGGGTGGTGTCGGTAAGACGACCCTCGCTTGTCATCTGGCCGTGGCCTTTACGCAGGCTGGGCAGAACGTTGTCCTCCTCGACCTCGACCCGCAGGCCTCCGCAGCGGAGTGGGGTGACGCCCGCCAGGCCGAGTTCCCGCACGTCCAGAGCATCCAGCCTTCTCGCTTGGCCAAGACCGCCCAGCAGATGAAGGAGATTGGGGCGGACATCTTGATCCTCGACACAGCGCCGCATTCGGAAGGTACGGTCATGGACGCCATCCGCCTTGCGGATCTGGTCTTGATCCCCTGCCAGCCGTCGATCATGGACCTCCGGGCCATGAGCAAGACGATCAACTTGGTGAAGCTCACCCAAGTCCACGCCTTCGCGGTCCTCAATGGGGTGCAGCACCATTCGACCATGGCCGCAGTCGAGGCCGAGAAGACAATCCGGGACCACCTTGGGCTTCCCGTCGCCCCGGTGAAGATCGGAGAGCGTGTCGCCTACAACCGCTGCTTCATCACTGGGCAAGCGGCACAGGAGATTGAGCCGGACGGCAAGGCGGCGGCCGAGATCAAAAAGCTTCACAAGTGGACCGCCAAGCAGCTTGAGAGGGTGCCTGCATGAGTACGAAGCCGAACTTCGCCGCCGGACTGAAGGCGCTGCGCCCGGAGACGCTGCCCGCGCCCCCTGTCCCGGTTCAGGCCGCGTCACAGACCGTCCAGCCGCCTTCCCGCGCCGGTAAGGTCGCTATCAGCGCCTACTTCGATCCAGAGGTACGGAAGCAGCTCGCCATCATGGCGGCCCGTCAGGACAAGTCTCAGGCAGCCCTTTTGGCCGAGGCATTGAACATGCTGTTCGAGCATTACGGGGAAAGCCCGATCGCGCGGGCCTAAGTATGAGATATTCGGGGAGCGTCTTCCCTGCCCTACTTCGCGGACAAGAGTGAGGTTTTCGGGGAACGGCGCCGGAGGCGCTCCTGTGAGGGCATCGGGGAAAGCACATGCTCCGCCTTGCCGGAGATCCGCTCCTTCCGTCCGACCTTGGACGCCTGCCCTTCCCGATAGGCCGACTGCAGCTCTTCGTCGGATTTGCGCCACCAACCGACGTTCACCTTCACGACCTTCTTGCCCTGCTTCACCGGGAGGACGGCCAAGCCGAACGGGGCCAGCGCATTGACCTCCGCCACAGCAGGCTTGAGGACATGCATGTTCAGCTCACCGAAGGTCTTATACTTACCCGGCGGCACCCCCAGCATGGCTCGGAAATCATCAAGACTATATTCGATCTGGGTCTTGAAAGACAGGTTTGCGACCTGCGCCACGTTCTCATAGAGCGATACAGAATATTTTGAGCTGAACGACATGATGATCGGCAGCGCGATCTTGCCCCATATCGTCGACTTCTGCAGGATTTCGATCAGCATGGCATCGAAACTGTACGTCAGTACGCCCGCCGGGCGGTCGGGACTGTCCAGATCATTGCCGCCGAGGAACTGGACACGACGCGTTTTCCCGTTGGGCAGCTTGACCACCAGCAGTGTCCGCATCAACGCCTCGATGGCCTCCTCGACCATCTCATAGCCCTTGTGACCGGCGGGCTTCAGCTCATCAATCTCAACAGTGTACCGCTTGCCCTCCGTCACGCCCTGCATGTGCGCGTGATGCCAAAGCACCGTAATCGCGCGGCGGGCGTTCAGGGTAAGCTCATGGTGACCCGTCACCTGGATCAGCTCGGCAGGCTTGACTGCTTCCTGACCGCGCGGCGTCAGGGCCAACGTGAGAATCGGCGCTTCGGACATGCCCGATGATACCAACCGTTGCCAAGTATGAGAACAACTCCCCGAAAATCTCATACTTGCCACCCCGAACTTCTCATTCTTGACAATGGTCTTGTGGATAATTCGCGCTGCCTTGCCCGAAGACCTCACAGTAACGCCCCGGATCGCTCATACCTTTCCCCGGTTTCCTCACAGGAACCGTCTCCCCTGCCCGGATTCCTCATAGGAGGCCCCGATAACCTCATAGTTGGCTCGGCAAGCCCTTGTTCTCGCAAGCGGATTAGCGGATGAATCTTCGAATTCTTGAATCTAAGAATCTACTTGAATGACGGAGGCTGTGGAAAAAGAGCTGACCGACTCATGGCGTACCAGGAAGCACTGGTAAAAAGCCGCATTGAGAGCGCGCGAGTTCGCCTGCTGTCCCTATCCGACCGAGAACTGCGTGAGTCGGGAAGACCCTGTGCTATCGGCAATTATCTCTCTCACTCCTTCACATGCTATCATGATATCATGATAGCATGATATCATGTGAACATTCTTGCTCCGCAAAAGGTAGATCCTCGCCATGCTTGGTGCTTCGTGCCTGTTCATGAGTCCGGTTCCGGCTTCGCCACCTTCGCATTCCGCTACGCTTTTCGGATGAGAAATCTTGCTTGGGGCAAGAAGGCCGTTTCTCGCCTCTAGCAACATTCAACAAGAAGGCAAGTTCGAGTGTGAACATGTTAGCATATGATACTACGAACATCATAACTGTCTGACATTATAACAAGCAGGGGCATGCGTATGTCAGGTTGTCGCCGCTGCACCCAGCCAGCGCGGGTATCAGGGCACGCAAGCTGCGTCTTTGGGCCTACGATCCTCGAATTACTAAGGCATCGTGAGGATCCGGCCGGTGCCCTAGCCGACCCGCTTCGTCTAGGACAGCGGGCATGAAGCACCTCCTTCTATCCACCTTTCTGCTCTCCGTCACAACCGCGGCCCTTAAGGCGCAGACGCCGGCCCCGGCCGCGCCGCCGCGCCCGGTCACGACCTGGGAGGCGGTGGACCAGCCGATGAGCGCGCTGCTGAACGGTGGACACCGCATCATCTCGGCCACGGGCCCGAGCTTCACGCTGGAGCGGAGCGGCAAGTACGTGGCCTGCGAGGTGCGCCCCGCTGGCGGCATGCGCGGCACGGCCGAGACGACGTCGCAGTGCTATCGACTGAACTAACGCCTTGCGCGGGCTGCTAGGCCGGCTCCTCGACACCGCGGCAGCGGTTGCCTTCCGGAAGGGGAGGGGGTGCGCCGCAGCGGGCGTACCGGTTGCCTCAGACCGCGAAGTCTTCCTTGGCCCTGCCGTGGTGGATGGCCTCGGTCAGCCAACGCGGCATGCGGCCGCGGCCGGTCCAGGTCTCGCCCTCGGGGCTGCGGTACTTGGCGGCTACAGCCTTACCAACGTCGCTGCGGGGCTTGCGGACGTTCGTGCGCGGACCGGGTTTGTCCAGGAGATCACCCAGCTCCAGGCCGAGCTGGGCGGCCTTCTCGCGCATCTCCTCGATCAGCTGAGCCTTGGCGCCCTGCTTCTTGCCGTCGAGCGCCGTCTTGGCGTCCTCGATCAGCTGGTTCAGCTCGGGGACGCTCAGATTGTCGAGGTTGATGCTGCTTTTAGCCATTCTGCATTACCTATGAAGTGGTGGGGCTCAATTTGCCTCCGCTCGCATTATGTATTTCTTGCCATTTTAGCAACAGCGGAACTGCGAAATTTTTCCCTTTCTCGATTGCAATTGGGTGCGGTTCAGCTTCGATCAGGTCTTCTAAAAGCCGAAGACTCCGAAAAAGGTGTTACGCTGAGAAGCGAGCCATTCAGGTGTTGCTTCGCCAAGCTTGCCGGCGATGACACCGAGATCCAGCGTCGCGAGCTTGTCGAAACGCACGACGGAAGGAACCTTTAGACCCGTGCCGAGTGTCGGCTCAATTGGAGCCATGTCTGGTCCAGAGCGGGGCACGGAGGTGATGAAACACACCACCAGATCTGTCCGGCGCCCGTTATCGCGCGACACGACGAGAGCGGGCCGACGCTTGTCGCCCGAGAGGTCGGTGAAGGGAAACCGCGTGAGGACGATGCTGCCGAAGAGGAACACCTAGCCGGCTGGCCGCGGCATCGCTTCAACGAGATCCGTGTCGCCGTAAAGGTCCGGTTCCTCAGCGAGCCATGCAAAGGCCCCGCCCGCCTCGGCCAGGGCGGCCATCGGCAGGGCGTCCTCCTCGCCCTCCACCACCTCAACCAGCACGTGCACGCGGGTCTTCGCCGCGATACCGCGGCGGGCCAGTTCGGCCGAGACCTGCCCAGCTTGGGCGTCGAGGGCGATCCTGCTCATGGTTCCTCCAGGACAGGCACCTTACCACGCCTCATCGATGCGCAGCCAATGCCTGCAGGGACATGGGGATCGTCCTATGAATCGAAGAACCCCCTGAACTCCCTGTCCTCGTAGTGGCGCAGCTTGGCGGCGAGGGCGGGTCGGTGCCCGGGCCGGAGGAGGACCTGGCGGTCAGGCCGCAGGCGCATGGCCTCGTCGGGGGTGAGGAGGGGGCGGGCGGCGAGGTGGGTGCTGGTGCCCTCGCTTTCGCTCGCATGGCCACCGGAGAAGAAGGCCGGGTGGCTGCTGGAGGCGGAGGCGGTCTCGTAGGCCACTGTTCCGCTGCCGAGGGTGCGGGAGAGCCAAGTGGCGGTCTCGAGGTCGGCAGGGGAGGCGACCTGCACGAGGCCAGCATTGGAGAGGAAGGTACCGGCGCGCTGGCCGTAGGTGGCGCGGAGCTGGTGCAGGTCCTGCAGGATGGGCCAGAGCTGGATGCCGAGGCCTGCCATGAGGCCTATGGCGCGCTCGACGGGGTCGAGGCGGCCGAGGGCGGCGAACTCGTCGAGCAGGAAGAGCACGGGCGGGCGTGAGCCGAGGCTCGGGGCAGTGCCAGCCGCGCCGGAGGGGAGGGGACCCGCCTGCAGTGCGGGTGACCCCATGGCGCTGCGGGCGAGATGCTGGATGGCCTGGGCGACGAGGAGGCGGAGCGGCTGTAGGTGTCGAGGCGGTCGGGCGGGAGCACAAGGAAGACGCTCCCGACTCCCCTTCTGAGATCCTCGAAACGGAAGTCGGCGCCGTCCATGGCGGCGGCGATGCGGGGCCCGTCGAGGAAGTGGGTGTGGCGCTGGGCGGAGGAGAGGACGCCGGCGGCCTCGCGGTCGGACTTGCCGAGCTGGCGGTTGGCGGCGCGGGCGACCAGGCCGCCGGCTTCAGGGGAAGCGGCCATGTCGGCGAGGAGGGCCTGGAAGCGGGCCGGGGGTAGGGTGAGGGCGTCGCGCAGGGCGGCGAGGCGGCGGCGCTCGGGCGGCTCAGAGGTAGCGACGTGCAGCAGGATGCCGGCGATGAGAGCCTTGGCTTCCTCGTTCCAGTGGGCCTCCCCGACCTGGCCCGGCGGGTCATAGACGAGAGCGTCAGCCAGCGTCGCCACGTCCTCGGCGAGGTCGGGAGAGACCGGGTCGAGGACGGCGAGCGGGTCGTAGCGAGAGGCGGGCTGTCCGGAGACGCCGAAGGGGTCGAGCACGTGCACGGGCCCGAAGCGCCGCCGGGCGCGGCATGCAATGCGGGCGTTCTCGCCCTTGGGGTCGATGCAGAGGACGGAGCGGCGGGCCAGCAGCAGGTTGGGGAGGACGGTGCCGACACCCTTGCCGGAGCGTGTGGGGGCGATGGTGATGAGGTGGGCGGGGCCGTCATAGGCGAGGAGGCGGCGCTTGCCGGCGGCCTCACGGCCGACGAGGAGGCCTGAGAGGCCCTGTTGCCCGGCGCCGCGGGCGAGCGCCAGGGCGGCGCTCTCCCCGGGCGAGGCCCATCGTGCGGAGCCGTGAGAGGTGAGGGGAGGGGGCGCGAGGAAGGTCTCACGCAGGGAGGAGACGAGGCCGCTGAGGGCGCCGAGTGCGATGCCGATCTTGGCGCCCCAGCGGAAGACGCCGTGGTCGATGACGACGGGGAGGAAGAGGTGCCAGGCGGCCGCGCCGAGAAGGCCGAGGAGGAAGCCGATCAAGGCACCCTTGTCGGTGCGGAAGAGGGCCAGGAGGAGGGCGGCCGGCAGGAAGAGGGCAAAGGTGAGGGCGCGGCGGGAGGTGGCGAGGAATGCGCTCACGCGGAGCCCCGCTCCACTGCCGTTCCTCCAACCTGCGGCAGGCGTGCGGCCTCTGCCTCGGCCTCGCGCTCCTGGTGGAAGGCGCGGAGGCCGGCGTGGCGCCAGCGGGCGCGGAGCTGGGCGGGCGTCGCCTCGTCGTCACCATCCTGCAGGTGGGCGGCGAGTTCGAGGAGGGCGCCGAGGAGGGTGGCGCGGTCGTCGTCCACCAGCTCCACCAATCCTGCCTTGGCGACGAGGCCGCCGAGCTCGATGAGGTGGCGGGTGCGGTCGCGGCGTGCCCTGGCCCAGTCGCGGGTGTCCGAGCGGGCCTGAACAGCCTCGGCCCGTGCGATGGCTTGGCTACTCCGCTGCCTGGCGTGGCGGAGGCGGAGCAACTCGGCCCTGAGGCTCGGAAGCGGGCGCCGGGTCGTTGGCGCTGCTGCCGCCGTCGGCGCTGGCAGCGGCTTCACGCTCGCGGCGAAAGAAGGCCTCGCCGCGCTTGCGCCAGCCCTCGACGGCCTTGGGGTCGGACTTGGCCTGCTCAATGCCGCGGAGGAGGAGGCCGGCGAGGGTGTCGGGGTCGAGGGCGTCGGCGGCGCCGGTGGAGAGGAGCAGTTCGCCAAGCTGGGACTTCTGCCTTGTGCGGAGCTGTCGGGCCTTGTCCTGGAGGGCCTTGAGTTCGGCCTCAATGTCGCGCGGGCGGCGTGGCGCCATAGTGGGATCCTCACTCCATCGGCCAGCGAGCCGCAGTGGCCGCCCTCTCGGGTTCACGGGCTGTTCACGACGAGCGATGCCACAGGGAAAATGCGCTGCATACGCCGCAGCGGGAACAAGCCGCCCGCGTGACGATGCTGCGGCTGATGCCTAACACCTCATCGTGCGGCGCGCCTTGTAAGGTCAGCCCCGGAAAGCTTGAACCGGTGCCTTCAATGCCTTCTCAAGCCGTATGGCCGCGTCGATGAGCCGATCCTGCATGGCCGGCCATTCCGCCTCCGGCACGCGCCAACCACCCTCCAGATTGTAGATGATCCGGCAGCCTAAGCGGCCCGGCATCTCCTCCCAGTCGAGGCTTGCACCGAAAGCGGCTTCGATGACCTCGCGCTGTACCAGCAATGCCTTGAAGGCAGCGGTGGTGCGCACGGGGTCGCTACCGATGTTAATGTAACAATCAACTCGGCCGACATCAGCAGTCATCGTGATGTTCAAGTTGAAGCCGCTACGGCCCAGTCCTGCCGCAAGCCATGAATCGCTCGTCGTGCTGCGGCTGGCATATAGGGACGTCCTCGCTTGCGAGCGCTCGATAAGCTGTGCCCAGAAGCGGCGGCGGACCTCCTGACGCACCGTCCGGACCTTGCGGGTTTCCTCGGCCTTTGCCCTCACCCGAACTTCGTAGTCCCCAGCCTCTGGCAGCGGGACGATCTGTGCCACGTCCACCAGCACTTGCTCGCCCAGGCGATAGGGCCTGAGGCGGATGCAGGTGACGTCCAGTCCGCGCTTGTTCAGCCACAGTACGGAGGTCGTCACCTCGGTCGAGAAGTCTGCCGAAACAAGGACGATGCGAACCTCGTCTGTTAGCTCGACCTCCTCGATGGAAGAGAGCCCAAGAAACTCGAGGACGCTCTTCTCGGCCCTGACCGGACCATCATCGCCGCCGAGATAGCGGGCGTGCGCCCCGACGGCTTGATCGAGAGTCATGTTCGACACCATGGCGGCATAGCGGACCGCTTGAAGGTCCATGTGGCCGCCGTCTTCGGTGCGCTTGATCTCGACAACGACCAGGCGCGCTTCCCGATCGAGGCACAGCAAGTCGATGCGGCGGGTGCTGTCCTCCCAGTCGCCGAACTCCTCGGCGAGAACCATAAGGTCGTCGCCCACGGGCGAGATGTCGGACTTCAGCAGACGTTGCAGGTCCCGACGTTCGAGCATTCTCTCGTTGACGAAGGAGGTAGTCGGCACCGGTTCAAGCTTCTGGTCTGCTACCCAGTACAACGTCACTGAGCCAACTCCGGCATATTCCAGGCGGCACCATTATACGCTCCTTAGTGTCCTCCACTAGGGATGGCAGGAACGGAGAGGCAGCAGACCCCGAGCCCGCCGTCATGGGCGAGCAAAGCGAGGGAAATGCGCGCTTATACGTCACTGCGTGACGTGCGCGGAACGGAGGCCGTCCGGGGTGGCTCACAAAGGTCAGCGCCGCTAACCTCCCTTGAGGTTAAAGCGGAGCAAGCGGCACCGGTGCAGATTGAGGTCACGGCAGCAGCCACGGAAGCAGACCGCGACGTCATCTTGTCCGGCCTGCTGGACTTCATCCGAGCCGAAGCAGGCGTAGTCGGTATGCCCCTGGCCGTCCTCGTTCGAGATGAGGCGGGCTTGGTGGTGGGCGGTCTGACCGGGCGCACGTCGGGAGCTTGGCTGTTTGTTGAGTTGTTCTGGCTGCCGGAGACGCTGCGTGGCAGCGGGCTGGGCACCCGCGTGCTGCTAGCGGCCGAGACTGAGGCACAGACGCGCGGCTGCCTTGGCTCTCACCTGGATACCTACAGCTTCCAAGCGCCGGGCTTCTATCGGAAGCTCGGCTATGAGGTGTTCGGCATCATCGAGGACCATCCACCGGGCCATCAGCGATTCTGGATGCGCAAGCGGTTCGTCAGCCCGGAGGCAGGCGCGGCAGCGAGCAAGACCATGGCGAGGTAGGCGAGGTGGCGATCTACCACTTTTCCGCCAAGGTGATCTCGCGGGCCACGGGACGGTCAGCGGTTGCTGCCGCAGCTTACCGCGCGGCGGAGCGGCTGAATGATGAGCGCCTCGGCCACACGCACGACTTCACGGCCAAGAGCGGTGTCGTGCATTCGGAGGTCCTCCTGCCTGAGGGGGCGCCGGAGCGCTGGCATGACCGCGAGGTTCTCTGGAACGAGGTGGAGACGGGTGAGCGGCGACGCGATGCCCAACTCGCACGCGACGTGGAGGTGGCGCTGCCGCGCGAGCTGTCGAAGGCCGAGGCAATCGCGCTGGCGCGGGACTTCGTGCAGGAAGAATTCGTCTCGCGGGGCATGGCGGCGGACCTGAACGTGCACTGGGGGATGGGTGCCGACGGCGAGGCGCAGCCGCACGCGCACGTCATGCTGACCATGCGGTGGGTGGAGGCGGGTAGCGGACCAGCGGGGGAGGCGGGCTTCGGGCCGAAGGAGCGGGACTGGAACCGGACGGAACTGCTGAAGGGCTGGCGCGAGCGCTGGGCAGAGCTGGCGAACGAGCGGCTGCACGAGCTGGGGCACGACGCGCGCATTGACCACCGAAGCTTGGCCGAGCAGGGCATCCCACTGGAGCCGCAGCACAAGGTGGGGCGGGCTGGGACTCGGCGGGCGGAGCGGGGCGAGGCAGCAGAGCGTCGGGCCGAGCACGACGGCATCGCACGGCGGAACGGGGAACGGATCGCGGCGGACCCGAGCGTCGCCCTGGATGCCCTGACGCGGCAGCAGTCCACCTTCACCCGGCACGATCTGGCGCGCTTCGTTTCGCGGCACACAGATGGGGCGGAGCAGTTCGGGCAGGTGATGGCGAAGGTGGAGGCCTCGCCGGAGCTGGTGCGCGTCGGGGAGGACGGACGCGGGCGGGAGCGGTTCAGCACGCAAGGGATGCTGGTGGCCGAGCAGCGCATGGAGGCGGCCGGGGCGGCGCTCGCTGGGACTTGGGCGCACCGGGCCACCCCGGGGGCGGTGGACTGCGCGATGCGCGTCGCGGCCAAGGGCGGGCTGTGGTTGGGGGAGGAGCAGCAGCGGGCGGTGGAGCACATCACGGCGGGTGGGGACCTGGGGCTGGTGGTGGGCTACGCCGGCACGGGCAAGAGCGCGATGCTGGGGGTGGCGCGGGAGGTGTGGGAGGCGCGGGGCTACCGGGTGCGCGGTGCGGCCTTGTCCGGCATTGCGGCAGAGGGGCTGGAGGCGGGCTCGGGTATACGGTCGCGTACGCTGGCGAGCCTGGAGTGGAGCTGGAAGGAAGGCCGCGAGGCAGACCGGTTGGCGTCGCGCGACGTGCTGGTGGTGGACGAAGCGGGGATGGTGGGCTCGCGGCAGATGGAGCGGGTGCTCTCTGCTGCCCACGAGGCCGGCGCCAAGGTGGTGCTGGTGGGCGACCCCGAGCAGTTGCAGGCGATCGAGGCCGGGGCGG
This sequence comes from Roseomonas aerilata DSM 19363, assembly GCF_000711725.1. Classification (GTDB taxonomy): domain Bacteria; phylum Pseudomonadota; class Alphaproteobacteria; order Acetobacterales; family Acetobacteraceae; genus Roseomonas; species Roseomonas aerilata. The sequence goes on along the minus strand of NZ_JONP01000035.1, from coordinate 23,390 downwards.
CGTTCCGGGCACTGGCGGAGCGGCACGGGGCAGCAGAGATCGCCGAGGTGCGGCGGCAGCGGGAGGAATGGCAGCGAGAGGCCACGCGGGAACTGGCGACGGGGCGCACGGCGGCGGCGCTGGGGCGCTACGAGGCGGCCGGCATGGTGGTGGGCCACCGCAGCCAGGATGCAGCGCGTGCGGCGCTGGTGGCGGGCTGGGCTGTGGGGCGTCAGGAGAATCCACAGGCGAGCCAGATCATGCTGGCGCACACGCGGGCGGACGTGGCAGCGCTGAATAGTCTGGCGCGCGACCGGCTGCAGGAGGCGGGCGAGCTGGGCGAGGAGCGTCAGGTCGCGACGGAGCGCGGCGAGCGGGCGATGGCGGCCGGCGAGCGGGTCATGTTCCTCCGCAACGAGAGGGCACTGGGGGCAGGGCCGGACGGGCGCGGCGGCATGGCGGTGAAAAACGGCACGCTGGGCACGGTGCTGGCGGTGGAGGCCGGAGGCGAGCGGCTGACAGTGGCGCTGGATGGGGCCGGCGGGCAGGCAGGGCAGGGGAGGACAGTGACGTTCAGCCTCCGCGACTACGACCACTTGGACCACGGCTATGCCGCGACAGTGCACAAGGCGCAGGGCGTGACGGTGGACCGGGCGCACGTGCTGGCCGGGGCGGGGATGGACCGGCACATGGCCTACGTCGCCCTGACACGGCACCGCGAGGGCGTGCAGCTGCACTGGTCGGCCGAGGCGATGGGAAGCCGGGATGGGCTGGGGCACACCCTGGGCCGGGAGCGGGCAAAGGACACGACGCTGGACTACGCGGCGCCGGGGCGGGACAGGTCGGAGGAAAAGCAGGCGCGGCACGTCGCGGCCTTCGCGGAGCGGCGCGGGCTGCACCCGCTGGCGCCCGCGAGCGAGATCGTGGTCGTGCGGCCGGAGCCGGAGAGGGTGGCGCCGTTGCTACTGGCGCACCAGGACCCTTGGGGCCGTGACAGCCTGGGGCGGGGCACGACGGCCGGTGAGGTCGCTGCAGCGGTCGCCCGGGACCATGGGGTGCAGCACGAGAAGCACCACCTGACAGTCTGGCTCGACGTCACTTATCGCGACCCGGCCGAGGCGCGGCAGCGCCTTCATGCGCTGGAGAAGACCGAAGGCGGGCCGCTCGGGGCGGAGCGGACGCTCGGGGACAGAGGGCCGGAGCTGCTGGGCGAGCTGCGGGGCAAGACGGGGTGGTTCGCCTCGGCTGCGGCGAAAGCGGAGCGGGAGGCGGCCCATCGCTGCTCGGGCTCGATCGGTCCTGGGCTGGTGCGGCTGCGCGAAAAGGAGGGGAGGGCAGCGGATCGCTACGTCCGCGAGGTCGAGGCGCAGAAGCGGTGCGATGCGGTGGAGATCCCTGGCCTGTCGCCAGCTGCGTGGGCAGCGGTGCGGGCGGTGGAAGGGGCGGGAACGCCGGAGCAGCGGGAGGCGGCGCGAACGGACCGGTACAGCACCCTTGCCTTCGAGAGGAGAAGTGCCGTGGGTGAGGTGTGGGCGCAGGAGGTAGTCGCGAAGCCGAAAGTCGCGGCGGAATTGCGGGCCTTTGCGGAGGCGGCGGGGCGGCGGCTGGGCGAGCAGGGCGTGCGCGAGCTGCGGCGGAGCGCGGGACGGGCGGCAGGGCTAGGCGAGGAAGCGGTGGATCGGCCACGTGCGGGGATGGCTGCGGCCGGACGCGTGCTGGCGGCGGAGCTGGACGGGCGGCTCGGGATGGAGACACGGGAGCGCGCCCAGGAGCAGCAGCGCGAGGCACAGCAGGAGCGTCTGGGTTTCAGCCGAGGGCGCGGGATGCGGATGTGACCGAGACAGAAATCGGCCAAAAGCAGAATTGCCAGGTTGCATCCTTTGCATGCCTTGAGATCGGCTGGTGTCGTCCCCTCCACCGGGGCAGGCTGAGGACCGAGAGGAAGCCGTCAAACAGCGGCGCATTGCCGAGAACAAGGCGGGATATGAGCGGGGCGGGCCTGTGGCGGGCTATGACTTCGAGCAAGAGAGGGAACGGTAAGCGAGGCGATGCCCGAACTGCGGATGTAAGGCTTTCCGGGCGGCGGCTGACTATGCCTGCGGGTGGTGCGGCACGCTCAAGGCTGGGGGCCACACGCTCGAAAGCTTCCTGAAAACCCTGACGGAAGCCGAGTATGGTGGATTTTGAGGATGCGCTACGGGTTTGGAAGATCCTTATAAATCTCGATTTTACATGTTCTCTGCCATGGCAATTTGCGGGCGCTTTGGCATCAATACTTTTTCGCCCGGCTCGTCTCAATGGACGGAATGGGAGCAGAAATGGGCAAAGAACAGTCCCGACAAAGTGTGATATCAATAAGGAAAAGCTGGCCTTTTCTAACCGGTAATTCAATAATCCGGGATCGGACCAGCGCAGCCTTACCGAGACCGCCATGTCACGCCTCAAGCGCCTCGCCGCCCGTGACCCTGCCCGTCAGGTTGCCCAGGTGCAAATCCGCTGTGCCATCTTCAACGCCTTCAACCGCCTCGGCATGCCCCACACCGTTGCGCTTACCTGGGAGAAGCAACTCGCGGGACCACCGCGTCCTCATCATGATTTCTGCAACAGAGCCGTTTGCGACCAGTTTAGGCCACCTTGCCGGCAGGGAGGTCGGCTTGCACGGCGTGCGCTGAGCGGAGAGCCTTTTCAAAAAAGCTTCGTGTTTCGTCGTCGAGGAAGTACACAAAGGTGCCCTTCATCCCGCGCGTCAGAAGCACACGATAAATGTTCCGAAGTTGTGCGGCAGCGTCGGCAGTGTGCCCCAGCGATGCGCGACGCCTCAGATCCTCCTTGAACTGCGCGTCCTTGTTCCGGGTCAAGTCGGCACACCACTGCCCATTTCGGATTACAAGGTCATCGCCAAAAATCACCCCGACATAGTCGAACTCAAAGCCTTGCACTGAGTAGATGGACCCAACCTGATCAAACCTATCCTCGTCGCTGGCCCACCGGAAGTAGCGATGGTTACTTGGGTTGGCGTAGCGATCGCCCTTCTCTATCCAGGGTGCACTCCATTGTCTGAAGCGCGGGTCTGTTACGTCGTGTGGCAGAGATCCATCGGGGCGGGGTTCGCTCCAACGCCAACAGAAGCCCGCAACCAACCGGCAGCGGTCGCCTTCGCTGGCGAGACGCTGCAACTCGTCCACTATGCTCTGGACATTGGTTGCAATGCGAAAGTCGTAGCCGCCATAGTCTCTCCACGCGAGGGAGCGCGGCGCATTGAAGCCTAGGCAGCTCTCCGCCCAGTCTAGGTAGCTCTTGCTTCCCGCGCAGCGGAACTGCGTAGTGAGATCAACAAGGGCGAAGTCTACGCCGAGGCGCTCGGCATGTTCCTTCAGGTATTGCACGGACCCAATCTCGTTTGCCCTTACGCCTTGGTCGTCATCGAGAAAGATGACCGTTACTGGCGCTGCTAGCAGCATCTCCTCGATCATCGGCACGTCGCATTCTACTTGGTATGTGCGGACGTTCCGTCGATGATCCCACAATCGGTGGCCTTCATCGCCGATCACAAGATCAAGCTGTTGCCCGCCGGTGGAACCGAGCTTCGCGACATCGCGGAAGGTGGTGAACAGCTCTTTCACCGGCAGGTTGTTCTTGTAGCGCGTGTTGAAGAGCCGCTTAATAAATGCGTCGGCGAAATGCTGCGTCTTTGCCTGGAGAACAGTCTGAAACGCTTTGGATCCAGTCACATGCGCGATGCGCCAACGCTGACGCGCAGCATACGCGAGAAGTTGAATCGCAATGACGCTTTTGCCGGTTCCGGGACCGCCTCGAACTGCCACAAGATTGCGCCCGCCTGCTTTGGCTTTCGCCTGATCCACTAGCGAGATGACTTGATTGAACGCCAACAGCTGCTCGTCGAGCAGCCGCCACTCGTGATTCCCTTGAACCGCCGCGTCAACAAGGTCCAGCAGTTTAGTCGAAGGTTGTACGCGCGCGCGCAAGATCAGCGCCTCTACGTCGCTAACGTGTCCCCCGCCAATGTGGCGCTTGAGGTACACGCCGAGGCCTGCTGGGTTTACTCCTGCAAACACAGGATGCTCGCGCGGCGCTGTGTCGAACGCCTTCTCGGAGAGCAAAAGCTTCAGGCTGGCTTGTGACGTCATGTTGTGGAGGAAAGTGCATCCGAACAGGCTGAGGTGCCCTTCGGCGAATGCGCCATGGAAGTTCCTTAGGTAGTTCACGTATCCGCGTGTCTGAACCGAGGGATGTGTTTCAGGGCGCCCAAGTACGGAAACCGTGTCGCGCAGCGCAGACTGCGAGACGGAACTCCATTGCTTCAGCTCGACGACAATTGCCGTAGGCTGGCTGTGTTCGTTTCGGCCCACGAGAAGCACGTCGCAACGGGCAGACGACAGAGGCATCTGCAGCTCGACAAAAACATCAACCTCTTCGACATCGTGATCGGCCATGACCTGTGCGAGGGCGGACAGTGAAGCGGCCCACGATCTCTGCTCGGAAGCGCCCGGCACATAGCCGAACCGTTCACGGAATCCTTCAAGAATAGTCGTGCCGATGCCTCCTTTGGCACACAACCTGATAAAGGAGGTTGCCGGACTGTGCAGAGCGCAGATCATACTGGGCCTCCCAATAAAGCTATCCACAGCATCACCACTATTGCCCGTTTTCATGCACCCAACATAGCCCGGGTCGGTGCCGTCGAACGGGGCGGAATGTATTGGGCCACCTTGTCCACCCTTTGGACACGCGGAATGTTCAGCAGTTGGCCCGGCACAAGCCTCCGAGGGCGCCTTATCGAAGCGTGGTAATGGGTGTGGCGCCAGGAGACGGTTGTGGAAAAGAGCTACAGGCACTCTGCCGGGTTTGGTCGTCGTATAGAGTATTGGCTGATCGGTCGCATGCTGAGGGAGGGCCTCGACGTCTACGTGCCGCTGGTTGACGATTTTGGGATCGATGCCGTGGTGCGGAAACGCGACAACCAATTCATCGAGGATCAGATCAAGGCACGTTCAGCCGATAGAGGTGGCTCGGTTTGTCTGAACAGCAGCTGGTGCTGGTATAAGTGGAGCCCTACCGGGTTCAGGCTGCCGCGATCTGCGGGAGCCCGGTGAAGTATGCTTGGTCCGGCGTCTGCCGGTCGAGGCTCGAATGAGGCCTGCGGCCATTGTAGAAGGCCAGAGAGCGGCCGATCGAGGCGCGGGCCTCGCTGACGGTCTCGTAGGCCTTCAGGTAGACCTCCTCGTACTTGACCGAGCGCCAGAGCCGATCGACGAAGATGTTGTCGCGCCAGGCGCCCCTGCCGTCCATGCTGATGGCGATACCGGCCTTGAGCAGCACTTCGGTGAAGACTTGGCTGGTGAACTGCGATCCCTGATCCGTGTTGCAGATCTCTGGTCGGCCGTGCCTGACGATCGCCTCCTCCAGTGCCTCGACGCAGAAGGCCGCCTCCATGCTGATCGACACCCGCCAGGACAGGATCCGGCGGCTGAACCAGTCGAGCACGGCGACGAGGTAGACGAAGCCGCGCGCCATGGGCACGTAGGTGATGTCTATGGCCCAGACCTGGTTCGGGCGCTCAATCTTCAATCCGCTCAGCAGATACGGGTAGATCTTGTGGCCCGGCGCCGGCTTTGAGGTGTTCGGCTTGCGATAGATCGCCTCGATGTCCATGCGCTTCATCAGCGTCGCAACATGGCATCGGCCGATCTCGACACCTTCCTTGTTCAGGAGGTCGCGCAACATCCTGCTTCCCGCGAAAGGGAACTCCAGGTGCAACTCGTCCATCCGGCGCATCACCGCAAGATCGGCCGCTGACACCGGCCGGGGCAGGTAGTAGACGCTGCCGCGGCTGATCCCGAGGAGACTCGCCTGCCTGGCGACGGACAAGCCGTGCTCGCGGTCGATCATCGCTTTGCGCTCAGCAGGCCGGCTTTGCTGAGCGCGCCGGACAAAAAATCATTGCTGAGCGTCAGCTCTCCAATCTTCGCGTGAAGCGTCTTGACGTCCACCGCCGGCAGGGCCGCGTCCGGTCGTGTCTCGGAACCGAACACCCCGGCAGCCCCCTCCAGGAGCTGGGCCTTCCAGGTCGTAATCTGGTTCGGGTGTACGTCGAACTGCTGGGCCAGCTCAGCCAGTGTCTTCTCGCCCCTCACAGCAGCCAGCGCCACCTTCGCCTTGAAGGCCGGGAAATGGTTCCGCCGAGTTCGCTTGCTCATCGTCTCTCCTAATCTGCGGCCATCCCGGCCGCCGTCAGGCAGAAACTCCACTCATCCAACCTGTCCAGATTCCCCGAGCCACCTCTGATGTCGTCGACGGCGACGCGGCACTCTTCGTTGCGATCATGCATCCGGAGATCCGGGAGAACTACTATTTCGTGGTTTAAGCGCAACGAATGGACGTGATGTGGATCATGTCGTTTGCTGAGTTCGTGCACGAAGCCAACCAAAACAAGAATGGGAAGAATATTGAAAAGAGGTCGATATGGTTCAACGGGAAGCGCAAGGATAAGGCGACGGGAAAGCTAATAGAGAGTCCGTATCCACGCTTCGATCGCTATCGAGCTGCCGATTTCTCGCGCTTCCGCTCCGCCGCTGGCTTAGTAGCTGGCGATCCCGATCCCACTGAGGTTCTGACGACTTCGAAGTATGCTGCCGCCTGAGTGTCCGTCCGAGATCTTTTCGAGCCACAAGAAGTGGTTGGCGCAAGGGGCGCGAGCTCAGTTCAGTGCTTTGCAAAAGCTTGAGCGGCACCGACGTCTGTCAGGCCATCCGCGCCACCCTACAGGCCCAGTCGGTCCTCGCCCTGGGTTGAGCAGCTACTATCCGGGGACCACCTCAAACTGTGCGACTTCGTGGGGACCTTGTGTCTGAGAGGACTGTATGGATATCCTTCGAGGGAGAGATGCTCCAAGTAGGAAACAAGGATGACAAGATGTCTTCCCGCAGTCCTGGGCAAAGTATTCGCGCATTGCGCAATGCTATTCATGATAGCTATTCCAAACTTTTCTGATGCGCAGAGTTCCCCGCCTGAGGGGGAAGCCCCTTTCGTTCAGCTGCAAGGGGGCTCGGTCGCTCTAGAGCGATTTGGATATATCGATTGGAACGCTCGTTGGAGAAATCCGACGATCTCAGTTTGCTGGGAACCTGGTGCAGAGCAATTCTCAGCCGAGAAGATCCTTGTTCAGCAATCAATTAGGACATCTTTGGAGAGGCACTCGGCACTTCGCTTCTACGGGTGGGCCACGTGCGGCACAGGCGACGTAGGTATTCGGATTCGGATTGCTGACGAGAATCCGCAATCACAAGTTGGTCCACAGCGCGAACCGGGAATTTTTGGCAGAGAGTTGCCAACCAAAATGGCTTTGAACTTCGCTTTTCAAAGATGGCCCTGCCATGTAGCTAGAGAGCATTGTATTGTGGCAATCGCACGGCATGAGTTCTTGCATGCTGTTGGAGTTTTGCACGAACACCTGCGTCCTGATACGCCACCACAGTGTCAGGAGGATCATGCCAACAAGCCTGATTTTCGGGGTACTCGCCCTGTAGCTGTTGGCCAAACTTTTGATCAGGACTCGATTATGAACTATTGCAATAACATATATAGTATGTCTCGCCCACCTGACCTAAGCGTAATTGACGCGGCGACAATTCGCTACCTCTACCCGCCAGGCTAAGCACGCCCCATGCTAACTAGACCAAGATACCTCTTAACCGCGGTCGCCTTGGCTATTACAATCGCCAGTTGGACAAACGTCTCCTCGGCACAAAGCCTCTGGACCATTGAGCGGCGCGGGGCGGTGATGGCAGTCCGTGTCACCAAGCCGGGCCTCGCCGAACCAGAGAGGGGTACAGCATTTTATATCGGTTCGCAGGGTCTCTTACTTACTGCGGCGCACGTTTTGCGCGGGGCAACGAGGATCGAGTTTGGGCCTAATCCAGGAGGTCCATGGCAAGAGGCGCATCCAGCATCAGTAGAGGATCTAGGCCGCGATGTGGCAATATTCCGGTCATTTTCTCCGCCTGCGAGCGGAGGGCTTGAGGTCGGCGTGCCCGAGGCAATAAGAGAAGACCATATACTATATTTTGCGGGCTTTCCTTTCGGTCTTGCTTTTGACCGTCGCGAGGCAAAGGTCACCGCCGCGTTCGGCGTTGAGGGAGGATGGCAAACGGAGGGGCTCGCGGCAGGAGGCTTTAGCGGCGGCCCAGTGATCAACGAAGCCGGCCGGGTGGTTGGCATTATTACTGCCGGCGTGGTGGGTACACCAGGCTTCCTGCAAATTACGCCGCTCTCGCGCGTTCGATCGAGACTGGCCGAGCAGGGCATCCAAGTGCCGTTCTCGGCTGGCGCAGGAACTACCTCAACTACAGCACCGCTACCTGCTCAATTGCGAGTGGTGACGAGACCGGATACTGTAGGAATTCGACCAGGCGGGTTTCGGCCTGTTGATTACGTGTTTACTACCCTCACGCCTGTCGGGGTCCAGCTAGAAACAGAAACGGCTCAGTTCTTTCTTGACTCTGGCGTGCCGGCCTCCGCTGCTGTTGCACATTCAAGAATTCTTGGCGGATCTTTCCCAATAAACGGTAACTCTTCTGAGATTTATAAAAATAACATCTATTTACCTCCAGAAGTCGCTGATTTGGCCAGTAGAAATGGTGGGTTTGTTAATCTAAGACACACTTTTCATCTGCGGGATAATAACAATAATAGAATAGATGTTCTGGCCATCTTGAGAGTGATGGTCCAGTCCAGTCCCTGATAATGATTTCGGGAAATCAAACTTTCTTCTGGAGCGGGTTTGAGCGGCAACATCGGGTTTAGAGGTATGACGGTGAGGCTGCGGCATACTTGGCTGATGGCGGGCTGTGATTGATGGTTGTGTCCCAGGGCATCCTCGGCTACGCGCTCACTTTGGTCATAAGGCCGATCGGCGGCGGCGCGGCCGGGCCATGGGTCGCCGGCGCGATCAATGGCGCAACGGGGAACTACAGCGCGGCCTTCCAGCTGGCGATGGTCCTGTGCGCCGTCTCCACGACAGCGGTCTGGATCGCAGCACCCCGCGAGGTTCGACGTTTCGTCTGTATCACACTGTCAAACGACCGTTTGACGGATCGTGGAAGTGCGCCGCCAAGCTGCTGCCGACTATTCTCGGTACATTCAATCCGAAGCCGCTCTAGCCAAACTCTGCGGCGCCTACACGGTACCAAACGGCTTCGGTAGACCCTCGACCGTTACAGGAGCATCAAGGCCGAGTGTAGGCGAGATACGAGGTACAACTTATGTCGAAGCTGAATTTCGGGATGCGCCGCGCTAAGCTGCTCTGCCAGATGTCGGCAAATGAGCGGCTTGATCTTATTGCGGAAGGGCTTCCGATCATTCTCGAAAGTGCACGCGGATTTTGGCGAGCGGCGGAGAGCCTCAAAGACAGTCCACGCGAAAGCGAAGTGTTGTCAGGTTTTGCCGAAGAGGAGGCTGCAAAGGCACTTATCCTCATGGACGCTGTGCGATGCCCCCCAAGCCTCATCAATTCTAAAATGGGGCAAATCATCGGCAATTTCTACGATCACTTGGCGCGGCTGATCTACGCAGAAGCCCAATCTTGGAAGCCAATGGATGTGAATGACCTCCGACGATATGTTGATAATCAAAGAAGAGCTCATTATCTTGAGGGTGATATGGGGGAGTACATTCTCCCGAACTGGAATGTCGCACGGCGCGAAGGTCTGCTTTACGCCGATATTGAAGCCTACGAGGATGAAAAGCCGAGTTGGAATGAGCCGGCAGGTTATAGATCAATGTTTCCCCCGATGATGCCGTATGCTTTGCAAACCACCGAAGCCCTATCAGCACTAGGCTTATTTAGTAGCAAGGGTTTAGTAGCGGTATCGGAAACTTGGGGAACACTGGAGTTCAAATCCGAAGAATCGAGCACAGAAGCCCGTGGGCTGACAAGGAAGATGCTGGAGCGCGTTGTTCAGGAACATCTGCAATCTGACGCGGCAACGAATGACGACGTGGATAGAATCTACAATGCTTGGCAAATACCAATGTATAATCTTGAATTCAAAATAATGGATGTGCCTCTAGAAGAACTCGAAAGAGAGCGACAGGCGTTGATGTGGGCTGAAATGGGCGATTATTAGAGCTTGATGCGTCTTAAGGTTGTCCGAATGCGAAGAAGGTATTTAGAGAATGCGGGGGAGCTTTAAGCCGCCTTGGAGCAGAGGAATCCCTATTCCGGCAGCGATGAGCAGGATCATCAAGAGCAAGGCTAGTGCGACAATTCCGCGCCAGCCTCGACCTTTCAAATAGCGCCCTTTGCCGAATGCGAAATCGAAGTCTGGCGGGTCGTTCATCGCCCTACCTTCTGCTTCGACGTCGTCGGCGGCGCCGCGCAACGCTCGAGGCAGCGCACCATCCAGGCGTTCAGGGACTGGCCGTTCTCTTTTGCGCGGGCGGCTAGTCTGTTGCGAAGACTGTCCGGAAGACGCAGGGTGAATTTTGTCTCACCAGAACCGGCTTCGGGAACTTTACCAAAGTGGGCCTCGTAGAGATCAACATCCCACGAACGGTGTTTCTCCAACCATTTCCGAGCTTCCTCGGGTGTGATCGGCCTTAAATCCTGCTCTGGACCTTCCGGGCCGTCGTCGGCATAGCTGTAGATGAAGAATGCCCCGTAACGGCTCTTGTAGAGATACTCGCCCGACGTGATGGGATATTCTTCAAGGGTGTGGTCCCATCCGGCGATCTCAGTTGCTGTTTCAGTATTATAGGTTTTGCCGTCAATAATCCTTTTGCACCTGTGAGCCATCTAGCCCCCCGACACATTTCATATGCCGTCAAGTGTGCATCAGGTGACGGCAAGTGTCAACACTTGCCGTCAGGTAAAGAAGAGAGTTGTTAGCCAGCCCAGGCGAGCAGCCGAGCTAAGCAATCTTGCATGATAATGTCCGTTGTCAGGTACTTAGGATGCTCGCGGCCAGACCCTTTGGTATGATATCTTCATGCCGTCGGCCCAAGCGTTGCCGTTCATTTTCACCGCCGAAAAGCGCACCGTCAGTCTGCCGGCTGACCAAGCCCGCTACATGGATGAGCTTCGTCGCCGGCGGCGGCTACGCCTGGACCAGCGAGGTGGTCCGTGCCGGCCTCCGTGCCCTGCGCGAGCGCGACGCCGCGGTCGAGCGCTGGCTGTATGACGAGGTCGCCCCGGCCTACGACGCCATGCAGGCGAATCCCGGTTGGGCACTCTTCGCCGATCAGGTCGGCGCTGCCCTGCAGGCGCACCTGCGGCCCGCCGGAAGGCCGGCCGCATGGCGTCGGAATCACCGACCGACTTCATCAGAAGCCGCAGCCCGCATGCCAGCCGGGCAGCAAGCGTTCCGTCTAGACCCTCAGTTGGCACCTCACCACCGTTGCTGCGGCACACGGCTGATGATTAGCCGTGTGACAGGTGGTGGAGCACGCCAAGTGCCACGTGCACTAAGCAGGAGGTCAGATACACTAGGCAGGGGGTGTGGCGCTCGCAACGGGTGGCCCAGAACGCCAGAGCGTAGGCGACCGCCTGGACGTAATATAGGAACGCTTGCGGGTTGATCGTCACGATCTCGACGATGCAAAGGAGGAGGGACATGGCCGTAACCCTTTCTGGAGACGGCCTTCTGATTGAGGGTATGCTTTGGCAATCGCCGCGAAAATGATGCGCAATGGCCCTCTCGCCGGCCCCTGAAGGCTCCCCTGCCGCCGGCTTCGCGGCCCTGCTGCGTCACCATATGCGGGTTGGCACCCGCCCGGCAGGCAAGCGAGGCACCGGGGCGTGGAGCTCGGACGCGCTCGCCTACGAGATCGGCGTCGCCTCCCGCCGGACGATCGAGTACTACTGTAACGGTAGCATCCGGCCGAAGGACGCCACTCCTCTCGCCGACACCTTCTTCGGCAACGACCCGCGCCATGCGCTGAAGCGGAACGCCTTCCTGATCGCCTTCGCCGAGGCAACCGGCACCGAGCCGCCGGCCTGGGCCTTTGCGGCGTCTAATATCCCGGTCCGTGTGCCAACTCACTTTATAGGTCGCGACGACGCACTTGCGGAGATTCATGCGGCGCTCGGCCGCTACGAGGGGCGCGTCGCCATCACGGCGCTGCATGGGATGCGGGGCGTGGGCAAGACCGTACTCGCGGCCGCCTACGCCGAGTGGCGCCGCTCCGACTATCGCGCGACCTGGTGGGTCCGGGCGCAGACCGAATCCACGATGCGCGCCGACATCGTGGCACTGGGCGTGCGGCTCGGCTGGGTCGGCGCCGAGGAGAACGAGGACCCGGCACTTGCCACAGTCGTGGAGCGGCTACGGCACGAGGGGGAGGGCATCCTGCTTCTCTACGACAACGCTCTCGACGCGCGGGGTCTGACGCCGCACCTGCCGCGCGGCGGCGCGGCCCGGATTCTCGTCACCTCCAACGCCTATGATTGGCGCGGTGTGGCCCAGCCGGTCGAAATCTTCGTCTGGCCTGGAACCGTAGGGGCCGACTACCTGATCGCCCGAACCGGCCGCGTGGCAGAGCGGAAGGTAGCCGAGGCGCTGTCGGACGCGCTGGGCGGCCTGCCGCTGGCGCATGAACAGGCCGCCGCCTACTGCGCACGGCTGGAGATTGGCTTTGCCGAGTATGGCCGACGCTTTGCAGCGGCACCGACGCAACTGCTCGATGCTCAGCGTGACGCCCCGACTGAATACCACGACGGCCTGACGGTAGCACGGACCTTCGGCTTGGCGATCGAGGAGGCAGCGAAGGTGCACCCTGCCGCCGAGCCGCTGATCGTGCACATGGCGCTACTGGCGCCGGAGCCGATCCCATTGTTCCTGCTCCGGGAGGGGCGGGAAGCCTTGGGCGAGCCGCTTGCCTCGCTGCTCAAAGGTGAAGAGTTGGACGAAGCACTGGCGGCGCTGCGGGCCTTCGCGCTAGTGGACCGCGAGACGATCGCGGATGAGCGCGAGTCAGGGGTGCTGACGGAAACAGTCCGCCTACATCGGCTGGTGCGGGAGGTCGTTGCGGCGCGGCCGGCAGCCGAGGCGAGAGAGGCTGCACGACGTACGCTGATTACAGCCCTGGCCGCGGTCTATCCGGAGAAGGTGTACCACGATCCACAGACTTGGCCCCGGGCACGGCGGCTGGACACGCTGGCCTTGGCACTGGTCGAGAGTGCGGCTGGGTTGTCAGAGGACGCAAAGGGGCCGGCTAGCGTGCTCTTGAACTGCCTCGCGGAATACCGGCACGGGGCACTCGGGGTCTATGCACAAGCGCGGTCGCTCCATGAGCGCGCGCTGCTGATCCGCGAGAACACGCTTGGTCCGGAGCATCCCGACACGGCGATGAGCCTTAACAACCTCGCTCTCGTGCTTCGGGAGCAGGGTGACCTCGCCGGGGCGCGGCCACTTTTCGAGCGCGCGTTGCTGATCCGCGAGAACGCGCTCGGTCCGGAGCATCCCGACACGGCGATGAGCCTCAACAACCTTGCCCTTCTGCTAAGAGGTCAGGGTGACCTCGCCGGGGCACGGCCTCTCTTCGAGCGTGCGCTGGAAATCCGGAAACGAGTACTGGGCCCCGAGCATCCTGACACAGCTTCGGGCCTCAACAACCTTGCCCTTCTGCTACGGGACCAGGGTGACCTCGCCGAGGCGCGGTCTCTCTTTGAGTGCGCCCTGCAAATTAAGGAAAGCACGCTTGGTCCGGAGCATCCCTACACGGCGGTGAGCCTCAACAACCTCGCCCTTCTGCTAAGAGATCAGGGGGACCTCGCAGGAGCGCATCCGCTCCTCAAGCGTGCACTGGCGATCTTGGAGCGGACGAGCGGCCCTGAGCATTCCCACACTGGGCGGTTCCGAAGCAACTTTGCACGCCTACTGCTCGCCGCGGGCGACCTTGAGGCAGCCCAGGTAGAAGGCAACGCTGCCCTCGCAATCCATGAGAAGGCGCTTGGATCGCAGCACCTTTGGACCGTGGACTCGGCGCGCGTCACCGTCGATGCCCTCGCCGCGCTTGGCCGTACCGACGAGGCAGCGGCATTGCAGGCGCACTATGGCCTTAGCTCATCAACCTGCTCCTGATGTTCACTGAGACGGGCAAACCCGGTTTCCCAGTGCTTTGGAGTGGGGCCAGTCCTGACAGGCGTTCCTCATCAAACCAATCAGCCGGACACTCTATCGAGCAGGCGCCTTACTTGCCACGGCCGTCACCACTCGCCGACGCGCGGTGCGCGCACGCCGCGTGCGGTGAGCGCGTCAGCGAGCTGCTGCAGGGAAGTCGCGCCGGCGCGCCGTGCGGCGGCGAGATAGGGCGCAACTTTCACCGCTCGCAGTGCCGCCTGCGCTGACCAAGCCGCCCGTGCACCAGCCGCGGTAGCTGCGTCGCTTAACCCGAGCCTTGAATTTCCCGATCGCACGCCTCCTGGCCTTCGTCCCCGCGAGTGCAGCTTTGGTCCGCCCGGACGTCGTGCGCGCCTCCTCCTCAGCAACGAGGGCCATGATGCCAACGGTAAGGCGGTTGGCGTGCGGCATGTCGGCGGCGATGAAATCGGCACCGGCCTTTTCCAAGCCGAGCAGGGAGTGGACGTCGCGCGCCAAGCGGTCGAGCTTGGCGATCAGCAAAACGGCGCGCCAGGCGCGGCACTCAGCGAGCGCGGCGGTAGCCGCTCTCCACCTCCTCGAAGGTTGCGGCCTGGCGGGCGACAGGCCCGCGCTGGGCGTCGAGGCCGAGGCCGGAGCGCCCTTGCTTGTCGGTTGAGACGCGATAGTAGGCGACGAAGCGCGGGCCGGCGGGGGCGGACATGGCTGCGATTCCGCCCTTGCCGCTGCCGTTTCAAAATCTGGAAGTCCGTTTGATGAATCGTGATCTAGGGAGTGCAAGAGGAACAATCACTTCGCAATGAGTTTGAGTTTATTCCGAATGACGCAATTTGAATGTGATTTGAAAGTGAAGATAAAAAGGAACCACACTAATGCAGCCATTATTGAGGAGCACCCCTCCGTTCGCAAATATACAGAGAGATGCTCACTGAGTGTTATCCCGCATAGAAGCCGGGTACATTAAGGGAGGAGTTAGACCATCACGAGCCGCATACATCTGCCTGATCGAATAATAATGAAAAATTCCATCATTCGACTTCTACGGCAGACTCTGAACTTGAGATTGGTTCATCCTGAACCTTCCAGCCCCGAATAAAATCGTGACCGAAAGCAGGACGTGAGATTGTTTGAGCAAAAGCAAGCAAGGCTGCTGCCGCATACTCCTCCGTCAGTCGCCATGTTCTTTGTACCGAATAATCTAAAGTCTTAGTGTTCTTCCCTCCAGGAAGTTTTACATCTCGCTTCTTTGCCTGAAGTGGAATACCGAACACTTCAAAGTTTGGAAAACGTCGATCGTCATTTGGCCTGAATTTCGACGCAGCTCGCTTTTGGGACAGACTCAATAGACTATTGGATATATCCGGCTCTGCAGGTAAGCGAGCCACTCCATCATCGTTCATCCATACAAGATCAAGAACGGAAAGAGGCACGGTAGCCATCTTGTTCGGCCGAATTACATAGCGCGTGTCTGTCGGCCTATCACCAGTTTCGAAAACAATTGCCAACTTCCCGCGACCATCGTCCTTTCTCTCCTTGCCATTATTGTCTTTTTTGTCCTGATCCTTGCTGGATCTCTCAATAGGAACAAGCAGACCAAACGTTGCCGTCCTCTTACCATCTGCACGAAGTACCATATCACAAGGATTACCAAGTAGGATCGCTTCCCTAGGTGGACTCTTTCCGTCTTCTCCACTAATCAGGAACACATCACCACACCCTATTGGTTGCCGCAAAGAATTTATGTGAGGCCCCTCACGTTCGAATTCAAGTTTTCTCATCATCTCAAGTTCTTTTGGAGATGCCGCGTGAGCAACATGTTCAGGAGGAATCTCTCGCAAACCCACAACCGCGCTTATTATGCGATTATCAGACATGAATTTGCGTTCCAAATGCAAGCCCTGCTTAAGGGACACTAGTCGCAGCAAGGTTTGGATTTCCGATGCACCTTCTTGTTCTGAACTTCTGAAAACAGACCAATGAAACTCAGGAAGCGATACTTCCTGGAGCCAATCGGTGGCATCAGCAACAGCAGATTCTAAAACCGAACGAGAAGCGGCAGCAAGTTCCCGGCCCAAGCGAGACGCTTTGAGGCGGTCAAAATGAACTACGAACTGACTCTGAATCTCGTGTTCGTCTGCAGAGAGCCGTGACTTTGAAAAAACAAAAACTTTACGAGCTTTGTTAGACCCGCTTGCCAACTTGGCCCGCACCTCCTCAAAGATTTCCTGAGATGCAGACAACTCTGTCTCTGGTTCAGCTTTGCTAGTTAGAATTATACAGTCAATAAACTCGCAAATTCCGGCATGCTTTTGAAAAAGGCCAGCTAATACTTCGACACCATCAGTATCTGTCGCCTCGAAATCATTCGTTCTGTCAATTAGAAGAAGTACTCTGTTTTCAGCCGACGCCTCTCCGAGAATGGCGTCTGCTTCATCATCCCACTGACTGAACGACCGTGCGAGGAACTTTACCTGGGTCGTCGAGAAAACGGAGATCAACCTGTCAGATATCTTGACCGAATAAACATCCGACGATTTTACTTGTGGCACTATCTCCCGCAAAGTGGAGAGATTGACCATTCCTGCATCAACAGCATCGGTGAGACTGCGTTCCAGCTCTGAAGCACGCGCAAAAAGATCTCCTTCGTCTTCTTGCATAATCATTTGGTGAACGACTGGACTTCTCAACCTTATTTTTTCAAGGTCGTCGTCTGTCGCTTGCAAGAAAATCCTTGCAAACTCGGATACATCTTCAATTGGTTTCGGAAGATTTTCGTCGTCTATGCAGCAGACAATCCGAATACGATCGCTTGCAAGCCTTGTGCTGAGATCAATCACGGATCATCGCTCCAGTGAAGTCGATTTGAAATTTAAACCTACGCCCGTGCATATTTCTTTCTTGATCCAGCCAGATCTCACATTTTTCTGACCTGAGGAAAGCGTCGACAATAAATAAGCCCAGTCCTCGCCCTTCAGACGCGGGCTTGTCTGTTACATACGGATCAAACAAACTATCCTCAACGACCTCTCTAATTCCTTTGCCACTATCATACCAGGTGAGAAGACGTTGGTTGATTTCCACATATATATATCTGTCGCGTTTGGTCTCTCGTTCACTGTTTGCAAGCCAGAAGAGACTATTCTGCAGCAAATTCTCCAAAACCTGATTGAAGCGCGTTTCTGCAAAACGGATCTTGGATCCAGGGCCTCCTGAAATCTTGACTTTAACCCCGGCGGCTTCGAGGCGCTTTTCGCGAAGGGAGAAGAATGTTCTGACACCTTCAGCAAGTTGAAAACTTTCTTTCAAAGATCTTGATCCAGGGAGCAAAGGATCGATAGTTGAGACTACCTTTTTTAACTCGCGTATCGCGCCACTGATCCCCAACACGGCTTTATCAAAAGCTGAGCTGTCGTTTCTTTGGTGGGCTCGAGAGGCTGCCCGAATTCCACGATCAATCTGGTTTACATACGAAGCAATTTCATGTGCGAGGGTACGTGCACTTAGGCCTACAGCTGCGGCTTCGATCAGTCGTGTGTTCTGCTCGTTCAGCGCACTATTTTGGTCTACAAGGCGAGCTAAAATTTTTGCCTGCTCATCAGCAGATCTGCTGACACTGGTAAGTGACGTGGTAAGTTCATCATTTACACCTGCAAAATCTACAGTATCAATCGAATTACGAGTACGACCTGCATCTGCAAGAAGCCCTACTGACCGACTAACTACAGCTCGAAAATTTGCAGCCTCCCTGTCAATACGATCTAGTGCATCCCTTGCTTGAACTTGGCTCAATGTTATTGGATCTTGATTGGGTAGTGCTCCCCCCGGGCCTGCTTGCGCCGCTTTTTTTGAGTAATCATTGTACGTCGTGCGGGCACTTTCTAGGGCCTCGTTGGCGAACTTCTTGGCTCGCTGGGCCAACATCATGAAGCCGCGCCACGCTTCGTTGTCCACGAACCCCTCACGGTCCGATTTCTCAATTAGACCAGAATTATGCTTATTGGTTAGTGCAAAGAAACCTACAACGTTCTTGGGGCGCAACTCGTAGAAGCCGCCTGACGTAGTTCCCTCAGAGAGGCCAAGCCAGTCATCACCCATGCGGACACGAAATCCGTCACGGTATGTTCCAACCGTTGCCATGTCCTGAATCGTCCCAACATCGATTTGCGCTGCAACTAGTTGTTGACGAGTTTCCTCATTGAAAAGGAAGTAGTAAAGCTCAGCCTCAAAAGGACCAGGATCCTTGGCATTGGGAAGTTTAGGATCTGTTGGGACGTCGCCCCATTCAATGGAGTCGG
Source organism: Roseomonas aerilata DSM 19363 (assembly GCF_000711725.1). Taxonomy (GTDB): domain Bacteria; phylum Pseudomonadota; class Alphaproteobacteria; order Acetobacterales; family Acetobacteraceae; genus Roseomonas; species Roseomonas aerilata. The sequence goes on along the minus strand of NZ_JONP01000035.1, from coordinate 4,999 downwards.
ACATAGAAAACAGCCAGCCGCTGCCATCACCCAAGTGCGACCGGAAGTTCCGCCGCCGGATGCGCGGGCTTGCCGCAAAGAAAGAGAGGGCTTCTGGCAATGCGTTGGGAGAAAGCAGCTTTTCATATATAGCCTGCTCGCGTTTGCCTCGTGCTCCCCGAAACAGCGGGCGCGCAAAGCTAGCTTCAATCCTGAGCGTTTTCTCGTCGTATTTCACAACAAATTTAGCTGCGGCGTGGTTTAGGGCTTCTGAAGCGATGTCCTGCAAATCATAGGTGTCGTTCTCATCCCTTATCACCACCCGAAAATCTTTAAATTTTTTGAAAGGGCTAATAAGGCTAGAGAGACGACCTACAACACTACGTATATTCTTGACATCCATCCAATAGTTTTGCTCATGGAGGCCTAGTATTTCGACGTCGGTTCCACAAGGACGCTTTAGAAACGCCTTTAGGCGGTCCTGGAGTACTGGCACATCCTCTAAAGAGCGGCCAGTCTGAAACTGAGACCAAGCAAAAGCTGTTCTACGCGTTTCAGCTTCTCCTTCAGTCATGGTTCTGAGCTGCAGAACATCTCCCAATCGCATTGTCGCTAAGCGTCCAAGCCCCTTGTCACCAACTGGTGTTCTCCCGAGTTTGGTTAACTTCTTTGTGCCATTTGTAAGTGCGCGCTTTGCAGATGCGCTAATCGTCAACCATCCATTAGACACAGCGTCTTCAGACAGACCGATACCATTATCAGTGATGCGAATACGCCCGACGGCACGGCGAGTAGATGTTAGATGTTGGTGCCATGGGTGGTTTATCTCTGGCTGCCAATTTGGTTCAATGTAGATTCTGCATCTTTTGGCGTCACCATCGTACGAGTTTTTCACCAACTCGAGGATCGCTTGCTCATAGTCGGAAATTAGTTCGCTTCCAAGCTGAACTACGACATGTGAATCAATCTTTAGATGCGGTTTGTCAGAGGTTGCCATTATTGACGTTCACCCTTTCATCCCAACGATGATACGCTCTGTTGTCATTGTTCTGGAACTTGCATTGCGCAGTGCCATTTTTTTTGCTATAATCCGCCGATCGGCGACGTGTAGTGGCTGGACTCCGTGTTCGCTTAGTACCTCCGAAAGAAGTTCTCCGGTAGGTACTCTTTCTCCGCCTATGTAGCGGTCACCAACCGTCCACACGTGAAGCCCCCCCGATTTCGTTCGCTCTGCTAACAAGGCTGCTGTTTGGGCCAAGTCAGCTGAGAATGAAGCGAATCGCTTTGCGCCATTTTGATTTGTGCCCAATATCTTGATTGCTGCTTGGTAGGCAGGAAGATGACCGCAAGTCTTTGTGCCACGTTCCAACGCTTGGGAAAGTGACCCACCTAAGCTGGCAGTATCAGTCGAGTGAGTATTAGCTACTAAGTTTTTGTTTACGTTTTCACAGATGTCGCTCAGCGGAATCCACTGCAGTGCCAGATAAGAATATTGACCATATGGCACAGTTGTTCCATTATCTCCATAAGGCGGAGAAGTCACAATCAGATCAAATTTTTCATCAGTGGTATTGATTAAAACTGATTGAGCAGGACCAATTACTATATTTACTTTCCTGACGTATTTTCCTTCTTTATTCAAAAGTCCTGCGGAACTCAATTGCGAATGGTGAGCGGAAAGTTGCGCAATAACATCTTTTAGCGCATTGGTGAAAGTCGCGGTGGCTGCATTATTGTTGCGATTTTCAATGTCTTCTCGGGGCCGTTGATGTAGCTTGTATGTTGACTGCCGAGAGTTGCAGACTAATCGAATGCAACGAGCAAGCCCAACCCAGAACACCCTCCGCAAGGATAGGTCTTCCTCTTGTTCTATCGACCTTACTATTCTCGAGAGATGAACACTTGCGCTTTCCTCAAACCACTTGTCTTGGTGCAGAAATGGTGGACGTGTTATACCTAGGTCATCGAGGGCAATTCGCCTTAACAGTGAGGCAAATCCATTCTTCATACGAATAGGATCGCTGGGCTGCGCTTTTACGAGACTGAGCAGACCAGCTAGCGGATTTATATCAATTCCGGTAAATGCGAGCCCACGATGCATACACTCGACCAAACTGGTTCCAGATCCCACAAAAGGGTCTAGTACGTTCGAGGTGGATGGAAATTCTTCTATAATTGAGTCCAAAATAGTGCCTTGGACTTTTGGCACCATCATTGCTGGGTAATGGAAAATGTTGTGAGCGCCGGATCTTACATCCTGGCCACTAAACGTCCAATAGTCTTTGCTGCTTTGCTCTAGGCCTCTTAAGCGTTGTGCTAGTTGATTAGATGGCACAGACAGACCCCCAACGCCTTACAGCCATGAATATGCATTCCGCGCCATACTATGGCGAGGAGCACAAATGGTCAACTCTGAACGGTTTTTCAAAAGACACAAAAAAACGGACAAAAATATTCTGCTTTGAGCCTCTTCTCTTAAGCACGATTGACGTTGAGATGTTTATGAGGTTGTGATTTTCCTGTCAAACTGGATATGAGATTGGCGGCTATTGGGCAGGAATGACTTCGCGGGCAGAGAGCATTACAAGGTTTTGTGGTGTGTAGGGCGGTCCAATTTCAGACTACGGGGCAGAGTGAAACCAGGCTACTTACCCAGCTCCTGGCAGATGCAGCGGACGCATCAAGAGCTTATCTGCTCAAGCCTTTACGGCAAATTGGGTCTGAAATTATGGAACTAGTGAGCTCGGCCTGGGGCAGGTAAGTGGCCCTAGAATTCGACCGCTATCTACATAGCGATCATGGACGGCGCTCGCGACCTCGATGCTCATCCACTGCAGGTGGTTACTTGGAGAGGGCACGAAGGACGCCGCTATCCTCGTGCATGATCTCCTTAACGAGCGGCATCTGCCGCTCGAACTCGGGATTGTAGGACGTCAGGCGATAGCTGCCGTCCGGCGCCTCGGCCAGGTAGAGCGTGTCGCCCTTCTGCACCTTGAGGAAGGCCATCGCCTCCTCGGGCAGGATGAAGCCGGGCGACGAGCCGACCGTCGTAACCTTCAGGCTCAGCATGGAACGCTTCTATGTAATAACCAATATATAGATGGCGCCCGGCTCACGGCAATCTGCGGCACACCCTGTCCCACCGCCCGTGAAGCGCGTCGGACCGGTGTTTTGCCTGCCGACTTCTGGCAATCCTCCCCTCTTCCCAGTCTGGGCACGATAACAAAACGACCTGCCAAAACGCCTCCTTTCTAGTGTCCGACAACGGTATCTTATCGGACACTAGACCCTCGGCTACGATCCCCGCAGCATGGACCGGCCTGAACCCCCCGCCCGCGTCCCCGTCAGCGCCGCATGGCTCGCCGAGCAGGAGCGGAAGCAGGCTGCCTACGCCGCCGCCCGGCGGCTCCGGGCCGCGCCTTGGGAGGGCGAGCACCAGGCCGGACCGCCAGGGGATGAGGAGGCGCCTGCCTCCTCCCCTGCCTTGCCGGCCTCGGAACCGTCCGCGCCAGCCGCAGGCCGGCGCCCGCGCGGGCCGATCGTCGACCCGCGGCAAGACCGGCTCTTCTGACCCTGGAGAACACCACCCTGCTGTCCGAGATCATCACCGCCGCAGCGGGCCTGCCCGTCCCCGCTCCTGCCCTCTCGGCCGCGGCGCAGGCCTACGCGCACGAGGCCGCGGCCGCGAACACCCGCCGCGCCTACCGCGCCGCCTGGGGGGACTTCACTGCCTGGTGCGCAGCGGCCGGGTTGGACCCGCTGCCGGCGCTGCCGCAGACGGTGGGCTCGTTCCTCGCCGCCCGCGCCCCCACCCACAAGGCTTCCAGCCTCTCGCTCCGCCTGGTGGCGATCGGACAGGCCCACCGCCTGGCCGGCCACCACTTCGACACCGGCCACCCTGCCATCCGCGAGACCATGAAAGGCATCCGCCGCACCCACGGCACCGCACCGGCGAAGAAGGATGCCGCCGTGGCGGACGTAATCCGGGATGCCGTGGCCGCCCTGGTGAAGCGACCCGGGCTGCGCGCCCTGCGTGACCGGGCCCTGCTGCTGGTCGGCTTTGCCGCGGCACTGCGGCGGTCGGAGCTGGTGGCGCTGGACATGGCCGACCTGGCCTTCGTCGCCGAGGGGCTGGTCATCACCCTGCGCCGCGCCAAGACCGACCAGGAGGGCCGCGGGACCGAGATCGCCATTCCCTTCGGCCACGGCGCCCGCACCTGCCCGGTGCTGGCGCTGCGGGCTTGGCTGGAGGCGGCCGGCATCGAGGCGGGGGCGGTCTTTCACAGCGTCAGCCGGCACGGCGCCCTCGGCCCTGCCCGCCTCTCGGACCGGGACGTCGCGCGGGTGGTAAAAGCAGCGGTGGCGGCCGCGGGCTACGACCCCACCACCTTTGCCGGACACAGTCTGCGCTCTGGGTTCATCACCACGGCCGCCCGGGAAGGCGTGGCCGAGCGGCACATCCAGAACCAGAGCCGGCACAAGTCGCTGCCCGTGCTCCGCGGCTACATCCGGCGCGGGTCCCTGTTCGTGGACAATGCAGCGGGAAGGGTGGGGCTGTAGGTTCTGTGAACGCCACGGAAGTGGTCATATAGGCGGAAGCCAACCCGGTTGAGCTCGTCCGAATCCAGAGACCCTTTCAAGTGCTCCATCACCTCCAGACGGCACTGAAGCTCCTATAGCGGTCAAGGAGTTGCTTTAGCTGTCTGGGGTGGATGGGCCGGGCGGCAGAAGTAGCCAAAGATCTCACGGGCGACGTAGCGCTTCAGGCAGCGGATGATTCCGGCTTGCTCTTCCCCTGGGCGGTGCGCCGCCGGACGTAGTCGCGGGTGGGCTGGTGAGCCCGCATGCGGACGATGACCACGCGGTAGAGGGCAGCGTTGGCCTGCCGGTTGCCGCCGCGGTTGAGGTGGTGCCGGGTGGTTTTGCCGCTGGAGGCCGGGACGGGACAGGCGCCGCACAGCTTGGCCAGGGCCGCTTCGGAGTGGATGCGCTCGGGGTTGTCGCCGACGAGGATGAGCAT
>NZ_JONP01000034.1 GCF_000711725.1 Roseomonas aerilata DSM 19363 | reverse complement strand
GCAGGGGGCTAATGCGGACCTCGTGGTGATCGACTTGCCGCCGAACACGGGCGAGGCGACGGCCGCGGCGCTGATCGTGGCGGACCTGTTCCTTGTCCCGGTCTCCCCTTCCGGCCTGGATCTTCGCGCCGCGGCAAAGGCGCTGGATCTGCTTCGGGAAGCCAGGGAGGCGAGAGGGGCCGGAAGGCCGGCCGCGCTGCTGATCCCCTCCAGGGTGGACCGGCGCACCTCTACCGGCCGAGAAATCGAGGCGGCCTTGCACGAGATGGGCGAGCCAGTGGCGCCTGCGGTAGGGATGCGGGCGGCTTTCGTGGACAGCGCGACGGCCGGGGAATGGGTTGGGGCCTTCGCGCCTCGTTCGGTGGGACACCAGGAAATTGCATCCCTGGCGGCCGTAGTTGAGCGCGTGGTGCGGAGGGAGAAGAAGAGTGGCAGGACGTAAAGGCAGCCTGATCGCGGCGGCTAAGGCGGCGAGCGAGCGGGTTGCGGCTGAAGGGGCTGCCGTGCCGCCGGGGGCGCCCGAACCTGCCCCCGCACCGGCCCCGGCGCCTGTAGTGCTCCCGGCCCCCGAACCGCCTGCGACGCCAACCGCGGACTATGTGACCACGGCCATCCATGTGCCCAAGGACGTGCTCATGCTGCTGCGGCGAGTGGCGGTGGAGCGGGCCGGGCGTGAGGGCGGGCGCCCCTCTGTCTCGGCCGTGCTTGTGGATCTGGTGCTGGAAAACCGGGAGAAGCTGGAGCGCGACGCGGAGCGGTGACTACCCCTCTTAATGGACTGCCTGGCTGACAGACCCCATGTTTGATGAATCATCAATTCTTGAGGCCGTCACAACAGAGCCAAGTGGCTTGCAACCGGTGGGCGACATGGGGAGTAGCCCAGAGTCTCGGGGGAATTCGTGCGTGCAGCGGGGCCTGCTGAAAATGGCGATACGTGAACAAGCTCCAAACGCAGGAGCCGCTTCATGTCCGACGCCCCCTCCCCAAAAACAGGGGCAAAAAGCCGACTAGCGCCTGGAACAACCATGTGGGGCCGTGCCCCAGGAGTTGAACCCATGGGCATTCTGAGGACCACGCGCGAGATCGCCGCGACCGTTGGCGCAGTCGCTGTGGCCGTTGGCAAGGTCGCGGCGGCGGTGACGCTCACGGCGACCAGCGCGGTCGCCGTTCGTACTGCTCTGGCAGCCTTCGTGAACTAAGCGGCAGCCGGGGCGCATAGCTCCAGGGCCAGTCGCGAACCACACGCACCCGCCCCCGATGCCCCGCCGGGGCAAGGGCAGAAGGTGTCGAGAGGTCCCCCATACCGCACGGAGTTTCGCCATTCCCCCGCCCCACGCAGCAGCAGCAGCCACACCCCACCATGGCCGGGCGTCGCGGGCGGCCCGGCCAGTTCCACGGTATCAGCAAGGGCGCCGCACCTCCGGCACTGGAACCTCGCCAGCGCCTCAGCCCAGGATAGGCGAGAGAACCGGCGCGAGGTCGGCCACCAAGCGCCGCTGCCTCGAGCACGGGCCGGCGCGCTGCATGCCGGCTCCCACCATGTGCTAAAAGGCCGCTGCGACGCGACCAGCGAGAGGACCGACTTACGGTGGGGGAAAAGAAGAGGAAGCTCGAACGCTTGAAGAGAGAAGCGCTCGAAAAGGGTGAGGAGATGGAAGTCCTCCGGCCACCCCCAGGCAAAGTGAAAGAGGCAGTCGCGAAGGCGAACGCTGCCGGATATCCCGTCCTGGTCGTCTCTGGCGCCGATGAAGGCGAGGAGACCATGAGCAACGAGTGGGGCACCTGGAACGTGACGCGGGCGCTGGCGGACTGCATAGCTGACAAGGTCGGCAGGTTGGTCACGCTGGACATGGCGAAGCTCTACGCGGCGAACTCGGACGCCGACTTCGACGAGGCAAAGGTCCAACATTTTATGAACCGGCCGGACATCCTCGCCAAGCCGCTCCTGCTGCGGATGCAGGGCGGGGTCGGCTGGCTAATTGACGGCATTCACCGGGTGAACGCCCATGAGCGGATGGGTAATCCCGTGGGGGTCGGCTACCTCCTCAGCGAGGAGCAGGCGGAGAAGTACCGCGTGCGCTTCATAGCCGTCGAGCCGGACGGCAGTCACCACATCGTCCCTCCGGCCGAACTGGGGCTTGTCGGCAAGAGCCGCCCGAACGCCTGAAAGATCCCCGTAACTCGCGACCTCGCCTCCTGATGACGCGATCGGTATGTCCTTGGAGGAGGACGGCCGCACGCCGCGCAAAGCTGCCAGCGAGCGACGAGCTCCCATTGCCGCGCCGGATCCGCGAACTCGCCCACGGCACGAGCCAGGGTCTCGCGACCACGGCGGACGGGCTCATCGTCTCCGACGGCAGCCATCATTCTCGCCGCATTTCCTCCTCCAGCAGCGCGAGGTGCGTTCGCACCGGCTCTAGAGCTGCATCGCCCAGGCTGGCGACAGCCACCTCCAGCGCTGGTGGAGTGACGGGGACGGGGCGATCTGGGGAGCCGAAAGGCGCCATCCAGCGGCTGCGAAGCACTTCTGCGCTGTAGCCCTGGGGTCCACCGCCACGACCCCAGAATGCTGGCGTTGGTGGTCAACGGTCACGTCCTCGATGGGCATCGGCATCATGCGGTCCTCATGCTTTGCATTACGGCAGTCTTCCTCGATAGGCGGCGAAGGGCGCCTACGTGGGCGGGCGGTGGCGGTCCTTCGCGAGCGCCATCACCCTCTCCAGATCCGCTACCGTGCCCGCCTCCGCCTCGAAGTCCCCATCTTTCACCTTCACGCGCCGTCCGCCTCTGGCGTTGAGCCACGCGACCGCGACCGTAGCAGCCCCGCCAGCAGCGCCAGTCACGTAGGGCAGGAGGGCACCAAGAATCTCGGGCAGGGGACCAGCGAAGGGCCCGCCCAAGATACCGCCCATGCCCGTTCCTCGCCGCCCCTGGAGCGCCGCGCCGCGCGCCAGCGCGGACGCCGCGCGTGAGGTAGGGAGGGGAATGTGTCGGCCGGCATTCGCTGGCTCGTCCGGAGCTGGGATCAGGGTAAAGCCGTCAGGAGTGCCCGCCATGGCTACAGCCCCACCCTCGCCGCCGCGTTGTCCACAAACAAGCTCCCTCGCATAGTCAATCAAGCAGTCCCTCGTAGAACCGCGTCATCGCGCCGCGCCAGTCTCATCCGGCACCAATAAGCCCAGTCGCAGTGCAGCGGCCTCGAGCTGCGTCAGGTCGCCGTCGCGCAGTCGCTTTCAACTCAGCAGGCCGACCGCTTCTGCCGCAGGGAGATTCAGGGCAGCACCGATCGCGGCCGGTGAGGTAACGCCTTGCTCGTCCAGCCTCCGCCCGATTGCCATTTTCAGGCGGATCGCCTGCAGACGGTCCGCCCTTTGTGTCTGCGTCACCCTAACCTTGCCTTCTCTCATAGAACCGAGCCACAGCGCCGCTTCCATCTCCTGATCACCTACTCACTGCATCCTTCTAGGATGCAATGGTCTGTGGAGAACTAAGTGCCTCTGTGGAATGTCCGACTCTGTCCGGCTTTGTCGCTAATTCGTGGCCAGCTTGTCCCTTCGCTGTCTCTCTGCTGTCTCCTAATAGGATGAAGCCTCGCAGTCCCACTCTGTTGAGAGGCGAGGCCTCGCGACCGCGGCGGACGGGCTCGGGCTCTTCGGCGGTCAAGGCGGACATTCCCGCACCTTCATGCGTTGCCCTGCAGGCATATCGGCAAAAGCCGTTGCGTGAGGCTCGTCCATCACCACGATCATTGCGCCAAACTGCTCTCGGATTTTCACCACTGCGGCGAAGATCCCATCGCTGGGGCTGACATTGTAGCGATACTGGAATTGATCAGAGAGGTCGACATTACTGCGGGTTGATGCAGCAAGAAGTGGGACGGACCTCTGAATTTTGTCGAGAGCACCCTCAATATTCAGCATGTCCACCCGGAGTACCCAAACACGGCCAGTGCAACGTCTACCAGCGTGCTTGTAAAATAGTGCTTGGCCAAGCCTTCCAAGTACGTCTTCGAGAGCTTTTGTAGAATGTGGGCCGAGCTGGATTATGCCGTATTGCTGTTGTCGAAGTAGGTCACCCAGCTTCAGGCCGAACTTCTCACGGAAGAGCCGACGCTGGTCATTGCGGGAGCCTTCCTGCCACTCGTCCCAAATGTCCGGACGGTTGACCTTCAAACTTTTAACCGTCCGCTGCCAGGGCTCGTCCGGGGCATCGCTCACAAGGGACACGCTAAGGATCGCGGCGGCGACCTGCTCGCTTCGCCGGCCAGCTTCATTACACGGGGCGCAACATGGAAACTCGTGCCCTTCTGGCCAGATTCGGTTGTCGAAAATCGCGCGCGGCGGGCAGTGGTCCGTCGTGGTTGCAGGAGCGCCGCAGTAGCAGCACCAAGGGTCCTCTTCGAGGATTAGCTTGCGGCTTCGCTGCTTGCGCTTGGCTTCACCCACGAGACGACACCTTCAACCCGGCCACTCCTCTCTGGCCTCGCGCAGGCTGCTAAGCCTTTTTGGCGTGAGGAAGTAAGTCGAGAAGGATTGCCTCGTCCGCCTGATCAATCAGAACTTGTGACTGTCCTTGCCCTGCGAGTTTAATAGCCTGCTTGGCGGCGTGCTCGAGCGCGTACAGTTTGAGCTCTGCGTCCTCGGGGAAATAGGCCTGCACCTCGTAGTGCAGGACCATCCCCGCCCGAGGCTGAGGCTTTCGCCTTTCAAGCTCTTTCCGCGCTTGGGCGCAGAGTTCAATGACCCTCTCGGAAGCAATGCTGAACCGCGGCATCGGTGCGCCCTACTCTTGGGTGAAGATCACGAGATCACTGCGGTTCATGCCCTCGTCAATTCGCCACATGTCTGCGGGCAGGTCTTTTTGCGCGATGCCATAGAGCCAAGCCACGTAGTCGGAACGGCTGCTGCCTGACTGCCGCGGCCGGCCAATCTCCTGAACCGACATGCGCAGCCCAGGGTCAGGGCGATAGCCGGCGGCGTAGCCCTTAGCCGGATCATTGGTGTATTCGGCAGCGCGGGCCTCGATGTTGGCTCCAATCGCCAGCGCCTGCTGCTTAGTCAACTTCATGGTCTGTGCCTCCTACTCAGGGAGAAAGAGCGACGAGCTCTCCGTCGGCCGCGCGTGCAGGTACCGGCTCGTGGTGGCTACGTTCGAGTGTCCCAGAGTCGCCTGGACGACGTGGATCTTGGCGCCGCGGTCGAGCGAGTGGCTGGCGTGCGCGTGACGGAGCCAGTGGGCGGAGAGGGCAGGGGAGATGCCGGCGCGGGCCGCGGCACGCTTCACCACGTTGTGGGCCTGCTGCGGGCTGAGGGGGTTGCCCTCGCGGGAGAGGAAGACCGGGGCATCAGAGGCGGCCGTGTTCGGCCGGATCGTCTCCAGCAAGCTCCACGTCTTAGCGGAGAGGAGGACCGTCCGGGTTTTGCCGCCCTTGCCGAACACGGTGATCTGCCCGCCCTCGTCCGATCGCAGGGCGAGATCCCGCCAGCGAAGCCCGACCGCTTCCGAGATCCGGAGACCGCCTCGGTAGAGCAGGGAGAGCAACGCCTTGTCCCGGGGCTGCCGCTCGAGCGCAAGGAGGGCCAGCACGTCCCCCTCCCCTATAATCCGCTCCGCAAGCGTCGCCTTGATTGCCGGGAGGCGGATGGAGGCGCCGACGTTGAAGGCGAGGTAGCCGAGCCGGTGGCCGAAGGCAACGAGCGACTTGACCGCGCCGAGGCGCCTGGCGCGGGTGGCGGTGGCGAGGTGGACGAGGCTACCGCCATAGGCCTGCACGTCGCCCAGCGTCACGGCCTGCAGGGGCTTGGCGGCGTGAGAGAGGAAGGCGCGGGCGTCGGCCTCGTAAGCCCGAACCGTGTGGCGCGACCGTTCATGCAGCCAGAGCTGGATGAGGTGATCGTCGCTGGTCGCCTGGACGGGCGAGGCGGGGAGGGCTGGGACGGAGGCGACGACCACCCCTGCAGCATTGCTGGGAGCCATCTTCATCACTGGCACGGACTGTTTAGCCATCGAGCACGGCTCCTGATGGATCATCAATTTAGTTAGAGATAACGTCACTTCTCTCCAACTGCAAATGATGGCTGCAGAGGCTGTGCGGGGCTATCGGGCGCCAGGGCATGCCGGTGGACTGCTCCATCCTGGTACAATGGGTGGGCACCGCGGCAGCTGGGCTCGAGCTCGTTCTCCATCGTCGTTCGATTTCTACTGACGTAAGCAATCAGTTTTGAGAACTGAACCGGCCGCGGCGCCAGAAATACAGCTGCTCGCACTCACCCGCGCCCATACGGCCGCACGCTGAGCCATGCAGGGCAACACTGAGGATGTCTCCAGTCGGCTGTGAAATCAGTCGGAACTGCCGAAAGTTGAAGCTGGTCTTGCGGTAGGTTTCGCCCTCCGAGATGACGACATCCACGGAGCACCCCCCCGAGCCGCAGAACCAAGACGCTCCGGCGGCACAGTCCACTGCCCTATAGTCGAGAATATAGTCGGGCTTGCCGTCAGGACTGAAATTCGCCTGCTTGATGAAGCCGGCACGAAACGTGGCGCTTCCGCAGGACTCGCGAATCTCGGATCGGATATGTTGAACGATCGGTGGCAGCCGGTCTCGCTGCCGCTGGGCTTGCGCCTGGGTTGTGCTGCCAACCCCAAGCAGAAGGATGGCGAGTGCGTAGGAGAGCAGGCCGCGCGCGGTGGGCAGGGCTTTGGCCAGGAGCACGAGGACCGAAGCCAGAAATCCAACAGTGGAAACGGCGGCCCGTTCGGAAGTCATGGCGGTGTTCTCCATCGTCAAAAGGGGGGGGCCTTGTCGCAGGTCCACGATCGGGCCGCGTGGGCGGCGCCCTGCAGCTTGTGCCGGCGGCCTCGGATGGCACGGACCGCCCGCTTCCAGCGGGGGAGGTCACAACTGGCGGCTCACTCTACTGATCAATGATGTATGCCGCTCGCGGCTGGGCGCCATTATCCAAGATGATGTAGCGGGCGCTGTCTGGGCTTGTTGCCGGCCTCAGCATCAGCGAGACAACCCGCGCGGGTTGAAGCGGAAAGTGGCCCTGTTGACCGCCGTTAGCTTCTCGCGTGGGAAGGGCAGTGGAGAGCATCGGGGGTCCATCAGTGCTTGGCGTGCGGCCTCAAAAACAGTCCTCGCGTTAGGTTCGGATGGCACGCTGCCGGCTGGCCGCACCACGCGCACAAAGCCTTGGGCGTCAGCCTCCACGCGCAGCTCCACCACGATGCCCGCCAGTCCCGGAATGCCGGCATCTAATTTCCAGCACTGACTGATTTTGTCCGCGATGCCTCGCACCTCGCCTGCGGTCAGGAGTTCACTGCCCCCTCCCTCGCCGCGGGAGGCTGGCATCGCCGGCGCTGAGGAGGAGCGGGCGCGCACCACCTGCCGCGCCTCCGCTTGCACCGCCCGTAACCGCTCCAAGGTATTCGCCACGGAGCTAGGATCGCTTGCCGGCTGTCTGAGCGGCGCGCCTCCAGGCCTCGGCAGGCCGCTCGCTTCCTGGGTCGGAAGCGAAAGTGGAGTAGGATCCGGGCTTGGCAGGAAGGCTTCTGGTTGGAACGAGGTCACTGCTGGTGGTAACTCTGAAGCCCGTAGCACCATCTGGGTCCAGTCACAGGCCGACCGCACTGGCTCTATAGCGTCAGACAAGCCTTCCAGATTGAAGGTCGCCGTCATCTGCTCCCCCGCGTATGAGGTCGCACGGACTACAAGCCGATCGGCATTCATTGCCTCCGCCAGTATCGCTCCGGGATCCGGGCTAAATGAGATGTTTCGTCTGGGCAAGACAGACCAAAGCGCTTCCTCAGGAGGCTTGCTGTCGAAGCGCCAAGTGACGCTTGCGGTGTCATCGTTCTCGCCCCGCCTTCGAAGCAGGCTGGAAGGCCAGACGATACCAAAATCTGGGTACTTCCCAGCGCACTTGAACCCGATTAGGGCGGGTTCGCCCCGTAGGCCTAGCTCTCTGTCGGCCGCAAGAGTGATCGACACCCTCGCTTCATCGGTAATTGGGTCGATATTGCGGTGCAGCTGCCACCGGTCATTGGAAGCTTCCGCTGCAACTGCTTGCCCGGCCATGATGAGGCCAGCCGAGATCGCGAAAACCAACTGCCTCATGCGTGTCTCCGTGCACTACCGCACTGATACCTAGCTGGCTGCGATTTTCTAGTCGATTTTGTAATGATACTTCCCGGCCGGCTTGTCCTTTCTCCGTGGAAGCCCCCGCGTCAACCGTGCTCGACGCCCCCACAACGAGGCTCTTCGGCCTAACCTGAAAATCGGCGCCCGTGGAATGCTGAGCCGGCTCATCGGCGGTGATCCAAGCGGAGGTAAGGCCATGAGCGAAGCAGAAAAGCGGACCGTTACAATTAAGGGGAGGCTACGGACGCGCTAGCAATCATACGTACTGGGGCCAAGAAGCAAGGAGAAACCCAAGGCACTTGGCTGTGCGGCTGCCGACGTTGCGGACTTACGACTGGGAATGCTGGGACTCCGCGAACAAGTCGGACGCACAGGATTCAAGAACGATGTCTGACCTGCGCTGTCTGGATAAGTCAAAGTATCCACGCGCAATCGGGGGCGGCCTTCGTGTGCAATCGGGGGCGACAACCGCCCAAGATCATGTGTAATCGGGGGCGCAAGCCTATTAGTAGATTCCTCTAGCTACCCTGTAGTTGGCGCCCCCGTCCCTGTGCACTAATCCTGCTGGTGGGAATCGTAATCATGAGTAAGAGTGCATTGAGGGTGGGCGGGGGCCTTGATGGTTAGCGTGATACAGCAGCGGTTGGTCGACCTCTCCAACGACATTGCTGAGACCCCGGCCGATGAGCTGGCCTTTCAACACTCCATCCTGGCTCAAACTTCGCTTCCGGCAGCCCGTCCACCGGACGACCTGCTGGTGTGGGAGCGTCGGCAGGGCAAAGCGACGTTGCTGGTTGAAGCGGGCAAGGCTCTCAACCCCCGCACCGGTCATTTCGAGCAGCTTGGGCTTCCCTATGGACCCAAGGCGCGACTCCTGCTCATGCACCTAAATGGTGAGGCAGTACGACGCCAGTCACCGGTTATCCCCGTCGAAGACACAATGACCGCCTTCTTCCGTCGCCTGATGGGCCGCACGCAGGACGGTCGCCAGGCAAAGATGCTGAAGGAGCAGCTGACAGCTCTTGCAGCCGCACAGTTTCGCCTCGGCATCAGTCATGGGGATAGCGCTGTTCAGATAGACACAAAGGTTGTGGGCGCCTTCAATCTTTGGTTCGAGAAGGATGAGAGCCAGCGCATCCTTTGGCCGTCGACGCTCAAGCTCTCACTCGACTACTTCGACAGTTTGCAGCGCTTCGCCGTCCCGCTCGATGAACGGGCCATCGCTGCTCTCGCCCATTCGGCCGTGGCGCTCGACATCTACTGCTGGCTAGCCCAGCGGCTCCACCGGATGCCTGAGGGCAAGCCGCAGCTGATCCCGTGGGCGAATCTGCAAGAGCAGTTTGGCCAGGGGTACACCCGGATACGTCGCTTCCGAGAGTTCTTCAGCGGCCTCCTCCCGCAGATCCATGCCGCCTACCCTGATGCCCGCTTTGAGACAGACGGGCGGGGCATGACCCTTTGGCAGTCGCCACCCCCGGTAAGGAAACGCCTGGTCTCGGTTGGGCTATGTGCAATCGGGGGCGCACTAGAGCCTAGCAAAGCTTCGCCTCCTGAGTGAGCATGTGCAATCGGGGGCGTTTGCAGCTGCACGGCGCCATACAAAGGGGCACATCGCTAGCCCCGAGTTACGTGGCTTACGCAGAATGAAATTCTTTGTCCTAATGCCGCAATAAACTATTTTGAGAAGGAGAGATAATATTTGAGTTGGCCTTTAGTCCTAGCAGCTGCTGGAGCCCTGGTAGGAATAGGGAGGTTTCTAGATGAATTCTTCGTCAGCAAAGATCACCGCAACAAAGTAACGCTGCAACTAATAAGATTTTTTTGCTGGCTCGATGAAACTACAATTCCGAATATTCCTGGAAGTATTTTGGCTTGGAGTACGATTTCCGAATTTAAGTTGACATTGCAGAACGTCCTTTGGCACTACATGGCAGTTTTTACTTCCACTTTCTTCGTTTCTTTTGGTGGCGCTTTCTTTTTTGGATACAATGTGCAGCATCCTGATGCAATTCCGGCGTTCGCCATTTTTTCCATAGTAATGTCGGCATTTACGTCAGCTATGCTTCTCGGGCCAAGTCGCAGCTTAGTCCAAATTCAGCAACGGCGCACAGGCAGAGTCCCGAGTTTTTTGGCCTCGATTGGAGCAGCGTTTTTTATTTTCATAACTTCAGTGCTGGCTTTCTATGTTGTGGAAAATCTGCATGAATTTTTGGCTGCGCCTGATGACCCCCCCGCTGATCTCCCTGAGGATCATCGAGCTTACCTTAAAGATCGTGAGGAGAGTACCTCATTAATAATTTTTGCGATTTTTATTGCGCCATTTATTCCAGGGTTATCGTTCCCAGCAGTGGCGGCGATTGTGATTCTGAGCCTTGTTGTTACTAAAGCTCTCGCTGATGTCGTACGTCGCTTCCTTATGACGAGTGCCAACGTCGCGACAAAAGCTGAGGTCAAATCGCCATATGCTTATCTGTTCGGCTTTCTGAGTGTTCTACTATTGATAGGCAAACTCGCAGACGAAATTTTGAGGGTCTTGATTTGAACTGTGAGTTGCAAGAATTCACCAGGACTGTCGGGCGGCTCAATCCTATTTGAAACCGCCACACGTCCCAAAAGACACATGTTTTGCCAGCTGCAGGTTGCCTGCTCTTTGTATTTCTCAGACCGCAAAGTCTTCCTTGCTCTTGCCCCGCTCAATGGCTTCCGCAAGCCACTTCGGCATACGGCCACGACCGGTCCACGTAGCATCGTCGGGCCCACGGTACTTCACAGCAACCGGCTTCCCCACATCGCCGCGCACCTTACGAACATTGGTCTGTGGTGCAGCTTGTTTGCCGAGCAGCGCCTCGAGGCTGAGACCCAGCTGAGCAGCCTTGGCCGTGACTTCTTCAACCAGCGCAGCCTTAGCGCTTTCCTGCTTCTCCGCGCGCTTAACTTCCGCCTCCTGGATCAGCTGGGTGAGATCTTGAACCGACAAGTTGTCGAGGTTTGGGAGGTGTTTCGCCATTTCAATATTCCAGACTTTTGGCTGCAATTCCGGCGTAAGCCGAATGTCGCATTATAGTTGCAAACCAAATCTAATACATATCGTAATTGGCAATGGAACTTGGAGGTATGTGACCTCCAGCCTGGCCCGCACCAAGGTATCGGCGTGAAGTCAGCCCCGGAGTCGGTTCACCGTCACAGGCAAACGTCCGGACCGGGATCGCGACGCCAGCCGCCGGACAATCGCTCGATAAGCCAGAAGCGCACGGGGCGCCCCCGCTTGATCGCTGCTTGCAGGACGCGCACCACCAGCACTTCGTCCTGGCCGCCCAGATATGGCGCGGCGTCGCGGCCGAAACGGCGGCAGTAGGCGCTCAGCGCCACCGCTACTGCCTCGGAGGGCAGCGGGGGCGGGTAGCAGTCCAGCGCGGGATCGTAAGGGGCTGGCATCAGATCAGGATCCCGGATGGCGGAGGCCCGCGCCACCCGCCGGAAAGCCGCGAAATCAGGTAGGGACGAATCGGTCGGCCGCGAGCCACCGCCCTGGCCATCACCCGTGCGGCTATGCCCAGGTCCACGTGGATTAGGTGCGGCAGATCATCGCCAAACCGGGCGCGGTAGGCGTCCAGCGCATCGCAAACGGGTCCGCGACATGATCCGGCCAGCGCCCGGACGGGCCCTCCAGCATCCTGTCAGTAGGGGTCACCATATTTGCCCTGCCAGCATCACCAGCATGGACGCCAACACCACTCCGAGGGCCGTGTTCGTCACCCACTGTGCGACGCGCGGGCTCACGGCACCCTCCCGTAGGTCATGACCAGCAACTTCGCGACGCCCAGCGCGCCGACACTGCCAGTGAGGAAGGCCGCGATGGAGACGATGACCAAACACCATCCCTCGCGCCGCAGTCGCACCTCGGTCGGGGTCATGCGCCGGCTTCCTCACCCAGGCGCGCCACAATGCGCTCCACGCGGCCCGCCATGACCTCCAAGCGCTCATCCATGGAGACTATGCGCACCGCGATCCGGTCACAGGTCGCCACAGTCACCCGCAAGTGCTGAGTTCCCGCATCCAGCTCCCCGCGAATGGCCCGCAGCAGCGCCAGGGCCTCCCGCTCCGCTTCCAGACTCATGACGCCTCTCCGCTTCCCGCGTAGAAGCGTGCCACCGCGCCATGCCCGGCTACCAGCCACTCCGCGTAGCGGGCCGGCATGGTGGGGGACTTCCACCACCATGCCTGCACCCCCGCCAGCAGATCCGCGCGGAGTGGCCGCTGCTTCGGGCGGGATCCAGCCCAACGCGCTCTGCGAGGCGCTTGAGGACGTGGGCACGTCGCTCCCCATGAGCGGCCCGCCGGCCTTCCCGCCCTTGTTGACCGCCCGGAACATCGGCCCCTCCGTGACTCCGGCCGTGTCCAGCCAGCGCCGCAGATGGGTCACGGTGCGTGTCGACAGCCAGCGGACCTCGCCCCTACCTTCCTGGTCCGTCTTGCTGGGCGCGATGGACGCCGGCGCCCTGCCAGAGGCGGCCGACGCCTTCCGCAGGGCGCGCTCCGTCTCCGGATGAGGGCCCCACGGGCGGCGCGGGCGTGCGCCTCGAGCCGCGCGACCAGCGCCGGCTAGACGAGAGCGGGGAGGGTGGTCATGCCTCACTGCCCGGCTCGTCGTCCTCCGGCGACTCCTCGCGGATAGCTTGGCGGTAGTGCTCCTTCAGTTGCTCCACCACCTGGGCGATGAGCTCGTTGCCGGGATAGGGGTCGGCTGCCGCGTCGATGACGGCCTCCATCTTCGCAATGGCCTTGTCGACTGCCGCGGGATCGCCGGGATCGAACTCCAGCTGCAGGTCAATGCCTTCCAGGGTGGCGGTGAAGTTGCCCAGCTCGGCCATCGCGTCCCTTGGCATCCCTCAGCCTCCATCATGCTTGGTTACTGCCACTAGCGTGCCCCAGGCGCAGCGTCTTGGTAGGCCGCATGCGATCTGCCGCGTCTTCAACAGAGATCAGATTGAAACCATTGCAAGAAAAGCACAAAATAACGCAGCGTCAGCCGACATCCGGCGAAGCACGCATGGGACAAAGTGATGAGCGATTTTGAGCAGAAGCCCTACACCCCCGGCGGCTTTACCGAAGACGCTAGCATTTTTGCCGAGAACCCCGACCCGCGCTGCCCCGTCGTGCTCCTGCTGGATCGCTCCGGTTCCATGGCCGGCGAGCCACTTAGCCAACTCAATGCCGGCCTAAAGCGCCTGCGGGACGAGCTGTGTCAGGACGCGCTAGCGGCGCGCCGTGTCGAGATTTCAATCATATCCTTCGGACCCGTAACGACGGATGTCGGCTTTGTCACAGCCGATCGCTTCGACCCACCCGAACTTATTGCTGGCGGGGACACGCCGATGGGGCGCGCAATCGAGACGGCGCTCAATCTCCTTTCTCGCCGTAAGGAGGAATATAAGGCGCATGGTATCGCGTACTATCGGCCGTGGATCTTCCTCATCACAGATGGTGCCCCGACAGATCTGTGGCAGAACGCGGCGCAACGCGTGCGGACCGAGGAGGATGCCAAGCGCATAGCGTTCTTCGCGATAGGTGTGCAGGGCGCGGACATGAGTCGGCTAGCAGAGATTACCGTGCGTGCGCCAATCAAGCTGGACGGCTTGAAATTCGGTGATCTATTTGTCTGGCTCTCGCAGTCTCTTGCAGCAGTCTCCCAGTCGCAGCCAGGCACCAATGTTGCCCTGCCGCCGCCCTCCGGCTGGGCCTCGGTGTGACAAAACGCTCTGCCGGGTGGCGCCACGCCGCCAGCAGCGTGATCGGCACCTCGCATCTGCGCACTGGCACCGAGTGCCAGGATTTCCACGCCGTTAACCTGGTGGCTGCCTCGTCAGGCTCCGAAGTAGTCATTGCGGCAGCGGCCGATGGGGCCGGCAGCGCAAAGCGGTCGCTCAACGGCGCGCGGCAGGCCTGTTATACCTTCTTCGAGTGCGCCCAGTTGGCGGTGGCGCAACTGGGGCAGTCGCTCGACTTCTTGCATGATGGCTTCGCTCTCGACACGCTTGAGGATGTTCGCGCCCGCATAGCCGAGCTTGCCAAGGAGTCGGAGGAGCCGCTTTCAGCCTACGCCTGCACCATGTTGGGCGCGATCGTTGCCGACCACGCCGCCTTCTTTCTTCAGATTGGCGATGGAGCGATTGTCTATCGCATGCGCGACGCCGAGACGGCAGTCTGGCGCCTCGCGCTTTCTCCACAGCGCGGCGAATTCGCCAATGAAACGATCTTTGTCACTCGTGGCGACGTAGCCCAACGCATTTCGGTCGCTCGCGTCGCCGGCCCGATTGCCGAGTTTGCGTTGCTGACGGACGGTATCGAGCATCTGGCCGTGAAGATGGCGACCGGAGAGCCGCATGCACGCTTTTTCGAGCATGTCTTCGCAGGCCTCCGCGCGGCGCCGGGGACCGGCACCGCCACCATCCATGAGGCTTGGCTGGAGGCCTTCCTCGCCTCACCCCAGGTCTGCGCGCGAACGGATGACGACAAGACTCTAATCCTCTGTTCTAGGCAATTGGCCACCTGATGTCGCTGGTCGTCTTGGGCAACCCCCTCCAGATCGGCCGTGAGATCGCTAAGGGCGCCGAGGGGGCCGTGCATGAGTTGCTGAGCATGCCCGGCTATGTGGCCAAAATTTACCATGCCGCTCCAGACCCGGTGCGCGCCCAGAAGCTTCAGGCTATGGCGGCAATGCCACCGGAAGCGCGCCCAGCCGGAGCCGCTTGGCCAGTCGCTGTTGTGCAGGACGGGCCACGAATTGCGGGCTTCGTCATGCCCCGCTTCGAGAACCGACGGGAACTCCATGCTGTTAGCGCGCCCGCCGAGCGCAAGAAGATCTTTCCGCAGGCTGATTATCGATTTCTAGTTGCCGTCGCTGCTAACCTGGCGCGGGCCTTCGCTACGGTCCATGCGGCGGGCGCGGTGATTGGCGACGTGAACGAGCGCCTGGCGCTTGTGGACCAGCGCGCGACTGTCGGGCTGGTGGATTGCGACAGCTTTCAAATCGTGGCCGACGGGGTGGTCCTCACCTGCGACGTTGGCGTCGAGCAGTATCAGCCGCCGGAGCTGCAAGGAGTTGCGCTGCGCGGCCGCCACCGCTTTCGCACTCATGACTGCTTCGGCCTCGCAGTGCTCGTTTTCCAGCTGTTGTTCTTCAACCGCCACCCTTTTGCGGGCGTGCCGCTGCATGGCGCTCCCCCTTCGCTTGGCGAGGCGATAGCGCAGCACCGCTTTGCCTGGAGTTCGGAGGCGGCCGCGCGTGGGATTTGTCAGCCGCCGAACACGCTGCCGTTCACCGCTCTTGACGGTCGTCTGCGCGAGCTGTTCGAGCGTACCTTCGGGCCCAGGGGGGATTCTGAAGGCCGCCATAAGGTGAGCGCCTGGGTTGAGGCCCTCGACAGCTATGCAACGCAACTCGTCTCCTGCCGTGCTAACCCACAGCACGCTCATCTGCCAGGGCCCTGCCCAATCTGCGTTATCGAGGGGAGCACCGGAGCGTTAATGTTCGCTCCGCGCGGCGGCGCTTCGGTGCTTGCATTGCCGGATTTCTTGGCGCTGGCTGCGCAATTACGCGCCGAACTCGGGCGAAGGCTGCTGCCCCAGACGCCGGGCCCTCCCCCCTCTGAACGCGATCACACGTCTGGCGTAATCGGCAGGCCACTTCCGCCGGGCGTCGAACGGCCCGGCTTCTTCGGTCGTATTCTCAACGTCGTCGGCATAAGCGAGGGAGTCTGGGCGAAGGAACTCGCAAGGCGAGACGGCGCCATCGAGAATGCGGCGCGTGCTTACCAAGCTGCGTTGGCCAACTGGCTAATTGTGCTGCATAGGGATGCAATCGCGACTCTGGCTCGTGAGATCGACTCCCAATGCGATCGCCTCGCCAACCTGCGCAGAGAGGTAGATGACGTTATTACCGGTGCCGCGGGTCGCGCGAGCAGCGCCGCTTTGCGCACCTTTCTTGAAGCTTTTCCGATTGCTTCCGCCTCGATTGAAGGAGTCGGCCGGGTCCGCATTGCTGCCCTTGAGGGCGCCGGCATAGATACGGCGGCGGATGTCACCAGTAGGGCGCTGGGAGCGGTACCTGGCTTCGGCCCGGTCCTGAGCAAGCGCGTCCTCGCTTGGCGAAAGGCCTGTGAGGCCGGCTTCAAAGCCCCGGCGGCAGCGGGCACACCAGCCGCCAGTACGCCGGCCCTGGCGGCAGTCCGGGCCAAGGGCAAGTCTCTGGAGGTCACGATTAGTGCTGCGCTTGCCAAGCTCGATGGCATGATCACTGCCGAAGCGGCGAGGCTTGCCGGCGTCAGGGCTGATCTCAACCGGCTCGCACGCGACCTCGCCCAGGCCCGCGCCGACCAAGCTATGATGGCCTGATCTATCTCTCCTCGATCTCAACATCCGTGAAGAGGGCGCCCACCCGCCGTGTCCAGTTCGTCACCAGAACCCGAGGAATTCTGACACAAGGAGCAGATCCAAACAGTCGGAGGCGCAACACTCCCATAATTTTATTCGGGCCCGCCGCAATTACTTCTTGACCGGTTGCCGCACCTTCCTTAATTTCGGACTATGAACGGTGGCCCCGAGTTCCGCACCGCATTGACTGACGCCGGGTTCCCCGTAGCGCGTGCTGAAGCCGTCATTCGTTATCTTGGCGAGAATGGGCTGGTTCCGCGTGGTGGCCGCGGGCGCCCTCCCAAGGATGGTCTTGGCTGGAAGGCGTCCCATTTCGCCGTTGCTATCCTCGGATTTGGCGCCATTCAGCCGATTGACGCACCGGGGGTGGCTGCTCTGCTCGGCAACCTCAAGCACACCGCCTCCCATGTTCTTAGCAACGTTCGCGATGAGGTCGGCAAGGTCGTTGAGACCAAGCAGATCCCGGATGAGCTTCTCAGTAGCGGTCTTCTGTTCTCGCTATCGACGCTCATCGAACTGCTTGCTGAGAGGAGCGTTGGCGAGCGTGCCGCCATCCGCCAGTTTTCGAATGGACTTTTTATCAGACTTGATGCGGGTCGAGGGGAGGCCTCGGTGCCTTTCCCCGGAGATGCCGACAATTGGGGGATGGACCAGTTTGGCCCCCGCCAGCGGAACCTGCTTCTTCCCGAACCTCCAAGGCTGTCATGGGGCTTTGAGGTGAAGTTGGAAGTCGAGATCGTGTTTATCGCCGCCGATCTGTTGGCCGAGAATATGGCCCAGCGGAACGGCGGCCTTCTTCCGCCCGAGGGTGAGGTGCTGCCAGGCGCCAATCCTGAGGGCGAACCCACGACCACTGAAAACGACAACGCCTCGGACCTGCCAGGGTCCGAGGCGTCCGATCGTGGTGATCGTGATAGTAACCAGCCGCTCTCCCGAGCGTCCGGGCAGTCATGCGCCACGGAAGATAGGGAAGTCGGGAAATTCGCACAACTGCGAATTCCCGTGAGCGGCTGGGTGTCCCCGACCCTCACGCCGAAAGGCTCCCCCTTCCAATGCCCCATTATGACGGCCTGATCGCACTTCCGGCGGTCGGAGAGACCCTGCTCAAGCTGACCAAATCCGAAAGCGACCCCGTGGCCAAGGCTAAGGTGCGTGACCGCCGGGTGCGGTGCGTGCTTGCCAAAAACCCTGAACTGGCTGTTCGCGTCGGTGGTCGGTTTTTCGTGCTGAACCAGGAGCCGAAGCTGCGGGCCTTCGCCGTCGCGCTGGACCTCTCGCTCCCGGCACCGAAGCCCGCCCGCGCCCGTCGCGCCCCGTCCTCCAACAGCGGGGCGGCGGTCGCGGCCTGAAAACGCAGAAACCGCCCGGGGGCTAACCGGGCGGCTGATCTGACTGCGGTTTCGGGCAACGACATAAAATCTACGCTCTCAACCCGGTAAATAGCAGTCGATCGTTCTGTGTTCAAGCACCGCGTCGCCGCCTCTTAAGGAGGCGCGACCATGCACGACTTCACCTTGCCCGAAGAGACCGCAGCCCGGCTCTTTGCGCTCTCGGACAATCACGCGGAAATCGTAGGGGGCTACCCCTTCGCTGTCGTGGTTGCCCCCCTTCCCCGGACCCGCGCTACACCTGCCGAGTTCTTCGGCAGCCTCGCGCAGCCGAGCGGCTTCTCCGTGGTCCTGACTCACTCTCTCGGGGTGAACTGGACTGACGTCACCGGGGAGAAGCTGCTGGTCTCGGCCATTGAGCGCGATGGCATCGCGCTGCTGGCGTACGAAACGCAGGAGGATGCCGAGCAAGGCCTCCGTCTCGCGTGGCGAGCCATCGCCCCATGGACTGGGCAGATGGCTAAGCCGAGTCTGGAAGAAGGTGCCAACGGCCCGGACGGGGGCGCGGCATAATGCGCCCCTCGATCAAGCTCACGCTTGTCCCGAACGCGATGGACGAGGCTGGGGAGCAGTTGGCTGCCCTGGAAGTTCCGCCCGAGCCCGGCTCCACCCAGAGGCGGCCGATGCTGCGGGTGTTTGGCTCCATTGCCTTGGCGATCGCCGCGAAGGCAGAGGTGGAGCGCCGGCTATGACGGCCCCCTCCATCCAGGTTGTCCCAAACGCGGACGGCCGGACTGTGCGTTTCAAATGCCCGCATTGCCGCCGTAACCACACCCACGGCATTGAGGGGGTTTCGGACGGGACGCGGACGCACCGCGTCGCGCACTGCTGGCGAGCCGGCAGCCCGTTCATGGCGGCGGGCTACCACCTCCAACTGGCCCCGCGTGGGCGTGCCGTAACGGCGCGGGCGGTGATGCCATGAACGGCCCTCGCATTGTCTTCTTGCCGCATGTTCACCCGGAGCGGTGGGCCAGGCGTGAACAGGAGATGCGCGCCCGCGCAGATCTCGAGTGGAGGCGCCACGGCGCCACCGGCCTGTGGGCCGAGTGCAAGGCCAAGGCCGAAGCCTGCGGTCGTTGGGCTCGCGAGCTGCAGCATCTGCACCAGGTCGTGGCCCAGGTGAACGCGGATCTCGCGCAGCACAAACAGGGGGGAGGGCGTGCATGAGCCCTTCTCCGCTGATCGAGCGCATCACCGTCAAGGCCATCCGGCCCGACTTCGCCTTTATCGACGTGCGTATCCCGGGCGCGCACCTTCGCGGAATTGAAGCCAGACGCGACGCCTCCGGCCGGGTGGTTCTCCGTTGCCCGGAACGCCCCGACCGGAACGGGCAATTGTGGCCCATGTTCGCCTTGGCCCCGGCCACCCTGGACGCCGCCACCGCAGAGGTATCGCGACTATGGCCCCCCGACCGATTGGGGGGCAGAGATTGACCGAAAACCTCTCGATCCTGCGGACAGTCGGGAAGATGCTGATGGCGAAGTCCTTCAGCATCGCGCCCAACGGACTTGTGGTGAAGCGCGACTACTCGAACGCGCGCACCTTCCGTGTTGAGCTTGCCCCGGTGGGCGGGGTTCATGACCTGCTTTCCGTTCTTCGGCGGATTGAGCGCGATCCGACCGCGTGCGCAATCCGCGGCGTCCCTAACGATTCTACCGACCTCAACAGCACCCGCCGGATGAAGACCGAGAACGGCGGCAACTTCGATGACAAGCCGCTGCATTGGATCATGCTGGACCTCGACGGGATCAAGCTCCCCGCCAGCGCCAGCCTGATCTCCGATCCGGGCGAGGTGGCGCAGATCCTGGTTGATCTGGTGGCCTCCCATGTCCCGGAGCTGGAGAGCGTTTCGGCTATCGTCCAGTTCAGCTCCAGCGCCGGTCTCGATGAACAGGCAGAGGCGGAGCAGGCCGCCGGCATGCCGCCCCGTTGGAGCGGCGTCTTAAAGAAGGGCGGCGGCATTGGGGCGCACGTCTGGTTCTGGCTGGCAGAGGCGGCAGATGGCGCGCAGTTGGACCGTTGGGCGGCGGCCATCAATGCCCGCGTTGGCTTCAAGTTCGTGGACCCCGCGACCCTGCGGACTGTTCAGCCGCATTACACTGCCGGTCCCGTCTTCGGTGAGGGATTGCGCGATCCGCTTCTTGGGCGTCGCACGATACTCGTTGAGGGTGATAGCGACACCGCGTTGCTGGATATCCCGGAGCCGTCGCGCCGGACGGCATGGACGCCGGGCGAGAGCGGCGGAGCCAGCTTGGGCTTTCACGGCTGGCTGGACGCGATCGGCGGCGCCGAAGGATTCCACGAGCCGATCAACCGCGCGATCGCCGCTTTCATCTCCACCAACTGGCCGGGGCCGGACACCGAAGCCCTCAAGGCGGCCATCACTGCCCGCATTGAGAATGCCGACCCTGGCGCGCGTAGCCAGGCCGAGATGCGGCGCTATGCCAGCGAGCAGATGCTCGACGCGCGGATTGCGTGGGTTGTCGGCCGAGAGCAGGACAAGCGCGCAGCCCAGGCGGCAGAAGCCGCGGCGAAGGCGGAGCAGCCGATCCCGCCGACCTACCCCGACAATTCAATCCCGCTCTCCGACGCCGGGCGGCGCAGCGCGGACAGGTTGAAGGGCTTTGCTGGTCGGGTGGCGGCCGGCGAATGCCCCCAGGTTCTGCACCGCAAGACGGTGGGCGGCGGCAAGACGTTCGACGCGATCGACGCACTGCCGACCCTGCTGGACGCCGGCCGGTCTGTCGGGCGCGGCCCTGCCGTGTTTGCCCATCCCCGCCATGCTCTTGGCGATCAGGTCGCGGCCGATATCCGAGCGCGGTGGCCGCATCTTAAGGTGGCGGTGTGGCGCGGCATGGAGGCAGCCAACCCGGCCAAGCCCGGCGCCATGATGTGCGAGGATCTGGATCTGCCGAAGGCGGCGAAGGCGGCCGGACAGGCATCGTCTGCCGGATGCGTGGCCTGCCCCCTGGCGGCCGGCTGCGCCTACCTCCTGCAGGCGCGGACCGGCAAGAACGCGGACGTCTGGGTTATCCCGCATCAGTCGCTGTTCCTCCGTCCCTTTCGGGCATGGCCGAGCGAGATCAAGGACGGGCACAAGCATCCCGTCGCACCGTCGGTCGTCATCATTGACGAAGACATTACCGGATCGGGCGTCGCCGGCCTTAGCTCCACGGTGCAGCTCGCGCTCTCGGCGCTGCAGTCGGAGGAAACTGGGGCTGTCCGCAATCAGGATCGGGAGGTGCTGCTACACCGCCGCCGGCAGTTCGCCAGTGCGCTCGCCCAGCTTCCGGAAGGTGCGTTGTTCCGCGAGGCTCTGGGGGGCGCCGCCATCGCGAACGTCATTGCCCAGGCTAAGGAATGGGCGGCCCACGAATGGCTGATGAAGCCCCGGGTGAAGATTGCGGAAGGGACTAGCAGGGCGCAGGCGCTTGCCGCCTTTGAGGATGCAGCTGCAGTCGGCTTCTCAAAGCTCCGTCCCATGTTGGGCGAAATGATCGCAGCGTTTCTGGAAGGGGGCGACGCGCGCAGCGTGAACCTCTCGCTGGCACCGGATGCCGATCTCGGCCGCGACCAGGGCACCGGGCCCGCTATCCGCTTCGCCTGGCGTGCTGACATTCACCATGGGTGGGCAGGGCCCATGCTCTTCCTGGACGCGACCGGGCGGCCGGAGGTGCTGCGGCATTGGGCGCCAGATCTCGAGGTGGAGGACACGGAGATTGCCGCCCCTCATCAGCACGTCGTGCATGTGGCCGATCAGGAGATGGGCCGGTCCTGGCTGAAGAAGGAAACGAACCTCCGGGACGTGGTGGATGCGCTGATGGTTGAGGTGGCGCGCGCCGATGGCGAGGTCCTCGCCGTCGCGCAGCTCGCCATCGAGATCCTGTTGCAGGACGAGCTAACGTTCCGCGGTGCTGTCTGCAATCCCGTGCCGGAAGGCGCGAAGGCGGGCGACCCGACCACTTGGCGCTGGCCCTCCGGCAAGGTGCTGCACCTGGCGCACCACGGGAACGTCACCGGCATGAATAGCTGGGCCAAGGTGGCGGCGCTGGTTTGTATCGGCCGCCCTGCCATGCATCGCCTGGCTGGCGAGCGAATGGCCGAGGTAATCGGGGGTAAGGCGGTGGAGACCGTCCCCGACGCTCCGGGGAGCTGGTGGCCAACCGTCACTGCCGCCCTCCGCATGGCGGACGGGGCCGGACGCAGCATCGATCGGCAGCCGCGCCACTCGGACCCCCTGGTTGAGGCCTACCGCTGGTCCGTGACCGAAGGAGCCGTCCTGCAGGCGATCGGACGCGCTCGTGGGGTGCGACGCGCGGCGGACGCCCCCGTGCGGGTGGTGGTGCTGGCAGCGCTGGCCCTACCCATCACCGTCCAGGAAGCGCCGAGCTGGAACCAGTACCGCCCGAACCGGCTGCAGGTCGCGGTGGCGGAGGCTGCGCTGTTCGGTCGGGCCATGCCCCTCGCCCCAGCGGATATGTCGATCGCCCGGCCGGACCTGTGGCGGTCGGCCAAGGCGGCGGAGAGGTTCCTGGAGAACCCTGCGGTTCGTTTTGAAACCCCCCAAAGCCTTATATATAGTATATATAAGCGGTCGGGGGGTTTCAAAACCTTCCACCTCGCCCGGTACAGGAAGGGGCTTAGAGGCCGCTGGTCCGATGCCGTGGTCCCGCAGGTTCGGGGGCGGGAGGCACTTGAGGCCCTGATTGGCCGGGTGCAGGCGTTCGAGCTGACGCCGGCTGAGCCACCGCCGGATCCGCCTAACCCCACGCCACCGCCTCAACCCGCCAGAGTCCCCGCCAGAGCCGGTAGCGCCCTCGGGCGAGGGTATGGGCCCCGCTCCTCGCCCTATCCGCGTGCCAGAGGCTGCGGAGGAGGCGTTGGAGGACGTGGAGATGATGGCGACTGGCCCCGTGCACAGAGCCGGGCCGCATCGTGTCCCTCCCGTGACTGGATCACCTGAGAACAGGCCCCAAACAGAGGGATTTAACGGATATGGATAGTGAAAAATTGGTCGAGGCGGAGCGCCTACAGCGGCACCGCGAGCGGCAGGAGGCTTTTCGCGAGAGGCGCCGTCGGGGCGCGTTGCTCGTACCGATAGAGATTGAACGATCCACGCTGGCTGCGCTTGAGCGCCTGGCGCTGCTAGACCAGGGAGAGCGGGATCCGCGGGCTGTGGCGACGGCGGTGGTGCGCTTCCTGGCCGCAGCTGGGCCTGTCGCCGGGCTGGGCGATGCGCTGTATCCGCCGGCCGACTGCTGAGGGGATGGCGAAGGTGCGCGGCCCTGACCGGATCCGGGTGAAGGCGCCGTGATCCTCAACATCATCGACCGGCGAGGGAACCCCTACCGGTGGAAGCGCATCGACGTGATTGCTGAGCCGACGTGGCACGACAACTCGCTTGCCGAGGGCGATCAAGCTCCGCACGACTATCGAGAGCCCGGTTTTGCAACTCAGAAGGGTGTTTCGCTGACTGACGCTGTTGCCTGGGCATCCTCCTTCGCCGTGCCGCTGACCCTCTACCTTTACGACGAAGGTAGCAGCGCCGTTCCGGACGGTTGAGAACTGAACGGCGAAATCTCAGGGTGAGACACCACTTGTTTGGTCGGAACCTGCCCTCGGGCTGGGCCCGCTATGTCGCACTGCGTCGGCCGGTGGAGGCGCCCAAGCCGGTGAGGCACGGCAACTTCCGCCACGGGCATTTCAGCCGCGAAGGCGCCGAGGCTCGCCAGATCGCGCGGCAGGTTCGCAAGTGGATCCGCGGTGGGTGTGTAGGTCCGTCGCCGCTGCCTCAGCCAGTAGGGTGGCGGGGATTTTGCCGTGAGAGCCCCGTGGCAACTTCCCGCCCTCAAAAAGGGCCGAAAATGAGGGGGTAGAGGGCTTTGCTGCAGGCTGCCTGAAAGTTTTCAAGCGTGCTTGTCCGAAGGCTTGGTTTCCCGCATCGGAGGGCCGCCGATACCAGCACGCCGCCATCGAACCCCAGGAACATTGCTTTGCCGAAGTCTGCTCTGCCGTCAGCCCTAGCTCTTCTTCTGGCTTTGGCCTCGCCTGTCACGGCGGAGGGTCAGGCACTTACTCCCGTCAGAACTGGCGCCGGCCAGGAACTTCCGGATTGGCAGGGCACCCTCAGCGCGACCGTCGAGAACGACCTCTTCGGCGGCAGCGACCGCTACTACACCAATGGCTTGCTGCTCACATGGCAGTCCCCCTCAGCCAACCTGCCCCGCCCGCTGGCTGGGCTGGACGAGCGGCTCGACTTCCTTCTTGGTCCCGGAAATCTGCGCTGGGGCGTGTCCCTTGGCCAGAACATCTACACGCCGCAGGATACGGACCGGCGTGTCCCCGACCCGCGCGATCGCCCGTATGCCGGCTATCTCTATGGGGCAGCCAGCCTCAGCCGCAGTACTGAGCGCACTCAGACGCTGTTGGAAGTGCAGATCGGCGTAATCGGCCCCTCAGCAGGCGGCGAGTTTGTGCAGAACAACTACCACGACCTCATCAACGTCCGCAGAGCCAATGGCTGGGACCGTCAGCTGAAGGATGAGCTGGCGCTAACCGCCTTGCTGGAGCGACGCTGGCGCGTCCCACTTGGCAGCCTTGGCGGCGTGCAGGCCGAGGCCATCCCAGTGGCGGCGGTGGCGCTGGGGAACGTGCAGACCTACGTCGCGGCTGGCGGCTCGCTGCGAATTGGTCAAGGGCTGGAGGCTGATTGGGGCCCGGTTCGCATTCGCCCGGCGTTGGCCGGTTCTGGCTTCTTTCAGCCGCGACAGGAGTTCGGCTGGTACATCTTCGGCGGGGTGGAGGGTCGGGCCGTGGCTCGCGACATCTTCCTCGACGGCAACACTTTCCGCGACAGCCCGAGCGTGGACAAGCGCCCCTTCGTGGGGGATGCCCAGGCCGGTGTCGCGGTGCTGTGGCGCGGAGTGCGTTTTGCCTACACCCAGGTCCTGCGCAGCGAGGAGTTCTACGGCCAGCGCGGTCGCCAGTCCTTCGGCGCTTTCAGCGCCTCCTTCCGCTTCTGAGTGGAGGCTGGCCAGATCGGCACGGATCGGCGGCGGGGTGGAGAGTAGTGAAGAGGAGCCGCGGCTGCCGGCGCCGGTCGTGCCCAAGGGGTGGCGGAACCGCTGTTGGAGACGAGGGGCAGGACCGCAACGATTGTGCGTGGAGAAACGCCCAACCGGCTGTTGGCTCTGACGGAGTAGGCGTCCAGAGCCACCGGGGATCAAGCCGTTGCTGGATGGTATGATCAGCGAGGTAGGCATATAGACCGACAATCGTGGCCGCCCCGAGTTTGCTGAACAGCTTCCTTCTCTGTCATAGGCCAGTCGCTCGTGTGATCTTAAGCTCCATTGTCCAGAACGATTCGAGCTATGGCCAATCATACAGAACGAGACGTCAAAATTTATGATTTTAGCCTTGGAGTTGCACGCGCGCACGGAACGCCCTTAGCTGCTCTTCAAGCAGTGGACTTTGAGCGGCTATGTCAAGCCGTTACGGCTGCCGCAGCTGCTCGAAACCACATCTGCGACGAAGCAGACAGTTCCCGCAGACGTCTCTACCTCATGGATGCGAAGGTCAGTCGTCGAGAAAAATATTTGTGCATACTCTGGACGTTAGCGGACCCTAACACCGCAGCACAGATGTATTTAAGTAGAACGGGCGGACGCCTACGACCAGCAGAGAAAACGGATGATGACGATGTGGCCATCTCCGCCCATATGATTATAGATTTTGATACTGACCCTACTGCTCTGAGGTATGGCGTAGGGCTAGAGGACCATGAGGGTATATCACGCACGCGCATACAGAGCTTATTCGACGCGGAATTGAAGAAGCATCTTCCAGAGGTCACAGGAATTACTCCGGAGGGGCAGGAGAAGGTAGGAGCTCCGCGGCTGATGCTTAGCGCTCATCCTGGCCAGATGATGAAAGAGGGAGAGATGATTCCCGCGCAGATCGAGATTGTTCGACAAATCCCCCGTCGGACGATGGTGGCTGACCATGCCGATCCCTATATCGAGATAAGTGAACGACGCGTACTCAAGCTTGTACGCGAAGGCCCTATAGAGCAGTTGCAAACTGAGCTGGTTGCGTTCGTCCGTCGGTTGAAAAGGAAATACCCTGAGCATCGGTTCCGTGTGCGTTGGAGGAATTCAGTGTCGCCAGAAGTAGTGGGTACAACGCAAGTTGAGCCTCAAGAGAGGCCTGAACGTCTCCTTGAGCGTGCAATGACGCGTACGGTGACCCTCAGTGGATTTCGCAACCTTCCGGACGCAAGTGAGACTATCGTTGACCGTCTTGCTAGTCGGATGCTGGGCGCAGTACGTGAGGTTGGAAGAGAAGGTAGGCCACAAAAATGAAGGCGTGGTGGTCGGACGCACCTATACGGCTGCTGTTCACTTGGGCCCGTTGGCTTACCCTGCGTCATGCTACGCTGACGACCACAAACCTATGGATTCCCGTAGTTGGCTTCGGAGTTAGCTTCTGTGTGCTTCTTGTCGTTCCTGATATCAATCTTGCGCACGAATTTGGTTTGATCCAGCAAGTTAATGGGCTGCTCCAAATTCTTGCTGCTTTTTTTGTGGCTGCACTTGCGCTTGTGGCTGGCTTTCCAGGCGATGCGCTTGATCGACCAATGGGCGGAATCCGGCCCCATTTCGATGGTTTAGACGAGCCGATTTTCCCAACCCGCCGCGAGGTTCTTGGATACCTATTTGCTTACCTGTCAGCTCTAAGTATTATAATGTATTTGGGGGGTGGTTTGATTTTATCAATTATCAATCCGTCACAAGTCGAGATTTTAAGAAAAATTTTGTCGAGCACTAACGGATGGGGACGTTTAGTCGTCGCGGCCGGCTACTGCGGAATGCTTTTTCATCTGTTTGGAACAACTCTTCTCGGTTTGCATTATTTGGGGAACTTTATGGCTGGCTCAAGACTCTCAAGAGAGTCACGTAAGATTGAGAAGCGAACCAATGTTCGCGTGGTAAATTGGTCTCGCCGGCAGACAATGAAAGAAGACAACTCCCGCGACAGCTAATCCTAGAGCTATAGGGATAAACATCTATGCTTTTTTTGTGGTGGGTCTGATGCTGCTGCCATCGCGACTGTACACGCTACGCTTTTGCAAAAGGCTGACGGATCGACTGCCTCTGAGGTGGTCCCCGGAATTCGGACAGGCGGATAAGCTCGGTTCGCCCTGAGAAGGACGGACCCGATGACGGGAAACGGACGCGGTATTCAGCGGAGTTCAAGGCGAAGGTGGCGCTGGAGGCGCTGCGGGGTGAGCTGACGACGGCGCAGTTGGCGGCCAAGCATGGCATTCACCAGACGATGGTGGGCGAGTGGAAGCGCCAGGCCGTGGAGGGCATGGCCGGGGTGTTCTCGGGCAAGTCGGCGGCCCAGGAGAGCGCGAAGGCGGCGGAGGCAGATGTCGAGAAGCTGCACGCCAAGATTGGGCAGCTCGTGGTGGAGCGGGATTTTTTGGCCAAGGCGTCCGGGCGATGAGCCTTGAGCGACGACGTCAGATGATCGAGCCCGACCACCCCAGCTTGTCGGTGGTGCGCCAGTGCGAGTTGGTCTCGATCAGCCGCTCGGGGTTCTACCACCGGTCCCAGGGCGAGACGCCGCTGAACCTGGAGCTGATGCGGCTGATCGACGCGCAGTTCTTGGAGACGCCCTGGTACGGGTCTCGCCAGATGGCGCGTCACCTCTGCCGGGAGGGCTACACTGTCGGCCGCAAGCGGGTGCGGCGGTTGATGGCCAGGATGGGACTGGCGCCGATCTACCAGCGGCCGCGGACCACGGTGCCGCATCCTGAGCACCGGGTCTTTCCCTACCTGCTGCGGGATCTGGCGATCGGTCGGCCGAACCAGGTCTGGTGCGCCGATTTGACCTACATCCCCATGCGCCGGGGCTTTCTGTACCTGGTCGCGGTGATGGACTGGGCAACCCGCAAGGTGCTGTCCTGGCGGGTGTCGAACACCATGGACGTGGAGTTCTGCCTCGAAGCGCTGGAGGAGGCTTTGGCCGGGCATGGGCGGCCGGAGATCTTCAATACCGACCAGGGCAGCCAGTTCACCTCACCGCGGTTCACCGGCGTGCTGCAACGCGCTGGGGTGCGTGTTTCCATGGATGGGCGGGGGCGCTGGATGGACAACGTGTTCATCGAGCGGCTCTGGCGCAGCCTGAAGTACGAGTGCGTCTATCTGCACGCCTTCGAGACCGGCTCGGAGCTTCGGGCCGGGCTCGCCAGGTGGATCGGCTACTACAATGCCCGACGTCCCCACTCTGCCCTGGCTGGGCGCACGCCCAACGAGGAATATGGGGCGGGCGAGATGAAGAGATTGGCGCCCTGACGAGAACCAGAGCCGAGCTTATCCCAGCCGCCAAACTGTCCGGCGAATGGGGACCACCTCACTCTACGGCCATGAGAAAGTGCTCCTTGGTGTTGGCCGTGCTGGTAGACCTTACAGACGGAGAAGCGCCTGCTGATCCTGCCGTGAGGAGGAGAGCGTCCCGCCGAAGCAGATTACCAGATCGCAACACCGAGAGTTGCCGGAAGCGCTCGATGCCTGCGAAGGTCTGGCATGGTCGCATTCTTCATCCCCGCCGCGGTCAACCCCGAACAGGCGGAAAAGGTGCTGAGCGCTGTAGCGCAGTTCATCCGGGAGGACGTGCCCCCACCCGAGAAGCGGCTTTTTCGGATCTCGTTCACACACAACGGCAAGGCCTTTACTGCAGAGGTCGGGAAGCCGCTTGATCGCTACTACCAGGAAGGAGACCATCTCGTGGTCGCTATCCTTGGGACGGACCCGCTCAAGGTGTGCCTAGCAAACCGTGGCGTTGTCAGGGGTGAGCCGGTGCTGGTAGGCGCCTGGACCGTCACAAGTCGCGAGTTTTTCGACCGTCCCACCGAGGGCTGAGCCTCCCAACCAACCGGCTATTGACCCTGACAGGCTAGGGACTACGGGCGGGCGGTGTCGGCGGAAAAGGAGGACAATTTGTCCTCCTTACAACCCCCGCCTTCACCCCACCGTCTCTGCTGGCACCACCGCAAGCCTCAGCCCCATGCCGCTCATGACACGCATAAGCGTCGAGAGTTCAGGATTCCCGTTCTCACTCAGTGCGCGATAAAGGCTCTCACGGCTGACACCAGCAGTTCTGGCAACACCAGTCATGCCGCGGGCACGGGCAACGATGCCAAGCGCGCGGGCAACCTCAGAGGGGTCACCATCAGCCAACACGAGAGACAGGTACTCGGCCTGCATCTCGGGAGTGTCGAGTACTTCGGCCGGATCCCACGGACGGGTCTTAGTCGTCATGATCAGTCCTCCGTTCAATCTGTAGAAGGATCGTCAGTCCTCCAAATCCGCTGCCAGCGCCTTAGCCCTGGCAATGTCGCGGTCCTGAGAGTCCTTGTCGCCACCGCACAACAAGACGATCAGCACCGTCCCGCGCTGGGCGAAATAGACCCGGTATCCAGGACCACAATCGATCCGCACTTCCGATACGCCGGCACCAACGGCCTTCACGTCCCCCATCAGGCCATTAGACAGGCGCTCAATTCGCCGGAATATTCGCACCTTGGCCGAGGTATCCCGAAGGGCCTGGAACCAAGCAGCGTATTCGTCGGTCTGTCGAACTGCCGGCATGTCTGTAGCTTATCCGCTACGGCCGGACTTGCAAGCTTTTTGTGGCTTATAGGCGACGATTTGCCAGCCCTTTAGCAGGACCGCACGCGATCGGCGCGTAGCGGACATGGTCGTAAGGGGAGCGACCCCATGAGGACCAACTTGCTGAGCCCACCTCCGGACTCTCCCGCTAGCGTTACGCCAAAAACGGATTGATGTGGCACTGAGTTTCAGCTCAGCGTCCATCACCAGAGAAGCCATTTTTTACGATAAGTGGGAGTTATCGAAGGTGAGCGGCTCCTCCCATCCCGCCGATGTGAGCCTATGCCGATGCGCGCGGTGTTCACGAATCGTTCGCGCCTGACTTAGCCTCCCCCAACCCTCGCCTCGAGGGCAGCATCGGGAAGCCTCGCATGAGCTACGACCACCTCTACAAACCCAAACCCTGTACATCCTGGCCCGCTTCCCAACTCCGCGCAGTCGGAATTACGTACCGTGAGGCCGCCGGCCAGGGGTTGGACGCCGCAGCCTGCCTCGAGCGCGCGGTTGTGGCCTATGTCGCTGCCGGCGGCGCGCGGCAGGGCTCCACGCGCGCGGTCCTCGACATGATTGCCTCGCTCGCGATAGAGGAGGGCGACTGGCTCTGGGGGCCGGCCCAGGCGCTGCGCGATCGGCAGGCACGCACCGCCTGCCAGCCCGACCTCTTCGAGCTTCCGGTGAAAGGAGAGGCGCGGTGCTGACCCTTCTCCCCATCTCACTAGAGCTCGTCAGGGACGCGCCAGGCCGCGCCGAGCTGGGTACGATCTGGGATGGCCTGGATCAGGAAGGCCGGCGTCTGCTGCTGGCCCAGGCCCGCGCTGTGGCTGAGGTGACGGGACGGCTGCAGCAGCAAAGCAATGCCAGAGGCTGAGGGGCGGCCGTGGGCACCAGCACGCGACCATCTAGGCTGGTGGCTGATGATCCGCTGCGGCTGCGGCTATCTGTGGACTACTCGATCCGCTTGCTGATCGAACACTACGGACGCGGATCTGCGCAAGCGCCTGGTCCGAGGCGGTGAGAAGGGCGCCTCGGCGCTAGGATGGCTCCACCCGAACAAAGGTTTGCGGGATGCATTCACCTTATGGGTTCATCCCTACCCAATCTTAACCAGATCCATGGCTGGTCCGGTAGGGACAACAACATGGAAGCGACGTACCGCACCACTTCCAGCCGTCTGATCATCTACCGTGGCACCCGCCTAAAGGGCACGGCATGAATCACATTTGGTAAAAAATGTCTGTTAAATCGGCTCCAAGTTTGCAAATTGGCATACTCTTAATACCTGAATCAACGTACCCCACAAACCCTTACTCTGCATCGAAAGGAAACTCAATGAAGAAGCTTCTAGTGCGGGTGGCGGCAATTGCGGTTGTCTGTTCAGGTATCTGTTCAGGTGTTGCAGTAACAGCCCACGAAGCACGTCCTGTCAGCTTTGCGCCTTGGGCCGGGCCCAGGGCTGGCGCGACAAACACGATACTCACACAGAGTGCAGACCGCGAGAATTGTATCATAGCTCTACGAGTTTGCCAGTCGGCTTGTGCCGACAAATATCAAGAAGGCAGTGACAGTTGGAGAATTTGCCGGGAGAACTGCGGAAATATAGACACAAATTGCCCTGCGAATTAGCCCGTGTAAGGCAGTACTCGCTCACGTTCTCCCATCCAAAATCGAAAGGGTCTTGGATGGATGGCTGCTGCGAGGC
This sequence comes from Roseomonas aerilata DSM 19363, assembly GCF_000711725.1. Classification (GTDB taxonomy): domain Bacteria; phylum Pseudomonadota; class Alphaproteobacteria; order Acetobacterales; family Acetobacteraceae; genus Roseomonas; species Roseomonas aerilata. The sequence goes on along the minus strand of NZ_JONP01000034.1, from coordinate 5,539 downwards.
AGCGAGCTTGCAGATTTCATGACCGCGCTTCTCGTTCGCGCCAGCAAATCACTAAGTGTCCGTTCGGAAGCGTTCTGTGTTTATGCACTAACTCCTTGTTGTCGGCTGAAAATTTTGGAAGGACACTAAGGGTCTAATTGCATGACTGCACGTCATTCGCGCGAGCGTGCGCGACTAGGGAGGCTCCGGGATCCCACGAAAACGGGTAGCTTTCGCGGCTGGAGGCACCGATCTCGAGGCGGACTACTCCTAGTTGGCCGTGATCCCGATCATTGAGTCTTAGCAGAACACCAAATTTCACACATGCTCCACAGTTATTAGTGAAAGTAACTGAGTGGCTCCAGTTTGACGACCGAGCACTAGCACTGGTTTGTTGATAGCTTAAACCGATACAACTGCTTGGGTAAGCTCGTGACCGAGGGACAGCTGCTGGCGCTGGCGCTGGTGCTGGCGTTGGTGTGGCAAGGCGAGGCACACTTGGCGGTGCCGCCGAAGTCCGCTGAGACGCGATGAACTCCTTAAGTTCTTCAAGCCTCTTCTTTATTTCAGTCGCCTGACGAGACTGTCCGTCTTGATCGAACAACTCATACCAGAGTGGGGTGTCGATACCCGCAGTAGGCACTTCATTACAGAACGAAATTTCTGTGCCTGAGGCTAGGCGCAGTGAACAATCCCGCCGAATGCGATCTTCCTCTCGCAAAGAAAGTTCCGTAAAATATATGACAATTCGCTCGTCCAGGGCAGGGCAAGTATTACCTTCTGCACTCTGACTGGGTGTGCATCCATTTAGGCGAAGGCAGCGCCAGTGCCTTCTCCTATCGCTGCGAATAGTGTAGTTTTCAACTGTTCTGCCGTAATTACTGCAATAACTGAGAATACCATGGGAGATGGTGTAACCTGCTTGTTGTTCGCGCCGGCGCCGCTCCTGCTCCCACTCCCAAGCTCTTGGAAACATCGATCGTACCTGTTCGATAGACAGAGTTTTAAGCTCTATAGGTTGTGCAAGAGCGCTGAAGGGATAACAGACGCCCAGAAGGCAAAGTAAACGCAGCAACGAATTGCAAATGAGTCGGTTTTTTCCTGGTAATACAATTTGCAGATACATCAAAGAGCGTAGACGATCAGCTGTCGCAAACCAATCACCGATTGCGATGATGCGGTGTAGCATCGTCTTCTCCTAAATGGCTTTTATCGTTAAATCGAACTCAAGTTTACTCAGCTCGTCCAAGTTCATGAGGTAACCCGATTAACGCTTTGGTTGGCTCCCCTCAACTTTGAGCATCCTAAAAATCAACATGGCAGGTAATTTTTTCCATCAAGAGGCAATCCACCGAAAAACAACACCCAGTTCGGACTGCTTTTATCGACACACCTGAGCCTCGGGCTACCCTCCCGCCCACAAGGTCGCGGGTGTTCGCGAGGCGATCCGGAGCACGAGCATCGACCTTTTTTACCTTTCCCCATTCAGCCCGGCCCAAACTCAATCGAGCAAGCCTTTGTCAAGCTGAAGGCGCTGCAACGAGAGGCGTCACCCGCTGGCCGCTACGTGGAGGTGCCTAGCCAGCGCCCCTCACCTCCCGAGCACATACGGTGCTGGTAGGCGCCCTGTGTCGAGCTAGGCATCGACCAAGCGAACCACCTCCCTAATATGCCCAATGCCGCCCCAGAAGCCGTTAAGCCCGTGCGGGAAGCCCTGCAGGCTGAAGTTGAAGACGGTGCCCTTCTCGTTCGAGAAGATGACGGCGCCGCGATAGTCGTAGACCGGTCCGCTCTCGCCGTTGGCAGGCTTCACGATGCGGGGCTTGTGTGTGGTTGGTGCGTCGGAGGGCATAGACCTGGAATAGCACTGTAGGGGCAGGCGCGCTCCGGCGCTGGCTTGGACACACGCATGGCGTTGCCCGGCGTGGAGCAGGTCTGATGGCGCTCGTCCTCGGCGCCGTCACACTTACGTTCTGACTAGCTATTAGCGTTACGGGCCAGATAGCTTCACTTCATGAACGTCCTCGCCACTGCCCTGGTAGCCCTGCTTCCAATTTCGACACTTCTACTAGGCAATGCCAACGCTCAACCGGCGCGCCAACCGGTCGAAGAAGTGGCACGAGATGATGCAGGTATGGAATGGTATTACGAGGAACGGGCGGATGAGATAGACGATCGCTGGCAGGTCCTGATCATGGGTACCGTACTCCGCGGCACTGTGCCTGGCGCATCCATAGGAATGCTTTGCGTAGAGGGTATGGGTAGATCCGTAAGGATTACCGTTCCCGGGTGGAACTTCGGAGCCGGTCAGAAGGTTCGACTTCAAGCGCGTGTAGATCGCAGAGAGCCGTTCGAAGTGACAGCGGTGGGTGAGGCCATTGAAAATTCCATGGCCCATTTCCGTGAAGAAGAGAGCGGCGGTCGAGAGGCTTTCGGAATGCTCTCCGCTGCTAGCGAACGCATCGTCATCCGCAATCCAGACGGGCGCACAGTGGTCTTCCCTATGTCAGGGAAAGCCCCGCTTGGCTTACACGGAATGATCCGTTGTTTGGCAGTGCTGCTCGGCAAGAGATAGCCGCAAAACGCTGAGGGCCGCGCGGTGTGAACCCGGCGGCCCTTCTAACTGTCTCCCTTTTCCGCAGAAGTGCCTCAGTCTATCAGGACGGTGGCACCAACGGCTTGCCCGCCAGATCCTCGGCCAAGCTCCAGATCAGCGCGTCTTCCTTCGACATTGGCTCCCCGGCCAGTGTGGACTGCACCAGCGTCATCGCCACTGCCGCCTTGGCAGCTCTGCCGGCCGGCGTAGTCGCCATGGTCTTGATGATGACGCCGAGCGGCTCCTCCTGCTCTACGGCAAGGGCATGCTGTACGGCGTCCAGCCTGCGCTCCTCCGCCTTGTTGCCGGCTTCTTCGGCGTCACACTGCTGGCGGAATGCAGCGTTGTAGGCGGTCTCCATTGTCATGTAGGCGGCGCAGGCGGCCAGAGCAGCAAGGCCGCCCAGAACCCCGCGGCGGGACGGGCGGCTCACAGCATGCCCTCCAGACGCAGAAGGTCGTTCACGATGTCCCAGCCCCAGGTCTCGCCGGGGGTGCCGTGCGGGATCTCCGTGCCGCTCTCCGAATTGAATGCCTCTGCCTTAGCTGCACGAGCCTTGGCGATCATGCCTGCCAACGTCATGGGGACGGCGGTATGGATGGCGTCGCGGCTGCGCACATAAGCCAGCCAGAAAGGGCAATCGTCCTCGCCCGAGCCGTGCTTATCGAGGGCTTTGAGGATGGCCGGGTGCGCCTCGCAGATCCGGATGAGATCAGCGTCAGGGGAGGGAGCAATCGTCGCTGCCGCTGGCGTCACTGCTACGGCTGCCAGGATACCCAGGAAGCCGCGCCGGGGTGGCACCTTCACGGCCACCACCACGGACGGCGACGGCTTGCGCGGAGGAACCTCACGGGGCGCTTGGGGCAGAGCACGGAAGGTGCGGTTCATGCCCGAGCACTCCCGAACATGCCGCGGCGCAGGTTGGTGGGGACGGGATCGCCGTTGCACCGATAGGCGGCGCGCTGCTGCCGGACGCTCGGGCGGTAGGTGAGGACCGGCACGCGGTCGGGGGAGAGGGTGACGGGCTGGGCGCTTGCCTCGTCCGGCTCGGCCTCGCCGTCCGCGTTTGGCTCGAGGTCGATAACCGGACGATCGGCGGCGTCCAGAAGGTTGATGAGGTAGGTCGCGCCATCCAGGGCGGCGCGCGCCTCGTCCATGAGGTTTTCTGCCCTGTTGCGGATCTCGGCCCGCAGCTCAGGCGTCATCACGGCGGGGATAAAGCCCGCGCCTCTTCTTCTGCCCTCGGCCTGCAGGGTGCTATGGATCGCGGATGCCATTCTGGCCTCCTGAGCTGGTGTGGCTGTTAAGGCCGGGCGGGAATGCTTCGCTGGCGCGCCCGCTCGGCCGCTTTGCCCGGATGACCCGCCGGGCTCGGGATCTGTCAGGAGGCCAGGGCCCCGCTGCGGATAGCCTGGAAAGCGGCCGCGGCCTGCACGAAGGGCACGGCGCTGGGTGTCGCTTCCTTGATGACCTGCAGCCGCACGGGGCGGCGCTGGTGCCAGTAATCGCCCGTCATGCGAACAACCCAGCCGCCGAGGCCCTTGGCACGCAGGGCGGTGGCGACGTTCGCTAGTTCGGCCGCGTCCGGTTCGGCATGTCGGCCAAGCAGGGCGTGGCGGCCGTCACTCCCCAGGAGGATCAGCGTCTCCACCTGGGGAGCGGATCTTTTGGCCTGGCGCTCCGTCTGCGGGCGCATCAGCGCGCGATCCCGCTTAGGAGGCCGGCGCGGATCTCGCGGGCCTGCTCCACCATCCCGACGAGAAGAGAGCGCAGGCAGGACGCGCTCATCGTGTCAAAGCTGGCGGTGTCCATGTCCGCGGTCGCGTCGATCTCACGGAGGGCGGCGTCCAGAGCGGCGGCCACGGTGAGCATGACGGCCTCAGATCGCCAGGGAGGCCAGCGCAGCCTGCGCTGCGGCGAGACGGCGCTCGGTCTTGCGCAGGGTGATACGGGTCCGGTTCAGGGCGCCCATGGCAGCGGCCTGGGCAGCGCGGCGATCAGCGGCCGGGCGCTGGTTCGCCGTGCCAAGGCGACGGCAAGCGGTGGCGTAGAGGGCGGTTTCCACGCGGTGGGCGGACATGGCGCCGATCAATTCGCGCTCTCCAGCGGCGGCACGCTCGCCCGGGGTCGGGGCGGCACCCGGCTCGATGTAGAGGGGCAGGCCGCGCATGGAGGCGATGCCCTGCAGGACCGCATCCGTCACCCGCCCGTCCGTGAACAGCTCGGCGGCGGAGGCGACGGCAGGGTTCAGGCGGGGGTGGTGGGAGAGCATCGGGGCAGTTTCCCTTGCGTCGATCGCGCTTTCTGATATGAAAGCTATACGTTGATCGTGAAAGGATCAATAGGTTTTGGATCAATCGAGCGAAAAAATATCACTAGGGCCACTTCGGGGGCCGCAGCTACGGGCTGCTCGGGCTTTGCTTGGGTGGTCGGCGCAGGATCTTGCAGACCGTTCTGGTGTTGGAATTGCTACCATTCGGCGTGCGGAGGGGGAGTCTGGGGTGCTGCGGTTTCGATTGCCGATCCTGGCTGCGCTGCGGAACGCCTTGGAAAGCGCCGGGGTCGTGTTGATCCCGGAGAACGGCGGCGGGGCTGGTGTCCGAATGCGGGAGGCGAGCGGCGCGGCTGCTAGGGCGACCAAGGAGGCTTGATGAACACGCGACTGGATGAAAGCCGTTTGTGATGGATCATCAATTCGCTTGCCCGATGATCTTGTGGCCTGATGCAGGGGTGATCCAATGACTGGCATAATCGCTGTCGGGAACCTCAAGGGAGGCGTGGGCAAGTCCACGCTGGCCGTAAACCTGGCGTGCCAGCTCGCGCAGGGGCGGAAGGTCCATCTGGTGGACGCCGATGCCCAGGCGACGGCCGTGGAGTGGGCGGCGCTGGGGCACCTGCCGGTGACGTGCGAAGCCTTGCCCCTGGATGGCGGCGAAGGCGATACGGCCGAGTGGATGCGGCGGG
>NZ_JONP01000033.1 GCF_000711725.1 Roseomonas aerilata DSM 19363 | reverse complement strand
TTGTGTGGACGGCCCTTACGACGCAAGAGCGATGCGATGTTTTGGCGCCGCGGTCGGGTGCGGTCATGTGTCCGGCCTGTTGACGCGGCCCTTATGACCGCTGGCCCTGATGCAATCCGCGGCCCGGGTCCCAATCAGTTTGTCGCGCTCTGGGCGCAAGACACTTACCGGGTTTGCCAGGCCCCGGCTTCGACTGGAATGCCATCACGTCGCCATCACCCCGGCTACTCCACCGGCTACGGCGATGGCCGGTGGAGGTCTCTTACCCCATTATGCCGTGGCGGCCTGGGCTGCGGCCGGGACGCGGTAGGTTCCGCCTCGGATCAGTAAGGCCCAGACGATCCGGGCCGTTTTATTGGCCTGCGCCACGGCGGCGAGCTTGGCCGGGCGGCGTTCCAGCAGACCCTTGAGCCAGCTGGCCTCCGCATCCGACCTCGTCCTGACGTGGCGGATCACCGCAGTGGCGCCCAGCACTAGGAGCCGCCGCAGGGTGCGGTCTCCTTGCTTGGAGATGCCACCTTGGCGCTCTTTGCCACCGCTGGAGTTCTGCTTGGGTACCAACCCAATCCAGGCGGCGAGGTGCCGGCCGGAGCGGAACTGTGTGGGATCAGTGATGCTGGCCACAATGGCCGAGGCGGTGATCGGTCCGATGCCGGGGATGGTAGCGAGCCGGCGGCTGGCCTCGTTCCCTTTGTTCCACGTGAGAATGGCCGCCTCGATCGCGTCGATCCGCTCGCCCAAGCTCTCCAGCTCAGCCGCCAGCCCCCGCAGCGCCTGCCGGGCCAGCTTCGGCATCGTGGTCTCATCCTCACCCAGGAGCACAGCCACCAGGTCCGCCACCCGACTGATCCCCTGCGGCGCGACGATGCCCAGCTCCGCCATGTGCCCGCGCAAGGCATTCACCAGCATGGTCCGCTGCCGCACCATCAGGTCCCGCGTCCGGTGCAGCATCAGCACCGCCTGCTGCTCAGGCGTTTTGATCGGAACGAACCGCATCGTCGGCCGCGTCACCGCCTCACAGATCGCCTCGGCGTCGGCCGCATCTGTCTTGCCGCGCTTGACGTAGGGTCTCACGTAGGACGCCGGCATCAGCCGGACCTCGTGGCCCAGGGCCTGGATCTCGCGTGCCCAGTGGTGCGCCGTGCCACAGGCTTCGATGCCGACCAGGCAGGGCGACAGGCCCCGGAAAAACGTGAGAACCTCGGCACGCTGCAGCTTACGCCGCAGCACCGCGCGACCACCGGCGTCAACGCCATGTGCCTGGAACACATGCTTAGCGATGTCCAAGCCAACAGTGGTAACCTGCATGCGGGCGGCCTCTCTGTTCGTGGCGTTCAACCAACGACCGCGATAGGCCCTCATCGTCGAGGTGCGGGGCTATGATGAAGGCAAGCGGGTCGTCGGGGGCAAGCGCCACGTTGCCGTGGACACGGATGGGCGGCTGCTCATAGTAAATTTCACCCCTGCCGACGTGTCGGACAGCTCGGGTGCGCAGACGATCCTCACCGCGGTCCGGAAGCGCTGGCCTTGGCTGAAGCACCTCTTCGCGGATGCAGGCTACGACCGCACGAAGCTAATGGACAAGGCGGCCTTCCTCGACTTCGTCGTCGAGATCGTCCGGCGTTCCGACCAGAAAGGCTTCCACGTTCTCCCGCGCCGCTAGGTGGTGGGGAGGACGTGCGGCTGGATGATCCGCTGGCGCCGCCTGATCCGGGACTACGAGCGGCGCCTCGACGTCTCCGAGGCCTTGATCCACGTCGCCATGGGCGCCCTCTTCCGCAGGGTCGCCCACCGCTGAATTATCAAACGGTCAGTAAAAAGCTTGGGACAAAACCTGGGCTGAGACGTTGAGGAGGGAGGGCCGTCCTCGTTCATGATGACCTCTGGGCGGTGGTGGAACCGCTGTTGCCGTGGGAGCGGCCGAAGCTGCGAGGCGGTCGGTCGCCTGCCCCGAACCGCGCGGCGCTGGCGGGCATCTTGTTCGTGCTGCGGACGGGCATTCAGTGGCATGAGGTGCCGACGGAGCTGGGCTGCTGTGGCAAGACCTGCTGGTGACGGTTGGGCGCGTGGCACAGCGCCGGCGTTTGGGGAGGACTACACCGTGTGCAGCTGGAGCGCCTGCAGGACGCAGTCGCTCTGGACTAGCGAAGGGCGGCGCTCGACAGCGCCAGCCTACCCGCGAAAGGGGGACGAAGAGGTCGGGCCGAACCCGGCGGATCGCGCCAAGCCGGGCACGAAGCGCAAGGTCGTCACCGACGCCTGGGGCACGCCGCTTGGCCTGACGCTGAGTGGCGCCAACCGCCACGACAGCCGCATGTTGGTGCCCCTGCTCAACGCCGTGCCGGGCGTGCAGGCCAAACACAGAGGGCGCCCGCGCCACAGGCCCACCAAGCTCCACGCCGACAAGGCCTACGACCACCGCCGCTGCCGTCGTGAGTGCCGCGCCCGCGGCATCACCCTGTGCATCGCAAGACGAGGCATCGAGAGCAGCACCCGCCGCGGACGACACCGCTGGGCGGTTGAGCGCACCTTCACGTCGCTTCGTGAGGGCTGGTCATCAGTCAAGTTCACGCAAAGCCTTCCTGTAGAACAAACCTTCCAGGTTGACACTCGGTGAAGGAATTGATCGAAATTAGTTCCGGCACCTTCCCGAGGCAAGCTTCGTGATATTGTATGAGGATAACGATTTAATCGTGCGGTCTGTCCTGCAAGGTGGAAAAAAGTGTTTTGTAACCTTTGCGCCCTTAGATCATGGGAAGTTAGATGGCTTTGGTGAGCAATTCCTTCTGAGGGGTGGCTACTCGGCAATTCACGTCGTCGCAAAATGGAACCACTGGTACCAGCTACCACAAATGAAGCCGGCCATCGAAGCAATAGTAGGGAAAATCTCTAACAACTCTTTCGAAGTAACGATTGCTTATGGATCTAGCATGGGAGCTTATGGCGCACTAATGCACTCTACGTTTTTGAGTGCAAATATAATCCTGGCATTCTCTCCCCAATTTAGTATCGATCCTGAAGAGCCGCCCTATGAGAAGAGATGGGTAAAATTTGCAACAAAATCTAACTACCGCAAGAAGCTGAACGGTGATCGTATATCAAAAACTGCGCAGAAATATTATTTTTGTGATCCAGCAAACCCGGATCATCGACACGTCGAGCTTTACAAGAAACTGGCGGGGGGCGTCGAGGTAGCAACTATTTTTGCTGAGCATCACTCAGCGCAAATGCTCAAAGATGCACAACTCCTCAAGAAGGTTGTTATTAGTATCGCAGAAGAAGATTTTTCCTTGCCCAATTTTTACAGCGAATATCATCTTGGACGTCGAAAATCGCCACTCTACTGGGCTGCATTAGGAGATCGTGCGATTGCGCGGCGCCCGAATGTTGCTCTCTATGCTGCTAACCGCGGTCTTGCATTGGATCACGTGAACATTCGGCTTCTCATTATGCGGTGCGTGGCATTATTGAAATTAGGTTCCATAGAGAGGGCTATCGAGGCGGCCCAGGCAGGCATAAAAATAAATGCGCGCCATCCCGCTTTGTGGCGAGCACTTTCCGTCGCCATGCAGCGCATGGCGCGCTGGGATGATGCTATTGATGCAGCAAAGAAGGCCATATTTTTTCGGCCAGCGGATCCAGATTTGCATAGAGTATTGCTCGATGCCCTCGTATTGTCTGGTAAGACGCAAGCTGCGGTCACACAAGCACGAACGACTATTGCGTTGGCGCCGAATCATGCAGCAGCTTACATGCGTGGCGCTGAAGCACATGAAGCAAACGGCGAATTCACCGATGCAATCAACTTAGTAAGGCAGGGTCGTGCACACGTGAGCCCAACAGAGGCACTTTACGAAAAATTTCAAGCTATAGAAGCTCGGCTGATGGTTATTTTGCGGGTACTACCCCACGACCCGGGCTAAACGGACGCAACTCTTGGGTCAGGACGCATTAATTGAGGCTAGTTGAGTGACTGCGTTGCAAGGATCGGCTTGCAAGCGCAGTGAGCCCCAGGAGCATTTCGGTCACGCGATGCGGACATACTCCGGGCGTCCAAGCTCAAGCATGCGGTTCAGCACACCCACAGCGACGGCCACCTCGGTCGCACGGCGGTCGTCGGTGCGCGAACGCAGCGCGCCACCGATGACCCGCTTGAACCTGCTGATGTCTGCCTCGACCAGGGCACGCCAGTTGTAGCCTGAAGCCTTCTGCCAGCCCATGCGTCCGCGCTCAGCAATGGTCTGCAGGTGCTGGTCGCGCTGGGTTGGCGCCGTCTGTGCCGTCGCGCTTGGCACGGCGCTGGACCGGGGCGGCACGATCACGGCAGCACTGGGGTGCCGTGCGGTGACCTCGCCGTAAACGCCGTCCTGGTCGTAGGCACCATCGGCCGTGAGCGAGGCGATTGGGTCCGCGACCTGGTCGAGCAAGGGACCGACTTGGGAGGCGTCATCAACGTCGCTTGCCGTCAGTGATGACGCAACGATCCGTCCGGTATCGGCGTCCACACCGATGTGCAGCTTGCGCCAGGACCGACGCGTCCTGCTCCCGTGCTTCTGGACCAGCCACTCGCCAGGCCCGCACAGCTGCAGCCCCGTGCTATCCACCAGCAGGTGCACGGAGCGGCTGCCGGGGTGATGCCGAGGCACCTCCAACGTCTCGGCCCGGCGGCTGAGAGTGCTATGATCCGGCACGGCCAGATCGAGCCCGAGCAGAGAGAGAATGGAGCCGATCAGACCCTCGGTTTGGCGGAGAGCCAGACGGAACACTGCGCGCAAGGTCAGGGCCGTAGTAATCGCCAGGGTGGAATAGCGGGGTTGCCCACCGCGTGTGGTCCGGGGTTCTGCCTTCCACGCCGCGATCGCCGCGTCCGTGAACCACACGGTCAGACTGCCACGCCCACGCAGGGCAGCATCGTATTCTGCCCAGTTTGTCGCCCGGAAGCGCTGCTTTGGAATGCGATGGCGGCGGTCGGCATTCGCCTTATAAGGCAAGCTCAGGTCCCTTCGAGGATGGCAGGGCATCGTCCCCACCATCCTACCTCGGGCGGATCGCCAAGCTGACCGGTGCAACACACCCTTTGTGCGCAGCACGGTCTGGATCTACTTCAGCGACTATCCCGCCGAGATGGTGTTCAGCGGTGGCAAGCAGGCTTCGGCCAAGGTCGTGAGCCTGCTGGTATATGTTCTGGAGGGCGGGCCGGACGGCCAGGGTAAGCAGGCGCTGATCGCCGGCGCGACCGAGATCTTGGGTCGCCATGCAGGGGATTGAGGGCCGGGTTTCGGCCTATGTCGTCATCCGGGAGGTGCCGGAAAGCAACTAGGGCATGTTCGGCGCGGCCGGAAGCCTGCAGGCCCTCTGCGCATCATGGGAAGGTGCATCGCCGATCTAGGATCCGCCCGCACAGCACCGCGAGCTGTCCACCTAGATGCCAACCTCATGGGCCTACCAGACCGCCAGGAACTAACAGGCGGCTGTGACCCAACTACGTTGCAGCATGGCCGCTAATTCTAGCCTGACCCCACAGCGGACCTGCCGCTTCCGGCCAAGAAGTGCTGTCTTCGTTGTGCTGTGACACGGGCAGGTCCGTGCGTTATCTTGACCTGATGACGAACGAGGCCGACGCGGTGCCGGCAGCGCGCTGCCCCTGAGACTTGCATCCCGCGTTGACGGAGGAACGCATTACCGCCTGCGCCCGCCTGCTCGCCCGTGGGCGCACCGACGCGCTCGCCATGGCCGACAGCTGGGCGGGCGACGATGCTTGGTCGATTGGCTGTCGCGCCTACTCCTTCAGCCGCAACCGGCTCCGCCGCGCCGCTGAGGCGGGCCGCTACCCCTAGCTCGGCGTGCTCGACGAGACGCACCACTTTGTCTTCCTGATCGACGGCGTGCCGGTGCGCTTCTTCCGGGGCGATGCTGACGAGCCGAGCAAGCGCACGCTCCGCCAGCAGGAGAGCGAGGCACAGCAGCTCGCTCTGGCGCTTGGCAGCGGGGATGAGGCGGAAGGGCTGATGTTCCGCCTAGCCGTGGAGACCGGAGAGGAGGGTGAGGTGACACGCGTGGTCTTTCTGGCGCTCAGAGGCGAGAAAGGACGAGTTGATTGCTTCTGGCCGGTGCCCGGGATCAATGACGCGCCTGCCGCTGAGCCTCAGCCGCGCGGGGTACGGGAGCGTCGAAACGATGCGCCCGCCATGCAGCTACCCTTTCTTGCGGCTTCGCCAGCACGCGGTCAGCGTCGCTCATCGGGGCCAAAGCGGGCTTAGGCGTAGGAAGACGGCGGTAAGCCTCCACAGCCCAGCATCTGCCTATTCCTACCGCCTGGATCCCTCCTTGCGGGCGAGGAACTCCGAGACAAGCCTGTCCTTCTCCGTGCCCGTCGGGATCGGGGAAGCCCGTGATGACACCGTCGGTTTTGCGCCGACCGGCCTAGCTTGCGACTTGGGCAATTCGCCCAGGAAGCGCGACGGCTTGCCTTCCCACTCACGTCGGTGCCGGACCCAGGTCAGCTGTAGCGAGTGTCGGGCACGTGTCAGCCCGACATAGAAGAGGCGCCGCTCCTCGGCCAGGGCGCCGTTCCCCTCGGCCGCCCAGTGCGGCCAGACGCCCTCTTCCAAGCCGGCCAGCAGGACATGATCGAACTCGAGCCCCTTGGCCTGGTGCAGCGTCATCACCGGCACCGCGTCGGCCTCCTCACTTCCGTCGACCGCGTCTGTGAGAGCCGCCGCCTCGCAGAACGCCATCACGCTGCCGGCCTTCTCCGCCGCTTGCAGAGCCTTCCCCCAGGCCGCCCCGCGTTTGCCGCCACCCTCCAGCCGCTCGGCGATCTCGCTCGCCTCGGCGGCCAGTCGCAGGGCGTCGGCCGGTCCGAGCGCCCGGCGAGCCACGCCGTCGGCGATCTCCCGCGCGATGCCGAGCACCGCCTCGAGGCCGCGCCACTCATCGGAACTTGCCGGCAGGCTTGGTACCGCCCCCGCAAGGGCAAGGCTCCGCTCGGCCGCATGCTCCCGCAGTCGCCCGAACAGCACGGCGCCGATGCCCCGTGGCGGATAAGCGCAGGCCCGGCGGAACGCGTCGTCCGCCCCGGTGGCCCATTCTTCGGCCCGGCGGCTCCCTGTGGCAGACCGGCTCAGCGCCAGCCGCAACCAGGCAATAGCGCCCAGCACCTCACGCGGCGCCTCCGGCTCACGTTCGGTCACCAATCGCACCGGGATAGAGGCCTGCCGCAGGGCGGCGAGAATGGGATCGGCCACGAACCCGGCCCGGACCAGCACCGCGCACTCGCGCCAGGAAGGCTCTGGTTGCCTCCCCTTGAGGGCCCGTAGCCAGGTCACGACCTCCCGCCCCTCGTCCTCGGGAGTGGCTGCCTCGCGGACGGTGACGGACTGCCCTGGCGGCGCCTTCGGCTCGGCCGGGCGTAGGCTCTTGGGCAGAGCCTCCGGATCCTGTGCGGCGACCGCATTGGCCGCCCGCAGGATCGTCGCGGTCGAACGATAGTTGGTTTCGAGCTTCACCGGCGGGGGAGCGGCCGGGTAGTCCTTCCCGAACCGCCGGATGTGCGAGACGTCGGCGCCGCGCCAGCCATAGATGGCCTGCAGATCATCGCCGACCGCGAACACCCGCCCTCCCTTGCCGGCAAGCAGGCGAACCAGCGCGTGCTGAGCATGGTTCGTGTCCTGGTACTCGTCCACCAGGATCTCGGCCCAGCGTGCCGACCAGCGCTGAGCCAGTTCAGGATCTGCACGCATGGCGGCGACGGGCAGGGCAATGAGGTCGTCGAAGTCGAGCGCCTGGCGCGCCTCCAGTGCAGCGCGGTAGGCCGGTAGCACGGCGGCAGCCCTGGCCAGTACCTCGGGCTCGAAGCGGGCGAGAGCGGAGGAGCGGGGCAGCCGGCGCGGCTCGCTGACCAGGCCGTTCTTGAGCAGCGACACCGCCTCCGCGAGCAAGCCCGCTTCTTTGTTGTCGGCATTGCCAGCGGCCTGCGCCAGAAGGGCGCGGGCGTCGCGCTGACCCAGAATGGCAAATCCCCGCGGTAAGTCAGGGATGCTGGCGGCGTCCTCGATCATGAGCCGCGCCATGACGGCGTGGAAGGTGCCAACCCAACGCGGCGTCCGCGCCGGTCCGAGCAGGGCAGTGAGCCGGTCGCGCATCTCGCCGGCTGCCTTGGCCGTGAAGGTGATGCAGAGCAGACGCTCAGGCGCCTCCCCGCGCAGGATGAGGTCGGCCACGCGCCGGATCAGCGTCTCGGTCTTGCCCGAGCCCGCGCCTGCCAGGACCAGGAGCGGCGCCGGCGTGGTCGCGGCCGCGCGCTGGGCCGGGTTCAGGCGCTCAAGGTGCGGCGGCATCGAGGAACACCGGTCGTGCCGCGAGGTCCACCTCGATCCGTGCTTCCCCCAACGAGGGCAGCAGGGTGGCAGTCGGCAGGCGCAGGTAGCGCTCAAGGAGTTGCAGGTAGAGGCCCATGAAGCGCGGACCGTGCCCGTCCGTCTCACCCTCGGCGGTGCTGCTCATAGCATGAGCGAGTTCGTGCAGCAGGATCCAGGACGGCAGAGCCTCGGGCAGGCGCAGGCGCAGGCGCGTGGCATCCGCCTGCCGGGCGGGAGCCTGTGGCGGCAGTCGCTCCACCTTGGGTGGCCAGCGCAAGCCCATCTCGGCCCAGATCGCGTCCACCATCGCTTGAGCAACGGAGAAGGGGATCAGGTCCGGCGCATGGGGTGCCACCACCCAGTCCTCCCAGGCATAGACCCGTGCGCGCTGCCGATCACGGCCGCTCATCTCTCCAGCAGGTCCTGCGCGGTGCCGCCGACCGGGCGCCGGAGGTTGACCCGCTCGCCGGCGGCGTAGCCGTGCTGGTAGGCGCCATTCAGCCGGATGCTGGCACCGCGCTGGGCCACCAGCCGCACCGCCGCCGTGCGGAAGGCCTCCTCCACCACGCTGTGCTTGACGATGATCAGTGCCGTGCCGGTCGAGCGCTGCGTCGCCACCTCCGCCTCCCGCGCCGCGTGCAGCGCCTCCAGCCGCTCGGCGAGGCGGTTGGCCATGCCGTGGGCAAAGCTGGTGCAGGCCTGCCGCAGTCCGACACCGCGCAGGGAGGGGTTCTGGGCTCGGAAGTTCAGAACCTCCTGGCCGATACCACGCTCAATCACCGCGAAGAGGTAGACGGCCATGGAGGTGCCCGGCTCGAAGCCGAAGAAGACGTAGCGGGGCCGGTCCTCGTCGCGGGCGAGCCAGACCTTGCAGTCGCAGAAACGGGCGATGGCGGGCACGCAGCCGTCGATGGGCCGGCGCTGACGGCCCGGTAGCGGCACCTCGACCTGCACGCAGGGCTCGGCCCGGAGGTCCACCTCGGCCATGCTGAGCGCGTAGCGCTCGAGCAGCCGCCCGACCATCTCGGCTGCGGCAAGTGCCTCGGCCTCGGTGCAACCGTTCGAGACGGTCCTCTCGGCCAGCGCTCGGATGCGCGCCTTGACGCGGGTGAGTTCGGTGGTCTGGCTCAGAACAAGGGACCGGGGAAAGGGGCAGGACGCTTGAGCGTAGCACTGAGCACCTCTTACGGCATCCCCGCCCCGCCCTCTGAGGCACTACCCGCAGCCTGCATCGGCCGCTCGTGGCCCACTCAAGTTGTGCAGATACTTCGGCGGCGCTGCGCCCATTGTGGCTATGGGCGTATCGCCGCCGAGTTCCCGAAGCGGGCGCGGATCTCAGTAGTTGATGGACCCGCGCGCGCCTCCGCCCACGTCGATCGCGACACCGTTGATTGTCACGGAAAGAGGAGACGCGAGGAAGGCGATCACCTGGGCCACGTCCTCCGCCGTCGGCAAGCGCCCCATCAGCACGTTCTGTGCCATGGCCGCCTCCACGTCACCGACGCTTCGGGCTTCCGCCCTCGCACGAGCCTCAAGCATCGCGTCCACTTTCTCCGTGCGCGTCATGCCGGGGTGCACGGTAGTGACCGCAATGCCGGTGCCCGACAGCTCGTCGGCAAGGTTCTTCGCCAGGGCGACCACGGCGACGTTACGGATGGTGCCCACCACGTCACCGGTCCGCCGTGCGCCCAGCCCGCTGACGTTGATGATGCGGCCCCATCCAGCCCGGCGCATGGCCGGCAGCAAGGCGCGGGCACAACGCAGGTAGCCCATGACCTTGGTGTCCATGTGCGACGCCAGGGAAGCCCACTCAGCCTCGGAGGGAACGGGCACCGCCTTCTGCCCAGCGGGATCGGCTGCGCAGTTCACCAGGATATGGGCGCCGCCGAGGTCACGTTCCACGACGGCCGCCATGGCTGTTACCGCGGCATCGTCCGTGGTGTTGGCGGCCACTCCCAAAGCACGACGGCCCGTGGTGCTCGCAATGTCCTCCGCCACCTGGGCAGCTTCGTCAGCGTTGCGCGAGACCAGGACCACGTCAGCACCCTCGGCCGCGAGCAGCCGCGCCGTTGCCAGTCCAATGCCGCGCGTCCCTCCGGTGATCACCGCCACCTTTCCCGCAAGTCCCAGATCCATGCACCGCACTCCTTCTGTTCCGAGGGGAGCTTATCACTGTCCACAATGATGCCTTGGTGGCCGGCGCTCGATGGCCTGGCAAGCGTCCAAAACAGCGATTGAAGAGAAGCTGCCTACCGTTGGCCTTCTCCCGCCGGGTGCCCAGGAGCGGAGGTGCTGCTTGTGGCCAGTTTGCCCCCCTGCTTCATGGTTTCCTCAGCCGAACTCGAGGCTGATCTGGTCCGGTCGCCTTTCGTCGACGTTGTCGAAGTCGGAGATGGTCACGCCGAGAAGGCGCACCGCCTTCGGCAGCGGGAAAACTCCCTGCACCAACTCCCGCGAGATCCGCGCAAGCTCTGGCCTGCTTGTGACCGGCAGTGAAGAGGTCCTGCTGCGGGTCACCTGGTGGAAGTCGGCGAACTTGACCTTCCCCGTGACGGTGCGCCCGAAAGTGCCGGTCTTCTCGCACCATCCCCAGACCTCCTCCGCCAGCGCCGCGATGCCCCCCTCCACGTCGGCGGGAGTGGCGAGGTCACAGGCATAAGTGGTTTCCGAACCCAAGGACTTCCTCGGCCGATCCGGCACCACGGGACGGTGGCGCTCTGTTGCGAAGTTTCCGGCGGGCCGCAGATGGCTTAGACGGCAGGCAGATCAGCCAGCAACCTGGAACAGTTCGGCGATGAAGGTGGCTTGGGCGCGTATGTCACGCCCGTCGATCTTCCGAAGCTGTCCCTTTCTTACCATTGCCATCACCTCGTAGCCTGCCAGTGTTCGTCGCGCCGTATGGTAACTGCCGAAGCCAAGCCCCGGTCTGATCAGGCGTTTCACGCGCCGGTGGTCTTGTTCCACGATGTTATCGAGAAACTTGCACTGCCGTAGGTGCGAGGAGCGCCACAACTCACCGTCCTCCTTCAGCTGCTCGATGGCGCACGGATAGGCCAGGTTCTTGTCCACCGTGATGGTGCGAGGGTTCACCGTATGCGGCTGCCCCAGCGCCTTGCGGAAGAACCGCTTCGCAGCCCTCGCGTCGCGCCTGGCCGAGAGCAGGAAGTCGATCGTCTGGCCGCGGCTGTCGACTGCCCGGTACAGGTACGTCCAGCGGCCCTTCACCCGCACATAGGTCTCATCGACCCTCCACGAGCCGTTGCTCGGCCGCAGATGTGGCCGGATCCGCTTCTCAATCTCCGGCGCGTAGGTCTGGGTCCAGCGAAAGAGGGTGGTGTGCGCGACATCCACGCCGCGGTCCTGAAGCATCAGCTCGAGATCCCGGTAGCTGATTGGGAACATCAGGTACCAGCGGACCGCCCAGAGGATCACCTCGGCGGCGAACTGCCGGCCTTTGAAGGACTGATCCGGCCTCACTGAGGCCACTCTCCGCCGTCTCCCCATACCAAGCTTTGTACCTGCTCAGGCTGGCTCCGCAAGGCCGCAACAGAACCAGCGAGAAGGCGACGGCGCGGCCGGCGCTATCGGCGATCACGCAGGCCTTGGTGCCAAAGCCGCCGCGAGCGCGGCCAAGTGCCTCGCGCTCGTCCCGCTCCGGTGCTGACGCGCCTTTTTGGCTGCCCCTGCTGCCTTCTGGTGTGCCCGGATTGAGGTGCCGTCGAGGAAGGTCATGCCGAGCCCAACACCGCGCTCCTGCGATAGGGTGAGTAAGCGTGCCCAGACACCCAACCGCGACCACCGGATGAAGGTCTGGGCCGCCATCCACCACGGGCCTTCCTCCACAGGCAGTGCTCGCCATTTCGCGCCGTTGTCGTGCCGCCAGAGGATCGCACCAATGGTCCGGCGCAGGTGCCGCGGGGGCACCTTGGCGCGCGGGCGGCAAGCTTCGACCAGTGGCTCCAACACCGCCCACTGCTCATCCGTCAATGCCATCCCGTTCTCCCGAAAGTCAAAGAACGCAGGCATCTTGCCAAGGATTCAGGCGCTAACAGGACCTAGGTCATGAAAACTCTTGCGGGCGGGGCGGGCCATACGTTTTTGTGGGCGCTGGCCCTATGCACGACACCACGGCTGGGTTCACTTCAGTAGGGGAAGGTCAAGTTTCCCTTGCACCGGTCCCGTGAGCCACTGGCACAGGCGGCTCAAAAGCTCGGATGGGAGGGAGGTTGCCCTCGAAGCGCTCAACCTCTACCACCGTCAATTGACCCGTGCAGCCCTGGGCAAGGCGAGAGGTGCCAGCGTCGCGGGTCAGGACGTTGGGGTTACCGTGGACGCAGAGGGAGCGGTTCTCTGCAGGGTCGGCTGGGTCGTACCAAGCGCCTGTGGGCAACTGCACCACGCCAGGCCTCACGCCGTCGGTCAGGGCCGCGCTGGCAAGGCAGGCGCCTCGCGTGTTGAAGAGGCGCACGATGCTGCCTTCCTCGATGCCGCGCATGGTGGCGTCAGCTGGGTTCATTCGCACGACTTCGCGCCCGCGTCGCTTTTCGCCTGCGCTGTAAGCGCCGAAGTCAAGCTGGCTGTGCAGCTTGGTATGGGGTTGATTGGCCACCAGACGCAGGGGATGCCGGGCGTCCGGCGCCTCTACGGGTGGCAGCCAAGCGGGGTGGCCAGGACAGTCGTCGTAGCCGAAGCTCGCGATGTTTTCGGAGAAAATCTCCACCTTGCCGCTCGGCGTCGGCAGCGGCTGGCCCTCCGGGTCCTCGCGGAACGCGCGCAGGATACCGCCGTCGTCGGGAGCGGACGGCAGCGGCAGTTCGCCCTCGCGGAAGAAGGTGTCGAAATCTGGCGCGCGCCAGCCCTTGGCGGCCAGGGCCTCCTGCGTGCGGGCGTAGAGATGGCGTAACCACTCCGCGGCCGTACGGCCCTCGGTGAAGGCGTCCTCCGTGCCTAGTCGCCGGGAGAGCTCGGCGAAGATCGCGTAGTCGTCCCGTGCGTCGCCGTAGGGTTCGGCCAGCTTCTGCATAGCGACCATGAGCGGGTCGGTGGCGGCGGCACCGATGTCGTCCCGCTCCAAGGTCATCGTGCAGGGCAGCACGATGTCGGCATGGCGGGCCGTCGCGGTCCAGGCCAGCTCGTGCACCACCAAAGTGTCCACCCGCGCGAAGGCCTCGCGCAAGCGGTTGAGATCTTGGTGGTGGTGAAATGGGTTGCCGCCGGCCCAGTAGACCAGCTTGATGTCCGCGTAGGTCATCCGCCGGCCGTTGTAATCAAAAGCTGCGCCAGGATTCAGCAGCATGTCGGCGATGCGTGCGACGGGAATAAAGTTCTTCACCCCGTTCGTGCCCTGGGACAGGGTGGGGATTGGCACCGCATTTTGCTGCTTGCCGTAGTGCGCGAGGCTGCCGAGCGCGTAGTTGTAGCCGCCGCCTGGCAGGCCGATCTGCCCGAGCATGGCTGCCAGGACTGCCGCCATCCACACGGGCTGCTCGCCATGCTCCGCCCGCTGGAGAGACTGAGCCACGGTGATAAGGGTGCGGCCGCGCGCTGCCTGCCGCGCCAGCGCCGCGATACGCTCGGCATCGATGCCGCAGATCTCCGCGGCCCAGACGGCATCCTTCGCCTGCCCGTCCGTCCGTCCAAGCAGGTATTCCTCGAAGCGCGGATAGCCGACGCAGAAACGGTCGAGGAAGGCGGTGTCGTGCAGCCTCTCGACCGCAAGCGTGTGGGCGATGCCGAGCATTAGCGCCACGTCCGTTCCCGGTACTGGCGCTAGCCACTCCGCTCCTGCCTCATCCGGCAGGTCGGTGCGGAGCGGCGAGATCAGGACGAAGCGGGTGCCGCGTGCCTGCGCCTTCTTCATCGACTCCCGTTCGATATGTCGGCTGATGCCGCCGCTGGCAACCGCTGTGTTCTTCAGCGCCATACCGCCGAAAGCAAGCACCGTGTCCGTATGCGCCATGATCTGCGTCCAGGTCACGTTGCGGCGGCACACAGCGTCGAACGGCCCAAGGATGTGCGGCAGTATCACCGCCGACGCTCCGGCACTATAGGAATTCACTGAGCGCACGTAGCCGCCGAGCGAGGTGTTCAGGAAGCGATGCACCTGGCTCTGCGCGTGGTGAAAGCGTCCAGCGCTGGACCAGCCATAGGAACCGCCGAACACCGCTTCCGGACCATGCAGTTGCTTCACCCGCCGCAACTCGCTGGCGAGTAAATCCAGCGCGGCATCCCACTCCATCTCCACGAACCCGTCGCGCCCGCGCATCCGGTCTGGGCCCGGGCCCTTCTCCAGCCAGCCACGCCGCACCATCGGCTTGGCGATCCGCGCGCGGTGGCGCAGCGCATCGGGAAAGTTCTGAAGCAGTGGGGAAGGATCCGGGTCCGTCGGATGCGGCTCCACCACCAGCCGATCCCCCGACCACCGCGCGCGGAATACGCCCCAGTGCGAGCTATGCGTCCGGACCGTTCCATCCTTCAGATCCGACATCGTCAAGCCTCCGTCAGCAACACTGGCCGCGACACCGAGCCGTTCCTGTTGCTTCATTCATTAAAACGTGTTTCACCCAATAAAGCGTAAGAGAGGCGTTATTCCGCGTCAAGCAAGAGGGGCAGTATTGAGACATTATGGTGTCATCAACAACGGTGCCGCGTAGCCCGGATGGGGTGCCCCCATCCGGGGTGCTGGAACGCGCCTTACTCGTGCTTGCCTGTTTTACCGAAGCGGCGCCACAATTGCATTTGAGGGAACTTGCGAGCCTCAGCGGGCTGGACAAGGCGACGCTGCTGCGGATGCTTGGCACCCTCGCTGCGCACGGCTACGTGCGGCGGCAGGAGGACGGGCGCTATGCCCCCGGTCCTGCGGTGCTGCGCCTTGCCTCGCTCTACAACGCCACCACCGGCTTCGATGCGCGCATGATGGCTGTGCTGAAGGGCGTCATGCAGCGCACGGAGGAGAGTGCCGCCTTCTATCGCCGGGATGGGATGGACCGCGTCTGCGTTTGCCGCGTGAACGCGCCGCGGGCACTGCGACATCAGGTGGAGGTGGGAGAGCGCCTGCCGCTCGCGGCCGGTGGTGGGGCCGCGCACGTGCTGCTGGGTCATACGGGCGGGCGCTCCGGCGCGGCGCAGAAGGCGGTGGCACAGGGCTGGCTCGTCACGGCGGGCGAGCGCGATGCCGGTCTTGCTTCGGTCACCATGCCGGTCTTCGACGGGGACGGAAGCTTCCTCGGCGCCCTGGTCGTCAGCGGCCCGATCAGCCGGCAAAGCGAAGCCGGATTTGAGCAAGCCCGGGGTATCGTCGCCGCCCTGCTGCGCGAGCACGGCTTTTCGGCCGAGCGGCCGGCCGGCTTCCGGCCCTTGCCGAACTAAGCGGACAGCCCGGCGCTCCGCGCGAGCATATAGGCCGCAACGATAAGGACGATCCCGGCGAAGATGCGCTGCAGCGCGGCGCGCCGGGGAGCGAGGGCGTGGCAGAGCCGCATCCCTGCCCATCCCCCCAGCACTCCGCCAAGGACATATTCCGCCGCGACAGGCCAGTCCACGAGGCCGGACAGGGCGTAGTTCACCGCCGTGGTCGCGCCGAAGGCGCCGACCGCCAGCAGAGAGGATCCCACGGCGGCGACCATCGGCATCCCGGTAGCGTGGACGAGGCCGGGCACGATGAGAAACCCGCCTCCGATGCCGAAGAACCCGGCCAGCGTGCCGACGCCGAGGCCAGCGCCCGCCAGCCGCGCCGCTCCGGCGCGACCCGCTGGCGCCAGCACCTTCTTCGTGTGGGGCCGTAGCATTAGCAACGCAACCACGACCATGAGCACGGCGAAGAGCACCAGCAACCGCTGCCCGTCCACCGCCTTGCCGACAGTGGACCCCACAGCAGCGCCCGCCACGCCCAAAGCGGCGAAGATCGCCGCCGCGCCCCAGCGGACCTGCCCGCCGCGCGCGTGGGCGGCGAGGTTCGCGAAGGCGTTCACGCCCACCGCCACGGCTCCCGTGCCAATGGCGGCGTGCGGGGGCAGGCCGACGACGTAGAGCAGCAGAGGCGTCGCGAGGATCGAGCCGCCGCCCCCAATCAGCCCGAGGACGAAGCCGACAGCCCCGCCGCAGAGAACGGCCAGCAGAGCTGCCATGGCCGAGCTCACACCAGCCCGAACATCTTGCCGGGGTTCAGCAGATGCCGGGGATCGAGCGTTGCGCGAACGCGCCGCATCAGGTCCAGCTCCACCGGGTCTTTGTAGCGCAGCAGCTCCCTAGCCTTGAGGAGCCCGATCCCGTGCTCCGCCGAGATGGAGCCGCCGAGATCCGCCACGATGTCGTGGACAATCCCGTTCATCTCCTCCCAGCGCGCGAGAAAGACCGCCTTCTCCATCCCCTCGGGTTGGCTGAGATTGTAGTGGATATTGCCATCGCCGAGATGGCCGAAGGCGCAGACATGCACGCCCGGCAGCGCCGCCGTCACCGCCGTGCCGGCGCGCTCCAGGAAGGCTGGGATGCGGGAGACGGGTACGGAGACGTCGTGCTTGATGCTGCCGCCCGCGCGCTTCTGCGCCTCGGGAATGCCCTCGCGCAGGCGCCAGAGCGTTGCAGCTCTCTCCAGGCTGTCAGCGATCGCGGCGTCCGCCACCACCTCGGCCTCGAAGGCCCTCTCCAGCACGGATTCCAGCACTGGGCGCAGAGCGCCGCTCTCGCCCGAGCCGGCGAGTTCGATGAGCGCGTACCAGGGATGGCGCTCCGCCATCGGATCTTGCCCGCCCGCGTGGCGCGTCACGATCTCCAGGGCGAAACCCGAGACGATCTCGAAGGCGGTCACCGCCTCCCCCGCCCGGTCGCGCGCCATGGAGAGAAGGGCGAGCGCGTCCGCGGGATCCCGCAGGGCGCAGAAGGCCACCTGCCGGTCCGTCAAAGGGGGAAAGAGCTTCAATACGGCTCGGGTGATGATCCCCAGCGTGCCCTCGCTGCCGATGAATAGGTGCTTCAACGCATAGCCTGTGTTGTCCTTGTGCAGGGCACGCAGGCCATTCCACACGCGGCCGTCGGCCAGCACCACCTCCAGACCCAAGGTCAGCTCGCGCGCGTTGCCGTAGCGCAGCACGTTGATGCCGCCGGCGTTGCTGGCGAGATTGCCGCCGATCTGCGCGCTGCCCTGCGCCCCGAGGGAGAGCGGAAAGAGCCGCCCCGCCGCCTCCGCCGCCGCCTGGATATTCGCGAGGATGCAGCCGGCCTGCACCGTCATAGTGAAGTTCAGCGGATCCACTTCCTCGATCCGGTTCATGCGACCGAGCGAGAGGAGGACCTCGTGCGCCGCCGAGACGGTGCCGCCGACAAGGCCAGTGTTACCCCCCTGCGGCACGATCGCGACGCCGGCCTCCGCGCATATCCGCACGGCGGTGGCCACCTCCTCCGTGGTGCCGGGGCGGAGAACAATCGGAGCCTCGCCACGGTACAGGCTGCGCTCCTCGATCAGGTAGGCGCCGCGGTCGCCCTCCTCCGTCAGCACCGCCTCCTCCGGCAGGGCGGCGCGCAGCCGCGCGGCGAGGTCGGTGGGAATGGCGCGGGCCCGGGACACCGCCGGAGCCGCGTCGGGATCAAGCCCGAGGGGAACGGGGGGGCTGCTCATGCAGCGTTCTCCAGTGCCCGCCCGACCGGGCGGAAGACGGCTCGTGCGGTTGGGTCCAACGCGGGGTCACCGGAGCCGAAGCCGCGGCACCAGGCGACCATCGCTTCCCGTGACGCCACATCGGCCACTGCGAGGCCGGCGATGCCGTGGAAGCGCTCCACCAGCGCGTCCCATGGCCAGGGTGCCTCGGGATCGCCGCGGCGAAAGCTGCGCTCCTCCACCAGGGTACGGCCGTCGCGGGTGGTCACGGTCAGGCGTGCGGGGCGCTCCTTCGGGTAGCGGGCGTTGAAGTCAGGGGGTGCCAGCACCTCGATCCGTTCCGCGAGCCCCCGCACCGACGCGTCGTCCAGCCCGGTTCGACCGAAGCCGCCGAAGGAGAGATCGCCGCCTAGCAGCGCCAAGGCGACGCAGAAGGTGGTGGAGAACTTCGCCTCCGATACGTTGACCGGCTGCCGGATGCCGGCAATGTCGAGCAGCGCCTGCGGTGCCTCCACCCGCACAGTGCCGATCTCCGCCGGATGCAGAGCGGCGCGGCGCGCCAGATCCTGCGTAGCGTCCAGTAGGCTGTGCATCTGGCCGCAGACCGGCCAGCTCTTGATCGTCGTGGTCAGGATCTGCGGCGCACCGTCCGGCACCAGAGACGCGGAAGGTTCCGGCGCGATCTTCCAGGCCGCGAGCATGCCGCGTGCCCCTTCAAGCACGCGCGGCGCGCCGGGGATTCTGGCCTCCGCCAGCAGCGCGGCGGTGAGGCCGTTCCGCACGGCGATGGCCGGATGGAGGGCCTTGGCGTCCGTCGCGCCGTCGTCCAGGAACTGCCAGAGCCCTCCCGCCTGGGTGCCGGCGTGACCAAAAGCCGAAAGCACCTCCGCCGCGTCGAGCCGCAGCAGCCGGGCGGCCGCAGCGGCGGCGCCGAAGGTTCCGGCCGTTGCCGTCATGTGGTTCGTCGCCGCGTGGGCACTTCCGAGATGGGCGCCTATCCGCAACCCGGCCTCGTAGCCCGCCACGACGGCGGCGCGCATCTCCGCCACCGTTACGCGTGGCCGCGCCTGAGCGAGCGCCATCACGGCTGGCCAAACGGTGATGCCGGGATGCATCGTCGCCGCGCGGTGCGTGTCGTCGAACTCCCAGAAATGGCTGATCGCTGCGTTGGCCGCGCCCGCCTCCGCGAGCGGCCAGGCCCGTGGATCTCCGGCCACGGCACAGCCACCCGCTCCTTCCCTTGTGCCGGGCGCGCCCAGGGCCGCGAAGCTCGCGACGTAGCGCGGGTGAAGCGGGTGGGTCGTGCCTGCGGCGAGCGCTCCCGCCCAGTCAAGCGCGAGGGCCGCAAGCATTCCGTTGACTGGTGGCGTGAGCCGGGCGGGACCCGGCCCCGACACCCAGTCCGCCAGCGGCTTCAGCGCGGGGTCGGTCACGACCGTTCCTCCTCGTCCTGCTGAACGATGCCGCGCCCGGCGACCGGAATGCGGAGGAAGGTTACGCCCCGTCCCTCGCCCCCTGGGAAACGTCCAGCCCTGATGTTCACCTGAATGGAGGGCAGCAGGAGCGTCGGCGCCGAGAGGGTCGCGTCGCGCTTGTGGCGCATCTCGACGTACTCCGCCTCGCCGCGTCCGCCGCCGACATGGATGTTGTGCGCACGCTGCTCGGCCACCGTGGCTTCCCAGGCGAATTGATCACGGCCCGGAGCCTTGTAATCGTGGCAGACGAAGATCCGCGATCCGTCCGGTAGGGCTAGCAGCCGCTGGATCGAGCGGTAGAGCTCGTGCGCGTCGCCCCCGGGGAAGTCCGCTCGCGCCGTGCCGGCATCCGGCATGAACAGCGTATCACCGACGAAGGCGGCGTTCCCGATACGGTAGGCCACGTCCGCCGGAGTGTGACCGGGCACATGCAGAACTTCCACCTCAAGATCCCCGAGCCGGAAGCGCTCGCCGTCCGCGAAAAGCCGGTCGAAGTCGGCGCCCCCCGGCCGCAGGTCGCGCGCATCGAAGACCGGACGAAAGATGTTCTGCACCTCGACGATGCGCGCCCCGATCCCGATCGGCGCGCCGGTGCGCTGCTTGACATAAGGGGCAGCGGTCAGATGATCGGCGTGGGCATGGGTCTCCAGCACCCATTCCAGTCGCAATCCTTTCTCCTCCAATACCTGCAGCACCGCGTCGGCGGAGCGCGTGTCGGCCCCACCGGCTCGATGATCCCAGTCCAGAACCGGGTCGATCACCGCCGCCGCCCCCGTTCCCGCATCCCAAACGAGGTAAGTGACGGTGTTCGTCGCGTCGTCGAAGAATGCCTGTACCTCGGGGTCAGCGGCGGCCATGGCGAGCTCCTACCCAATGTCGATGCGGACTTTCGTGCTCAGATCCACCCAGCCCTTGATCTCCTTGTCCAGGATATCGGCCAGGGCCTGGCGCGGGCCGGGCACGAAGGTGACGCCATCGGCGCGGAAACGCTCGCGCAAAGCCTCGTTGGTCAAGGCCTTGTTCAGCCCGGCGTTCAACTCCTCCAGGACCGGCACCGGCGTGGCCGCCGGCGCGAAAATCCCGTTCCAGCTGTACACGTCGAAACCCGGCAGCGTCTCCGCGATCGCCGGCAACTCGGGCAGGATCGATGCGCGCTCCGCCGAGCTGACGGCGAGCAGCTTCGCGCCCTGACCTCGCAGCACCAGCGCGTCCGAAAGCTGGGCGAAGATGCCGTGCACACGGCCCGAGAGAAGGTCTGTTCCCACCACCCCGCTGCCACGATAGGGCACCGGCGTGATCTCCGTCCCCAGCCGCAGGCCGAGCAGCTCCCCGGCGAGACGGGTCGCGGTGAGCTGGCCTGTGTTGGCGAGCAGGAACTCGCCGCGATGCGCCTTCACCCAGGTCGAGAAGGTGGCGAAGTCGTCCGCCGGGAAAGACTTCGCCACCGTAAGCACATAGGGTTGGGTCGCCAGCCGTCCGACGGGTGCCAGGAACTGCCGCGGGTCCCCGGGCAGAAGCTGAGGCTGGAAGGCCGCGGTGATGGAGGTGCCGGGCGTGGCGATGAAAAGAGTGTTCCCGTCCGGCTCCGCCCGCCCAACGGAGGCCGCGGCGATGGCGCCCGAGGCGCCGGGACGGTTGTCCACGATCACGGTCCGGCCCAGGGCGGCCGAGAGCGGCTCCACGAGCGCGCGGGCGATGATGTCCACCGCCCCTCCGGGCGCGAAGGGCACCGCCAGCAAGACCGGCCGATTGGCCAGTGCCTGGGCCCGCGCCCCGCGCGAAGCGGGAAGCGGAGCCGCCATGGCCATGGCCGCGGCCAGTAGGTGGCGCCGCGCCAGAGGCGGTCCGGGGGGAAGCGTTGAAGCGGGCACGTTGACGTCTCCTGAAACGACGATCCGTTCTGCCTGTCCGGCTCTTATCTGGATCGAGCGTGATGTCCCTACGTCATGTCATATCGTGGCGGTCAGCTCATTCAGCACCTTGAGCGATCGGCGCACCGGGCTGCGCCGACCACTCGCTCCACGAACCCGGATAGAGGGAAGCGCCACGCAACCCGGCCACCTCCATCGCCAAGAGATTGTGGCAGGCCGTCACGCCCGAGCCGCACTGGGCTACCAGTTCGGCGGCTGGGCGACCGCCGGTCAGCGCGTCGAACTCGGCGCGCAGGGCGTCGGCGGGCTTAAATCGCCCGTCCTGTGAGAGGTTGTCGCGGAAGAAGCGGTTGCGGGCACCGGGAATGTGACCGCCGATCGGGTCCAGCGTCTCGTTCTCGCCGCGGAAGCGATCGGGCGCGCGGGCATCGACCACCTGGCGGGTGCGCGGGCCGAGATCAGTCAGCACCGCGCCGTAATCCACGGTGGCGACGAGCGATGGGCGGATCCGCACCTGACCGGCGCGGCGCGGCGCTTTCTCGCCGGTTTCCATCGCCCCGCCGGCCACCGTCCAGGCGGTGGCCCCGCCGTCCAGCACCGCTGCGGCTTCGTGCCCGATCCAGCGCAGCATCCACCACAGCCGCGCCGCGTACATGCCCATCGCGTTGTCGTACGCCACCACCTGCATCCCGTCCTTGAGCCCGAGGGCCGCCATCCCTGCCGCGAAGGCCTCGCGCGAGGGCAGCGGATGGCGGCCGTTACGCCCGGACTTCTCCGCACTGAGGTTGGTTTCCAAGCCGACATGCACCGCGCCGGGAAGATGGCCTGCCGCGAAGATCCGGGCGCCGGCCGCAGGGTCTGTCAGATCCGCGCTGCAGTCGCAGACGAGAACGCGCTCGGAGTTCGCGGCGAGTAGCGCCTTCAGCGCTTCCGCATCGATCAGCGTCGTGAAAGCCATGGCACTCAGCTCTCCAGCCACCCGGCGGTGCGGGCCAGCACGCGGTCCACGCTCGCGCCGGCCTCGCCGAGATAGCCGCGCGGGTCTGTCATGCTGGTGATCTCGGCGTCGGTCGAGACCTTCGAGATCTCGGGATGCCGACGCATGGCACCGGCAAAGTCGAGCCGATTCTCGATGCCGTGCATCGAGGCCTCATAGATCCATTCGTGCGCGTTCTGCTTACCAACCTTCTCGCCCAGCTCCAGCATGACCCGCTCGGACAGCAGGTAGCCGCGCATGCGGTCCAGGTTCTCCAGCATCCGCGCCTTGTCCACGCGCAGGCCCCTGAGGAGGGACACGCATTGGAACAGCAGCGCGCCGGCCATGAGGCAGCACTCCGGCATAGCCTTCCACTCGGTCTTCCAACCAATGCCGTCGCGCTCGCTCTCCACCACCATTGCTTCCAGCATCAGCCCCGCGGAGGCGCGCAGGCCACGGGCGACGCAGGGCAGATTCTCGGCGAAGACCGGGTTGCGCTTGTGCGGCATTGTGGAGGAGCCGAGCTTGCCCTCGGTGAATCCCTCCTCCACCTCGGCGAACTCGTTGCGCTGCATGTTGAACAGCTCATTGCCTATCTTGCCGATCGTAGCTCCAATCAGGTTGAGGATGCTCGCGTACTCGGCGAGGCGGTCTCGCGCCGGCGCCCAGGAGATATCGGGCACACCGAGGCCGAGGATCGCCATCGTGCCCTCCTCCACCTGCCGGGCCTTGGGCCCCAGGGAAGCCTGCGTGCCGACCGCGCCCACGAGCTCACCCACGAAGACGCGCTTCTCCACTTCTTTCAGCCGATCGTGGTGGCGCGAGAGCTCATCCAGCCAGATGGCGCATTTGTGGCCGAACGTGATCGGCAGGGCGAGCACGCCGTGCGTGCGCCCGGCCATGACCGTGTCGCGGTGTTCGCGCGCCAGCCGCGCCAGTTCCTTGGCGGCGGCCTTGAGATCGCGCAGGTAAAGCGCGTGGGCATCGCGGATCTGCAGCACCATGCCCGTATCAAGGATGTCCTGGGTGGTCGCGCCGTAGTGGACCCACTGGCCGTTCTCGGCCGAACAGGCAGCCTGCAGCTGCTTCAGCGCGGGCACCAGGGCGTGCTTCACGCGCCGGATCTCGGCCGCCATCTTCGGAATGTCGATCGTCTCGCCCTTCGCGTGGGCCTCGATGTCGTCGGCTGCGGCTTGTGGAATGATGCCTAGCTTGGCCTGCGCCTTCGCCAGCGCCGCCTCAACCTCCATCCACTTCTGCACGCGCATCGGTTCATCGAAGATCGCCCGCGTTTCGTCGGTGCTCCAATTGTGCTGGAGCGCCTGCATGTCGAAGACCGAGATGCCCATCGCATTCCTCCCACGGATCAATAGCCGGAGCTGCATTTCATTCAACGAAACACATTTCGAATTATGAAATCGAAGCTAGTAGCTCTGATTGATGAGGTCAATCTAAGAGACTGTTGTGCACGGGTGGACGTGGCGGCTTGGCGCAGCCTATGGAATTTCGCGGCGAGGGCTCGTAGCTCTTACGGAAAGTCCAGCTTGTTGTTCCAGAACTTCAGTCGTTGTGACTGCAAGCGCAAACCAGCGCGATGACCTAGACCATATGTAACGTCGCACGACAGAAGCGTGGCGGTCTGACCGTGTGGATCACAGACGCCGCGATTGCGATCCGGCGAATCGGACTTTGCATAAGGGGACGGAGAGCTCCAGTACTCAGCCCTGGCGAGCAGTACGGTCCTGAACTTGCGGGCGGCCATAGTCAGGCTTTGCACCCGACCGATCATCTGGCTGGCTCGGCGGCCGCCTTGCTCATGATGAGTTTGGGCGTGCCGCATTACCGAAGCCTCGGTTGTCGCGCCAAGACGCAGAAAGTACTGCGGCCTCACCTCGGTCCCCACCCCTTTAACTTGATCGTCTGTAGTAAGGGGTTGATGCTATACGAGATCGCGTTGCCGTACGGCCGAACAGTTTGTCATACGCTCGACGAGGCTGACGAAGCCCTGCACCTTCGCCCCCGCGCGCCCGTGATGGGACATGAGGGTGCAAAGCCGAGGGTTGGGCCGTTACACTCATCCATAAGTGTTGCTTACTCCTGAGATCAGGTGGGATCTTGGTGGCGCCGGGGGCAAGCGGCTACGATCAGTCGGGCGTGGCGCCGGAGAGGACGACGAGGCGGCTCCACTTTGGGATTTCTACGGCCATGAACCGCGCCAGTTCCTTGGGTGAACCGGGCGAGATTGTGGCGCCGGATTCAGCGAGCCGGGCACGCACAGTCGGGTCCGCCAGAGCCTCGCGAAGCGCTGAGTTCAGCCGTTCTGTCCGTTCTGCCGGGATACCCGCTGGGCCATACAGCGCTTGCCAGGAGACGAGGTCGAAATCTGGCGCGCCCACCTCGCGGAAGCTCGGCACATCGGGCAGCAGGTCGGACCGGCCGGCGGAGGTCACACCGATTGCCCTCGCCCGCCCGTCCTTCGCCAGCGGCGCGGCCGTGACGATGTTGTCCACCACCCCGTGCACGTTCCCGGCCATCAGGTCGGACAGTGCCTGTCCGCCGCTGCGGTAGGGCACGTGCTCCATGCGAATGCCGAATACATCGCCGATCATCGCGCCACTGAGATGGTTGGAGGAGCCGACGCCCGCTGTGCCGAACAGGACGGCCCGTTGGCTCCTGCCCCAACGGATGAACTCATCGGCGTTTTGCGCCTGGACGTGATTGCCGAGCAGCAGAATGTTAGGCTGGCTGAGGATCAGCGAGATAGGCGTGAAGCTGCGCTGCGGATCGTAGGGCAGCCGCGTGCCGAAAAGCTGCTCGGCAATGGCGTGGGAACTGACCGCGCCAATCTGAATGACGTGCCCGTCCGGCGTCGCCCGGGCGACATAGTCTGAGCCGACGATGCCGCCACCCCCCGCCCGGTTTTCCACCACGACCGTGGTGCCCAGCGCCTTGCCCATCCCTGGCGCAATGAGACGTGCCAGCACGTCCGCCGAGCCGCCGGGCGCGTAGGTGACCACAAGACTAATTGGCCGACCGGGCCATGTGTCCTGGGACAGCGCCGGACGAGTGATCGCCGCGCCGGCCAGTGCCGATCCGAGCGAGCGGCGCGTGACGGGGTACCGAATGGCCTGCATATCGGGAACATCCTTCCTTTGAGCGGATGCCATGAGTCCTGGCGCAGCCTGTCCCGCCTCTGACGCGCGCCTCCGAGGGCGCGGCGCCGCCGGCGTCCGTTTTGGTGTCAGTTAATCGCGACCTCATCCCATTGCCAAGCAACAAAGGCCGCACGGTCCCCCGACTGCATCACGGGATCGCGGCGAAGCGCGATGACGAACACGTCCTTGTCTTGGATGATGGTCTCTACCAGCTCGCCCCAGGCGTTGCGGATGCGGAGGATCGGCTCTCCAGCCCTTACGACGCTGCCGGGCCGCACATTGGTCTGTGCGAAGCCACCATGGCTGCAAGTGAGATGCCCACGCTTTGTCGCGCGTAGGAGGCTTCGCGGCAGGGACGGCGCAGGGCCTTGTAGCAGGCCCATCGATACAGCAAGTCCCCGCAGCCCGGCGGTGGCAGCGGCAATGAAGGAAGCCTCGGCTCGACCGCCGCCGCCGACCTCCAGCATGAAGGCGGTGCGCCCACGCGCGAGGAGCTGGTAGTCGAGCGCGCCGGCAATGTTGCCTGGCAGCTCCGCCCCGCCCGCCGCCACCGACATGCGGCAGGAGATGGCGGGCGAGAAATGTGCTGTCAGCCGCAAAAGCTCGGCCTCGTCCACACCGCTGTCGGGGTGCAGCTTGTATACGGCATAGGGGTGGCCGTCGTAGGGCGTGCCGACCGTGTGCATGCACACTGTGACGTCCGCATGCTCTGCGACATGGGGGAAGAGCGCGGCCGCGAGACGCTGTGTCGGCAGCCCGTCGACGCGGCCGGGATAGGACTGGTCCAGGTCCTCCTCGTCCGCTGGTGTGCGCTTGCGCCGCGCATCCAGCGCGAGGGGATTGGCCGTCGTGCTCAGCACGACAGTGCCCGAGAGCGACGCCGGATCAATCGAATCTAGCAGGTCAAAGGCGGCGAGCAGCCCGTTCAGTTCGTCACCGTGAACCTGTCCGTTGATCCAAAGGCATGGTCCAGGCTGCGCCCCGCGCAGGACGGTGAGGGGGATGCCCAGCTCCGTCCCGCTCGCGCTCGTCCCGAGTGAAATCCGTGCCTTGTGGCGGCCGGGCGCGGTGTTGGCGAAAGCCGTCCGAAAATCCTGCATTGTCGCTCCTGCTTCGCCGAGGCGTGCGGAAGACGCGGGACCGCTGCCGTGCCTACATCCTGGCCAGCCCTGCCACCCCACCCATCGTCGTTGCGCAACTTATGATTTGCAAGCTCCAAGCCGGTGACAAGCGCATTCTCGACGCGGTACACATTAGAACGCCTTATGATACCGCAGTGATGCGCAACCTCGACCTCGATCTGCTCCGGAGCTTCGTCGCTGTGGCCGATGCCGGCAGCTTCGCCGCGGCGGCTACCCGGGTCCATCGGACTCAGTCCGCCGTCAGCCAGCAGATGCAGCGTCTGGAGGCGATGACGGGCCGCGCACTCTTTGGATGGGACGGCCGCCACAAGCGCCTCACCGAGGACGGGCTCCGCCTGCTCACCTACGCCCGCCGCCTCGTCACCCTCAACGACGAGGCCAACGCCGCGCTCAGTCCCGGCGGCCCGACCGAGGTGGTGCGCCTCGGTGCGAACAACGACGTGGTGGACAGCATGCTACCAGCCTTGCTCGGCCGCATCGCCCGGAGCCACCGGAGTATCCTACTGGAGATCCGCACAGGCCGAAGCCCCTTCCTGATGGAGGAGCTGGAGCGGGGCGAACTGGATCTCGCCATCACGACACGGGACCACCGCAGCTATCCGCGCCTGGTGCTGCGCCGCTCGCCCACCGTGTGGTTCTGCGGCGCGGACTTTGCGCACCGGCGCGACGCGCCGCTGCCCCTGGTCCTGTCCAACGAGCCGAGCCTGTTCCGCGGCCTGGCGATCGACGCGCTGGACCGTGCCGGATGCGCTTGGCACCTCGCTTATCTCAGTCTCAATCTCGGCGCCATCCGTGCCGCCGTCCGGGCCGGGCTGGGGGTCACGGCGCGCAATATCGAGATGCTGACGCCGGAGCTGCGGGTGCTGAGCGAGGCGGACGGGCTGCCGCCCCTGCCCAACGTCACCTTCTCCCTCTTCCTCCGCACCGGCAGCGGAGAGGCAGCGCGGCGGGTCTTCGACGGTCTGTCCGACATCGCGTTCTGAGGCGGCGGGCGGTCATCCCTCCACGCGGATGTTCCGCTGCCGGATCACCTCGCCCAGGCGCTCCGTCTCGCTGCGGATAAAGGCGCCCAGCTCGCCCGGAGAGGAGGCCTCCCCGTCGAGGCCCGCCTGGGCGAGGCGTCGTGCGCTCTCAGGCCGGGCCACGGCCTCGCGGACGGCAAGGCTGACGCGCTCGACCGCGGATGGCGGTGTGCCCGCCGGCGCCATGATGGCGCCCCACGAGGTGCTCTCGGCCCCCTGCAGACCGAACTCCGCCACGGTGGGGACGTCCGGCAGGAGCGGGTTGCGCTGGTGACCCGTGCTGGCCAGGGCACGCAGGCTTCCCTCGCGAACCGGGCCGAGGGAGGAGGCGGGCTGGTCGAGAAGGAGCTGGATGGTGCCCGCGATCAGGTCGCTCATCGCTTGCCCGCTGCCCCGGTACGGGACATGCGTCAGCTCGATCCCGGCAGCGCCGGCGAAGACCTCGGTAAAGATGTGGGTCGCCGTGCCCACGCCGCTGGAGCCGTAGGAGATCCCGCCTGGCCTTGCGCGAGCCAGGGCCAGGAACTCGGGAAGAGTCCTCGCCGGAAATCCGACGGGCACCACCACAAGGATGTCGGAGCGGAAGGCAAGCGAGACGGGCGCGAGGTCCCGACCGATGCTCACGCTCCGCATAAGGCCAAGATTGGGCGCGATGGTCATCACGCCGTTCGTGCCGAGGAGCAGCGTGTGGCCGTCGGGCGCGGCCCGTGCCACGGCTTCGGTCCCGATCGCGCCGCCCGCGCCGGCGCGGTTCTCGACCACCACGGGCTGGCCCAGGGTTTCGCCCATGCGCTCGGCAAGGATGCGGGCCCCCACGTCCGTGGAGCCGCCAGGGGCGAAAGGGACGATGAGGCGCAGCGGGCGGGAGGGCGCCCAAGGGCTCTGCGCGGGCGCAGAACCCGGCCGCGCCGTCAGGATGGCCGGGGCTGCAAGGAGGAGGGCTCTGCGTCCGTGTTCGTGCGCCATCGTTCTTTCTCTCCGTCGGTAACCGCTCCGGGTGCTTATTCCTGCTTCCCGCCGGTCCGCCTGCCAAACGTATTCTGCGCGAGAGATCGATAAGCCTCGCTGATGTGCTGGACAGACCAGGGCCGGGCTCGGTCGGGCAGAGCCCGGGCTTGTTGGCCCCGGAAGGTATCGGTCAGGAGGGAGAGGTGCTGCCGGGCATCAAATGCCCCCAGGCATTAGACCCTTTTATGTTTCCTCCTTCAGGAATGCGTTTGTCGGGTCGGCCGGCACATGCTCAACCTGAGTGGCAAGGATTCCGGGGAACGGGGATGTCTATCAAAACGGAACGTCAGGACGCGGTGGACCAGGCCATCGGTCAGGTTCGAGAACTGATCGGCGACCGCGCGCTGGACCGGGCGACGCTCGGCAGGGTGCTGGAGGTGCTGAAGGGCCTCGCCGCCCAGCCCAGGCTGTGGCCGGCCGAGGACTTCCCCTCTCCTGGCGAGGACACGCGGCAGGCCCGCTACCTGATCGCGGAGGACCCGGACCAGACCTACGCCCTTTACCTGAACACCATGCTCCCGGGCCGGAAGATCCCTCCCCACGACCACACAACGTGGGCCTGCATCGCGGGCGTCGAGGGCGAGGAGCACAACACGGTCTGGCACCGCACGGACGACGGCAGCCTTCCCGGCCATGCGGAGCTGGAGAGTAAGGAGATGATCGTGGTGAAGGCCGGCAGCGGGATCGCGCTGATGCCGGACGACATCCACTCCGTCGACATCGTCGGCGACCGCCCCATCCGCCACCTTCACCTCTACGGCCGCGCGCTGGAGGTGCTGAGCGAGCGCGTCACGTACGACGTGGCGGCAAAGACCGTGAAGCCCATGCCAATCGGCGTGCAGACGAAGCGCTGAGGTGAGCGGAGCGATGCGACCGGTGGACGCCCCCACGCTCAAGGCGTGGCTGCACGACGGCGCCGAGATCGCGCTGCTAGACGTGCGGGAGCACGGGCAATTCGGGGAGGCGCACCCCTTCTACGCCGTCCCCCTGCCCTACTCCCGCCTGGAGCTGGAGATCGGCCGGCTGGTGCCGCGCCGGGCCACGCGCATCGTCCTGCTCGACCAAGGGGACGGCGTCGCGCTGCGGGCCGCGGCACGGCTCGAGGCGATGGGGTACGACTCCGTCCATGCGCTGGAAGGCGGCGCGACCGCCTGGAAGGCGGCGGGCTACGAGCTCTTCGCCGGGGTGAACCTGCCGAGCAAGTCCTTCGGCGAAATGGTGGAGCATGTCTACGGCACGCCTCACATCACCGCGCCGGAGTTGGCGGCACGGCAGGCGCGCGGGGACAAGCTCGTCGTGCTGGATGGCCGCCCGGTCGACGAGTACCGGAAGATGACCATCCCCGGCAGCATCTGCTGCCCGAATGGCGAGCTGGCGCTGCGGATCGCCGCCTTGGCATCCCATCCGGAGACGACGATCGTGGTGAACTGCGCGGGCCGCACGCGCAGCATCATCGGCGCGCAGACCCTCCGCCATTTCGGCGTGCCCAACCCGGTTCTGGCCCTGGAGAACGGGACCCAGGGCTGGTTCCTCGCCGATCTTCCCCTCGACCACGGCGCGGACCGGCTCTATCCCGCGCCGGCCGGGGACATGGTGGAGGCGCGGTCCCGGGCGGAGGCGCATGCTGCGCGCGCCGAGGTCGGGTGGGCGGACGCCAGGACGCTCACGGCCTGGATGGGCGATCCGGCCCGCAGCACCTTCCTCTGCGACGTACGGACGCCCGAGGAGTTCGCCGCCGGTTCCTTGCCCGGTGCGCAGTCCGCACCGGGTGGCCAGCTTCTGCAGGCGACCGATCAGTATGTCGGAGTGCGCGGCGCCCGCCTTGTTCTCTTCGACAGCGAGGGCGTGCGCGCGCTCATGGTGGCGGCGTGGCTGCGCCAGATGGGGTGGGATGCCTTCGTGCTCACCGAAGGACTCGCGGCCAGCCTGCCCCTTCCACCCCCCACCGCGAAGCCGGCGCTGCCCAGCCTTGCCCTGGCCGCCGCTGCGGAGCTGCCCGGGCTGATGGCGGCCGGCGCCGCCCTGCTCGACCTGCGCTCCTCCATGGCCTACCGGGCCGGGCACCTGGCCGGGGCACGCTGGGCCATCCGCCCGCGGCTGGACAGGGTCTCGGCGCCGTCCGGAGCGCTCGTGCTGATCGCGGCGGAGGGAGACCTGGCGCGACTGGCGGCGCTAGACCTCGCGGAGCGCGGCATCGTCGCGACGCACTGGCACCGGGGCGATCCTGCCTCGTGGCGAGCCGCCGGGCTCGCGGTCGAGGCGACGCCGCACGACCCGCGCGACGCGGACTGCATCGACTTCCTCTTCTTCGTCCACGACCGGCACGACGGCAACAAGGCAGCCGCACGGCAGTACCTGGCCTGGGAGATGGGCCTGATCGAGAAGCTCGACGGGGCAGAGCGCGCCGCCTGGCGCTTCCTGCCGCCCGGTTGAGGCGGCGGAAGACGGGGAAACCTCCGTAAGGGAGAAGGGGATCATGCGG
Organism: Roseomonas aerilata DSM 19363; assembly: GCF_000711725.1. Taxonomy (GTDB): domain Bacteria; phylum Pseudomonadota; class Alphaproteobacteria; order Acetobacterales; family Acetobacteraceae; genus Roseomonas; species Roseomonas aerilata. The sequence continues at coordinate 6,013 of NZ_JONP01000033.1, read as the reverse complement.
TCAACGAGAAGGAGCTTGCTCAGAGCCGGTATCGGCACGGCCTTCCTTGCTACGGCGCGACCCGCCCTCGCTGCCTGGCCGGAACGCCCGATGCGCTTCGTCGTCCCTCTGGCGGCCGGCGGCAGCGTGGATCTCCTCACACGGCAGGTGGCGGAGCGCTTGCAGCACCGCCTCGGTGCCCCGGTCGTCGTGGAGAACCGGGGCGGGGCCGCGGGCAACATCGGGATAGACCTCGTCGCCCGCGCGGCACCGGACGGCTACACGGCGCTGGTCGCCTCCGACGCGCTGACCGTGAACCCCACGCTCCAGCCCGTTACCTGGGACGCTACGCGCAGCTTCGTGCCGTCCGTCCTTCTGTGCCGTGCGCCGCAGGTGCTTCTGGCGCATCCGTCCCTGGGCGTCCGCGACCTCGGAGGGCTCCTGACGGAGGCGGAGAAGCGGAAGGGGCGACTCAACATCGCCTCACCCGGCAATGCCAGCAGCGGGCATCTCGCGGGGGCGCTGATGCAGGTGATGACGCACGGGCGCTGGACGCACGTGCCCTATCGTGGCGGCGGTCCCGCCGTGTCGGACGCGCTAGCGGGGCATGTGGACGCCATCTGGGTCACCGCCGCGCCCGTGGTGCCGCATATCCGTAGCGGCGCCCTGGTTCCGCTGGCCGTCAGCACGAAGGAGCGGGCGCGCGGATTGTGTTGCAAACTTTGCAGCGGGCCGCAGGTAGCCTGGGTAGCAAGCGGATCAGGCAGCAATCTGGAACAGCTCGGCGACGAAGGTGGCTTGGGCCCGCATGTCGCGCCCATCAATCCTCCGAAGCTGCCCCTTTCTCACCATCGCCATCACCTCGTAGCCCGCCAGTGTTCGTCGTGCCGTATGGAAACCGCCGAAGCCGAGCCCTGGTCTGACCAGGCGTTTCATGCGCCGGTGGTCTTGTTCCACGATGTTATTGAGAAACTTGCATTGCCGCAGGCGGGCGAAGCCCCATAGCTCACCGTCCTCCTTCAGCTGCTCGATGGCACACGGGTAGGCCGGGTTCTTGTCCACAATAATGGTGCGCGGGTTCACCGTATGCGGCTGCCCGAGGGCCTTGCGGAAGAAACGCTTCGCGGCCGCCGCGTCCCTCTTGACCGAGAGCAGGGAGTCGATCGTTCGGCCACAGCTGTCGACCGCGCGGTATAGGTACATCCAACGGCCCTTCACCCGCACGTAGGTCTCGTCGACCCTCCACGAGCCGTTTGAGGCACGCAGATGCGGCTGGATCCGCTTCTCAATCTCCGGCGCGTAGGTCTGCACCCAGCGAAAGAGGGTGGTGTGGGCGATCGCGACACCGCGGTCCTGAAGCATCAGTTCGAGATCGCGGTAGCTGATCGGGAACATCAGGTACCACCGGACTGCCCAGAGGATCACCTCGGCGGTGAACTGCCGACCTTTGAAGGACTGATCCTGCCTCACCGAGGCCACTCTCCACCGTCTCGACATGCTCTGGTTTGTACCCAGCCACTGGGGCGCCGCAAGGCCGCAACAGAACCACCCCGAGCGCATCCGGAGCTGAGGCTCACCTGCTCGAGCTTCTTCAGGGTCTGGCCGCCTGGCCGGTCGCACTGGCCCTCTCGCGCTCGGCCGTCGCTTACCCGCTGGTCAACGCCGCTCACATCCTTGCCCTTGCCCTGCTCTTCGGCGGCATCGCGGTCCTGGATCTGCGGATCCTTGGCTTGTTCCGCGGCAGCCCGCTGGGCGCGATCGCAGGACCCTCCATGCGGGTCGCCGCCGGCGGCTTTGTGCTTGCGGCGGCCACTGGCTTCCTGCTCTTCAGCACCCGGCCGCTCACCTATGCTGAAAACCCAGCCTTTCTCTTGAAACTCGGGCTGATCGGGCTTGCCCTGCTGAACGTTGCCGTCGTCCACGCCAATCCCGGATGGCAGGTCGCGCTCACCGGCGGGGCGGTGCATGGCTCTTTGCGTGCCTCAGCGGCTGTTTCGCTCCTCATATGGGCCGCCGTGGTGCTGGCCGGCCGCTGGATTGGCTTTCTTCAGTAAGGCCACCCGAAGAGGCGAGTAGGACGGTCACCAAGTGCCCCATCTACGATGGCTGCGCCGTCGGACGGTTCGTGAAACGTGCGTTGCCAAGGCCTGTGCGGATGGTCAGCACGCCCCAATGCTTCACGCCCCGCGCGGCGCTGGAGGGCGGAGTGGTGGTGGCGATCTACGGCATGCGTTCAGGCGCGACGGTGACGCTGTCGCTGCTGTGGCGGCTGGCCTGGACGGCGGTGGGCACGTCGGGATGGACCTGCTGGGACGCACCTTCGCGGACAGTGCCGTTTCCCACTTGCCGGTGCTCAAGCAGCTCGCAAACGCCTTGGCGAGCCCAGGCCTTACCGCTCTCCGCCTGGAGCGCCTTGCCGGGGTTGCCGCCGTGCGTGCTCGCCCATCGAGCCTCCGCGCAGCAGGCCTCTGAAGGTAGAAGATCCTTCCGACACGGGCAGTTCACCGAAGGGCAGGAACAGGTGGACTGGCGCGAGCGCCGACCAGCACCTCACCCGTCTCCGGTGGTTTGTCGGTGAGAGCCTCGGTGAGCGAGACGTCACAACTCTGCATGAGGAGGGCGGCCTAGCCCTGGAGCAGCTCCGCTTCCCCGGTGTAAGCGCTCCGGCGGGGAAGAAGCGCGTACCCGCTGCGGTACGACGGTTCAGACCAGAAGCTGGTTGAGGGTGACCTTGATGATCACCGTCCCCGCTCCGCTGGTCTGAGAAGAGGAAGCCGCGCAATAGCTTTCCTCACCGGGTCCGATCCAGTCACCGGCACCGGAGTTTGCAACGATGCCCTACGCCGACACCGTCCCTCCTGCTCGCCTGCCCAAGCTCGAGGACAAGCGCTTGGGCGCTACCCCGCCCGATCCGCACGGTCGCCGCCCATGGTGGCGCCGAGCTCTGCGTGTCCTTCGGCATCTTGTCCGGATCGACGCTCGATGAGCGAGGCGCGCCCCCTTGCCGAAGTCAGCCGGCCTTGCTCTTGGCTGCCTTGCGCCTGGCCTTCTTGGCGCCCGCGAAGGCTGCCTCCTTGAGGGAGGGGCTGGCCTTGAACTTGACCGTAGCGCCGGCCTTGACCTGCACCTTCTCGCCCGTGCGTGGGTTGAGTGCCGAGCGCTTGGCAGTCTCGCGAACTGTGAAGGTGCCGAAGTCTGGCAGCGAGAAGCGGCCGGTCTCAATGATCTCCTCCTTGATGGCGGCGATTAGGTCGGCCGCGAGCTGCCCGGAGGCAACGCCCGTCATCTCGGTGGATTGCTGAATGATGTCGGTGAGGAACTTCTTCGACAAAGGCGAATTTCAATGGGTTGGACGGACCTACACCTGAAGGAGGTGCTGTCCACACCTACATCACGACAAACAGAGAGGGTAGATGGCTCGCACTGAGCTGAGCGCTCGTTCGCTACCCTGCATGTCCATGCTGGACAAGGAAGCGGCCAGAATGCCTCCTCTAAAGGGAGGCGTCCTTCGCGAACTCACTGCCGGCGGCGCGGAAAGCAGCGAGGATCGCCTTTAAGGTTCGTGGATGCGGATTCCCCATCCGCATCTCAAAACGGTCGATGGTGCCCTTCCCAACCTGGGCGTACCGCGCGAGATCCTCCGTGCTCCATTGCAACATCTCCCGTACCGCGCGGCACCGCTCCGGCGTCAGCAGCCTCTCGTCACGGCTAGTCCCTCCCATTTGGACCCGGCTGGAAGCGCCACCGTCGGGCTCCAGAGCGGCCCTGACGCCGAGGCCAAGCTCCGTCAGACGCCAACTTTCTCCGGAGGTGTTGGCATCACGCTCAGCCAAGCCGATGGCGAGAAGGGCGTGAAGGACATTAACGGGTGGACGTGGCTTGGTATTGAACACCAGGCAGCTTGTCCCGTCCGATGGCATCCAACGAGCGGCACGCCGCTGCCCAGGCGTAAGCAACTGGACGGCTTGCGCGACTTGTTGGTTCCACTGCAAGGAATTCATGGGCCCTTCAGAAGCCGCACCTCAGCATCCCTTCCATGCTTAGAGAGGACGATTCAAGCCGACAGTATCGACAGGCAGCGCCACCTCGCAAGTCCGGACCACCATGATTATCTACCGTGACTGACCCTTGGCGAAACAGTGCGGCGGAAGCATAACTGTTCTTTATTGGCTCACACGTTTTAGTTTCGCCAGCCGCAGTGAGGCATCAAATTGCCCCTTTGCCTCTCCTATCGGCGACGAGGCCATCGTGTTTGGCAAACATGCCGCCTAACCTGTTCTCCTGAAGCAGGGGGTGCCCAAAGGTTCGATCCCCACCTTGGCGATCCAGCGGCGAGCGCCGTCGTTCAGCGCGGACGCTGACAGGGTCAGCGGCCCACCGATGGCCTCTGTTCGACAGGGAGCATTGCAGGTGTCATGCGCGACCAATCATTGACAGGTAAACTGCGTCCGAGATGCAGGACTTGATCAGCCCCTCGGCGGCCGCAGATCGCAGATCTTCCCGCACGCGACCGGCCACGATCAACTTCTCCGCGTGCTGTTGCCACGTCTCGGCACGTGTTGCCGAGAGGCCCCGCACCGCATCGAGCGCGTTGTCCAGAAGCGCCGTAAACTCGTCCTTGCTGAGTTCGGGATCCGCTTCGCGTATCCTGTCCAAGGCATCGTCGAAGTGGTCGGAGAGGGTGGTTATCCTGTCAGCAGCCTTGAGCATCGGTTGTGTCCGTTGCGAGAGGTTGTGCCAGGGGCGCTGTGGCCACAGCTACCTGCAGCTACCCTGCTTAATCCGGTACAATCTGAGTAAGAGGCGATCAGAACAGGGCAGCTTCAGTCCGCAGCTGTCGCTGGCCTCATTGTTAAGCGGCGCAGCACTAATTGCAGGCGGTGCGAAGGCCCAGGCCGTAGGCTGTGCCCCCTAGCTCGATGTGATCGAAAAGGGTGTTCACCATCGTCAAACGCCAACACGTCTATGACGAGCGCAACGCACTGGCGCAGTATCTTGAGCACAGCTTTCTCCTTGCGTGGAAAGTATGGCGGCTAACACAATCAGGCTCGCTTCCTGATCGGCGTGAGCGGGTGTCGTCTGCTTGGTCAGTGGGTGTGGCTGCTAGCGTGTGCCTTCCTTAAGTTGAGCTTTTTTGCCAACGCATCTGCGGCTTCGCCCATGACGGCTTGTATCTCGCGCACCAGAGCGGTGCCTTTAACGGTGCGCTGCACAAGCACGGAGCGGCGATCCTGCGGGTCGGTCCTGCGGTGGGTGAGCTCGAACTTGCTCATGCGATCCAGCCCGCGGGTGACCGAAGCCTTGGGGACGTTCAGCGCCGAGGCCAGGCCGCGCACGGTGTGTGGGCCCTCGCCGAGATAGACGATCAGGAAGATGCTGAGCTGGCGTGCGGTGAGGTCAGGCCCGTCGCGACGAACGAGGGAGACGACGGTTTCCCGTAGGACCTCGATGAGCTCGTCGGGCGCGCTTTGCATGGTCATCAATCTCCTGTCCCGAGGCGCAGCAAGGGGCCGGGTGGCCAGACACCCGGCCCTTGTTGCATCACTTGCCGGTGACGCGGTGTTGCTTGTCCGGATCTCGGCTCAGACGAGCGGCTTCGTGGTCTTGCGCTGGCGGATGAGACCCATGCCGAGGAGGCCGATGCCGAAGAGGGCCAGCGAGGCGGGCTCGGGGACGGCGACGATCTGTGCGTCGGCGTTGAGGGTGGCGCCGGCGGCCGTGAAGGTCGCGGTGATGACGACGGTCTCGGAGAAGAGCGAGTTGTTGAGGGTGGGGTTGGAGAGCAGGGCGCCGGAGGCGTTGGTGGGGCCGCTGCTGTAGGAGACGGAGGAGAGGAGCTGGCTGCGGCCGAAGGCGGTGTTGTTGGCGTCGGCGTAGGTGGAGAGGGTGACGTTGGAGATGGCCGAGCCGTTGATGAGGAAGTTGGCGGTGAAGCTGGAGGCCAGCGCCGCGAGCGGGGCGCCGGCGGAGGCGCTGGTCAGGCCGGTCTGGGTGACCTCGAAGGTGACGGTGTGGGCGGTGGCGAAGTTGCCCA